>CAVPCM010000003.1:0-909847 GCA_963702405.1 uncultured Actinomycetota bacterium
AAGTGCAAGCGGTAGTGTCCGGACTTGACTCCGTCAGGAAGGACGGGATCCTTCTCGAGGCCAACCAGCGCTGCCGGCAACCGCGCGGCGAACGCCGCCGAAGTTGCCGCCGATGAGATGCAGCACATTCTTCAGGTGTTGACGGATATGTAGTGCCTCTCGCGGCCCAGACCGAACCGGCGAGATCGGAAGCCAGTCTTGGTTCGATACATCGCTTCCTTCGCAGGACGAATGCAGAGAGGCTATCCCCATGGGCGGATCGGTGGGGGTGGGCATGTACAGGACCGAGCCTAGATTGAGGAGTCGTTCGTCGTCTGGACCTCGTCCTTGAGGCGTACAAGACGTCGGCAGTGACACCGTCGTGGGAACGCTCGTAGGAGTAGGCGGCCTTCGGGAACCGTGGTTCGGAAACGCACTTTCCCCACGATTCCATCCAGATGAGTCATGTAGTAGCGGCCCAGGCTCATGCCCCGACCCGATCTTTGACTCCAGAGCGCTGGAAGAGACAAGAAGCAGCCGCGCCGATTCGAGTCCTCCGACCGCCACGATGAAGTGTCAGCCTCTACCCGAAACTCGCGCCCCGGAGCCGAGGCTGCGACGACGGCTCTGACGCATCCATCCGTGCCATCGATGTCAAGCCACAAAGCAGTACCATGGAAGTAGAGTCGGATATGACTGTCGTCGCGCAGCTTCGCCCGATAGGTCTTGCCGAAATCGGTGGGTCGGCTGAACCTCCAGATCCTGGAGTCGTCGATTTTCGAATCGCCTGTATCCCAACCAAGTAGTCGGGCGCCATGGGAAAGGCAGGCGCCCGACATACTCATATTCACCGGCCTCTGCGTAGCGTTTGCCCTGACGTAGAAGTCGATCCAACATCTCCCGTTTGATGGCCATCCACTATGAGGGACGTGATCGCGCGCCTCGAAGTCGATTGCGTCAAGGGGATAGCAGCGGCCGCCCCAAGCCCCGGACGTTCCACCTATTCGCTTCTGTCGAACCGTATCGAGGCGGCGAAGCTCCGCGAGTTCCTGGACGGAAAAGGTCCGAGGGCTCGACTCGACCCTTGTAGGCATCCTGGTAATCCACGTTGAAGTCTCTCACCACCGCCCCTTCGAGCAGAATCACGTCGCATCGCGCCCTGCCGAGTTCAAGGGTCGCGGTGATTCCGGCGGGCCCCGGAGCCGATTACGCAAACCTGGGTACGGAGGAGTGTGCCGGCGGGAAGCTCCGGGCGTCATCAGCACCTTGCCCTCCAAAGCAAAGCTGGCGTCTGATCGAATCGACCGTGCCGGATGGAGAGCGGATCAGAGGGAAGCTCACCAGACCGCAGTTCTGGACAACGTGCTCATGCCGGGCCATGCCGGCGATCACAGTGCTAACCCCTTCAATGGACAGCGGATACTGGAGGCAGGCATGCACAATGGTCCCTTGTCGGGGATGCAGACGCAGGTTGAAGATCAGATTCATTCGTAACCTGTTGAGCATGGGTTGAAAGAGCCCACCCGAGCCGAACGGTTGTCGCGCGATGACCGCCACTCCCTTCTCGGCAGCCGAGAGCTGACGGCCTGGGCTGCACCGATGTCGCAGACGTTCAGCTCGATCTCTAGGCAGTCGATTCCAGGCATCTCGAGAGCGACGGCTGCGTCATCTGCGGTTCGGCGCAGATACCCCCCACCAACGAATCCTTCCGGACCGGCGCAACTCGTGGAGAGTGTCGATGAGTTCGGAGTTCCGAAGCTCGGCCGATGGCGGACTATGGAGCAGGAAGATGTCGAGTTGACTCCTGCCGAGTCGCTCCTGGCTCGGCCGCGGCAGCTCGGACTACGTACTCGGGCATGACACTACGCCGCTTGGAGAGGTCGCTTCTTGCTACCGCGTACGTCTGAGCGAGACGGTCGGCGACCGTCCCACTTGAAGAGTCGTAGGAGGCCTTGACGACACGCAGCACTGAGGATGGTGTCTTGATAAGACCGGTCTTCGTGATGACGAATAGATCGTCACGCCCTTTTAGAGCTTTCCCGAGTAAGCGTTCACTACGACCCCGTCCATACGAATCAGCGGTGTCGAAGACATTGATGCCCTGAGGAGATCGCGGTGTCCAGCGCTCCCTGCCAGTCGGCATCGGAGTGCCCCTGCCAGAAGGCACCGAGGGTCGCGCAGCCCACGCCAAGCACCGACACCGCCATCCCGGTCGTCTCCTAGGCTTCGCTGCTCGATTGCCTGCTCCTTTCTGGCCATCCATGGACCACTCAGCTCGTTCCCGACATCAAATCCCGTGGGGGAATGTTGCGCAAGTGGAGGAACCCCCAAGGGATGGCCGATCGCCGAAGGCTACCCGGTTCGAAAGACCGAGACGGACGATGTCTTGCAACGAACTCACCCGTGCGGCAGGCGTGAGTGTCTCAAGCTGTTCACTGATAGCCGCTTCGTCGGGGAATCTCCCAGATGAGAGCAAGTCAGCCATGCGCGATGACGACATCATGCAAACCGCCCGAGGATCGAACCACGAGTGCCGCTCGGCCCGCCAACAGCTGCGGTCCACCTATGTCGAGACAGATCACTGGAAGACCGCAGCCCAACGCCTCAACGACAACGAGACCTGCCTCCTCGTGCATGCTCGGAAAGAGGAAGATGTCAGCGTCCGCCCGCATCACGTCAAGCACTCGATCGTGGGGCAGCCACCCGATGAAGCGAACGCGATGATCGACATGCAGACGGTGAGCGAGGCGGCGGAGGCGCGGTTCATCGGACCCGCTGCCAACCAGGACGAGTCGCCATCCTTCCGTCGCGGCGATAGCTCGGATCGCGATCGCTACCCCTTTAGTGGGAGCAGTCGTCCTACGAACAGAGCTGTGGGGGAACGATCGATCGACTCTGGTGTCGACCGACCGGGGTTCCTGAGCAGGAGGGCATTCGGGAAGACGACGGCCTTGCTCCGATGTCTCTTGGGCAGCCAGTTCCTCGTCTCCGGATTCTGCACGAGGATGACTCGGGCCTCACGCCATGCGTTCCTGGCCAAGGGATTCGCGTAGCGCCCGGCGATCTGACCTGCGGCGCGGAGATACTCGTAGATGATGCCGCGCATCCCGAAGCGCGCGGGCGAGCCGCCACGGGGGCCGTATGCCTCCACCCACTGGGCCATAGATGAACGGCGGGCCAAGAACCCCGCAACCGAACCCATCCACACGTTGGCAAGGGTCAGGTGCCAGACCAGATCGAACCCTCCTCGGCATGGAGCTGACGCGCACGCCTCGAGGCAGCTCTCTGCCAGAGCATGTAGTAGAGGTGGATGCCACGCTGACCTCGCTTCCATGACCGAGCCCGCTCGGACAGGTCCACATAGATGAAATGCAGAGATCCGGCCTCGGGGATCGACTGATCAGCTCAGCCTCGATGCTCTCCCTATTGTTCTCGCGTGTGATGATCCAGGTGTCACCCAGTCGGCTGAGGAGTCGCGCCCAGCCCCACCCGGCACCGGGCTCGGATCCCTTCTGCGGCTCACAGGCATAGGCGAACGCGAGGATCTTCGTCCGACGAGACGCTTCATCACCGACGGGCGCTCGAAGGGCTCCGAGTGTTCTCTTGGGTCTGTCTTTCGGTCGGCCCAGCGCACCGACATCCCCTGCCTCACGAATCCGACCGTGGGTGAGGTCGCTTCGTCGAGGTGCGCTTCGGCCTGTGGATCGTCCCTCGCACGAACATACGAAGCCCGAGGAGGAAGGATCTCCTTGGCGTTCCAGGTCCATCGCATCGCTGCCGGCATCCGGCCGGTTCGGATCGTCCTGGTCAGCCAGCCACGTCGGAGGATGAACGAGGTGACGGGGATGCACGGGATGTGCCAGCGATCGTCCACCGACCGGTAGGTGCCCCAGATCATCGAGCGTGCAGCCACGTAGCCATCTTCCGCAAGCTCCGCGGAAGGTTGGGCACATACGCACCGCCCAGGAGGAGCGAAGAGATCGACCGGGTGATCCAGCAAGTCCTCAAGCATCCTCTTCGAATCTTCCAGTTCTCGCTGCAGATCGTCCGCCGAGAGGTCGCGGTAGCAGGATGTGGTTGAGTCCGTGCGCACCAATGACGTGTCCTTGCTCGTCGATGGCTCGGAGTGTGGGATGTGCCAAGAACGTTGTCCTTCCGAGTTTCGCCGGCGGCACGAAGAAGACGCCCTTCATCTTCCGCCGCTCGAGCTCGAGTGCAACATCGAAATGGTCCTCTGTCGCGTCGTCGAACGTCAGCGCGAGATGGAGGTCCGTGAAGGTCGATGGGTCTGCCCCGAGCGAGACCGTCAGACGCGAGGCGTCGAGACCGTCGAGCAGCGAACGGAAATCGTCCCACCCGATGTCGTGATCGCGTTCCGGGTGCCCTACGACCCGATGGATGGCGAGAACGACTAGCCCTGCGCCTTGGACGGGGTGGGCCTGAGTCGGACGGACGCGTTCAGTCATGATCAGAGCCGATGATACGAACTGCTGCGTTGGTCATGTGCGTAGATCCGGATGCGCACGACGAAGCGTAGGTTCAACGAGTCAGCCCGGACGGGCGAGAGCGGCACAGGTGCCGATCGCCGCCGCCACCAGGTCGGAGACTTCTGCGCTGCGCCTGCATGTCATCCCTTGGAGGGTCTCGATCACGGCTCCGCCTGCGACTGCCGCCGGAAGGAACCATCTCCATCCCCGCGGGAAGGGAGCCCTGTCTCTGCCGGGGCGCCAACCGCCGCGAAGAGGTAGCCTAATGTCGTGGTGAAGTAGGCGATCGCGTGGCCCACTTTGTCGGCGCCGGAGAAGAGATCGGCGCCAGGAGGCTTTGCTCCGAAGCTGAACAAGAGGGTGGTGGCCGCGCAGGCGGCCGTCAGCACCCAGAGACCGATATCGATCATCCCGTCGCTGCGGGTTCGGTGATCGGACGCCATCGCGGACGACCGTAGCAGCGACTATCAGTCGCAAGGACCTCGCGCGGACAGCGCCGATCGCCGATCCCGTGCATCGGGGAGTGTTCGTCCCCCGATGCGTCATCACCTCACTCTAGCCAAGTGCGGAACGGTAGATTGTCGTGCAATGGCCCTCTGTTCGGTCATCGTGCCCGCCTTCAACGTCCAGGCCTTCATCGTCGAAGCCGTTGAGTCGGCGCTGAGCCAAACGTACGCGGAGCTTGAGGTCATCGTGGTGAATGACGGCTCGACTGACGAGACCGCCCGAGTGCTCGAGCCTTTCCGCGACAGGATCACGTATGTCGAACAGCCAAACCGAGGCCTGGGGGCAGCCCGAAACCGCGCGCTGAGGGAAGCTCGAGGGGAGTTGATCGCGCTCCTCGATGGCGACGACGTCATGTTCCCAGCAGGCTCGAACGAGTCGTGGGACTCCTCGAGGAGCAGTCTCGGCTCGGGTTCGCGACGAGCGACGCCTACTTCCTCCAGGACGGTGTCTCCCATGACACGCGCTACTACGCGGAGCTTCCGGGTGGGTTTCGTTTCGAGGACCAGCCCTACTGGATCCTGGACTCCAACTTCATCTTCGGGATGGCGGTCATCCGCCGCGAGCTCTTCGACCTGCACGGGCGGTTCGACGAGTCGCTCGGCGATAGCGAAGACTGGGATCTCTGGATCCGGTTCATCCTTGGAGGCGAGCGGGTGGCATCGTCCCCGAGCCACTCGCCTACTACCGCCGTCGGGCCGAGAGCCTCAGCAGAGACTCAAGTCAGATCATCGACAACGCTTTCACGCTCATCGAGCGCGCTCTTCATCGCCCTGAGGTCCGCACGATCCCTCGGCTTGGCACCGCCCTCTACAAGAGGGGACTCCAAGCGTTGGCGTTCGGGGACAACCGGCGCGGCAGACGCTTCTTCTGGGCAGCTGCGCGCGATCGGACGTCGGCCTTCTCGCTGAGGGCCAAGGCGGTCGCGCTCGCTCTCATACCCGGCTTCGGCCGACGTTTGTATCGACGGCGACGTCCGGCCGCCTTCGAAGCCATCTCACGGATCGGAACCCCCCAGGGGTAGCGGCTCAGTTCCTGGCCTTCCCGTGCAGGAGGCGATGCACCATGAGGGAAGTCACGAGGGAGAGCCTGTCAGATCAGATCGACCAGACGGGTTGTGCCTCTTGCTGTTTCGCGCGCTTGTCCTCGTACATCCGCTCGTCGGCCGCGTCGATCAGCTCCTCGAGGGTGACCGATCGGCCCGGAGGGAGGGAGGCGATCCCCATCGAGACCGAGAGGTGGAAGGTCCGGTCCGGGCGGGCGTTGTGGGAAGCGAGGGTGTCCCGCATCCGGTCCACCACCCGATCCGGGTCCAGTTCGGGATCGCCCATCAGGAGCACGCAGAACTCGTCGCCGCCCAGCCGGCCGGCGATGTCGGACGCACGGATGGTCTCCCGGATCACGTCTGCGGCCTCCGTGAGCAGCTGGTCGCCGACGACGTGGCCGAGCTCGTCGTTCACGCTCTTCAGGCCGTCGACGTCGATGAACAGCAGGGCGACCGAGGATCGGGTCCGCGCGGCGACGAGGAGCTCGTGCTCGCCGAGGGCGAAGAAGCCGCGCCGGTTGGCCAGGCCGGTGAGGTCGTCCACGGTCGCGTGGCGGCGCAGCTCCGCCTGCAGGTCGGACAGGTGCGCTCCGGTTCGGACGATCGCTCGCGAAAGGGAGCCGAGCTCATCGCTCGAGGTGTCGGGGCGGTCCAGCGGCTGTCCCTTGTCGAGTCGGTAGGCGTTCTCCCCCATCTTGCCCACCCGCTTGACGATGCCGCCCGTGAAGCTGGCCATCAGGATCATCGCGACGAAGATGGCGGCGGGCATCGCGATGACCTGGATCAGGTACGACCGCGCGAACGCCGCATCGCGCGCCGCGATCCGTTCGCTCATCAGCTCCGCGGCGGTCAGCTCCATCTGCTCGGTGAGGCCTCGGATCGCGGTCGTGATCGTCTGCCCGTGGAGGAAGAACGTCTCCAACCGGTCCTGTGCCTCCGGCGTTCGATCGCGCCCGATGCGGAGGACCCCTTGGAGGGTCGCCAGGCGCTCCTCGACGAGCGCCTCGAGCGGTTCGAGGCGGTTCAGCTGCAGCGGCTCGGTCACGCGCTCCTTGAGATCTTCGAGGTCTCCGTGGAGCTCGATCACCGCCTCGCCGTAGTCCTCCCGCATCCTCGCCTGTCCCGTGAGGACGAATCCGCGAACGCTGGACTCCGCGATCGCCAGGTCGTGCTGGATCTCGGCGAGCTCACGTCGGACGCCGGTGGTGCGGTCCACGTCTTCGTTCGTTCGGGCCGCGGTTCGCTGCGCGGACACCGCATAGGTCACGGCGAAGACGAGGACGATCAGAGGGATCGTCGACATCGCGAGCATCTTCGAACGAAGGGACACGGGTGCTCTCTCCTGCAGGCCGTCCGACCTCTCTTGCGTTTCGACCTGCAGGAACGCCTCCTTGAGCAGCGGGGTTGTCTACCGAACGGTAGAGAGCGATAATCTGCCGGATGGTAGACAAAGGCGCTCGGAAGGCGAAGAGGTCGCCGAGAGCGGACTCGATCGTCGAACGCCTGGCCGGGAAGCGGGTCTTCATGACCGGCGTCACCGGTTTCCTGGGGCAGGTCGTGCTCGAGCGACTGCTCGCCGACTTCCCGGAGACGACGGTGGTGCTGCTGGTCAGGTCCCAGACGGGGGCCTCCTCCGTGGAGCGCGTCCACTACCTGACCCGCAAGCCCTCGTTCGACAGGCTCCGCGAGTCCCTGGGCTCGGACGACGCCCTCCTCCGCCTCCTGGACGAGCGGATCGAGGTGGTCGACGGCGACTTCTCCCGCGGCCGGCCGGACCTGCCGGGAGCCATCGACGTCGTGATCCACTCCGCCGCGACGGTCTCGTTCGACCCGCCCATCGACGAGGGCTTCCAGACGAACCTGCTGGGCGCGATGAACCTCTACGGCGCCGTGCTCGACGGAGGATCCCGACCCGCGCTCGTCCACGTCTCGACGGCGTACGTGGCCGGGGTGCAGAAGGGAGTGATCCCCGAGCGCACGCTGGACCATCGCGTGGACTGGCGGCTCGAGGCCGACCTGGCGATGTCGGCCCGCCGCGACGTGGAGGCCGCCTCGCGGAAGCCCGAGCTCCTCGAGCGCTTCCTCGAGGACGCGTCCAAGGAGCACTCCCGGGCCGGTCCCACCACGGTGGCCGACGACGCCGAGCAGCGACGGAAGGAATGGATGACCAAGCGGCTCGTCGAGTACGGGCGGCAGCGCGCGCGGTCGCTCGGATGGCCGGACGTGTACACGTTCACGAAGGCGATGGGCGAGCGCGCGGTGGAGGAGCTCGCCGCCGCCGAGCAGCTTCCCCTGTCGATCGTGCGGCCTTCGATCATCGAGTCCGCGCTCCTGCACCCGGCGCCGGGGTGGATCGACGGCTTCAAGATGGCGGATCCGATCATCCGGGCGTACGGGCTCGGACAGATCCCCGAGTTCCCCGGCATCCCGGAGGGGATCGTCGACATCATCCCGGTCGACTTCGTGGTGAACGCGATCCTCGCGGTGGCCGCGAACCCTCCGACGCCGGGTGAGCCGGCGCACTACCACGTGTCCTCGGGCGATCGGAACCCGCTCCAGTTCCATCAGCTCTACGCGCTCGTCCGGGAGTACTTCGAGGCGCATCCGCTCCCCGAGCGTGGTCGGGGCGAGCACAAGGTCCCGGAGTGGACGTTCCCGGGGAACGTGACCGTGGAGAAGATGCTTCGCCGGGCGGAGCGACTGACCGACGTGGCGGAGCAGGTCGTCACCCATCTCCCCAAGTCGAAGGGGATGCGGGACGCCGTCCGGCGGGTGGATCGGGACAAGGCCCGCGTCGATTTCGTGAAGCGGTACTCCGACCTCTACGGCGCCTACACGGAGGCCGAGGTGATCTACACCGACGACGTCGCGATGCAGCTCTTCCAGAGCCTCTCGACTGAGGATCGGGCCCGCTTCCCGTTCGACGCCGCGATGATCGACTGGAAGTACTACCTCCAAGACGTCCATTCGCCGGCGGTGACCCAGTCGCTCCGCGAGCTCGCACGGAAGGACCGCGCTCGGCCCGCGGTCAAGATCCGAGAGCGAGAGGAGCCGGTGCTCGCCGTCTTCGACATGGAGGGGACGATCATCTCCTCCAACGTCGTGGAGTCCTACGTGTGGGCGAGGATGGCCGACCTCGAACCGGACGGATGGCCGGGCGAGCTGGTGAGCGTCTTCGGCAGGATCCCTCGGTACCTGGCGATCGACCGCCGTGATCGCGGGGACTTCCTGCGGACGTTCTTCCGGCGGTACGAGGGCGCGTCGGTCGAGGGCCTCGAGCGGCTCGTGGATCGGCACGTCGGCGAGTTCATGCTCCAGAAGGCGAGCCCCGGGGCGATCCGCCGGATCCGGGAGCATCGAGCCGCCGGGCACCGGACGCTCCTGCTCACCGCCGCCGCGAACGCGTTCCTCCGCCCTCTGCAGCCGCTGTTCGATGTCGTGATCGGGGCCGACCTCCAGGTGGACGCCGAAGGGCGTTACACCGGGTTCATGTCCACCCCGCCGCTGGTCGGCGAGGCGCGGGCGGCCTGGCTCCGCCGCTACGCGGCCGGTGAGGGTGTCGACCTGAAGACCTCCTACGCGTACGCCGACTCCTACTCCGATCTGCCCCTGCTCCGCGCGGTGGGGAACCCCGTCGCCGTGTCGCCCGACTCGCACCTGTACCGGTACGCGCGCCGGCGCCGGTGGCCGATCGAGGAGTGGGCGATGTCGAAGGGTATGCCACGCGTCCGATTCCCGAAGCCGGCGAGGAGGTAGGGACGGTGGCGCTGGCGCTCGAGTACTACCGCTCCGCACCGAAGTACCTCGGCGCGCGCACGATCGGCTCGAAGGTGCCCGGCCTCGTGACGGCCGGACTCGCGCCGCTCCGGCTCGTGACCCAGAAGGATCCCGAGCCGGTCCGCGAAGGATGGGCGCGCGTGAAGCCGCACCTGTCCGGCATCTGCGGCAGCGATCTCTCCACGATCGCCGGGCGCTCCTCGTTCTACTTCTCGCCGCTCGTGTCGCTCCCGTTCGTCCCGGGACACGAGGTCGTCGGTGAGCTCCTGGACGGGTGCGGCGACCTGAAGGCCGGTCAGCGCGTGGTGATCTCGAGCGTCCTCGGGTGCGCCGCTCGGGGACAGGACCCGCCGTGTGAGCATTGCGCGGCAGGTCATGTGGGCCGCTGCGACCGCGTCACCGTTGGCCATCTGAAGCCGGGGCTCCAGACCGGGTACTGCTCGGAGACCGGTGGGGGGTGGAGCCGCCTGATGCTCGCCCACCGATCCCAGCTCTGGCCGGTGCCCGACGGGATGGGGGACGAGACGGCGGTGCTGATCGAGCCGCTCGCGTGCGCGATCCACGCCGCGTTCCGCGCGAGGATCCCGGCGGGGGGCACGGTGCACGTCGTCGGTGCCGGCACGGTCGGCATCCTGACGCTGATCGCGATCAAGGCGTTCACGAAGGCGGATCACGTGATCGTGTCGGCGAAGCACCAACGTCAGCGCGCCGCGGCCTCGATGGCCGGCGCCGACGACGTCGTCCGGCCCGAGCACGCCGTGAAGGCCGTGCGCCGTACGGATCACGCGGTGAAGCTCACACCGGAGCGCGGCATGGAGTTCCTGCTCGGCGGTGTCGACGTGGCGATCGAGTGCACGGGCTCGAGCAGCGCGCTCGATCTCGCGCTCCGCACCACGAAGGCGGGCGGTCGCATCGTCGTCTCCGGCATCCCCGGGGGCGGCGCCGATCTCACGCCCCTGTGGTTCCGTGAGCTGGAGCTCGCCGGGGCCTACACGTCCGGCGTCGAGGACCTCGGCGACGGGGTCACCCGACCCACGTTCGAGATGGCGATCGAGCTCGCCTCGAACCTGCCGATCCTGGAGCAGCTCGTCGGCGCCACGTATCCGTTGGATCGGTGGCGCGACGCGCTCGACCATGCGATGGCGGCCGGCACCCTCGGCACGTTCAAGGTGGCGTTCGCGCCGCAGGCGTAGGGAAGACAACGAAGACAGGAGACGACGACCGATGCCAAGACCCGGATTCGTGCTCGAGGTGGACGAGCGGACGCCACCGCTCCTGGTCCACGAAGGGGAGGGCTTCCGCATGCAGAAGTTCCCCCTCGGGACGCGCGTGGTGTACCCGCCCGACGCCCTTCCGGGCATCAGGGACGTGAACGCCGCGATCCGTCACGCGCTGCTCCACCCGCTGGGGGACTCGGAGCCGCTCCCCGAGCTGCTCAAGGCGGGCATGAAGCTCACGATCGCGGTGGACGACATCTCGATCCCGCTCCCGCCGATGACGCTGCCCGACATCCGACAGCGGATCCTCGAGCAGGTGATCGAGCTCGCGGCCCGCAAAGGCGTCGAGGACGTCCAGATCGTCGTGGCGACCGCCCTCCATCGTCGGATGACCGCCGAGGAGATCCGGCGCATGGTGGGGGAGCGCGTGTTCCGTTCGTTCTGGCCGAAGGACCTCTTCAACTTCGACGGCGAGGACGAAGACGCGCTGACGGAGGTCGGCACGACGGACGAGCACGAAGTGGTCGAGATCTCGAAGCGGGCCGCGGAGTCGGACCTCCTCGTCTACGTCAACGTGAACCTCGTGGCGATGGACGGTGGTCACAAGTCGGTCGCGATCGGGCTCGCGGGCTACCGCTCCCTCAAGCACCACCACAACGTCGACACGATGATGCACTCGCGCTCCTACATGGACACCCGCCCCGGGCACAGCGCGATCGCCGACTCCGCGACGCGGATGGGCAGGCTGATCGCCGCGGAGGGCCCGAAGGTGTTCCAGATCGAGACCACCGTGAACTCCGAGACCTTCCCCAAGAACCTCGGATTCCTGAACAAGCGCGAGTGGGAGTGGTCCGCGTACGACCAGGGCTTGATGATCGCGGCCCGCAAGGCGAACGGGATGGCCCCGCCCCGCGTGCGCCGGGAGTTCTACCGCCGCGTCGAGGCGCCGTACAAGCTGACGGGGATCAACGCCGGCGAGGTCGAGGCCGTCCACGAGCGGACGCTCGAGAACCTGCATCGGCAACAGCTGGTCGAGGTCCGGGGACAGTCCGACGTCTTGGTGCTCGGCCTGCCGTACCTCGGTCCGTACAACGTGAACTCGATCCTGAACCCGATCCTCGTGCACTGCCTCGGGCTCGGCTACCTCTTCAACATGTACCGGAACATGCCTCTCGTGAAGCCGGGCGGCGTGGTGATCCTGTACCACCCGGTGCCGTGGGAGTTCCACCAGATCCACCACCCCTCGTACATCGACTTCTTCGAGGAGGTCCTCGCCGAGACGACCGATCCGGCGACGATCGAGTCGAAGTACGAGGAGCGGTACGCGACCGACCCGTGGTACACGCACCTGTACCGGACGTCGCACGCGTATCACGGCGTCCATCCGTTCTACATGTGGTACTGGGGGGCGCACGGACGCGATCACGCCGGCGACGTGATCTTCGTCGGCGGCGAGCCGAAGTCGGTGGCGCGCCTCGGGTACCGAGCGGCCGGCTCGTTCCGCGACGCGCTGGAGATGGCGAAGGACACCGTGGGGTCGTCGCCCTCGATCACCTACTTCCATGCGCCGCCGATCATGATCGCGGACGTCGTGTGAAAGGGCGCGGATGAGTTCTCTACGCAACGCCAAGGACGAGCTGAGGGCGATGTCGGAGGGGTTCCGCTGGGGCCGGCGGCCCTTGGTCCCGCGCTCGGCGGAGGAGCACGCCGCGCCGAAGATCGACCGCGTGTTCCCGTCGGACTGGGCGCGCACCGACGCGGGAGTGGCCGCCCGGCAGGTGCTCCTGAAAGGTGCGATGACCCCGATCGTCCGCAACGAGCTGACCCTGCGTGTGTTCGGACGGGACAACCTCACGGGCGTCGAGCCGCCGCTGATCATCTACTCGAACCACTCGAGCCATCTGGATGCCACGCTGATCATGTGCACCCTGCCGGACGTCTGGCAGGCGAAGACCGCGGTGGGGGCGGCGCGCGACTACTTCTTCGACGTGTGGTGGCGGCAGGCGTTCACCGCGCTCGTCTACGGCGCGTTCCCGATCGATCGCGCCCGGGGCGCGAAGGGAGCCGTCGACAAGGCGCGCGAGCTCCTGTCCGAAGGCTGGAGCATCGTCGTGTTCCCCGAAGGGACGCGATCGGCGGACGGCCACCTCCAACGGTTCCGGCACGGCGCCGCCCGGCTCGCGCTCGAGACCGGCGCCGGCCTCGCGCCGATCGCGATCGTCGGCGCGTTCCAGGCGATGCCGAAGGGGCGGTTCTGGCCGCGCTCCGGCAGGCCTCCCGTCACGGTCCGCTACGGCGAACCGTTCTGGCCGAAGGACGGGGAGACGCACCAGGACCTGTCCCGGCGGATGACGCAGGCCGTCACGCAGCTCTTCCACGAGGAGCGGACCACGTGGTGGGAGGCGCTGCACCGCGCCCAGCGCGGCGAGACGCCGTCGCTCGTGGGTCCCGCGGGCCCCGACTGGCTCCGGCGGTGGGAGGGCTCGCGCCCGGTCGGGCGCACGGGCCCCGCGAAGGTCTGGGACTAGCGCCGTGCCGAGGACGGGCGGCGAGGAGCGGCGATCCACCCTCGTCGAGGAGGCGATACGGCAGTTCGGGCGCGAGGGCTACGCGGGCGCGAGCCTCGACGACATCGCCGGCGCGGTCGGCGTCCGGAAGCAAACGCTCCTCTACTACTTCTCCAGCAAAGACGCGTTGCTCGAAGCCTGCCTCCACGCGGCAGGGATCCGGCTGGCCGAGGTGATCGCGCAGGCTCTGGAGGGGAAGGAGGGCTACTGGGAGCGAGCCGAGGCCGTGATCCACGCCGTGTTCGGGCTCGCGTCGGAGTGGCCGGAGTTCCCGATGTTCGTCCGCGAGGCGGGCCGGCTCGGGCCGCTCGCGTTCGAGCGCTTCGCCGATGTCTTGGATCCGCTCCGACGCCGCGCGGTGGAGTTCCTGCAGTCGGGCATGGACGACGGCCAGGTCCGCAAGCAGGACCCCGCGATGCTCCTGTTCACCCTCTACACGGCCGTCGTCGGTTCGCTCACCGAGGCGAGCGTCCTCAACGCCGTGGTCGGAGCCGACAAGAGCCGGGCCTCGCTCCGGCGGAGGGAGAAAGAGGTGGTCGCGTTCGTCCGCGCCGCCCTCGAGCCCGCGCCCGACCGCTAGTTTCGGGGCGGTCAGCCGAGGAGATCCCAGAACGGGCCGGTGAGCCCGATCCCCTCGAAGACGGCCTGCGCTTCCTCCGGCGTCCTCCGCCGCCACGCGGGATCGAGTCGATCGGCGAACCACGCCTCCGCGAGCGCCCATCCCTGCTGCGCGGTGAACACCGCGCCAGGAGCGAGGCCGCGTTCCCGGGCCCACCCCCGCACGTGCTCTTCCGACCGGAAGAGGAGCATGCTCGCTCAGGTCGAGCCGATGTCGTCCCACCAGCGCGCCGCCGGGATCGCGAAGTGGATCACACCGTCGCCCGGCTCCTCGAGGGCGCCGTCGCGCACCTCGAGGCGGAGCGGCGCGGCGCAATCGGGGCAGTGCGTGTCGATCCGGGCATCCGCGTGCAGACAGGCCGGGATCCCCAACGCGTCCCAGATGCAGTTCGCGAAGTAGCGCCGCTCATCGACCGAGACCGAGAACGGGGTTGGGATCGCGGAGAACGGGGCCGCCATCCAGATCGAGGTCGTGCCCGGCGTGAGGACGAGGACGTGTCCGTCGGCGAGCCGCCGGAGCGAGGTCTCGACATCCGCGGTCGTGGCGCCGACCTCGTGGGCGATCTCATCCGCCGACGGCGGGGTGCTCTCCGCGACGGTGTGTCGGTAGACGGCGACGCGGACCGCTCGGTCGAACGAGGCAGCGTCGCCGGCGGCGACCATCGGATCGCCTAGGAGTAGAACTCGACGACGAGGCGCTCTTCGAGGGTCACCGGGAGCGGGATCTCATCGCGTTCCGGGACCCGGATGAAGGCGCCCTTGATCTCGTCCTTGTTCCGGTAGAGGTACCCGGGTGGATCCGCGGTGATCTGGATCGCTTCTCGCACCGCGATGAAGTCGCGTGCCTTGTCGGTGAGGCTGATCTCCTGCCCCGCCTTGACCTGAGCGCTGGGAACGTCGATCCGCTTGCCGTCGATCAGCACGTGACCGTGCGAGACGAGCTGCCGTGCTTGATGGATCGTGAGCGCGAACCCGAGACGGAGGACCACGGCGTCGATCCGGGTCTCGAGCTGCTTGAGGAGCTCTTCACCCGTCACGCCCATCGACCGGTGCGCACGCTCGTAGTACTTGCGCATCTGCCTTTCACCCACCGCGTAGATCGCGCGCATCTTCTGCTTCTCGACGAGCCGTGTCTGGTACTCGGAGATCCGCTTGCGGCCGCGGCCGTGTTGTCCGGGTGGGTAGGGCCGCTTGTTGGCAGGACAATTGGGGCGCCCACACAGCGGGGCGCCGACACGTCTGCACATGCGGTGCTTGGGTCCGATCTTGTCCATCGAGGCTGGTCAGACTACCAGAGGCCTTCTGCGGGACAGCGTCGCTAGGCTCCGCACCGGTGGATGACCTGCGGGAACGGGTGGTGGGCTGCGTCCTGGGGCTCGCGCTCGGGGACGCGCTCGGCGCCCCGTTCGAGTTCCGCAGGCGCGAGGCGATCCCGGATCCGTTGCCGGCGTTCGAGCTGGGCTGGTCCGGCCTTCCGCCGGGGACGTGGACGGACGACACCGCGATGGCCCGGAACCTGTGGCGGTCGCTCGCCGAGCACCGGCGGCTCGATCCCGCGGACGTCCTGGGCCGTCACCTGGAGTGGTTCGCGACCGACCCCCCGGACGTGGGGAACCTCACGAGATCGGTGTTGCGCCACATCCGGGACGGCGACCCGGATGCGGCCGCCCGATACGTCGCCGAGCGCGGGCCGGAGGTCTCGGCGGGCAACGGGTCGGTGATGTACTGCGCGCCGCTGGGAGCCTTCCGAGCGACGCGCCCGGAGTCGCTGCACGACGAAGCGCCGGAGCTGTCCGCGATCACGCACTGGGATGACCGGTGCCGGACGGCGTGTCTGGCGGTCACGCTCGCCACGGCCGCGCTGGTGCGCGGGACCGAGCCCGGTCCGGCGGTCGAGGACGCCGTGGCGGCGGTCGTCGACCGCGAGGGCGGGGAGGAGCTCGAGTACCTCGTCGTCGAGGCGGGTCGGGCCCGTCGGATCGACGGGCCCGACATGGGATTCGCGCTGTTCACGGCCGGGATCGGGTTGCAGGTGGCGGCCGAGGCGCCGGGGTTCGAGGTGGGGCTCCGCCGCGTCGTCGCGCTGGGCGGCGACACGGATACGAACGGGGCCGTGACCGGAGCGCTGCTGGGGGCCATCCACGGACGGGCGGCGCTGCCGCCCGCGTGGCTCCGTGTCCTCCTCGATCGCGCAGCGATCGAGGAGGAGGCCGAGGCGCTCGCGGACGCCGCGATCGCCTAGGAGGCGGACGCCGCTCCGAACCCGGGCACGTATTCGTCGTCGATCCGGCGCACGAAGTCGATCGCCTCGAGGTCCGACATCACGCGGATCGCGTCGCCGATCGACATCCCGAAACGTCGTGCCAACTCGTCGAGCGTCCAGGCCGCGGAGGCGTCCCGGAAGACTCGCATGATCGCGTCGCGCGTGGGGTCGTCGGGTGCGAAGCGATGGTCCATGGTCGTCCTCCTCGGTCGCAGTGTCTCTCGGACGCTCCCGGGGAGCCAAGGGTTCCCTGGAACCTTCCGGACCCGTTCCCCGATCGTTCACCGGTGCCGTGGGCAGGATCCATCGTGACACCGGCGTAACGGACGCAGGCGGGCGCGATACGGTCCGAGCGGGAGTCGTCGACCGACGGGGAGGTGAGGGATGGAGGAGATCCTCGTGTACGGCGCGAGCTGGTGCCCCGACTGCCGTCGCGCCAAGAAGTTCCTGGCCGACCAGCGCGTGCCGTATTCCTGGCACGACATCGAGGGAGACCCGGACGGTGTCCGGGTCGTCCAGGATCGCAACGACGGCAAGAACATCATCCCGACGATCGTGTTCCCGGACGGGTCGCACCTGTCGGAGCCCTCGAACGAGGAACTCGCGGAGAAGCTCGGTCTCCAGCGGCAAGCGATGCAGCACGTGTACGACCTGATCGTCGTGGGTGGCGGCCCCACCGGTCTGACCACCTCGATCTACGCGGCTCGCGAGAACCTCGAGACGCTGATCATCGACTCCAAGGGCCTCGGAGGGCAGGCGGGCGTGACGGAGCGGCTCGACAACTACCCGGGGTTCCCGGAGGGGATCGGCGGCGCCGAGCTCGCCGATCGGTTCGTGCAGCAAGCGGAGCGCTACGGGGTGGAGATGCTGCAGGCGATCTCCGTCACGCGGATCTCCGCCGACTCGGGGATGACCGCCGACGGTGACGAGCTGGACGTGGAGACGGCGAACGGCGACCACTACCACGCACGCGCGGTTCTCCTCGCCACCGGATCCTCCTACCGGCGGACGGACGCCGACGGCGAGGACGACCTGATCGGCGCGGGCGTCCACTTCTGCGCGACGTGCGACGGGCCGTTCTACAAGGGCTCCGACGAGCTGATGGTGATCGGCGGTGGCAATTCGGGTCTCGAGGAGGGGATCTTCCTGACCCAGTTCGCCGACCGGGTCTCGATCGTGGAGCGGGGCGATCGGTTGCGGGGGTCGAGGATCCTGCAGGCGAAGGTGCTGGATCACCCGCGGATGCAGGTCGAGCTGCAGCACGGTGTGAAGGAGTTCCGGAAGAAGGAGGACGGTTCCGGGAAGCTCGGGTCGGTCGTGATCGAGGATCTCCTGTCGGGCGCGCTGGAGGAGCAGCATCCGGCGGGTGTGTTCGTGTTCATCGGGCTCGATCCGAACACCGGCTTCGTGCAGGGGAGCGTCGACCTGGACGAGCGCGGGTTCGTCGCCACCGATCCGACGTTCATGAGTTCGATGCCGGGTGTGTTCGCCGCGGGCGACGTGCGGGACGGCTCGACGAAACAGCTCGCCTCGGCGGTGGGCGAGGGCGCGGCGGCGGCGATCCAGATCCGCGGCTACCTCGAACGGCTCGACCGCCGCTCGATGTGAGGGATGATGTCGAGATGCCCATGCAGCCGAACGAGATCTTCGAGCTGATCGTCAAGGCGGACGAGAAGCTCAAGTACGCCACCGCGGACAAGACGGGAACGAGGACGCAGCAGGCGAGAGATCTGCTCACGCAGGCCCGTGACGCCGCGCGCGCGATCGGGAACGAGCAGCTGGTGCAGCAGGCGGAGTTGCGACTCTCGGACCTGGCCTAGTTCGTCGACCAGCCGCGGAACGCCGTCAGGAGGACGGCCTTCTGTTCCTCGGTCACCTGCTCCTCGGTGAGGGTGCCGGTCAGGCGGATCGTGGCTTCCATCTGGCGGAGGAATCGCGTGCACCCGTCGCACGCGGCCAGGTGTGCCTCGAACCGCCGCCGCCGCCGTTCCCGCAGGCTGCCGTCGAGGTAGCCGGTCACCAGCTCCACCAGCTCCTTGCAGGTCAGGTCGCGTCCCATCACGTCGTCTCGCTCGAGAGGTAGGCCTCCAGCGCGCTCCGCACCTTCGCGCGCGCGCGATGCAGGAGCACCCGCTGATTGGTCTCGGTCAGGTCGAGCGCGTTACGGACCTCCTCCGACGTCCAGCCCAGGGCGTCTCGCAGCCGGATCACCTCGGCCTGCATCGGAGGGAGCCCGTCGATCGCTCTGCCGATGACGGCGAGGGTCTCGCGTCCGAGGAGCCGATCCTCCGGGATCCCGGTCCAGTCGTCGGGCAGCGTCGACCAGGCTCCCCGCGACGATGCCTCGCGGGTGTCGAAGCGATCGGGATCCACGGCCGGTGCGTCCAGGTCGTCGCCGGTGAGCGAGGCGAACGGCAGGCTCCGGCCCTCGCGCTGGCCGCGGGTCTTCGCGATGTTCGTCAGGATCCGGAAGATCCAGGTACGGAGGGACGACCGCCCCTGGAAGCGGTCGAGGCCGCGAAGGACGCCGAGCCACGTCTCTTGGACCACCTCCTCGGCGACGGCCGCCGTCGAGACGTACATGCGAGCGACGCGGAGCATCGATGGCTGCAGGTGCTCGACCAAGGTCATGAACGCCGACTCGTCGCCGGCCCGGAGCCGCGCCACCAGAGCGAGATCGTCCCCGAGAGGAACCGGTGTGGTCACGGACGGGGAGCCTACCGAGGAGACGCGGTGGACCCGAGGCCTTAGCCCGGACGAGCCGCGCCGACCGGCGGGTCGTAGCCGTACATCGAGTCGATGTGGACCGCGCCGTCGGCCCCGGGGTGGGTCGCGTGCACGATCTGTCCACCGCCGATGTACAGGGCCACGTGGCTGATCGGGGAGTAGTAGAAGATCAGGTCGCCCGGCTGGACGCTCCCCAGCGGCACGTGAGGGAGCGATGAATACTGCGAAGCCGACGAGTGCGGGATGTAGACGCCCGCTTGCGACCACGCCCACGAGGTGAGCCCGGAGCAGTCGAAGCCCACGCTCGGGTCGGCGGATCCGAAGACGTACGGCGTGCCGATCACGCTCTTCGCCGCTCCCACCGCGATCTCGGCGGCCGAGCCGTTGACCGGTGGAACGTAGCCGTCGAACGGGGTGGTGTCGGGTGGCGTGCCTTGTGCGGCCTCCAGCCGAGCCTGCTCGAGCGCGGCGCGCTGCGCTGCGAGGAAGTCGTTGCGATCCTGGTTCAGCTGCTCGTAGAGGGATGCCTGCTCCCCGATCATCGAATCGAGCCGATCGAGCTGGTTCTCGATCGCGGCGACCTGTCGCTGTCGCTCGCTGAGGGTTGCGGCGAACCGATCCGACGCCCAATCGGCTTCCTGCCGAGCGTTCGACGCCGTGCGGGCGATCTCCGCGTCACCTTCGGCCACGGCACCCATGAACTCCAACCGGTCGGAGAACTCTGCGATGCTCTCGGCGCCGAGGAGTCCGTCGACCTGGGAACCGGTCCCCACGTAGGCCTGCACCGCTCGCGTCGCCAGGCGGGACTCCGCACGCTGCGCCTGCTGCTCCGCGATGTCACGCTGATCGCGCGCCTCCGCGAGCTTGCGCTCGATCAGCGCGAGACGGTACTTCGCGTCGTTGTACTGCTCGGCGAGGACCTCGAACTCGTGCTGCAGTCCTGCGAGCTTCGCTTTCGCTGCCTCGACCTCTTCGGCGGACGGCGCCGCGAGGGAGGCGATGCTGAGCCCGGAGAGGAGAACGGGGAGCGCGAAGACCACGGCTGCGAGGAGCCGTGTGATCCGCGTTCGCGTCCTGGTCATGTGCTCCTAGGTCCGAGTAGTACGAAAGCTCCGTCGCCGGAGCCGTCGGCCGAGGCTACCGGTGCCCCCTGGGGTCGTCAAACCCCTGTTGCGCGATAGCGAACATGCGTAGGGCGGACCGTTTCCGGCCCGCCCCGTGTATCGGCTGTCGGGACGGCGGGACTTGAACCCGCGACCTCAGCGTCCCGAACGCTGCGCGCTACCAAGCTGCGCCACGTCCCGAGCCTGTCATTCTAGCGCGTCGTCACCGGGCGCCGACGCTCCGGGATGAAGGTCGAGGTACGTGGCCTCCGGCCGGCACCAGAACCGGAACGGCGCGTACTTGCTGGTTCCGAGTCCCCGGGACGTGTGGAGCACCGCGGACCCCATCCGGACCAGCCCCGACGCGAACGCCCGCGGCATCGAGCAGTTCGTCACCAGGGCGCCGATCCAGGGGAGCCGGACCTGGCCGCCGTGGGTATGCCCGGCGACGATCAACCCGTACCCGAGCGCGGCCGCCTCCGGAGCCGTGTCGGGAGAGTGCATCACGGCGAGGCCGAAGTGATCGTCCTCGCTCCGGGGAGCGACACGGAGGTCGTGGCGCCCGATGTGGGCGTCGTCGAGACCGAGGAGCTCGGTCTCGAGCCCGAGGAGCGAGATCGTGCGTCGCGAGTCCGTGAGGTCCTCCCACCCGTCCGCGACGAGGGCCCGGATCAGATCGGGCGCACGGCCGGGTACCGCTCGACGACGAGGGCGCCCCGGACGGAAGTAGGCCAGGTAGTTGAGCGGTCGCGGCACGAAGTAATCGTTCGATCCGAGGACGAACCACGAGGCGATGCGACCGCGCACAGCCCGCACGCTCTCGACCGTCGTGTCGATCGCTTCCGGCTCACCCAGGAGATCCCCGGTCACTACCGTGACGTCCGCCGAGGGCAAGCCTGCCAGGAAGCGCGTCTTCCGAGGGTCGTGCCGAACGAAGTGAAGGTCGGACAGATGCAGCACGACGAGGGGCTGTGCGGCCGCCGGTAGGATGTCCAGGCGGTGCCGGATCACCCGGTACCGGAACCGCTCGATGAGGATCCCGTAGAGCACGCAGCCGACGCCGAGCGCGGCGACCGTCACGACCACGGGGAACACGGGGGGAGTGTAGTGAGCGATCCGACGCTGAAGGAGCGCCTCGCCACGGAGATCACCGGTGCTCTCCGCGCGGGCGAGAAGGTCCGTCTCGGCGCGCTCCGCATGCTCTCGGCGGCCGTCACCAACCGGGAGAAGGAGCTCCGGCACGACCTCTCCGACGACGAGTTCCGCGACGTCGCCGCGAAGGAGATGAAGAAGCGAGCCGAATCGATCGAGGCGTTCGAGGGCGCCGGGCGAGAGGCGCTCGCCGAGAAGGAGCGAGCCGAGCGGGAGGCGATCGCGCCCTACGCGCCGGAGCCGATGTCCGACGCCGATCTGGATGCGTTGGTGGACGAGGCGTTCGCGGCCACCGGAGCCACGTCGGAGAAGGAGTTCGGCGCGGTGATGGGCTTCCTCATGGGCAAGGCGAAGGGCCGCGTGGACGGGAAGGTCGTGCAGGAGAAGGTGCGCGCCAGGCTGGGCGGGACGACCTAGCCTCCCCCGCCGCCGTTCCCTCCACCGTTCCCGTTCCCTCCACCGTTCCCGTTCCCTCCACCGTTCCCGTTCCCGTCGCCACCGCCGTTGCCCTCTTCGCCCACGAAGATCTTGACGGTGGAGCCCTGGACGACCTCGGTCTTGCTACGCGGCTCCTGAGCGATCACGTACCCGACCTTGTCCGGATCGCCCGTCTGCACACGCACGAGGTTGACGGCCAGTCCGAGTGATCGGAGGAACTCCGCCGCCAGGTAGCCGCGCATGTCGACCACCCGAGGCATCGTGACCTTGGCCGGGACACCGGTCGAGATCTGGATCTGGATGAGCGTGCCGAGCGCGGTGATCGATCCGCCACCGGGGGACTGACTGAAGACCTGGCCTTTCGGGCTGCTGTCGTCCACGACCTCGATGGACGCGCGGAAACCGGCCTCCGACAGGACCGTGATCGCTTCCTTCCGATGCATGCCGATAACGCTCGGGACGGGCCCCTCGGGCGGTTTCGGGGGGTCGGGGAACCCGATCGCCGGCAGTCCCTGCATCACCCTCGACATGTACGACACCCAGATCGGCGCCGCGACGGTGCCGCCGAAGACCGAGCCCATCGAGTAGGGATTCCCCGGCGAGCCGACCCAGACCACGGTCGTGAACTGCTTCGTATACCCACCGAACCAGACGTTCGTGTTCTCCTGCGCCGTGCCGGTCTTGCCGGCGACCGGCCAGCTGCCCCACGCGCCGAACGCGCTTGCCGCCGTGCCCGAGACCGGCACGGCCTCGAGCATCGACGTGATGAGGCGCGCGTCGCCTTGCTTGAGCACGGGGTCGCAGGCGCGTTCGTGCTCCAGGAGCACCTCGCCGTCCCGCTCGATCGTTTCGACGGTGTAGGGGTCACAGTGCCGGCCGTCGTTCGCGATCGTCGCGTACCCGGCGGCCATGTCGATGGGCGAGATCGCCACCGAACCCGTCGCGAGGGCCGGCACCGCGAGCAAGCCCTCCGTCGTGGGATCCATCCCGATCATCTGCTCGGAGATATCCGCGACCACCTCCGCACCGACGTCGAGGATGAGCTGCGCGAACACGACGTTGATCGAGTCCTCGGTGGCCGTGTACAGATCGACGAGCCCGACCCCGCTGCCTTCGGCGTTCGAGACGCAGTGATCCTCATCGTCCCAGGCGGGCGAGCACCACGGCGAGGAGCTTGAGTAGGTCTGCGTGGGCGGGATGCCCCGCTTGAACGCGCCGGCGAGCACGAACGGCTTGAACGCCGATCCGGGCTGATGGCCGGTGGTGGCGAGGTCGAGCTTCTCCTCCCGGTAGTTCCGGCCGGACAGGATCACCTTCACCGCGCCCGTCCGGTTGTCGATCGTGACGATCGAGACGTCGGGAGGCGGCGAGCCGGGTGGCGGACTGATCGAGACCCGCAGGGGCCTCCGTGCCTCTTGCTCGGCCCACGACTGCCAGTCCGGCTCGAGGGTGGTGTGGATCTCGAGGCCGCCCTCGATACAGCATCCGCCGGCGCGCCTTCTGGGTCCTGCCGAGCGGCGTGAACTCGCCCGATCCGTTCTCGATGATCTGGTCGGTCAGGTACTTCACGAAGAACGGGGGATGCCGGCGGACCAGCCTCCCGGCATCCTCGGGCAACCCAAGCGGGAGCTCCCGGACGTCGGCAAGGCGCTCCTCGCTGATCCACCCGAGGGCCTCCATCCGCTTGAGGACGTCGTCACGCCGAAGCCGCGTCACCTCCGGATGGTCGATCGGCTCGTAGTAGTCCGGCTCACGGATCAAGCCTGCGAGCGTGGCTCCCTCGGCCAGGGTGAGCTCGCGCGCGGGCTTCCGGAAGTAGAACTTCGCCGCCGTCCCGACGCCGTAGACGCCGTTCCCCATGTAGACCTGGTTGAGGTAGAGCTCGAAGATCGCGCTCCTTCGAGTACTGCTGCTCGACGCGGACCGCCAGGGCGAGCTCCTGGATCTTGCCCTCGATGCTCTTGTCGAAGCGGTCTGCCCCGCCCGAGGGTGAGGCCGACCAATTGCTGCGTGATCGTCGAGCCGCCCTGGACCACCTCTCCCGCTTTCGCGTTCTCGACGATCGCCCGGATCAGGGACGACACGTCCAACGCGCCGTGCTGGAAGAAGTCCGAGTCCTCGATCGCGAGGACCGCCCGCTGGGTGGCGCGCGAGATGGCGCCGAGCTCCACGATCTCCCGATTGTCGAGGTACATCCGGGTGAGGATCGAGCCGTCGGCAGCGTAGATCGTCGAGCGTTCCGGGAAGCGGGGGATCCGCGTGAAGTCGGATCCGAGCGCGTCGAGCCGGGAACGGATCTCGTTCACCCCGAGCCCCGCGGCGGCGAACGGAGGGCCGAGCACGGCGGCGGTGAGGATCGATGTGGCGAGGATCACCGGGATGAGCAGGAGCGCCGCGATCGGCTTGAAGGAGACCCGATCGTGGACGGATCGGGGCTGGCGCGACGGGCGGGGGCCGGAACGGCCCCCCGGTGGCGGGGGTCCCGCCGGGCGGCGATCGGTGTCCACGCTCATGGGGTCCCATCAGGATACGTCGGATCGCTCCTCCACCTGGTCGGTACGATGCGCCTCCATGCGTCCACGCCTGCGCCTCCCGTTCTTGACGTCCGTGCTCATGGTGAGCGGGCTCGCGGGCACCACGTTGGCCGGCACCACGCCCGCCGGCGCCGCGGAGCGCGCCGCCCCCGCGCCGCCGACCACACCGGTGCGCGTGATCGAGGTTCAGGGGCCGATCGACCGACCACTCCTCGCGTTCCTCGAGGAGCGGCTGACAGAGGCCGAGCGGGCCGGTGCGATCGTGGTGCTCCAGCTGAACACGCCCGGGATGCTCGGGCAGAACGGCCTCGCGCTCGCGGACCGGGTCGCCCATCTCGAGGTGCCGGTCCTCAGCTGGGTGGGGCCGGTACCGGCGAAGGCGAGCGGCGGGGGCTTGCTGCTCATGCTGGCGTCCTCGCTCGCCGGGGTCGCACCGGGCTCGCAGACGGGTCCCCTCCGCCCGGTGGACGTCCTCCGTCCGGAGATGGGGTCCGCGGAGCTTCGGACACGGATCGAAGGGTGGCTCGCGCTGCGCGGTCGACCCGACGTCGATCTCGATGCGCTCGAGAGACCGCTGGCGGCTCGCGAGGCCATGGATGCCAAGGCTGCCCACGTCGCGACGTACACCGTTCCCGAGTTCTTGATCGCCGTGGACGGGATGACGGTCCGGACCCCAACGGGAGCCGTCGTGCTGCGGACGCGGGTGGCGACCACGGAAGCGCAGGCCGGTGAGCGCACCGTCGACATCCGCTTCGAGGAACCGGGCCTGATCGGCCGGGTGCTGCACGCGGTCGCGACCCCGTCGATGGTCTATCTCCTGCTGGTCCTGGGGCTGGCGGCGATCGCGTTCGAGCTCACGCAGCCGGGCTTCGGCTTCGCGGGGTTCAGCGGCGTCGCGCTCGCGTTGCTCGCCGGGTACGGGCTCACGGTGGCCGTGCCGTCGTGGGGCGGACTGGGGCTGTTGGTCCTCGGGATCGGTCTCTTGGTGCTCGACGTGCGGCTGCGGAGTCTGAGCTGGCCGACGTGGGCGGGGCTGGCCGCGTTCGGCGCCGGGTCGATCCTCGCGTGGCGGCACGTCGACGACTCGATCGCGATCAGCCCGTGGCTGATCGGCGGCGCGGTGCTCGCGAGCCTCCTCTACTACGGGTTCGCGCTGACCGTCGCGCTGCAGTCGCGGGATCGGATCGTCGGGACCCAGCGGGGATTGGTCGGCCTCGTGGGGGAGGCGAGAGGACGCCTGGCGCCCGACGGTCCCGTGTTCGTGAAGGGGGCGCTCTGGCGGGGCAGGACGGATGGCGACCCCATCGAGCCGGGGACGCCGATCCGGGTTCGCGGCGTCGACGGCCTCATCCTCCGGGTCGCACCGGAGCTCGCCCGACCGTTGGAAGACGCTGGCGCGTAAGGGGTCCGCCCACTTCTTGAGAACGTGTGGCGGCGCAAGCTTCCTCCCGGAAAGAGGAATCTCCTTCCCCTCGTTCTTCGAACAACCAGGTGATGGCACTCGAAGAGGCGTCGGCCGGCTGGCAAGGACGCGCCGCATGCCGCGGCGAGGACTCCTCCTTCTACTTCGCACCGAGCTACTTCGAGAAGCGGGGGGAGAAGCTCGCGCGCGAGGCGGTCGCCAAGCGGATCTGCGCTGTCTGCCAGGTGCGCCAAGCCTGCCTCGACTACGCGCTGGAGACGCGTGAGGGGCACGGCGTGTGGGGTGGCCTGAACGAGACGGAGCGGCGGGCCATCTTGAGGCGGAAGGCGCTCGAAGCGAGCTGACGGCCGTGGGGCGCCGGCCTCGTCTGAGAGGATGCGGCCGATGCGTGACGCGGACATCCTCGAGCGTCTCGGCGAGTTGGGCTTGGAACTTCCCGCGCTGCCCGCGCCGGTCGCGAGCTACGTCCCCGTGAAGCGGGCCGGTGCGCTGGCATTCGTTGCGGGACAGGTCGCGATGGTCGACGGGCGCCTCCTGCACCCGGGCAGGCTGGGCAAGCAGGTCTCCGTCGAGATGGGGCAGGAGGCGGCCGCTCGAGCGGGGCTCCAGGCGCTGTCCGCGATCAGGGATCACCTCGGGGGGAGCTTCGATCGCCTCGTCCAGCTCCTCCAGGTCACGGTCTACGTCGCCGCGGACGCGGATTTCGTTGAACATCCCGTGGTCGCGAACGGAGCCAGCGATGCGCTCGTCGCGGTGCTCGGGCCGGACGGGCGTCACGCTCGTGCGGCCGTGGGGGTCGCCTCGCTCCCCCTGGGGGCCTGCGTGGAGGTTGCCGTCACCGCCGAGGTGGCGGAGGAGCAGGGCGCTACGACGAACGTGGGTACCGGAGGTCGCCCTCCCGACGCGTGATGCCCCGCTGATCGAACCAACCGAGCAGGGGGACCGCGAACTTCCGGCTCGTCCCCAGGGCTTCTCGGAAGGCGCTCACCGTGATCCCCGTCTCGCGCGCGTCGGCGACGATCGCCTCGGCGCGTTCGATCACCGAGGGGAGGAACACCAGGTCGGGGGCGACCCGGACCACGTGTCCGGCTCTCGCGGCCGCGTCCACCGCGTCGCGACCGATCCCGCGTTCGGCGAGTTCCTTGATCGTCGGAGGCTGCGCCGGTTCGTCCGAGATCGCCTCGACCACGCGTCGCATCACGGGGTCGAGCTCCGGGCCTGGTCCCTCGTGCGACGGGAGCGCGACCGCCGTGGTCGTCCGCGCGAGGAGTCCGTCGCCGACGAAGCGATCGAGGATCGGATCGATCAACCGGGGGTCGGGCGGGCCGAGCTCGGCCCGGAGGTGGTCGGCGAGCGCGCGCCGAGCCGCTGCCAGAGGCTCGCCTTCCTCGAGGGGGTGGGCGAGGTGGTACGCGGACACGTGCGCGACCAGGGCGGGGCCGACCCGGGCGAGAAGGCCGTCCCGGAGGAGCCAGTCCCCGGCCTCCGGGACGCCGGCGTCGGAGCCCGTGAGGACGAGGGCATCCGAGGCGTGGACCGCCCCCCGCTCGTCGGCGAGGATCGCCGGCAGCTGGTGGCGCGCCGCCACGGCGCGCCGGGCGAGCCGCCCTTCCGCCGATCCCGCGCGTCGCGGCGGCGCAGGATCGAGCACCGTCCCACCCCCGATCGTTTCCTGGCGGCCCGATTCCCGGAGGACGAACCGATCGGAGACGTCCAGCACGAGCGGCCGGGTCGTCGTGATGCGCACGAACACGTCCTCGCCGTCCCCAGCCGATCCTCGCCCGAGTATCCGGACCCTGGCATCTGCCTCCGCCGCGCCGACGTAGACCTTGAACGCGCCGCGCCCGGTCACCGGATGTGCCAGGCCGCGGACGGGTCGGAAGACGCCGTCGAACGTCGTCGTCGGTCTCCACGCTCCCGGGGCGCCGACCACATCGCCCCGCGCCAGGTCGCCTTTGCCGGTCCCGGCGAGGTTCGCCGCGACCCGCGCGACGGGGAGCGCGCGCGTCCCGTCCCGCTTGTGCGTCTGCAGCGACCGGACCCGCGCCGTCCGCCCGTGCGGGTAGAGCTCCACGTCGTCCCCGACGGCGAGGGCCGAGCCGCCCAGCGTTCCGGTGACGACCGTGCCCGCCCCCGAGATCGTGAACACGCGGTCGACGAACAGCCGAGCCCGCGCCTCGGGAGGCGGCTCCGCCGCGGCCAACAGGTCGTCGAGGGCCGCGCGGAGCTCATCGAGTCCGTCGCCGGTCGTCGCCGAGACCCGCACCAACCGGGCACGCTCCAGCGCGGTGCCCTCGAGCCGCTCCCGGATCTGCTCCTCCGCCAGATCGAGCGTTTCGGCGTCGACCAGATCCTGCTTCGTCAAGGCCACGACTCCGCCCTCGACGCCGAGCACGTCCAGGATCGCGAGATGCTCCTCCGACTGCTGGCGCCATCCCTCGTTCGCCGCGACGACGAACAGGACGAGACGGACGGGACCCACACCGGCGAGCATGTTGGCGATGAACCGCTCGTGTCCGGGGACGTCGACGAAGCCGATCTCGCGTCCGGACGGGAGCTCGCACCAGGCGTAGCCGAGGTCGATCGTGAGGCCTCGCCGCTTCTCCTCCTCCCAGCGGTCGGGGTCCATGCCGGTGAGTCGGAGGATCAGCGACGACTTGCCGTGGTCGACGTGGCCCGCGGTGGCCACGACGCGGATCTCGGTCATCTACGCGCGAACGTCGCCGCGATCGGGGTCGTCGCCGGGGTCGCCGCTGCCATCGAGATCGTCCTCGCCTCCGTGGACGTCGTGGTCGTGCTCCTCGTCGCCCTCGAGCGCGTAATGCACCGCTCGGGCGAGGTGTCGGATCTGCGCGTCCGTCACGGTCCTGCAATCGAGGAGGACGAACCCGTCCTCCATGCGCGCGAAGGCCGAGGGTGTTCCCGTGCGGAGACGCGCGGCGAACGACGGGCCATCCGGGACCCGGATCCGAACCCCCCACGATGGCAGGACCGTTCCCGGCATCGAGCCACCCCCGACCGCCGATTCACAGCGCACGACCCGCGCTCCCTCGAGCTCGCCGCCGATCGTCTCGGACAGGAGCTGGGCCCGGCTGCGGACGATCTCGGGAGACTCCCTGAGCATCCGGAACACGGGGATCTCCCCTTCCTTGCCGGTCGCGATGATCGAGAGCACCTGTTCGAGCGCGGCCATCTGCATCCTGCCGATGCGGACGGCGCGAGCGATCGGGTGCCGACGGAGCCGCTCCAGGAGCGCCGCCTTCCCGATGATGATGCCGGCCTGCGGACCGCCGAGGAGCTTGTCCGCGGAGAACGTCACGAGGTCGGCTCCCTGCTCCAGGGCGTCCGAGACCGAGGGCTCCTCGGCCGGATGTCCGTGTCCGTGATGGAGGAGCCCCGAGCCGATGTCGTAGAGGAAGGGGATGTCGTGCTTGCGGGCGAGGGCCGCGAGGTCGGCGGCCGCCGGCGTGGCCGTGAATCCGATCACGCGGTAGTTCGATGGGTGCACCTTGAGGATCATCCCGGTCTTGTCCGTGACCGCCGCTCGGTAGTCGGCGATCCTCGTCCGGTTCGTCGTCCCGACCTCGGCGAGCCGCGCCCCCGAGGCGGCCAGGATGTCGGGGATCCGGAACTCACCGCCGATCTCGATCAGCTCCCCACGGGAGACGATGACGGGCTTGCCTTTCGCGAGCGCGGCCATCGCCAGCAGGAGGGCGGCGGCGCAGTTGTTGACGACCATCGCGCCTTCCGCTCCCGTGAGCGCGGTGAGCAGGGTCTCGGCGTGGCCGCCGCGCCGGCCCCGTCGGCCGGTCTGCCGATCCACCTCGATGTCCGTGTAGGACCGCGCGGCGCGCGCGACGGCCCGCGCGGCACGCTCGGGGAGCGGGGCGCGTCCGAGGTTGGTGTGGAGGATCACGCCGGTGGCGTTGATCACCGGCACCATGCCCTGTGCGGCCCGGGACGCGCGACCGAGGGCTCGGGCCAGCAGGACCTCGTCGGGCGGCGGGTCCTCTCCGCCGGCCGCCGCCGACCGCACCTCGGCGAGGACGTCCTCGAGCATCCGCTTCAGCAAGGGTCGCCCCAGTGTCGAAGCCGCGCGTCGTGCGGGGCCGGAGCGCAGGAGCGCATCCACCGAGGGAACCTTCCGGCGGACGTCGACGGCCATCGTGCGGGCAGCCTATCGCTCGCCGTCGCCCTCCCACCCTCGGGCGTGGTGCGCGTCGGCCTCCGTTAGGATGGCCCCGGATGGACATCCGCGAGGCCGCGTTCGAGAGCTCCCAGGTCGCCTCGATGATCCGGGGCGGCGGACTCGACGTCGAGGTCATGCCCAGCGGAGAGTTCTCCACCGAGGAGATGATCCTCAACATCGGTCCGCAGCACCCATCCACCCACGGCGTCCTCCGTGTGGTCCTCGAACTCGACGGCGAGGTGATCACGAAGGCGGAGCCCGTGATCGGCTACATGCATCGGGCGGCCGAGAAGCTCGCTGAGTATCGAGACGCTCGACAGGTCCTCGTCCTGATGAACCGGCACGACTGGATCTCTGCGTTCAACAACGAGCTCGGCTGGACGATCGCCGTCGAACGGCTCGCCGGCATCGAGGTGCCCGAGCGCGCCCAGTGGATCCGCACGATGTTCGCGGAGTGGAACCGGATCCTCAGCCATCTGATGTTCAGCGGCTCCTACCCGCTCGAGCTGGGCGCGATGACCCCGATCTTCTACGCGTTCCGGGAGCGCGAGATGATCCAGGACCTGATGGAATCCGCGACCGGCGCGCGGATGCATCACTCCTACTGCCGGGTCGGCGGACTCAAAGACGACCTCCCGCGCGGCTTCCTCAAGCGATCGGCGCGAGGTCCTCGCCGAGACCAGGAAGCGGATCGGCGAGTTCGAGACGCTGATCATGGGGAACGAGATCATCTACGCGAGGACGCGTGACGTTGGACTCCTCCCGGCCGAGACCGCGATCGCGTTCGGCACGTCGGGCCCGGTGCTCCACGCGAGCGGCGTTCCGATGGACCCCCGGAAGGACGAGCCGTACGAGAAGTACGCGGAGGTGGAGTTCGACGTTCCGGTGGGAACCAAGGGCGATTGCTACGACCGCCTCTGGGTTCTTATCGAGCGGATGAAGGAGTCCTGCAACATCATCGAGCAGTGCATGGACCGGCTGCCCCCGGGGGAGTTCCGGGCACCGAAACTCCCGAAGACGCTCAAGATGGAGGGCGAGGTCTACGTCCGGACCGAGAACCCGCTCGGCCTGATGGGCTACTACGTCGTGGGGGACGGCAAGAAGCAGCCGTACCGGCTGAAGATGCGGACGGCCTCCTTCTCCAACGTCAGCGTGATCCCCGCGATGCTTCCGGGCACCTTGGTCCCGGACCTGATCGCCATCCTCGGCTCGATCTTCTTCGTGGTCGGCGACGTCGACCGCTGACGGAGCACGCCGGCGTGCTCACGGCTCAATGTTGGGGCCGGTCGCGCCGATACCCACGTGGGGATGAACACCGAGCACATCGGCTCGTTCCGCACCCGCATCGCGGATGACGGATCGCTCGAAGTCTGGGCACGAGGCTGGCGCTTGGAATCTCAGCTGTACGCGCTGATCCCGATGGGCATCGCGTTGATGTTCCTCCTCGCTCCGATGTCGCTCCCGATGCGGGTCGTCGGCGCCGGGATCCTGGTCGGTGCGACCTTCTTCGTGTTCCGGATGACGAAGCCAGGTCTCGTGCTGACGTCCGAGGCCATCTCCATCGTCAGTGTCATCCGCACCCAACGGTTCCCATGGGAGCAGGTCGGCGGTTTCATCGGGGAGCGGAGGCACGACGAAGCCCGCGTGCTGATGGTCCTGGGGGACGAGCGGCAGAGTCCCGCTCCCCGGGACGCTCGATCCGGAAGAGCTGGACCCGTACGGCGACGAGGGGCAGATGCTGTCGGCCGCGGACCAGCTGAACCATCTCCGCGAAGTCGCGATCTCTGGTGACCTCCCGGCGCCGGCTGCCGTCGTGCAGGCCCCCGCCCCTCCGGCCCGTTCCGGCGACTCCGGGGAGTCCCCGAAGGATCGTCGCCGAGAGCGGAAGGAGCTCCGCGCGGCTCTCAAGGCTGTCCGCCTCCCGAAGGCAGGCCCGCCAGCGATCGACCCCGCGGCCGATGAGGAACCGGCCCCCCAGCGGCGCCGGCGTCGGCGGAGCCGCACCGAGCCCGCCCCTGAGCTCACCACGGTCGCGATCGCCGAACCCGAACCGCAGGTGGTGCGCCGCCGATCGACCGAGCCGGCGAAGGCGGGTCTCCCGTCCCACTACCCGACGCCCGTCTACATCCCCCAGGCCGAGTACGCGCAGATGCTCCGCGACCAGAGGGCCGCCGAGAAGGCCGCCGTAGCCGCGGCCGCCGAACTCGCCCGGCTGGCCGACGACAAGGCGGTGCGCGAACTCGCCGAGAAGGAAGAGTTCTCGGAGTGGACCCCGTAGTCCGGATCAGGTCTGCCGGTTGAACCAGGTGCCCCCAGGACCGGCGTAGCTGAAGGCCTCGCTCCAGACCCCGATCGTCTTCCCGGTGTTCGTGATGGCGATCTCGCCGTAGTCGCCGTAGAACTCCTGGAACCCGGCGGCTGTCTTGTAGCCGGCGCCCGAGATCGCGTCGGAGATGTTGACCGGCGCGGCCCAGGTCACCCCGCCGTCGGTGGAGCTCCGGTACCAGATGTTCCAGGCGTCGTGGTTCCCGCCGTTCGTCTGGGCGAACCACATGCGCACGTCACCGGCGCCCCGGGACTCGACGACGGGAGCGGTGGACTGCTCGGTCGCGGGCGACAGCGTCGAGCGAGCCGACCACGTGAGCCCGCCGTTCGTCGATCTCTGCGAGAAGACCAGCTGCTTGCCTCCCGGGGTGGTCGCGCCGTCGTAGACCATCACGAGGTTTCCCGACGCGTCGGCGGACACACCGCTGTGGCCGATGTAGAAGTCCGAGGAGCACCCGGCCGCCACGCACGATTCACCGATCTCGACGGAGTCGACGACCACGTTGCTCCACGAGGCGCCCTGGTTCGTCGAGACGAATGGCGTGGTGCTGCACGAGCCCCTCCGGCGTCGATCCCTGACCGCCGTACAGGATGCTGCTCTCGGAGAACACGACCGTGCCGTTCGGCCGGACGTCCGCGTCGTACGCGAAGTAGTAGCGCGGGCCATTGTCGATCTTCGTCTGGGTCCACGTGGCGCCGAAGTCGTGGGACTGCGCGATGTAGGGGTCTCCCGCGTTGGGGCCGTTCCACGACACGTAGACGTGCTGACCGTCGTCGCTCATCGCGAGGACGGGCTTGTCGGTCCAGGAGACCTTCCCGTAGGTGGGCACCGGTGCCGACCACGTTTGCCCGTGGTTCGTCGACTTGAGGAACACGGTGTTGAAGCCGTTCATGTACAGGGCGTAGACATGGCCGGTGTTCGGGACGACTTCGATGATCGGGTCGAACTGGGCTGAGCCCTTGCAAGCGCACAGCGGGACACCGTTGCTCCAGGTGGCGCCCCCATCCGAGGAGATCTCGAGGGCCATCCACGGCGACGGGCAGTTCCCCGGGCACGGCTTCGGCGCGTATCGCGTCGTGAGGATGTAGACGAACGGTGCGTTCGGGTCGGCGGCGATCGCGGGCTCCCAATCGTCGGTGCTGACGTTCATCAGCTGCTCCCCGGCCCATCCCGGCGCGGCGGCGAGGACGACCTGCTCCCGTTTGCCGAAGGTCCCGGCAGCCCGCGCCTCGCGCAGCGCATCCAGCCGCAGGTCCGTCGTGAGCTGTTGCTCCAGGCGCTCTTCGTTCCCCCCCGGCGCGCGACCGGGTCCGCGAACCGCGCTCGGAGCGTTCATCACGAGCGCCAGCGCCGCTGCCACCACCACCATCGCGAGCAGGGTGAAGAGACCGGAGATCGTCCTTGCGGGCATCGATGCGCCTCCCATCGTCCTGGTGGATCGCCAACGTCACGGGGGTACGGGCCGACTTCACGAGGAAGAGGGTGCATCCTATCCCCCCTTCGGGCTACGGCGCCAGTCCACGGGGGGTGTGCCGGGTACCCTGCTCGGATGCGCGGGCCGGCCACGCGAGGTGCTTACCCGTGGAGGGGCGCGCGGGTGGTCCCTCCGATCCTCGTCCTCGCGCTCTTCCTCGGCCCCCTCGTCCTCGTGTTCCTGGGATCCCTCCGCCCGATCGGGACGGCGCCTCCGGTGTCGATCGATCTGGTGCCGCCGGGTGCGGACTCTGTCGAACTACGGCGAGCTCCTGGGCAACGAGGTCCTCCGTCGGGAAGCGCTGAACTCGCTCCTCGTGGCCGCGATCGCCGTCCCTCTCGGCACACTGGTCGCCTCGTTGGCCGGGTTCGCGATCGCCCGGTTGCCCCGGAGGGCCGCCCTGCTGCTCCTGGGACTCACGCTGGTGGCCGCGGTGGTCCCCGCGTCGACACTGTTCGTCGGCCGCCTCGTGCTGTTCCGCATCGCGGGGCTCACCGACTCACCGGTTCCGTTGATCGCGCCCGCGCTCGTCGGCGTGTCTCCGCTCCTGGTGCTGCTGTTCGCGTGGAGCTACCACTCCGTCTCCGGCGACGTCTACGACCTCGCCCGGGAGGCGGGACTGGGACCGTTCCGCACGTGGTGGACCGTGGCGATGCCGATGCGGCTACCGGTCGTGGGGGTCGCGGCGGCGATCGCGTTCATGGTCTCGTGGGGCAACCTGACCGATCCGCTGCTGTACGTCTACGACGAACGCTGGTACACGCTGCCGCTCGGCCTCACGTCGCTCGCCCAGCTCCCTTCCACCGATCATGGGCTGCTGTTGGCCGCCGCGGTCCTCGCGATCGTTCCCGTGCTCCTCACCGCATTCCTCATCCAACGGTTCGTTTCCGACAGGAGGTGGGCATGACCAGATCCACCCGGTACGTCGAGCGTCGTGTCGTCGTCGCTCTCGCGGTCGGCGTCGATCGGTTGCGAGCGAAGCAGCCGAAGGCCCGACCCGGATCACCGTCATGGTCGCGGGCGATCCTGCCGAGATCGACGCGTACCGAGCCGTCGTCGAAGGCTTCGACAGCTCACAGGACGAGGTCGACGCGGAGCTCCAGCCCCTCGCCGAACGGGATGAGCTGATCGCCCGGCTCGGCACGTCGATCGCGGGCGGGCAGCCCCCCGACCTCTTCCTGATGAACTACCGCTTCTACGGTCAGTTCGCCGCTCGGGGCGCGCTCGAGCCCGTCGGGCCGTTCCTCGATGGCTCGTCCGTGCTCTCCGAAGGCGATTTCTTCGAGACGGCGATGACGCCGTTCCGTTGGGACGGCGAGCAGACGTGCCTGCCCCAGAACGTGTCGAGCCTCGTCGTGTACTACAACGCGGACCTCTTCCGCGACGCGGGCGTGCCACTCCCCGCGAGCGGATGGTCGTGGGACGAGATGGTCGACGCGGCGGAGCGATTGACGCGCGACGATGACGATGACGGGGCGGTCGACGTCTACGGCCTCGGGGTGGACCCGGAGATCATCCGCGTCGCCCCGCTGATCTGGTCCAACGGCGGAACCCTCGTGGATGACGAGACGTCGCCGACAAGGTTCGCGCTCAACGGGCCCGCCGTCGCGGCGCTGGAGCGGTTCCTGGATCTCCGGGCGCGTGGGGTCACACCGACCGACGAGGAGGCCGAGTCGGAGGACTTCGAGAGCCGATTCCTGAACGGGCGGCTCGCGATGCTGATGGAGTCCCGGCGCGTCGTGCCGACCCTCCGGACGATCACGGACTTCTCATGGGACGTCGCCGGCTTCCCCGGGATGGACGAACCGGCGTCGGTGCTCCACTCGGATGCCTACTGCATGACGGCGGCGTCGCAGGAGAAGGATGCCGCGTGGACGTTCCTCGAGTTCGCACTGGGTCCCGAGGGTCAGCGGATCGCGGCGGAGTCGGGACGCACCGTCCCGTCGTTGCGGTCCGTGGCGGAGACCGACGCGTTCCTGGATCCCGATGTCGATCCCGCCCACTCCGAGGTGTTCGTCGAGCAGATCCCGTTCCTGCGGTCCGTTCCCGTGATCTCCACCTGGCCCGAGATCGAGGACACGGTCAACGGACTGCTCGAGGAGGCGTACTACGGGGGCGGCCGGGCGCTGGAGGTGGCGATCGAGCTCACGGCGAGCACGCGCGGGCAATTCGCACGTGCCGAGGGCTGATGGAGAGGTCCGAGCGCCGGATCCTGTGGCTCATGGCGACGCCCTTCGTGATCGGGGTCTCCGCGCTCGTGATCGTCCCGGCTGCCGGCTCACTCGCGATGGCGTTCTCGGAATGGGACCTCGTTCGGTCGCCTCGGTTCGTCGGTACGGCCAACTTCCGTGAGCTGATCGGCGATCCCGTGTTCCGGGTCTCCCTGCGGAACAGCCTGTTCTTCACGCTGACGGCCGTGCCGATCCGGCTCGTCGGCGCGCTCGCGCTCGCGCTCCTCCTGCATCACCGGAGCAGGCTCCACGCCGCGGGCCGCGTGGCGGTGCTGGTCCCGACGGTGATCCCCGATGCGGCCTATGCGCTCCTGTGGATCTGGATCCTCAACCCGCTCCACGGGCCCCTGAACCTCGCCTTGGGGGCAGTGGGTTTCCCGACACCGGCGTGGTTGACCCAACCCACGCCGGCCCGATGGGGGGTCGTGCTGATGTCCGCGTTCCAGCTCGGCGAGGGCTTCCTCCTCGCGTTGGTCGCGCGACGACAGATGCCGGATGAGCTGTACGAGATCGCCTCGCTGAGCGGTGCGGGACTCTGGTCCCGGTTCATCAGGGTCACCCTCCCCGTGATGGCGCCGGTCCTGTTGCTCATCGCGATGCGCGACACGATCGTCACGCTCCAGGGGACGTTCGTCCCCGCGCTCGTCGTGACCGAGGGAGGGCCGCCGCCGTACGCGACGACCTATCTCCCGCTCTTCATCTACCGGAACGCCTTCGAGTACCTGCGCTACGGATACGCCTCGGCCGCCACGGTCGCGATGCTGGTCGTCACGGCGTCGATCCTCTGGTTGCAGTTCCGGGTCGTGATCCGATGGCGGGGGCGGTTCGTGCCGGCCCCGTGAGGGCACGTCCGCTCAGATCCACGGGGGACCATGCAGCCCCGGCGTGGCGAGGAGGAGCCAGCGGAGCCGGCCGAGCGCCGAAGGGTCCACGAGCAGCGTGGCCCGGCTCCTCCCGCTCCACGTTCGGACGGCGTCGAGCCCCTCGCGACGATCCAGCAGTTCGGCCTGCCGGCGGAGCTGTTCGTGGATCCAATGGTCGAAGCCGAGCGCGGTGAGCGCGTGGCGCTGCGTGACGCTCGGGAACGCGATCAGCCCCTGCTTCTCGGCGTGCTCGCTGATGAGATCGAAATCGAGGCCGCACGTGATGTCGGTTTCGCCCGGCCGCTCGAGGAGGTCCGCGACCGGTCGGTGTGCCCGATACCCGTGCGGCGAACCGCCCGGCTCGCCCACCCCGCCGTAGTCGATCAGGAGCGCGTAGCCCGGGTGGGCGAGCCGGGCCCCCACCGCATCGATGAACGCCGTCGCTCCTTCCGGGACCACCGCTTCCTCGCCGTCGGCCAGCGCGAACACCTCGTCCGGCGGATCGTCGAGGTGCTCGACGAACCGATCGCCGTCGAGCCCGACCCTGATCTCCTTCGTTCCCGACGCTGTTCCGCGCAGTCGCCGGAACGGCAGGTTGTCCATCAGCTCGTTCGCCAGGATCAACTGCGGCGAGCCGTCGAGCTCCTCCGCGACCTCGACGCCGTCGATCGCCTCGAGCGCTGCACGTGCGCCGGAACTGGTGTCGATCGCCGTATAGATCACGTTCACGCCGCGCAGGTGCTCGATGAGTTGCCGGGCGAGGGTCCCGTCCCCGGCCCCCACCTCCGACAACCGGAGCGGCGCCGGTCGGTTCAGCCGGTCGTGCAGATCGACGATCGCCCGGCCGAGGAGCTCCGAGAAGACCGGATGGACGTGCGGGCTCGTGACGAAATGGCCATCCGGTCCGATCGGTGGGCGTTCGAAGAAGCCTCCCGGGCCCGAGAGCGCGAGCGCCATGTACTCCGCGAAGGTGATGGGTCCGTGATCCCTGATCGCGTTGGCGATCGACTCGCGCGCCTCCACGGGCCCAAGCGTACGGCCCTGGGTAGCATCGGGTTCCGTGAGCGACGAGATCCGACAGGCGGCATCGCTGATCGGCGTCCGGGACGGGCGAAGCGGGCCTGAGGTGCTCGTGATCGAGCGTGCGCTCGATCAGCGTTTCCTCCCCGGCTACGTGGCCTTCCCGGGCGGCGCGGTCGACCTCGCCGACAGGGCGCTGGCGGAGCGCTGGTTCGGTGACGCGCAGGAGGGAGCCCGGGCCGCCGCGGTGCGGGAGCTGGCCGAGGAGGTCGGGCTCGCGGTGACGCGGGACGCCGTCGTGGGCGCGGGTCCCGATCGCTCCCTCGCATCGATCGACGGATCCCCGCCGGCGACCGACGCGCTCCCGGAGATCGCTCGATGGATCGCGCCGGAACAGGTCCCCGTGCGCTTCGACGCCCGGTACTTCGCCGTCCGCATGGACGACGGCGCCGATCCCGTACCGGACGGCGCCGAGGCGGCGAAGGCCTGGTGGGTGTCGCCGACGGATCTCCTGGCCGCATGGGATGCCGGGGAGGTGCGGCTCTACTGGCCGACCCACTACACGATGCACGCGCTCGCGGATCGACGCGACGCGGACGACGTCCTCGGTTTGCGGCTCGTCACCCGTGAACCCGATGACGACGAGCTGGGCCGGTTGCCGCGATCGGTCTTCTTCCAGGACCGATGATCGGCTCCCTGCTGCCGATCCGAAGGGTGCTCGCTCCGAACGCCGGCATCTACACGCTGGAGGGGACGAACACCTGGATCGTCGGGAGCGCTCCGACGTTCGTGATCGATCCGGGACCCGACATCCCCGAGCATCTGGCGGACGTTGCGGCGGAGGCCGGATCGGTCGGCGCGGTGCTCGTCACGCACGATCATCCGGACCACGCGCCGGGCGCGATCCCGTTCGGGCGGCTCGTCGGAGCGCCGGTGTACGCGTTCCGGCTGGCCGGCGCGACCAAGCTCTCCGCCGGTCAGCGCGTGCGCGCCGGCGAGCTCGACCTCACGGTGATCCACACGCCTGGTCACACGTCCGACCACGTGGCCTTCTTCGAGCCCGGCAGTGGCGCGCTGTTCACGGGCGATACGGTGCTCGGGAGAGGCACCAGCTTCATCGATCCGCCCGACGGGAACCTCGTCCAGTACCTACGGTCACTTCGACGACTCATGGATCTGGGTGCCCGGTCGATCTACCCGGGTCACGGCCCCGCGGTGCTCCACGCCCGCGACAAGCTGGTGGAGTACCTCGCGCACCGAGACGAGCGGGAATCGCAGATCGTGTCGGTGCTCGCGGAAGGCCCGCGCACGATCGCCGAGATGGTCGAGGTGATCTACGCGGATCACCCGAAGGAGGTCCACCCTCTCGCCGCGCGGTCGGTGCTGGCGCACCTCGAGAAGCTTGCCCACGAGGGGCGAGCGGAACGGGTCGGCAAGGCCGACGAGGGTACCTGGACGGCCTCGACGCCGAGGACCTGCGAGCGCTGCGGACGCCGGGTCAAGGGGAAGGGCCGCTACTGCGATTCATGCACCCTTGCGATGCTGCAGTCCGACGGGTAGAGCGGCCTCTCGGGCCCCGGTCCGCACGACGTATCGACCCATGGTTCGTTCGATGCGTCCCCTCGCGGCGAGCTCCCCGAGCGCTCTGTTCACGCTTTCCCGCGTGGCGCCCGTGAGGCCCGCGAGATGCTCCTGCGTGAGCGGGAGCTCGAGTCGCCTTCCTCCGGGAGCGGTTCGGCCGAATCGCTCCGCGAGATCGTCGAGGCGCGCGAGGAGCCTGTCGGAGATCCGATCCCAAGCGATCGAGCAGGCGAGCCAGGATGCCCGCCTCGCACGCCTGGCGAGGCCGTCCCGCAGGGCGACAGGCCCTGCGGCGAACAGGCCGCTCGTCACCAGCGCGCGGATGGAGGCGTCGGCGGTCCATCCGGTGGGGCCACCGACGAGGTCTCCGGGCCCCAGCACGTCGAGGACCAACCGGTGGCCCTCGACGTCGATCATCTCCATCAGGAGCGCGCCCCGATGGATCACCCACGCATCGGGGTAGGGCTCACCCTGGCGGACGATCTCCCGCCCGGGATGCACATCGAACAACAGGGGGAGTGGGTCGCCGGCCACGCTCACACGCACCACCCCTTCGCGCGCGTGACCCTATCGACGGTCGCCGACACGCGGTCGGAGAGAACGCGCTAGGCTTGCCGGCGCGGTCCCCGAGGAGGTCACGTTGGCGAAGGCGAAGCTCGATACCGTCATCGCGGCGGTGCCGTTGTTCGACACCCTGTCCAAGCGGCACTTGAAGAAGGTCGCAGGGCTCACGACGACCGTCGAGTACGACGCCGGCGACACCGTGATCCAGGAAGGCGAGCCGGGAGACTCGTTCTTCGTCACCGTCGCGGGTCAGGCGAAGGTGGTCTCGGGCGGCAAGGTGGTCCATCGACTGATCCCGGGCGACCACTTCGGCGAGATCTCCTTGCTCGACGGGCGTCCCCGGTCGGCGTCGGTGGTCGCGGAGACGCCGTTGTCCCTGCTCCGACTCCCGCGCGCGTCGTTCCTCCGATTGGTTCGAGACGACGCCGACCTCGCGCGCGCGCTGCTCGCCTCGCTCGCCAGGATGGTCAGGCGGGTGGACCGCTCGCTCGCGAAGTGAGTCCGCTGCGCATCGAGTTCCACCACCCGACGGAACCCTCGACGCCGGCCGCGCCTGCGCCGGGTGCTCCGCCCCCGCCCCCGCCTCCTCCTCCGCCCGCCGTCGCCGCCGCGACCTGGCTCGAGGGGCGCCCGGTCGTCGAGGCCGGCGATCCGGCGATCGGAGCAGCGATCGAGCGTGCGTTCCGTCCGACCCCCGTCGTGGTCGACGATCCATCGCTCCGCTCCGCGGGCAGCCGTGGGGAGCAGATGCTCCAACCCGGGGACCTGGAGTGGTTCCGAGCGGTGGCGCAGTTCCGGGTCCCGGCCGAGACCGGGCTCGTCGCTCGAACCGTCCCGGGCGTGGCGAGGGGCGGATACGACCCCGCCGCGAACTACCGGCGGTTCTCGGAGCAGATCGAACGCCTCGAGACCTGACCGCTCGGATCCGAACGAACCCTCAGGCGTCGGCGGCTACCCAGCGACGTCCTGTGTCACAGAAGGACAGGAAGTCGCAGTGATGGCACCACGGACCCGGTGTGGGATCGAACGCTCCCTCGCCGATCGCACGGAGCGCGTCCCCGACCCGGGCTCGCACCTCGTCGGGATCGCCCATCGGATGCGAGACCTCTTCGCCGCCGGCCAGATACAGATAGGTGAGCGTGAGATCATCCGGGCGCTTGCCCCACACCTCGACGCAGGCCAGGCCGTAGAGGTCGAGCTGCAGGCCGGCGAGCGGGTCGTCGGCCGGGGGACGACGACCGGTCTTCCAGTCGACGACCTCCCACGGACCCTCGACGGCGGCTCCGAACACCGCGTCGATCCGGCCCGAGACGGCGAACCCATCCAGCCGCAAGAGGAAGGCGCGCTCCGCGAACAGCGGGACCACACCCGCGAACCGGCTGGCGAGGAACGCCTGCCGCAAGCGGTCCACCTTGCCCGGCTCGGTCGCGAGCTCGTCCGCGGTGAGGTCGGGCGCGTCGTCCAGCTCGAGGAGCTGGCCTTGTCCGGAGGACCGGCGTTCGATCCACCGGTGGACCTCGGTCCCGATCCGGGCGGCCGGTCCCGAGAAGCGAGGGAGCGGGCGCACGGACGTCCAGTAGAAGCGCTTCGGGCACCGGGCGTAGTCGATCACACCACCCACCGACACGTTCCGGGGCGGCGTCATCTCGCCGCCGCGACCCTCGACCTCTTCGCGCTCCCTCAGGTGGAGCGCCAGGCCGCGCCGGTCCGCGCCGAGCCGTTGCAGCGCTGCTCGCCCATCTGGGTCGAGCGGCTCCAGGAGGGAATCCTGGATGACACCCCCGCTCTCGGCGACGGCCACGGCCGCATGCCGCCAGCCCTCGGGGAAGACGGGGTCGCGTTCCGCCGGCAGCGCGGGGCCCGGCCAGTCGCGGACGAACCGCTCCCGGTAGCCCAGGATCGGGTTGTGATCCTCGTCGATATCGGCGCCGGGGTCCCACGTGGCGTGCTTCGTCTCCATGATCCAGTCCTTCAGCTCCCTGAGGAACGGGCCGGCCTCCTTCGCGCGCATGTTCTCCGCGTACCAGTGGGCGCCGGTGACGTGCAGCGACCGACGCGCACGGGTCATCGCGACGTAGGCGGTCCGCCGCTCCTCGTACTCCTCCTGCTGCTTCAGGTCCTTCTTGAAGGCGGAGAGGTTGCCGTCGTAGCGCGGCAGGTAGGAGGCGTCGCCGCGGAGCTCGAAGTCCATCGACTTGCCGCGCTCGGCCGGGTTGTGCTGGATCGTCGTATTCGGCAGCAAGCCTTTCGCGAGCCCCGGCACGAAGACGTGATCGAACTCGAGGCCTTTGGCCACGTGGATCGTCATGACCTTGACCGAGTCCTCCTCGGAGGGTTGGACGGGGGACCATTCCTGCTTGTCTAGGTTCTCGACGGCGTCGACGTACTCGAGGAACGCTCGCAGCGTGAGCTCGCCCTGCACGGGGGAGAACGCGTGCACCTCGTCGAGGAACGCCGCCAGGTTGCGCCGGGCCGCCGTCGCCGTCGCCACGTCGAGGTGGGCGTCGAGTTCGGTGAGGATGCCCGTCCTCGGATGATCTCGCCGAGGAACTCTCCGACGGGCCTCCGCGCCTCCACGCGGAGCTCCGTCAGCTCCTGCCGGCACTCCTCCAGGCGCGCCCGTCCTTCCTCGGAGAGACCCTCGACCTCGTCGAGATGCTCGAGGGCCTCGGTGAACAGGAACGGAGCGGCGTCCCCGTCGGCCTCGTCCTCCTCCCGCAGCGCGTAGCTCTTCGTCTTGGCGAGGGAGGCGACGAGTGCCAGGTCCTTGAAGCCGACACGGTAGCGCGGTCCCAGGAGGATCCGGCCGAGCGCGACGCTCGCCAGGGGGTCGAGCGTGGCGCGGGCGTAGGCGAGCACCTCGACGACCTCCGGCATCTTGAGCAGCCCCGCGAGTCCGAGGATCTCCGCGGGCACCTCGCGCTCGACGAACGCTTGCTGCAGGGAGAGGAACAGCCGCGAGGTGCGGCAGAGCACGGCGCAGTCCGACCAGGCGGCGCCCGCGTCGTGCAGCGCGACGATCCGATCCGCCACCCACGCCGCCTCCTTCACCTCGTCGGAGATGCGTGCGACGTGGACCTCGCCGGGCCCGTTCTCCTCCCACGGGACGAGCCGCTTGTCCGGGTCGGGGCGTTGCGCCGCCGGGAGCTGCCCGATCAGCACGTCGGCCGCCTCGAGGATCCGCGCCCCCGAGCGGAAGTTGGTGTACAGGGGGAGCTTGGTGGCCTCCTCGCCGTCCGCCTTGGCGAACTGCCGCGGGAACTCGAGCAGGTTGAACAGCGACGCGCCGCGCCAGGCATAGATGTTCTGATCGGGGTCGCCGACGGCCGTCACCGGGTGGCCACCGCCGAAGACACCCGCCATCAGCCGCGCCTGGGCCACGTTCGTGTCCTGATACTCGTCGAGGAGCACCGCGGCGAACCGATCGCGGTACTGGCCGGCGACCTCGGGATGCTGCTCGACGATGTCGAGGGCGAGCTCGATCTGGTCACCGAAGTCGATCACGCCGAGCTCTCGCTTCAGCTCCCGGAAGACCGCGCACGCCTTCGCGAGCTCGATGCGCTCGCGAGCCGATCCGTAGGCGCGGTCGGATCGGTGCTCCTTCAGCTCCTCCAACCGATGCTCGTTGAACTCGATGATCTCGTCCGGCGAGCGGAAGTGGTTCGCTGCCTGGTCATCGAGCGTGAGGATCCGATCGACGACGCCGGGGAGACGCTGTGCCTCGACGACCTCGAAGGTCATGCGATCGAGCACGCGGCCGCAGAGCTCGACCCGCTGGGCGGGCGTGAGCACCCGTTGGTTGGGCTCGATCCCGATCAGGACGCCGTGCCGATCGAGGAGCTGGGCCGCGAAGCCGTGATAGTTGGTGATCTCGGGTTCCTCGCCGTCGGGGAGGTCGAGGCCGGCCAGGGCACGGCGAACGCGTTGCTGGAGGTTCTCCGTGGCCTTGTTCGTGAACGTCAGACACAGGACGTTCCCGGGCAGGACGCCGGAGTGATCGGCGGGCATCCGTCCGAGCGCCACGAGCGCGAGGTACACGACGCGCGCCGCCATCACCGACGTCTTCCCCGAACCGGCACCGGCCACGAGCACGTACGGCTCCAGCGGCCACGAGATCGCGCGCCACTGCTCTTCGGTCGGGGGCCTTCCGCCGAGGACGTCGAGGATCTCCTGCGGGAAGGTCATGGTGCCGCTCATCGATCGGTCGCCTCCTGAGGGCTCCCCACGTCGAACAAAGGTCGGCCCTCCGGGAAGAGCGGGCAGAGCGATTGGAACTCACAGAAGAAGCAGTTGGCCTGGTAGTTGGGACGATACGAACCGGAGTCGTTCAGCCGCTTCAGCTCACCGACGAGACCGGAGAGCTTCTGGCGCATCACGTCCTGGTACGCCTCCTCGCGGTCGGGCGTGCCCACCGTCCACTCTCGCGTCACGAGCTCACCGGTGCGCCAGTCGCCCTTCAGGTAGGAGAGCTCCACGCCGGACACCGGCTGGAACTCCTTCATCTCCTCCGATTCGAGGACCGCCAGGTAGTAGATGCCCAGCTGGAGGCTCTCGTTGGCCTTGGGAGCCCGATCGGCGCTGCCGGTCTTGTAGTCCGTGATCCGGGAACCCGGGAACCCGGCGGGGTCGGGTCCGATCCGGTCGATGTACCCGACGATCGACGCACCCTCATAATCGAACTCGAAGCCCTCTTCCGTGGCCGAGGCGGGGTGGGCGCCGTAGCGTTCGAACCAGTTGGGGAGCATCTTCTTCTGAGCGAGCGAACGCCACGCTTCCGAGACGGCCCTGGCGGGGAACTCCTGCGGGCGCCAGCGCTTGTCGACCTCCGCGACGAGGCCCTCGAGCGTCCGCTCGACGGCGCCATTCTCGCAATCCTCGATGATGCGGTGGACGAGCGAGCCCACCCACGCCTGGTACCCGACGGGGCGCCCGAGACCGAGCTCGTAGCCGAGGACGAACTGCAGCTCGCAGTTGTCGAGGACGTCGAGCTTCGAGTACGAGGCCCGGAGGTGCTCGTGCAACGGGCGGCCCGTGTCCGTCCAATCGCGCTGGAACCACCACCGACGCGGATCCACGCCGAGCGCGACGAGCCCCTGGAGGGAGGCGAGCCGTTCGGCTCCGGGGATCGCGCGATCCCCCAGGGTCCGGCGCCAGAGGGCTGCCGCCTCTCGTACGGAGATCGGCTCGGCGAGCGCCGGGTCCGGAACGGCCGACCACTTGAGCCCCATCTCCTCGACGAATCGTGAGCCGGTGGACGCCTCGTCCGCGTGCGCCCGGCTCGCCATCAGCACTACGCGCTCCCGAGCCCGGCCCACGACCATGCGGAAGAGCCGCCGCTCGTCCTCCAGCCGGGCGCGGTTGCGATCCGATTGGGACACGAGCCGGTCGAGAGCCTCCAGGTCGAACATCGGCTCGGGCCGCGTCAGGCTGGGGAAGTTCCCCTCCACCGTACCGACCACGAGGACCGTGTGGAACTCGCGTCCCACCGCGCCGTGGGCCGTCAGCACCTGGACGGCGTCGGCCTCCCGACGCTCCCATGCCGAGAACCCTGGTCCGCGTTCCCCCGCATCCACCGAGGCGAGGAAGGCTTCGACCGACGGGTCGGCGGCGGAGCCGGCCTCCGCGACGGCGCTCGAGAAAGCGACCACGGAGTCGAGCTCGCGCCGCGAATCGATGGACGCATCGGCCGCCTCGACCAATCGGCGCGAGCAGGGCAGCTCCCGCCAAAGGACCGCGAACGCGTCCAGCACCGAGCGGTCTGCGGCCTGAGCGGCTCGGTCGAGAACGTCTCGCACGTCTCCCACGTTCGCGGCCTCCTCCGCGGTGAGACCGTCCGTGAACTCGAGTGCCCGCGCCACGGCTCCCGTCCTGGTGTGGGCGACACGCAAGAGGCCACGCGCCGCCGCGGGCGAGAGACGAACGAGATCCGACGTGAGGACGGATTCGATCAACCCGTTCCGCTCGTCCTCGGACGCGACGAGCCACCGCAGCGCGAGCACGAACGGCCGCGTGGCCGGCTCCTGCGCGAGCGAGACCCCGCTCTCGGGGGCGGTCCGTGGCACGCGCGCGTCGTCGAGCGCCCGCAGCAGTCCGCCGACGTGCGAGCCCTGCCGGCGGATCACGACCGCGAGCTCTCCCCACGCGACGCCGTCATCGACGTGGAGCCGCCGGAGCTCTCGTGCGACGGCCGCGTACTCCTCCGAGGTATGTGCCGCGGTCCACGCATCGACGCGCACCGTCTGTGGGGCGCGATGGGGCGTGGTCAGCTCCACGTGCGACGCTCCGGCGAACACCTCCGTGAACCGGAGGGACGGGACGGCGGTGGTGCCCTGGAAGGAGAAGACGTGCGCCTCCGGGTCCGCGGCGACGACGAGGTCGCTCGATCGGAGCGACTGCACGAGCGCCTCCTGCGCGAACGTGGCGTCGTGGTAGTCGTCGACGAGCAGATGGTCGAGGAGCGGCTCGGACGCGGCGGCCGCAGCCTCCGCTCGACCGATCAGCGCCGCGAAGTCGACGACGCGATCGGCATCCAGCACGTCGAGGTAGGCCCGGGCGAACCGCGCGAGCTCGAGCCAGCCGCTGAGTCCGCGAGACTCGGCCTTCGCCTGGATCTCCTCGGGCGTGATCCGGGCCTCCTGAGCGCGGAGGAGGAACTGCCGGATCTGGTCCGCGAACCCCCGCAGGGTGAGCAGGTGGCCGTACGCCGGCCACTCGGAGGGGTCCTGTCCTTGGAGCAGGTCCTGGACGAGGGCGAACTGATCGGCCGCGGACAGCACCTCGGGCGGCTCCGCGTAGCCGAGAGCCGAGAAGCGCTCGCGGAGGATCAGGTGACCGAGGCCGTGGAAGGTCAGGACGTGGAGGCTGGACAGCGACGCCGGCAGCCGCGTGATCAGGGCGTCGCGCGCGGTCTGCCGCGCGCGGCGCGATCCCACGATCAGCGCGACACGCTCGGGGTCTGCGCCGCCCTCCACGAGCCGCGCGAACCGTTCGCGGAGCACCGAGGACTTGCCGGTTCCGGCGGCGCCGGTGACGAGGAGCGCACCGGTTGCGTGCGAGAGGACGGCGTCCTGCGCAGCATCGGGAGAAGAGGGGGGGTTCACGAAGCGGATGCTACTGCCAGTCGCCGACACCACCGAGGTCGGGTCGCGGTGGTACCGGCGCCGCATCCTCGGGCGAGGTCTCGCCGGAGATCCGACGCCGGTACCACCGGTCCACCTCGCGCGTCGTGAGCCGCCCGACGAGCCGTTCGCCGTCGACGACCAGCGCCTGACCGTCGCCGGCGATCCACTCGAGGGCTTGATCGAGGGGCAGGTCCGGGGCCACGACGCGCATCCGATCCCGGGGCGTCATCGCGGATCGGACCCCCCGCGTGGGGTCCTTCCCTCCGACCTTCGAGGCCGTCGAGAACGAGAGCGATCCGATCACGCGCCCGAACCCCTCCACGACCGGGAACTCCGTGGTGCGATCGGCTCGGAGGTGCGTCTCGAGGGCGTGGAGCAGTGTGGAATCCGCGGGGATCGGCGGAGGAGGTGGTCCCATCGCCTCCGAGACCTTCCCACGGGACAGATCGCGCAGGATCGGTGACTGCTTCCCGACCTGGAGTCCCTGGCCGATCATCATCCAACCGATGAACGCGAAGAAGAGCCAGTCGCTGTTCTGCGCTCGGATCCGCTGGATCGCGATCATGCCGAGGACAGCGCCCACGACCACGCCGCCCCATCCCGCCACCCGCAGGGCGAGGAACCGGTCCTTCGTGATCCCCCAAACGACGGCCAGGAGCATGCGACCGCCGTCGACCGGGAACCCCGGCAGCGCGTTCAGCCCGGCGAAGAGAAGGCTGAGGAACGCGAGGTTGCCGAGGATCGCCGCCAAGATGTCGTCGGAAAGCTCCGATCCGATCCAGAACACGCCCGCCAGGGCCAGGGTGCTGAACGGGCCCGCCGCCGAGATGAGGAACGACGCGAGCGGGCCCCGCTCACTCGAATGGGTCTCCGTGTAGCCGCCCCAGAACACCATCGTGATGCCGTGCACGTGCAACCCGAACGCGCGAGCGGTCGCCGCGTGCGAGAGCTCGTGGAGGATGATGCTCCCGTAGAAGAGGATCGCGTTCACGACCGACCACCACAGGGCCTGCTGGTCGGTCAGGGCGCGCGTCCGCGCGAGGCTTTCGTAGGTCCCGTACACGACGAACGCCGCGAAGATGAGCCACGGGACCGTGATGTAGATCGGGATGCCGCCGATCGACGCGACCTTCCAGCGCCTCTCCACGGTCGGCAGCCTACTCGCGCTCGCCAGGAAGCTCGTGTCACGGCGCCGGTGAGCAGGAGACTGAGCTACTCGGGCAGATCGAGGTCGAGCATCGCACCGAGGTCTCGCGCGTTCCGCACGGCGAAGTCCCGGTAGCAGTTGTTCATCAGAACGTGCGTCTCCCGCGTGTCGCCGGCAAGGCCTTCGATCTTCGGAACCCATTCCTTGAGCTCGTCGTGCCCGTAGTCGTAGCGGAAGCGCTCGCTCGCGCTCTCGCTCTTCGTCTCCCACGCTTTCGGGTCGCGACCGTGGAAGCGAACCATCGAGATGTCCTTCGCCGTGGCCGCAGCGATCGGTGGCATCGATGAGTCGAACCCCTGCGGCATGTCGACACACACGAGCGGAAGATCGCGTTCCTCGAGGAACGTCAGAGTCTCCTCGACGTTGCGATCTTCCAGCCACGACTTGTGGCGGAATTCGACCGCGATCCGGTAGTCCGGGAGTCTCGAGACTGCCTCCTCGATGTAGGCCTTGTTCTTCCTCGAGATCGTGAAGTACTGCGGGAACTGGAACAGGACGGCGCCGAGCTTGCCGGCGGAGTGCAGCGGGTAGAGGGCGAGCCGGAAGCGCTCCCACACCTCGTCCACTGCGTCGTCGGGGAGCTTGTCGCGGTAGAGGCGACGCTTGTCGAGGAGCTCTTTCGGGAGCTCGGCCTTTATGTCGCCGTAGAGCGAGTCGGGCCGAGTGGGGTGGTTCGTGAGGAGGGAGTACGCCTTGATGTTGAACGTGAAGTCCTTGGGTGTGCGCTCGATCCAGAGCTCAGAGTTCCGTTCTGACGGTGGGAAGTAGTACGTCGAGTCGACCTCGACCAACGGGAACTTGGAGGCGTAGAACTTGAGCCTCCCTTCCGCGGACTTCGTCCCGGGGGGATAGAAGTTGCCGTCCTTGATGAGCGTGGGATCCGTCCACGACGACGTGCCGATCAGGATGGCGCCGCCGGTCACGACTCGGTCTCGCCGGCGTTCTCCTCGGGCTTCTTCCGGAGGAGCATGTCCTTCGCTTGCGTGGCCTTCTCTTTCGCGATCTTCAGCAGCCGCTGGGCCCAGACGTACTCCGTGGCGAGGATCGCGAGACCGGCGATGATCACGAGCAGCCCTGGCCCGGGGAGCACGAGCATCGCGGCACCAGCGAGGACGACGACGAAGCCGGCGATCGTGATGGCGACACGCTTGCTGTTCCGACCGATGAATCGACCGACAACCTTGAACGGAACGATGGTCGGGTGGTCGTGCCACCGGCGGGCGAGCTCCGGCCGAGCTAGTCTCGAGTTCCTCGACGAACTCCGAGGCATCGACCTCCTGAGGCTCGTCGCCCCACACCTCGTCCCGGAAGGGATTCCGGCGCTCCCTCCGATCCGGATCGCGTTCGGTGGTCATGGCATCGAGTTTCGCACGGTGAGCCGTAACTGGCTCCCGGCCGGGATTGTCACTCTCGAACGGGACAACTCTTGAACGGGACGTGGGGGATGGGCTACAAATCGGCAGGTCTTCGTTCCCGCGGTGACCGGGGAGACCGCTTCGTCCCAAGGAGGGCAGATGTCGGTCTACACGAGTCACCGAGGAGGAGGAAGGGACGCGGCGACGGCTGGACGGAAGCCGCGCCTTGCAACTGCATTCTTGTGGGTAGTGAGTCTGCTGTCCGTAGCAGCCGCCATTTCGTTCGCCCTTCGAGAGAGCATTGACGCTGCCACCCTAGTTCAATTGGCCTCCTGGGCTGCGATCGTCGCGGCCGTGGACATGATTCCTATTCGGGTATGGGGATCCGTCACAGTGAGCATGTCTTTCCCGGTCACACTGGCTGCCGGCATGATCTTCTCTCCAGCGGAAGCCGCACTGATTGCCTTTGTCGGTTCCTTCGACCCACGCGAGTTATCGGGGCACGTCTCGCTATCCAAGTCGATCTTCAATCGCAGCCAGGTTGCCGCGAGTGTTATGGCAGGGGCTGTGGGCTTCCATGCATTGGGCGGGACGATTTCCGAGTGGCCAGGTGTCCTGGTACCAGGTGTGGTGGCGCTGCTGCTTGATTCAGGAGTCAACTTCCTTCTTGTTGCGTCTGCGGTGGCAATCGAGGATCGCCTTGCCCCTCGAGGCGTCTTGCTCAGGATGTTTGGAGCATCGCCGTGGCACTACCTCGCCGGGTATCTGCTCCTTGGCCTTCTCGCGATGCCACTGTCCGCGGCCTTCGCCATTGGCGGAGTCTGGGCAGTCCTACTGTTTCTCGCACCACTCGTCTTGGCTCGTGAGATGTTTCGTCAGACTCAGCAGTTCCTCGACGCCGCGGAACGGATCCGTCAGAAGGACGTTGCTCTCCTTGGCGCCGCTTCTGAGTTGGTTCGCGAACGGAAGGATGAACGCCTAGCAGTCGCTGGAGAACTTCACGACGAGGTTCTCCCATCTCTATTCAAGGTGCACTTGATGGGTCAAGTTCTGAGGCAAGACCTCGCTGCTGGGAAGCTCCTCGAGCTCGATGATGACCTCCCTGAACTCCTCCTCGCCATAGAGGCCGCACAAAGAGCCATTCGGGATTTGCTCGGAGACTTGCGAAGGTCACCCCTTGGGGCTTCTGGGCTGATTCCAACACTGCGCCTATTGGTAGATCAGCTGGCGTCAGCTGGAGCGCCGCCCGTAACCCTGGACGCGGAGCAGTTCGAAAGTTCGCCACTCGCCCAACTGCTTGCGTATCAGGCAATTCGGGAGGCCCTGAATAACGCTGCGAAGCACGCCCACGCATCGCGCATAGGGGTGAAATTGTGGAGGGACGAGGCGCTACTCCGGTTGAGTGTTACCGATGATGGGACGGGCTTCTCATGGGCCGCGGTCGATGGCAGCCGTCACTTCGGACTCCAGATGATGAAGGAGCGTTTCGAGGCAGCAGGTGGCAGCATGTTTGTCGATTCTCGCCTTGGCGCGGGAACTCTGATTGCCGCCAGCATCCCGATGGACGCCTGAAGCTTGAAGATTGAAAAGGGGCCCCGAAGGGCCCCCTAGAAACCTGTTGGTATCTGGATTTAGCCTCGCCAGTGAGCGCCGCCAGCCAGAGCGACAGCAAGCAGTGAGCCGAGCGCGATTGCGATTCGTCGCACGACCTTCATGCCGTTCCCCCTCTCATCTGACGGGCCCATCGAAGCAGTCCCGCCTTTTGACCTATGTCGACCCCCCATTTGGGGGACTCCGTACGCGGAATATGGGCGTAGAACGGGGGACTTACAAGCACGCCAATGCAGCTACGACAGATGCTGTAGCGTACCCATACCACACTTGCTGTAGGCGCTCGACGAAAGCTTGCGCTTGGGACTTGGATGGCCAAGATTGACGTCCATGACGGTATCTGGCCGGGTGCACCCGGGGAGGGTGATGGCTTTTGAGCTTTCAATCATCCTGCCCACATTCGCTTTAGGGGCCCTCCTGATCTTCTCGGGATCCGTCCGCTTTCGACGATGGCTGGCCATTGGTCGTGTGGGCGGTCGTCATTGGCCTCGTCGAGCTCCTGCCGGTTCCCGCGTGGCGTGGTCTGACGATCAGCGTTGGCTTCCCGCTCATGATGGTGGTGGCCTTTCTGTATCAGCCCGCGGCGGCAGCCGTAGTCGCACTGGTGGGTGCATCTGACCCTCGCGAGTTCCAGCGTGAAGTAACCGTCCTGCGAGCCCTATTCAATCGCTGCCAAGTCGCGCTATCCGTCCTTGCGGCAAGCGCGGTTTTCCATTGGATGACCCCGTTCGCTGCGGGTACGCCTCATACATCTGAAGTTCTCTTACTCGTCGCGGCTGCATCAGCCTCGCTTGTCGACTATGCAGTCAACAGCGGACTCGTCACGATGTTCGTTTCGCTGAGAACGGGTGTGCCAATCCGCCAAGTCGTTAGAGAACTGCGGATCGGCCGCTTGAGTGAGTTCCTGATCAGTTACCTTGGACTTGGCCTCGTGGGTCTGAGCTTGGCTTTCCTCTACAACGCTGCTGACTTCTTCGCTCTACCAGCAATCCTGGCGCCTCTTCTGTTTGCTCGGCAGATGTTCTTCCGATCGCAGGCACTCGAGGAAGCCCACAAGGAGCTGCAGGAGCGCGAGCAAGTCCTTCGTGCTCTCTCGAACGCGATGGCGGAGGAGCGTGCAGATGAACGCCTCCAGATCGCGGGCTACCTCCACGACGATCTCGCCCAGGTGCTCTTCCGGCTCTCGATCCAAGTGGACGTGGCCCGCAAGCTTCTCGAGAAGGGCCAGACAGACGACGTCAGTTTGCAGCTCGACAAGATCCGCCAATCGAAGCAGGAGACGTCGGACCGGATCCGCGCCCTGATCCGAGACCTCCACAGATCCCCCCTCGGGGCGAAGGGACTCGCGGAAGCCCTTGAGTCCTTCACCGATGAGGTGGGGCGCGATTCTTCGATCCGTTTCCACCGCGATGTTGCGGACATCCAGCTTCCGGCGCCGATCGCGTTGCTCGTGTTCCACATCGCCCGGGAAGGCGTGATGAACGCGATGAAGCACGCGCAACCGCGAGACGTGTGGATCGGTGTGCGTGAGGAGGACGCCGACATCGTCCTCAGCCTCAGGGACAACGGAGTGGGTTTCGACACGGAGGCGCCGGGTCCGGAAGGGCACTTCGGGATGGCGATGATGCGCGAGCGTGCCCAGGTCGGTGGTGGTCGCTTCGAGGTGGAGAGCACGCCGGGTCAGGGAACGACGATCACCGTCAGGTTCCCCAAGTCGCTCCTTCAGGACGAGCCTCCCCCGGCCACCCAGGCTCCCCCGGATCCCGATGACGGGAGGAGCGGTGGCGCCAAGCCGCTCCCGACCGGAACTACAGATGGGAGAACCGCTGAAGGGGACCGAGGTGCTTCCCCCGATATCCCTGGAACCAGCGAGCCGGCGGCCTCCGATTCTCACCCGACCGTCCGAGCATGACGGCGACCACGAGGATCGCGATTCCGGCGTAGAGGATCACGTCGCCGATCGAGATCACCACGCCGACGGGTGATGGGATACCGATCACGTCGCCGAGCGGCGTCAGCGTGTCACCGGGGCCCATGACGTGGTGCTTGAGCGTGCCTCCGCCGGCGAGATCCTCGGCGCTCGCGCCGGCGACCTCGAGAGCGCCTGCGCTCACCGGCATCCCGTTGTTCACGCCGATGACCACGAAGTTGAGGGTGAGGCCGACCATCACGAGCCACACGGCCGGCAGCCTCCGATTGACCCAGGCGAAGGACCCCAGCAAAACGTAGGACCCCAGGAGCGCCACGGTGCCGATGGGACGGCTGACGCCGCTCGTGAGCGGGACGCCCTGGAGAACGAGTCCTGCGAGCGCGACCCCCCACCAATGCACCCGGAAGCGCTCGAAGTGTCGGAGGCTGCCGCCGGCGGCGAACCCGACGCAGACGGCCAAGCCGATCACGATCAGAACGAGCAGCACGTGGGGAAGTCTCCGACTCGGTCGGGTGCTCGCCAATCGTTCCACGAGCCTCCGGGGGAGTCCAGCCGGTGCGCCGCTACCCTTGTCGGATGGATCGGGACGAAGGGTACTTCGGGCCGCGAAGCGTCTCCTGGCAGGTGCACCGCGAGGTCACGGTTCTGTTCGGCGGCGCCAGGGCGATGCTCATGCAAGCGGCCCATCCGTCGGTGATCGCCGGCGCGAATCAGACAGGCATGTACGAGCGGAACCCTTGGAAGCGACTGCAGAGGACGCTCGTCCTTCAATACGCCCTTACCTTCGGCAGCAAGGAGGAAGCGCACGTCGCGGCGGATCGCATCAACGACGTGCACGAGCGGATCAACGGCATCGATCCGGTGACGGGACGCCGGTACGACGCGACCGATCCGGCTCTCCTGCTCTGGGTGCACGCCTGCCTGGTCGAGAGCGCCCTCCTGTTCGAACGGCTCACCGTCGGCCGGCTCGACGATCGTGGAAGACAACGGTTCCACGAGGAGCAGATGCTCGCGGCCGAGCTGGTCCGGCTTCCCCGGGACCTGATCCCGCCGACCGTGCGCGAGTTGGAGGAGTACGTCGCCGGCACCGTTCGCGCTGGGGAGCTCCTCGTGACGGACGCGGCGCGGAGCGTCGCCGGTCTCTTCCTGGAGCCGCCGCCCGACGCCCAGTGGCGACCCGTCCTTCGGTTGGTGGCTCGGCTCGCCTTCGGAACGTTGCCCGCCGAGATCCGAGCCGGCTATCAGCTCCCGCAAAGAACGGGGGAACGAGCGATCCGTCGCGGCACGTTCGCCGTGATGCGGGCCGGTCGGCCGTTGCTTCCGGCCAGGTTCCGCTACATCGCTCCGTACCAGTCGTGGCGACGACGTCGCCGGCTCGATGATCCGGGCGAGCCCGAACTCGCGCGTTCGCTCGGGATCCGCCCGTGATGGCAGACTCCTGCGTGTGACGTTCGACGGGGTATTGCTCGACATCGACGGCGTTCTCGCGATCTCGTGGGAGGCGCTGCCGGGAGCGGTGGATGCGTTGGCTCGGCTCCGTGTCGAGAAGGTGCCGTTCCGGCTGATCACGAACACCACCACGAAGAGCCGCGCGGACCTGGCGGCGACGCTGCGGGACGCCGGTTTCGACGTCGCGGACGACGAGATCGTGACCGCGGTGGTCGCGACGGCGGAGCATCTTCGAACGGCGCACCCCGGTGCCTCTGTCTTCGTCCTGTCCGACGGGGACGCGACGGCCGACCTCGTAGGGATCGACCGCGTGGACGTCGACGATGCTGATGTGATCGTGATCGGCGGCGCGTGCGACGACTTCACGTACGACACGATGAACCGGATCTTCCGTCGGCTGATGGGCGGCGCGGCTCTCGTGGGGATGCACCGGAACCTGTTCTGGAAGACCGCGGACGGATGGGAGCTGGACGGCGGGGCCTACCTCGCCGGGCTCGAGGAGGCCGCGGACACGCTCGCGGCGATCTGTGGGAAGCCGGAGAAGACGTACTTCGATGCGGGGCTGGCGATGCTCGGCGTGGAAGCCGACCGAGCCGCGATGGTCGGCGACGACATCGTGAACGACATCCTCGGCGCGCAGGCGGCCGGCCTCACCGGCATCCTGGTCCGCACGGGGAAGTACCGGGCCGGAGACGAAGCACGTGACGACGGGCGGCCGGATCACGTCCTCGAGTCGTTCGCGGACGTCCCCGCCTTCCTCGGATCCCCGTAGGCGGCGTCGGTTGGCCGTCGAACGCACCCGGTTCGCGAAGCGGCTCTTCGCGGGCATCGCTCCGCAGTACGAGCGGATGGGGGCACTCCTGTCGTTCGGCCAGGATGCTCGGTGGCGCCGGTTCCTCGTGTCGAGGTCGAACGCGGTGCCCGGCGGTCGCGTCCTCGACGTCGCCGCCGGGACGCAGCTCGTGTCGCGTGCGCTCGCCGCGGGCCGGAACGTTCACGTGGTGGCCCTCGATCAGAGCGAGCCGATGCTCCGTGCGGGGGGCGAGCCCAACCGGTTGGCCGGCCTCGACGGCCGTATCCGACCCGTGCTCGGACAGGCGGAGCGTCTCCCGTTCGGGGACGGGACGTTCGACTCCGTGACCTTCACCTACCTGTTGCGCTACGTGGACGACCCCGCGGCGACCGTACACGAGCTGGCGCGGGTGCTGCAGGCGGGCGGCTCGATCGCGATGCTCGAGTTCTCCGTCCCGGAGGCTCCGCTCGCTCGCCTCGGCTGGTGGATCCAGACCCGTGTCGTGATGCGGCTCGTCGGCACGGTGGTCTCGCCCGCGTGGGCGCGGACCACGGCGTTCCTCGGACCGAACATCTCTCGATTCGTGGCCGATCATCCGATCGAGGAATGGGTCCGTTGGTTCCAGGCGGCCGGGATCCGCCACGTTCGGACCAGGTCGTTCCTGTTCGGGTCCGCCGTGGTGCTCTGGGGCGTGAAGTCGTCATGAGCGAGGACCGGCCGTCGTTCTACGCGCTCGCACCGGGAGGTTGGCGCGACTGGTGGACCCTCCTGCACCCGCCCTACACCGTCTGGCACCTCTCCTACGTCGCGCTCGGGGCTTCGACCGCGGCGGAGCTGAACCTCTATCGGCTCGGACTGAGCCTCCTCGGATTCTTCCTCGGCGTGGGCCTGGCGGCGCACGCGCTCGACGAGCTCCGGGGCAGGCCTCTCGGGACGTCGATACCGGACGGCGTGCTCGTCGCGGTCGCTGTCGTCTCGCTCGCGGGTGCCGCCGTGGTGGGCACGATCGGGATCGTGCAAGTGACCGGGTGGCTCGCGCTGTTCATCGTGGTGGGAACGTTCCTGGTCGTCGCCTACAACCTCGAGCTCTTCGGCGGCGCCTTCCACTCGGATCTGTGGTTCGCCCTCGCCTGGGGAGGCTTCCCCGCGCTGACGGGGGCGTTCGCACAGGACGGGCGGCTGGGTCTCGCGGCGGTCGCGGTCGCGGTCGCGTGCGTGGCGATCAGCGCGGCGCAGCGGGCGCTCTCCACGCCGGTGCGCCGGCTCCGGCGTCGGGTCGCGTCGGTCGAGGGGACGATCATGCTCCGGGACGGCACCACGGAACCGATCGGACCCGAGGTGATCCGGAGAGCGCCGGAGGCAGCCCTGCAGCTGCTGTCGATCGCGATGCCCGTGCTGGCGATCGCGTTCGTCATCGCCAAGCGGTCCTCGCCGGTTCCGTAGTATCCGCGCCGTGACGGCGCTGCATCGCGTGATCGGATTCGCGGTCGTCGCCGTCTTCGCGCTCGGGTGGATCTGGGGGCTCGGAGCGAGGATCGCGCGGCGCGATCCGTCCGAGGGGTATTGGACGTGGCTCGCCGTCGCCCAGGTGGTGGCCGGTGTCCAGGCCATCGTCGGGACGATCCTGCTGCTGTTCGGCCATCGGCTCGAGGCCGAGGGAGCGCTTGGCGGCGCGCTCCACTACGTCTACGGCTACCTTCCGTTGCTCCTGTTCGTGTTCGCCCACGTCGTCGCGCGTGCAGGTGATGCGCGCGCGGTCGGGATCGATCGGCCCCTCCGGCCGTGGGTGCCGTTCGCGTGGGCGTCGTTCATCAGCTTCGGGCTCACGCTGCGGGCACTGATGACCGGCCTGGGCCTGTAGCGGCGGAGCCCTCGGGCTGCGAGATGATTGCTCCGTGCGTGGATGGGTGAGGGTCCTGCTGTGGGCGGTGATCCTCCTTGCCTGCGCCGGCGTCGGCGCGTTCATCGGCTCGCGCTCGAACCCGTTCCCACCCGGGGTCCCCGACCCAGGCGCCCAACCGAGTGACGGCCCGAGCCCTTCGGAGCTCGACGAATGGCCGATCACGATGGTGAGCCGGACGACGCACACGTTCCGCGTCGGGGGGTCGTGCACGAGCGCCTGGCGCGTCAAGGGCACGCTCCGGATCTCCGTCGCCGACCGGATCACGGGCCGTGGCGTCGCGCGGCTCCAACGGGGGGCCGGCTGCGACTTCCCCTCGGCGCAGGTGCAGGCCGAGCGGATCCTGGTCGAGTTCCTCGGTCGCCGAGACGGGGAGGACCTCGACCTCCGGTTCCGCGACGTGGGGCGGATGCCGGCCGGCTCCCAGGACCTGGGCGCGTTCGTGAAGACGTTGGAGACGCTCCGGGTCGCCATCGTCGAGCGGGCCGGCAGCGAGGTCAGGAAGCAGACGAGGATCGAGGACCCAGAGGACGAGATCTACCGATCGGCCACCACGATCCGCCTCGGCGCCTAAGGGTCGAACCAGATCGTCGCGAGGCGTTGAGGCCCGGGCGGCCCGACGCTCCAGAGCCCTCCCCGTTCCGCGAGCCGAGGGCCGAGGGAGGTGGCGAGCTCCTCGTCGCGGGAGGAGGGCAGGCAGAGTCGCCGCCGGGCGAGCCCGAGCGCATCGGCTCGCGCGGCGAACCCGCCTACCGCAGGCGAAGCCTCCCACGGCTCCAGCGTCGCATCGAGGCCGATCTCGCTCAGCACGTCCAGGGCGTCGTGCGAGCCCGGGCCGGTCGGCCGCTCGAGGCCGTGGAAGTGGAGCCAGAGGTCGTTCATCCAGGCGAGTGGGTGTCGATCCGTGAGCTCGAAGACGACCCGGTGATCCGCGAGAGCGGCGAGTCGGAGGACGAACGGCTCGAGGTCGGCGACGTTGTAGAGCACGTGTCCGGCGACGGCCACGTCCACCGGGTCGACCGTGTCCGCGACCTGGGGCCAGCGCCCGTGGACCGCGACGGCAGAGACTCCGGCCGCGCGGGCGTTCGCGAGGAAGCCGTCGAGCATGTCCTCCTGTGCATCCACGCCCACCAGGGTGCCCGCCCGACCGGCGAGGGGGAGGGACGTGGCGCCGCCTCCGCACCCCACGTCGAGCACCCGCCCGGCTTCGGGGAGTCGCTCGATCGCTCTCGCGGTCGTCGGTGTCGTGCCCTCTCGGTCGGCGCCCAGCGCACCTCGGGCGCGGAACAGCTCGGTCGGGAACCCCCAGGGGGACTCGGGCGCCGCGGCGAGGATCTCGGGGGGGATCGCCCAGCGTTCCAGCTGCTCCCGCCAGCGCTCGAGCGGCCGTCACCGCTCGCGCAAGACCTCGTCGGTGTGCTCGCCGAGGAGCGGGGGAGGCAACCGTGTGCCCAGCTCCGTCCCATCGAAGCGGATCGGGTTCCGCAACAGCCGCAGCGTCGTCCCGCGACCCGGGTCGGTCACCTCTTCGACCATCGCGATGCCCTCGGGCGAGGAGAACACCTCGTCGATCGCCCGGATCGGGGCCGTGGGGACGGACGTGGCCTCGAGCGCTGCGATCCACTCGGCGGCGGTCTTCGCTGCGAACGACTCGGCGAGGAGCGGATCAGCTCGTCTCGATGCCGCACCCGATCCTCGTTCGTCGCGAAGCGGGGGTCGGCGGCCCACTCCGGGTGCCCGACGACCTCGCAGGTCCGCCGGAACAGTCGATCGTTGGCGGCCGCCACGATGAACGGACGATCCGAGGCGTGGAACGCCTGGTAGGGGCAGATGTTGGGGTGGGCCGTGCCCATCGGTCGCGCGACCACGCCGCCGAGGAGGTGGTTGGCGGCCTGGTTGACCATCGCGGCGACGCCGGCGTCGAACAGCGACACGCTGATGTGCCGCCCGCGACCCGTTCGCGAACGCTCGTGGAGCGCGGCGAGGATGCCGATCGCCACCTCCAATCCTGTGATCACGTCGAGCAGGGCAACCCCCACCTTCACGGGCTCCCCGTCGGGCTCACCTGTCACGCTCATCAGCCCGGACAGCGCCTGGACGATGATGTCGTACCCCGGACGGCTCGCACTCTCGGGGATCTCGTCGTTGAACGCCGTCAGTGAGCACGTGATCAGGCGAGGTGAGGCCCGGCGGAGGTCGTCGAGCGCGAGCCCGAACTCGCTCATCAGCCCCGGTCGGAAGTTCTCGATCAGCACGTCGGAGCTCGCTGCGAGGCTACGGATGGCCTCAGCGCCGTCGTGCGACTGCAGATCCAACGCGACGGACCGCTTGTTCCGATTGAGGGCCAGGTAGTACGCGGCATCGTCCCCCACGAACGGCGGTCCCCAACGGCGTGTGTCGTCGCCCTGTTCCGGGCGTTCGATCTTGATGACGTCCGCGCCGAGGTCACCCAAGATCTGGGTCGCCAGCGGTCCGGCGAGCACCCGTGAGAGGTCCAGGATGCGACAGCCGGAGAGCGGGAGATCGTCCACCGATGCCGAGCCTATCCGCCCGACGTGGTGCCCTTCGGCACAACTGGCGCAGCGAGTCGACAATCAGGCAGAATCCAGCTGTGAACGAGCAGAGCCTCGAGCGCGTCAATGCGTTCCTCGCCGCAGTTGCCCAGCGCACCCAGAAGGGCGAACTGCTGGAAGCCACGCCAGCTGAGCTGGGGAGAGAATTGGGCTTCCCGGATCCATTGTCGATCGCGCGCGCAGTGAGGGCCCTCGTCGCCCGGCGCCGACTCGAGCCGGCTGGCGGCTCGTACCGGCTTTTGGACGACGACGCCCGTGGCGGCCGGCGAGCGAGAGACGATCGAGCGCAAGGGCCGGCGGACCAAGAAGCGGGCAGAGGATGCGCAGCCGGGCCGGAGGAGCGGCGGGCTGGCGTACTCCGACATGGGCCGGGCGACCGTGGATCGGCTGGTGGAGCTGAGTCAGGAGGTGTCGCAGCTCAGGGCTCAGCTCAAGACGTCACGCGAAGAGGCTCGCGAGAGCCGGGAGATGCGGGTGGAGGCGGAGGGACGGGCCCGGACGTTCGCCGAGCGAGCTCGGGAGCTGGAGCACCGGGCGGAGATGGCCGAATCGAACCTGAGGACGCTGCTCGCCTCGGCGCGTGCGACGGGGATGCATCCCGACCAACGGCTCCCGGACTCGGAGATGGAAGCGATCCTCGGTGTGCTCAAGGGCAATGGCGATCAGGCCGCCGCCGAGGAACGGTCCGTTCCGTCCGAGGCCGATGAGGGTGCCGAGGCATAGCCGAGACCGCCGCCCGCTAGCGAGCGGTGAGCGCCGCCTCGTAGCAGGCGGCGAGGTGTCCCGGAGCGAGCTCCTCGAGACCGAGGTCCTCCCCCTTGCAGCGTTGCTCGATGCCGAGCGTCGCCGCCTGACCCGACGCGACGACCGGGCATCGCGGATGGAACCGACAGCCGGGAGGCACCCGCGTCGGGTCGGGCGGCTCACCGGTGAGGATCGGACGATCGATCCCACCCGCTTCCGGAACGACATCGAGCAACGCCTTCGTGTACGGGTGCCGAGGCTTGAGCAGCACCTCCTCCGCGGGGCCGATCTCGACGATCCTGCCCAGGTACATCACCGCCACTCGGTCAGCCACGGTCCACGCGAGGCCCAGGTCATGCGTGACGATCAGGATCGAGAGTTGGAGGTCGTCGCGGAGCTTGAGCAGGAGCTGGAGGATCTCCCCGCGCACCGACGCGTCCAGGTTCGAGACGGGCTCGTCCGCGACGATCACCTTCGGGTCGAGCACCAACGCGCCGGCGATGACGACCCGTTGCCGCTGGCCACCCGAGAGCTCGTGGGGGTATAGGAGGTAGAAGCGCTCGGGCGGCCGCATCCCCGCTCGCGAGAGCGCCTTGGCGACGAGCTCCTCCTCCGTCTCCTCGTTCGGTCCTTGATGGATCTTGTGGATCCGGAGGCCCTCGGCCACGCTCTCGTAGATCGTCTGCCGTGGGTTGAGCGACGCCGTCGGATCTTGGAACACCATCTGGACCTCACGACGGTATTCCTGCAGCTTCCGCCCGAGCGGTACGCCCCGGAAGGAGATGTCGCCCGCGTTCGGCCGGACGAGACCCATGATCGCCCTCGCGAGCGTGGTCTTCCCGCACCCCGACTCTCCGGCGAGCGCCAGCACCTCGCCTTCGTGCAGCGTGAGATCGACACCGTCGACCGCCTTCGCGACCGCCCCCTTCTTGCCGCCCAGGCCCTTCAAGAGGGAGATCCGCCCGGAGAAGCTGACCTCCACGCCCCGAACCTCGATGACGGGCTCACCCGCCACAGCCGTCTCGACCGCGGTGTCGATCCCGTTCACGATCGTGCCTCCGCCGGGGACGGCGCACCTTCCACGTGGATGCAGGCGGCGCGCCGGCCCTCGCCCGCAGCCCACAGCGCCACATCGAGCGAGGGACACACATCGATGGCCTCGGAGCATCGAGGATGGAAGGGACATCCGGACGGGATGTGCTGCGGATCCGGCGGGTCGCCTCCGAGTCCCGAGGGTTTGCGCCGGAACTGGGCATCGCCGATCTCCGGGAACGCGGCCGCGAGCGCCTTCGTGTAGGGGTGCTCGGGCGAGTGGAACACGCGCTCGGCCGAGCCCTCTTCGACGATCAGACCTGCGTACATGATCGCGATCCGATCGGCTACCTCGACGAGCACGGAGAGGTCATGCGTGATGAACAGCATCGCCAAGCCGAGCTCTCGTTGGAGCGACTTGAGGAGCTTCAGGACCTGCGCCTGGACCATCACGTCGAGCGCCGTCGTGGGTTCGTCGGCGATCACGAGCGATGGGTTGCAGGCGAGGGCCATCGCGATCATGACGCGCTGCTTCTGCCCGCCCGAGAGCTCGTGCGGGTAGTCGTCGATGCGCCGTCCGGGTAGCCCCACCTGCTCCAGGAGCTCCGCGGCACGCACCCGCGCCTCCCGCTCGCCGGCGAGATTGTGCACCGTGATCGCCTCGACGACCTGATCTCCGATCCGCCGGACGGGGTTCATCGCGTGCAGCGCGCCCTGGAAGATGATCGACGCGCCCGTCCAGCGGACGGCTCGCAGCCGTCCGGGCTTGATCGAGAGGACATCGTCGCCGTCGAGGAGGATGCTTCCCTCGATCAGCGTCTTCGGCGCGTGGAGCCGAAGGATCGCCCCGCCGATCGTCGATTTGCCGCAGCCAGACTCGCCGGCCAATCCGAGCACCTGGCCGCGATCGATGTCCAAGTCGACGCCGCGGACGGCCGGGACGTCGCCCGCCTTCGTGCGATACGTGACACGGAGATCGCGCGCCGAGAGGACGCTCACTTGATCATCGCTCCCTGATCCTCGGGTTGAGGACCTCATCGAGTGCGTAGCCGCACATGGTGAACGCGAGGGTCACCAGACAGATGCACACGCCCGGGGGGACCAGCCACCACCACAGTCCGGCGGAGAGCGCGCCTTGTTCGAAGGCGTCGAAGATCATCACGCCCCAGGACGTGCTCAAGGGGTCCCCGAGTCCGAGCAACGCGAGCGTCGTCTCCGCCAGGATCGAGAGCGCCACCGTGAGGACGGTATTCGCGAAGATCACCGGCATCACGTTCGGCAGGATGTGCCGGGTCACCAGATGCCAGTTGCTCGCGCCCAGCGCCCGCGCTCGCTCCACGTACGGGCGTTCCTTGACCGAGAGGGTGTCCGCCCGGACCAGCCGGGCCGTTCCCGCCCATGAGGTGATGCCGATCACCAGGATCGTGTTGAACAAGGATCGTCCAAGTACCGATGCGAGAACGATCGCGAGCGGGATCCACGGGATCACGAGGAACCAGTTCGTGAACGCGTTCATGATGCTGTCGGTGCGGCCTCCGTAGTAGCCGCCCGTGATCCCGACGGCGGCTCCGACGGTCATCGTCATCACGGTCGCGGCGAATCCTACGAGGAGCGAGATGCGCGAGCCGTAGATCACGAGATCCAGGACCGAACGCCCGAAGTCGTCGGTCCCGAGCGGGAATTCCGCCGACGGAGGCTGGAACGGAAGCCCCGAGGGACTCGACACGCTGAGCTCCTCCTCGGAGACGATGAGAGGCGCGGTCAGTGCCATGAGTACGAAGAACCCCAGAAGCACCAGCCCGACCATCCCCATCCGGCTCGTGCGGTAGACCCGCCAGAATCCGGAGAACGCTCGGCGCCGTCGGGCCCGTCGGATCTTCTTCGGGTCCCGTGAGGGAGGCGGCGCGGCCACCTCCGTCCCAACGGCGATCTCGGAGGGCTCGACGTGGCTCGATCATCCCTCTTTCACCCTCGGGTCGAGGTAGCCGTACAGGATGTCCGCGAGCAGGTTGAACAGGATCACGGCCGCACTGGACAGGAGGAAGACGGCCTGGATCACCGGGTAGTCGTTCGCCTCGATCGCCGCATACGTGAGCTGGCCGAGACCGGGCCATGAGAACACCTCTTCGACGATGACCGCACCGCCGAGGATGAAACCGACGCTGTAGAACGCGAGCGTGAAGGTCGGAAGCAGGGCGTTGGGGACGGCGTGCCGTCGACGGACATCCTTGTCGCGCACACCCTTCGCGCGCGCGGTCTGGACGAAGTCCTCGCCCATCACCTCGAGGAGCGACGACCGCATGATGATCGCGTACTCCCCGATGTATCCGAGCGTGAGCGTCAAGCACGGCAGGAACAGGTGTTTCGCCACGTCGGCGAAGTGCGCGAACCCCGAGAGCTGCTCGCTCGACTGGTACCCGCCGGCCGGGAGCCAGCCGAGCGTCCCCGTGAACAGGATCAGCAGCATCATGCCGAGCCAGCCCTCCGGCATCGAGTACAGGGTGAGGGAGCCCAGCAAGCTCCCCGTGTCGAAGGTGCTCCCACGGCGCCAGGCACCCTTGATACCGACCAGCACGCCGAAGAACGTCGACAGGATCGTCGCGGTTCCGACGAGCAGGATCGTGGGCCAGACCCTCTCTTGGATGGACACGATCACCGGCCGGCCGGAGATGAACGAGTACCCGAACTCACCTCGAAGGGTGTCGCCCAGGTAGTTCACGAACTGGACCGGCAGGGGATCGTCGATCCCGAACTCCTCGCGGAGGGCCTCCTGTTCCTGCGGATCGAGGTGCAGGCTGCTCCGGGTCAGAAGCTTGACGGGATCACCGATCGCGCGGAAGAGGACGAAGTTGAACGCCAGCACGAAGGCCAGGGTCGCGAGCGCGTGCAGCACATGGCGGAGCAGGTACCGCCGCGATCCCAACCCTGACCTCCGCCTTCTCGGCCCGTTCGGCCGAACCTATGCCTCGTCCTCCTCGCTCCGCCTGCGGCTCATCACCACGAACGCGACGACCCCGATCAGGAGGATCGCGCCGATCCCGAGGAGGAGCCCCGTCGAGATGCCTCCCTCGTCGGCGACATTGCCGGCGCCCCCGGCGACCACCGGATGGAGGTTCATGTAGGAGTCCACCCGCCAGGCGAAGATCGGCGCGCCGCCGTCCGTGGGCGAGTTCACGTAGCCCTCGAACGTGTCCGTCCGATACGCGTGCAGGAGCTCCGGATACACGAGCGCGATCTCGGGGATCTCTTCGTAGTGGATCCGTTGGAACTCATGGACGATCTCCTGACGCGCGTCTCGATCGAACGTCTGCCGCTGCTCGGCGTAGAGCTGGTCAAGCTCTTCGTTCACGTAGCAGCCGTCGCTCCACCCGAGGCACTGGCTCGAGATGTAGACAGACATATTGAAGTCTGGGTCGGGATCCCCGCCCCAGCTCCAGATGTAGGCGTCGAACGTCCCGTTCTCCCACTCCACGTACGCCTTGCTCTCGCTCACGACCCGGACATCGAACTGGATGCCGATGTCCTCCATCCAGCCCGCCATCAGCTCACCGGACCGGGCGGATCCACGCGAGTTGTTGATCGCCACGATGTCGAGCACGAGTGGTTCCCCGCTCTCCGGGTCGATCCGGACACCCTCGGGGGTCCGCTCGGTGTAGCCCGCCTCATCGAGGATCCGGTTCGCCTCGTCGAGGTCGAACGCGTATTCCTCCTCGGCAGGGATATCGAGGTGCCAGAACGCTTTGTCGGGCGAGATGAACGTGTCCGCGGGCAGCGCGGCGCCCTGGAAGACGACCTCGGCCAGCGCTTCCTTGTCGATCGCGTGCGCGATCGCCAACCGGACCGCGTGATCGTGCAACGCCGGGTGGTTCGTCTCCTGGGTCGCGGGCGGCGTGCCGTACACCTTCGGATGCGCCTCCGCCTGGCCGCCGAAGTTGAAAGCCAGGTTGGTGTGGTAGTCGGCCGCCTCCTCGACGATCGCGATGTTCTCTTCGCTCTCGAGGCTGGTGACGAGCGTGGGCGGGAGATCGTAGGCGTAGTCGATGTCACCCGCCTTCAGTGCCTGGACCATGGCCTCGTCGTTCCCGAAGACCGTGTAGACGATCTCGTCGATCGTCGGATCCCCGAAGAAGTGTCCCTCGACGGCCTCCATGCGGAAGAACTGACCCGTCTCCCATTCCGTGAGCTGGAACGGTCCGGACCCGATCGCCGGGATCTCCTCGAAGGCGCGGATCTCCTTCGCGGGCCGGCCGTCGAGCGGTCCCCAGATGTGCTCGGGAAGGATCGGGATGTACGGAGGCACCGTCGGAGCGAGCGTCGGCTCCTCCGAGGTCCAGATCAGCTGGTTGTCGTCCGTCGCCTCGAACGTGGGGTTGTAGGGGAGGTAGTCCGAGAACGTCGAGAGCCCGTTGTCGAGGATGAAGCGGTACGTGAACGCGATATCGGCCGCGGTGAGCGGCTCACCGTCGTGCCACGTGACGTCATCCCGGATCTGGCACGTCCAGGTCATGGAGTCCTCGCTGGGCTCGCAGCCGGGCTCCTCGACCAGCTCGGGCACCGGCGACAGATCCTCGGCTGAGAAGCCGTACAACATGTTGTAGTTCAGCAGCAGCATCTCGTACTCGGAGCTGCAACACGCCTTGAATGGGTTGGCCGAGACCATGTCGCTCGTGGTGCCGACGTTGAACGTGATCTTCTCGTCCTCGGGAGTCGCGGATTGCCCGAGGGCCGATCCGGCCAACCCGATCATGACCGCCGTTGCCACCGCAAGCGTAAGCGACGTCCGACGCAATCCATTCATCGCAGCCTCCCCTTCCAAGGTGGATCTCTGCTCCGCTCGAGCCTGGACCTCTTTCTCGTTCGGGTACGTCCGGACCGCGGCGCACCGTTCGGCCGGACTTTGAACGCCCGGTCAGTCGAGAGGGTCTGTATAGCATCGAGGGCGCGGAAGCGCCAGGCAAGGTCGGCGCACTTCGCCTCAACCCCGTGGGCCACGTGCTTCCCTCGCAGAGTCTCCGGCTTGTTCCCGATCCGCCCGTTCTGCTTAGCTCCCGGGCATGAAGGTGCTCCTCGCAGACGCGATCCACCCTTCGATCGTGGAGATCCTCACCGAGCGCGGGCACGACTGCGTCCTCGAGCCGAAGCTCTCCTCCGACGACCTGCCCGGGCGGATGCCGGGCTTCCAGGCCCTGGTCGTGAGGAGCACGAAGGTGACGGCGTCGGCCGTCGAGGCGGGGAACGCCCTGGAGCTGATCGTGCGGGCCGGCGCCGGGACCAACACGATCGACGTCGAGGCCGCGTCCGAGGTCGGGATCTACGTGACGAACGTGCCGGGCCGCAACGCGATCGCCGTCGCCGAGCTCACGATGGGGCTCCTCCTCGCGATCGACCGTCGGATCCCGGACAACGTCGCCGATCTGCGCGCCGGTGCGTGGAACAAGTCCACCTACGGGAAGGCGGACGGTCTCTACGGGAAGGTCATGGGCATCGTCGGGCTCGGCGAGATCGGGTTCGCGGTCGCCGAACGCGCGGGCGCGTTCGGCATGGCCCTCCGGGCGGTCCGCAAGGATCGGGACGAAGCGGCCGAAGAGCGGATCAAGGCGCTCGAGATCGAGCTCGTCGACTCGCTCGAGGAGCTCGTCGGGACCTCGGACGTGATCTCGATCCACGTGCCCTCCTCGCCGGAGACGGAATCGATGTTCGATGCCCGCGTCCTCGGAGCCATGAAGGAGGGCGCGATCTTGTTGAACACGTCGCGCGGGAACGTCGTCGACGAGGACGCGCTGCTCGGTGCCCTCGAGACCCGCGAGCTCCGCGCGGGTCTCGATGTCTATCCGGGCGAGCCCGGATCGGGCTCCGCCTCGTGGTCGTCACCGCTCGCGCAACATCCTCGCGTGGTCGGGACGCATCACATCGGGGCGTCGACGGCCCAAGCCCAGAAGGCCGTGGCCGACGGGGTCGTGGAGATCATCGAGTCGTACGTCAGAGGCGAGATCCTCAACTGCGTGAACCTGGCCCCCACACGACTCGGGACCCACACGCTCCATGTGCGACACCTCGACCGTGTGGGCGTGCTCGCGGGCGTGTTCGACATCCTTCGGCGCCGTGACCTGAACGTCGAGCAGATGGAGAACCGAGTCTTCGAGGGGCGGAACGCGGCCGTCGCCACGATCGACGTCGTCGGCGACGTGGGCCCCGAGCTGATCGCCGCCCTGGAAGGGCTGGACGACGTCATCCACGTGTCCGCCGTCCCCACGGACCACCGGCCGACGTGAGGATCCACAACTTCTGCGCCGGCCCCTGCACGCTCCCGCTCGACGTGCTGGAGGAGGTGCAGAGCGAGCTCCTGGACTTCGAGGGTTCCGGCATGTCCGTGATCGAGATGAGCCATCGGAGCGCGGAGTACGAGGCCGTCCACGAGGAGGCGCTGACGCTCTTCCGAGAGAACGCCGCCGTGCCCGACGACTTCACGATCCTGTTCCTCCAGGGTGGCGCCACCCTCCAGTTCGCCGTGGTGCCGATGAACCTGCTCGGGGAAGGCGCGCGCGCCGGCTACGTCCGGTCCGGGACGTGGGGGAAGGGCGCGTTGAAGGACGCGGCCGCGTGGGGTGAGGCCTACGCGGCATGGGACGGGGAGTCGATCGCGTTCTCGCGGATGCCGTCGGACGACGAGCTGGAGCTCCGGCCGGACACCCGCTACCTGCACATCACGTCGAACGAGACGATCGAGGGGATCCGGATGTCCTCGTTCCCCGACATCGATCTCCCGCTCGTGGGCGACATGTCGTCGGACTACCTGAGCCGTCCGGTCCCGTGGGAGCGGTTCGACCTCGTCTACGGCGGGGCGCAGAAGAACCTGGGACCCGCGGGCCTCGCGGTGATGGTCGTGCGCACGGCCGCCCTCGAGGAGATGCACACCGATCTCCCCAGCTACCTCCGACTCGGCGCACACGCCGACAAGCACAGCCTGATGAACACGCCGCCGATGTTCGCGATCTACGTCACGGGGAAGGTGCTCCGGTGGATGCGTGACCGAGGCGGTGTCGCCGGGATGGAGGAGCGAGCGGCCCGTCGCTCGGGTGCCGTCTACGACGCGATCGACGGGAGCGACGGCTTCTATCGCTCGCCCGTCGAGCCGGCCCATCGATCGCACATGAACGTCGTGTTCCGGACGCCGTCGGACGAGCTCGACGCTGCGTTCCTCGCGGGAGCCGAGGAGCTCGGGATGAGGAACCTCAAGGGCCATCGAAGCGTGGGAGGGATCCGGGCGAGCATCTACAACGCGATGACCGACGAAGGGGTCGACGCCCTGATCGGGTACATGGCGGCGTTCCGAGATACCACCGGATGAGCACCCTCGTCCCGTTCCCCGCCCGGATCGTCCGGCCCGAATGGGCGGAGCACGTCGTTTCGCCGATGCACGATGCGCTTTCGCGCGAAGAGCGAGCCGAGATCCTCGCCGACCGTCCGTACGCCTGGCTGCACGTGTCGCGGACGCCCGATGACGCGCCGGAAGGACAGGAGGTCGACCCGGCCGCGCTTGACGAGGCGAACGTCGCGGCGCTGCGGAGGCTGCTCGATGCCGACCTCTTCGAGGGATTCCCGGACCCCGCTCTTTACGTCTATCGCCTGCGCTCGGCCGAACACGAGCAGACCGGCATCGTCGGCGAGGTGCCTCCTCAGGCATTCGTCGACGGGCGCATCCTCGGGCACGAAGGGGTCCAACCCGAGCGCGTGGACGCGCTCGGGTTGCACCTCTCCCGGCTCGGCGCTCGCTCGACACTCGTGGCGTTGATGTTCCGTGTGGAGGACGACGTGCGGAAGATCGTGCACACCACGACCGAGGCGGTTCCGCTCCGGCGGTTCCGGTCCGCTGACCTCGAGCAGACGGTCTGGCGAATGGACGACCGGAGCGCGGTCGAGACGATCCGGGAGCGCCTCGACCACCACCCTCTGTACATCACGGACGGCCACCATCGGGCCATGGCCTCCGTCGAGCTCTGGGAGCGAGCCGGCCGACCGAACGGGGCCGGCGTACCGGTGGTCGTGTTCCCCGACGAGGAGCTTCGGATGCTGGGCTTCCACCGCCGGGTCGTGGGACCCCTTCCGTTCGACGTGGACGAGCTCCTGCGGCGACTCCGCGAACGTCTGACCGTGGAGGAGGTGGCCGCGCAGCCAGGCGAGCGCGGCGTCTTCGGCCTCTACGTCGGAGGCCGGTGGTACCGGCTCACGCCCGGAGACGACGAGGTGACCGCGGGCGTGGAGTCGTTGGACGTCTCGCGGCTCCATCGCCTCGTGATGGAGCCGATCTTCGGCTTCGGGGAGGCCGGCGATCCGGGCCTCGAGTTCGTCTCGGACGCGGTGCCGGTCGAGGAGCTCAAGAGCCGGGTCGATGAGGACGGCGGCGCGGTGTTCACGCTGGTGCCGCCGACGTTCGATCAGTTCGTCGAGGTTGCCGACCGGCACGAGCAGATGCCTGCGAAGGCGACCTACTTCGACCCGAAACCGCAGTCGGGTCTGTTCCTGAGGATCGGCGAGGACGAAGGGATCAACGAGAACCGATCGACCGATCTCTGACCGCTCGGGACTCGATCTGCCGGATGAACGGCGTCTTGCCGTCGATGTAGGCGTAGATGTCGCGTGGGTGGCGCTCGGCGAGGTCCCGCTTCAGACGCTCGTACGCTCCGGCGTCGTCCGGATGATCGCGGAGCCAGTCGCGGAACGCGATGTGTCGACGCTCCCACTCGCTGCCGGCGAGGCAGACGTGGATCTGGAACGACCGCCGCCCGTCGTCATCGCGGCTGAAGTACTCGTGCTGGTCGCTCCAGGGGTCGACCACCCAGCGATATCCCAGCGCCCGGAGCGGCTCGACGTAGTCGGCGCGCGGGATCATCGAGCGCACCGACGCCTGGATGTCGACGATCGGCTTCGCGGCAAGGCCGGGCACCGACGTGGAGCCGACGTGCTCGATCCGAACGAGCTGCTTCCCGAGCGCGTCTCGAACGCGCGCGGACTCGGCCTCGTAGCGCGAGGGCCAGCCGGGGTCGTAGGGATCGATCGAGTACGACCGGCTCCGGCCCTCCTCCTCACCGGGTCGCGCCCGAGATCCCCGGAGTCGCGCGAGGAGCGTCAGGGCGTCGAACAGACTCTGCTGGGCGGCGTCCCGCTCGGCGGTCTCTTCCGGGTGCCATTGCACGCCGAGCATCCAGGTCGCACGCTCGTCCTGTTGGTCGGGAACGATCCGCTCGATCGCTTCGATCAGGCCGTCCTCGGTCCGGCCCGTCACGGCCAGGCCGTTCCCCAGACGATCGATCCCTTGATGGTGATGGGAGAGACTGGCGAGCGACAGCGCCTTCGTGACGGCGGCGAGGCGGCTCCCCGGTTCGGGTTCGACCTCGTGGATCGTCTGGCTCCCGTCGAGCGGCACACCGTGCACCTGCGAGCCCGCGACGTCGGGGAGGTGTCCATGCAGGGTGCCTCCGAACGCGACGTTCATGATCTGGATGCCGCGGCAGATACAGAGCGTCGGCATCGCGATCCGGTCGGCCGTCAGGACGAGGTCGATCTCGAACCCGTCTCGATCCGGCTCGACGCCGTAGACGTGCGCGTTCGCGGTACCGCCGTATCGCGCCGGATCGATGTCGCCACCGCCGACGAGCAGGAGGCCGTCGAACGGCTCGAGGAGCTCCTCCGGATCCCCGTCCTCACCCGGCGCGAGGATCACCGTCCGAGCACCGGCGCGGCGGAGCGCGTCCAGGTACAGAGCCGGGACGCCGTACCCGCCCTCGGGCCACCGGGCGACGCGATCGCCGCCCAGGTGGTACGCCACCACGGCGATCAGCGGTCGGTAGCGATCTTCGGCCACGACGTCGAGTGTAGCGACGGGCTTTCGCGCCCTACGCGCCCGCGGCCAGGTTCGTGAAGCGCTCGAACACCTCTCGGCCGCGGCTCTCGTGCGCGGCCATGAACCGCTCCGCCTCCTGACGAACCTGCTCCGGGCTCTTCCCCCACTCCGATCGGAGATCGCCGACCTTCGTGAACTCCTGGAGCCAGAACTCGAGCTCGGATCGGTTCACCTCGCAGTGGAACTGGGTGCCCCATGCGAGATCCCCGATGCGGAAGGCCTGATTGGGGACGCGATCGCCCGTGGCGAGCAACGTGGCTCCCTCGGGGAGATCGAACGCGTCCCCGTGCCATTGGAACGCGAGGTCGCTGTCCGCGAGGTGCGAGAAAAGGAGATCGTGGGCCGCGTCATCGGTGGGATGGATCGGCTCGAAGCCGATCTCGCGGACCGGTCCCTCACCGACCCTCGCGTCCAGGGCCCAGGCGAGGAGCTGCCCACCGAAGCAGACGCCGAGGAAGGGGATCCGGCGTTCGACAGCCTCGCGGATCAGGTCGGCGGTCTCCTTGATGAACGGCTGCTCGTCGGCGTGCTCGACGTTGAACGTGGAGCCGAAGACGACGACCCCGTCCATGTCGTCGAGCGGCGGTCTCGGGTCATCGCCGTCGAGCGCGTTCCACACGCGGACGGTCGCGCCGGCGGACTCCACGGCCGCGGGAGCGACCCCGAACGTCTCCGACGCATCGCATCGCACGAAGAGGATGACGGTCATTCGAGCGGAGTCTAGCCCGGCCCCTTCCCGGGTCGCGTGGGCGGGCGCCCTCTGGCACACTGCGCAGGCGCGAGCAGCCGACCGAGACGAGGGGGGCCGAGGCGATGACGGGCAAGGCGATGCGACTCAAGCGCGTGATCGACCCGGCGGGAGTGTCCGTGATCTGCGCGCTCGACCACGGGATGACGTCCCCCACGTTCCTGGAGCCGCTCGCGGACATCACGGCCCGGGCATCCGAGACGGTCGCCGGCGGGGCCAACGTCATCATGATGAGCAAGGGGATGATCGCGATCGCGGAGCCGGCGTTCTCCCCGACCACCTCATTGGCGCTGCTCCTCTCGGCGTCCGCGAGCCCGGGCGGGGACCGGCCGGAGATCGTGCAGATCGCCGAGGTCGAGGAGGCGCTGATCCTCGGTGCCGACGCCGTCGTACTCTTCACGGCGCTCGGCGGCGACACGGAAGCATCGATGATCGAGATCCTTTCCAGCGTGGGACGCGAATGCGCGGCGCTCGGGATGCCGTTCATCGCCGAGGCGGAGTTCCCCACGACGTATGCGAGCGTCGAGGAGCTGAAGGACCTCTACGGCTTCGAGTATCTGCGGCGCAACGTGCGGCTGTGTGCCGAGCTCGGGGCCGACATCGTCAAGACCAACTGGCCGGGTGACGCCGAGGGCTTCGCGAAGCTCGTCGAGGCCACGAACGGGATCCCGGTGGTGCTCGCCGGCGGCTCCCGCCTCGAAGACGCCGAACTCCTGACGCGGATGGAGCACGCCGTCGCCGCCGGCGCGATCGGCTGCTCGGTCGGCCGGAACATCTTCATGCATCGATCTCCCGAGGCGATCACGCGGGCGCTGTCGCGTGTGATCCGGGAGCGCTGGAGTGCGGACAAGGCCGTCGCGGCCCTGCAGGAGGAGCTGAGCACCTGATGCGCGCGGCATTCATGATCGCGGTCAACGAGGTCGAGGTCCGCGAGGACGCCGAAGAGCCGTCGCTCGACCCTCGCGGCGCCGTGCTCCGCGTGGAGGCGTGCGGCATCTGCGGCACCGACGCGCGCACGTTCTTCAACGGCGACCCGAAGGCACCCGCCCCCTGGCAGCTCGGACACGAGCCGGTGGGCGTGCTCGAGGAGGTCGGACCCGACGCGGACCTTCCGCCCGGTGTCGCGGCCGGCGATCGCGTTTTCCTCGGATCGATCCTCACGTGCGGCGAGTGCCGCTGGTGCCTCGAGGGGTTCCAGAACCTCTGCGAGGATCACCTCCTCTACGGCTACGACCCGTTCCCGGGCGCCTACGCCGAGCGGGCCGGTGTGCCGCCGATCGCGACGAAGAACCTGATCCCCTTGCCGCCGGAGCTGCCCAGCGATCTCGCCACCGTCGCGGATCCCTTCGCGTGCGCGTTGAACGGGATCGAGCAGCTCGACATCCGGCTCGGCGACACGGTCGTGATCCTGGGAACCGGACCGATCGGCTGCTGGCAGGCGGTGATGGCCCGCGACCGCGGCGCGTCGAAGGTCTATCTCACCGATGTCTCCTCGGAGCGGCTCGAGATCGCGCTCGACGCGATCGGGCACGCCGTGGACGACGCCTGGGTCTCGGGCGATGACAACGGTGTCCGGGACGTGCTGTCGCGGACGGACGGCGTGGGCGTGGACCGCGTCAGCGTGGCGGCGCCGGCCAAGCCCGCGCAGCAGGCCGCCCTGGAGATGGCGTCCAAGCGCGCCGTCGTCGTGTACTTCGCGGGCCTGCCCAAGCACGATCCGGTGAGCCCTCTCGACATGAACGAGCTCCACTACAAGGAGCTGTCCGTTCGCGGTGCCTACGGGGCCACCCACCGGCAGTACCGGATCACGATGGACTACCTGGCTCGCAGGCAAGATGAGCTCGCGAAGGTGGTCACCCATCGGTGGCCGCTCGAGAAGATCGCCGAAGCGTTCGAGACGATCCGAGCGGGCACCGGGTTGAAGATGGTCGTCACACCGTGAAGCCATCCGAGGGATGAGGCTGCCGTGAGCGACGCGTTCGTGATCGGCTGCGACGTGGGCAGTCAGGGCACGAACGCCGCCCTGTACGGCGCCGATGGTGAGCTGGTGGCGTCGGCGTACGAGGCCTACGATCTCTCGTTCCCTCACCCCGGCTGGGCCGAGCAGGACCCGGACCTGTGGACGTCTGCGATGGAGCGCGCCTGTCGGCGCCTGGTCTCCGAGTGTCCGGGCGGAGCGGCCGCGATCCGCGGCCTCTCCTTCGGTTCCCAGCTCGACGGCATGGTGGTCTGCGACGCGTCGGGGCGCCGACTGCGCCCCGCGCTGATCTGGATGGACCGCCGGGCCGAGGCGCAGGCGGCAGCCCTCGCCGAACGGATCTCGGGTCAGGACTTCTACCGGGCCGTCGGCGCGAACCTCGACTCATCCCACGCCGTGTTCAAGGCGCTCTGGGTCCGGGACGAGGAGCCCGATCTGTGGCGCGAGGCCGCGCACCTGATGTCGCCGGGCACGTACGTGCTCCGACACGCGACCGGCGTGACCGCGGTCGACCCCTCGAACGCGTCGTCGATGGCCCTCCTCGATCCACGCACGAAGACCTGGTCGCCCGAGGTGCTCGAGGCGACGGAGATCGACCAGGCGATGCTCCCCGAGCTCGGGGACGCAACGAAAGCTGTCGGGACCCTGACGTCCGCGTTCGCGGAGGCGAGCGGGCTCGCCCCCGAGACGGTCGTCGCGATCGGGTGCGGCGACGAGATGGCCGCGACGCTCGGAGCCGGCGTGTTCGAGCCCGGTGAGGTCTGCGACGTCGTCGGCACCGCCGAGCCGGTGTGCGCCGCGAGCGCCGAGCCGCGCGAGGATCCGACGATGTTGGTGGAGTGTCATCCACACGCAGACCCCGACGCGTGGCTCCTCGAGAATCCCGGGGTTCGTCTCCGGCGGCAACCTCCGCTGGTGGCGTGACCAGTTCGCCCCGGACGAGCGCCGGAACGAGGAACAGGGGCTGGGGGACGCCTACGACCAGCTGAGCGAGGAGGCGTCGCGCATCGCTCCCGGGAGCGACGGCGTCGTCTTCCTCCCGGCGATGCAGGGGGCGATGGCTCCTGAATGGAACGGCGCCGCTCGGGGTGTCTTCTACGGGCTCACCCTCGCCCACACGCGCGATCACATGACGCGAGCGATCCTCGAGGGGAGCGCGTTCGGCCTCCGCGACATCCTGGAGGCGATGAAGGCTGCCGGCCTCGGCGTTCGGCGTCTCACGATCGTGGGTGGTGGGGCCAAGGGTCCGCTGTGGCGGCAGATCAAGGCGGACGTCACGGGCCTCCCGGTTCGGGTCCCGGAAAGCGTCGAGACCACCGCCACCGGCGCGGCGATCCTCGCCGCCGTCGGCTCCGGCGTGCACGCGACCGTGGCAGACGCGGTGGATTCATTCGTGTCGTTCCGGCCCGAGGAGCACGAGCCCGATCCGACGGCCCGCGACGCGTACGACGAGGCCTACCAGCGCTACCGCGACGTGTACTTCGCTCTGAGGCCTGTGTTCGGACCTTGAGATCGACTCGACGAGGCTAGAGCAGATCCATGTCTCCTGGTGAGGACCCGCGTTCCGTCAGGTGACGTGCGAGCTCGCTGCGATGTTGCGTTCCATGATTCACGATGTGGGCGACGATCATGCTGAGGGTCGCCTCCGTCGTGGCACCGTCGCTCTTCCACGAGTAGATGCGGTCGATGTCGTCGCTGGCGAGTCCCTCCACATAGGCCGCGAGACGTCCGGTCTCCTCGTCCCAGAACGACCTGATGCTCGACAGGTCCGGGAGTGGGGGCACTTCCCACTCGTACGGATCGTCGACGTCGTTCCCGAGGAGGAACTCTCGCCAACTGTTGTCCACGACAACGAGGTGACGAAGGGTCTCCGCGACGCTCCCGTGGTCCAGGGCCGCCGGTTGCTCGAATCCCTCGACGGTGAGCGACGCGATCGTGTCGAGGATCCGCGTGTTGGAACGCGCGTGGTAGCGGATCAGGTCCGCGAGATGTGATCGGGTCACCCGGCGAGTCTAGGCACGCGTCCGGTCATGGAGAGAAGCGATCAGTCCTCGAGCTCGCGCGCGACGTCGTCGCGGAGGTTCGCCAGGCGGTCGATGACGGTCCGGATCGCGTCACGGATGGGCTCGGGGGCGCTGTCCACGAGGCCCTCGAGCTCCTCCCGGGCATCGCTCATCCGCCGCTCTGCATCCTCGAGCGCTTGACGCGTCTCGGCGCTGGGGTTCTCGCGGTACGCCTCCAAGGCGGCGTCCGCCTCGTCGACGGTGTCACGGACCCGGGCGACCGCGTCGCGGACCGGCCCCTCGTCCCCGATCGCTTCGACGAGATCGTCGATCGCGTTCGTGGCATCCTGGAACTCGTCCGTGAGGCCACTCTCGGAGAAGCACGCGGACAGCAGCACGCACAGCACGATCACGGTGGCTCTCTTCATGCCCGACCCGTACCCGCGGACGGGCGTCGGCATGCATCAGCCGCGTTCGAAGTACCGGATCAGCTCCCAGTCGGTGACGGTCTGGTTGTCGAAGATGATCTGCTCTTGACGCGCCATGTTCACGAGGTGCCCGAAGACGAAGTCCCCGAAGGCCTCCCGCATGACGTCGGAGCGTTCCATCTCGGCGATCGCCTCGTGCAGCGAGGACGGCACCCGCTCCGCGTCTTTCGACTCGTAGGCGTTCCCTTCGAAGAGCGGCGGGCATTCGACCTGGTTCTGGATCCCATGCAGGCCCGCCGCGACCGTTGCCGCGTAGCCGAGGTAGGGATTCACGTCCCCACCGGGAAGCCGCGATTCCACACGGTTGCCTTGGTGCTCTCCAACCACCCGGAACCCGCAGGTGCGGTTGTCGTGGCTCCAGAGGATCGCCGTCGGCGCCCACGATCCGAGCTGGTAGCGCTTGTAGGAGTTCACGAACGGCGCGTACATCCACGCCATCTCTCGGGAAGTCGACATCAACCCGCCGAGCATGTGTTTGAAGGTCGGGCTCATGTGGTTCGGGTCGTCGTCGTCCCACATCAGCGATGTGGAGCCGTCCTCGTTCCAGACGCTCGAGTGCATGTGGCAGGAGGAGCCTGCTTCGTCCATCGTCCACTTCGCCATGAACGTGATCGCGGCGCCGTTCATGGCGGCGATCTCTTTCGTGCCGTGCTTGTACAACGCGTGGTAGTCGGCGGTCGTCAGGGCGTCCGCGTACGTGATGTTGATCTCGTGTTGGCCACGACCGAACTCGCCCTTCGAGAACTCGATCGGGATCCCCGCGCCCAACATCCCGTTGCGGATCTGGCGGATCAGCCACTCGTCCTTGGTGGTCGCGAGCATGTGGTAGTCCATGATGTACGGGGACGACGGCTGGATGCCCTGGTAGCGCTTCGCGGCTGCTTCTTCGTAGGACTCCTTGAAGAGATAGAACTCGAGCTCCGATCCGGTCTTGAACGTGTAGCCGGCCGCCTTCGCCCGCTCGACCTGGCGGCGGAGGATCGTGCGGGGCGCGACCTCGACCAGCTCGCTCGTGTGCTCGTCCGCGACGTCGCAGATCACCATCGCCGTCTTCTCGAGCCACGGGACGAGCCGCATCGTCGACATGTCCGGGATCATCTTGAAGTCGCCGTAGCCGGTCTCCCAGCTCGCGTACTCGAAGCCGGGCAGTGGCTCCATCTCCATGTCGATCGCGATCAGGTACAGGCACGCGTGGAGCCCTTCCTCTCCCATCACGTCCTCGAGGAAGAAGTGCGGGAGGATGCGCTTGCCGACGAACCGTCCCTGGAAGTCCGTGAACATGCAGAGGACGGTGTCGATCTCGCCGGCGTCGGCGAGCTCCTCGAGCTGCTTCGCGTCGATCATGCCCTGCTGGTGCACGTGCCCTCCCCGGAGATGAGGAGGGGCGGCGGGCCTGTTGCCCACCGCCCCTCGTGGATCGGATCCTCCCTGCTACCCGGAGGCGGGCGGCGGCGGAGTTGGCGGCTCCGACGCCTGCGCGGTTGCTCTCCCAGTGCCTCCACGCAGGATGGCCTCCTGTGCGGCGGCGCTCGTTTCGTACGTAGCCTGCGGAACCCCTTGCTCGCCCTGCGTGAGCGCGAACTCCTCCTCCGGCGAGAGCACCAGTCGGTTCCGGCCGGAGATCGCGAAATAGATGACGCCGAGGATGTAGTAGATCGCGACGCCGTACACCCCCGGTCGATAGGCCTCGTTCAGGAAGATCGCGATCAGGGCTGTCGCGGCGAGCACACCAGCGACGACCGCTCCGGGGACCCCCAACTTGCTGACGTACGGCCGCTCGATGTTCGGCAGGTTCTGCCGCAGCAGCACGAACGACACCATCTGCAGGATGTACGAGATCACGGCCGCGAACACCGCCATGTTGAGCAGCGCCGCCACGATCTGCGCACCCAGTTCGGCTTCCTGGAGGATGAACACGAGCACCGCCACGGCGTAGCCGACGACCGCTCCGGCGATCAGCGCCACGTGGGGAGTCTTCCGCTCTCCATGGGTGACCGAGAGGAACGAAGGGAAGTACCCCGCCCGTGACAGCGAGTACGTGTTCCGCCCGTACGCGTAGATGATCGTGAAGAAGCTCGCGATCAGGCCGATCATGAAGAGGATGCCCAGGACGTACGCGACCTTCTCGCCCGAGAAGATCGCCTTGAAGCCGTCGAGGAGCGGGAAACCGGACGCACCGTAGAGCGAAGCGCCGCCGGGCAGGCCCGTGTTGATGAACAGCGTCAGCACGGCCGCGATCACGAGCGTATGCATCGCGAGCACCGAGCCTCGGGGGACGTCCCGCCGCGGGTCCATCGACTCCTCCGCGGCCAAGGGAACCTCTTCGATCGCGAGGAAGAACCAGATCGCGAACGGGAGGGCCTTGAAGATGCCGCCGATCCCGAACGGGAACAACGGCCCTCCGCCACCCTCGAGGAAGTCTTCGCCGGCGACGCCGTCCTTCGGAAGGTTCGTCCAGAAGCTCGGGTCGAACTTCCCGGACACGAGGGCGGCGATGAAGAAGAACGCCAGGACAACGAGAGAGAGGACCGTGATCCCGACGGTGAACTTCATCGTGGCTTCGATGCCGATGATGTTGATCCCGACGAAGATCACGTAGAAGAGGGCCCACCAGAACGGGAGGCTGTTCCACCAGGCGATGTCGACGATCGATCCGTCGGCGGCGAAACTGCCGCCTGCCTCGAAGAGACCGACCACGATCTGCTGCATCAGCAGGCCCATCGCGCCCACCACCACCGCAGGCGTGATCACGTACTCCATGTTCTCGGCGAGGCCGGTGAGGAACCCGCCCCAAGGACCCATCGCCGATCGCGCGAAGGAGTAGGCCCCGCCCGTGTGAGGGAGGGCGGGCGACATCTCGGCGATCGAGTACACGAGGCCGTAGTACATGATCGCCATGATCACGCCGGCGACCAGCAGGCCCCCGAATCCGCCGGTTCCGAGGCCGAAGTTCCATCCGTAGTACTCGCCGGAGATCACGGCCCCGACGCCGAGCGCCCAGAGGGACGTCACGCCGGCATGTCGCCGCAGACCCCGCTTGTCGAAGTAGTCCTCACCGACCTCGCGGTAGGTGACGGAGCCAAGCTTCCGTTCGGACATGGCTACCCCCTCTGGAGCCGAGCCCGTGAGCGGCTCCGGCGGTATCGAGCCATACGTTCGGTTTGTCTGTCAAACCTGCACGAGGGTGCTCAATGCGCCGGCATGCGCTCGAGCGCAACGATCACGAAGACGAGCACCAGGACGGCGAGCGCCGTCGGGAACGATGCTCCCGACGCGTCGACGATGACGTCAAGGAACAGCCCGCCCGCGACGGCCGCGAAGACGGCAGGAGCGTGGAGAGGGATCGCTGGCCCACCGCATCGAGCGAACGAGGAGCGCGAGGATCGAAGCACGAGCGGCGCGACGTCCCAGCCCTCTCCGGACACGAGGTTCGGGTCGCCCGCAGCGAGAGCTGCGTCGAGGGGATGCACGGTCAGTCCTCGGGCGTGACGTAGGCGGCCGTGATCCCGCCGTCGACGACCAGCGAGGTGCCCGTCATGTAGCTGGAGTCGTCGCTGGCGAGGAACAGGGCCGCGTTCGCGAGCTCCTCCGCGCGTCCCAGGCGACCCATCGGGATGTGGACGAAACGACGCTGCCGTCGCTCCGGGTCCGAAAGGAGCTCGGCCAGCAGGGGAGTGTCGATCGGGCCGGGACACAAGGCGTTGCAGCGCACACCCTTCCTCGCGTACTCGACCGCGATCTCTCGCGTCATCGCGAGCACCGCTCCTTTCGATGCCGTGTACGCGGTCTGGGACGTCGCGGCCCCCATCCAGGCGACGAAGGAGGCGACGTTGATGATCGAACCACCTCCCGAGTCGATCATCGCCGGGATGCCGTACTTGCAGCCGTGCGCGACGCCTTTCACGTTGACCGCGAGGGTCGTGTCCCAGATGGACTCGTCGGTCGAATGCGACCGAGCCGTCGTCGCCGAGCATCACGCCGGCGTTGTTGTAGAGGACCGTGAGACCCCCGTACGACTCGACAGCCCGTGCGACCATCGCCTCCGCGTCGGCCTCGCGGGACACGTCCGCGTGGACGTACGTCGCTTCGCCACCGTCCGCGCGGATCTTCTCGGCGACCTGCTCGCCGGCATCGTCGGTCACGTCGGTCAGGACGACCTTGGCACCTTCGGACGCGAAGAGCTGGGCCGCGATCAGACCCATCCCGCTCGCGCCTCCCGTGATCAGCGCCACCTTGCCTGCCAGGCGTCCCATCGATACCTCCCGCTCTTCTGGCCGCTCTTCTGGCCGCTCTCTGGCCGCTCTCTGGCCGATCCGGTGCGGCCGAGGATAACGCCGGCCGTCTCGACGGGCGCTCCGAGTGGCTCGCCGGAGAGGGCGGCGGGGCCTTCAGTAGACTCGCGCCATGCCTGAACTGCCGGAAGAGCTGAAGACGCGTCCCGAACGCAAGGCCGGGCAGGAGCCGACGGCGTCGCTGACGCTCGAGGCCTACACCCGGCTGAAGACCGAGCTCGAGGAGCTCGTGACCAACGGGCGGGACCGGATCGCGGAGCGCCTCAAGGTGGCGCGCGAGCACGGGGACATCCGGGAGAACGCCGAGTACGACGCGGCCAAGGACGCACAGGGCCTGATGGAATCGCAGATCCGCCGGCTCCAGGAGGCGCTCCGCGATCCTGAGATCATCGAGGCGCCGACGGAAGCGGACGCGATCATGCCGCACATGCTCGTCACCGTCCGCTCGCTCGACGACGAGGACGACGAGGAGACGTACCTCCTGGCGGAGCACGGCGAGGAGCGAGCTCCGGGTGCGCGAACGGTCACGACGTCGTCCCCCCTCGGGACGGCCCTGATGGGCGCGTCGAAGGATCAGGAGGTGCTCGTGCAGGCGCCCGGGGGGAGCTTCCGGTACGTGGTCGTCGGCTTCGAGCCGTTCGTCGGTTGATGAGCGAGAGCTGATGGGCCGGCGCGCGGCCGCGGGGCATCGCTCGAGACCCCACGTCGCGCGCGAAGCGCCGAAGGTCCGCGACCTCCCGAAGCCTCGGAAGAACGAATCGGCGGCCGGCGGCGCGATCCAGTGGGCGTTCCAGTGGCCGTACCGGGCGATCCTCGCGTTCCTCATCTGGGCACGGGTGCGTCCGTGGCATCTGACGGTCGCGGCGCTCGTCCTCAACGTGGCGACGGGGGTGCTGATCATCACGGGGGACTGGTTCCTCGCCGGGTGGGCCCTGCTCGCAGCCGGCATGTGCGACGTCTTCGACGGATCGGTCGCGAGGCACTACGGGCAGCAGAAGCGGTCGGGAGCGTTCATGGACTCGGTGCTCGACCGGGTGGCCGACGCGATCCTGTTCGCTTGCTTGTTCTGGGCCCTCGCGGAGGACGGGCGGAGGCTTGACGCAGCGCTCGCGCTCTTCACGCTCGTCGTGAGCCTGACGGTGAGCCACATCCGCGCCGAGGCCGAGGCGGTCGGCGTTCAGCTCACCGAGGGCTTCTTCCAACGGCTGGAGCGATTCATCGCGCTGATCATCGGGCTCGTCGTTCCGGGCGCGATGACCCCGATCCTGCTGATCCTCGCCGCGCTCGGAGCGGTGACGGCGCTCCAGCGCGGCTGGTCCGCGCTCGTGCGAGCCTAGGCCGATGGAGTTCGTGCGCGTCGCTTCGCTCGCCGAGATCCCCGAGGGCGAGATGCGGGCGTTCGATCTGTCCTCTGGACGGGTGGCCGTTGCACATGTGGAAGCGAGGCTGTTCGCGTTCGCCGACGAATGCACCCATGCCGGGTGCGCTCTCTCCGAGGGCGACTTCGACGATCGGGCGGCCACCGTCGAGTGCCCGTGCCACGGGAGCGTCTTCGACGTCGAGACGGGAGAGCCGATCGATGGCCCCGCTCAGGACCCGGTCGCGATCCACCTAGCCCGGCTCGTGGACGGGTGGGTCGAGCTCGCCGATCAGCCGGTCCGCGAGGGCGGCTGATCCCCGACTGGCTCCTGGAACGCGCTCCGGGTAGGCTCGCCCCTCGTCCGACTTGCTGGCTTCTGGCGAACGAGGAGGCTTCCCCGATGAGCGACGCGCCGATCCGATTCGATCTCCCGCACGATCAGCTGCCGACCGCGTGGCTGAACATCATGCCCTCCATCGCGCAGGCGGGGATCCAGCCCTTGCCACCCCTGCACCCGGGGACGCACGAGCCCGTCACACCGGATCTCCTGGCCCCGCTGTTCCCGGAAGCGCTGATCCTCCAAGAGGTCTCCACGGATCCGTGGATCGATATCCCTGGCGAGGTCCTCGACATCTACCGGCTCTGGCGGCCGTCGCCGCTGCAGCGAGCCGTCCGTCTCGAGAAGGCGCTCCAGACCACGGCGCGGATCTACTACAAGTACGAAGGCGTTTCCCCGGCGGGGAGCCACAAGCCGAACACGGCGATCGCGCAGGCCTTCTACAACAAGGAGGCGGGGACGAAGCGCCTGGCCACCGAGACCGGCGCGGGTCAGTGGGGCTCCGCGCTCGCGATGGCGTCGAAGTTCTTCGGCATGGACTGCCAGGTGTTCATGGTGAGGGCGTCGTACGAGCAGAAGCCGTACCGGCGCATCTTCATGGAGACGTTCGGCGCCGAGGTCGTGCCGTCCCCGTCACCGACCACGCAGGCGGGGAAGGCGATCCTCGAGGCCGACCCGGACTCGACGGGCTCCCTCGGGATCGCCATCAGCGAGGCCGTCGAGGTCGCCGCCACCTCCGGCGGAGCGATCAAGTACTCGCTCGGCTCGGTGTTGAATCACGTGCTGTTGCACCAGACCGTGATCGGGCTCGAAGCGAAGGCGCAGATGGAGCTGGCGGGCGATCGGCCCGACGTCGTGATCGGATGCGTGGGCGGCGGATCGAACTACGCCGGCCTCGCGTACCCGTTCATGGTCGATCGGCTCTCGGGTGCGACGCCGGAGACGCGGTTCCTGGCCACCGAGCCGGCGGCGTGTCCCACACTCACGAAAGGTCGGTTCGCCTACGACTTCGGCGACACGGGGGAGACGATCCCGCTGATGCCGATGTACACCCTCGGCCACACGTTCGTGCCGGCCCCGGTGCACGCGGGAGGACTTCGCTACCACGGAGATGCACCGTCGCTCTCGCTCCTCGTCAAGCACGGCCACATGGAGGCCGCCGCCTTCTCCCAGAACGCGGTGTTCGACGCGGCCGTGCAGTTCGCCCACACCGAGGGGATCGTTCCGGCCCCCGAGTCGGCCCACGCCGTCCGGGGAGCGATCGATGAGGCGATCGCGGCGCGCGATGCCGGAGAGGAGCGCGTGATCCTCCTCGGGCTGTCGGGTCACGGGGCGTTCGACATGCAGGCCTACGACGATTACCTGAACGGCCGCCTGCCCGAGGTGGAGTATCGGCAGGAAGACGTGACGGCGTCGATGGCGAACGTGCCCGACGTACCGATCCCCGGGGAGTCCACCGGGCCCTAGATCTCCGTCTCGAACGTCCGCGGCGAGAGGCCGAACTCCTCCGCGGCGAGCCTCGCGATCTCTCGCGCGACGAGCGTGTAGCCGACGGCGTTGAAGTGGAGTCCGTCGCCCTCCCGGATCAGGATCACGCGGTTGCCTTCGCGGTAGTACGCGGTGTATCCGCCGGCGGGATCGCGGAAGCGGTTCCACGAGTCGAAGTAGACGACATCGCTGGAGATGCTCGCGGCGAACTCGATGAGGTCGTTCTGACGTCTCGAGTGCTCGCGCAACCGGAAGTCGGCGGAGATCGGCAGGCCGGCCCACACGACCTTCCCGCCGCGCGACGTGGCGATGCGCATCATCGCGAGGACCCGGTCCCGGTACGCGGGTGGCCATTCCGCGGTGCCGATCAGCGCCTCCCGGTTGCCGTGCACGTCCTGCAACGATTGATGGTCGTTCTCTCCGAGCATCACGATCACGAGGTCCGGATCGAATCGGTCGACGATCCGACGCATCGTGAACGGCCAGTTGAAATAGTCCGGGCGTGCCAGTCCCGTCGAGATCCTGCCTTGCCCCGAGACGGTCACCAGCCGCGGCCGGAACACGCGCTCGGCGAAGTAGCCGAGGCCGCCGGCGAGGGAGTCGCCGACGATCGCCACGCGGAGCTTCCGCTCCGGCGTCGGGACGCGGATGGGTTCGTTCTCGCCGCCATCTCCCGCCTCGTCCGCATCGTCGGGATCGTCCGGCGGCGCGACCGGGATGTCGTCGGGCGGGGGAACGAACGCGCCGTCCGACTTGCCCGCGTCGTGGCCGACGGCGCGCTCGATCGTCAGTGGCGAGCTGGTCGAGACCGATCCAATCGCTCACCGCGGCGATCGGCGTGAGGATCGCGAGCGACAGCGTGCGCCGGGTCCCGATCGGCGACGCCTCCGCTGCCCGTTTCAAGGCCGGCGCGTACAGGAGCGTCCACGTGAGGAGAGAGACGAGCAGGACCACGAGCACCCGACCCGCGGGCATCAGCCGGCGGCCGTAGAGGACCTTGGCGGCGAGCTCCGGGGCCTCGGCCGGCGACGCGACCTCGCCCGGTCCCCTCGACTCGCTCATGTCCTCGCCCTCTTCAGAACTGGAAGTAGATGAAGGGTGCCACGCCGGGTGGCCCCAGGATCACGATCACCAGCAGAACGAGTGCCAGGACGATCCCGAGCGGCGCGGGCTTCAGCCGGGAAAGTCCCGCTTGGAGCCACAACCCGAATCCTCGGGGCCAGAACTGCAGCGCGAGCATCCCGAGGATCGTCAGGATGACGAGCGGGTTCACGAACTCGGTCGGGGTGAGCCAGCCCGTGACGAGCCGGCCGAGGAGCCCGAACGCCGTCTCGAGCGAGTCGGACCGGAAGAACACCCATCCCACGCAGACGAGCGCGAACGTGGCGGCGCTCCCGCGTAGGTGGTCCGGCCATCGATCCGGTTGCTCCTCTGCTTCCTCTGCGGGGGCGCGCCGCCGGCGCCATTGGCTCGCGGCGAGCAGGGCTCCGTGGAACGCTCCCCAGAAGACGAACGTCCACGCGGCCCCGTGCCACAGACCACCGAGGACCATGGTGGCGAAGACGTTGATCAGGGTTCGCCGTTCGCCGCGCCGATTCCCGCCGAGCGGGATGTACAGGTAGTCGCGTAACCAGCGGGAGAGCGTCATGTGCCAGCGACGCCAGAACTCCTGGATCGAGCGAGCCGTGTACGGCCGGTCGAAGTTCCTCGGGAAGCGGAAGCCGAGCAGTTTCGCGACCCCGATCGCGATGTCGGTGTAGCCGCTGAAGTCCGCGTAGATCACGATCGCGTAGCCGACGATCCCGAAGAGCGCGTCGGGAGCGCTCCTGGTGAACGGGTCGCCGAAGACCGGGTCCACGATCTCGGAGGCGAGGTAGCTCGAGATGACGACCTTCTTGAACAGGCCACCCAGGATCAGCCAGGCCGCCCCCGCCACGTCGACGTGGCGCTCGTCCCGGCGCTCCTGCAGCTGGGGGATCAGCTCGCCGGGCCGCACGATCGGCCCGGCGACGAGATGCGGGAAGAACGACAGGTAGAGGAACGTGTCCGCCCACCCTGCCACCTCGACGTCACCCCGATAGACGTCCACGACGTAGGCGATCGCCATGAACGTGAAGAACGAGATGCCCACGGGGAGGACCACCTGGATCAAGGGGACCGAAGATCCCATGCCGAGGGCCGCGAGCGTGTTCGTCACGTTCACCGCGAAGAACCCGTAGTACTTGAAGAAGGCGAGCGGCAGGAGGAGGAGCGCGACGGCCGCGGCGTTGACCACCAGTCGCGAACGAGGGGAGCGCGTTCGGTCGACCGCGATCGCGCCCAACTGCGCGATCAAGCTGATGCCGACCAGGAGCAGGACGAACCGCGGATCCCACCAGGCGTAGAAGACGTAGCTCGCCGCGATCATGAACAGGTTCCAGGGTTGCGCGAGGTGGTTCAGCAACCAGTGCCCCAGGAAGACCACCACGAAGAAGATCGCGAAGTCGACCGTGGGGAAGAGCATCGGGGACGGATGCTAGCCGAGGGCGGTCGGCGGCTCCGTTCGACGGTGGTTCGGGCTCAGGCAGCAGCGACGAGCGCCCGGCCGCACCTACCCATCCGCGGTGCCCGATCTTTCCCGCCGGAGTGCGTGTGCGTCCTCCGGGGTCCGGTCGACGGCCAGCGCACCGATGTAGACCCCGGCGAGGACGAGTGGCGCTCCCAGGAGGAGGGATGACGTCACCTCTTCCCCCAGCAACAGTGCGCCACCGATCACCGCCACGATCGGGAACAGGACGAACTGGTAGCTCGCGCCCGTGGCCGTCCACCGTCCGATCACGTACACGATCAGCATGAAGAGGAACGGCGATGCGACGATCAGGTAGCCGAGGGCCGCCCACACGCTCGGGCTCGTGGGCGTGTCCCAAGACTCGCGAGCGAACAGGGAGAGCAGGAGGAGCAGCACAGCGCCCACGCTCATCCCGATCGCGTTGGTCACGACGGGGTGGGCCGACGTGAGCAGCTTCAGGACGATGCCGGACTCCGCGGCCGCCGCCGCGGCGACGACGATCGCCAGCACCGAGAGCACGGACACATCACCCGAGAGTGCGTCGGACGACATCAGCGCGATACCCGCCAGCGCGACCACCGCGCCGACGATCGCGCGGAGCCGCAGTCGCTCCAGCCGATGGGCCGCGGCGAACAGGACCGTGAGCAGAGGGACCGACGCCATCACGGTCCCTCCCAGGCCCGCCGGTACCTCCTGGGAACCCCAGTAGAAGAAGGCGTACGCGATCAGGAAGCTGAGCACGCCGTAGACGAACGCCCCGGTGAGCGCCTTCCCCCGAGGGAGCGGATAACGTGCTCGCGAGGCGAGCACCCAGAGGATCACGGACGCTCCCAGGAAACGGACGCCGGCGCCCCAGAACGGATCGAGCTCTCGATTGCTGAACCGCACGGCGACGATGTTCGAGCCCGCGAGGAGGACGACGCCGGCGAACGCGAGGAGGATCCGCCGGTCGATCACATCGCGCATCGACGGATGATAGGTCCGGATGCCGAGGCGGAGGTAGCCTGTGCCCCCACCGATCCCGGCCCGAACGGTCCACGGACGCAGGAGGAACCATGTCACGCGACATCGACTGGCACGTGTTCGACAAGGCCGCCGACATCACGGCGTCCGCGGTGCGAGGGGCGATGGGCTCCGAGGGGAGCCAGCCCGCCACGTACGTCGGCGAGGTCTTCAGCGAGATCTACGCGGCGCTCCGGAAAGCCACCGACGAGATGCCCTCGAAGGACTCGAAGCCCGGGTTCTGATCGGGTGGATGTCGAACGCTCACGTCGGGCGGTGCTGGACTGGTACCGGCCGCGCCGCCACGCGTACCCGTGGCGGAGGGGCCGCCGGGACGCCTACCGGACCCTGGTCTCCGAGGTGATGCTCCAACAGACGCAGGCGTCTCGCGTCGAGCCGATCTTCGAGGCGTTCATCGCGCGCTTCCCCGACGTCGCCGCGTTGGGGCAGGCGTCGCGCGCCGACGTCCTCAGGGCGTGGGCCGGGCTCGGTTACAACCGGCGCGCCGTCGCGCTGCACGAGACCGCACGCGCCGTCGTCCGAGAGCACGGGGGGCGAGTGCCGCGAGACGTGGACGCGTTGACCCGGCTCCCCGGCGTGGGTCCGTACACGGGCGCCGCCGTGGCGTCGATCGGCCACGGGGTCGCGGTCGCGGCGCTGGACGGCAACGTGCGGCGGGTCGTCGCGCGAGCGATCCGAGGTGCGGAGCCGGACGAGGTCCCTGCCCGGGACCTCGCGCGTGACGCGGGTATGTGGCTCGATCCCTCGGCGCCGGGCGCGTGGAACCAAGCGTTGATGGACATCGGGCGTCTCTTCTGTCGGCCGGCGCCGCGGTGCGACGGTTGCCCGGTAGCTGCCGACTGCCGGTTCATCGGCGCCGGCCGGCAGGGAAGGTCGTCCGGCCGCCGACAGTCCGCGTTCGAGGGGAGCCCCCGACAGGTGCGCGGTGCGGTGGTCCGGATCCTGCGTACGGTCAGATCGGCGAGCACCGAGGTGCTCGCCGATCGGACGGGCCGTTCCGTCGCCGCGGTCGCCACGGCGACCGCGGCACTCACCGCGGAGGGGATCGTCGAGCGCACGCGCTCGGGACGGTTCCGGCTTCCGCGTCGTTGACGCTCTCGTAAGCATCTGCTTACATCCATCGCATGGAGGCTGCGCTGAAGGCGATCGCGGAGCCTCGCCGTCGCCAGATCCTCCGCCTCGTCTGGGACGCAGAGCGCTCCGCCGGTGACATCGCCTCGCACTTCGACGTCAGCCGCCCGGCGATCTCGCAGCACCTGACGGTCCTGCGCACGGTTGGCCTCGTCACCGAACGTCGAGACGGCGCCCGCCGCCTGTACCGAGCGAACCGCGACGCGCTCGCCGAGCTGCAGGCCTCACTCGAGGCGTTCTGGACGGGTAGCCTCGCGGCGCTGAAGGAGGAAGTGGAAGCCGAGGAAGGGAGACGACGTGGCCGCCGGCACGTTCACCGTCAACAGTGAGATCAGGATCGACGCCGCGCCCGAAGAGATCTTCCCCTTCCTCACGGATCCGCAGAAGATCGTTCGGTGGAAAGGGGTGGACGCCACGGTAGAGGCGTCTCCCGGCGGGGTCTACCGCGTGAACGTAACCGGTGTGAAACATGCGGTCGGGGAGTACCTGGAGGTGGATGCTCCTCACCGGGTCGTGTTCACCTGGGGGTGGGAGGGCGACGAGCAGCTCCCGCCGGGCTCCTCGACCGTGACGATCGAGCTGATCTCCGACGGAGAGGGCACGATCGTGCGGCTCACGCATTCCGGCCTCCCGGAGGGAGCCGATGCCGCGCAGCTCCAGGGATGGGAGCACTTCCTTCCGCGACTCGCCGTCGTCGCGAGCGGCGGCGACCCCGGTCCGGATCCCTGGGTCACGGCCCCCTGACCCGACTCAGCAGGCGCCGCCCCGCGAGGAGCGCGGCCGGATCATCCGATTGACGAAGCGAGGCTCCGTCGATAACGTGACCCGATCGTGAGAATGGGAATGATTCTCAATGCTCCACTCCCGACGCTCCCCGGTGGGAGCGGTCGTGGGAGCTGAGCCGGCCGCGCACACGCAGGCACGCCTTCCCGATGACGAGGAGGCGCTCCTCCGCGCGCTCGACCTGACGTTCGACTACGGCCATGGATCCGTACTGCGGGATGTCACCCTCACGGTCCGGGCCGGTGAGTTCGTGGCGCTGGTGGGACCGAACGGGTCGGGGAAGTCCACGCTCCTGAAGGTGCTCCTCGGAGCGCTGCCGCCCGGCTCCGGTCGCGTCGAGCTCCTGGGGCGCGCCCCCGGTGACGTCCACGATCGCTGGCGCGTGGGGTACGTGCCGCAGAGACCGTCGCTGTTGTCCGAAGTGCCTGCCACCGTCGAGGAGATCGTCTCCGCGGGAAGGCTTCGCCAGCGAGGGTGGTGGCGGGGTCTCACTGGGTCAGACCGGGAGGCGGTACGTCACGCGATCGAGTCCGTAGGCCTGGGGACCCTCGCCGACCGCCCCCTCAACGAGCTCTCGATCGGCCAACAGCAACGTGCGTTCATCGCGCGCGCCTTCGCCGGCGAGCCCGCGCTCCTCGTTCTCGACGAGCCGATCGCGGGCGTGGACGCGGAATCGCAGAGGCGATTCCGGGACTCGCTCGTGCACCTGATCCGCCAGCACGGCGCCGGAGTGCTCCTCGTGTCGCACGAGCTCGCGGCTGTGGCGGATGTGATCGATCGGGTCGTGGTGCTGAAGGAGCGCGTGGTGTTCGACGGCAGTCCCGAAGAACTCGCCGCGCGAGGTGTGTCGCTCGGCGTCCATCGCGAGGACCTGCCGCTCTGGCTCGAGGACCTCGGATGATCGGAACGCTCCCGATCCCGTACCCGTTCGAGTCGGCGGCAGCGCAACGAGCACTCGTCGCGTGCCTCGCGGTCGGGGTGTTCGCTCCCATGATCGGGGCGTTCCTCGTCCAGAAGCGACTCTCACTCGTCGGTGACGGGATCGCGCACGTGGCGTTCGCGGGGGTGGGCGCCGGCCTGCTCGTCGGGGTCTGGCCGGTGTGGAGCGCCCTCGCGTTCGCGGTGATCGGCGCCATCGGCGTGGAGATGCTCCGGTTGAAGCGCAAGGCGGCGGGTGACCTCGCCCTCGCCCTCTTCTTCTACGTCGGCATCGCGATGGGCGCCGTGTTCGCGAGCAGAGCGGGCGATCTCGAGCTCGAGACACTCCCGTACCTGTTCGGCGACCCGTACGCCGTCACGTGGACGGGCGTCGCGCTGGTCGGTGCGCTCGGCGTGATCGTCGTGGTCGCGATGCGCCTCGCGGGCCGGGCGCTGTTCGCGGTGGTGACCGATGAAGACTGGTCGCGCGTGGCCGGCCTTCCCGTGGGTGCTCTCAGCGTGGCGCTGGCCGCGCTCACCGCGGGGGTGATCGTCGCGGGCATGCGGATCGTGGGGATCCTGCTGATCGCGGCGATGATGGTGCTCCCCGTCGCGTCGGCGCAGCTGGTCTCGCGGTCATTCCGCGGCACGCTCCGGCTGGCCGTCGCGATCGGCGCCGTGTCCTCGCTCGTCGGTCTCACGATCGCGCGACCGCTCGACCTCGCCCCCGGCGGGTCGATCGTCTTCGTCGCGGCTGCCCTGTTCGCGGCCGTCGCACTCGCGAAGAGGACCGCGCCGAGGGCGCTCCAGCAGGAGGCTCACTGATGGAGCTCCATGAGGAGGCGGCGGAACGGCTCGCGTCGTCCGGCCGGCGGTACACGCGCACGAGACGCCGTCTCGTGGACATCCTCGCGAAGGCCGGCATGCCGCTCTCGCTCCCGGCGATCGTCCGCGGGCGCAAGAACCTGCCGCAGAGTTCCGCGTACCGGAACCTCGCCGAGCTCGAAGCCGCGGGTCTGATCCGCCGTGTCGCCTCGGAGGATGGGTTCGCGCGGTACGAGCTCGCGGAGGAGCTCACCGGGCACCATCACCACCTGATGTGCTCGCGCTGCGGCCAGGTCCAGGATCTCCACATCCCGGCCCCGTTCGAGCGCCGATTGGATCGAACCCTCGACGTGCTTGCGCGCGAAGCGGCATTCGCAACGGTCCGTCACCGCCTCGATCTGATCGGGTTGTGTCGCGCCTGCGGGAGCGCGTGACCGGCGGCCGCTGACCTCTATCCTTGGGGGCTGCCCCAGCCGGCGCGCTGGGTCCTCGGGAGGATCGTGACGCTCACTCGCACCGCTCAGGCCGACGAACATGCCGTGCCGCCGCCCGCCACCCGTTCGCGCCGACTCGGCTCGTGGTGGGCGATCGTGGGCTTCGCGCTCGTCCTCCTCTTGGCGCTCGGCTGGCGATTCATCGCGGATCCGTCCTTGTCGGCGCCCACCCGGGATCCGGCTTGGTACACGTGGCGGGCGGGACTGATCCTCGAGGACGATCCCGGGTCGATCGCCGGCGATTGGGGTCCGGACAACCTGTTCTCCGGCGGCTACCGCGTGACGGTTCCGCTCGCGGGCGCGCTGCTGCAGAGGGTCAGCGGCATCAGTACGTACAGCTTCAGTGCCTTCCTGATGCTCGGGATCCCGATCCTGACCGGTCTGGCGCTCGGGGCAGGGGCGTACCGGAGTCGACGCGATCCGCTGATCGTGCTCCTCACGATGCTCGCGACCGCCGGGCTCTTCCTCACCACGCCGTACGTCGGCTACCTCGACAACATCACGGTCCTGTTCCTGCTCAGCTTGATCGTCGCGTTCGCCGATGCAGCGCGCACGTCGTGGGGCGCCCGGGTCGCGATCTTCCTGATCGGGATGGCGGCCGCGTTCACGCATCCGACCACCTGCGTCCTGTTCGGGCTCTCGTTGCTCGCGGTGTGGGGGACCCACGTCGTCACGAGCCGCTTCCGCTTCGGATCGGCGATGCGATCGGATGGCCCGCTCCTGTTGTCGACGGGCTCCGGCATGGTCACCGGGCTCGCGCTCTGGGTGGTGGGCATCTGGGGGCCCGGGGGTCCCGAGCTCCTGAAGGACGCCGCGCTCCCACCGCCGTACACCGCGGCCTTCTTCCGGGAACGCCTGATCGAGTGGGTGACCTCGATGCGGCCGGCGATCACGTTCCCCCTGATCCTCCTGGCGATCGTCGCCACCGTCCTCGCGTCGAGACGCACCCGAACCCCCGCTCCGCAGTACGAGCAGGTCTCGATCTGGTGGATGTTCCCGTTCGCGGGGGTGCTCACGTTCCTCCTCGGACAGGCGATCCCGTACTACCGCTTCATGAACGCAACCGCGGCACCGATGGCGCTCACCGGCCTGGGTGCGTACATCGCGGTGCGGTGGCTGCTCCGAGGGGAGGGCTCGCGCAGGCTCGCTGGGGCTCTCGGCGCGCTGGCGGTGGTGGGCGCGCTCGCCTGGCTGTTCCTGGACCCCGCGATCAACCGATGGGCGCAGCAGGACAACCAGTGGGCCCCCCAGAGCGTGCGGACCTCGCTGGCGGCGGCGCGCGAGGTGGTGGTCGCGGCCGGCGAGCGACCGAGCGTCCTCATCGTGAACTACGGCAACACCGATGACGCCACCGGATCCAACACCACGTACGGGTGGGCCAAGACGTACACGAACGTGTTCCGGACGGGGCTGCCCGGGGAGCTCGCGAAGTACCAAGTGACCTTCGTGGGGACCGTCGAGGACTTCCGAGCCGGAACGCCGTCGGACGCACCGAGCGAGAACTACCGCGACACGTCGCAGAGCCACTGGGAAGAGGTGCTCGCGCGGACCTCGACCTACACCGAGCCTCCGGTCGTGTTCCTGATCGAGGAGTACTACTCGGGCCTCTGCAACGGGCTCGCCGAGGGAGCCTGCTCTCCGGAGGCGGAGCAGGCCGCGCTCGATCGCGCTCTCGAGGATTCGGTCGAGATCGGCCCGGGGACGCACGTGTTGACCGGTGTCGGCACGTATGAGCCCCCCGCGGACGTCGTGGAGCGGGCGCGTTCCGCCGGCGCTGCCGCCGCCGCGCGGTTCGAGGACCCTCCCGGGCCGCTGGCCGATCTGCCGCATCAGGGACGCGTCCTCGCCGGGCTGTTCGCGCTCGCCGTCCTTCCCGGGCTGCTGGCCGCACCCTTCTTCGGGCTGCGGGACACCGTGAGCCGGATCGCCCTGATCCCCGGCATGTCGATCGTGCTGTCCCTGCTCGCGGGGATCGCCGTGCTCGGTGCGTGGCGCGGACCGCTCACCGACACCAAGGCGTGGGTCGTCGTGGGCGTGGCGGTCGGCTCGGGCGCGGCGCTCCGGTTCGGGAGCGCGTCGATCCTCCGGGCGCTCGGCGCGTTCGGCGGCTTCTTCAACCGCCTGTTCTCGCAGTTCTCGAACGCTGCCTACGCCACCCTGATGAGCGTGCAGTTCCTGACCCAGGCCGGGCAGGGGATGATCCAAGGGGCGATCGGCAAGTCGATCGCGTTCGGTGGCCAAGAGGGCTTCGACGTGCAGAACGTCCCCTCCGCCGACTACCTGCTGCAGGTGATCCTGCTCCTCTACATCCCCTACACCCTGCTGTCTCCGTTCATCGGCGTCGTGATCGATCGGTTCGAACGACGGCGGGTCGTGTGGTGGTCGAACCTCGTGACGGCGGCCGTGGTGGGGGTGGTCGCGATCGCGGTTCTCCTCCCGCTCGGCGAGGGCACGACCGAGGGGGATGCGGGCGCCACCGCCGCGCTCGTCCTCGGGTTGCTCGCCGCCCAGGCGGTGATCCGCGTGGTGCTGGCCGTGAAGTCGGCTGCGATCCCCGATGTCCTGTCCGGCCGTGACCTCCTCCAGGGGAACGCCCTGTCGCAAGCGGGCGGCGCACTCTTCCAGATCCTCGGGATCGCCGTGGCGCTCGCCGCCGGCGCGTTCATCCCTGCGTGGCTCGTGGTGCTCGGAGGCGCTGCGGTCCTCGCGATCGGGGCACTCGCGGCCACCCGGCTCCGACACGTGGAGGCAGGCGCACACGTGACCCGTTTCGCCGAGGAGGCCCGCCGGGTCCTCCGCACGATCGCGCACGGCGTCCGGGAAGTGGCAGCTCGCCCCGCGGCCGCCGTGGGACTGTCCGGGTTCCAGATGCTCCGCTACCAGTTCTGGGGTTTCGGGCTCTTCGTGTTCGCGCTGTACGCGAAGAACCTCGTCGAAGGGGGCTCGGACAGTCAGGTGCCGACGCTCCTTTCAGGCGGCGTCGGGTTGATCGGCGGGGTGCTCGGACTGATCGTGGCGCAGGGACTGAAGGACCGGGTGCCTCCGATCAGGCTCCTGCTCGTGTCGATGACGCTCCTCGGTGCGGGAACCCTGGTGTTCGGTGGCCTGGTCTCCGTCGCCGGATTCGCGGCGATGCTCTTCGTCGGATTCTTCGCGTTCTTCCTGGGGAAGGTGTCGGCCGACACGATCGTCCAACAGGCGATGCCGGACGACTTCCGAGGCCGCGCGTTCGCGCTGTTCGACATCGCGTACAACCTCGGTTTCATCGTGCCGGCTCTGGTCCTGTCCTTCGTGTGGGTGGAGAACGACGCCGGCCGCACGCGGGCGGTGCTGATGGTGTCGGGCGCGGTATTCCTGCTCCTCACGGGCGTCGTCGCGGCGTGGGCCCGGCGCATCCGAGATCAGTTCGCGACTCAGGACGACCTGATCGAGGCCTGACAGGCTGAGGAACCATGCCGGAGGTCCGCAACAGGGACGTGACGCTGCACGTCGAGGTCGACGGCGGTGGCGACCCGGTGACGATCTTCGCGCACGGCCTGACGAACTCGTGTCGCGAGCTGGCGCCGTTCACCCCGTCGCTCGCCGGCACCGCCGTGCGGTTCTGCTTCCGGGGTCACGGTCATTCGAGCGCTCCGCCACGGGGGTACCGGTTCGCCGATCTCGCGTCGGATCTCGACGTGGTCGCTCGGACGTACGGGGCGACGAACGCGGTCGGGACCTCCCTCGGCGCCGGGGCGATCATGTCGCTCCTCGAACACGACCCGGCCCGGTTCGATCGGATCGTGATGCTGCTGCCCGCGTCGCTCGACCTCCCCTTCCGCAACCCGGAGCGGTTCGACGCGATCGCGGATCTCCTCGAGGCGCATCCGAAGGACGAGGCGATCGAGCGGATCCTCGAGCTGAACGAGGAGCGATACGCACGGGCGCCGTGGCTCCGCGAGCTCGACCTCACGCTCTGGGAGGACATGAACCCCGCCGGGGTGTCGCGGGCGATCCGCGAGGTCACACGCGATACCTCGATCTCGGACCGCGAGCTGCTCCGGAAGGTCGGATCGCCGGTCCTGCTGATCTGCCGGGAGGGTGATGCGATCCATCCGGCCGCCCTCGGCCGGATCCTGGCCGATCTGCTGCCCGACGCGGAGCTGATCACCTTCTCGTCGGAGGAGGAGCTGATCGCCTCGATCCCTTCACTGATCGAGCGCGTCCGGGCATTCCTGGAGGGGGCGTGAGCGCGAGCGAGGCGCACGACCGCCGCGCCAGGACGCCTCGCCAGGAGCTGCTCGGGTCCACGCTCTCCGCGCTCATGGCGCTGCAGTTCGCGGCGGTCGTGATGTTCGGCAAGGAGGTCGCGGCCGGCGACCTGCCGTTCCCGATGCTGGCGATCCGGTTCGCGGGCCAGGCGGCGCTGCTCTTCGTCGTCCTGCTCCTGTTGCGCAAGCCGCTGGCGGCGGCGCCGGGGGAGCGCCTTCCGCTGGTCCTCGCCGCCACGATCGGCTACGGGACCGAGGCGGCCTTGTTCTTCTCCGCCCTGAACCACGGGAAGGCGGGCGCGGTCACGCTCCTGTTCTACCTGTACCCGGTCTGGGTGATGCTGGTGACGATCGGGTTGGACCGCCGGCCGCCCGGATGGCGGCTCTTCGTCGCCCTGCTCCTGGCGCTCGGCGGCAGCGCGGTGGTGATCGTCGGCGGCGGTGAGGTGGAGGTGGCGCCCCTCGGCATCCTCCTCGCGCTCGCCACCTCGATCGCGTACACGGCCTACCTGATCACCGTCGATCGGACCGTCCGCCGGACGGACCCGGTCACGGCCGCGGCGTGGCTCGGGGCGGGGGCCGCCACCTCGAACGTCGTGTTCTCGTTCGCGTTCGGCGTCACGGATCTCCCGGACGCGTCGTCGTGGCCCTTCCTCCTCGGGATGGCCGTCTTCTCCGCCGGTGCATTCGCGGCGATGCTCGGCGGGTTGCAGCTCCTCGGCGCGGTGCGCAACGCGATCATCGGCGTGATGGAGCCGCTGGGGGTCGCCGTCCTCGCGGCGTTCTTCCTCGACGAGCCCATCACGGCTCCCACCGCGATCGGCGGGGTCATGATCCTCGGCGGCGCCATCCTCGCCACCCTCGTCCGGACCACCCGTGTCCGCGAGCCCGACGTCTAGCGCGGGCCCACGCTCGCGCCTACGCTGTCACGCATGCCGAGGACCTCCGAGGTGGACACCTTCGTCTCGGAGCTCGGGCACCCGCTCGAGGCGGCGATCAACTCCGTGCGCGACATCGTCCTCGGCGTCGATGCTCGGATCGTCGAGACGATCAAGTGGAAGAGCCCGACGTTCGTCTTCGAAGGGAACATCGCGAGCATCGAGCCGCGATCGAAGAAGCAGGTCAGCGTCCTCTTCCACCAAGGCGCGAAGCTGCCCGGCCGGCATCCTCGGTTCGAGGGCGGCGGCGGAACCGTTCGCTACCTGCGGTTCGCGGACGAAGCCGACGTGATCCGGAAGCGAGCCGACCTCGAGAGGGCGATCCGCGCCTGGATCGAACTCAAAGGAGGCTGAGGCGGGCTAGTACGCTTCGAGCATGACCGATCAGCTCTTCGCCGAAGACGCCTACCTGACCAGCTGCGAGGCCACCGTGGTCGACATCCGTGACGAAGGGGTGATCCTCGACCGGACGGTGTTCTACGCGCGCGGGGGCGGCCAACCCGGCGACACCGGGACGCTCCGGTGGGAGAACGGGATGGCGAGGGTCACCGACACCGTGAAGATGGGTGGCGACATCGTCCATCAGGTGGAGGGCGACGCGCCGCTGGTGGGTCATTCGGTCACGGCCGAGATCGACTGGGCCCGCCGTCACCTGCTCATGCGCACCCATACGGCGTTGCACGCCCTCTCCGGAGTGATCTTCCGCGAGCACGGGGCCAAGGTGACCGGCGGGAACATGGACGACAAGGGATCGGCCCGTATGGACTTCGAGCTCGACGAGTTGAGCCAGGAGCTCGGCAAGGATGTCGAGGGCAAGCTCAACGAGGAGCTCAACAAGAACCGTCCCGTGCACGTGAGCTTCCTGCCCCGAACCGAGGCGCTCTCCGACCCGGACCTGATCCGGACGAAGGTCAGCCTGATCCCCGATTCCGTGGACCCGATCCGCGTGATCGACATCGAGGGGATCGACAAGCAGGCGGACGGCGGGACCCACGTGAAGTCCACCGGTGAGGTCGGTCACGTCACCGTCGTGAAGACGGAATCGAAGGGCAAGGCCTTCAAGCGGATGCGGATCCAGCTCGAGGCGTGAGACTCATCCGCCGAGGAGCAGGCCGATCACGAGGAAGACGAGGTACGCGATCACCCCACCCGCGGTGAGCATCAGGCGAAGCTGCGAGGGGATCGAGGATCCGCCGAACGCGAAGTAGAGCAACGGCCCGACGAACGGGACGAGGAGCACGATCGCCATCCATCTCGCGCGTTCCGGGATCGTGTCGGCGTCACGCCTGATCAGGTCCCACATCGCGATCGCCACCCACGACGCGTAGAGCACGAACGGGAGGATGTAGCCGTAGAGCCCGAGGAGCAGGCTCCACCAGTTCGACGCGATGAGCGGGATCCCCATGAGGCTGACCTCCTGGCTGATCTCGCGTCCGCGCGCTGCGCGGATGTCCTCCACGACGCGGATCCGGTAGCGGGGTGGCACGGACTCCCCCGGGATCGCCGGATCGGGAGGGGCGGCCGCCGGATCGCCCGGCATGTCCGGGAGGTCCGCCGGCGGATCCGGCTGCGCGCGCCAGTCCCCGTGCGGGAACTCGCCGTCGAGCGAATCGATGAACCGGGACAGGACGTTCGCCGTCGGTCCCATGCTCCCGCCGCCGCCCGGGAAGGGTCGGAACCCGCTGCATGGGAAGAGGAGCTCGACGGCTGCAGGATGGCTCGTGGCGGCGTCGTTGCCCTCGAAGCAGTCGGCGCCCCCCGAGGGCGCGGCGAGCGCCATGTCCGCCCGGCCGCTCCGGCGAACGACGTTGCCACGGACCTCGTTGCCGCTCGAGGGCCAGAAGTTCGTGTCCACGATCGGGATCATCGCGATGCCGTACGTCGCCTGGTCCTCGACGAGGTTCCCGATGATCCGATCCTCTCGCCCGCCGGCGACGACGATCCCCATCCCGAACGGCACGTACTCGTACTCCTTCGCGTCGACCGTGGCCGAGTTGTTGTGGTGGACGTGGTTGCCCGCGATCAGGACGTCGCGTTGCGGGGCGAACGGCTCGGAGTCGAGCGTGTTGGGCACGATCCCTGCGAGGTTCTCCCGCCACTCGCTGTTCACGATCGCGAGGTTCCCTCCCGCGTTGGTCCCGGAGTAGCCGAGCGCGTTGTGCTCGGCGAGCACATCGGTGATCACGGCGTCACACGGGTTGCACGCGCCGATGGAGAACCCGGCGTCGGGCGAGCCGCTCGCGTACGAGTGATCGAAGCGCCCCCAGCGCGACCCGAACGCGTAGATCCCATAGTCGCCGTTCGTGGAGGCCGTGAGGTAGGAGCCTCGGTAGCCCAGGACGTCCGACCAGTAGAAGCCGTTCAACAGGAAGTGCCGCGCGGTGAGGTTCTCGACGGCGACACCGTCCGCCTCGATCACGTGGATCCCGTTCGCGAGCTCGAAGTTCCCCTCGAGGATCGTGTCGTTGCGGTCCATGCCGCGGATCGTGAGGTACGGGGTGGTGACGACCACGGCCTCCCGGTAGACACCGGGGTCGATCAGGACGAGGCCGCCGGGGCGGGCGCGGTCGACCGCGTCCTGGATCGTCGGGGCGTCATCGGGGACATGCAGCGTGTTGGCTGGTCCGGCGGGAGCGGGGTCGGGACCCGGGACGCCACCGCCCGGGAGCGACGCGTCGCCGACGACGACGGTGCCGGCCATCCCGAGGCCGGGCCGGCCGTGGTACCGGCAGAAGAACGGGAAGATCCCCTCGGCGTCGAACGTGAGATCGAACTCCGCCCCGGGGTCGAGGTTCCCCGACGACCACGAGCCGTCATCCGCCTCGACGGTATGCGGAGAGCGGCCGTCCATCGTCCACTCGACCGTCTCGCCGAGCTCGATCCGGACGATCTCCGGCGTGAACAGGTTGTCGATCGCGGAGACAGACGCGCCGTACGCTGCCTCGTCCGCGGGATCCTGCGCCTCGACCGGCCCGGGCATCATCAGGAGGAGCGCGGCGAGCGCCAGGGCGGTCGCGAGGCGACGCATCGCGGCGGACCCTAGCATGGGCGGATGCCCGCGGAGCGATTGTCGGGGCTCGATGCGAGCTTCCTCTACCTCGAGAAACCCGGCGTGCACATGCACGTTGCCGGACTCTCGATCTTCGGGGCGCGCACGGACGGCTCGCTCCTCACCTACGACGACGTGGAGCGGGTCGTCGAGGCTCGGCTCCGCCTGGCTCCGCGGCTGCGCCGGAAGCTGCGGTCGGTCCCCGGCAACCTTTCCCGGCCCGTGTGGATCGACGACGACCGGTTCGACCTCGACTTCCACCTGCGCCGGGCATCCGTCCCCGCCCCCGGCGGACGGTTCGAGCTCGAGCGGGCCGTGGGTCGCGTGCTGTCCCGCCCCCTCGACCGTACGAAGCCGCTCTGGGAGCTCTACGTGTTCGAGGACCTCTCGGAGGATCGGACGGCGATCCTGCTGAAGATCCACCACGCGATGGCGGACGGGATCGGGAACATGATGATCGCGTCGGCACTGTTCGATCTGACCGCCGACGCGCCGACGGGCGAGCCGGACGGGGCGTGGTCAGCCGAACCGGCGCCGCCGATGCAGGACCTGATCCGCGACGCGGTCGAGGAGGCGGTCCTCCACCCGATCCAGAGCCTCGCCCACGTCGCACGCCAGCCACGCATCGTTGCCGAGACCGTGTCCGCGGCGGCGGACGCGCTCCGCACCGTCGGCGGGGATGGGGACACCGCCTCGAGGGCCGTTCGACGGGCGGGTCGGGCCCAACCGCCGCTTCGCGACGGCAGAGCGACCGTTCGCGGTGTTCCGGGGGATCAAGGAGTCGCTCGGCGGCACCGTGAACGACGTCGTCCTCGCGGTCGTCGCGGGAGGCGTCCACGCACTGCTCGAGAGCAGGGGCGAAGCCACCCAGGGCCGGTCCCTCCGGGCGATGGTGCCCGTGTCCGTGCGCTCGCCCGGCGACGGCGGCGACATCGGCAATCGGGTTGCACCCAGCTTCGTGGACGTGCCGGTGGGGCGGATGGCGGCGCGGACGCGCCTCCGGCGCGCCCGCGCCGCCGCCGCCCGGATCAAGGACTCCGGCATGGCGGTCGGCGCCGACACGATCATCGGTCTCGGTGCGTACGCGCCTCCCGCACTCCATGCGACGGCGGCCCGCCTGATCGCACAGGCGAGGTGGTGCAACCTCGTCGTATCGAACATCCCGGCGCCGCAGGTGCCGCTCTTCTTCGCCGGGGCGCCGCTGGAGGCGAGTTACCCGGCGATGAACCTCAAGGAGGACTGCGGGTTGTCGGTGGCGTGTACGTCGGCGGCAGGCACGATGGCATTCGGTCTCACCGCCGACTGGGATCTCATCCCCGACATCGAGGTGCTCGCTCGCGGGGTCGAGTCCGAGGTGGACCGTCTGGCCGAGGCCGCGGGCATCTAATCGTACGTGTCCGCGAACCAGTCGGCGACCTCGGCGAGCCACCGTCCGGGGGCCTCCATCTGCGGGATGTGTCCGAGATCGTTGAAGAATCGTCCTCGCCATTCGGGGTGGCGTGCCAGCTCGGCCTCGGCGAACGCCGCGGGAACCAGACGGTCCCGGCGGCCATGGATGAGCAGGACCGGGCAGGACACGTGCTCCAACGCACGGCGTGACACGTGAGGGCGGCGCCCCAGCCGGAGCATCGAGCGGGCTGCGTCGATGAACGCACGGACGACATCTGGGTCGTCCCGTCGCTCGGAGGCGAGGTCGACCAGCAACCGCACGACGTCGTCGGGGATCGATCGCGGGTCCGCCGCGAGCACCCGGAGGCTCAGGCGCACCAACTGATCGGGGTCCATCTCCCGCACGCGCCAAGACACCGCCGCTTCGCCGAGCCGCGGCGTGGCGTAGACCCCGAAGGCGGCCAGCACCAGCGGATGCGGGACGGCCCCGAGCCTCCATGGGAACACGCTGTTCGTGAGCACGATGCCGTCCACGGAGGAGGGCTCGACGGCGGCCTGCAGGATCGACGTCGCTCCCCCCATCGAGTTCCCGCAGAGGACGACCCGTGAGGCACCGACCCAACCGAGCACGTCCGAGAGGAACCGGCGTTGGTCCATCAATCCCGCCCCTCGACCGGCCAAGGGGGAGGCGCCGAAGCCGGGCAGGTCGAGCGCGACCACACGCCCCAGCCCGGAGAGGCCTTCCGCCACCTGGACCCAGGAGAGGTGAGAGGCGCCGAGCCCGTGCACGAGCACGAACGCCGTATCGACGGGTCCCTCCCAGCTTCGGTACGCCACCGGTCCACCGAGGTCGACCGATCTGAGCTCCGGGAGGTGCACGGCTGAAGCGTATCCGGCTCCCCACCGAGCACCATGGCGCGTGACCCGAGGTCAGGATCCGTACCGAACGGGGAAATCTCCGAGCGGCGTTTGGCGTTGGAAGCGACGGGTATCGAAACTGAACGAGCTCGGCAACCCGTGCGCGGCAGTCATTGTTCACAGAACCGCCACACGGGCCCGGCTTTACAGGAACCGGAGGGGCCCCTACCATGGGATCGAGCGACCGGGGAGGACGCCTAGTTCACTTTGCCTACGTGGTCGCTCGGACGGACAACAGAGACGGGTACGGCTCCCGCGGACCGGGTACCGAACCCAGTGAGCAGGACCGAGTGAGGAGAGTGAGAAGAATTGCCTGAGCCGGCGCGTCCCCTCGGGACCGACGACGCTGATGACCTGCGCCTCTACCTCGAGGCGGCGGCCCGCGAGCCGCTGCTCACGAAGGAGGAAGAGGTCGAGCTCGCCATGACGATCGAGGCGGGGAAGGAGGCCGAGGACCGTCTCCGTGCAGGCCGTCTCCGGTCCGAGAAGAGCATCGCGAAGGCCCGCCGTGACATCCGGACGGCCGAGGCCGCGCGTCAGCGTTTCATCATGGCGAACCTTCGGTTGGTCGTATCCGTGGCCCGGAAGTACCAGGGGCAGGGTCTCCCTCTCCTCGATCTGATCCAGGAGGGCAACATCGGCCTCATGCGAGCCGTGGAGCTGTTCGACTGGCGCCGAGGCTTCAAGTTCTCGACCTACGCCACGTGGTGGATCCGCCAGGGCATCACGCGGGCGATCGCAGACCGCTCGCGGTCGATCCGCCTGCCCGTCCACATCCACGACCGGCTCCGGAAGCTGAACCGCACCCGGTTCCAGTTCGCACAGTCGATGGGCCGCGAGCCCTCCCGCGAGGAGCTGGCGAAGGCCCTCGATACCACCGTCGATGAGATCGATGACCTGACCGAGATGGGCCGGCGCGAGCCGCTCTCCCTCCAGTCACCGGTCGGCGAGGACACCGAGCTGGGCGACCTGATCGAGGAGATCGATTCCGAGGCAGGCTTTGCCGAGGTCGAGGACCAGCTGCTCCGCGAAGAGATCGGCGGGGCCGTCGACAAGGTGCTGGACGAGCGCGAGCGTCATGTCGTCGCGCTCCGGTACGGGCTCGAGAACGGGCAGCCGCTGTCGCTCCGCGAGACCGGGAAGGTGCTCGGGCTGTCGGGTGAGCGGGTGCGTTTGATCGAGCGCGAGGCGCTCCGGAAGCTCCGCGACTCGAACCTGATCACCGGTGTGGCCCTCGGCGGTTAGCAACCGTCCGATCGTTCCTATCGCCGATCGGCCGTCCTCCTGAGTGTCCGCCCTACGGTCCGTCCGCGCTAGGTGATCGGAACCGTGCTCCGGACCTGGATCTGGTTGCTCACGTCGGTGGCGCCGCGGGTGTCCCAGGCGTCGTCGCCGGCAGCGCGCTTGGCCACCGTGGTGGTCGCCGTGCCCGTCAGGATCACGACGCCCTTCCTGACGTCGACCTCGATGTCGTACCGATCGGCGTAGGGGCCGCTCCGGATCTGGTCGAGCAGATCCTGCTTGATCTCCATGTCCGAGCGCTCGTCGCTCGGCTCGTCGGCGTACCACTCGTAGTAGTAGCGATTCTCGGGATATGCCCAAGGGCTCTTCATCGGAGACCACCTCCAGCGCGTTCCTACCCTCTCTGCGCACGACCTAATCAGGTCTCCGGAACCGAACGAGCCGCGAGCGCCAGCACGAACGACAGGTCGAACGTGTCGTAGCCCTCGAAGAAGGTCGCCGACGACAGGAGTCGGAGGGATTGCGCCGGTAGCGGTCGTCGCGCGCCGACGGCGTTCCGCTCAGGCGGGATCACCCGCCAGCGAGCGCGCCTCGGCCAGCTGGCGCTCGAGCGCCTCGCGGACGCGCGTCACGAAGGCGTCGATGTCCTCCTGGATGGAAGCGTCGCCGCTCGGTTCGATCGTCGGCCCGAAGGCGAAGCCGAGCCGAGGTCGGAAGGGACGTCCCCAGTGCCGGCCAGCCCTCGACCATCGATGCTGCGTTCCCCAGACCCCCACCGGGATCACGGGCGCGCCGGTGGGGAGCGCGATGCGTGCGATCCCGCTCCGGATCCGCTGGAGCTCGCCGGGCGCGGGGTTCACGGCTCCTTCCGGCGCGATCGCCGCGACGGCGCCGCGGCGGATCGTGGCGATCGCCTCCTCGAGCGCGCCGGCGTCGCTCTTGCCGCGACGCACGGGGATCTGGCGGTACCGACGGAGGAACCAGCCGCTCACGGGGACGTCGAAGATCTCGGCCGCGACCAGGAAGCGCACGGTCCGTCGGCGGCGCCATGCGACCTCGGCAGCGAGACTCGGCCCGTCGAGGACGCTGACGTGCACGAACGCGAGGATCGCGGGCCCCCCCAGCGGGACGTGATGGATCCCCGCAACGCGCACCCGGAACAGGGCACGCACGATCAGATCCGCGATCGGCACCCCGAACCGCCACCAGGCATCGAGGTCGCCTCGGAGTGCTCGTTCTGCACCGAGCTCCGCCGTCACCGGTCGAACACCACGACCGTGCGGATCACCTCTCCGGCCAGCATCGCCCGGAACGCCTCGTCGAGATCGCCAAGCCCCAGCTCACGCGTCACCATCCCGTCGAGGTCCAGCCGCCCCTCGAGTGTCCAGCGCGCCATCTCCGGGAAGTCCTCCGACGGGATCGGATCGCCGCCGTCCGTGATGAGGAGCGACGTCTTCCGAGGGTAGGCGGCATCCTCGGTACCGTTCCACGAGAGCGTGACCTCGGCGGGGATCGGCGGCACGCCGATCGCGACGGCGACCCCCGCGTAGTCCAGCATCGCCACGGCCTGCGACACCACGGTGGGGACCCCGGTCGCTTCGAACGCGAAGTCGACGCCGTCGCCCTGTGTGAGCTCGCGAACCGCGGCGACGGCGTCGGTGCTGGAGGCGTCGACCGTGTCTGTGGCACCGAACCGCTCCGCCCATGCGAGCTTCGGGGCGGCGACGTCCACGGCGATCAACCGCTCGGCGCCCGCGATCCTCGCCCCTTGCAGCGCTGCGAGACCGATCCCACCCAGTCCGATCACCGCCACGCGGGCCCCGGGCCACACCTTCGCCGTCTGGATCGCCGCACCGACCCCCGTGGAGGCACCGCAGCCGAGGAGGCACGCGCTCCGCAGCGGGAGCTCGGGCGGCATCGGGATCGCCTGCGCCGCGTGGACCACGGTGTGCGAGGCGAGCGTGCCGAGTGAGAGGGTGCCGGCGAGCGGCGTGGCGTCCCGCGCCCGGTGGACGCGGGGAGGCTGCTGCCAAGCGTGCGAGCAGCGACGAGGGACGCCGCGCCGACACGGTCCGCACATGCCGCACGGGACCGCCCATGCCAGCACGACGGGGTCGCCCACACGAGGCGTGTCCACGCCCTCACCCACCTCCTCGACCATGCCGGCTCCCTCGTGGCCGAGGAGCATCGGGAACGGCGCCCCCCAGTTCCCGTGCTCGATCGCCCAAAGGTCCGAGTGACACACGCCGCTCGCCACGAGACGCACGAGGACCTCGCCGGCTTCCGGCGCGTCGATCGCGAGATCCTCGATCCGGACCTCGCTGCCGATCGCCTCCACCACCGCGCCGATCGCTTCTCGCGTCACCGTCTCCCTCTCGCTGCGAGCGGCTCATGCTAGCGTCGGCGTCGCCCATGGATGTCCAGACGCTCCGCGACCGCGCCCAGGCCAGGTACTCGGAGTTCCTCGACGTGCTCGAAACGATGGTCAACGTCGACTGCGGCTCGTACTCGCCGGAGGGCGTCAACCGGATCGCGGACCTCTGCGAGCGTCGGTTCCTCGATCACGGGTGGGAGGTCGATCGTCGGCCGCACGACGGGGAGCTCGGCGATCTCGTGATCGGGACCCTCCGGGGTGCCGGGGGACCGGACGTGCTGCTCGTGGGTCACATGGACACGGTCTTCGACGACGGGACCGTGGCCCAGCGTCCGTTCTCGATCGAGGGCGACATCGCCCGCGGCCCCGGTGTCTCGGACATGAAGGCCGGCTTGCTGGCGGGATTCTTCGCCACGCACGTGCTGCAAGACGTCGGCTTCGACGGCTTCGGCACCGTCACCTACGTGTGCAACCCGGATGAGGAGATAGGGTCGCCCTTCTCGGGGCCGGTCATCCGCGAGCTGGCCCCGGCCAACGACGTCGCGCTCGTGCTCGAGGGAGCTCGCGCGAACGGCGACATCGTGAGCTCGCGCAAAGGGATCACGGACTTCACGATCACGATCGAGGGCAAGGCGGCGCACGCCGGCGTCGAGCCGGAGAAGGGCCGCAACGCGATCCTCCAAGCCGCACACACGATCCTGGCGCTCCAAGGCCTCAACGGCCGCTGGCCGGGGGTGACGTCGAACGTCGGTGTGGTCCGGGGCGGGACCCGTTCGAACGTCGTCGCCGAGCGATGCGAGCTCCATGTCGACCTCAGGTCGCCCGAGCTCGCCGCGCTCGAGGAGGCGGAGGCGAAGGTCCAGCGGATCTGTGCCGACCCGGTGGTCCCCGACGTGCGCATCAGGATCGACGCCCACGGCTGGCATCGGCCGATGGAGAAGGGCGAAGGGGGGCGCCGCCTCGTGGACATCGCTGTCGGGGCAGCTTCGGAGCTCGGCTTCGAGCTCCGCGATGCGGCCACGGGCGGCGCCTCCGATGCGAATACGACGAGCTCGGCCGGTACGCCGACGATCGACGGCCTCGGTCCCATCGGCGGCGACGATCACGGGCCGGCCGAGTGGGTGGACCTCACGAGCATCGTGCCGCGCACCGCTCTGCTCGCGGCGATCATCTCGAGGGTGTGAGCCGGATGTCGGAGTGGCCGCCGCAGGAGCTGCACCCGGACGCCTACCGGCATCTGGTGGAGGGGGCGCCGGCGATCCTCTACATCGACCGTCCCGACGAGCTCTCGACGAACCTGTACACCAGCCCGCAGATCGTGGACCTCCTCGGGTACAGCGTCCGGGAATGGATGGAGGACGCCGAACTCTGGGTCCGTTCGATCCATCCGGACGACCGCGAGCGCGTGGTGCAGGAGCACCGGGACAGCAACGCCAACGCAGAGCGGTTCCTGGCCGAGTACCGGATCCTCACGAAAGCGGGTCGGGAGGTGTGGATCCGCGACGAGGCCGTGCCGGTGAGAGCGGAGGACGACACCGTCGTCTACTGGCGCGGCGTGATGGTAGACATCACGCCCCAGAAACTCGCGGAGGGGCAGCTGCGTTCGAGCCTCGAGGAGGTCCGACGCATGGTCGCCCAGCGTCGCGAGCTGGCGCAGCTGCTGGAGACGGCCCAGGAGGAGGAGCGTCGCAGGATCGCGGCTGACATCCACGACGACCCGATCCAGGTGATGAGCGCGGTGGACATGCGGCTGCAGCTGCTGCTCGCTCGTCCCGATCGGTTCGATGCACACGAATTGGGCGAGCTGGCGGAGGAACTGCGATCGGGGATCGACCGCCTGCGGAACCTCCTCTTCGAGCTCCGTCCCGTGGCGCTCGACCTCGAGGGGCTGACGCCGGCGATCGCGATGTACCTCGAGCACTCCGCGAAGGAGACCGGATGGTCCTGGGAGGTGATCAACGAGCTCGACGACGAGCTGCTCCCTGACGCCCGCGTGTCCTTTTATCGGATCGCGCAGGAGGGCGTCACCAACGCCCGGAAGCACGCCAACGCCACCCATCTGGACGTCCGACTGACCTCGTTGGAGGGCGGACTCCTGCTGCGGATCGTGGACGACGGTGACGGATTCGATCCTTCCGAGAGGGCGGCGCCGGGTCACCTCGGCCTGGCGACCGTGACCGAGCGCGCCGAGCTCGCCGGAGGGTGGTGTCGTGTGCTGAGCGCACCCGGTGAAGGGACGGTCCTCGAATGCTGGATGCCGCTGGTCGCCTCCGGCCCTGCGTCCTGACATCCGATGGAGGGGTGGCGGGCCGGGAGGGTCTGGCTCGCGATGTGGACGGTCGACGGGTTCCTCTTCCACCTCGACAGCACGGTCTTCAGCGTCTTCCTGATCCTTCAGGTCGGGCTGGATCCGCTCCAGCTCGTGCTGATGGGCACGATCCTCGAGGTCTCGTATCTTCTGTTCGAGGTCCCGACCGGGATCGTCGCCGATTCGGTCAGCCGGAAGTGGTCGATCGTGATCGGGTACGTCGGGACGGGCATCGCGTTCGTGATGCTGGGATCAGCCGACTCGTTCGAGGTCGCCGCCCTCTCACAGATCCTCTACGGCGTGTCGGCGACGTTCGTGAGTGGCGCGGACGTAGCCTGGCTCACCGATGAGGTGGGTGAGGACGCGGCGCGACCCCTCTACGTCCGGAGCGAGCAGTTCTTCAACGGCGGCGCGCTGGTCGGGATCGCCGGAAGCGTGGCGCTCGCGTCGATCGCGCTCCGGCTCCCGATCCTCGTCTGCGGCCTCGGATACGCCGCCCTGGGCCTTGCGCTCGCGGTCGGGATGACGGAGACCCGGCGCCCCACCCGGGACGCCGGGGCGAAGCTCCGACACTCGATGCGCGTCACGTTGCGGGACGCGATCCGACAGGTCCGCGCGCATCACGTGCTGCTGCTGATCCTGGCGACGGCTGTGCTCCACGGGGCCTCGACCGAGGGCTGGGATCGCCTGTCCGATCTCCAGCTCCTCCGTGGCATCGGACTGCCCTCGCTCGGCGACCTCGAGCCGATCGTGTGGTTCGGGATCCTCGACGGTGTGGGACTGGTGCTCGGCATCGCCGCACTCTCCTACGTCCGGCGCCGAGGGCATCTGGAGGGTCACGGCCATGTGGCGAAGTTGCTGGCCGTCGTCGACGTGCTGCTGATCGCGAGCGTCGTGGGGTTCGCGTTCGTCGGAAACTTCTGGTGGGCCGCGATCCTCTTCTGGATCGTCGGCGGCCTCCGAAGCGTGCGCGGCCCGGTGTTCACGGCCTGGATCAACCAAGGGCTCGACCCCGCGACCCGGGCCACGATCAACTCGATGGGAGGCCAGGCCGATGCCGTCGGTCAGGCGATGGCCGGGCCGGTGGTCGGGGGGGTCGGCCGTGCCGTCTCGGTGCCGTGGGCCCTCGCGCTCGCCGGCCTGCTGCGACTGCCGATCCTGTTCCTCTACCTCCGTGCGATCCGGCGCGGCACCGTCGGCACGGTCGCGCCCGACGCGATGGATCAGGAGATCGATCTCGCCGACTGATGCTCCGGAGGGGGAGGGAGCGCGGCGACGCCGCCGTGATGGTGATGCGTCTCCGGTGTGCGTCTGCGACCGCGGTCGCGGATCGCGCACTCGACGCGGAGCACGCCGGTCGTGCGACGAGCGATCGCGTACGCGAGGTCGTGGACGTCGGACGGGAGGTTCCCGCCGAGGAAGGCGGTCCGTGCGTGCACCCGAACGGTGAGCGAGGGGGCGCCACGCGTGCGAGGCTCCCTCGCGAGCGAGGTACGGAGCCTCGCTTCGGCCACGAGGTCGCTCCGGTCGGCGGCCGACGGCGGCACGGCCCGCCACGCGAATCCGAGCCACCGTCCCACCTCCCTCCGATTTCGCCACGCCCACCACGCGGCGGTCAGGCGGCCCACGGGGGAGAATCTCCACAACCACGAGATCACTCGGAACACGTCCTTTCCAGTCCGTCTGGGATGTCTCTACCCGCGATGCCCGTGCGTCGAACCCGCCGAGACGTTTCTCCTCGGTGCGTCCCGGGTAGCGGCGACGTGAGCGCCGTCGACCGACGGCCGCTCATCCCCCAAGGAGGTGGATGTTCGTGATCGAGATGTGGACGTACCGCACCGACGTGGTGTTGCAGCCAGCTGTGGAGCTCGTCGGCTTCAGCATCGAAGCTCGCGACGGCAGCATCGGGAAGATCGACGAGTCGACCGCCGACGCCGGGAAGAGCTACGTCGTCGTGGATACGGGTCCCTGGATCTTCGGCCGCAAGGTGCTCCTGCCGGCGCAGACCGTCGAGCGGATCGACCTCGACGCACGGACCGTCTTCGTCGACAGGACGAAGGAGGAGATCAAGAACGCTCCCGAGTTCGACCCGGAGCGTGGGATCGACCCCACGTATCAGGACGAGCTCGGCGGGTACTACGGTCGGTACTACTCGTAACCGCGGAGAGGTCGGCGGACGGACCCGGAGGGTCATTGCCCTCCGGGTCCTCCGTCATCCGCGATCGGCCTTCGTGGCCCAGAGCATCACGTCATCCGCACCCTCCGGCACGGGCTCGGCCGGAAGCTGCCACCTCACCTTCGCGAACATCCGTTGTGCAGCGGCATGGATCGGGAACACCAGCGCCTGGACGAACGCGGTCGAGAGCCGGCGACTCGATCGAAGGGCCCGGGCCCGGATACCCGTGAGGAGTCGGGAGGGTGCGGGGGTCCACGAATAGCCACCGATCTCGAAGCCGGCCGTCCGTAGCTTTCTCGAACAGGGTCGGCGGTTCGTCTCGACGGATATGACCGCACGCCTCGTCGAGAGGTGACCACAACGTGGCGTGCACCGGGGTGGAGAGGATCAGCACGCCGCCGGGCCGGCTGACGCGGGCCATCTCGCCGAGGAGGCCCGTGTCGTCTTCGACGTGTTCGATCACCTCGAAGGCGAGCACCGCGTCGAAGGAGTCGTCGGAGAAGGGGAGTGCCCCTTCGACGGCCGCCGTTGTCGCGCCGCGTGCCGCGAGACTCCGCAAGGCGTGTGTCGATGCGTCGATGAACGTCGACGTGGCGACGGGCGCGGTCGGCCGGAGCCCGGGACCGATCTCCAGCACGGCGCCAGCACCGACACGCGGGGCGAGCCAGTTCCACACGTGAGGCCGGACCTGGACGACGTGCTTCGATCCGCTCCAATGATCGGGTGCGGGCGTCGCGGGAGCTGCATCATCATCCCGCTCGTTCGGTGTCTGGAGTTCTCGCACGACAGCTCCGGTCCGGTCGGAGCGGGGAGCATACCCGGCGTCCTTCCAGCCGAGCTTCTTCGCTCGGCGCCCGAGCCCTCAGGCCCGTTCAGCGACCGCGGTTCAGGACGTGGCGATCAGATGCGGGTCTCCCACAGCCCGACCACGTTGCCCTCGGAGTCCTTGAAGTACGCGTAGGCGCCCAACTCCGGGATCTCGGTGCGCGGCTGGATCGTGCTGCCACCACCCGCGTCCACCTTCTTCAGAGACTCGTCGATGGAGGTCACGCCGATCGTGATCACGGGGGCGGGCGTGTCCGAGGTCCGCTGCATCAGACCGCCGTTGATGGCGCCGGGCTCCGTAGGGAGCCGCGTGCTCTGATCGATAGCGGTCGTGGTGACCGTCGTGTACATGTTGCCGCCACCCATGTCCGCCTCGTCCAGCTCCCAATCGAAGGCGGAGCCGTAGAACTCCCGAGCCCGTGCCGCATCGTCGACCGGGATCTCGAAGTGCACGACCTTGTCCATGCTTCTCTCCCTCCCGGGCCTCCAGGCCCTCCGCATGTTCCTCTCAGCCTAACCCTCTGGCCGGTCCCGGCAGGAGCCCGAACGTGTCGTGCCCCTCTCGCTGCGAACATGCAGGTCGCGGAGGCGGACGGGAATCGAACCCGCCAGAGAGCTCGTCGCCCTCTCGTCGGTTTTGAAGACCGCGGGGCCCACCAGGAACCCAGACGCCTCCGTGTCCGAGGATAACGGCGTCGGCGTCGGACCTCGTGGTGTAGCGTCGCGAACGTGACGGAGCCGGCGCCGCCGAAGCAGCGACACATCGCGCTGATCCTGGCGAAGGACCTGGCCGCGAACCTCGCGAGCGCCATGCTCCTCGTCGATCCGGACGGGGATCTCGTGTTCTTCAACGAACCGGCGGAGCGGATCTTGGGACGTCCGTACGCCGAGGCACAGATGAGTCGCGCGGAGCTCGCGAAAACCTTCAAGCCCGTCGATGCATCGGGAGCCCCGATCCCGCTCGCAGACCTGCCGCTCGCCTCCGCGTTCCGCGAGGGGATCCCCAGCCACGGGCATCTGCGGATCGAGTCGATGGACGGACGGACCCACGACCTCGAGGTCGTGGCCATGCCGCTGTTCGCACAAGAGGATCAGCTCGTGGGCGGCCTCGCCGTCTTCTGGGAGCCGGCCGGAGAGGCCTGACGTGCGCGCCAGGTTCTGGGGCTCCCGGGGCTCATTGGCGTCGCCGGGACCGGACACCGTTCGGACGGGCGGCAACACCTCGTGCGTGGAGGTGCGCCTCGACGACGGGAGCCTGGTCATCCTCGACTCGGGCACCGGGATCCGGGCGCTCGGAGCGACCCTGGACGGGACGGCGCCGAGGCGCATCGACATCCTGCTGAGCCATCTCCACCTCGATCACCTCGAAGGGCTCGGGTTCTTCGCGCCGCTGTGGGATCGGACGGCCGAGCTGCACATCTGGGGGCCGCCCTCGCCGACGCGATCGCTCTCCGACCGGATCTCGCAGTACCTCTCGCCGCCCCTGTTCCCCGTGCGGCTCGCCGAGGTGCCCGCCCGCATCGAGCTCCACGACGCTCCGTACGAGCCGTGGATGCTCGGCTCGGCGACGATCGTCGCCCGCCCGATCATCCACCGGGGCCCGACCGTGGGCTACCGGATCGAGGACGGAGGCCGGAGCCTCGCCTATCTCACCGACCACGAGCCGGCGCTGGCCGTCGACCTGTCGAAGGTGGAGCCCGAGTGGGTGTCCGGGTTCGAGGTCGCCACGGGCGTCGACGTTCTGATCCACGACTGCCAGTACACGGAGGAGGAATACCCGGAGCGCGCCGGGTTCGGTCACTCCAGCACCCATCACGTCGCCGACTTCGCCCGTCTCGCGTCCGCGCGACGGCTCCTCCTGTTCCATCACGATCCGAATCACTCCGACGACGAGCTCGAGGCGCTCTGCGAGCGGGTACGCGAGCTCTGGAAGGACGGCGCGGTCGACCTCGCCCGCGAAGGGGAGGAGATCGTCTTCGGCTGAGGCGTTCCGGCGGTTCCCCTCAACGTCACGGGGTCCCCGTACGATGGTTCTTCCGATGGAAGCCGCATTCTTCGATCTGGACAAGACCGTGATCTCGCGGTCCAGCACCCTCGCGCTCTCTCGTCCCCTGTATCGGGCGGGGATGGTCTCCCGTGGTCAGCTGCTCCGCGGGGCGTACGCCCAGCTCGTCTACCTGCTCGTGGGAGCCGACGAGGGGAAGATGGAGCGCTTGAAGGAAGGGATGCTCCAGCTCACGAAGGGCTGGGATCGCGCGCAGGTGGAGCGGCTCGTCGAAGACGTGATCCTGGAGGTGATCGATCCCTACGTCTACGCCGAGGCGCTCGACCTGATGGAGCTCCATCGATCCGAGGGCAGACGCATCTACATCGTGTCGTCCTCACCGGAAGAGGTCGTCCGACCGCTGGCGCGCCATTTCGGCGTCTCCGGGGTGATCGCCACCCGCGCCGCGATCGGCGCGGACGGCCGGTACACCGGAGAGCTCGAGTACTACGCGTACGGCGAGGAGAAGGCCGCGGCCGTCCGCGCCGTGGCCCACCGTGTGGGGATCGATCTGACGCGTTCCTTCGCCTACAGCGACTCGGTGACCGACCTGCCGCTCCTCGGCGCCGTCGGTCACCCGGTGGCCGTGAACCCCGACAAGGAGCTGCGGAGGGTGGCGGAGGAACAGGGCTGGCCCATCCGCGACTTCCATCGGCCCGTGCGGATGCGGACCCGGCTGGCTTCGGCCGTCCCCGGTCCGAAGGCGAGCGTGACGGCCGCCCTCGCGGCGGCCGGCGTCGCCGCGGTGCTCATCTGGGTGGTGCTGCGGTCGCGCGCCGCCGGCCGCCGCGCCGCGTCGTCCTCGTGAGGGTCGCCCCGCTCGTGCTCGGCTTCGTCGTGCTGGTCGCGTGCGACGGGAGCCGCCCGCCGGTGCCGCCGCTCGACCCGTCCACGATCGATCCGAGCGCCAGCGGCGAGGTCTGCGCGGCCGTCGAGGTGAACGGAGCCCGGTGCAACGGTTCGAGGTGGACGGCTCGTGCGTGCCGGGCGACGTGCTCGTTCTCTACCGCTGTTCCCCGACAGCGATCCCCGTCCTCCGGATCTCCTCGGTGAACGGGCCTGCCCTGTTCCTCGGGGGTCCGTTCGCCGTGCCGGTGAGCTCGCTCCCGGCGCAGGTCCGGTTCGCCGGAGCATCGGGTGGCACGGAGGTCCTGATCGCCGACCCGCTCCCGCCGTTGCCGACGCCCACCCCGACCGGTTCGCCGAGCCTCGCAGCGAGCCCGTCGCTGGAGGGCGATCCCATCGTCGAGCCGGAGCAACTCGTCTACGTCCGCGAGGAGGGCCGCACGGAGCGGTGGCTCCGACTCGAAGGGCGGCGGGCGCTCCACGATCCACCGATCGTGTGGATCATCGGCGACTCGATCATGGATGGCGGGCGTGAGGAGGTGGAGGCCGCCCTCGCCGACTGGAGCCTCACCCTCGACGCCGAAGTGGGTCGATCGTCCTCGTCCGGCGTCGAGCTCGCGCAGGCAGCCGTCGAGCAGGACGCGGACGCCGTGGTGATCGAGCTCGGCACGAACGACACGTCCCCCGCGGTGTTCCGCGCCCACCTCGTCGAGACCCTCGACACCGTGGCGGGCGTCCCGCTCGTGATCTGGCAGACGGCCAGGGGTCCGGAGGACGACCTGAGCATCCCCGAAGTCAACGCGGCGATCCGCGAGGTCGCGCCGACCTACCCGAACGTCTCGATCGCCGACTGGACCGCCTTCGTACCGGACGAGGCGGTGCAGACAGACGGGATCCACCCGGACGAAGGCTTCCAGGGTCTCGAGGCCGAGCTCCTCGTGCCGATCCTGTCGGAGTGGCGGGACGCGCTGGATCGGAGGGGAGCGACCACCTGTGGCCGGGACATCGTGCGCGAGACGTCCTGACGGCGCCCGGAGACGGGAGAGCGGACGAGAGAGCGGGAGGAGCAGGTATCAGGCGTCTCGTCTGCATCGTGCTCGGGTTGCCGGACCTCACGTGGCCCGGGGACCTGAGCATGCCTCCCGCGGCAAGACTCGCGCGTGGGTTCTGCTCCCCCCGCAGCTACCTCTCGATAGCGCTCCGACCGTACACCCGGCCCGTGATGCTCCGCAACGGCGGAGGTCAGGAGCCGGACGCGGCGGGGTGCTCCAGGAGGTCCGCGAGACGCTCGGCACGATCCGCCGCGTCGCGGGGCATACCCGACGAGACCGCGCGCGCGATCAGCAGGAGCTCTCGCTCGATCGTGGGCGCCATCCTGCCGGGTCGTCGCTGGACCACCACATCCAGCCTGCCCACTGCTGACTCCAAGCGCCGCATCACCACGAGCCCGGGGTTCTGGCGGTCCCGATACTCCGCGAGCGAGACGATCTCTCCCATGGGCCCATCATGAACCCCCCCTCTGACACGCCTGGGAGGTTCGCGGATCCGGGGCCCGACTAGGCGACTCGGACCGAGTTCACGGGCGCGAGCCGCTCGTGCGCCGTGAACCACGAGGCTCCCGCGTCGGCGGACCCGAACACGTCGCCCGACGTTGCCCCGAAGTACAGGCCCATGTCCGCGCCCTCCCCGTCGACCGCGAACGCCTGGCGGAGGATCGTGAGGAAGGCGTCCTCCTGGGGGAGACCGTCGCTCAGCGAGGTCCACGACTCGCCCGCATCGCGCGTGCCGTAGACACGTGCTCGCCCGTCGACGGTCACGCGGTCGCCGTCGCTGTTCATCGGGATCACGAACGCGGAGTCGGGGTCGGCGGGATCGGTCGCCATCGGGAAGCCGAAGTCCGCCGGGAGGCCATCGGCGATCGAGATCCAGCTCTCGCCGGCGTCATCGCTGCGATAGACGCCGCCGTGGAACTGCATGAACAGCCGTTCCGGTCGGAGCGGCGCTCGGTGCATGTTGTGGACGCAGAGGTCCAGCGTTCCTTCCCTCGCGTCCTCTGGGATGTAGCGGGGGACCAGCCCCTCGTTGCCGTGGCGCCACGACTCGCCGCCGTCCTCGCTCAGCCACACGCCGACCGCGGAGATCCCGATCGCGAGCCGCGAGGGATCTCCCGGCCACGTGGCGATCGAGTGGAGGCAGAGCCCGCCGGCGCCCGGCTGCCACGACGAGCGGCTGGGCTGGTCGTACAGCGCCCGGTTCAGCTCCCAGGTCATCCCGCCGTCGTTGGAGGTGAACAGCCCGGCCGGCGCGACGCCCGCGTACATCAGGCCGTCGGCCTCACCCGGCTTGATCGACCAGATCCGTTCCAGGCTCCAATCGCTCCCCTCGGGGTACCCGAGTCCGGTCGTCGGCTCCCACTCGCCCGTCGGATCCATCGTGTGCATCACGCGAGGGCCGAAGTGCCCGGACGTCACGGACGCGAAGTAGCGGCCGCTCCGGGGATCGCGGATCGCGAACTCCACGACGTTGCCGGGGAATGCGCGGGCGGCGACGTCGAACGGCTTCTCCGCGCCGGCGTCGCCCCGGAGGACGAACAGCCCCTTCTTCGTACCGACCAGCAGCTCCGTCATCGCTCGCCTCCTGAGATCGACGGGAGGACGTGCACGGTCGCGTCGGAGGCGATCGCCGCGTCCTCCCGGACACGTTCACCGTTCACGAAGACGTTCACGTGCCGGCGTACCCGGCCATGTTCGTCCAGGACCCACCCCTCGATCCTGGGGTGTTGCCGCTCGAGCTCCTGCAGCACCTCGCCCACCGACGAGCCGTCGATCGTGACCTCACGGTTGCCACCGGCGAGGTCTCTGAGCGGCGCGCGGAGCTTGACGATCGCCATCGTCCCGAGCCTATCCGGCGGCCGCGGCGGCAACGAAGCGCTCCAGTGGGACCTGCCATCCGCCATCATGACCCCGCCGGGCCTCCGCCGCCCGGGCGCCGAGCTTGTTCCAGCCCCGGTGCTCCAGCCTGACGACCGTCCCGTCGCCGTCGGGTTCGAAGACGATCTCGACCTCGGTCGGAGGCTCGGGCCGGTCGTTCGGCTTCCACGCGAGCACGATCCGAGCGGGAGGTTCGAAGGCGACGACCTCAGCCCAGACGCCTTCGACACCCTCGGACGTGACCTCGTAGAGCCGGCCACCGGCGCGAGGCTCGAAGACGACCCGTTCCACCTTGACGCCGTCGCCGTACTGCTCGTCGGCGGCCCGTGAGAAAACTTCCACGGGCCACCATCGGTCGATGTGCTCCGTGAAGAGTCGGAAGGCCTCTTCCGCGGTTCGGTCGACGCGGACGCGCTTGCGGACGGGTTCGTCTATCGCTTCTTTATCTGTCTTTGGGGTCGTCATCGCTGCTCCTTCGGGGACCGACCGGACGCGCGGCGGCATCCCTTCAATGCTCGGACGATCTCGTCCCGGCGTGCGCGTTGCAGTTCCCTGCTCACCTCCGGATGCACGGAACCGATCATCGCTTCCTCCTTCCCGTCGAGCCCGAGGGCACCGACTCCACGAACTCCTTGAACGCGGCGAGGCGCTGATCCCACATCGCCCCGATGGCACGCATCCATGCCTCCGCCTCGGCGAAGGCCCGGGTGCGCAGCTCGTACCGGGTCTCGCGGCCGACACGGGTGGCGGCGGCGAGGCCTGCTTCCTCCAGCGCGTCGAAGTGCTTCGCGATGGCCTGGCGTGAAACCGGGATCCGACGAGCGAGCTCCGTGGCGGTGAGCGGGCCGTCCTTCGACAGCTCGTGCACGACGCGTCGCCGCGTGGGGTCGGCGAGTGCCTCGAAGACCGCGCCCGCGGGATCTCGGGTCACGCGGCTTCCAGGAAGGTCTTCAGCTCACCCAGCTCGTGGGTCCAGCCGCCGTCGTTGTCCTTCCACGCCGAGGCGCGCTTGTCCTCCGCTACGTTCGAGAACCCGCTCTCGACGACCAGGAGACGTGTCCCACCGTCGACGGCCTCCAGAGTGAACTCCACCCGGGTCTGCGGTGAGTCGAACCCGGCGCCGTGCCAGAGGAAGACGAAGCGGGAGGGCTCTTCCACCACCTCGACCGTGCCGTCGTCGAACTCGCCGTCCTGCCACTCGATCCGGATCGCACCGCCCGGCCGCAGCTCGACCTCGGCCGTCTTGTCCGGGAACCACCGGATGAGTTGCTCGGCCTCAGTGAGCGCTCGCCACACACGATCCTGCGGCGCCTGGATCACGAGCTCTCGCCTGCACCTCGTCGGGGATCTCCATCCGATGCCTCCTCTCATCCTGCAACCGTTCAGTTGCGCGATGATATGCAACCTAGCAGTTGCGTGTCAAGTCGGGTTCCGCGAGGTGTGGGGCATCGATCCGGAGCGTGTCTCCGAAGTCGGTCTGGTGATCGTGGAGTCTGGGAGGGTGCTCCATGATCGCGGGCCGAAGCCGGACTTCGGAAGAGGGGAGTCGTGAAGTTGCGCGTGTTGTCCACGTATCAGTCGGGTGGGACGTTCGAACCGCTGGTTGCGATCGACATGATGCCGGCTGAGAGTGAGCTATGACCGAGCACTCGGTGGTGATCGCCGGAGGAGGTCCGACCGGGCTGATGCTGGCGGGCGAGTTGGCGTTGGCGGGGGTCGACGTCGCGATCGTCGAGCGGCGCGCCAGCCAGGACCTCCCCGGCTCGCGCGCAGGCGGTCTGCACGCACGCACCATCGAGGTTCTCGATCAGCGCGGGATCGCCGACCGATTCCTCGCGGAGGGCAAGAAGGCTCAGGTCGCGGGTTTCGCCGGGACCCCGTTGGACATCAGCGACTTCCCGACGCGTCACAATTACGGGCTCGGGCTGTGGCAGAACCACATCGAGCGCATCCTCGCCGGCTGGGTCGACGAGCTGGCGGTGCGGTTCTACCGCGCGCGTGAGGTGACGGGTTTCGCACAGGACGACACCGGCGTCGACATCACGCTATCCGAGGGCGAGTCGCTCCGGGCCGAGTATCTCGTCGGGTGCGACGGAGGACGCAGTCTGGTCCGGAAGGCAGCCGGCATCGAGTTCCCCGGGTGGGATCCGACGACCAGCAGCCTGATCGCCCAGGTCGAGATGACCGAGGAGCCGGAATTGGGCATCCGCCGCACTCCCTCGGGCATGCACGCTCTTGGCAAGGTCGAGTACGAGATCGAAGACGGCGAGGTCGTCTACGAGCCAGGTGGGACGGTTGGGGTCATGCTGACCGAGTCCGAGGTCGGCACGAGCGAGCCCACCCTGCGCGATCTCAGCGAGGGCCTCATCGCCGTCTACGGGACCGACTACGGGATCCACAGTCCCACCTTCATCTCCAGGTTCACCGACATGACCCGGCAGGCCGCGGCGTATCGCGAGGGGCGGGTCCTGCTGGCCGGCGACGCGGCGCACGTGCATTCCCCGGTCGGAGGACAGGGCCTCAACACCGGTGTGCAGGATGCGGTGAATCTGGGCTGGAAGCTGGCCCAGGTGGTCCACGGGACGACGCCGGAAAGCCTGCTGGACACCTACCATGCCGAGCGTCACCCGGTCGCCGCCCGCGTCCTGCGCGACTCGATGGCGCAAGTCGCGCTCATGCGCGTCGACGATCGCATCGAGGCGCTGCGCGACGTCGTGTCCGAGCTGCTGAGCATGGACGAGCCGCGTACGCGATTCGCCGCGAGGATGTCGGGTCTGGACATCCGGTACGACCTCGGCGAAGGACACCCGCTGCTCGGACGCCGCATGCCCGATCTCGACCTGGTCAGCGCCAACGGCCCGCTGCGGGTCTTCACCCTGCTGCACGATGCCCGGCCGGTGCTCCTCAACCTCGGTGAGCCCGGCGCCTTCGAGGTCACCCCATGGGCAGATCGCGTTCAGCTGATCGACGCCGGATACGTTGGCCCGTGGGAGCTTCCGGTGATCGGGGCGGTCAGTGCTCCCACGGCCGTGTCGATCCGGCCCGACGGACACGTGGCCTGGGTGGGAGAGGACCTAACCCGGCGCGGACTCGCCGACGCGCTCACCACCTGGTTCGGACCGCCTACCGCGGCGTAGCGCCCCCGGCTTCGTGGATCAGGAGACGCGTCCTAGGTTGCTCGGAGCTGATCCGGGACGCGCCAGAACTCGAAGTGGTGGCCGTCGGGGATAAGGAAGTCGCCGCCCCAGTTGAAGCCCCAGCTCTCGAAGATCCGGACGATCTCGGGGTTCATCGTCGGCTTCGTTCCGTACGGGTTCTGGGGCGCGTTGATGTCGATCGCGGCGCCGTACGCGTGATACGAGGGCGGCGCCGTCGGGCTCCGCGAGACCGTGCGGGACGCCCAGCACCCGGAGTAGACCTTGATCTCCGACGCGAGGCTCGATGCGGCGATCTCGTAGAGCGCGCCGCGGACCATCGGGATCAGCTTCCGGTGACAGGTCACCGTCCCGAGGAGCGGAACCTCGGTCGAGACGATGTTCCGTTCGACCCAGGCGGGGTCGATCGTCAGGTACGCCGGGTCCGCCTGCGGCGTCGCGGCGAACTCGCCGAAGCGCTGCTTCACGAGGATCGGGGGTCGCACACCGCTCGCAACCCGCACGTACCTCGTCGCGCCCGCGACGTCGACCCGGAGGGGGTCCTCGCCCACGAAGGGGAGGAGCTTCCGTTTCCAGACCGAACGCGTGAACGCCTGGGACGGCTGCGCCAGGAGGTACCGCTCGTGCGCGATCCCCAGCCTGCGGCCGACCTCGCGGTTCAGGAGCACCTCCGACCACCCGACCGCGTCGTCGGGGACGACCGCGCCGACCCGGACCGAGCCGGTCCGGAACACGAGCTTGCCGCCGGGCCCGAGGCGGCGGAGACTCGCGCTGTGCTCACCCAGCACCGCCTGGCCGGCACCGAGCGCCCCGACGATCTCCTCGCGGACGCTCGCTCCGACGAACGGCGCGTAGTCGTTCGCGTCCACCGCGAAGGCATCGATCGGGAACACGAACGGGCTCCTCGGCTCGTCCACCACCAGCCCCTGGGCATCCTCGGTTCTGCGCAGCCACAGCGTGTCGCCGGCGACCACCACCGCCTCGTCGAGGCCGGGCAGGCGTTCCATCTTCTGCCGGAAGGCGGGATCGTCGAAGCCGCCCGGGACCCACGCCAGGTAGCTGTCGGGCCCCGAGTAGGGCGAGCTCGTTCCCTCGCCGAGGTCCGAGCGAACCGGTGCAGCATCCTGCGACGGCCAGAGGAAGAACCCGGCGACGACGGCGAGGAGCGCGACGGCGAACGCGACGAAACGCCGCCGGAGGGCGACCTGGTGTGGGGGCACGTCTTCCAGGCTACTTCGGGTCAGGCACGCATCCGAGCACCGCTCGGGTCGTAGAGCGGGCCGACGGAGAGCGTGGCCTTCACCATCTCGCCTGCGACGTCCACCTGGACCGGCGCCTCCTGGTCCGCGACGACCGAGGCCTCCACCATCGCCAGCCCGACGGCCGCGCCGATCGTGTGCGCGTAGGCCGCGGACATCACCGCGCCCACGATCTTCCCGTCGGCGATCACGGACTCGCCGTGGAGGAGGACCGGCTCTGGGTCCTCGAGCGTGAGACTCACGAGTCGATGCGATCCCGGCGTCGCCTTCGCGCGGCGAGCCGCCTCGGCACCGACGAAGTCCTTCCCCAGCTTCACGACGTGTCCGAGTCCGGCCGAGAACGGGTCATCGGTCGGGCCGACGTCGTGGCCGACGTGCACGAAGCCCTTCTCGATCCGGAGCGAGTCGAGCGCGTGGTAGCCGGCGTGTCGGAGGCCGAACCCCGGTCCCGTCTCGACGATCGCGTCGTACACGTGCACGGCTGAACTCCGACGGGACGTACAGCTCCCAGCCGAGCTCACCGACGAACGAGGCCCGGATCGCGAGGACCGGCGCGCTCGCGACCTGGATCTCCTGCGCCGAGAAGAACGGGAAGCCCTCGTTCGAGAGGTCGGCCGAGGTGAGGCTTCCCAGCAACTCACGGCTCCGAGGTCCCATCACGAGCGATCGTGGCGAACGCGCTCGTCACGTCGTCGATCGAGACGGCCATGGCGTCGGCTTCGGCACGGAGCCACTCGAGCGTCCGGTGCTGCGTCGCCGTCGGCGTGATCACGAGGAACCGGTCGGCGGTCAGGCGCGTGACGGTCCCATCGTTCTCGATCCCACCACGGAGGTTCAGGAAGAGGGTGTAGACGAGGCGCCCGACACCCACGTCGACGTCGTTCGTGCACACCCGTTGGAGCAGGGAGCAGGGCGTCCGCGCCCGTCACCTCGATCTTGGCGAACGAGCTCAGGTCGAAGAGCGCCACGGCCTCTCGCGCGGCGCGATGCTCCTCGGCCGCGTACGGGAACCAGTTCTGCCGCCCGAAGGAGTACGCGTACTCCGGCCGGACGCCGGGCGGTGCGAACCACATCGGGCGCTCCCACTGGTTGAGCTCGCCGAAGCAGGCACCCGCCGCATCCAACCGGTCGTAGAGCGGAGAGCGCCGGATGCCGCGCGCGGTGGTCGCCTGGAGGTTCGGCCAGTGCATCGCGTAGAGCCGGCCGAGCGCCTCCTTCGTCCGCTCATGGAGGTAGCGCTCGTTCGCCTGCGACGATGCGAAACGCCGAACGTCGACCTCGGAGGCGTCGAACGTGGGAGCGCCCTCCCGGATCCACTCGGCGAGGGCGCGACCCGCCCCCGGTGAGTAGATGATCCCCTGCGAGTTGAATCCCGCGGCCACGAAGAGGTTCCGCACCTCGGCGGTCTCGCCGAGGCAGAAGTTCACGTCGGGGGTGAAGGACTCGGGGGCGCGGAGGAAGCGCGTGAACTCCGCATCTTCGAGCGCAGGGATCCGTCGCGTCGCGTTCGCTCGCGTCGGCGCGAAGTGCTCCCAGTCGGGGCCGAACTCCCCGAACGCCCACTCGTCGGGGATCGATGCGGTCGAGCGAGGGCGTCCGTTCGGCTCGAACGCGCCGATCATCAACCCGCCGGCGTGATGCCGCGCGTAGAAGGAACCGTCGAGTCCGCGCACGAGCGGCAGCAGATCGTGCGCGCCCTCGATCGGATCGGTCGAGACGTGCACGTGCTCCGCGGCGTAGAGCGGCACCGGGACGCCGACGGTCGCGGCAAGGTCGCGGGTCCACAATCCGCAGGCGAGGACCACCGTCTCGGCCTCGACGTCGCCCCGATCGGTGCGGACGCCCGTCATCGTCCGGCCCTCGAGGAGCAGCTCCTCGACCCGGACTCCCTCGCGGATCGCGGCGCCGCGGTCATGCGCACCCTTGGCGAGGGCGAGCGCGGCGTATCCCGGGTTCACGGTCCCGTCGCCGGGCTGCAGGAGCGCGCCGACGAGGCCGTCAGCGGAGATGAGCGGCCACACATCGGGAACCTCGGAGGGTTCCAGGAGACGGGCTTCGGTCTCGTGGTGACGGGCGATCGCGGCCGCGTACCGCAGCTCCGTCATCCTGCCCTCGTTCTCCGCGAGCGTGAGCGAGCCGGTCGGCCGGAAGTGGACGTCGACGCCCGTCTCGTCGGCGAGTCCTCGATAGAGATCCACGCCGTAGTTCGCGAGCTCGGTCATCGGATGGGAGCCGCGGACCCGAGCGACGAGCCCCGCCGCGTGCCACGAGGTTCCGGACGCGATCCGCGCTCGCTCGAGAAGCAGGACATCGGTGATCCCCAAGCCCGCGAGGTGGTAGGCGATCGAGGACCCGGCGATCCCTCCTCCCACGATCACGACCTGGGCGCGGTCGGGGAGCGGGCCTCCGGCAGCGTCCGGAGCGAACGACGTCGCGGTGAGGGTGTCGTCCAGCATCCGCTCCGTCATGAGGTCCGAAGGATACCGACGCTCCGCGCGGCTCCTGGTTGCCTCAGGTCGAGCCGGTTGGGACGATGCTGCCGTGAGCGAGGCGGGAACGGCGATTCGGGAGGAGCGGCGGTTCGTAACCGCGCTGTTCGCCGACCTCGTCGGGTCAACCTCTCTCGGGGAAAGCCTCGAGCCCGAGGAGCTGAAACTCGTCGTCGGGGAAGCCGTCGGCCGGATCGTGGGAGCGGTCGAGGCCTTCGGCGGCACGATCAAGGACCTGGCGGGCGACGGTGTGCTCGCGCTCTTCGGCGCCCCGATCGCCCACGAGGACGACCCCGAGCGCGCGCTCCTCGCCGGGCTGCGGATCGTGGAGGAGATGGGCGAGTTCGCCGACGAGGTCCGCCGGAGCTGGGGGATCGACGGATTCGGCGTCAGGGTCGGCGTGGAGTCCGGCCCCGTGGTGGTGGGGGCCGTCGGCGCGGGTTCGCGCGTGGAGTACGGGGCGATGGGCGACGCCGTGAACGTGGCGGCGAGGCTCCATGCGCAGTCCGAGCCGGGCACGATCCTCGTCGGAGAAGGCACCGCGGCTCGCGTGGAGCCCCTCTTCGAGTGGGGCCCTCCGGTGGAGCTCGAGCTGAAAGGGAAGTCGGGCACGGTCGCCGCGAGATCCGTGATCGCCCCGCTAGCCACGCCGGTATCGACACGGGGGATCGAGGGCGTGCAGGCGCCGGTCGTCGGACGGGAGCGCGAGCTCGCGGTCGTCCGAGAACTCGCGCGAGCCGCTCTCGAGGGCACCGGGGCGATCGCGGTCATGACCGGCGAGCCGGGGATCGGCAAGACCAGGCTCCTCTCCGAGTTCCGCGACATGTTCGTCGAGGGCTCGGCGCCGCAAGGTCGCCCACTCTGGCTCGAGGGCAAGTGCGTGTCCTACGGCGAGTCGATGACCTACTGGCCGTTCCGAGACCTCGTGCGGTCGTGGCTCGGGGTCCTCGCGGACGAGCCGGAGATGCGGGTGCGCGTGGCCCTCCGTCGCAACGTCGAGCGGCTCTTCGGCGATCGCGCCGTCGAGCTCACCCCGTATCTCGCCGCGATGCTCGGGCTCACCCTCGAGCCGGACGACCAGACGCGTCTCGGCGAGCTCTCGCCGGAGGCCCTGCAATACCGGACGTTCGAGGTCGTGCGCCACTGGTTGCAGCGCCTCGCCGAGGACGGCCCGGTCGCCGTCGCCCTCGAGGATCTGCACTGGGCTGACGCCACCTCGTTGCAGCTCCTCGAACGGCTGCTGCCCGACACGGAAGACGCAGCGCTCCTGCTCGTCCTCACGCTCCGTCAGGAGCGCGACCACCCTGCCTGGCGGCTCAAGGATGACGCCGCCAGAGAGCTTCCGCACCGCACCACGGAGATGGCGCTTGAGGCGCTCTCGGGTGACGCCGGCCTCGACCTGCTCCGTTCGCTCGTCGGCGCGGGCACGCTTCCCGAGGACATGGAGAGCGCGGATCCTCGAGCACGCCGACGGCAACCCGTTCTTCCTCGAGGAGCTGGTCCGCTCGCTCGCCGACGCGGGTTCGCTGGTCCGGGACGGCGACGGCTGGCGATTCGACCACGAGGCCGAGGTCGAGATCCCGCCGACCGTCGAGAAGGTGATCCTCGCGCGTATCGATCGCCTGGACCCCCAGCCCCACGCCGCGCTGATGGCGGCATCCGTCCTGGGACGGGAGTTCGGGCTGCCGCTCCTGGAGGCCGTGACCGGCGACGGCGAGGTGAAGGAGTCGCTCTCCTCCCTGATGCGGCTCGATCTGCTCCGAGAGGCGCGGCGCTGGCCGGAACCGGAATATCGGTTCAAGCACGCGTTGATCCAGGAGGCCGCGTACCGGACGCTCGTCGTGGACGAGCGACGCGCCCTCCACGCGAAAGCCGCCACATGGCTCGAGAACCGCTACGCCGGCCGAGAGGAAGAGGTCGCCGGGCTGCTGGCGCATCATTGGCTCGCCGCGGCCGACGAGGACAAGGCGGTTGCGTACCTGACGATGGCCGGCGACCGCGCGCGCCAGGAATACGCGCTCGACGAAGCGATCGCGAGCTACCGCGAGCTATTGCCGATCCTGGGAGAACGCGGCGAGCAGGACGCCATCGCACTCGTTCTGTTCAAGCTCGCGCTGGCGTTCCACATGTCGCTCCGCTTCGCGGAAGCGAACGAGATGTACCAACGGGCGTTCGATCTCTGGCGCTGGCCGGATCCGGCAACCGAGCCGCCGTCCGCGACGCTGCGTGTGGGCACCAGCTTCCTCCCGAACGATCCCGACCCCCGTTCCGCGATCGCCTGGCCGAACATCCAGCTGTGCATGCAGCTGTTCGACAGGCTGGTCGAGGCGTGGCCGGAGCGAACGATCGTGCCTTCACTCGCGGAGCGCTGGGACATCTCCGACGACGGCCTCCGCTACGTCTTCCATCTCCGCGAGGGTCTGACGTGGTCCGACGGCGAGCCCTTGACGGCGCACGACGTGGAGTACGGGATCAAGCGCGTCCTGAACCCCGACGCCCCGGGGTCGTCGGTCGCGATCTACTTCGTCCTCGAACATGGACAGGACCATTACCTCCGCACCACGGAGGATCCGGATCTGATCGGCGTGCGCGCACTCGACGACCGCACGCTCGAGTTCCGGCTCGCGGCGCCGGCGCCGTACTTCATGAGCGTGATGAATCGCCCCGACGGAGGGCCGCAACCGCGGCACGCGATCGAGCGCGACGGGGATGCGTGGACGGCGACCGGGAAGCAGGTGGTGAGCGGCGCGTTCGAGATCGTGGAACGCGAGACGGACCGGCTCGTCCTGCGGCGTCGTGAGGAGCCGGGCTCTCCACGGCCCGGGAACGTCGAGACGGTCGAGTACCTGCGGCGGGAGATCCCCGAGGCGATCGCCGCCTACGCCCGCGATGAGCTCGACGCGGTCACCGTGCGCTACACGCCGAAGACGGCCGACCTCGTGCCGGGGATCTCGGACGAAGCGCACCTCGGGGCCGCGAGCTGGTCGGGGTTCCTGGCGTTCCGGCACGCGGATCCGGTGATGGGGAACGTCGAGTTCCGGCGAGCGCTCGCTTCCGCCGTCGACCGTGAGTTGCTGGCCGAGCACGTGCCGTCGAACCTCGTCGTGGCGAACGGAGGGATCGTGCCGCCGGCGCTGCAGGGACACACGCCGGACATCGTTCCGCGGTTCGATCCGGAGGCGGCCCGCGAGCATCTCCGGCGCTCGGGATTGTCACGAGACGAGCTCGGGGGCCTCGAGATCGCCGGTATCGAGACGTGGCTCGACGACTTCCTCCTCGTCGTGTCCGGAACCTGGAAGGAGGTGCTCGATCTCGACGTCCCCGTCCGGCCCTGGACGCTGGAGCAGGCGCTCTCGATCGGGGATCCCACCGAGATGGCCCCCATCGTGATCACCGGATGGCTCCCCGGCTACGCGGACCCCGAGTACTTCCTCCGCCTGCTGTTCCAGACCGACAGCAAGACGAACTACGGGGGGTTCTCCGATCCGGAGTTCGACCAGCTGATCGAGCGGGCACGCCAGGAGCGGAGCGACCGTTCGCGGCTCGAGCTGTTCCACGAGGCCGACCGGATGGCGGTCGCCGACCGGATCGCGTGCATCCCGCTCGTCTACGGGCGGAGCATGTCGTTCGTGAAGCCGTGGGTCACGGGGTGGTGGGAGTTCGGGAAGTCCTCGTCATCGGTCGCGGACCTGATGACGGCGGGTACCACGTCGAGCGCTCGCTGACGGTTGTACGGGGATCGCGGGTCTAGCTGGAGTGGCTGAGCTCGCGGGCGGCCTTCGCGGCCTCCTTGGCGGCCTCGCGCTCGGCCTTGGCGGCGTCACGCGCAGCTTCGCGCTCAGCCTTCGCGGCGTCACGCTCGGCCCGCTGTTCGGCCTTCCACTCGTCGTGGGCTTCCTTGCGCTCCATGTTCGCGACGAGGCGCTCGAGCGCGTTGACCAGGCCCGGGGCGTTCTCGTTCTTGAGACAGTTCGCGAGCACGTGCGCGATCGCGTTCTCGAGACCGGTTAGCTTCACCGGCTCCGTGTCGTCGGGCTCCTCGGCCTCGCCGCCTTCTTCGTCGTCTGGCGTCGCAGCCGCCTCGCACGCTTCGGCGCGCTCGAGGACGACCTCATCACCTGACTCGGTGTCGTCTGTCCTTTTCGGCCTCGTCCGATCCCTCGTCGACCGTGGCTTCGTCGTCGCAGTCCTCGCCTCGTCGCCCTCGACCGGTTCCTCGCCCTCGACAGGCTCTTCGCCCTCGACCGGCTCCTCGCCCTCGACCGGTTCCTCGCCCTCGACCGGTTCCTCGCCCTCGACCGGTTCCTCGCCCTCGACCGGTTCCTCGCCCTCGACCGGTTCCTCGCCCTCGGTGCCTTCGGGATCCTCGACCGCGTCTCCGTCGTCTACGACGCCATCGGTCGGCTCGCAGGTGGAGGTCGGCTCGTCGGTCGGATCGTCGAAGGTGTCACCGGCGAGCGCGAATCCGGCGGAGAGCACCGCGATGACCACGCCCACGATGGCGACGAAACGCAGGCGCTCCCCCTTGTGCATGCCCTAGTATCGACCGAGTCGGGACGAAATCTTGAGTCTTCGTTCAGGTAGGAGGGGATCTCCGCCTAGAGTGCCGTCCCGTGATCTCCCTCGACGGCATCCGGCGCGTCCCGTTCGGTCATTTCACGATCCCCGACGACGGGGATCAACGCGCCGGCGAGAAGGTCGTGGTCTGCGGCTACCTGATCGACCACCCCGACGGCCTCGTGCTCCTCGACACCGGCATCGCCGAGGGTCATGAGGAAGTGGAGGAGCTCTACCACCCGGTGCGGCGTCTCATCGATGAGACGCTCGACACGGCCGGCGTGACCACCCAGGACATCCGGATCGTCGTGAACTGCCACCTCCACCTGGATCACTGCGGGGGGAATCCTCGTTTCCCGGACACGCCGATCTTCGCGCAGCAGATCGAGTTCGATGCCGCCCACCGTGAGGAGGACTACCCGATCGTCGGCCTCTACGACTTCCCCGAGGCCCGCTACGAGCTCCACGGCGGCGAGGCCGACGTCGCGACGGGGATCCGCGTCGTGCCGACGCCCGGACACACGCCGGGACATCAGTCGCTCGTCGTGGAGACCGACGCCGGCCGCGTCGTGCTCGCAGGCCAGGCGGTCAATGGAGCGACCGACTACGGACGCGCCCACTACGCGAGCGAACTCCGACGGAGCGGTTCCGACGAGACGGTCATCGTGCCCGAGTGGATCGAACGGCTCCAGGAGTTCGATCCCGTCCTCGTCCTGTTCGCGCATGACAACGCCACATGGGCGCCGGTCGCCTGACAACTCAGGAGATCGTGATGCGGCCGTCCTCTCCGATGGGGAAGCTGGGGTTGTAGGCGATCTCCCACGGGTGTCCATCTGGGTCGGCGAAGTAGCCCGAGTAGCCGCCCCAGTCCGTGCGCTCTGCCGGCTTCATGATGCGCGCTCCTGCGGCCACCGCCGCTTCGAACGCGGCATCCGCTTCCGCCTCGCTCCCGACGTTGATCGCAAGGGTGATGCCACCGAACTCCGCCGTCGGCTCCGATCGCAGACCCGCATCCCTGGCGAGGTCCTCCCGTGCGAACAGGCCGAGATACGAGTCCGACGTCCGGAACCAGCAGATCTCGTCGCCGACGGAGCCCGCGAGCTCCCAGCCGAGCGCCTCGTAGAACGCCTTGGACCTCGCCACGCTGTCGACGCCGAGCGTCACGATGTTGATCCGAGCGGGAACGCTCATCGTGGACCTCCTTCCTTCTCACCGACGCTATCGCGCGCGCCTGACCGGTCGCTCTCCGTAGAGTTGGCCCCTCGATGCCCGCCGTTCGATTGAACCCGATGCTGCGCGTGATGTGGAAGCTCCATCGCTACGTCCTCCGTGTCTCGGGTGGTCGGGTGGGATCGCGGATGGGTTCGATGAGGGTCCTCCTGCTGGAGACCACCGGCCACAAGAGTGGTCAGCCGCGCACGGTCGGCCTCTCCCACCTCGACGTGGACGGCCGGTACTTCGTGATGGCGTCGTACGCGGGCGAAGATCGCGATCCGGCCTGGGCGAAGAACCTCCGGGCGCACCCGCGAGCGACGGTGTCGATCGGCGGCCGGTCCACCCCGGTGATCGCACGCGCGCTCGAGGGGGTCGAGCGGGAGGCCATTTTCGACCGGTTCGTGGAGGCGGACGCCGCGTACCGCGAGTACCGAGAGCGGACGACCAGGGAGATCCCGGTGTTCGAACTGCGTCCGGAAGGTGCCTGAGCCGGTTGCCGTCCATCACCGACATCGAGGGCCTCACGGTCGGTCATTGGACCGACGAGGTTGCCCTCACCGGCTGCACGGTGGTCCTGCCCCCAGCCGGCACGATCGCCTCCTGCGAGGTCCGGGGGGGCGCGCCCGGGACGCGCGGCACGGACATCCTGCAGCCCGGCACGATCATCGAAGTCGCGCACGCGATCGTCCTCACCGGCGGGAGCGCGTTCGGACTCGCCAGCGCGGGCGGAGTGGAGCGCTACTTCGAAGAGAGGGGGATCGGAAGCGAGATCGGTCCGGTTCGCGTGCCGACCGTGCCCGCCGCGGTCATCTTCGACCTCGGCGTGGGGGATCCGTCTCGACGACCGGGGGCGGACGAAGGCTACGCGGCGTGCATCGCCGCATCCGCCGAGTCGCCGATGTCGCCGAGGGGCGGATCGGGGTCGGGACCGGCGCCACGGTCGCGAAGCTCTGGGGACCCGAGCGAGCGGTGCCCGGAGGGGTCGGGACCTGGGCGGTGCGTGACGGCGAGCTCGTCGTCGGCGCGCTGGTGGTCGTGAACGCCGTCGGCGAGATCGTGGACGAGGACGGATCGATCCTCGTGGGTCCGAGGCTGGAGCCCGGCGAGCGTCGCGAGGACCTGGTGGAGCAGCTCGGATCGTCGGCAGCGGCCAACACGACGCTCGGCGTGGTCGCGACGAACGCGGTGTTGTCGAAGGAGGACGTCCGCCGGCTGGCGGGTATCGGGAACGATGCCTTCGACATCGCGATCCGACCGGCTCACACGATCTACGACGGCGACACCGTCTTCGCGTTGGCCACGCAGCAGGTCGATGCGAGCTTCGAGCAGGTCGCCGCGTCGGTCGAGGCCGCGGTCACGACCGCGATCCGCAGGGCCGTCACTCGCGACGATGGTTCACGCGCGGCCGGCGCCTGAGACCCGTGAGTGGTGCCAGAGGTGCATCACGGCGTAGGCGCGCCAGGGGCGCCAGCGTTCGGCTCGGGCGAGCATCGCCGTCTGCGTGGACGCCAGACCGAGGGCCTCGAACCCCTTGCGGACACCGAGGTCGCCCGCCATGAACGCGTCCGGGTCGTGGAGCGCGCGCATCGAGACGTAGGCGAGGGTCCACGGTCCGATCCCGGGCACGTCACCGAGTCTCCTGAGCGTCTCCTCGGGTGCTGCTTCGCCCGAGAGATCGAGCTCTCCGTCCGCGACGAGCGCGGCGACCCGGCGGATCGTCTCGGCTCGCGCTCGGGGCATCCCGAACGCCTCCGGCGGGAGCTCGGCCACGCGCTCCGCCGTGGGGAAGAGATGGGTGATCCCTCCGCTCGGACGTTCCAGGAGCGTTCCGGCGGCCGACACCAGTCTGCCGAGCGACGTCCTCGCACCCGCGACGGACACCTGCTGTCCGAAGATCGCCCGCACGACGAGCTCGAAGCCGTCGAACGTGCCCGGGACGCGGATCCCGGGGATCCGAGCCACCAGCGGGGTCATCGCCGGATCTGCGGCGAGTGCGGTGTCGATCGCGGCGGCGTCGGCGTCGAGGTCGAACGCTCGGCGAGCGCGATCGCGGAGATCGTCGAGGTCGGGTGCGCCCTCCGACGAGACGCGGACGGCGACGTGGTCCGAGCGAGGCGACATCGCGACCACCGCGGCCCCGCTCGGCTGCCGCACGGATCGCACGTACGTACCGTCCCGCGTCTCCTCGATGCCGGGGACGGCGCGCGCGCCGAGGAACGACAGGAGCGTGCTCGCCGCGAACGGCGCCTCGACGGGGAGCCGGAAGGATCGTCTTTGCAACTCGTCGTCCACGCCGGCAGGTATAGCGGATGGTCTGTCGGTGCCACCGGCTACCGTCGCACGCCTCCCTCTCCTCGACAGGAGGAGACGATGGATCAGGTGGCGAGGGTGATCCTGGCGCTGGAGGCGCCGGAGGTGGCCGAGGAGGTCATGCACGTCCTCGATCGGAGCGGGCGCGCGCGAGTGGTGGCCACCGCGGGTGACGACCGCCAGCTCGCGGAGGCGGTCCGGCAGCTCGAGCCGGACGTCGTCGTCGCCGAGCCCGGCCTGCTCTCCGGAGCGAGAGCGTGCGGCGTGGTGCTCGCGATCGACGTCCGCGAGTCGGTGAGCTCGCTCCGGACGGCGATCCGAGCGGGTGCTGCCGGCTATTTCCTGTGGCCGAAGGAACGCGACGATCTGCTCGTGGCCGCGGCGGCCGCCGTCCGGCGAGCGCAGCAGGCGGCCAGACGAGGCGCGGTGGTCGCGGTGCACGGTGGTCGCGGTGGTGCGGGAGTCACGTTCGTGGCCACGCACCTCGCCGCGGCGTTCGCCCGCCGCGGCTCGGCGATCCTGATCGACGCCGATCCGGTCTTCGGCGACGTCGCTCAGGCGCTGGGTGCGCCCACGGGGGAGGAAGCCGAACCGGCCCACACCTTCGCCGACGCCGCCGCCCTCGGCGAGGATCTCGGTCCGGAGCAGCTGAGGAGCGCGCTGTGGCGGCACGAGAGCGAAGTGGACGTCCTCCTGCCTCCTCCGCCTGAGGAGGCGATCCGCCTCGGCCCGGAGGATCTGCGTCTCGTCACCGACGCCGCCGCGGGTGTCGCGGACGCCGTGGTCGTGCACCTGCCGCGCGCGCTCGGGGCGATGACCCGCGCCGGTGCGGAGACCTCGGACTCGCTCGTCGAGGTCCTCACCCTGGACGTCGTGTCGTTCCGCGCGACGTCCCGCGCCCTGGAGGCGTGCGCGCCCCTGCACCTCGAGGGGCGCGTGAGCTTCGTCGTCAACAAGGCGGCCCGCAGCGAGATCACGCCGGGAGACGTACATCGCGTCTTCGGCGAACCGGCCCGCGCGATCATCCCGCACGACCGCGCCGTCCGCTCGGCGCAGGAGCGCAACCGGCTGCTGCCTCCGAAGGGCCGGATGGCCCGTCGGTTCGATCGCCTGGCGGATGCCCTGTCCGACCCCGTCGTCGAAGAGATGGCGTCCTGACCGGGCTACGCTTCGCCCCCGGGCTACGCTTCGTCGATGGACGAACGGGTGCTGCTCGTCGAGGACGATCCCTCGATCCGGGAGATGGCGGGCCTCGGGCTGGGCAACGCCGGCTTCCGGGTGACGTCCTGCGCAGACGGACGGGAGGGACTCGAGCGCCTCCGCCGTGACCCTTTCGACCTGGCGGTCCTCGACGTGATGCTGCCGTCGCTCGACGGCTTCGAGATCACCCGCGAGGTTCGCAAGGACAGCCGGATCCCGATCGTGATGCTGACGGCACGCGCCGATGCCACCGACGTGATCGTCGGCCTGGAGCTCGGCGCCGACGACTACGTGACCAAGCCGTTCGACATGCCGGTGCTCGTCGCGCGCTGCCGGGCGGTGCTCCGCCGGGCGGCTGCGGAGCCGGCGGATCCTGTGCTTCGCGTCGGTGACCTGGAGATCGACGTCGGTGGGTTCGCGGCGCGGAAAGGGGGGCGCGATCTCGCACTCACGGCGACGGAGTTCCGACTCCTCGTCGAGCTGGCGCGCCGGCCCGGCCAGGTGCTCACCCGCGAGGTCCTGCTCGCTCGGGTCTGGGACTACGAGTACCTGGGCGACTCGCGGCTGGTCGACGTCGCCGTTCAGCGTCTCCGCGGGAAGATCGAGGACGATCCCGCGCATCCCCGCACGATCTCGACCGTCCGGGGCGTCGGCTACCGGCTCGAGCGGGTTGGGGCGGAGTGACCGGAGGACGCGGATCGCCGCGCCGGCTCGTGCTGGTGGTCGTCCTTGTGGCGGCCGCCGTGGCCGCCGCGCTCGCGACGGTCGTGTTCGTGTTGGTCCGCGACGCGCGCTTCCGCGATTCGCTCGAGCGCGCTCGAACCGAAGCGGTCTTCGACCTCACGATCGCCGGTCCCCTCCTCCAGGGATCCGGCGATCCCCAGGCGGTCGTCGAGACGTTCCGGGAGGAGCGCGGTATCCACGCCATCCTGGTCGAGGACGGGCGGACGATCGACGCGGACCCGGCCTCCGGGATCTCGATCCCGCCCGAGCTCCGCGCGATCGCGGCGAGAGGGCAGCTCGGCTACGACCGGCTCGAGGCGGATGGAGAGTCGCTCCTGCTCGTCGGTGGCCCGACGCCCGATCGCGGTGCCGAGCTCTACTTCGCGTTCTCGGAGACGGGGATCCACGAGGACCTCCGTGAGCTCGCGACGGCGCTCGCGATCGGCTGGGTCGCGATCGTCGTGGTCGCGTTCGCGCTCGCGCGGGTGGCGGCGAGCCGCATCGCCTCCCTCGCGGAAGCCGAGGCATGGGGCCGGCGTTTCACGTCCGACGTCTCCCACGAGCTGCGGACGCCCGTCGCCGCCCTCGTGTCCGAGGCGTCCGTGCTGCGGGAGCATCTGGCGGCGATGCCGCCCGATGCGCGACGGGCCGCCGAGCTCCTCGTCGGCGACGTCGCGCGCCTGCGCCGGCTCGTCGAGGACCTGACGAACCTCGCTTCGCTCGACGCGGGGCGAGAGCAGGTGCGCACGGAGCCGTTCGACCTGGCGACCCTCGTGGCCGGGACCGTCCGGAGCCGAGGATGGGACGGGGAGGTCCGGATCCGCTCGGAGCCCGTTCCCGTCACGTCGGATCGGACGCGCGTCGATCGGATCGTGGCCAACCTGATCGGCAACGCGTTGGACCACGGGGGAGGAGCGGTCGTCGTGCAGGTGCGACGGACCGCCGACGGCGCCGCCGTCGAGGTCGCCGACACGGGACCCGGGATCGCCCCTGATCACCTCGAGCACGTCTTCGATCGCTTCTATCGAGCCGACCCATCGCGGTCGGGCCCCGGAAGCGGTCTCGGCCTCGCCATAGCTCGCGAGAACGCGCGGCTGCTCGGCGGGGATGTCGAGGCACGGAGCGAGGTCGGTGCCGGGTCGCGCTTCACGCTCCGACTCCCCGAGGATCCTGTTGCCGAACCGTGACACGCGCGGGGTTCCCGTGTTGCCGTCGACGCAGAGCATGGGTCGCGTACCCGACCTGAGGAGGCACACATGAAGCGCCTGATCGCGATGATGGCGGTGCTCGCCACGCTCACGGCCGCGTGCGCCGAGAGCGGCGCACAGCCGCTCGGCCCCGCTCCAAGCAACGAACCGCCGACCCCATCGACATCACCCTCTCCCGGGTCGCCATCGGTGTCACCCTCGCCGACCCCCACGCAGTCGATGACGTACGAGCTCTGGTTCAACTACGACGGCTCGCTCTTCGTCACGCATCGGACGGAGCCGTTCACCCCCGCCGTGGGGACCCGAGCCCTCGAAGCGCTGCTGGAAGGACCCTCGGCGGCGGAGCGCGCGGCGAACCTCGGGACCACCATCAATGCCGGGACCCGACTCAACGGCCTCACGATCGACGACGGCGTCGCCACCGTGGATCTCGATGCCACGTTCGTCGGCGAAGAGACGCCCGCGATCGCCGTGGGGAGCTTGGCGCAGATCGTGTTCACGCTCACGCAGTTCGATCGTATCGAGGGCGTCGTGTTCGAGGTCGACGGCGGGCCGCTCACGAACTTCGGCGGCTACGAGATCGACAGCGCCCAGCGCCGCGCGAACTTCGCCGACCAGCTGCCGTGGATCCTCGTCGAGAGTCCCGGGATCGGTGAGCGCGTCTCGAGCGCGGTCCACATCAGCGGGACGGCCGACGTCTTCGAGGCGGTCGTGTCGATCGCGATCCTGGACCAGAACGGGAAGGTGATCGCCTCCACGTTCACGATGGCGACCTGCGGCACCGGCTGCCGAGGGACGTGGGAGACGGACGTCGCCTACGACGTCGACGCCACCCAGCCCGGCACGATCCGCGTGTACGAGGTGAGCGCGATGGACGGCTCGAAGATCAACGTGGTGAACATCCCGGTCACGCTCACCGCGTGACCAGGGTCGATGGGAGAGGGCGGCCTCACGGCCGCCCTCTCTCGGGCGCCGTCCCGTGCCTCGTTCTGACTCGACTTCTGCGTTCCAAGGGAGGACGATCGAACCGTGGAACAGGGGTCGGCTGCCGGCTCGGGATCGCGTCGCGGCTACCTGGTGGCGTTGGTCGGCGCTCTGGCCTTCGTGGTGAGCTGTTTCCTCCGGTACTACGCCCCCGGTACCGTGCCGATGCCGATCCGGTCCCTGTCGCTCTTCCGGCTGATGACGTCGTATCGGGAGAGCGAGCTCGTGAGTGCGGGCGCGTTCCTCAACCTGTTCGCTGGGGTCGCGACGATCGCGTTGGTGTCGCTCGCAGGACTCCGAGGACATCGGTGGGCACGTCCCGCGCTGCTCGCGCTTTCCGTCGCGTGGTCGCTCACCTGGATCGGCATGGCCCTCGGCGCGACGCAGTACCTCGAATCTCCTCGCGTGGGCTACTGGTCGATCCTCGTGAGCATCGGTGTGGCTCGTCGTCGGATCGATCCTCGTCTGGAGCTCGAGCCGAGGCACCTCTCCGACAGCGCTTCCTCCGGCTGACACCCTCGGTGCGGCGCAGTCCCACGCGCGATAGCGCAGACGAATCCCCCGACAGGTTCGAGGAAACCCCCGCCTTGGGGATGGTTCCGTGTCGGAGGTCCACGCTAGGGTCGTCCCGGTCGACGCGGCGAGCCTTCCTCCGCCGGTCGGCACCTCCTCACCCCCTCGTGTCGGTGCGTGCTTCCCCGAGAGTGTTCGGAGGGAACCTGGTGGACCACGGAGGGCGAGTCATCCTCGCGCTCGTCGCATGAGTGCGGATCCCCTCGCCAAGGTGCGACGACAACTGCGGGCCCAGCTGCGCGAACGGGTCGATGCCCGTGGGTTGTCCGCGGCGCCGCGAACGGAGCGGCGGCTACGCGTTCGCGAAGAGGCGCTGTCCCTGATGCGCGAGAGCGGCGCGCTGCTCCCGCAGCGGGATCTCGCTCGCGTGGTCAACGAGGTTTCCGACGAGGTCGTCGGGTTCGGTCCCATCGAGTTCCTACTGCGGGACCCCGGAGTGACCGAGGTGATGGTCAATGGACCTGACGACGTGTACGTGGAGCGGGAGGGGCGGATCGAGAGGGTGGAGGACCGGCTGTTTGAGGGGGAGGAGTCGGTCCTTCATCTGATCGAGCGCATCGTGGGTCCCCTGGGCCTCCGGGTCGACCAGGCGTCACCTTGGGTGGACGCGCGACTTCCGGGCGGCAGCAGGGTGCACGCGATCGTTCCGCCCCTTTCGCTCCGCGGTCCTGTGCTCACGATCCGAACGTTCGCTCCCGTGCCTCTGTCCGGTGAGGACATCGTGGCGCAGGGCAGCATCGGCCCACGTGGGCTGCGCTTCCTCGCGGCATGCGTCCGCGGCCGCGCCAACCTCGTCGTGAGCGGGGGGGCGGGCAGCGGCAAGACGACCCTTCTCGGCGTCCTGTCCGCCTTCATCCCGGACGAGGAGCGCCTGATCACGATCGAAGATGCTGCCGAGCTCCGCCTCCATCGATCGCACGTCGTGTCCCTCGAAGCGAGGCCGCCGAACGTCGAGGGACGAGGTCAGGTCACGGTCCGCGACCTCGTCCGCAACGCGCTTCGCATGCGGCCCGACCGGATCATCGTGGGCGAGGTCCGGGGCGGTGAGGCTCTCGACATGCTGCAGGCGATGAACACTGGGCACGACGGATCGCTCTCCACCGCGCACGCGAACTCGTGCCGGCACCTGCTGTGGCGGCTGGAGACGATGGCGATGATGTCGGATGTCGAGCTCCCGGCCGCCCACATCCGCAATCAGGTCGCCTCCGCGATCGATGTGGTGGTGCAGCTGGCGCGGCTCCGGGACGGCCGGCGCGTCGTCTGGGAGATCGCGGCGGTCGAAGGCACCCATCGAGGGGAGCCCGTCGTCTCGCCGTTGTTCCGGTTCCGTGGGCGTGACGGCGATGAAGGAGGGTTCGAGTCCACCGGCGCCGTGCCGCGGGTGGCCCACATCCTGGCCGATCGAGGCGAGGATGTGGGCGATTGGCTGTTCGAAGCGGGGCCGGACCGATGATCGGACTCGCCGCGGGTCTCCTGGCCCTCGCCGGCTTCTTCGCAGAGCGCGCCATCGTGATCACCCGCTCCGACCGATCGCTCATCGGCCTCACTGCGCCACCCTCGGATCGGCCTTCGTGGGTGCCTCGGCGATCGGTCGTGCTCACCGTCGGGTTCGTGGTGGTGACGCTCTGGATGGGCCCCTTTGTCGGGATCGTGGGGGCGGGGGGTGGAGCGCTCGTCCACTACGCGATGCAGCGACATCGACGGTCGGGACGGCGGTACCGGGCGGCCGAGCAGATCGCCGATGCGGTGAGCGCCTTGGCCGCCGGGCTCCGCGCCGGCCTGTCCCTTCCACAGGCGTTCGCCTACGCGCGGGACGAGGCGGAGGAGCCGCTCCGAGGTGAGCTCGTGGTCCTCGTCGACGCGATCGCGACCGGCACGCCCGTCGCGGAGGCGCTTGCCGCGTGGGCGGACGCGCACGGGTCCGAGGATGCGCTCCTGATCGCCGGGGTCCTCGACCTCCATCGCCGGAGCGGTGGCGACCTCCCGATCGTTCTCGACGGTCTCGCGAGCACGCTCCGCGAGCGCCGTGCTGCACATCGAGAGGTCCGGGCCCTCACAGCGCAGGCGCGTCTGTCCGGGGTGATCCTCGGCATGCTTCCGATCGGGTTCTTCGCGTTCCTCCTGGTGACCTCCAGAGACGAGATGCTCGACGCGATCGGAACCCCGCTCGGGGGCACCTCGCTCGGCGTCGGTCTCGTGCTCGAGCTCCTGGCGTTCGTCTGGATCCGACACCTGCTCGAGGTTCGTTGATGGAGCCGATCGTCGCGGCGTGCCTGGCGGCCGCAGCGGGGGCGTGCGCGGTGATCGGGATCGGGCTCGCGCTGCCCCGGAGCCCCAAGGCATCCGGGAAGGGGCTACCGGTCGACGCTCGCTCCGTCTGGGGAGCGGGCGCCGTGATCGCCGCGGTGATCGCTCCCGGTCCGAAGATCGTGACCGTCCCACTGGCCGTCCTGCTCGCGCTCGCCGTCCACAGGTTCAAAGAAGCACGCGCGGGGGCTCGCCGTCGCCGCGCCATGAACGCAGAGATCCCCCAGCTGCTCGATCTCCTGGCAGCCGGATCGGCCGCGGGCCTGTCGGCCGTTGCCGGATTCCAACGGTCGGTGCAGGCGCTCCGAGGTCCGCTCGGGATGGAGCTCATGACCTCGCTCGACGCCGTGGCGGTCGGCGCCAGGTGGCGGACCGAGCTCTCGGCGGTCACCGAGCGGCTCGCGCTTCCGGATCTTCGACGGGCGATGGCCGTGCTGACCCGCACCGAGACACTGGGAACATCGCTCACGGGCGCGACGCGGGACCTCGCCGCGGACGTCCGCAGCTCTCGACGCGCGGCGGTCGCGGAGCGGGCCCGAGCCGCGCCCGTGAAGATGCTCTTCCCGCTCGTGTTCTTGGTCCTCCCCGCCTTCCTCCTCCTCACGGTGGTTCCGGTCCTGCTCACCACCGTGCGTTCCATCCGTTGAGAGGAGGTGAACCGATGCTCTTCCTGTACGCCTTGTTCCTGCGCACCATCGACGCCCTTCGCCTCCAGAGGGAGGAAGGCCAGACGACGGCCGAATACGCGCTCGTGATCCTGGCTGCCGCGGCGGTTGCCGTCGTCCTGATCGCCTGGGCCCGGTCGTCCGGCAAACTGCCGGCGTTCTTCGACAGCGTGATCGACAGCGTGATCGGCGATGCGGCCGCTGCCTGACGGACGCGGATCGCAACGGGGAACCGCGGCCGTCGAGTTCGCTCTCGTGCTCCCGCTTGTTCTGGTGGTGGCGCTCGCGCTCGTGCAGACGGGACTGCTCGTCCGCGATCGTCTGCTGGTGGAGGCGGCGGCGCGCGCGGGTGCGCGCGCCGCCGCCGTCCAGGACGATCCCTCCGCCATCCGAACGGCCGCCCTCGCCGCCGCGCCGTCGCTCCAGGATGGGTCCGTCGAGGTGGAGGTCGCACGGGCGGGTCTCCGGGGCGAGCCGGTGACCGTCTCGCTGCGATACGCGGCCCCCGTGCGTGTGCCCTTCGTGGAGTGGCTGTTCGGTGGTCCGGTGGGCATGAGCGCATCCACGACCGCCAGGCAGGAGTTCGGGTGATCTCCGGCGTCCGTATCAGCGAGGGAGGAAGCATCTCCATCGTCGTCGCTGCGGCGGTGGGGATGGCCCTCGTCGTCACGATGGGCGCGGCCGATGTCGGCAGGGCGCTGATCGCCAGGTCGCGCGCCGAGGCGGTGGCGGACCTCGCGGCGCTCGCCGCCGCGCAGGAGCTGGCGCTCCCTTCTGGCATCGATCCCTCGACCGTCGCGGCCGAGTACGCGGATCGCAACGGCGGCCGGCTCGTCTCGTGCTCCTGCGCCACGGGCACGTCCGAGGCGGTCGTGGAGGTCGCGGTGCCGGCACGGGGGTTCCTCCTTCCGCTCGAAGACCGGGACGTCATCGGCGTCGCGCGGGCGGTGGTGGATCTCCCGGCCTGAGCTACTCGAGCTCTCGCTGGCGTGCGTCGCGCGCGACCGGCGGTCGGTACTCGGGCGTGCCGCGCAGCACCAGGAACTCGACGGCGGCCCAGATCATCTTCGACCGAGGGTAGAACCACAGCGGGACGCCGATCAGCACGATCGGCGCTCGCCACCAGAAGGGGCACGACGGCGACGTCGGGCACCGTCAGGATGATCCCGACGACGAGGACGACGAGCCAGATGCCGATCGCGACGACGTAGTTCAGGGTCATCGCTCCGAGGAAGCCGCCCTCCTCCTTCGCGAACCGTAGATCGCAACGCGGGCACGCGGTGCGCGTCTGGAACCAGGTCACGAACGTGTCCCGCTCACCGCAGCGAGGGCAGCGCTTCCGGAAGCCGCGGGCGATCGCTCCGATGGAGCTCACCTCCGGGAACAACGGCTTCGGGATGGGATCCGGTGTGCCGGGTTCGAGCGAGCCGTAGGGGTTGGAACCCATGGGCTCAGCCTAGGCGTCTGGGCCGAGCCTCCCTCGGTCAGTGCTTGTGCTTGTGCTTGTGGCCCTGCCCCTGGCCCTGGCCGTTGCCCACGCCATTTCCGGGGCCGTGAGCGGGCGTGGTCCCCAGGTGGCCGGGAGGGCCACCGTGCGGGTTGTGCTCCCCGCTCTTCCCTGGGAGGTCGTCGTCGTCGTCCCCGCCCTTCCCGTCATCGTCATCGTCGTCCCCGTGGCCGTCATCGTCCCCGTCGTCGTCGTCGTCCCCGCCCTTCCCGTCATCGTCGTCGTCCCCGTTCCCATGGTCGTCGCCATCGTCGTCCCCGTCGCCGGGTCCAGGATCAGGCCCGGGGTCGGGTCCAGGATCTGGCCCGGGGTCAGGTCCAGGATCGGGCCCGGGGTCGGTCCCGGGGTCGGTCCCGGGGTCGGTCCCGGGGTCAGTGCCCGGGTCGGTCCCGGGATCCCCGCTGCCGTCGGGGTTCGCGAGGCCGCCATCGAGGCCCATGTCGGTCGTGGGGTCCGCGGTGCCACCGTCCGGCACGAGGTCGGCAGGATCGAACGCGCCCGGCACGTAGCCACCGGCTCCGAGCGCGCCCAAGGTGAGCGGCCCGCGACCGACGATCGCACCCTGCCCGAAGCCGGGGACGATCGGGAGATTGCCGGCCAAGCCGCGCACCCCAACCACGGACACCCTGCCGCCGCCGAGGGCGAGCGCGAGCACCAGAGCGCTCACCGCCGCCGCGCCGCTCAGCGCGAGGGTGCCGAGGCGCCGGTTCCACTCCGACCGCTCGTCGATCGACCCCTCGACCGGACGAGCGGCGGACGTGCCTCCGCCGATGTCGAGCACGGGCTCGACGTCCGCCCCGCTGAGCCCGACCGGGAGCATCACGACCGGCGCCGGGATCGCGTCCTCGCGCGTTTCCCGCTCCGCTGCCGCCGCTGCCGCCGCGGCTGCTGCTGCCGCTGCTGCTGCTGCCTTGGTCCTGGGATGGAGGCGCTGGCTGCGCCGCTGCAGGCGGGTGACGCTGGCGCGTTTCATCGTCTCCTTGCCGGCGAGCTTGCTCCGCAGCGTGGCCGGGTCTTTACGGACCTGATCGATCCAGGCGGGCCGCACGAACGTCTCGGTGAGCGCCGTGACCGGCGCCATCACGTGTGCAACCGCCGGGCCGAGGTCCCGGAGGATCTTGGCGGGCTCAACCCGGGCATCGCCGCCGATCGGGACGACGGCCGACGGCCACACGAGGACCACCTTCGCCTGGGGGGCGACCTCGTGGACCATCGAGACGGCGACCACGCCGATGCCGTCGTCGAGGACGACTACATCCGGGCGGTTGGCCTCGATCACGCCGGAGAGCTCGGAGGTGCCCTTGGCCTCACCCACGACGTCATAGCCCTCGCCCTCGAGGACGAAGCGAAGGAGCCCTTGTTGCGCCGTTCGACCCTCGCCGACGACGATGCGTACAGGTCGCGCCAATGTGCCTCCCCAGGTGCCCGCCGAGCGTACTTCACGCACGGATTCTCGGCCTCAGCCTTCTGGGGGTTTTCGTGCCGAAAGGAGTAGTACAGCCCGTACGACCTTCGGTACCGGCCGTCGCGCTCGGTTTCCCCATCTCGGCCGGATGACCTGACACAATGGAGCGGTCAGCCCCGGAGGGTCGCGAACGCCAGTGTCGGACACGATCGAACAGTCAGCGCGCGCCACCACCCCCTCCGAGCTCCATCCCAAGATCGAAGAGATGCTGGCTCGGATCAGGCGCGAGGCCGAGGCCGGTGCGCAGGCCGGGACGCAGCAGGGTGCCGAGGGATCGATCGGGACCGAGCGGGCCGAGGCGGTCGCCGCCTTCGCTCGAGCGCTCCTGCGACGCCTGTCGGATGACGACCTCCAGGCGATCACGACCGACGAGCTGCTCGCGCTCGCCACCTCCGCCTTCGCGTTCGCGGACAGCCGCGGCCTCGAGGCGTCCGCCGTCCGCGTCTTCAACGCCGAGCCCGACGTCCACGGGTACCGATGCCACGGCACGGTCATCGAGGTCAACACCGACGATTCGCCCTTCCTCGTCGACTCGGTCTCGGAGGAGCTCACGGCGCGCGGTCTCACGATCAAGCGTCTGCTGCACCCGGTGATCGGGGCGGTCCGCGACGAGCAGGGGCGGCTGCTCGGCGTCCGGTCCGGGCGGGAAGCCGAGCACCGCGAGTCGTTCATGCACTTCGAGGTCGACCGCGCTCTCGGCGACGAGGTGAACGCCGAGCTCGAGACGCGCGTACGCCGGATCCTCCGAGACGTCGCGCTCGTGGTCCGGGACTTCGATCCGATGCAGGAGCGCGTGCGGAACATGATCGAGCTCGCACGCGCCGCCGAGGTCCGTTACCCGTCGGAGGTCGTCGGCGAGGTTGCGAGGTTCCTCGACTGGCTCCTCCAGTTGAACTTCGTTCTGCTCGGCTACCGCGAGTACGAACTCCAGGAGACGAAGGGCGGACGCGCGATCCGTGCGGTGCCGGGCAGTGGGCTCGGGATCCTCTCGGACGTGGAGAGATCGACGTTCGCGAACCTCACCCTGCTCTCGGACCTCGCACCGGATGTCCGGGATCGGATCGAGGACGGGGAGCTCCTGATCTACTCGAAGACCCAGGCGTACTCGACCGTCCACCGCCGCGCCCGCATGGACTACATCGGCGTCCGGATGATCTCACCCGACGGGACGATCGTGGGTGAGGCCCGCCTGATCGGCCTCTTCACGAGCAAGGCGTACATGGAGCCGGCCGCGAAGACGCCGTTGCTGCACCACAAGCTCGAGCAGTTGATCGCCGCGGAGGATCTGATCCCCGGATCGCACGACTACAAGGCGGTGGTCACCCTCTTCGAGTCCTTCCCGAAGGACGAGCTCTTCCAGGCGTCCGCCGAGGAGCTCCGGCGGTTGGTGGCCGGGCTCCTGCAGCTCGAGAAGCACGGGGGCATCCGCGTCCTGATCCGCCGCGACCTCTACGGCCGCAACGTGTCGGTCGTGGTCGCCCTGCCGCGCGATCGGTTCAACGCGGACCTCCGCAAGGCTCTCCAGGGCCTCTTCCTCGAGCGCTTCAACGGCACGACGATCGACTACCACCTCTCCCTAGGGGAGACGGAGTCGGCGCGCATCTTCTTCACGATCCATGTCGCCCCTGGCAAGCCGATCCCCGACGTGCGCTACGAGGAGCTGGAGCGGGAGGTTGAGATCCTCGCGCGAACCTGGGAGGACGACCTCCTCGACGCGCTCTCGAGGCGCGTCGGCGCGGGCCGCGCGCTCGCCCTGATGGAGGAGTACGCGCCGCGGTTCCCGGACTACTACAAGGCCAACGACGAGTGGGACCTGGTCGTCGACGACGTCGTGATGCTCGAGAAGCTGGAGGCGTCGACCGAGGGGTTCCTCGTCGGGGTCGGCAACGAATCGAAGGGCGAACGCCTGACGCGGGTCAAGCTCTACAAGACCGGCGGCAAGGTCGATCTCTCGGACTTCATGCCGATCCTCGAAGCGCTCGGGCTCCGGGTCGTCGAGGAGGTGCCGACCGCGATCGCGGGCGAGGGACGGGTCTACATCCACGACTTCGGGGTGCTCGACTCACGGGGCGCGGTGCTGGAGCTCGGGGAATCTGCGGATCGCGTCACGGACACGATCGCGGCCGTGTGGCGGGGGGAGTGCGACTCGGACTCGCTGAACCGCCTCGTGACGTTCTCGGCCCTCACCTGGTGGGAGATCAGGATCCTCCGTGCGCTCCGGAACTATCGGATGCGCGTCTCCGCCCGGTACACAGAGAACTACCGGAACGACGCGATGGCGGCCTACCCGTCGATCTCGGAACGGCTCGTGCGGATGTTCGAGGCCCGTTTCGATCCCGTGCGTGGCGCCACGGAAGAGGAGATCGACGAGATCCGGCAGGAGATCCACCGCGACCTGCGAGGCGTCTCCTCCCTCGACCAGGACAACATCCTGCGACACCTGCTCGGGACGATCGAGGCGATCGTGCGGACGAACGCGTACGTCCCCGACCGGTCGTTCCTGAGCTTCAAGCTCCTGTCGGAGCGCGTGCCGGAGATGCCGAAGCCCATGCCGCTCTACGAGATCTGGGTGTACTCCACGGAGATGGAGGCGGTCCACCTCCGGGCCGGCATGGTGTCCCGCGGGGGTATCCGTTGGTCCGACCGCAGGGAGGACTTCCGCACCGAGGTCCTCGGACTGATGAAGGCGCAGAAGGTCAAGAACGCCGTGATCGTTCCCGACGGCTCCAAGGGTGGGTTCGTCCTCAAGCGGACCTCGGTCACGCCGGAGCAGATCAAGGAAGAGGTGGCGAAGCAGTACGTCACGTTCATGGAGGGACTGCTCGACATCACCGACAACCTCGTGAAGGGAGAGGTCGTGCACCCCGAAGGGGTGCGGATCACGGACGGCCCCGACCCCTACCTGGTGGTCGCCGCCGACAAGGGCACGGCTCCCCTGTCGGACACGGCGAACGGCGTGAGCGAGCGCGTCGGGTACTGGCTCGGTGACGCGTTCGCCTCCGGAGGCTCCCACGGCTACGACCACAAGGAGCTCGGCATCACCGCTCGCGGCGTGTGGGAATCGGTCAAGCGGCACTTCCGGGAGCTGGGCACCGACCCGATGACGGAGCCGTTCACGGCGGTCGGGATCGGTGACATGTCCGGAGACGTCTTCGGCAACGGCATGCTCTACACGGATCGGATCCAGTTGGTCGCCGCGTTCGACCACCGGCACGTGTTCCTGGATCCGCAGCCGGATCCGGCGATCTCGTTCGCCGAGCGCAAACGCCTGTACGAGACCCCGGGATCCTCGTGGGGCGATTACGACAGGAGCGTGCTCTCCGAGGGGGCCGAGGTGATCGACCGCACGGCGAAGTGGGTGACGTTGTCGGCCCAGGCGCGCGAGGCCCTCGCGATCCCCGACGACACACCGGCCGAGATGACCCCCGCGGACGTGATCCGCTGGGTGCTCCAGGCACCTGTCGACCTGCTCTGGAACGGCGGGATCGGCACGTACGTCAAGGGGGCGAACGAAGGCCACACCGAGGTGGGCGACCGCGCCAACGACCCCATCCGGATCAACGGGAACCAGGTCCGCGCCCGCGTGGTCGGAGAGGGTGGCAACCTCGGCTTCACACAGCGCGGGCGGATCGAGTACGCGCTCGCCGGTGGACGGATCAACACGGACTTCATCGACAACTCCGCCGGCGTCGACACCTCGGACCGGGAGGTGAACCTCAAGATCCTCCTCGGTCTGGCGATCGAGCGCGGAGAGCTGACGACGGATGAACGCAACGCCCTGATGGAGGCCTCCACGGACGACGTCGTCCGTCGTGTGCTCTACGACAATTACCTGCAGGCGCAGATCCTCTCGCAAGAGGTCGCGGTCGCCGCCGAGCGGAACGAGGCGTGCGAGGACCTGATGCTTCAGCTCGAGGCGGAAGGGGAGCTGGATCGTCTCGTCGAGTTCCTGCCGACCTCGGACGAGATGGCGGAGCGACGGGGCCGCGGTGAGGGACTCACCCGGCCGGAGATCGCGCTGCTCGTCGCCTACTCGAAGCGCTCGATCAAGCGCGATCTCCTCGAGGCGGACCTCCCCGACGCCGAGTACCTCGAGCAGGACCTGGCGCGGTACTTCCCGGAGACCATCGTCGACCGGTTCCGGCCGATGCTGGCCGAGCATCCGCTGCGGCGGGAGCTGATCGCGACGATCGTCTCGAACGACGTCGTCAACTCCCAAGGAGTCACCTTCGTGTCGCGGCTCGTCGCGGAGACGGGGGCGACCCCGGCCGAGGTCGTGCGCGCGTTCCGGATCGCCCGCGACGTCGTGGGCGCGGTGCCGCGATGGGACGCGGTGGAGTCACTCGACGGCAAGATCGACCCGGCGATCCAGAACGACCTGATGATCGGCGTCGACAGGCTGGTCGAGTCGACCGCGCGCTGGTACCTCGTTCGCGCGCCGGGGCTCCGGCTCGGCGAGGCCGTCGATCAAGCGAGGACCGCCTTCCGTGAGCTGTCGTCGGTGATCGAGCAGATCGGTCCCGAGGCGTGGCGCGAGCAGCGCGAGCGGGAGGCGACGCGCCTCACCGCCGAAGGCATCCCCGACGAGCTGGCGCGCAGACACGCGTTCCAAGACGAGCTGGTTCACGGGCCGGACATCATCTCGGTGTCGCGCGCCACCGGACGGCCGGTCCTCGAGGTGGCGCGCGGCTTCTTCCTCCTCGGAGAGCGGCTGGACATCGATTGGCTCGAGCAGCGTCTCGCCGAGCAGCCGGCGAAGACCCGGTGGCAGCGATGGGCGGTCCACTCGATGGAGGACGATCTGTACACGATCCGTCGCGAGATCATCGAGACCGTGCTCGAACATGCGGGTGGGCGGCCGATCGATGAAGCCGTCGATGCGTTCCTCGAGGATCGGAGCGCCGCCTACGGGAGGGTGCGGCGGTTCATGCGGTCACTCGCGATGGAGGGGGTCACCGACCTCTCGCAGCTCACGGTCGCCCTCCGCCAGCTCCGTTCGCTCGTGTCCTGAGGTGACATCAGCCGCCGTAGAAGATCGTCGTCACCCACAAGAGGCCCCGTGCCTTCACGACCCCGATGCCGATCCTCCGGAACCGGGGGTTCAGGATGTTGGCCCGGTGTCCCCCGCTCCCCATCCACAGGTTCCGGACCCGTTTGAGTGTGCCTGCCGCTCCGACGTTCTCGCCCCACGTCGACGGGCTGTACGCCCGGACCACGCCGTAGAGGTTCGTCGTGTGGAAGCAGCGGTACCGCTCCGCCATCTTCTTCGAGTGCTTCCACGCGAAGTGCGAGACGTTGGCGTTCAGCCGGAACGCGGGGAGGCCGTGATTGCGCCGTGTCTGGTTCAGGAGCTGGAGCGTCTTGCGCCGGGCGGTGACGTTGTCCGCGTCGGCCGGGGAAGGCATCCCCGCGATGAGCACGGCGACGACCAACACGAGGAGAGGAAGTCTCCGAAAGGTCATCGGACGACGTCGACGCTATCGAAGCGGTCGCGGAGATTTCAACCGGAAATGCGAACCCTTTACGACTTCTTCACGGTAGTGCGTCTGCGCTAGACCATCGGTCCTGGTTCAACCGATCACCGCGCATGCGCAGCCGGGACCACATCCCGTTCCTGCAGGTCGAGCCGCACGTTCGGCCGTGGCGGACGAGCTCACGGCGAACACCGACAGCCGTCGTACGGCGTTCTCGTGACCCTGAGGGCAGAGGACCGGCGCATCTGCATCCACGATCGCGCGTCGCGACTCGAAGGTCGCGCCGCACGATCCGCATCGGTACTCGTACGTGGGCATCTCGATCAGATCCCGCTCGGCGGAGGCGGAGGTGGTGGCGTGTCGTCGATAGGAGAGGCAGCGTCCGGAGCCGGGAACGCGGTCTGCGGGGTGTCGACGGGCGATCCCCCGGGACTCGCCGGCGACGGCGCCGGGACCGCGTCGCCGAACCCGGTGCCCGCGATCGGGTCGGCGGCAGCCGCCGCCCCGCGATGAGCGAGGAAATAGACGATCGCTCCGAGCACGAGCGCGCCCACGGCGATCAGGACGATCATCAGGAGCGGTGGGCTCGACGACGGGATCGCGCTCGCCACCGCCTGGATCTCCGTGTTCTGACCGACACGCGGCTCCCACGTCACGGTGTTCCCGTCGATGTCGCCGCTCGCGGAGCTCACGGGTCCTGGGAACGTGATCGAGATCCGGAACTCGAAGTTCTCGAGGAACTGCTGCGGGATCTCGGTCCCGGTGAATTCCTGGCCGCTCATGTCGAACCCGCCGGTGACGTGGAACTCGTCACCCTCGCGGACGATGTTCAGCTCCTCCCCGGATGCCGTGCCGGAGAGCGTCCCGTTCCCCGTGAATTCGCTGAGGGGCACCTCCTCGAACGTGATCTGTCGCCCGACGAAGCCGTCCTCCTCGTACGGTTCCGACTCCGAGCCGGGTGGCAGATCCGAGAGGTCCATATCCGCGAAGAGCTGATCGACGTTCTGGCCGCTCAGTTCCAGCAGGCTCTCCTCCACGGCGACCACGGCGGTCCCCGAAACGGTGTTGTCGGCGGTGACGTCCAGGTCCATGTTGACCTTGAAGCAACCAGCGAGGAGCACCGCGAGCGCCGCGCTTCCCAGCACACGCCAGAACCTCCGTGTCTTCATCCCGTCCTCCCGATCCGAGTCAGCCGGAGCCTACCCTCGAGGTCGGATGCGGTCGAGGACCGTTGCTCAGTGCGACTGAGACCGGATCGAGGGCGATCCGACGTCGGAGGCTTGCGGTGAACCATCGGATGCGGGTCGGAGGGACCGGGAAGGGGGTGGGTTCCCCGGCACCCTCCGACTCCACACATCTGAGGACGGGCCTCGGCCGGAGGAGCCGAGACGCCGTTTCGGCCTGTTTACCCGTCCGAGACCCGCGCAAACGTCGGATCGGCGAAAACCCGTGAAGGATCCGTGAAGATCCTGGGTGTCGTGGCGCCTCGCACGGGGCCCTAGGGGGTGGGGACCCGGAACATCGATCGGCTGCCGATCGGTGAACCCGTCTCCGGGGCGGCTCCGGTCGTCTCGGGCTCGGGGGAGAGTGACCCGTCGTCCGGAGCCCCATCGACGCCCTCCGTCGTGGCAGCGTCGGTCCTGGGCACGCGAGCAGCCGCCGCGATGAGGGCTCGAAGCTCGGCGGCCGCCCGCTCCCCGTCGTCGACGAACTCCGTCCATCCGAACGCGCCTCCCACCTCACCGCGGGAGATCCGGGTGCGGAGCGTCTCCGTGTGAGCCCGCTGACCGGTGGCGACGTCGATGCTGCGGGAGAAGAGCGCGCGGGCGCGTCGGGGGCGGCCCGTCAGCGCCGCCAGGCGCGCGCGCTCCCGCAGCACGTGGGGCAGGTCGTTGCGGTAGAAGCGTGCACGTCGGTTGGCCTGTCGAGCGACGGAGCGCGCCTGTCGGAGAAGGGCGGTTCGCCGGCGCCGATCCACCGCGGGCGTGGCCTCGGCGGCACGGAGCAAGGCGGTGAGCAGCCACGGCCGGACGGGGCTGACGCCGGCGTTCTTCATCCCGGCCCGGCGGAACGATCGCTGACTCTCCTCGAACGCCTCCACCGCTGCCTCCGGGTCACCGATGCCCAGGAGCCGCACCCCTTCGGCCTGCATCACGCTCGCGATCGTGAGGACGTCTTCGCTCGATCGCTCCAACTCGGCTCGGATGAGAGGTTCGGGCACGAGCCCATCGGTCGCTTTCGCCCATCCCTCGAGCCCGATCCCCCGGGCCTGGGCGTCCCCGATCTCGAGGCCCGCCTGCCGGGCGGCTCCGCTGTCCTCCACGGCCCCGGCGAGGTCGCCGAGCCGGTAGCGCGCCATCGCGATCTGCAAGCGGCAGTTGTTCAGCTCCCATCGGTCGCCGGTCTGCTCGAGCAACTCCAGCGACTCACGCATGCGCAGGAGCGACGCCTCGTACTCGGATCCGGCGTACAGCCCGGCCCCCCAGAAGTGGAGGGACTGACCCTGACCCCACAGGTCGCCGAGCTGGACGCGGATCGCGTGCGACCGCTGCGCGTACCGGACGCCCCGACGGTGCCAGGGGACGAGCATCATCGCCGGGGCATGCTCGGAGTACGCCTGCGCCAGCTCGGCGGTCGGCGGGTAGCGCTCCGCGAGGTTCAGCGAGCGGAAGTGGGTCCAGAGGGTCGCGACCTTCCCGCGTTCGAACCACCAGGCGTAGCCGAGCCGTCCGTAGAAGCGCGAGGCGAGGAGGTCGTTCGCGCCGTCCTCGAGCGGACGACGTCCGACGAACATGGCGGGCCAGATCGAGTGGAGCGTCTGGACCAGGAGCTCGCCGAGCAGCATGGGAAGGAGGACGATCGCTCGTCTGGGTACGCGCCCGCCGACCATCCGGATCGCCCGTTCGATCGACGCGGCGCCCGTGCGAACGTCTCCGCGTTTGAACGCGAGCTCTCCGATCTTGCTCTCGATCTCGGCCGCCCGCTCTCCCGAAGGGACCAGCGACCGAGCCTCGTCGAGCCAGCGCGCAGATTCCTCGTATGCACCTCGCACCATCAGGGTCGCGCCGAGATCCTCGGCGACACGCACCCGGGTTGAGACGTCGGCCGTCGGCGTTCCTCGGGCGGCGATCCGGAGCATCGTCTCGGCGCTGTCGAACGCCTGGCGCGTGCGGGCGAGTGAGGCAGCCTCGAGGGCGGCCGGTTGCGCCCGCTCGGAAGCCCCGGCTTCGTCGAAGTGGTACGCGAGGTCGAAGACGTCGCCCGGACGCGTGCGCTCGATCATCTCCCCCGCACGGAGGTGCAGCGACCGTCGTTGGTCCTCGTCGAGACGTCGGAGCGCGCCCTCCCGGACCTTGTCGTGGATGAACGAGAACCCGTCCCGTTCCGTGGCCCAGATCAGACCGGCTCGCCGCGCCTCCTCCACGATGGGGTCCACGAAGTCCCGCTCGATGTTCGCGAGGGACGCGCATTCCTCCGTCGACGCGTGTCGGCCCAGGATCGCGGCTGCGGAGAGGAACGCGAGGGTGTCATCCGGGAGCCGTCGGAGGCGTCGCGTGATGAACGTTGCACCCTTCCCGGGGGAGACGAGCGTGGCGAGCGCCGCCGGGTCCAGCAGCCACCCGCCGGGTCCCGGGCGGAGCGCTTCGGACTCGACCATCCCGCGGACCACCGAGGTGATGAAGAACGGTCGACCTTGGGAGAGCTGCGCGATCAGCGCGTGCGCCTGGTCCGGGAACCATCCCCCCATCGACGAGACGAGGTCTCGCGTCTCGTCGAGATCGAGGGGAGCCAACGTGATCGTGGTCGCCTTCGTCCAGCCCCTCGATGGATGGTCCTCGTCGACCTCCTCCCGGCGGATCGCCGCAACGACGGTGACGAAACGCGAGCCGTCGCGTGACGACGATGACCACCTACTGACGACACCGAGCGAGAGATCGTCGGCCCACTGGCAATCATCGAGCAGCAGGACCGCGGGGCGGTTCCGTGTGCCGAGGGCATCGAACAGGGTCGCGAGCGCCGCCTGGAGCCTTCGCTCCACGGCGGGATGCTCGATCTCCTCGGCGTCGGCGAGGAAGCGATGGAGGGACGGCAGCACGGTTCGCAGCTCCGGCGACCAGGGCGCGAGGGAGTCGGCGAGCGCAGCCGCGTACGCCTCGTCCTCGGCCGCGGCATCGAGGATCGACGCGGCGAGCCCCTCGAGCATCGCGAACGGCCGGGGCGCCTCGAGCTCGTGTGCTTCCGTCCGGAAGACCCGGTGGCCGCGCTGCTCGGCGCCCAGGGCGGCCTCGTCCAGGATCCGTGACTTCCCATCTCCGGATCGGGCTTCGAGTCGAACGAGCGACCCCTGCCCTCGGGCGGCTCCCACGATCGCCGCGTCGATCCTGGCGATCTCGTCGGCCCGCCCCACGAGGCCAGGCTCCGTGAGCGTCGTCCGCTGATCCCCGAGCCCGATCACGAGCGGGGGTTCGAGATCGCCGCGGTCGAGGCTGCGCTCGATCTCGAGGAGGTCCTGCAGCACCCCCGCGGCCGTGGCGTAGCGATCACGAGGATCCTTCTGGAGCAGCCGCCCGACGACGTCGTCGAGCGCGCGTGGCGCCGTGACGCCCGCCGCGCGGATGCTCGATGAAGCCCCGATGACCTGCGCGCGGAAGAGCTCACCCGTGTCCCGAGCTCCGTGCAACGGGCGCCCGGTCAGGCTCTCGAACAGGAGGACGCCGACCGAGTAGAGGTCCGAGCGAGCGTCGATCGGACCTTCCAGGACGCCGGCCTGTTCGGGGGATAGGTACCGAGCGGCGTCTATCGAGGCGCTCGACCTCGTTCCGGACGCGGCTCGGGACCGGACCCGCACATCGGCCGCCGGATCGGTGGGAGCGGGATCGACGAGCCATCCCCGATCGTCCGGGCCCACGATGACGTTCGACGGCTTGACCGCCCCATGCGTGGATCCGAGCGCGTGGAGCGTGTCGAGGGCCCGGAGCACGTCCAATACGATCACCAGGGTGCGCTCGAGCGTGGAGGGCGATCCATGCACCGAGGCATCGAGGGTGTCGCCCGCGACGTAGGGCCGGAGGATCCGGATCACGCCGCGGTCGGCCTCGATCTGGGTCGGCAGGACCAGCCTCGTCCACACGGAGCGCTTGGGATCCGCGGGCGGGAGCGTTCTGACCGCGCCCTCGGAGAGCTCCTTCAGCACGACGGTGGTTCCGGTCGAGATCTCCGTGGCGAGCCTGCTGAGCGCAACGCCGTATTCAGCGAGGACGCGGCCGGGGCGCACCCGTTCGGCGATCGGCGGATCCTGCGCGGGGCCGCGGGACATCAGCTCCTCCGGGGGGTCGTCATGTCAGTCGTTGGATCGATCGGCGATCTCGCGCTCGCGCTGGGTCATGATCGACCGTAGATGTCCGGCGATCTCGGGCATCTCTTCCTCGATCACCTGGAGTTCGTCCGCGCTCACAGTGACGGCCCGGAGCGGCGACGTGACGCGAACGGTCCCCATCCGGCGCTGGAACCGCAGGAGCGCGATCTCGCCCACCACGTCACCGGGGCCGATCCTGCCCACCGTTTCGCCGTCCTTCGTCACGTCGGCGGTGCCCTCCTCGATCACGAACATCTCGTACGGGATCGAGCCCTGCTCGAAGAGCACCTGTCCTTCGGAGGCCTCCATCTCCCCGACGTGATGCGCGATCATCGCGAGGTCGTGGTGATCCAGCTCGCCGAAGAGGGGAAGCCGACGGAGTCGCTCGACGTCGATCGTCATGTCGAGATCCGGCTCCTCGGTAGGAACGACCCCTGCCCCTCCTTCGCGTGGAACTCGCCGTTCTCGACGAGAACGTTCCCGCGTTGGAGCACGATCTGCGGCAGCCCCTTCACCCGTCGTCCCTCGTAGCAGGAGTAGTCGACGTTCATGTGATGGGTCTCGGCGGAGATCGTGCGCTCGTGGTCCGGGTCGAAGATCACGATATCGGCGTCGAACCCAGGAGCGATCGTTCCCTTGCGCGCGGACAGCCCGAACATCTTCGCGGGCGCGGTCGCGACGATCTCCACGAAGCGGTTCAGGCCGATCCTCCTGTCCACCACTCCTTGGTAGAGGAGCGTGAACCGGTCCTCCACCGACGGGAGCCCGTTGGGGATCTTGGAGAAGTCGTCCATCCCGAGATCCTTCTGCCCCTTGAAGTTGAAGGGGGCATGGTCGGTGGAGACCACCTGGAGGTCGTCGGCCAGCAGGCCCTTCCAGAGCTCCTCCTGATGATCGGCGGTGCGGAGCGGCGGGGAGCACACGAACTTCGCACCCTCGAAACCCGGCCGGGCCATGTCGTCGATCGAGAGGTAGAGGTATTGGGGACAGGTCTCCGCGTACGCCGCCACGCCGCGGTCCCGTGCCTCGCGGACCTCGTTCAGTGCATCCCTCGACGAGAGATGCACGATGTACGCCGGAGCGCCCGCCAGCTCGGCCATCTTGAACACGCGATGGACAGCTTCCCCTTCCATCACGGGCGGACGCGTCAGGCTGTGGTTCACGGGATCCGTCCTGCCCTGCCCCAGGTACTGCCTGATCAGGACGTCGATCGGCCCGCCGTTCTCGGCGTGCATCATGATCAGCGCACCCGAGTCGGCGGCTCGCTGCATCGCCTGGAAGATGGCGCCGTCATCGAGCATGAACACGCCGGGATAGGCCATGAAGAGCTTGAACGACGTGACGCCTTCTCCGACGAGCGTGTCCATCTCCTGCAGGACCTGGTCGTTCACCTCGCGGACGATCATGTGGAAGCCGTAGTCGATGGAGGACTTCTGCGCCTTCTCGTGCCACCGATCGAGCCCCGTGCGCAGGCTCTCGCCGTAGTCCTGCAGCGCGAAGTCCACGATCGTCGTCGTGCCTCCGAACGCCGCGGCGCGCGAGCCGGTAGCGAAATCGTCGGAGCAGAAGCTCCCGCCGAACGGCAAGTCCATGTGGGTGTGCACGTCGACCGCGCCGGGCATCACGTAGCGACCGGTCGCGTCGATCGTTCGGTCCGGCTCGACCGACATGCCGGTCCCGATCGCCGCGACCTTCTCTCCGTCGATCAGGACGTCGGCGGAGACCGTCTCGGTCGCCGTGACGACCGTGCCACCCTGGATCAAGGTCCTCACGGCGTCCCTCGTCCCGTTCCGGTCGTCATGGCAGCAGCTGGGTGAGCTCCCCGTAGAGCTCGGGTCGGCGATCGCGCAGGAACTGCCAGGTGTTGCGGACGTCCCGGATCATGTCCAGGTCGACGTCGTGCACCAGCACTTCGTCTTCCGAGTCGGAAGCCTGCGCCACGATCTGGCCGCGGGGGTCGCAGAAGTAGGAGGACCCGTAGAACTTCGCGCTGGACAGCGGCTCCTCCGTGCCCACGCGGTTGATCGCCGCGATCCAGTAGCCGTTGGCCACCGCGTGCGCCGGCTGCTCGAGCTCCCAGAGGTACTTCGACAACGACTCCACGGTGGCCGACGGGTTGAACACCAGCTCCGCGCCCTTGAGGCCGAGGGCCCGACCGATCTCCGGGAAGTGGCGGTCGTAGCAGATGATGAGCCCGACCTTGCCCACCGACGTGTCGAAGACGGGATACCCGAGGTTCCCGGGCTTGAAGTAGAACTTCTCCCAGAAGCAGGGCCCGACGTGTGGGATGTGGGTCTTGCGGTACTTGCCCGCGATGGTCCCGTCCCGCTCGATCACGACCGCGGAGTTGTAGTACACGCCGGTCTGCGCCTCCTCGAACCACGGGACGACGAGGACCATGTTGTGGGTCTTGGCGACCTCGCGCATGCGCGTGACGAGCGGCCCGTCCTCCGGTTCGGCGGTCGCGTACCACTTCGGGTCCTGCTCCGCGCAGAAGTAGGGCCCGTGGAAGATCTCCTGCAGACACGTGACCTCGGCGCCGTCGGCAGCCGCCTTCGCGATCAGCTCGACGTGCTTGTCGACCGCGTCGTCCTTGGGCATGTTCGCGTGCGCCTGGATCACGGCCGCCCGGACCATCGTCATCGTTGCTGCCTCCCTCTGTCCTCTGCCGTTCCGTTCCGCATCAGGTGCGGAACGCCGGTAGCACGTCCTTCCCGAACCCTTCGATGATCCCGGCCGGGCCGGGATCCTCCTGCATCGAATAGATGTTGAACTGCGTCACGCCGAGCGCCTCGAGTTCGCGCAGCTTGCCGATGCATGCTTCGGCGCTGCCCAGAACGCAGAACCGGTCCACGACCTCGTCGGTCACGAAGTCTGCGTGCTCGGCACCGGTTCGCCCGTGGTCGGCGTAGTCGTAGTGATCTCGCGCCTCGATGTAGTCGGTCAACGCTTGAGGAAGGTCGGCGTCCGAGTATCGCTTGACGAGGTCCACGACGTGGTTCGAGACGAGCGCGGGGAACCACCGAACCTGGTCGCGGGCCATCGCGAGGTCCTCGGAGAGATACCCGGGTGCCGCCACCTGGATCTGGATGTCCTCGAAGGATCGACCTGCCTCCTCGGCCCCCTCACGGACGTAGGCGAGCGACCATCCGAGGATGAACGGGTCCGCGAGCTGCATGATCAGGCCGTCGGCAACCCGCCCGCAGGCGCGGAGCGCCTTCGGCCCGTACGCCGCCACCCACACCGGCAGGCGATGGCCCTCGCTCCATTTCAGCTGGAGCGGTGTGCCCTCATGGTCGACCTCACGCCCTTCCGCGAGATCCTTGATGAACCGACAGGCGTGCTCCATGTGCTCGACCGTCACCGGCTTCTGTCCGATCACGCGCCGCGCGCTGTCACCTCGACCCATCCCGATGTCCATCCGCCCCCCGGACACTTCCTGGAGCGTCGCCATCGCGCTCGCGGTCACCGTCATGTCGCGGGTCGCGGGGTTCGTGACGCACGGTCCGAGCCGGACACGTTCGGTGTTCGCCGCGACCAGTGCGAACGTCGTGTAGAACTCCTGCCAGAGCACGTGGGAATCCCAGGCCCACACGGCGTCGAACCCCTTCGCTTCGGCGAGCTTGGCCCACTCGATCGTCCTGGAGACCGGGGGGTCGAGCATGAACGTCACACCGAAGGAGAGCACCTGGTCGTCGACTTCCTCTCTCGGCCGCAGTTCGGGCCGGTTGCTGATAGGCGCATCGTAGGGGCGCGCCAGCGGGCGGGCAATCGGACGTTCGGGCGTGAGGACTTCGTGATCGGGCGAGTTCCCGATGGTCGCGTGTCCGGAACCGAGGGTGACAGGGCGACGATGCGGCACTCGTCGGGCCGGGAAGCTGGGGGATACCGCGCGTCGGTACGCGCGCAGGTCCACCGCATGAAAGACTCGCGGGTATGACGGACGACGCGTCCGGCCACGCCGTCTCCGCGGAACGCTTGTTCGACGCGGTCCAGGGTCATCTCGACGTCGCCGCGGAGCGGCTGCGCCTCGAGGACGGAGCCCGCAAGGTCCTGTCGACGCACCGTCGGGAGGTGGCGGTGTCGGTTCGTGTTCCCCGCGACGACGGCTCCTTCGACGTGTACCCGGGGTGGCGGATCCAGCACAACGGTGCGCGCGGTCCGTTCAAGGGCGGGCTCCGGTTCCATCCGAACGCCTCTCGGGACGAGTTCCGGTGCTTCTCTGCCCTGATGACGTGGAAGACCGCGCTGCTCGACGTCCCGTTCGGAGGTGCGAAAGGCGGCGTCCAGGTCGACCCGAAGAGTCTCTCGGTGGCGGAGCTCGAACGCCTGTGCCGGTCGTACCTCTCGTCGATCGAGCTCGTGATCGGGCCCTATCGCGACATCCCCGCGCCCGACGTGAACACCGGTCCGCGCGAGATGGCGTGGATGTACGACGAGTACTCGCGTTCGCGCGGTGACTCGCCCGCGGTGATCACCGGCAAACCGGTGAAGCTGGGAGGGTCCCTCGGACGGGATGCCGCGACCGGACGCGGGGCGTTGTTCGCGCTCGACCGCATCGCGCGGTCCCGCCGCTGGACGCGGGAGCACATCAGGGTCGCCGTGCAGGGGTTCGGCAACGCCGGCGCCTGGTTCGCGGAGCTCGCCCATCAGCTCGGGTACCGCGTCGTCGCCGTGTCCGACTCCCGCGGGGCCGTCGTGAACGGCGAGGGGCTGTTCCCGCACGACGTGCTCCGCCACAAGCAGCAGACCGGGAGCGTGGCGGACTTCAAGCACGGCGACACGATCGAGGGCGACGACCTGATCGGCGCCGAGTGCGAGGTCCTCGCACCGGCTGCGCTCGAGGAGTCGATCCGGGTCGACAACGCCGAGCGGGTCCGGGCCAACCTCGTGCTGGAGATCGCGAACCACCCCACCACGCCCGACGCCGACCGCCTGCTGCACGATCGCGGCGTCTGGGTGATCCCGGACATCCTCGGGAGCGCCGGAGGCGTCACGGTCAGCTATCTGGAGTGGGTGCAGAACCTCCAGCGGGAGCGATGGAGCGAGGAGCGCGTCAATGGGAGGCTCCGGGAGCTGATGGAGTCGGCCACCGATCTCGTGCTGGAGCGCGCCGACGAGGGTGGGGTCTCGCATCGGGCGGCCGCCTACGAGCTCGCGGTCGAGCGGGTCGCCGACGCCGGGCGCGCTCGCGGCTGGCACTAGCGCGGGACGTCAGCCCCCGAGCGGCGACTTCGCGTCATCCCTCCGATGGTTCCCGGAGGACCGTCGCCGAAACCGCCCCCGTCCCTCGGCCGACGGAGGCCGGAACGCGATCGCCCAGACGATCAGGTTGATGGGGTACACGAGGTAGCCGACGCGAGCCGCCGGTGCGAGCGCGATCGCGGCGAAGAAGGCTCCGGCGGCGCGAGCACATGCCTGCGACAGGGACGGCCCGCGGCCGCGGAACAGCAGGAACGCAACGATGATGACGATCGCCGCCACCAGGAGCACGGTCACCGCGGTCCGAGATGACGGGAAGAGGTCGACCAGGAGAGAACCCAGCGTCGGCGTTGCGGCCGCGGACTCCCCCTGTCCGAGGCCCAGAGGGAACAGGATCGCGTCCTCCACGAACGCATCCACGTCCCACAGGGCGAACGGGACGATGACGGCGACGCCCACGGCGCCGACCGTGATGACGAATCGCCGACGCGGACGTCCTCGTGGGATCGCGAGCACGAGGAAGGGGAGCACGAGGATGGAGGTCTGTTTCATGGCGAGAGCGAGTCCGCCCATCACCCCCGCAGCGACGGGCCTGTCGTTCCGCACCAGGACGGTGGCTCCAAGGAGCATCGCGATCACGGGGATGTCGACCCCTCCGGTCGCGAGGAGCAGCGCGCCGGTGGGGAGCGCGAACAGCACCTGGAACGTCCGGAGACGGTCCTCGGGCGGGGCCGCCATCCGCAGGAGTCCCATGCCCGCGACCGCGAGGGCCACCACGGTGAACCAGACCCGAGCATCGGTCCACGCTGGCGGGATCGGCAAGGGCCCTCGGGATGCCGAACGCGAGCATGCCCGGCAGGTACGGGAAGTGGACCTGGGTCGCCACGGGCCGATCCGCGAGCGGTCCGTCGCGATACTCGGCGACGTAGGGGTTCCTCCCGTCGCGCAGCGCGATCGCAGCCTCCTCCACGATGATCACCTCGGATTGCGCATACGCGCCGGGGTCACCGCCGGCTCGGCGGCTCGCGGCCACTGCCATCGGTGCGATCGCGGCCGCGGCGAAGACCACGGCGACCAGGATCGTTCGGCGACGACGCTGCTGCGGCTCGCTCCCGGAGACGCGGGCGGCGATGAGCGCGATCGCCGCTGCGAGCGCGTACGGCCAGAGAGCGACCCGCCCCCACGACCGCTGGAGAGGGATCCCCGCCGTCCAGGCGGTCAGTCCGGCGAAGAGCGCCGAGCACCCGTACAGGAGGGCGTCCACGGTCCACCACCTCGACGACGGCGCCTGGACAGGAACCCGCACGGCCCAACGATAGGGGCGCGGTCCGCCGATCCGTGCTATCCATCCGCCGTGTCCGATGTCGCGACGACCGAGCGGTACGACGTCGAGGCCCTCCGCCTCGAACGGCTCGCGAGGCTGCAAGCGGCGATGCACGCGCACGATGTCGAGGTCTGCCTCCTCTTCAACGAGCCGAACATCCGCTACGCGACGGGCGCGAGCGCGATGCCCGTCTACGCGATGAGCACGTTCGTCCGGTGTGCCCTCGTGCCCGCGGAAGGAACGCCGATCCTCTTCGAGCACGGCAACTCGATGCACCGCTCGGCGCTGCGCGCCCCCGACGTGCGCCGGATGCACGCGTGGGAGTTCTTCGACGATCCGGAGACGGAGGCCGATGCCTGGGCAGACCAGCTCCTCGCAGCCGTTCGAGAGGTCGGCGCCGAAGGATCGACGATCGCCGTGGACCGGCTGGGTACCCCCGCGTACCTGGCGCTCGCGAGGCGCGGGGTCGGGGTCGGTGACTCGGCGCCGGTGACGCAGGATGCGCGCCGCGTGAAGACCCCGCAGGAGCTGCGGTTGCTCGACGTGAACGCCGCATCTGGTGATGGAGATGCTCGCCGCGTTCGATCAGGCGATCGCTCCGGACGTGAGCGAGCGAGACCTGCTCGCGGTGCTCGCCGGCGTCATGATCCGCGGGGGTGGCGAGTACCTCGCCACGAACACGGTGTGCAGCGGGCCCAACACCAACCCGTGGCGGGCCGAGGTGACCGACCGACGGCTCGAGTCCGGCGACCTCGTCTACGTCGACACCGACACGGTCGGCATCGAGGGGATGTTCTTCTGCGTGTCGCGGACGTTCCTCGCGGGAGACGCGCCTCCGTCGACCGCCCAACGCGACGCCTACCGCGCCTCGCACGAGTGGCTCCGGGGGATGGAGGAGCTGATCCGGCCGGGCGTGACGTGCGGTGAGCTCGCGACGCTCGCCCCGCCGATCCCCGAGCGCTACCTCGCCCAGCGCTACGAGTGCATGGTCCACGGCATCGGTCTCGAGGAGGAGAACCCGAGCGTGTGCCACCCACAGGATCGCCAGTCCAACGCGGACACGGTCATCGAAGAGCACATGGCCCTGGTGGTGGAGCTGTACGCCGGTGAGCCGGGGGGGCGCGACGGGGTGAAGCTCGGCGATCAGGTCGTGGTCACGTCGGACGGCTGCCGGGTGCTGTGCCCGTATCCGTTCTCGACGACGCTGCTGGCATGACACGCGGAGATCGTCCCGCGAGCCGCGGATCTCTCGTCCTAGCTTCCCGCGACGACCGCCAGGACCTCGTCCGCGTACCGCTCGAGCTTGGCCGGCCCCACGCCCGAAACCTCCGCGAGGTCGGCCCAGTCCTTGCACTTCCGCTCCGCGATCTCGGCGAGCGTGCGGTCGTGGAACACGACGTAGGCCGGAACACCGTCCGCCTGCGCGCGCTTGCGGCGCCAGTCCTTCAGTCGATCGAACAACGGACCGCCCCGGGGCACCGCGACCGGGACGCCCGGCGACGAGGTTCGAGCGGGAGGCCCGGCGGGTGCGAGCTCCATCTCGTCGAGGAACGGGCTCGGCCGCGATCGACCGCTCCGGGGCCAGGTGAGGAAGAGGTATCGACGGGCGCGCGTGATCCCGACGTAGAGCAGCCGTCGCTCCTCGCGAGGGTCGGCCTTGGCTCGGCCCGAACGGAACGGGAGCTCGCCGTCGATCATCCGCGGGAGGAACACGGCGTCGAACTCGAGCCCCTTCGCTCGGTGATAGGTGAGCAGGTTCACTCCGCGGCCGGTGTGCGCGGTGGAGAACCGCTGGGCCAGCTCGGCGAGGAATGCCGCCGGGCCGCCATCGGGATGGGTTCCCTGGAACTCCGCGGCCAGGGAGCGCATGCGCGCCAGGTCGGACTGGCGCGTCACCTCCTCGTCGGCATCGGGGGACGCGTCTGGGTCGTACCCGAGGTGGTCGGTGATGCCGACGACGGCCTCGGCCACGGCGGCATCCGCGCTCGCTCGCTGCAGCCGTTGCACGACCCCGCGCGGTCCGGGTCGCCGGAGGAACGCTCCGTCGCGGACCTGGTACGGGATGCCCGCGGCGGCGAACGCTTCCTCGAACGGCTCGGATCGAGCGTTGATCCGCGAGAGGACCGCGATCTCCTCGAGCGGTATCGCCTCCTCGAGGTGCAGCCGCTGCACCGCCTGCACGACGGCGGTGACCTCGGCGTCCTCATCGGGCTCGGCTCGGGCGACCGGGGACGGACCGGACGGTCGGTTGGGTCGGAGGGTCTTCCGGATCCCTCCGAGTCGGGGTGCGAGCCGGTTCGCGAGCTCGAGGATCTCGGGAGAGGACCGGTAGTTCTCTTCGAGGCGAACGACCGTCGCGCGCGGGAATCGACGCGTGAAGTCCAGCAGGAGCTCGGGCGACGCCCCCGTGAACGCGTAGATCGTCTGGTAGTCGTCGCCCACCACGCAGAGGTCGTCGCGGTCGCCGAGCCACCGGTCGAGCAGGCCCGCCTGGAGGGGGTTCACGTCCTGGAACTCGTCCACGGTGAACGCGGAGAACCGCGATCGGACGGCGTCGGCGGCATCGGGATGGTCATCGAAGAGCCGGAGGGCGAGTCCGAGCATGTCCTCGAAGTCCAGTCGACCCATCGCGCGCTTGCGACGCTCGTACCCGTCGTAGATCCGCAGCATCAGCTCGGCGGGGATCGGCGGCTCGTGGTCGCCCAGCTCTGCCAGGTAGCGGGCGGGCTCGATCATCCTGTTCTTGGCCCACTCGATCTCGCTGGCGAGCTCGCGTCGGGGGAGGAACCTGTGTGGCGGAGGCAGCGCGTTCGCGAGCGAGGCGATGAGGGGAGCCTTGGCATCCAGGACGTCGGGGAGCGGCTCGCCCTTGTGCGCGGACCACAGGCGCGAGAGCTGTGCCAGCGCGGCGGAATGGAACGTGCGCGCCTCCACCCCGTCGACCTCGAGCGCCTGGAGCCGTCGCTTCAGCTCACGCGCCGCCTTGTCGGTGAAGGTGACGGCGAGGATCTGCGAGGCATCGAACGCTCCGCTCCGGACCTGGCAGGCGATCCGATGCGTGATGGTGGTCGTCTTCCCCGTCCCCGCGCCGGCCAGGATCGCGACCGGTCCGCGGAGTGCGAGCGCGGCTTCCCGCTGGGACTCGTTCAGGCCGGCGAGCACGCTCTCGAGGTCTGGCACCCGGCCGACCCTAGCATCGGACCGGTGGCGCCCGGCCGTGATCGAGATCACTCCCGTGGTCGCACGGACCGGAGGTGCGGGCGTTTGTCGGAGCTGCGGGCACCGACGATGATGTGCGCCACCGGAACGGAGGGCACGTGATGGCGGTCGGCACCTCGGCAAGCACAACGTTCATCCGCCCCGACGGTCGGGAGAAGGTGACCGGTGTCGGGCGCTACACCGCCGACCTCGCGTCTAACGGCATGGCGCATGCCGCGTTCCGCTACGCGGACCATCCCCACGCGAGGATCCTCCGCATCGACACGACGAAGGCCCGCGCGCTGTCGGGCGTCGTCGCGGTGATCACTCAGGACGACCTGCCCGACGTCCGCTTCGGGGGTCTCGTGCAGGACCGCACCCTGTTCGCGAAGGACGTCGTGCGGTTCGAGGGCGAGATCGTGGCGGGTGTGGCCGCGCTGACCGAGACCGCCGCGGCCGAGGCGGCGCGCCTGATCGAGGTGGAGTACGAGCCGTTGCCGGCGCTGACGGACTTCGTCGCGGCGATGGATCCGGACGCTCCCCTCGTCCACGCCGACTGGGCCTCGTACGAGCGCGATGAGCAGATGGTGGCCGACGGGAACACGATCTCCTTTGCGACGATCGTCAAGGGCGACGCGGACGCCTCGATGGCCGAGGCCGACGTCGTCGTGAAGAGCCGGTACGAATCCGACGCCTCGCAGGGCGTGCCGATCGAGCCGCGCGCCGTCCTCGCCGAGTGGCGCGGCGACCAGGTCACGATCTGGTCCTCGACCCAGGTCCCCTACGCCGCACGCTCGGGCGTCGCGCAGACCTTGCAGATCCCGGAGGCGAACGTTCGGGTGGTCGTCCCGCTCTTGGGCGGCGGGTTCGGAGCGAAGTGCGATCTGCATTTCGAGGCGCAGGTGGCCGCCCTCGCGCGCGCCGCGCGCCGCCCGGTGCGCCTGGTCTTCTCCCGCGAGGAGGAGTTCCGGGCGATCGCACAGCGCCGCGAGGGGATCGTGATGGAGTTCGAGACGGGGGCGATGCGGGATGGACGCCTCGTGGCGCGGAGAGCTCGGCTGGTCCTGGACAAGGGCGCGTACTGCGGCGAGGGCGGATTCCTCGGGCAGATGGCCGCGATGCACGCGTGCGGCCCGTACGTGATCGAGACCATCTCCGTGGAGTCGTTCCTCAACTACTCGAACCGGCAGCCGTCCGGCTCGGTGCGGGCGCCCACCGCTCCCCAGGTGTGCTGGGGCCTAGAGCAGCACATGGACGAGGTCGCGAGGGAGCTCGGCATCGATCCGGTGGAGCTCCGCCGGCGCACGCTGATCGAGAAGGGCGCGGAGGGTCCGACGCGCCAGGTCTTCGACGAGATCGGCGTGAAGCAGACCTTGGAGCGCGCCGTCGAGATGATCGGGTACGAGCGGGACCTCCCCGAGGACGAGGCGATCGGCGTCGCCGTGGGCTGGTGGCCCTCGGGGCCGGCTCCTTCCGGCGCCTACATCCACCTGAACGGCGACGGCAGCGGGACGATCGTGACCGGCGCCCAGGAGAACGGCAGCGGAGCCGTCATGGCGATGCCGATGTTCGTCGCCGAGGAGCTCGGTATGGAGCCGGAGAACCTCACGCTGCTCTACCAAGACACCGCGGCGGCGAACTGGGACATGGGCTCGTGCGGGTCGCAGACCACCTTCAACTCCGGTCGCGCGATCCTGGCCGCGGCAGCCGACGTGCGCGGCCAGCTCCTCGACGCCGCCGCCGCCGAGCTCGAGGTCGACCGCGAGGACCTCGAGCTCGCCGAGGGCCAGGTGCGGGTGAAGGGCTCGCCCGATCGGTCCGTGTCGATCGCGGACATCGCCGGGGCCGGCACGATCCACGGGAAGGGCTCGGGCGACGTGCCCGAGGTCCCGACGGGCGACACGGGCGGATGCGTGGGCCGTCTCGGGAGCGAGACGTTCGCCGCCCCACAGCTGATCACCCAGGCGGCGCACGTGAAGGTCGATCGCGAGACGGGCGTGGTCCGCGTTCTGAAGGTGGCCGCGGCGCACGACTCGGGCGTCATCCTCAACAGGATGGGCGCCGACGGCCAGGTGACGGGCGGCGTCGTGATGGGGGTCGGCCTCGCGCTCTCGGAGGGAACCGTGTTCGACGACGACGGCCGGCAGCGGAACCCCCACCTGCTCGACTACAAGCTCGTCACCTGCTCCGACGCTCCGGAGATCGAGATCGACTGGGTGCAGATCCCAACGGAGAACGCGGGCCCGCGTGGCTCGAAGGGCGTCGGTGAGCCCCCGCAGGTCCCGACCGCCGCCGCGATCGCGAACGCGGTCGCCAAGGTGCTCGGGCGGCGCGTCCGGCAGCTCCCGATGACGCCCGAGCGGGTCTGGGCCGCGTCCGCCGAGGTGGCGTCGTGACGAGGACGTTCACGACGGCGGCGACCGTGGAGGACGCGCTCGAGGCTCTCAGCTCGGGAGCGCGGCCGATCGCCGGGGGCACCGACCTCGTGGTCGGAGCCCGGCAGGGGAAGGCGCCGCTCCCTGAGGCGATCGTCGCGATCGATCGGATCGCCACGCTCGAGGGGATCGTCGAGGGTGACGACGGACTGCGTCTCGGTGCGCTCGTCACTCATGAGGAGATCGTCGCGAACGACGTGATCCGTGCGCGGTTCACCGCCCTCGCCGACGCGTCCGCGATCGTCGGCTCCCACGCGACCCGCGCGCACGGGACGATCGGCGGCAACGTGATGAACGCCTCCCCCGCGATGGACACCGGCGGGCCGCTCCTGTGCTTCGATGCTTCCGCCCGTCTCCGGTCGGCGTCGGGGGGGCGGGAGGTGCCGCTCGGCGAGCTCTGGACCGGACCGGGAACAACCGGGGTCGATCCGCGCGAACTGCTCGTGGAGATCGACGTTCCGGCGCCGGTCCCGGCGACCGGTTCCGCGTACGTCCGCCTCGAGTACCGCCGCCAGATGGAGATCGCCGTGGTGGGCGTGACGGCCGTCGTGCGGCTCGACGGCGGGTCGATCGCACACGCGCGTATCGCGATCACGGCGCTGGCTCCCACCATCCGCCGTGTCCCGGGGGCGGAGGCGGCGCTCACCGGTTCCGATGGCGCGGCCGACGCGATCGCGGCCGCCGCCCGAGAGGTGGCGGCCGGCTCCTCTCCGATCACGGACGTCCGGGGATCGGCCGGATACCGATCGGCGATGGCGGAGGTGATCGCCGGCCGGGCGATCTCGGCCGCGCTCGCCCGCGCCCGGGGCGAGGACGTCGCGATCCCCGCGAGCGCCGCCACCTACGCGGCTCCCCGGGGGGCGAGCACATGAGCGTCCCGGCCACGCTGCACGTCAACGGCGTCGGGTACGAGGTGGAGCTCGATCCCCATACGAGCCTGCTCGACGCTGCCCGCGACGTGATCGGACTCACGGGCTCCAAGGAAGGATGCGACGACTCGGAGTGCGGGGCGTGCATGATGCTCCTCGACGGCAAGCCGGTGAACTCCTGCAGCTACCTAGCGGTCCAAGCGGACGGGCGGGACGTCACGACGGTCGAGGGCCTGGCGCAGGGCGACGAGTTGACGCCACTCCAACGCGCGCTCCTCGAGCACGGGGGAGTGCAATGTGGGTTCTGCACCCCGGGGATGCTGATCTCGGCCACCGCGCTGGTGCGCGAGAACCCGGATCCGTCCGAGGAAGACGTCCGTATCGCGCTTTCCGGGAACCTCTGCCGGTGCACGGGATACGACGGCATCGTCCGCGCGGTCCGGAGCGCGGCCCGCTCGTCGGGCTGACGCAGGCTCCGGTCATCGGCACCCGTTCTTTCCTTCCTCTTTGCCATCGGTTGGCGCGAACTTGGAACCGCGTCGAGCAGCCTGCATGCATGGACCTACGGATCTCGATCGTCGCGCTCATCGCGGCCCTCGGCATCGGCGCCTGCTCGGTCGCCGACGGGGGTGACGGGCTGTCGCCCGCGATCTCCGCCGACTCCACTGCGACCGCGCTCCCGAGCGGGTCGGCGCCGGCCGACACCGGCCCGGTGGACCCCCGGCGTGACGGTCTCGAGCTCGGCTTCGGTGAGTTCGCGATCACCCTGGAGGCCGGGGAGATCCGGCCGGGGCCGGTCACGTTCGTGATCCGCAACGGCGGGCAGCTGGTCCACGGTTTCGAGATGGAGATCGAGGAGCGAGGAGAGAGCAGCGGGCACGGTTCGGGCCATGACGGGCTGAAGATCGAGGGGCCGGCGTTCGGACCGGGGGAGACGATCCGGATCCCGACGGAGCTCGCCCCCGGCGTGTACGAGATCGAATGCTTCGTCGCGGAGCACGACGACATGGGGATGCGCGCCACGCTGGTCGTCAGACGCGGCGCGCCGCTCATGCGCGTCGATCCGGGACCGGTCAAGGGCCAGATCGAGATCGCCGACTTCGCGTTCGCACCGACGCCGGTCGACGTACCGGTGGGGACCCCGGTGACGTGGACGAATCTCGACCCCACCGCCCACACCGTGAGCGCGAGCGACGGATCGTTCGACTCGGGCACGCTCGAGCCGGACGCGCGATTCGAGACCACGTTCGAGCGACCCGGGACGTTCGCCTACTTCTGCCAGATCCATCCGACGATGCGCGGCACCGTCCGCGTGGAGGAACCGGGGTGAGTCGCGAACGAAGTGGCTCCGATCAGGCCAGATGGATGGCCACATGGCCAGATCGACATACGCAAAGGAGAACATCGATGAAGACCACGAAACTGTTCACGTCGATCGCGTCGGCAGGCCTGATCCTGCTGGCGGCGTGCGGGGGCGGCGGCAGCGACGGAGGATCGCCCGATGGTGGTGAGGCACCCTCGACGGTCACGCTCCGCGACAACGCGTTCGCGCCGGCCGATCCGGTGATCGGTGCCGGCGACGTCGAACTGGTGAACGAAGGGGAGTCGCCCCACACGTTCACGATCGAGGGCGAGGACGTCGACGTGGAGGTCGACGCCGGGCAGACGACCACCGTGACCGTGGACCTCCCAGCGGGCACGTACCCCGTCTTCTGCAGCTTCCATCGAGGACAGGGGATGGAGGGCACGCTCACCGTCGAAGCGTGACCGGGAGCCTCCTCGGGGACCGTATGCTCGCGGGCGCGGGTCGGCTGATCGAGGAGGCGGCGAGTGGGCAGGACCGTGTTCCATGGGGGACGGGTGTTCGACGGCACCGGCGCCGCGCTCGCCGACGCCGACGTGCTGATCGAGCGCGGACGGATCGTCGAGGTCGGGCCCAGTCTGGACGGCGACGAGGGGATCGACTGCGCCGGCAAGGCGATCCTGCCCGGCCTGTTCGATACCCACGTGCACCTGGTCTCACGCTACGAGGACTTCGACGAGGTCCGCGTGTTGCACGAGCCGTTCAGCGCGCCCTTCTATCGCGTCGCGGAGAACATGCGTCGCACCCTCGCGTGTGGGATCACGACGGTGCGTGACGCTGCCGGAGCGGATGCCGGGATGCGGCTCGCCGTGGAGGAGGGCTCGCTCGTCGGCCCGCGGATGCAGATCAGCGTCACGATGCTCTCGATGACCGGCGGGCACAACGATCCCTGGCTCCCGAGCGGCGCGACCGGCCCCTGGGGACAGCCGTACCCCGGGATGCCGAGCGGTGTCTGCGACGGCATCGACGGCGTGGCCGCGAAGGTGCGGGAGGTGATCCGTGCCGGCGCCGACGTGATCAAGATCGCGTCGTCCGGAGGCTTCCTCTCGCCCGCCGACGATCCATCGCAGCCGAACTTCTCGGAGGCCGAGGTCGAGGCGATCGTGCGCACCGCGGCCGACCTCGGACGGTGGGTGATGTCGCACGCGCACGGAGCCGAGGGGATCAAGCGCGCGGTCCGCGCCGGTGTGCGCTCGATCGATCACGGCACCTACCTCGACGACGAGGGGATCGAGCTGATGCGGGAGCGCGGAACATGGCTGGTCCCCACGCTGACCGCGGGGGACACGACCGAGGAGATCGCTGCGAACCCCCAGGTGGCGGAGGCGGTGCGGGAGAAGCTCCGCGAGCTCGGGAGACCGGAGCTGGAGGCGTTCCGACGGGCCGCCGACGCGGGCGTGAAGGTGGCGATGGGCACGGACTGTCCGGTCGCCCCGCACGGGACGAACCTTCGCGAGCTGGAGCTGATGGCCGCCAACGGTTTCACGCCGGAGCAGGCGCTCGTCGCCTCGACGTCGAGCGCCGCGGAGCTGATGGGCCTGGAGGAGTCCCTCGGGACCCTCGCGCCCGGCAAGATCGCCGACGTGGTGGTCGTCGACGGCGACCCGTTCGAGTTCGTGACGCTCGCAGATCGCATCGAAGCAGGTCTGGAAGGCAGGACTGCGTCTCGTGTGATCGAGCAGCCTGCTGTTGCCTTGACGGGCGACGTGAGACTTCGAAGGATGGAGGGAGATCGAGTCCCCGACAGGGGAGGAGGGAGGCGTCATGCGTTCCAGGTCTATCCGCCTCGTCGTGGTCGCGCTCGCCGGAGCGTCGGTGCTCGCGACGGGGCTCCTGGCCCAGGCGAGCTCGACGGCTGACGCCGGCGGGCCGGCCGTCCGGCTCGCGCGGTTGAGCGGAGCCAAGGAGGTGCCGGGGCCGGGCGCGGAAGGCGGGACCGGCGTGGCCACGGTGATCGTGCATCCGAGCCAGGGCAGGCTGTGCTTCTCGATCGCGGTGGAAGGGATCGAGTTGCCTGCGGCCGCGGCCCACGTGCACGTGGGGGGTCCCGATGTCGCCGGACCCGTCGTGGTGGGATTGACCCCACCGGACGCAGTGGGCAGCTCGGCAGGCTGCGTCACCGCCGATCCGGCACTGCTGAGGGCGATCAAGCGGACCCCGTGGGCGTACTACGTGAACGTCCACACGACCTCGTTCCCGGATGGAGCCGTCCGAGGTCAGCTGCACAGGCCCTGAGCGAGGACGGAGAGCCGGCCGCGGAGCGGCCGGCTCTCCGTCGATCCGGGGGGGTCAGGAGAGCGTGATCGAGACGTCGTCGGCGTAGAAGCAGGTTCCCGGTGGCGCCTGCGCCTTCGGGATGAACACTTGCAGGTCCAGGGTCGATCCGGGCGAGGCCGTGGTCTCCGTGACGGCGATCAGGTTCCAAGTGGTCTCGAGCGGCGCGCTGAAGATGCGGGATCGCACTTGCGTTGCCCCGTTCATCTCCTTCAGCGTGATCTTGATCGTCGAGCCCGCCACATCGCCCCGCACCCAGACGCTGGCCGTGTAGGTGCCCTGCTGGGTCGTCGCCACCCAGTTCGGCGTGTCGGTCAGCACGCACTTGCGGGTTCCGGTGCTCCCGTTCACGACCTGCGCCGACGAGGTTCCCGTGTGTCCCGATGCAGCGCGCGCGAGCGTGACGCCCGTGCCCGAGCCGGCCGTGCTCCAGCCGGCGAGGTCCGTCTCGAAGCCGGGGTTCCCGACGAGGTTCCCCGTCGGCGGAGGCGGCCCGCCCCCGTCGAGCACCTTGAAGACGTAGACGGCGTGCCGGAGCGGGTCGCCGCTGGACCTCGTGTCCCCCCCGTCGAGGACGTAGTAGCGGTCATCGGAGGCGGAGGACCCGAGGATCACGCTGACGCCGCGACTGTCGCGCACGCCGGAGGAAGCGAGATCGAACGACCAGCCCGGCACGATCGTCCGGCTGGCCCAGTCGACGCGGATCAACCGCTCGGCGCTCGTGACCACGAACAGATCACCGTCTCGAGTAGAGAAGTCAAGCCCGAGGATCCCGGAGAGCCCGGTGACCCGGAAGATCGGCCCGAGGGTGTTCGTCACGTAGTCGTAGGTGCGCAGGACGCTCCCCTGACCGACGTAGATCTCGTGATCTCCCTGATTCCAGGCCGATGCCGTGTGGTTGCTCCCGGAGATCAGCGGTTGGTGCGACTCCACCTGGAGATCCCCGCTCCCGTCCCGAGTCAGTCGGAACGCGGTCGGGAGGTTCGATGACACGCAGCACGGCCCGGAGAAGACGAAGAGCTCGTCGGCGGCCGCGTCGTACGCTGCGCTCTCGAGGTCGCCCGACCGGTTCGGCCCGGCGACCGTCCCACCCCCGAACCGTGGGGCTGCCTCGAAGTCCGCGCGGCCGATCGTCCGCTTGAGGGCGCCCGTGGAAGGATCCACCTCGTGGATGGCCCGTCCGTTGTCGTCGACGAGCCACAGGGAGTGGTCGCGCGGGATGTCGGCGGTGCCCTCCCCGTCCTTGATCGAGACGGACGACCCCACGAACGGTGAGGTGCGGATCGTCCGCTCCAGCTGCAGCGACGGGCTCGCCAGAGCGGTCCCGGCCGACGCGAGGGTGCCCACGATCGCCACCGTCAACGAGATCGCGAGGTGCTTCCCTGCGGAACGGCGACGACGGCGCGAAGCACCGATGGCTCGAGCGGTTGTACGCACGAGGCCAACCTATGAGACGTTCCCCCGCTGCGAATCATCCATCTGAGGCACCGCGTCTACGGAGTCGGGGGCATCCCGCGACCAGGTGCGAGCGGGCCTCGAGACGCCACAGGGCCGGCTCCGTACCCTGGCGTCATGCGTCGGGGTGACCTGGGCGGGGTGCGGTGGATCCACGGCGCCCCCGACTGCGACGACTCCGTCGACCCGCCGCTCCAGGTCGTGGCGGTCGACGACGACACGTTCGTCATCCGGCAGAGCAAGTGCGTGCACTTCGAGGCGCCCTTCCTCTGCTTGCTGATCGGCTCCGAGCGGGCACTCCTTCACGACTCGGGGGCGACGGAGGATGCCGAGTTGTTCCCGATCCGGCGGACCGTCGGCGATCTCATCGGTGCGAGGCAGCTCGAGCTCACTGTCACCCACTCTCACGGCCACGGCGACCATCGCTCGGGAGATGCGCAGTTCACCGACCTTCGCTCCGGATCGATCGCCCCGATCGGGGCGGACGGCGTCGCGGGGTTCTTCGGGATCGAGGGCTGGCCGGAGGGCGGGGCGGTCCTCGATCTGGGTGACCGGGCCCTGGACGTCATCCCAGCGCCCGGTCACCTCGACGATCACGTCGTCCTGTTCGATCGGACCCGTGGCCTGCTCCTGAGTGGCGACACGCTGCTCCCAGGCACGCTCACCGTCCGGGACTGGAACGCGTACCGCGAGAGCATCCGCCGTCTCGCGCGCTTCGCGCGCGAGACGGCGTCAGCGGGGCCATCCGGTCCAGGAGATCGTGGGCGGGCACATCGAGATGAGCGCGACGGGCGAGCTGTACGAGCTGGGAACGACGTACCAGCCTGACGAGGCTCCCCTCCCGCTGTTCGTCGAGGATCTCTTCTCGCTCGAGGCAGCCCTCGAGGACGCCGGCCAGACGCCGCGACGGATCGCGGGCGACCGATTCGTGGTGGAGCCGGTCGGAGGCGCCGAGTAGGGACGTCCCGGGAGTCGCGGACGCGCAGAGTGATCCGTGCGATGTCGAGCACCTCACTCACAGAGGAGTGCCCAGGAGTCCAGGTTGGACGCGAACCGTCGCGGAGGCTACGGAGAGGAAACCCTGTCGTCCGAGAGGGCGGTGTGGACCACGTAGTCGAAGAGCCCGCGGTCTTCCGGCTCGACCGTGATCGAGACGATCTTCCCGCTCGGCGCGTCGAACGTGAATCGCTGGAAGAGGACCATCCCGGCCACATGCTGAGGGCCGCGGACGGCGACCTGGTGGCGGATCAGCATCTGGTCGCCGTCGTGCTCGAACGAGACCTCATGCCGGCCCGTCTCGAGCACCCACCGCAACTGGCTCATGAAGCGTCCCACCTCATCGATCCCTCGGTAGGTGCCGGCGAGGGCAGAGGTTCCCGGGAGCTGGAGGACGACGTCCCGGCTCATCGCGGTGAGGATCACGTCGTCGTCTCGGCGCCCGAAGGCCGCGAGGAGCTCCGCGAAGATGGCCTCGCGGTCACTGTTGAGCTGATCGTCCTTCACCACCCTCGTATCGACAGCATCGACGGGCCCCTGGAGGCCAACGGTGGTCGGATCGACGTGCCCTCCCGCGTCGGATCAGTGGCCTACCGCCCAGGGGTGCCGGCGAAGGGGCCATTCCCAGCTGCCATCCGCGGTCGAAGGGAGGGGACCGGGTCGGCCGAGCAGGAATCCTTGTCCTGCTCCCACGCCGAGTCCACGGAGGGTCTCGAGCTCCCCGACCGTTTCGATCCCCTCGGCGACGACCTGCATCTCGACCTGGTCCGCGTAGGAGCTGAGTCGTCCGATCAGGATGCTCTTGTGCTCGTCGGTGTCGACGCCACTGACGAGGCTCCGATCGAACTTCAACAGGTCGGGCGAGAGCTCGACGACGTGCGCGAGGCCGGAGAACCCCTTCCCCACGTCGTCGATCGCGAGCCGGCAGCCGAGCGCACGAAGCTCGGCGAGACGCGCGTTCGTCACCTCGTAGTCCACGATCGGCGAGCGCTCCGTGAGCTCGATCACCACGCGCCGTGCCGGGATCGAACGCACGAGCTCGGTCAGTCGCGGTTCACGGAGCGTCTCGGGAGAGACGTTCACCGAGAGGTACACACCCTCGGGGATGGCATCCAGGTGCCCGAGCGCTTGGGTCGCGGTCGCGAGCTCGAGCCGCGCCAGCAGCCCCTGATCCGCAGCCTCCGCGAACCAGGTCTCGGGAGACCGCCTGGGCTTGGTGAGGAATCGCGAGAGCGCCTCCACCCCGAGGATGCGGCCGTCGTTGAGGTCGACCACGGGCTGGAACACGGTGTGGATCGCGTCGCCGCGGATCGCTTCCTCGATCCGTTCCGCCGAAACCCGTGCCCGCCCCACGAGGCGGACGACGTCCCGCGTCTGCTGCTCGACGAGCCGCTCCGCTACCTCGCCCAGTCGATCGACCACGAGGCTCGCGCGTCCGTCTGCGGAACGATGGATCGCGCGGAGCACCTCGTCGGCCGGCTGATCCTTGCCCACGTAGCCCACGGCGCCCGCCCGGACCATCGAGGCGACCGTCCTGGGGTCGGTGCTCGCCGACAAGGCGACGATGCGGGTCTCGGGCGACCGTCGCCGGATCTCGCGTGCCGCGCGACTGCCGCCGCCGCCGGGCATCCGGACGTCGAGCAGGGCGACGTCCGGTGCGTGAAGCTCGGCGAGGTCGATCGCCTCGCCGGCATCTCGCGCCGTCCCTACCACGTCGATGTCCTTGTCCATCGACACGAGCTCGCTCATCGCTTCGAGGATCGACGCTTCGTCGTCGGCAAGCATCAGTCGGATCCGTCCGACGCTCATGCGAACTCCACCACGTCTGAGTCGACCGGCGCGAGCGCCAGCCTCGGGTCGTTCCGGTCGAGGTGGTCCTGGATCGCGACGAACGCGACAGCCAGCCCGAAGAGTGCGAGCACGATCGCCAGGCTTCGCGCCACGCCTCCGAGAGCATCTCGCAAGCTGCTCCCAGTCGTCCGTTCTCCGCGCTCGGGAGGCGCGATCCCGGATGCCGCCGAGATGACGGGCCCGAACGTGCCGGTGAGCCCGGGGCCGTCGGGGCTCCTGCCGTCCCCCACACCAAGGCCGCTCGGGTGGGGGGAGCCCGGAGGCCGGGGCCCGGTCCCGCCGTGGCCACCGCTGGGCTCGTCATCGATCGGGTCCGGGAGGTCGATCGGACCGTCGCCGAGGAGGTCGTGGACCCGGTCCAGGTTGTCGTCCACGATCGGGTCGACCGTGCCGTCGACGGGAGTGTCGACCGGCTCGGTCGTGTCGAACACGAGGTCCTCACCGGCTGCGAGAGCATCGCCGGCCTGGCAAGCGGCGTCCGGCACGGGACAGGCCGCGTTCGCGGCCGGCTGCCCGGTGACGGCGAGGGCGAGCGTCCCGACCGCGATCAGCGAGAAGCGCCGGCTCCAGCGACTCACCGGGCACCATCGCCCGGGGTCCAGGCCTGCGGGGCATCCCACATCCTGGGCTCAGGATGAAGCTCCGAGAACGGGATCGGCTCCCCGACGATCGGCCCTTGCACCAGCTCGACACCGAGGTTCCGCAACTCGTGGAGCTGCTCCTCGGACTCGACGCCGGGCGCGATCAGGCGGGCCCCGACGTCGCCGGCGCAGGCGACCACCGCGGCGACGACGGAATGGCTCGAGAAGGTCCGTCCCAGACTCCGGATGAGCGTCGGATCCAGCCTGGCCAGGTCGGGAGAGAGCTTGGAGAGATGCCGAAGGCTTTCGAACCCGGGGCCTGCGTCCCTCGCTGCGACGCGGATCCCCCGCGCGCGAAGCGTCGCCAAGATCCCGCCGGGATCCGCGGCCTCGAGCTCGGGCGCGGCCGCGGGCGTGAGAGGCGAGAACCCCAGCACGACCCGCGGGGCGACCGATCCTCGGATCGCTCGGCGGAACCTTCCCTCGGCTGCGGTCGACTGCGTCACCTCGAATTCCAGGAACAGGTCTTCGGGGATGATCGGCAAGGCCGACAGGCTGGCTCGGAACGCGGACAGCTCGAAGTCGAGGAGGAGGTCGGCACCCTCGGCGTCGGCCAGCCAGGCGTCGTAGGAACGGTGGGGGAGGGTCGCCACGCGTGGACGCGCATCGAGGCCGACGACCCGGCCTGTGGCGAGCTCCGCGATCGGCTCGAACTCGGCCGTGATGACCCCATCGAGGATCGCTCGGGCGACCGCGGTCCTCTGCTGCGTTCGATGAGGAAGCATCGGCGAGGCCAGCGTGAGCTGCGGTCCCGCCTCCTCCGCGACGTAGTCCGGATCGATCGCGCGATGGATCGTCCGCAGGATCTTCTCCGTCGGATCGCCCTTGGGAACGTAGCCGCTCGCCCCCGCGCTGATCATGCCGATCACGGTGTCGGAATCCTGGTGCGCCGAGAGCGCGACGACCTTCGTCGGCGCGCATCGCTTCGTGATCTCGCGGGTCGCTCGCAGGCCTCCACCCCCCGGCATCCGCACGTCGAGCAGGACCACGTCCGGGCGTTCCCGCGCCGTCATCTCGATCGCGTCTTCGGCGTTGTGGGCTGCCCCCACGAAGCGAAGGGACGGATCCGATCCGATGAGCGCCCGGAGGACGTCGACGACCGTCTCCTCGTCATCGGCGACCAGGACACGGATCGGATCCTCGACCGTCTCCGAGGCACTCCGTCCTTCGCTCACTCCGCTCCTTCCATCCGGAGCCCCGGAGCCTCGAGAGGCCGGATCCGCAGCTCCCACGTCTACCTGGAACGAGGTATCGGTATGAGCGTGACCTGGGACGATGGTTCCTTCGCATCAATCCACGTGGCTCGCCCTGACCAGACGTCCCGTGCATCCAACCCTCGCTCGTCCGACCGACAGGCACGCATCGGTCGGGGGGCGAAAGACCATCTCGGTCACACCGGCCCGCGCGCGCGAGGACATGTCGACCGCGCGTTCCCTGCCCTCGTTCTGCCGTCGGGCTCTTCCGCTCGACCCTTGCGCGGATCCGGCGCCCGAACGTGAACCGGCTGAAGCCGGGCGATCGATATCGACTGTCGATGGACCGAGAAGGGAGACTGATCCGCAGGCCGGCCCTTCGTCCGCGCGAGCACGCCGACAGCTCACGTGCGGGTTTCCCCTCACGGCCGGTTGGGGCCGGCTGTTGGCCGCCGCCCTACTGCGATGGGTCGGCGATGCGGTTCGGGGATGACCGGGAGATGAATCGCGATGGCTATTGGGTTCCAGGCGTCCTGGAGCCGATAGACAGGAGGAGACCGAAAGGAACGCCATGAGTGAGGCAGGCTTCCATCCCAGCAGGTCGACCCCTCGGAGGTGACACCGTGAAGTGGATCGGTCGTTCCACCTTGGTCGTGATGTCGACCATCGCGATCGTCGCGACAGGGGCCGCGTCGGCGCAGGCAGCGTGTCCGGTCTTGGACCCGCTGTGCGTGATCGAGGACACCGTGGACGACGGGGTGGGTCTGGTGGAGGACACGGTGGGTGGTATCGAGACCCCCGTGGACGACGTGCTCGATCCTCTCGACGAGGTCGTGGACCCGGTCGTCGACACGATCTTCGGCACGGTTGACGACGTGATCGGCGGTGGCGGGGGAGAGCAGCCCGAGCCGCCGGGGGGCACCGGCGACGGTGGTGGAGCTCAACCCGGAGTGCACCAGGGCGGGCCGGAAACCTTCGGGACGACCGGACCGAGCGACGGTGGACATCGCGGGTCCGCGGGTCCACGAGAGGCCGGAGATCGGCCGGGTCTTCGCACCTGTCGTGGCACCGCGCCCGATCGCCGACGCGACCGGATCTCCCGTGGAGGGGAGCGGACGTGTCGGAGCCGCCATCGGCGCCGTCGCTCGAAGCCTGGCCATCGTGCTCGCGCTGTTCGGTTTGACCCTCGCGTTCGCGGCGATCCAGGATCGGCTCGATCGCGACGATCCGCGGCTCTCCCTGGCCCCGATCCGATCCGACGTGGTGACGTTCGCGTGATCGCCCTTCCTCGTACGCGTCGGAGGATGCCCACGCAGGCGGTGGAGCTGCTGTCGCTCACGGAGCGCAGCCGCTACCTCTCGGGACTCCGCGCCGGCCTGGCCGGCGTGGTCATCGCGACCACCCTCGCCTCCGTCGACGTGTCGAGTGCACAGGTCTCCGTGGCCGTGGTGCTCTATGTGGCGTGCTCCGCCCTGGGCGCGGTGATCGTCGGGCGGGGCGGCCGCACCGCCGGCCCGACCCTCAACGGGTCGTTGCTGGTGGACGGGATCTTCCTGGCGATCGTGATCGCCCGGACGGGCGGGATCGCGGAGGCGCTCCTCCTCCTGCCCGGGGTGCACATCGTCGGCGTCACGCTGCTGCTCTCGTACCGGACCGGGCTGAAGATCGCCCTCTGGCATACGTTGCTGTTCCTCCTCGCCGTCGAAGCCGCTCGGGTCGGTTTCCTCCACGGACAGGTGGGGGCGGCCCTGGGACCAGGGGCAGGACTCATGGTCGCGGGCCTCTGGGCCCTCGCGCTCGGTACGGCGTTCTTCTCGGCCGTCAGCGAGCGAGAGCTCCGGCGACAGAAGCACGACCTCTTCAGGCTCTCCGTGATGGTCGCCGAGCTGGATACCGACCCTGACGTCCACACCATCGCGCAGACCTTCCTGGACGAGCTCTGTTCCACGTTCGGCTTCTCGCGCGGCGTGATCCTCGCGTCGCCCCGCGGCGACCTCGAGGTCCTCGCCTGGATCGGCGACGGCTCGCCCGTCGACGTGTCCGTCGGCGTCGATCGAACCGTGTCTCGGGCGTGGGCGGAGCGCACGAGCCAGCTGGTGCGATCGATCGACCCGGAGATCGACCCTCGCATCGCATCGCTGATCCCCGATGCTCGAAACGTGGTGATCGTCCCGCTCCTCCGTGACCGCCGCCAAGGACTGGGCGCCGTGATCGTGGAACGCGGCGACAACCATCCGACCGAGCGCCGATGGGTGATCGAGATGGTGGAACAGTTCGCCGAACACGGGGCGCTCGCCTTGCACAACGCGTGGCTCACCGAGGAACGGGAATCTCAGCTCCGGGTCATCCAGGGACTCGAGCAGCAGCTGCGGGCGCACAACGCCTCGCTCGAAGCGACCGTGGCGAAGCGAACCGACGAGCTGCAGGGCTTGGTCAAAGAACTGCAGGAGATCGGCGAGCAACGGAAGCAGCTGCTCGACCACGTGGTTCGGGCAGCCGAGGACGAGCGCACCCGGATCTCCCACGACATCCACGACGATCCGGTCCAGAAGATGGTGGCGCTCAAGATGCGGCTCGAGCTGCTCCGCAGGACTCACCCAGAGCCGGCGGAGATGGATGAGGCGCTCGCCGTCATGCAGGTGGCGATCAAGAGCATGCGCACGCTCCTGTTCGATCTCAGCCCGCCGACGCTCGAGGAGCAGGGATTGGCGTCGGCGCTCCGCTTCATGCTCGAGCAGTCGACCTGGCCGTTCGAGTGGTCGGTCGACGAGGCCGCGGATGACGACTTCCCGATCTGGAGCTCCCTCATCCTGTACCGCATCGCGCAGGAGGCACTGACGAATGCGCGCAAGCACTCGGGCGCGGAACGCGTCTCTTTGAACCTGGAGCGGCGGGAAGGCGGCACGTGGATGCGGATCGCCGACGATGGGGTCGGGTTCAGACCCCAGGATGCCCTGGTGGCGGCACCCGGCCATCTCGGTCTGGCGGCGATGAAGGAGCGAGCGGAGATGGCGGGGGGTTGGTGCAATCTCTGGAGCCTCCCGGACGAGGGGACCACGCTCGAGGTCTGGCTCCCGGACATGGAGACACCTCATCCCGCTCCCTCGGTCGGCGATGGGACCATCGCCGATCTCCTGCCGTTGCCGGGCAGGCGCTGAGCCGAGCTACCGCCGCTGGGAGGCGAGGCGGAAGCCGAGTGCCATCAGTACGCACCCGGTGACCGACTCCATGATCGTCTTGACCCGGGGCGGCCGACGAACCCGCTGACCGCGTGGCGCGCGATCGTGTAGATCGTGAGCCACACCGATCCCATGACGATGAAGAGTCCTGAGAGCGCCAACAGTCGCCAGATGAATCCCGGCCCCGGTTCGACGAACTGGGGCAGCAGCGAGAGGAAGAAGATCGCCACCTTGGGATTGACTCAGCAGCGGCGAGGGTGCATCTCCTCTCGCCGCGAGGATCATCGGATCATTCGCAGCTCGCCTTCCGAACGTCGATCCCGTCGCGATCGGAAGACGCATCGACCCCTTTGCCGCAGTTGATGAGATCCCTGGCACCGTCGCTCGTGTGGAAGATGTCGTTCCCGAGCGAGCCCACGACGCTGTCACGGCCGCCGTTGTCATTGATCCTGTCGTTCCCGACCCCGCCATTGACGATGTCGTCGTGGCCGTTCCCCCCGTTCAGGACATCGTTGCCGCCGCCCCCGATCAGGATGCTGGCGTTGGCGTTCCCTCCGACCAAGGTGTCGGCGAACGCGGTGCCGGTCACGCGTTCGACGCTCGCCCGCACTTCGTCGCCTTCCGCGGCCCCTCCCTGCCCGTCTCCAGCTGGCTTGTTCTGGTTGACGGTGACCCCGCTGGTTCGGCCCGGATAGCTGACACTGTCATCCGCGCCGAGTCCACCGTCGAGGACGTCGGCTCCGACTCCTCCGTTCAGGGCGTCCGCATCCGCCTCGCCGAACAGCTCGTCGTTCCCGTCGAGCCCGCTCAGCGTGTCGTCCCCGAGCCCGCCGATCAGGGTGTCGTCGCCCGTGTCGCCATCGTCCAGCGTCGGGTCCGGATCCACGCCCCCGAGCAGGCGGTTGGCGACCGCCGATCCGGTGAGGGTGTCATCGCCCGGTCCTCCCGTGATGTTCTCGACGGAGATCGACACGTTGTCGAGCTCGCCCACCTCGCCGTCGTTGGCGCCTCCACCGATCGTGACGTCCACCGGGCCGGCTGCGCCCGAGTAGTCCACCGTGTCGACTTCCGTGCCGCCGTTCAGGATGTCCCCGCCGGCGCCGCCGCTGAGCGTGTCGTTGCCACCGCCGCTCACGATCCTGTTCGCGTTCGCGTCGCCGAGCACGGTGTCGTTGCCGTCGGCCGTGGTGACGTTCTCCGTGTCGACGTTGTCGTTCTCGCCGACGGCACCGTCGTTGGCGGTCCCGTCCAATGAGACCGTCCGATCCGGGAGGCCGTCATAGTCGGCGGTGTCGATGTCCGCCCCACCGGTGAGGACGTCGTTCAGACCCTTGCCGTCCAAGGTGTCGTCCCCCGCTTCGCCCTCCAGGACGTCGGCCTCAGATCCCCCGTCGATCGTGTCGTTCCCGTCACCACCGAGTACGTGGAGGGGCTCATCCAGTCCCGCGGACAGGACAGTGTCGTCCCCTCGCGCCGAGGATCACGTCGATGATCACGACCCCGCCGAGCGGCTTCTCGCACCGCACCCCGCCCACGACGTTCGGGTCGACCTGGCATCCTGCGCCTGGGGTGACTCCCTGCATCGAGTCGACGACCGTCACGTAGGCGGCGGAGTCGTTCAGGCTGATGTCGTTGACAAGGTCGTCCGCGGTCACCGTGATCGTCCCCGGATCCCCGACGAGCGTCACCGTCGTTGCGGCGGCGAAGGCTGCAGTCGGCAGACCGAACACAGCCATCAAAGAAAGCACCATCCCCGCCCATGCGAGCCGCTTCAGCGAAGTTCTCGAAACGCGTGCGTTCCCACCCATCAACCAAGCCTCCCAGAGAGAGATCCGGCGGCGGGACGGCCCCGCCGCCGAGAACACCGACACCCAGCGGATGCGTGCTTCCTTGCTACCACGTGCAGTCGCTCCGCGTGAACGGGCGAACGGCTCGAAAATGCCCACCAGAAGCCCAAAGATCACACCGACGAGCACCGTTCCGAGCGTACAGGCCCCCGCGTCTCTTGGCCGATGCTCCCCGTGGGGTTCCCGTGGACCTCATCCGCCGTTCAGGTTCGTTTCATGTTCGCGGGGCTACCCTCGCTTCATGCGAAGGAGGCCCACGGTGCGGAGATGGGTCATCGCAGGCATCGGATCGATCGTCATCACCGTGGCGGTTGGGAGCGTGATCGCGCTCGCGAACAGCGACTCGGAAGGCGGGATCACGGGACGTCAGGCGGATCGAGCGATCCACGCCGCTCTCGAGGCGACGGGAGGCGGGACCGCCAACGCCGTCGAGCGTGACTCGGAGAACGGGGCCTCTTGGGAAGTAGAGGTCAGGACGCCCGATGGGCGTGTGGTGGACGTTCGCTTGAGCCGGGACTACTCCGTGGTCGTCATCGAAGGCGACAGCGAGGCAGCGGATACGGGCGACGCCGGCTCCTGATCACGACCGGAGACCGTCTCGGCGAGGAGCTCGGACCAGGGGCGGCTCCGTAGGCGGGGTGAGGCCTGCTACCGCGAACGCGTGGGGTCAGGTGTGCCCGAGCATCGGTAGGATGCCGGGATGAGACGGACGACTCGTACCTTCATGTTGGGCGCACTGACGTGCGCGATCCTCCTGCCCGCACTGCCCGCGCACGCTCGCTGGGAGGGCCGCGTCGTGGCGCAGGACAGCCTCAAGTATCCGAACACGCCGATCCCGGATCCCACGGGCATCGCGTACAACGCCAAGAAGGGCTACTTCTTCATCTCCGACGCGGAGGTGGACGAGACTCCCTCACTCTGGAACAAGCGGAATCTGTTCATCGTCGGCAGGGGAGGCAACCTCAAGGCGACGAGAAGGCTGAAGATGACGGTCGAGCCCGAGGGGATCGCTTGGTGGGGGGCCAAGGGCATCCTGTTCGCGGCCGACGACGACCAGGACCTCATCCTCACGTACCGAAAGGGCCGGGACGGTGCGATCGGTACCGCCGACGACAAGGTCAGGAAGGCTGATCAACACCCGGCGCTGGGGTTCGCTGGATCCCGAGGGACTCACGTTCTCCCCCAAGGGCACCGTGCTGATCTGGGTGGACGCCAGCAACCAGAAGGTCTACAAGCTGCGTCGGGGCAATGACCTCCGCTTCGGTACCGCGGACGACAAGATCTCGAAGTTCGGAACGGCGAAGTTCGGCTTCACCGAAGCCGAGAGCGTGGCGGTCCACCCTGTGTCGAACCATGTGTTCATCGTGAACAGCAACGTGAACGAGATCGTCGAGACCACCTTCAAGGGCGCCCTCGTGAAGAGGATCGTCATCCCGAGCGGCGAGTGCCCCCCGGCCTGCAACCTCACCGGTCTCGTCTTCGCACCGGGCACCGACGGCGCGCCTCGGCGGTTGTACCTCACGGACAAGGGTGTCGACGGGGACTTCAACCCCGATCCGGCCCAGGTCAACGATGGACAGCTCTACCAGATGCGGCTCGTCAACCAGTAGCGAGGAGCGCGTTCCACCGGTCCCCGGGCGAGATCTCGCTCGTACTCCGCGCCGAGGCCCATCGGCCAGGATTCAGCACTGGTCCAAGGAACGCCCTCGGCCGGGGAGTGGCCATTCGTCCCGGGATGCTGGCGGCAGTTTCCGGGGTCCCTCCGGCCGAGGGCGCTCGATGCCAGGATAGCCCGGAAGCGGAAACCTCGTCGGGTTCGTCGTTGATCCGGGACGAAGACGACGTTCCGTGCGGGCTCCGGCTGGGAGCCTTCAGGCTAGGTCGGTGTTACGCGGTCGCCCGTGACCGGCTTCACCGCATCTTGCCATGCACGACGAACGTCATCAGAACCCCGTCGATCGTGATCTCGTCGACGCATCGGTTCGGACCACTCCGCGGCTTGCCTTTGAAGTCGTGCTCCTCGTAGAAGAGCTCGAGGGTCTCAGGGTCACGCATCGAGAAGTGCGTCGAGACGGGGACGAACGTCTCGCCGGACTCGGCGATGTGCGCGGCCGACCAGGGACCGCCGCCCACTCTCAAGGTCGAGAGCTGGCCGTCGCACACCAGTGGGAACGTGGCGCCGTTCCCCGAACCGCCGGGCGCCGCGAGGACGGGCGCCGCCGGGGCGAGGAGCGTGAGGGCGACCAGCGCCGGGATCGTCAAGAGCTTGCATGCTCGCATCGTTGTCTTTCTCCTCCGTTGCGTAGCCCGGACAGCGGTCGACCGGGCGTGGGACACGTGTCCACATGATGGGGCGGTCGTGGACGCCTGAGAAGCGTCCAACGACCTCGGCCGCTCCCGATCCGTGCCGATGGTTCGGGGGAGGCCTCATGGTCAGGGGCGTTCTCGGCGCGGTCAACCGGCGAGCTCTAGGTTCGAGTCGTGGCTCCTCGGCAGGATCCAGCGGACCCCCGTCGCTTGCCACGCAGAACCGCGAGCGGACGCGTGGAACCCTGGCGGGATGTGTCACGTATCAGGCACAACCAAACGAACGAGCTGGTGATGCGCCGCAACCGTCCGGCTCCATGCCTACAGCCTGAACAGCTCCCGCGCCGTGAAGGCGGTGTCGGGGAAATCCGAGAAGACCCCATCGACGCCGAGCTCGTAGAACAGCAGGTACTCGTTGATCGGGTTGCCCCCGTAGTCGCTCGCCAGCCGGCGCTGCTCGTTCCGGAAGGTCCACGTGTGGATCAACAGGCCGTGGTCGTGGGCGCGCTCAACGAGATCTGTCGGCGGGAGCAGCTCGCGATCGGTCTCGTTCACGAGACCGTCGCCGTTCGCGTCGGCTACCGTCCCGTCCGGGTTCAGAGCGATCGCGCGCGAGCTGACGATGTACGGCTTCCAGGGGCCGATGCCGTCTGCGTAGGTGCTGATCTCCTCGAGCCCTTCGTCGGTCACGAAGAAGCTGTAGAGGCGGCTCTGGAGCTCGGGGTCGCCCGAGACGGTCCAGTCGTAGGGGCGGTCGAACGGCGGCGCGTAGGTGATCGTCCCGTCCGGGGCGACATCGTTGGCGTCCACCAGCTGGACGAGGCGCACGGGGGTAAGCCGGTTGAGCAGCTTCAGGTTGGACTGTTCGAAGGACTGGATGAACACCGGCGCGCTGCGGTGATTCCAGCCGGTCTGGCGAAGCACCCTCACGAGCCGGCGCTCGAGCGGGAGCCCGAGGTCAGCGTGGTAGGTCGGATGCTTCGTCTCGGGGTAGACGCCGATCCGGCGGTCGAGCTGCCGCGACGTGCGCTTCGCCAGCGCGATGACCTCGCGGAGCGTGGGGATCTCGAAGAGGCCGTTGAACTGCTGCGGTCGCTCGGCCAACGGCTGGACGGCGCGCAGGGTCTTGATCTCCGCGAGCGTGAAGTCGGAGGCGAAGAAGCCGGTCTCAGCGACCCCGTCGACGACCTTGGTCGTCTCCGCGGTCGGCGAACTCGGGATGGCTCGCCACGTCGGTCGTGGTGGTGATGTTCGGCTCATGGCGGGCGATCAGGTGCCCGTCCTTCGTCGCCACCAGGTCCGGCTCGATGTAGTCGGCGCCGAGTTTGATCGCGAGCGCATACGACTCCAGCGTGTGATCCGGCAGGTAGCCGCTCGCGCCGCGGTGCCCGATCACGAGTGGAGACTGCTCGCGAGCGCTCCCGCCATCCGAGTGCCCAGACGTCTGGGACCGCGACGAGCAACAGCCCCACCACCACGAACGCTCGAGTCCATCCTCTGCGAGTGGTTCGCATGGCCGGGAGCCCTCCTCGGGTCGGGTGTGGCCGAAATCTAACCGCCAGAACTGCGTCAGCGCAATGCAAGCCCTTCACGCTTGAGACTCGATCGCGCCAGCGGCGTGGGGGCCTCTGAAGCCAGCCGCAGATTCATCCTGTGCTCCCATCGCCGCGACGGCATCACATGCGGCGCTGTCCGGCGCCACGGGCTGATCCCGTTCGAACGTTCGGTATCGCCGCTCATCCGGGATTCGAACCCAGCCAGGTCGTGCACTCCCGCGGTGATGCTTGCGGTGACGGCGCCGAGCCCGCTGGGCCGTGCGGGCCACGCCAGGGGGCTCGCCGAGGAAGAGCTCGAGCAGCGACTCGCGACGCAGCTCAGGCTCGAGGCGCTCCGAGAGGCACGGGCCAAGGGCACGTTCGGACTGCGGGAGCGGATCGTTCGCACACCCGCGCCTGGGTGGGTGGGCGAGCAGGTGATGAACCCTGGAACCGACGACTGGGAGCCGGCGATCGCGGCCGATGCACACGCTCCCTGGGTCTACATGCTCGTGACGCGCTACGGGGCGAGGCCGTGCCCCGGATGCGCGTCCCCGTTCATCGCTCTGAAGCGGTCGCGGAACGGGGGGGCGACCTGGGGTGGCGGCAAGGCGCTGTGTCCGTGCGCAGGGCCGGGGACAGTTCGATCCTATCGTCGAGGTCGTACCGGACACCGGCGACGTGTACGCGTTGTACATGAGGTGGTTCAGCGTCGTCTTCACGAGGTCCCGCGATCACGGACGGACCTGGAGCCGGCCGGTGCCGACGTTCGGAGACGTTAGCGTGGGGCGACAAGCCGGTGCTCGCCACCAGCGACGACGGAGAGAGACGTCTACGCGTCGTTCAACGGGCCCACCGGCGGCGATCCTGGATCGTCCAGTCACATGACTTCGGTGCCACCTGGACGCAGACGAAGGTCGTGGGCGTCCGATCGGTACTTCTTCGCGTTCGATGCCGAGCGTGAGCCCCGACGGGTCGGTGGTGTTCTCGCAATCGAGCATCGACTACTCCGGGCCGGGGGGTGCGCCGGTTGGCGACGTGCTCCATCACGCTCTCGTCTCGAACGATCGTGGTGTCTCGTGGTCCAACGTGGTCGTGGACCGCGTGGCTGTCGGCGAGGCGTGCGTTGCCGACGGGTGCAGCTCCGATTTCTACATCGGCCATTCGCAGTCGCGGCGGATGACCGCGGTGACCTGGTCTACCTCTACGACGCGGCGACGCAAGATCTCGGGCCGCAGCGGATCTTCGCCAGACGATCGACCGATGGAGGGCTCACATGGACCGATCGGCAGCGGCTCTCGAGGTGGAGCGAGCACCGCGACGAGCCCGGCGGTGGAGTCGACCGGGAGAGGGGACGTGCGAGCGTGGTACGCGGAGACGGTGCGCAGGACACGACACCTGAACGCCTGGAACATCTGGTACCGGTCGTCGTCGGACGGCGGCCGCTCGTGGAGCGAGCCGGTGAGGCTCTCGGATGCGAGCACGGGGGCCGGATACAAGTCGGCGGTCGGATTCCGAAGATCTACGGCGATTACGGGGAGATGGCGATCACGAGCGCCGGCCGAACGATCGCGGTCTGGGGCGAGGGCTTCAGCTGGACGGGTCCGGGCGGAGCTTGGTTCAACCGCCAGTCATAGGGGCCCTGCGGAGGCGGCTTGGCCAAGATCTGCTGCTCGTCCGAATGGCATCACTCGGGCGAGCATCGTTGGAGGCAGGTCACTCCATCCTATGATGTAGGCGCCCTCATCGTTGTCACCCTTGCGGACAGCAGGACTCTGGACGGCGGACGGTGCCCCCGGCAGGAATCGAACCTGCGACACACGGTTTAGGAAACCGTTGCTCTCTCCACTGAGCTACGAGGGCAGAGGGCTCGGTTGATTCTAGCGAGGGCCCAGCGCCGCTCGTCGAGCCGATCGCTCGTGAACGCCTCGACGAGGGCACGAACACGATGGTCGTCAGCGGGATGGGTCGACACCGCGCACGGCCTCGACCGCGCCAGCGCGGCTGGTGTCGTTGACGGGAGAAGCTGGGCGCGACAGATAGGCGGCGGTGTACGCGGCGGCGACAACGAGGATCAGCCCCCGATATCCGAGGACCACGCTGCTGTACTCGAGGACGCCGCCGAGGATGGCGCCGAGGAGGTTGATCCCGAACGCCGTCGTTGAGGAGCCCACGGACCTGAACCGCTCGGCGAAGATGAGGTTCCCGAAGAAGATCGGGGCGAACGTGATGGTCGTCGCCGCCACGAACCTCGTCACCGGCGAGAGGCCGAGGAGTTGCTCGGGTCTGACCACCCATGCCACGCCGAGGGATACGAGCAGCGCCGAGTAGAGGAGCCCGGGACGGAGGCGCTTCACCCGTTCCGCGATCTCGATGGCGAGAAGGACGGACAGCAGGATGCCGGCGAAGACGAGTGAATTCACGAGCCACGTCGTCCCGAAGAGGAGAGCGAACTGCACGATGCTCTTCGTTTCCAACAGGAGGAACGCTGCGCCCATGAAGAAGAGGTCCAGGTATCGGCGCGCGTCGGCCATATCCACATGTCCGAAGCGTCGGATCGCGAAAGCAGAACCGAGGAGCAGTGATGCCAGCGACACGATGTAGAAGGTCGATAACCCCCAGCCCTGGGCGTAGGGGAACGGATAGTCATCGGTGGCTGGGCGTGGGACAACCTGAGGAGGAACCCAGAACGTCGAGCACCGAAGGACATCCGGTTGGGCAGCGATGGTCAGTACCGCTTGATAGTTGGCACCTGCTCCCGGTTCCCCGACATCCAAGCACGGCCGCGAGCCGAAGACCTCCGTCAGGGTCGTCGCGTACCGAGCGAAAACGTCTGGGCGGTAGTAGTTGTACATGGAGAATGCACCTTCGGGCTTGAGGTGAGACCGCACAGCTTCGAAGGCTTCTCTCGTGAACAGGAAGCTCTCGAGCCTGAGCGATCCCTGGCCCGCGACGAGGACGAGCGAGTCCGGAAGCGCGAAGAGGATCAGGTCATATCTCCGATCGTTCCGCTCGAGGAACGCTCGGCCATCCTCCACGTGAGCACGGGCGCGCGGGTCCTGATACGGCCGGTTCGGATGGCGCTCTCGACCTAACTCCTGGAGGACCGGGTCGATCTCGACCGCGTCGACATGCCCCGCTCCGCGGGCGAGAGCGAGGGCGACGTCGTTGCCGGACCCGGCCCCGACGATGAGCACCTCGTCCAGCGGGTTGTCCGGGATGTGACGATACGGGTAGCCGTAGAAGGGCTGTTCGCTCACCAGATCCTCCAAGGTCCAGATGGACTGGTGTGGGCTCCCGTTCACGAAGATCGGCGTTCTTCCATCGCGTTGGCGTGCTTCCACGTCCACCCGATAGTAGGGAGACCAGAGGTCGCCAGAGATCTGCCACTGCACGCCCAGCAGTGCGATGGCCAACCCGAGGGCCACCCAATGGAGTGGTGTTGCGCGCCGGCCGATCGTCGCACCGAAGAGAACGGCGACAGCGAGGATCCAGGCGACCGGGGGCAGTCGGAGGATCGAGGCGATCGTGAAGAGGACGATCCCGAGGATGCTTCCGATGATGTCGAGACGGTAGGCATGCAGGGGACGGAAGGTGCCGAACACGCGAGCGACGCCAGCCGCCGAGGCCATCATGACCAGCGTGACGAGCGTGAAGATGAGAGGCAGGGAGAGCCACACAGGGAGCGATGGCATGCCGAATGCGCCGTGCGTGGCGCCGCTGCGTTGTCCCACGGGGAAGAGCATCACGAACGCGATGGCGAGGAGCAGGAAGTAGGGCAGTGAGGAGAAGGAATCTCGCTTCGAGTTCGCGCGTAGGAACCCGAGCCCGATCCCGAGGAAGCTGGCGAGGAGCACGAAGTTCGTGAAGTAGCGCACATAGACGTTGTGTGCCGCGACCAATCGGATCAGCGCAAGCTCCACGAAGAGCATCAGGCAACTCAGGAGAACGAGCTCGTGCCATGCGCCCTGCGTCCTCCGAGGATCCGCGGACGCCTGCGCCATCCCGGGATGCTACCGGCGGTGGGGGCCGCCGATCGGTGGGACGACTAGCGCGGTCCGGACACTCCGGCTAGGGTCCTCCCGCATGGGGGTGGCCGAGGAAACCGTTCCCGGGCAACGAGCCGTCACCTTCGGCACGGTCGCCGCGGGGATCGTGATCGGAGCCGTCGAGGTCGTCTTCGCGGTTTCCTTCGCGGCGCTCGTCTTCGCCGGCTATCTCGAGTTCTACTTCCTCGACGACGGCGTCGGTCTGTACCTCGGGGCGGCCGCGTTGACGCTCGCGTTCATGGCCTGGCGGGCCGGCCGCCGAGGCGTCGTCGGGGGCCTCCAGGGAACGGGCGCGGCCATGATGGCGGTCGTCTCGGCGAGCGCCGTCGTGCATGGCGCCGGGAGCCCGAACGACATCTTCCTCACCGCTCTCGCCGCGATCATGGTGGCGATGGTCCTGTGCGGGGTCGTCTTCCTGTGGCTCGGGTCTCGCCGGCGGGGCGACCTGATCCGGTTCGTGCCGTATCCGGTCGTCGGAGGGTTCCTCGCCGGCACGGGATGGCTGCTCTTCAAGGGTGGGATCTACGTCGCCTCGGGGGTGTCGCCGTTCTTCACGCCTTTGAGCGACCTGCTCGGAGGCCTCAGCGCTGCAGCGCTGGCTCCCGGCCCTGGCGTTCGGCGTGATCCTGCTGATCTCGGTGCGGGTCGATCAAGCGCCCGCTCGTGATCCCGGCGGTGATCGTGATCGGGCTCGGGGTGTTCGTGGTCGGGATGGTCGCCACCGGCTCCTCGATCGAGGAGGTCCGCGGCGGGGGGTGGCTGCTCGGACCGTTCGACTCGGCCGATCTTGTGGAAGACGTGGTCGCTCAGCGCGCTCGGCGGCGCCGACTGGCTCTCCGTGCTCGAATCGTGGGCCGGGATCCTGACCGCGGTCTTCGTCGCCACGATCGCGATCCTGTTCAACATCAGCGGCACCGAGCTCGTCTTGGACCGGGACCTCGACACGAACCAGGAGCTCCGCGACGCCGGGCGTCCTGAACGTCGTCTCCGGAGCGCTCGGGGGGATCCCCGGCTATCACGCGCTTTCCTTCACGGCGCTCGCGGAGCACAGATGCGCGTGGACGCGCGGGCCGCGGGCTTGATCGCGGCGCTCGTCCCCCTGGCCGCGGTCGTGTTCGGCGCCTCGGTCGTCGGGCTGATCCCGCGGATGATCGTCGGGGGCGTGCTGGTGTTCCTCGGGCTCGCCTTCATCGTCGAGTGGGTCTGGGACAAGCGGCGGTTGCTCCCGCCGCTCGAGTACGCCGTCGTGCTCGTGATCTTGGTGGGGATCATCGTCTGGGGGTTCCTGATCGGTGTGGTGATCGGCCTGGTGCTCGCGGTGGTGTTGTTCGCCGTCAGCTACGGCCGGATCGAGCTGGTGCACGAGGTCGCCTTCGGCGAGACCTATCGCTCGAACGTCGATCGGCCCGCGACGGAGCGCGCCGAGCTCCGCGGGCTCTCCGACCGCGTCCAGATCCTGCGGGTGTCCGGGTTCGTCTTCTTCGGATCGACGAACCGCCTGCTGGAGCAGATCCGACGTCGCGTGGAAGGGGCCACGCCGCCGCGGTTCCTGGTGATCGATCTGCGGCGCGTGACGGGCGTGGACTCCTCGGCGGTCGTCTCGTTCGTGAAGGTGCTCGCCCTGGCGGAGGCCGCCGGATCCGAGGTCGTCTTCACTGCGCGCGTCCGATCCGGTCCGCGCGCAGCTCGCCCGGGGAGGCGTGGTCGAGACGCGAGGGGCTCGTCTCCTTCGAGCCCGACCTGGACCGAGGGCTGCAGCGGTGCGAGGACGCGCTGCTCAGCGCCCCCGAGCCTGGCCGAGGCCGAGGCGGAGCACCCCGCCGGCCGCGCCCCGACGGTCTGCCACCGGGCCTCGCCGCCCACCTCGAGCGCGTCTCGGTGCCCGAGGGCACGGTCCTGCTCCACCAGGACGACCCGCCGGGCGACATCTACGTGCTCGAGTCCGGGCGCCTGGGCGTGGAGACCGTCACGGCCGAGGGCCGCAGGATCCGGCTGCGGACGCTCCGTCCGGGGGTCGTGGTCGGCGAGATCGCGCTCTACACGGGCGTCCCGCGCACGGCCGACGTGGTGGCCGAGGTCCCGAGCGTGGTCCTGCGCATCGGCCGCGAGTCGATCGAGCGGCTCGAGGCCGAGGAGCCGGAGCTCGCCGCGACGCTTCACCGGTGGCTCGCCACGACGCTGGCAGAGCGACTGACCGACACGATGCGAACGTTCGACGTACTGCTGGACTGACGGGAACGGGGGAGACACGGATGGTCGGACGAGCGACGGGCCACCACGTGGCTCGCCTCGGTCGCCGCCGGCCTGATCATCGGCGCGGTCGAGTCGGTGCTCGCGATCGCGTTCGCCGCCCTCGTCTTCGGCGGTTTGCTCGCGGCCCGCCTTCCGGACGGCATCGGCCTGTACCTCGGAGCGGCCGCCCTGATCGCTCGGCGTTCTTCGCGTGGCGGGCCGGCTCCCGAGGCGTCGTGGGCAGCGTGCAAGACGCCGCCGCGGCCGTTCTCGCGCTCGTCGCCTCCGCCGCGGCGAAGAAGGCCGCCGACCTCGACGCACATCGCCAGGCAGATCCGGGTTGAAGGACTACGAGCGTCCCGACATCTTCCTGACCGTCATCGCCGCGACGTTCGTGGTGACGGTCCTGTGCGGGATCGTGTTCCTGGTGATCGGAAGGTTCCGGCTCGGCGGGCTGATCCGGTTCGTGCCCGTATCCGGTCGTCGGAGGGTTCCTCGCCGGCACGGGATGGCTGCTCTTCAAGGGCGGGATCTACGCGGCCACGGGGACGCTCCTGCACCTGCGCACGGTCCCCGCGATGATCCGCGAGTACCAGCTCGTCCACTGGCTCCCGGCCCTCGCGTTCGGCGTGATCCTGCTCGATCTCGGTCCGGGTCGATGAAGCGCCCGCTCGTGATCCCGGCGGTGATCGCGATCGGGCTCGTGGTGTTCGTGGCGGGGATGGTCGCAACCGGCTCCTCGATCGAGGAGGTCCGCGAAGGGGGGTGGCTGCTGTTCGGACCGTCCGAGACGCCGCAGCCGTGGAAGCCGTGGACGCTCCGGGCGCTCGCCGGCGCCGACTGGCCCTCCGTGCTCGAATCGTGGGCCGGCGATCGTGACCGCGGTCTTCGTGGCCACGTTCGCGATCCTGTTCAACATCAGCGGCACCGAGCTCGTCTTGGACCGGGACCTCGACACGAACCAGGAGCTCCGCGACGCCGGGGTCCTGAACGTCGTGTCCGGGGCGCTCGGGGGGATCCCCGGCTATCACGCGCTTTCCCTCACGGCGCTCGCGGAGCACATGCGCGTGGACGCGCGGGCCGCGGGCCTGATCGCGGCGCTCGTCCCGCTGGCCGCCGTCGTGTTCGGCGGCTCGGTCGTCGGGCTGATCCCGAGGATGATCGTCGGGGGCGTGCTGGTGTTCCTCGGGCTCGCCTTCATGGTCGAGTGGGTCTGGGACAAGCGGCGGTTGCTCCCGCCGCTCGAGTACGGCGTCGTGGTCGTGATCCTGGCGGGGATCATCGTCTGGGGGTTCCTGACCGGAGTGGTGATCGGCCTGGTGCTCGCGGTCGATGTTGTTCGCGATCAACTACGGCCGGATCGAGCTGGTCCGCGAGGTCGCCTTCGGCGAGACCTATCGCAGCAACGTCGATCGACCGGCCGACCGAGCGCGCCGAGCTGCGCGGGCTCTCCGATCGCGTCCAGATCCTGCGGGTGAGCGGGTTCGTGTTCTTCGGATCGACCAACCGCCTGCTGGAGCGGATCCGACGTCGCGTGGAAGGGGCCACGCCGCCGCGGTTCCTGGTGATCGATCTGCGGCGCGTGACGGGCGTGGACTCCTCGGCGGTCGTCTCGTTCGTGAAGATGCTGCGCCTGGCGGAGGCCGCCGGAACGGAGATCGTCTTCACGGGCGCGTCCGATCCGGTCCGCGCACAGCTGGCCCGGGGAGGTGTGGTCGAGACGGAGGGGCTCGTCTCCTTCGAGCCCGACCTGGACCGAGGGCTGCAGCGGTGCGAGGACGCGCTGCTCTCCGCCCCCGGCCTCACCGAGGCGAAGCGGGAGCACCCCGCCGCCGGCCCCGACGGTCTGCCACCGGGCCTCGCCGCCCACCTCGAGCGCGTCTCGTTGCCCGAGGGCACGGTCCTGCTCCACCAGGACGACCCGCCGGGCGACGTCTACGTGCTCGAGTCCGGGCGCCTGGGCGTGCAGACCGTCACGCCCGAGGGCACGCGGCTCCGGCTGCGGACGCTCCGTCCCGGGGTCGTCGTGGGCGAGATCACGCTCTACACGGGGGTCGCGCGCACGGCCGACGTGGTGGCCGAGGCCCCGAGCGTGGTCCTGCGCATCGGCCGACGAGTCGATCGAGCGGCTCGAGGCCGAGGAGCCGGAGCTCGCCGCGGCGCTGCACCGGTGGCTCGCGACGACGATGGCGCTCCGCCTCACGGACCGGATGCGAGCGCTGGACTCCATCCTCGATTGATGGCCTCGATCGAGGCCTGGATCGAGGCTCGGACCCGACTCAGCAACCGAGGATGCCGGGCCACAGGTGCGCGATCTCGCGCCTGCACACCGGGATCCGCGTCCAGTCCTCCGTCGCGAGGTCGGTCGCTCGCTCCCCTTCGAACGCGCACGTGTCGTCGATGGGCTCGAGGTGCAGCGATCCGCTCTCCAGCCCCCACGTGTACGTTCCGCGCATTCTGGAGCAGTTCGGGTCGTTGAACAGGGTCAGCCGGTCGCCGTCCACCTCGTAGTGCCCGGTCGAATGGAACGAGGACATCTGGTGGTCCACGAAGTACGCACCTCGGAAGAAGATCAGGGTCATCACTCCGGGGTCGCGCGCGTACGGGAGGCACCGTCGACACGGGAAGGGCAGCGCATGGCTCGCGCCTCCGAGGTCGTCGAGCGTGAGGATCAGCATGTACGTCCCGTCGATCTCGGTGGCGACGGGCTCGGGCGCCGGTTCGGTGAACGGGTAGGGGAGCAGGGTCGCCGGTAGGTCCGCGAGCGTCTTCGCCTGCAGCACTTGACCCTCGGGCTGGGGTGACGGCGAGGGTGAGGCCTCGATCGGGGCGGGCGCCGGCGCGGCGTCGCCCCAGGTCAGCGCGATCGCCGCGAGCAGCATGGAGACGGCAGCTACCACGGACGGCAGGAGCCTGTTCCTCGTCGACTGCGATCCTCGGGTCACGGGCAGTGGCTGATGATACGCGGCGCGCCCGTAGCATCCGGTGCCGTGATGGCAGACGCGCGACCGATCGAGGCCGTCGTCTTCGACATGGACGGCGTGCTGGTCGACTCGGAGCCGATGTGGCGCGCGGTGGAGCGCGAGGTGTTCGCGGGCGTCGGCATCGAGCTCACGGACGAGGATCTGTATCCGACGATGGGCGTCCGGATCGCCGACGTCGTGGACCGCTGGTATCGGCGGCACCCGTGGCCCGAACCCAGCCGGGAGCAGGTGGCTGCGACGATCGTCGACGGAGTCGCCCGCACCGTCCGTGAGCGCGGCCTCCTGCTCGAGGGTGCGCGCGACGCGGTCGACCACGTTCGGTCGCTCGGGCTCCGGGTCGCGCTCGCGTCGTCGTCGCCGATGCCATTGATCCTGGCCGTGCTCTCCCTCGACGGGCTCGCCGCGCGGTTCGACGTCGTGGTCTCCGGCGAGGACGAGGAGCTCGGCAAGCCCGATCCCGCCGTCTTCCTGTCCGCGGCTCGGCGGCTGGAGGTCCCGCCGGAACGGTGTCTCGTCGTGGAGGACTCGATCAACGGCGTCCGCGCGGCGAAGGCCGCCGGGATGCTCTGCGTCGCGGTGCCGGCCGTCGGGGGCGACGACCACATCGCGATCGAGGCGGATCTCGTCCTCGGCTCGATCGGGGAGCTCGACGAGCGGGTGTGGGCGCGCCTCGGCACGGTCCCGGTAGCATCCCGATCGATGCGAGGCGACGGATGAACGAGATCCCCACGATCACGCTCGCCAACGGGGTCGCGATGCCCGCGCTCGGGCTCGGCACCTCGCCGATGGGCGACCGGCAGGCCGAGGAGACCGTCTCGGCCGCGCTCCGGGCCGGATACCGGCTGATCGACACCGCCGAGAACTACCGGAACGAGACCGGCGTGGGCCGGGGGATCCGGGCGAGCGGCGTCGATCGCGACGAGGTGTTCGTCACCACGAAGCTGAACGCGCGTTGGCACGGCGAGGCGGAGGCGCAGCAGGCGTGGGCGAACAGCTCGGAGCGCCTCGGCCTCGAGCGCATCGACCTGTTCCTGATCCACTGGCCCAATCCCCAGAAGGACCGCTACGTGGAAGCGTGGCGCGGCCTCCTCCGGCTCCTCGAGGACGGGAAGGTCCGCGCGATCGGCGTCTCCAACTTCAAGGCCACCCACCTCGATCGACTCATCGAGGAGACGGGCGCCGCGCCGCACGTGAACCAGATCCAGCTGGATCCGACGCACAGCCGGCCGGAGCAGCGCGCCTACGACGCCGCGCACGGGATCGTGACCGAGAGCTGGTCGCCGATCGGCGCGGGCGGTGATCTCCTCCGAGACCCCACGATCCTCGACCTGGCTCGTCGTCGCTCGACGACGCGCTGCCCAGATCGTGCTCCGGTGGCACGTCCAGCTCGGCCTCATCCCGATCCCGAAGACGTCGAAACCCGAGCGGCTGGACGAGAACAGGGACGTCTTCGACTTCGAGCTCGACCAGGCCGACATGGACGAGCTCGCGGCCCTCGACCGAGGCGACGAGGGGGTCGTGGACGCCGACCGCTTCGGTCACTGAACGGGCGCTCCCTCGGTACGCTGAGCCCATGGCGCGGTCGGTGTGGCGCGGGACGCTCAGCTTCGGGCTCGTCGCGATCCCGGTGTCCCTGTACCCCGCGACCGAGGCGAAGGATGTGCGGTTCCACCTCTTCGACAGGCAGGGACGGCGGGTCCGGTATCGCCGGGTCGTGGACGCGGGACCGTCGGGAGCTCCGCAGGAGGTCGACGACGTCGGAGCCGTGGCCGAGGCAGACGGAGCGGGAACCCGCCGAGGGTCGGGACGAGCCGGACGGCGCGGCCGAGACCGAGGTCGCCTACGAAGATCTCGTCCGAGGCTACGAGGTCGAGCCCGAGACCTACGTCTTCCTCGAGACCGAGGAGATCGAGCGTGCGCGTCCCTCGCCGAGCCGCGTGATCGACCTCGAGCACTTCGTCCGGCTCGAGGACATCGACCCGGTGTTCTTCGAGAAGGCGTACTACGTGGCTCCCGGGCGCGGGGCGGAGAAGTCCTACGGACTGCTGCTCCGGACGCTGAAGGAGACCGGGCGCGTGGGCATCGGCCGGTTCGTCCTCCGGACGAAGCCCCACCTCGTGGCGCTCCGGCCGATGGAGGACGCGCTCGCCCTCGAGACGCTGTACTTCGGTGACGAGGTCCGCGATGCCCGGCCGCTCGTGGGCGAGGTCGGACGTGCCGACGTGACGCGATCGCGAGGTCGATGTGTCGAAGCTGCTCGTCGAGGCGCTCGCGATGGAGTGGGACCCCTCGGTCTTCGCCGACGAGTACCGGGAGGAGCTCCTCCGGATGATCGCCGAGCGCACGCCCGAGCACGTCGAGGGACCGGCCGACGCGCCGGCGCCCGAGGCGCGCGTGGGCGAGCTCCTGGAGGCGCTCAAGCGGAGCGTGGAGGAGGCCAAGGCGCGGCGGAAGCCCAAGGGTCGGCAGCGTGCCGGCTAGGCACAGTCCAGCCGAAGTGCTCCTCGAGCGAACCGGGGCTCCGACCCATCCGTAGACCTTCCGACGACGACCAAGGAGGCTCGGATGGTGTCTGGCCGGATCAAGGTGCTCGCGGTGGCCGCGCTCGTCCCGCTCGTGATGGGCGCGTGCTCGGAGGACGTCGAGCCCGAGGGCGGGACGTCTCCGCCAACGGAGTCGTCCGAGCCGTCCGAGGAGCCCGCCGAGGCGACGGTCGCCGTCGAGGATTCCGACTTCGGGCAGATCGTCGTCGATGCTGCCGAGGGACGCACGCTCTACGTGTTCCTCGCCGACACCGGCAGCGACAGCACGTGCTACGACGACTGCGAGGCCAGCTGGCCGCCGCTCACCGTGGAGGGCGAGCCCGCCGCCGGCGAGGGCATCGACGCCTCGCTCCTCGGCACGACGGAGCGTGAGGACGGCAGCGTCCAGGTCACGCTCGACGGCCACCCGCTGTACTACTTCGCCGCCGACGAGACGCCGGACGACACCAACGGGCAGGACGTCGGCGACGTCTGGTACGTGGTGTCCCCCGAAGGTGAGGCGATCAAGGAGTAGCTCGACGGCGTCCGCCCGCACGAACCTCTGCCGGTCCCGGTTGCGGCGTATCCTCCCCGTCTTCGACCTGGGAGGCGGCGGGACGCGTGACGGTATCGGAGCGGATCGTTGCGCAGCTCGCCGCGGCCGGCGTCCGGCGCGCCTACACGGTCCCGGGCGAGAGCTTCCTCCCGCTGCTCGATGCCTGCGACCGTCACCCGGACATCGCGCTGATCTCCACGCGGCACGAGTCCGGCGCCGCGTTCATGGCGGAGGCGGACGCGAAGGTCACCGGACGGCCGGCGCTCGCCATGGCGACGAGGGGCGTCGGCGCGGCGAACCTCTCGATCGGTGTGCACACGGCCTACCAGGACTCGACGCCGATGGTCGTGATCCTCGGACAGGTGGAGTCGGCGTTCCTCGGACGGGAAGCGTTCCAGGAGGTCGACCTCCCGTCGTTCTACCGGGAGATCACGAAGTGGGCCGTCACGGCCCCTTCGAGCGAACGCCTCCCGGAGCTGGTCGGCCGGGCGATCCACGTCGCGACGAGTGGGCGGCCGGGTCCGGTGATGGTCGCCGTCCCAGCCGACCTCTTCGACGGCGACGCGGGTCCCGAGCAGAGCCACCTCCCCGGCGTGGTCGACCGAGGCAGGCCCACGCCGAGCGAACGGACCAGCGAGCGCATCGCGGAGGTCCTCCGAGACGCGGACGCGCCCGTGATGATCGCGGGCGGCGGCGGGAGGGACGCGCGGGACGCTCTCGTCACCGCCGCGGAGCGGTTCGGCCTGGGCGTCTACGCGAGCTTCCGCCGCCAGGACGTCTTCCCCAACGACCATCCGAACTACTGCGGCCCGCTCGTCCTCACCACACCGCCGGAGACGCTGCGGGCTCTGGAGGACGCCGACGTCGTGTTCGTCGTCGGCTGCCGGCTGAGCGAGATCACGACCCAGGGCTACCGGCTGCCGAGGCCGGATCAGCGGGTGATCCAGGTCGACGTGGAGCCGAACAGCGTCGGCGCGGTCGTGCCGGTGGAGCTCGGTCTGGTCGCGGACGCGCGCGAGGCGTTGACGGCGATCCTCGAACACACCCCGGGCGCGGCCGCCGACCGCGACTGGACCGCCGCGCACGGCGCGTTCCTCATGGCGAGTACCTTCGCCGAGGCGACCGACGGCCCGCTCCACCCGGCGGCCGTGATCGCGGCACTCGCGGACGTGTTCCCGCCCTCGGTCGTCCTCGTGAACGACGCGGGGAACTTCTCGATCTTCGCGCACCGTTACTGGCGGTTCTCCCATCCACGCACGCAGATCGGACCCACGAGCGGCGCGATGGGGTACGGTGTCCCGGCCGGCATCGGCGCCAAGCTCGCAGATCCGTCGAGCGAGGTCGTCGTCCTGGCGGGTGACGGCGGATTCCTGATGACGGGTCAGGAGCTGGAGACGGCGGTCCGCCACGACGTGCCGTTCACCACCATCGTGTTCCGCAACGGCCTCTACGGCACGATCGCGTTGCACCAGGCGCGCGCCTACGGGCGCACCGTGGGGGTCGACATCGGCGACGTGGACATCGCCGCGGTGGCCCGGGGGTACGGTGCCGAGGCCTGGTCCGTCTCGGGCGCCGACGAGCTCACCGGCGCCCTCACCGAGGCCCGGGTGTGCGGCAGGCCGGCCGTGATCGACTGCCGCGTGGACCCCGACGTCCTCTCGCCCACCGACCGCCTCAGCAGGCTTCTCGCGGACGGCTGATCCCGGGGTCAGCCTCCTTCGGCAACCGCCGGTACTCGAAGTGGTTGCCGTCGGGTACCACGAACGTCCCACCCCACAGGAACCCCCAGCGCGCGAGCGTGCAGACGAGCCGCTCGTCCTGGTGAGGTCGCTGACCGTAGTAGTTGCCGACGAGGTTCACGTCGAAGGCCACACCCCAGGAGTGATGGGAGAGGAGCGCCGTGGGGTCGCGGCTGATGAACCGGGGGACGAAGCAGCCGTGGAAGGACCGGATCAGATGGTCCTGTCCCGCATCCCGCAGCTCCCGCATCGCGCCGCGGAGTTGAGGAACGATCCCTCTGTGGCACAGCACCTCTCCGAGGACCGGGATCCGGGTCGCGACGAGGTGCGTCCCCATCCATGCGGGGTCGACCTCGAGGGAGCCCGGCTGTCCCGGCGCCGGCCGCGCCGCGAACTCGCCGAAGAGCGCCTTCAGCAGGACCGGAGGGAGGACGGCGTCGCCTGCCCGGAAGTACGGTGTCTCGCCGGGTGCCCGCGCCTGGACGCGCCGGAAGACGCCCAGGTCCCGAGGGAGGAGCGGTTGGATCGCTCGCCGGAGTGATGCGGACGTCATCGACCCGGCGGCGAGCGGCCGCACCAAGAGGTAGCGCTCGCGCGTGACCCCGATCCGGCGGCCCGTCTCCTTCGACACGAGCAGCTCCGAAGCCCCGACCAACTCGTCCGGCAGGACCGCCGCGATCCGGATCCGCATCCCTCCGCCGAGTTCCAGCACCGCGCCGGGCCCCAGCCGTCGGACGGAGGCGGAGGTCGATCCGAGGATCCCCTCGCCGTTCTCGATCGCCGCGAGCGTCGCCTGGTCCGCCGGAGGGAGGAACGGCGCGAATGTCACCGGGTCGACGGCGGCGACGTCGAGCGGGATCCGGTACGGACGCACGGGGTGGTCGACGAGCTCTCCCGCCGCGCTCCACGAGCGGACGAGCCACACGTTGTCCTCGGCGACGACGGTGAGCCTTCCGATCTCCGGTTGCCGAGCCACCCGCGCGGAGAAGCCTTCGGGAAGACCGCGCGGCACCCACGCGAGGAACGTCTCCGGCGGTGCCGGTCGAGTGAGGAGCAGCGACGGCCCCCCCGGCGCCACGGGCGCGGAGGGGAGCGACCGCGCCTGGATCGCGAGGGTGAGCACGATACCGAGTGCAACCCCCGTGAGGCCGCCGGCGCCGTATCGGAGCGAGCGTCTCATCCAGCCCCCGTCCTCTCCGCGGCGATCGCGCCGGCGATCTCGATCAACGATCGGAGATCCATCACTCCCTGGAGCGAGTGATAGACGCCACGGTCGACCCATTCGAGCTCCGAGCGGCTCGGCGTCCATCGGGCTTCGAGCCCCGCGAACGAGATCAATCCCTGTTCGGACGACGAGGGCGGCGGCATCCGGGTGTCGCGCTCGACATGCAAGGTCAGCGGCTCGCCCGCCGCATCGATATCGATCTGGCGGAGGTGGAGCGTGACGCCTTCCAGCGCGGACCCGACGGAGGAGCGCTCGGCGCTCGCGACGATGTAGCCGCCCGGGAGACTGCGCGCCAGGGATGCGGGCAGGCCGGCGACGGCGAGCCCCTCGGCTACGTCGATCCGCTCGACATCGATACCGGCCGACCCTCCATCACGCCGGGCCGGAGGGAGCGGTCGGCCGACGAGCGGGAGGGAGGACGCGATCTCCAGCAATCGCCCGCGAGGGAGGTTCGTCTCGAGGAAGACGTCGGCGCCATCGGCATGGATCGCGAGCCGGCGGCCGAAGCCCTCTCCCGCGGGTTCGTAGTACGCGACCCCGCCGCCGTCGAGGAGGATCTGCTGCGCGCCCGGGTCCAGAGGTCCGAACGGCTCGGGGCCGACCCAATCCCGTCGCTCGCCGACCTTCAGATAGTCGAGTCCCTCCGCGTACACGAGCATCGAGCTGGGCGCCGCCGGCGCGGACCGCGGGGGGAGGACGATCGAGACGAGCTCCAGGTCACCGCGATCCGTCGGGGTCGCCGGGAGGTACCCGATGCGGTCCGGGAGGTCTTCCAGCCGACGTGGCGCCGTCGGTTCCTCGGAGACACCGGGGATCCGGAAGAGCTCGAAGCTCGGAGGCTCGGTCGAGACGGAGACGAGCTGCACGTCGAGGATCGGCTCTTCGGGCGACTCCACCCCCAGGCCGTAGCGGAGCTCCCATGCGCTGCGTTCCGGGCTCCGCGACGGATGCACGAGCATCCGGAGCGGCAGCGAGGAGCGGGCATCGAGCCACAGCAGGACGGGATCACGGTCGAAGAAGGGCCGCCACGTCCCGCCCATCCGCAGGAACGGGAACATCGGAGCTGCCCGCTCGAAGGAGAGGCGGACGCGGATCGCGTCCCGGTCGCCGATCCGATCCGACCCGAGCACCTCGAACCCCGTCGCGGATCCGAACGTGGTGACCGGGAGCACGAGGTCCGCCGGCAAGGGGGCCGCCGCGGAGAACTCGGAGAGGTGTGTCACCGCGGCACGCGTCCGGGGGCACACGCGGGCGGGGAGGTCGCCGGGGCACCCCGAGGGACCCGACGTGAACGTCGTCGTCACGTCCTGGATGAAGCGGAGGTGGGTCGGGGTCCAGGAACGGGACGGGTAGATCGTCCGGTCATCGACCTCGAGACGGAACCGTTGCGGGGAACGGAAGGCCACCTCCATGTCGAAGAAGCGTTCCGGCACCTCGCGCGACAGGCCGAACTCGTGGATCGTGTAGGCGCCGTGGAAGGCGTCGAGCGTCGGCGCCACGGTCCGCACGTTCCGCACGACGGCTGCGGCCGCGATCGGCCGATCCTCGGCGCTCTGCCACGGTCCTCCCACCAGCACACTGCCGAGGACCAGGCCGGCGACCGCCGCGGCGGCGGCGGGCGCGAGGGTGGTGGGACGGCGGCGGTGGCGCGGTCGCCGGGGTCGGACCCGTCGCTCCGCCAGGAGGGGGACCCTCGATCGGACTCGCTCCCGTGCGACGGCGGCCATGATCGGCTCCACCAGGTCGGGCACGGGCTCGGCGGCGCGGATCCGTACCGCGCTGCGGATCCGCGCGGACCGTTCGCCGAAGGTCCGGCAGCGGGTGCACGTCTCGGCGTGCGCGACGGCGGCGGCCGCCTGTCGCGCGGCCACGCGATCACCGTCCATCCGGGCGGACAGGACGAGCTGCACCGCGTCGCAGTTCACGTCGCCTCCTCCTCGTCCGCGATCGCGAGGCAGAGCGCCTGCCGCGCCCGGAACATCCTGCTCTTCACCGTGCCCACGGCGACGCCGAGGACGTCGGCCGTCTCCTGGTACGACAGGCCGAACACCTCGACGAGGAGGAAGGCCTCCCGGTGTTCCGCCGAGACCGAGCGGAGGGCGGCCTCGAGCTCCGCGCGAGCCGTGGGGTCGGCGACGCTCCTCGAGGCCATCTGGTCCTCCCACGGTGCGTCGGACCTCCGACTGCTGCGGAGCGCGTCCATCGCGCAGTTCCGCACGATGCTGAACAGCCACGACCCGAACTTCCGGTCCCCCCGGAAGCCCCCGAGGAAGCGGAAGGCGCGGAGGAAGGCCTCCTGGGTGACGTCTTCCGCCATCTGGCGGTCGCGCGTGAGGTGCCAGGCGAAACGGAAGGCGTCGGCCTGGAACTCGCGGACGAGGTCCTCGAACGCGAGGAGGTCGCCGCGGCGCGCACGCTGCACCGTTCGCGGATCCGGATCCCGCACCCGCTTCCTCTCAGCTCGTCCCGACACGGCAGCGCGGGCGCCGGCGGCGCCCCACGCGCCGGATCGGGGGTCCGGCGCTCACGATGCGCCCTCGTCCGCCCATCGGCAAGGAGACCGGCGCCACCTCCCACGGGTTCCATGGGCCTACGGCGTCGTGACGTGCAGGATCGACTCGATCCCGCCGAACGCGAGCGTCGTGGTCGCATCACCGGTGTCGGTGTCCACGACGGTGACCCGGTCACCGAGGGCGGCGTAGAGGCGAGCCCCGTCCTCCGACAACGCGAGCCCGCTCACGTCGTCGGGCAACGGCCAGCGCCCGGCCATCTGGAGCGTCTCGGTGTCGATGCGTGCGAGGGACGACCCCCCGTCGCCGACGAACAGGGTGCTCCCGTCGGCGCTCATCCGGGCCGACGTGCGCCCACCCTCGAGCGGTCCCAGATCGATCCGTTCGGATCGCGTGATCTCGAGGGTCTTCGTGTTCATCACCGCGATCCGCCCTCGCATCGAGTCGACGATGTAGAGGACGCGACCGTCCGGAGACGGCGCCATAGCCTGCGCTCGCGCCGGCTGACCCCACAGCGCTCGTGGGAGACCGGCGCAGTACGCCCAACCCTTCCGGAGGTTCAGGACGTGGACGAAGCTCACCTCGCGCTCGCCGTACGACGCGTCCGCCCAGGAGCCCTTCGTGTACTCGGCGGCGCGATTCGTGTACAGCGTGTAGAGCTGCTCGGTGGCCGGGTCGAACACCTGCGCGAGACGGATGCCGGGCATGCGCTCCGGCGGTGTCTTGAACCGGCCGAACACCGAGCGGACACGGCCGCTCCCGAGGTCGAGGAAGGTGACGCGGTAGGCGGTCGGCGCCTCGGCCGGGAGGTACTGGATGAGGAACAGGCGCGTGTCGTCGACAGAGAAGGCCTCCGGCTCGAAGTTCCCGACCAGTCGGTAGCGGCGTGCGGCGCCATCGCCGGCCGGATCGGCCACGACGATCGAGGTGCGCGCGCGCGGGAGCGCGTACGTGGTGTCGACACCCGGCGGGAGCGGGGCCATCAGGGCGACGGCGCGGCCCGTCAACGACGCGACCCGAACATCGAGTCGGCCTCGGATCTTCGTGCGGGAGACGACGTCGCCGGTGGCCGAGTCCTGCGCTTCGAGCGTCGTCGATCCTTCGCCCAGGACGGTCGAATACAGCCTGGAACCGTCCGGCGCGGCCAGCTGGCGCCGACCGGCGGACAGCACCACCCCTGACGACGAACCGACGGTGATCGTTCCGTCCTCGGCCCCGAGGACGAGGACGTCCTCGATCAGAGGATCTGCCAGTCCGTCCACGGTGCCCCGTCGCTCATCCCGGGTGGTGCACGCGACGGCGGCAAGCAAGAGCACCGTGACGAGGATCGTGCGGGCGCGCATCGCGCCACCTCCTTCCGGGCCGCCCGATGCACGTGGTCTCGGCCGGACGACCCATCCCACGTACCCCGGGCGTCCGCCCGAAGTTCCCCGTGACGACGCGGAACCTTCGGAGATCCGACCCGGTCTCTCGCGTGGACGTTCGAATCGGAGGAGGTCGCACGATGCGTGGCATCCGGATGCTGTTCCTGACGACGGTGATCGGCGCGATGGTGCTGGTCTCGCCATCCGGCGCGGCCGCGAACGGCGGCGCGTACCTCGAGTTCGATCGCACGTACTACGTGGCGGGCGATGAGGGACACGGTGTCACGTACGTGTCGCTCCCCGCGCGCAAGGAGCACCTCCTGGACGAGGGTCCCTTCCACGCGTTCGCGCTCCCACGCGGGGTGTCGCTCCGCGAGGGTCATCCGATCCCGCCGACCGCGATCCGCCTCGGGACCGTGACCGTGATCGAGGAGGATGAGTCCTACGAGTTCGAGACGGACTTCATCGTGCCCGATCTCGATCCAGGCTGGTACGAGATCGGCGTGTGCAACGATCCGTGCACGATCTCAGGGTTCCGCGAGTCTCTCGGCGGGTCGCTCGCGATCGTCGAGACGCGTCGGGAGGCCCAGCTCCTGACCGCGAACGATCGGCTCCGCGGTCAGCTGTTCGGCGTGCGCCGTGAAGCTCGACGAGCGGAGCGCCGCTTGGCGGAGGCGGAGGGCGAGCTCGAGACCCAACTCGCGTTCGGGAGCGAGGAGCGGATCGAGCTCGCCGCCGAGATCGACCGGCTCGAGACGCAACTGGCCTCCGCTCGTTCGCGCGCAGCGGCGACGGGACGGACCCCATTCGATCCGTGGCTCGTGGGCGCGATCCTGCTCGTGACCCTCGCCATCGCGGTGCTCGTGTTCCGGCGCCGGCGGATACTGCCCGCGATGACGGACCTCTAACGCGCGCGGCATCATCGGGGGTCATGGCGGAGGAGTATGCCCTCGCTCCCGGCCTCGATCTCCGATCGGCGCTCCGTACGTGTGCCCGGCTCGGGCACGCGCGGGTGCCGGCGGGCGTCGCCGGCACGTTCCTCGAGGCGCTCGAGGAGGAGCTCGACACCGGTCCATTCCGGCCGTTCGGGGAGTCATTCGGCCCGGTCCGGCAGCAGATCGATGGCTACGACGTCGACCTCCCGGCCCCGGCCTTCCCGCTGCTCACGAGCCTGTGCCGGGGGATCCGAGCACGCGTCCGAGCGGACGGCCGCGGGATCCGAGGGACGGCGACGTGGACCCCGAACGAGGTCGGTATCGCCCACTACGTCCCGGGCTCGATCGGCATCACGCCGCACATGGACGGGAAGTGGTACCGACGGCTCGTGGTCGTGGCTACCGTCTACGGTCGAGCGGTGTTCGCGATCTGCGGATCCCGTGACCCGGATGACGTCGTCGAGCGGTGGATCTCCGGTCCCGGCGACCTCGTGCTGATGCGCGGGCCCGGCCTCGCGAGGCACCGCGACGGTCGTCCGTTCCATCTCGTGCACGGCCCCGTGGAGGGGGAGCGACTCTCGCTCGGGATCCGCATGGCGGGGCGACGTGAACTGAAGGGGTCGGCGCTCTCAGGCGAAGAGCATCCAGCCGAACACGAACGCGGTGATGGGGATGAGCGCCAGCATCCCGATCCCGATCAGACGTTCGATCACGGTTGACGCCATCCCGCGACGTCGACGCTCGTCCTCGAGCATCCCCATCGTCTCGGGGGAAGGTCGGCCTCCGCGTACGCCATCACCATCGCGAGCGCCCGGTCGGAAAGGGTCAAAGGGGACGGGGGCGGGGTCTCGGTCGCCCGGGCTTCCCAGGCCGCCTCATGGAACTCCAAGGCACTCATGTCTGCTCTCACGAGCACAGACTCAGCGTTCTCGGTCATCGCGAACCCCCCGGTCCGTCGGGACCCTCCGCTTCCCGTGCTACCCCCGATCGTGAGTGTCGGAAACCGTTCCTGAAGGGAAACTGAACGTGGATCGAGCTGGTGTTTCCCTTCCGAGCGCCTCCTCGATTCAGCCGGCGCTCAGGTTGGCATGGCCACGATATGGGCATCGGGAGAGGAGGGTGGGATGCGCGTGCTCGTGGTGGAAGACGAGAAGCGGCTCGCCGCTGGGATCAAGCGGGGTCTGGAGGCCGAAGGTTTCGCGACCGACGTTGCGCTCAACGGCACCGACGGGCTCTGGATGGCGCGCGAGAATCCCTATGCCGCGATCGTGCTGGACATCATGCTCCCGGGGATGAACGGCTACCAGGTGTGCGCCGCGCTCCGTGACGAGGAGATCTGGACTCCGATCATGATGCTCACGGCCAAGGACGGAGAGTTCGACGAAGCGGAGGCGCTCGACACGGGGGCGGATGATTACGTGACGAAACCGTTCTCCTACGTCGTCCTCGTCGCTCGTCTCCGGGCGCTGATCAGGCGGGGAGCCGGCGAGCGACCCGCCGTCCTGGAGGCCGGCGACCTCGGCTTCGACCCCGGATCGAAGCGGACTTGGCGAGCCGGCGCCGAGGTCGACCTCACCGCCCGGGAGATGGCGCTCCTGGAGTTCCTGCTCCGACGGAAGGGAGAGGTCGTGTCGAAGACCGAGATCCTTCATCAGGTGTGGGACTACGATTTCGAGGGCGACCCCAACATCGTCGAGGTCTACGTCCGGCATCTCAGGAACAAGCTGGATCGACCCTTCGGGCGGAACGCACTCGAAACGGTTCGCGGGTCTGGATACCGATTGGCGGCGGATGGCGGATAGCGAACCTGAGGGCGGATCGCCGCGGGTGGGAGGCCGCCTGGGATCGATTCGGGTTCGGACGACCGTTGGCGCGGTGATCGTCGTCAGTGTGGCGATGTCGTTGGCCTCGATCGCGATGGTCATCGGCCTCACGCGGTCCCTCACACGCCAGGTCGCCACGACCGCGTTCACCGAGGCCGACGCCCTCGCGGAGGAGATCGAGACGGGCATCGCCCTGGAAGACCTCGTGCTGGGCGTCTCGACCGATGACGAGGAATTCGTCCAGATCGTGGATGGTGTGGGCCAGGTCCTGGCGTCCTCTCCCAACGTCTCGGGCTGGAAGATCATCGCACCGGTTGGTCCCGGGGAGACCTTGACGGTCCCGGCCCGGAATCCGCCGGACGTGGAGCCGTTGGACGAACCGTTCCTCGTGGTCGCCAGCGATGTCCAGGAATCGGGGGACATCCAGACGGTGATCGTGGGAAGGAACCTGGAGACCGTCCTCGAAGGCCGCAACACGCTCACGATCGCGCTGGCCGTGATCATGCCGCTCCTCTTGCTCGTCGTCGGGCTGGTCACGTGGCTCGTGGCGGCGAGGGCCTTGTCTCCCGTCGATGCCATCAGGGCCGAGGTGGACGCGATCTCGACGCGAGACCTGCATCGAAGGGTTCCCGACCCTCCGGGTGATGACGAGATCTCCCGCCTCGCGGGCACGATGAACCGCATGCTCGAGCGGCTGGAGGCGGGGCAGCAGCGGGCGCGCCGGTTCGTCTCGGACGCTTCCCACGAGCTCCGTTCGCCGGTCGCCGCGATCCGCCAGTTCGCGGAAGTCGCCCTCGCCCACCCCGAGCGGACGGCGGTCGGCGAGCTGGCGGAGGTGGTGCTCGAGGAAGACGCGCGTCTCCAGCGGCTCGTCGAGGACCTCCTCTTGCTCACGAGGATCGACGAGGGAACGATCCCCCACCCGACGGGAGCGGTCGACCTCGACGATCTGCTCCTGGAGGACGCCGCCCGGCTCCGCGCGACCACCGACCTGAAGATCGACGTCCGGTCCGTCTCTGCGGGACGGGTCATCGGAAACGCCGAGCAGCTCGAACGGCTCATCCGGAACCTCACCGACAACGCCGCCCGACACGCTCGCGGGGTGATCCGTCTCTCGCTCCAGGAGGTCGGCGGGCGCACGATCCTGTGCGTCGACGATGACGGGATCGGCGTCGCTCCGGCCGAGCGGGAGCGCATCTTCCAGCGCTTCGTCCGGCTCGATGCCGCGCGAGATCGGGATTCCGGGGGGAGCGGACTCGGATTGTCGATCGTCCGAGAGGTCGCGACGTTCCACGGCGGTTCGGTGCGTATCCTCGACGGCGACCTCGGCGGCACCCGGTTCGAGGTCGATCTGCCGGCCCAGCAGGATTGAGGCGGCGTTCAGCGAACGTTCAGGCGAGTGCGGATAGCCTCGACGAGTGATGCGGGAGCTCATGTCGGACCCGGCGACCCGGAGGTCTCGACAGATGCGTCCCGCAGAGGTCGCTGGGCTGACCTCGCAGCAGGTCATCCGACTGCTCTTCTCCGAGCGCACGGCGGAGGCGGCGCAGCACGCCTCGTCCTCCTTCCGGGGCCCCGCCCCGATCGCGGTCGTGGCTCCCTCCGACACGGAGCTCCGATGCAGGCTGTTCCTCGAGCGGCTCCGCTGGCCCCACGGCGTTCGCTGCCCGCGCTGCGATGACCGACGGAGGATCTGCCGGATCGAGGAGAGGGCCCAGTTCGAGTGCGGCAGCTGCGGATACCAGTTCAGCGTTCGGGCGGGGACGATCCTGCACGCCTCGCACCTCCCGCTCTGGAAGTGGCTCCTGGCGGTCTACCTGATGGCCTCGGCGGACGACATCACGGCGTATCGGCTCGTACGAACCCTCGGGATCTCCTATAAGACCGCCGTCCACCTCTCGCACACGATCCGCGCGACGATGGAGCCGAGCATCGGGACTCGACCTTCCCTCGTCGAGCTCCTCTCGAGGCTCATCGACGCGGACGCCGGGCCGGACGCGCGCTTGTTCGCCAGCGCCTGATCCTCCTCCAGTCCTCCACCGCATCAGGCCGGCCTCGACGCGCGAGATGGCGATGTCCGACTAGGCGGTGGCAACGATCCCTGCGGGGGTCGGCTCGGAGGGCTTCCCGAAGCGGAGGTACAGCGCCGGCACGACGAACAGGTTCAGCAGCGTCGCCGTGATGAGCCCACCGAAGATGACGACCGCCATCGGGTGCTCGATCTCGTTGCCGGGGATCTGACCCGCCAGGATCAGTGGCACGAGCACGAGTCCGGTCGTGAGCACGGTCATCAGGATCGGGACCACCCGTTCGCGCGCCCCCCGGATGACGAGCTCGGGTCCGAAGGCGACACCTTCGAAGCGCTCGAGGTGCTGGTAGTGGCTGATCAGCATGATCCCGTTCCTCGCGACGATCCCGAGGACCGTGAAGAAGCCCACCAGCGAGCCCAGGGAGATGATCCCTCCGCTGAGATAGGCGGCGATCACCCCGCCGATCAGGGCGACGGGAAGCGTCACGAAGGAGAGGGTCGCGAGCCGCCAGCTCGCGAAGGAGGCCTGCAGGAGCAGGAAGACCCCGAGGGCAGCGATGATCGCGAACAACCGGAGGCGCCCGGATGCCGCCTGACGCTCCGCGTACTCGCCGAGCATCTCCGCGTGGTACCCGAGCGGCCACTCGACCCCTTCCATGCGTTCTTCGAGGTCGCCGATCACCGAGCCCAGGTCTCGGTCTTGCACGTTCGCGCTCACGTCGATGCTCCGGAAGAGCCCTTCGTGGTGGATGTCGTTCGGGGTCGGCTGGATCTTCGATCGCCGCGACGTCCTTGAGACGGACGTAGCTCTCCGCTCGGCGTGTCGATCAGCAGGTTCTCGATGTCGGTGAGGTTCTCTCGCGTCTCCGGAGTGCTCCACACGTTCACGTCGTAGGTTTGCCCGTTGCGGAAGAGGTCGCCCACCTCCTCACCCATGATCAGGGTCGAAGCGGAGCGCCGGACGTCGCCGGGCTTTAACCCGTACTGTCGCGCGGTCTCCAGATCGACCTCGATCTGGATCTGCGGGATGTCTTCGACGGTGTCCACGAAGGGGTCGATCACGCCGGGGATCTCTCCGAGGAGCTCCTCGACTTCCTGTGCCTTCTCCTGGAGCACGCCGAGATCTTCTCCGAAGATCCGGATCACGATCGCGTCGCTCGATCCCGTGAGGACCTCGCGGATCCGCTCCTTCAGATACGTCTGGACGTCTCGGAAGATGCCCGGGTAGGCCGCGACCGTGTCCTGGATCTTCTTCAGGGTCGCGTCGTAGTCGACGGACGGGTCCACGCTCACCCAGTTCTCGCCGAAGTAGATGCCGTACGGCTCGTCGGAGTTGAGCGCCTGGCCGATGTGCGATCCGGCGTTGCGCACCCCCGGGATCTCGAGGAGCTCGCGGTTGACGAGCATCGTCGTGCGAACCTCCTCCGGACGCGACACGCCGGGCTTGCCGAGCCAGTGCATCAGGAAGTCCCGTTCCTTGAACGAGGGCAACAGGTCCTGCCCGAGCAGGGGCAGGAGCCCGATGCCCAGCATCGCCGTCACGCCCACCGCGACGTAGGAGCGGCGGGGACGATAGATGATCTTCGCGAGGAGGAACTCGTACCCGCGCTGGAGCGGCGGGACGAGCGGCGAGACGCGATGCTGCAGGGACTTGCCGCTCCGGAAGAAGATCAGGCTCATCGCCGGCGTCACGGTGAGGGCGATCACCATCGACACGAGGAGGGCGAGCGCATAGGCGCCCGCGAGCGGCCGGAAGAAGGAGCCCGAGAGGCCCTCCAGCGCGAAGATCGGCACGACCGCGACGACCTCGATCAGGGTGGCGTAGACGATCGCGCTGCGCACCTCGAGTGACGCCTCGAGGATCACCCGCGCCGTGGACTTGGAGCCGCCCTCGGCTCGATGCTCCCGGAGCCGACGCACCACGTTCTCGATATCGATGATCGCGTCGTCGACGATGTCGCCGAGGGCGATCACCAGCCCGGCCAGAACCATCGTGTTGATCGTGACGTCCATCCACGCGAGCACGAGTCCCGCGCCGATCAGCGAGAGTGGGATCGCCGTCACGCTGATCACGGCCGTCCGCCACTCGTAGAGGAACGCTCCCAGCATCAGGATCATCAGGAGTGCCCCGATGATCATCGCCTCGCTGAGGTTGTCGATCGCGTTCTCGATGAACGTCGCGGGACGGAAGATCGTCGGATCGAGCGTGATCTCGGGAAGGGCCGGCCGGAGGTCGGCGATCGCTGCGTCGAGGCCGGTCGTGACGTCCGCCGTGTTCGCCCAGGGCAGCTTCTGCACGACGAGCAGCAGGCCGGGGCGGTCGTTGATGACGCCGTCACCCATCAACGGCGGTGTGTCGATCACGACGTCGGCGACGTCGCCCAAGCGGATCACGTCGCCCCCGCGCGTGACGATCGGGACGCGGGAGAGCTCCTCAGCGGTGAGGATCGGGATCGTGTGGCGGACCTGCAGTCGGTTGGCGGGCGTGTCCAGGAACCCACCCGTGCCGATGAAGCCTCCCTCCGAGAACCGCAGGAGACCCGAGTCGACCGCATCGGAGGTGACGGTCATGACCTCTTCGAGGGTGAGCCCGTGCTTGCGGAGGAGCTCAGGGTCGACCTCCACCGAGGGCATCTTGATCCGCTCGCCCCAGATCAGGACGTTCGCGACACCCGGGACGCGGAGGAGCTTGGCCCGGACCTTCCAGTAGGCCGTCATCGACAGGTCGACCAGGTCGTACTCGTCGGAGGTCATCCCGATCTTCATCACGCGACTCGTCGCGGAGAGGGGCTGGATCGATCACCGGCGGGGCGGCCCACCGCGGGAGCGTGGGCGAGACGGCGGCGATCCGCTCCGCCACCAGCTGGCGGGCTGTCAGCAGGTCCGCCCCCCGCTCGAAGATCATCTCGATCTGCGACAGCTGCTCGACCGACTTCGAGCGGATCGTGTCGAGCCCGGGAACGCCGTTGAGCGCCTGCTCCATCGGGATCGTCACCAGGGATTCGATCTCCGTTCCGGAGAGGCCGAGGGCGAGGGTCTGGATCTCGACCCGCGGGGGAGCGAACTCCGGGAACACATCCACCGGCATGTGCCGCAGTTGTTGGACGCCGAAGAACATCAGGGCCGCGGCAGCGGCCGCGATGATGTATCGGAACCTCAGGCTCGAGCCTACGATCCAGCGAAGCATCGCTCCGTCCGTCCTTTCGCGCTCATGGTCTCGTCAGATCCCGAACTCGGAGCCGATCAACTCGGGCACGCCGACCGACGCGACCTCAGTGCCCGGCGCCGGCCCATCCGAGAGGTAGGCCAAGCCGTCGTCGTACCGGCTGACGACGACCTGTGCTCGGACGAAGACGAGCGTCTCCGGGTTCGTGTAGACCCACTCGTCCCCGTTCACGTCCACCCAGATGGCAGACTCCGGCACCACCGTCCGGCCGCCGCGGGACGTGGTCGGCACCGTATCGAGCCCGATCCGCCGGGCGGCGTCCTCCTTGAGGACCACCCGCGACACGTCCGACCCCTTGATCTCCTCCACTGAGGCAGGTTCGTAGCCAACCTCCTCCTCCGTCGCGAGGTCCCGGCAGCCGGGGAGGAAGAGGACCGCGCAGATCGGGATCACGACCGTCCATCGACGACGAGGCATCGTTCCTCCCCTCAGCTCCCGGCCACTGGTTCGATGTCGAACGCCGGCTCCGGCAGGACCACCAGGTCTTCCGCAACGGTGTCGCGCTCGGTGACGAACCCGTGCATCCGATAGAGCGGCGGCAACACGAACAGGGTGAGGAGCCCGGAGGTCAGGAACCCGCCTATCATCACGATCGCCATCGGCTGAGCGATCTCGAGGCCGGCGACGTCGCCTGCCACGATGATGGGCAGTAGCGCGAGGATCGTGACGATGACCGGCACGACCGACTGTTGCAGGCGCTCCCCGGTGCCGCGGAGCACCAACTCGTCGCCGAACGTCTCGCCCTCTTGGAGCTCGAGGTACTGGTAGTGCCGCACCATCTGGATGCCGCTGCGGGCCGTCATCCCCAGGACGGCGAGGAGACCCGCGAAGGCGCCGAGGCCGATGGTCCCCCCACCGATGGCGGCGGCCACGAGCCCCCCGACGAGCGCGATGGGAAGCGTCGCGAGGACCAAGATCGCGAGCCGCCAGCTGGTGAACGCGGCCTGGAGGAGGAGGAAGATCGCGAGGGCAGCGGTGAGCGCGACGGCGAGGACCGTGGCCCCCGAATCCACGACGTTCACGGCGGCGCCCCTGATCTCCGCGTGGTGCTCCAGGGGGAACTCCACGGCCGCGACCGCGCTTCGGACGTCTTCCAGCACGCCGTCGGCCTCGCCGCCCGCGATGTCGGCACTGACGTCGATGTAGTTGGACACGGCCTCGTGCCGGATCACGGTGGGGTTCTCGACGACGCTGACGTCGGCCACCTCATTGAGGCGGACCCGTCCGCCGGTCGGCGTATCGATCAGCAGCTGCTCGACGTCCTCGACCGAACGGCGGATGTCGGGCGTTCCCCACACGACCACGTCGAACACCTTCTGCTCCTCGAACAGGTTGCCCACGGCGAGCCCGGAGAGGAGGATCGCCGACGCTCGGCGGACATCTCCTGGTTTCACGCCGAACTGCTGCGCGCGCTGGAGGTCCACCTCGACCTCGATCGTCGGCTCGGTGGGGGCCACCTCGATCTGGGGTCGCTCGATGCCTTCGATCCCCGACAACGATTCGCGGATCTCGTCGGCCTTCGCCTCGAGGGTGGCCTTGTTCGCGCCGTAGACGCGCACGACGACATCCCGATCCCGGCCTTCGAGCACGTCGGTGACCCGCTGCTCCGCGTACGTGGTCACGCGGTGCGACAGGTCCGGGTACGTGGCGAGGACCTGCTCGATCGACGCGACCGATGCATCGTGATCCGCCGAGTCATCGAGGGTGAGCCAGATCTCCCCGCTGTTGATGTTCACGATCTGGTCGGAGTGGATCGCCCGGCCGACGTGGGCGCCCACCTGCTCGACACCCTCGAGCGCGCCCAGCTTGTCGACGACGTCCGCGGTCAACCCGTTCATCGCCGGCAACGACGTCCCCGGGGCCGCATCCCAATGGATCAGGAGGTCGCTCTCGCGCAGCCGAACGTTCGTCGAGCGATCCAGGAACGGGAACATCGCGACGCCGATGACGAGCGCCACTCCGATCGCCGCGTAGGCCCATCGAGGCCTGCGGACGGCGCGAGTCAGCAGCGACCCGTGCCGGTTCCGGAACCAGCGGAGCACGGGGGACTCGCGCGGGTCGGAACGGCCGGGCAGCAGCATCAGGCCGAGGCTGGGCGTCACGACCAGCGCGACCAGCATCGAGACACCGATCACGAGCAGATAGGAGATCAGGATGGGGGGCAGGAACGCTCCCGCCTGCCTGTCGAGGAAGAAACCGGGCACCACAGCGGCGACCGCGACGAAGGTCCCGAAGAGGAGGGAGCTCCGTACGGCGACTGAGGCCTCGAGGACCGATCGCCAGGCCGGCACGCTGGCACCGGCCCCGTCCTCACCGCCGCCCTTGAGCCGCGAGGCGATCTGGCGAACGTCATTCACGGCGTCGTCGATCACGATGCCCAGGGCCATCACCAAGCCGGCGATGATCATCACGTTCAGCGTGACGTCGCGGAGGATGAGGATCGCAGCCGCGGCTGCGAGCGAGGAGACGATCGCGGCCGAGGCGATCACGATCGAGCGCCACTCGAACAGGAGCAGGGCCAGCCCCGCGATCAGGAGGAGGCCGCCGATCGCGAGCGCGACGGCGACGTTCCGTGCGGACGTCTCGACGTAGTCAGCCGGGCGGAAGAGAGCGGTGTCGATCTCCAACCTGGACAGTCCGGGGCGGAGCGAGTCCAGCGCCTCCTCCACGCCGTCCGTGACCTCACCGGTGTTCGCGTCGGGGAACTTCTCCACGACGAGCATCAACCCTGTCTCGCCGTTGGCGAAGATCGCATCGCCGATCAGTGGCTGGTGGTCCTCGACCAGGTCCGTCACGTCGCCGAGCTGGACCGTGGCTCCGTCGACGATGACCGCGTTGCCCTCGTCGTCCTCGATCGGGATCTGCGCGAGATCGTCCGCCGTCTTGATCGGAAGCTCGTGACGGATCCCGAACCGCTGGTTCGGCGTGTCGATGAATCCCGCGGTCCCGGGGCTGGAGGCCTCCAGGAAGGTCAGTGGGGAGACCCACAGGGAGTTCCCCGTCGTCCGCACGACCTGCTGGAGCGTGAGGTCCGCGTCCCGCAAGCGCTCCGGGTCGACCAGCACCTGCAGCTGGCGATCGCGGAACCCCCAGATCGAGACGTTGGCCACGCCCTCGACCCCGAGCAAGCGTGGCGCGATGTTCCACTTGGCGAGCTCGGAGATCCTGATCGGCGATAGGGAGTCGGAGGCCAGCCGGACGGTGAGGACACGGCTCGTGGAGGAATAGGGCTGCAGCATCTGTGGGGGTGCGGACACCCCGGGGAGCGCGACGGCGGCCTCAGCGACCTTCTCCTGCACCACTTGTCGCGCGTCGAGGAGGGGCGTCCCGGGCTCGAAGATCATGACGACCGAGGACAGTCCTGGCAGAGATTCCGAGTGGATCTCGTCGACGAACGCGACGCCGTTCAGCAGGTCCTGCTCGAGCGGCACGGTCGATCAGCTGTTCGACCTCGGTGGCCGAGAGACCGAGCGCTTCCGTCCGGACCTCCACCATCGTGGGGCCGAACTCAGGCAGTTGATCGACCGGGACGTGGCGCAGCTGCACAACCCCGAAGACGACCAAGCCGGCCGCGAGCGCGACCACGAGGCGACGGAACTTCAGACTCGATGCAATGATCCTGCGCATCATCGACGGGACCCCTCCTCTCGCGATGGGTTCGCGGTGGACCGTTTCGGGCCGTTCGCCCGCCCCCCGTTGCGCGACAGGTCGAAGCGTATGGCCACCTGTAGCAACTCCACATGCGTCGTCTGACGTACCGCCGATACTCAGATTGGCTACATGTGGCGAGAGGTCAGGTCACATCGAAGAGGATCGTGTGGTGCCCGGTCGCGCCATCCGGGAACGGGGGACGGTCTCCTCCGTCTGGGTCTCGCCCTCTCCGTCGGTGGCGCGCACCGCCAGCGCATGCGAACCGGGCGTCGCGTCCCATCGATAGACCCATTGCCGCCACGTGTCGATCGTGTCCTCCTCGCCGAGCTCGGCCGGCGCCCACGCCCCGTCGTCGACGCGCACCTCGACGCTGTCGATCCCTCGGTGCTGCGCCCATGCCACGCCCGCCACCGCGACGGGGCCGGGCGCGAGCTGTGCTCCGGAGCCCGGCGTGTCGATCCGCGACTGCGTCTTGACGGGCGCTTCCTTGGCCCATCCGCGCTCGATCCAGTACGCGTCGTAGGCGTCGAGCGTCGTGAGCTCGAGGTCGACGAGCCACTTCATCGCGGAGACGTAGCCGTAGAGGCCCGGCACGAGCATCCGCACGGGGAACCCGTGCTCCAGGGGCAGGGGCTCGCCGTTCATCGAGACGGCGAGCATCGCGTCCCGTCCGTCCATCACGACGGCGGTCGGCGTGCCGATCGTGAATCCGTCGGCGGACCGTGACACGATCTGCGAGGCATCGGGATGCACGCCGGCCTCTCGCAGGAGGTCGGCGAGGGGCGCACCGATCCAGCGCGCGTTCCCCACGTAGGGCCCGCCGACCTCGTTCGAGACGCAGGCGATCGTGATGTCGCGCTCGATCATCGGTCGCGCGAGGAGGTCGTCGAAGCCGAGGGCGATCTCGTGGTCGACCATCCCGTGGACGCGGAGCGCCCACGACTCCGAATCGACCGCGGGCACGAACAGCGCCGTGTCCACGCGATAGAAGGTCGCGTTCGGGGTGAGGAACGGCGCCACGCCGGGCACGCCGAGGTCCGCGCCCGCTGGAGGGGGCGGACCGATGTCCGCCGGAGTGGGGATGAGCGCCGCCGCTCGCGATGCAGCGGCGGTGGCGCGACTCGATAGGAGCCGGCCGAGACCGCCCGCCGCCATCGCGATCCCCGCGGCCGCGACGCCGGCACGGACGAACCGTCTGCGGTCGAAGCTCCGCATCACCGGCGACGAAGCAGTCTCCGCGGGGCTCCCCGTCTGGACCCCGGCCGCGGATATGAGCAGGCGGGCGGTGAGGACGCCCGCGGCGGCCCCCGCGATCGAGGGGACCGCGTCGCTGAGGTCGTTGGCGGGCCGGGTGACGGCGGCGGCCACGCCGATCGCCCCGAGGACCACCGAAGCGCCGATCGCGAGGCGCGGCCGCCGCACCGACGCGGCGCCCACGATCGCGACCGCGATGCCGAGCACGATGCCGATCCCGATCAGGAGGACGCGCTTGTCCTGCTCGCCGAACGTCCGGATCGCGAACGACTTGAGCCACTCGGGCGTCGCGTCGACCGCGGCGCCGCCCACGGCGACGATAGGGGAGGACCCCGGGCCGAAGACCGCGGAGAGGAGCTCCGCCGTTCCGAGCGCCACCCCGGCGGCGAGCACGCCGACCGTCGCTCCCACGCCACGACGGATCTCGGACGTCGCCTGCTCCGCTCCCACGCCTTCCTGTGCCCCCATCCAGGCATGACGTTACTCCCGGACCCGAGTCCGGCCTGTTCGAGACGGACCCTCGCCGGATAAGCTCCTCCGATCGTCCCCCCGAAGGGAGAAGTGGATGCCGCGACGCCTGCTCGCCTTCGTCAGCTCGCTCGGTCTCGTGATTCTCCTGTTCACCCCGACGGCCCGAGCGGCCCCGGTCACCGTCAAGGTCATGACCCTGAACGTCTTCTACGGCGGCGACGAGTGGAACCTCGCGACGGGCCAGTGGTGCCGGGATCCTGCGGGCTGTCCCGAGACCTTGGGGCACGTCGTCTCGGCGATCCGGGCGGCCGACGCCGACATCGTCGGCCTCCAGGAGGGCACGGCGAACGAGTGCGTGATCGCCGACCGCCTCGGATGGCACTGCGAGCCTCGGCTCCAGCTGATCTCTCGCTACCCGCTCCTCGACCCCCCCGGGGCCGACGGCGCGTACGCGCTCGCCGAGGTCACCCCGGGACGGTTCGTCGCGATCTCGAACGTCCATCTGCCGTCCGATCCGTACGGTCCGTACTGGGTCCGCGACGGGGAGCCACGCGCGGCCGTGCTCGACCTCGAGCGCACGACGCGCCTGCCGGCGATCCAGCGGGAGCTCGACGTGCTCCCCGAGCTCGCCGACGCCGGGATGCCCGTGTTCCTCACCGGGGACTTCAACTCCCCATCCCATCTGGATTGGACGCCGGCGGTCGATGCCGACCGCGAGGAGGTCCGCTACCCGGTCGTCTGGCCGGTCTCGGCGGCTCTCGCCGACGCGGGCTTCCGTGATTCGTACCGCGAGGTGCACCCGAACCCCGTGGCCGTCCCCGGGTTCACCTGGACGCCACCCGGGACGCTCGAGTCGGTGCCCGACGAGGTGCACGACCGGATCGACTGGGTGCTGGTGCAGGGTCCCGCCGAGACGCTCGCCACGCAGCTGGTCGGCGAGGCCGGCGGACCCGACGTCGACGTCGAGCGGGATCCGTATCCGACCGACCACCGCGGCGTGTTGTCGACGTTCCGCGTGGACGCCGCCGACCCCGCGCCGTTCGCCGCGGTGGGCGCGCGGAGGGTGTTCGTCGGCAGTGATCTGGATGTGCGTGCCCACGGGCCGGGTTCGCGCGTGGTGCTGGTTCGCGCGGGCGGGGGCCCGGCCGCGGGGCTGGTCTCGCGCTCCCTCGGCGGCGCGTCCGACGTCACCCTCACGTTCCCGACGGCAACCTTGTCGCCGGGTGCTCACGAGGCACTGCTCGTGAACGCGAGCGACGCCGTGCTGTCCCGGAGCCCGTTCTGGGTCTACGCGGCCGGGACCCCGCCGAGCCTGCGGACCTCGAAGGAGGTCTACGAGGTCGGAGAGCCGATCCGCGTCCGGTGGCGGGCCGCACCCGGGTATCGCTTCGACTGGATGGGCGTGTTCTCGCCCGGACGAGGACCGGCGCAGAACGCGGAGGAATGCAACGCGGGGACCTGCGGCAACGGCCACTACCTCCTCTACGACTACACGGACACGCTGATCCAAGGGTCCACGCTGCTCGGGCCCGCATCCTTCGCCGGGTACCGTACGTGGCCCTTGAAGGTGGGGACCTACGAGATCCGCCTCCTCATGGACGACGGCTACCGCCTCCTCGGGATCTCCGACAAGTTCAAGATCGTCCACGCCTCGGGGTAGCGGCAGCCCGCGTGGCGGCGTCCCCGACCGAGGAGATCGGGTGGCCGCCACGTGCGTAGCCTTCGCGCTACGGTTGGCGGCGAGATGTCTCCCCTCGTGATCATCGTGCTCGTCGTGGTCGCGCTGATCGTGGTCGCGTACCTCGCCGGCCTTCGACCCGCCCCCGCCAGCGGTCGCCGGCCAACCCCCGTGCTCTTGCGCCGTCGTTCGAAGTGGCGGAAGGTCCTTCCCTTCCTGCCGCTCCTCGCGGCCGTCGGCTGCCTGGTCTACGCGTTCAGCGGGTTCCGTTTCGCTGTCCAGGAAGCCTCCCCGGTGATCGTGCTGGTGCTCGACGTCTCCGACTCGATGAACGCCACCGATGTCACCCCGGATCGGCTCACCGCCGCCCAGACCGCGGCGAGGGCGTTCCTCGACGAGCTCCCTCCCGAGTTCCGGGTCGGATTGACGACGTTCGCCAGCGGGGCACAGCTCGTCGTGCGCCCCACGCAGGTCCGCGAGGAGGTGGTGGACGCGTTGGTGGGCCTCACCACGTCGAAGGGCACCGTGATCGGCGACGGGCTCACGGTGGCGCTCGATGCGATCGAAGAGCTCCGGTCCGCGGCCCCGGACACGCCGGCGGCCGCCCTCCTCCTGTCCGACGGCCACGACACCGGGAGCCGGGTCACGCCCGGCCAGGCCGCGGCGCGAGCCGCTGGCCTCGAGGTTCCGGTGTTCACGGTGGTCGTCGGCCGGGTGACCGAAGGCGAGGGCCCGGGCGCCGACGTGGGTGCGCTCGAGTCGATCGCGACCACCAGCGGCGGTGACACGTTCACGGCCGAGACGGGCGCCGAGCTCACCTCGATCTACACGCGCCTCGGGTCCGCCCTGTCTGTGGACCTCGAGGTCGCGCCGTCGACCACCCCTTACGTGGTCGCCGCGATCGCGCTCACCGTGCTGGCGGGACTCTTGCTCGTCTATCTGCCGCGCTGATCGGGCGCTTCACGGGTCCGTTGCGGCGAAGGGCACCTGGTGGTGCTTGGGCGGGTGGGCGCCCGTCCGAGCCGGCAGGGGTAGGAACCTCCCCGCTCGGGTATCTCTTCGGCGATGCAGGATCTGACGATCGAACGGACGGTGGATGTGGACGCGGAGGCGCTCCCGTCCGCGCGGGGACCGCTGAGCGCCAGGATGCTCGATCTGCTTACCGACCGGAGCGTGGGGCGGCATCCGGCGCGGGTCCCGGACGATCCCTTGGGGGACGACGACCTCCATCTGGCGCTCGGCCTCGCGTACGAGCTCTCCTATCGAGGCCTACCCGGCGTGCGTGACGACCTCGAATGGGATCTTGCGGTCCTCGGCGCGCGTCGCGACCTCGAGGAGGCGTTCGAGGCCGGACTGCGTCACACGATCGGGAGGGAGTCCGTGGATCCGCGCGACGTCCCCGACCGGCTCCGGGAGATCGCCACGCCACCGGATGCCGACTCGCTCTCCGCGTTCATCGAGCGGGAGGCGACCCTCGACCAGGCCCGCGAGTTCCTGATGCATCGCTCGGCCTACCAGCTCAAGGAGGCGGATCCGCACTCCTGGGTGGTCCCACGACTGGACGGAGTCTCGAAGACGGCCGTCATGGAGATCCAGTACGACGAGTACGGCAGTGGCGACCCCGCGTGGATGCATTCCGAGCTCTTCCGCGCCACGATGATCGCGGCCGGTCTCGATGGCTCCTACGGGGCCTACCTCGACCGGCTCCCAGGGCCGACCCTCGCGACCGTGAACCTGATCACGCTGTTCGGGGTGCACCGCCGATGGCGAGGAGCCCTCGTCGGCCACCTCGCGGCGTTCGAGATGACCTCGAGCCTGCCGAATCGCGCCTACGCGCAAGGGTTCCGACGGCTCGGGTTCGACGACGACGCGGTGCGGTTCTTCGACGAGCACGTCGAGGCCGACTCCGTCCACGAGGTTCTCGCAGGCGATCTGGCCGCCGGCCTCGCTGCGGAGGAGCCTGAGCTCGCGAGCGACGTGGTCTTCGGAGCGATGGCGATGGCGTTGCTCGAGGGTCGCTTCGCAGACGGTCTGGTGCGATCGTGGCGGGCCGGCGACTCGACGCTCCTCCCGGTCGGCGTGCGGTCGTGGTGAGCCAGGATCTCTCCTACGTCCTCCCGTACCGGAGCCGTCCCGGAGACGGGAACGAGGATGAGCTCGATCGGTATCTCCGATGGCTGTCCCGGAGGGTCCAGCTGATCGTCGTCGACGGCTCGGACCCCGACAGCGTCCGTGCGCACCGGCAGCGGTGGGCCTCGATCGCCACCCATGCCGTGCCCGATGCCGACATCAACTGCCAGAACGGGAAGGTCCGAGGGGTCCTCACCGGGCTGCGTCGAGCCCGGCACGAGCGCGTGATCATCGCCGACGACGACGTTCGCTACGACGACGAGGCTCTGCTCCGGATGCAGGAGCTCCTTCGGAACGCCGACCTCGTCCGGCCACAGAACGTCTTCGACCCCCTCCCGTGGCACGCCCGTTGGGACACGGCGCGGATGCTGCTCAATCGGGCACTCGGGAACGATCACCCCGGGACCCTGGGCGTGCGGCGCTCCTTCCTCACGTCCATCGGGGGCTACGACGGTGACGTGCTCTTCGAGAACCTCGAGCTGGTCAGGACGGTGCTCGCGGCGGGAGGTAGGGTCGTCGACGCGCCCGGGATGTACGTGCGCAGACGTCCGCCCACCGCCGCTCGATTCCTGGAGCAGCGCCCCCGCCAGGCGTACGATGACCTGGCGCAACCTGCCCGGCTGGCGTTCTTCCTGGTGCTCGGGCCCGCGCTGGGGGCCGTGCTGCGGCGTCGGCCTCGGGGTCTCCTCGCGGTGGCCGTCGCATCGGTCCTCGTGGCGCAGGTCGGCCGGATCCGCCACGGCGGGACCAGGGTCTTCGACCGAGTCTCTCCCTTCTTCGCTCCCGTCTGGATGGTTGAGCGCGCCTGTCTGGTCTGGCTTGCGGTCTTCCGGAGGTTCTCGCGGGGAGGCTGCACGTATGCCGGTGGCGTCATCCGGCGAGCGGCGACTCCTCCTCGGGTCCTTCGACGGAGGCTGCGGGGACGGCTCGCGGGCTGAACGGCACGATCTTGTGGGTGCCGTCGCAGAACGGCTGCGTGGCCGAGCGGCCGCACCGACAGATCGCGTTCACGCGGCGCCGGACCGGGACCTCGTCCCCGCGCTCGTCGACGAGACGGATCGGCCCTCGCACGAGCAACGGACCGTCCGCCGTGACGCGGACGACGCCCACCTCGGATCTGCGGCTCACGAGCTGTGCTTGCGAGCGGTGGCCTTCCCGCCCTTCCTTCCGGCCGCCTTCTTCTGGGCGGTCGTCCCGCCCTGGCTCGTCGTCCGACGGCGTGTCCCCGAGCCGGACTTCTTCCCGCCGCGAGCCGACGCACCGGGGGAGTTCGCGATCCGCGCGGCCCGCCCTTTCGACATCCCCTTCTCCTTCAGGGCCTCGTACTGCTCCTCGTTCTTCACGCTCGGCCTCTTATCCGGCATGACGCCCTCCTCGATCGGTGTCCTCGGAGATCCTTTCCCTGTACCCGCCGCCTGTACTCACGCGCCCCGCGCCTGCATCTCGCGCTCCACGCCGATCTGATCCTCGATGCAATACCGGGTGGCCGGGCGCACGGTCAGCCTCTCGGAGCCGATCGCTTCCCCGCACGCCTCGCACGTCCCGTAGGTGCCGTTCGAGAGACGGGCCTCCGCATGGTCGATGTCGGTCAACTGTGCGTCGATCTCGCTGATGATCGAGAGATCCCGGGAGCGTTCGAACATCTCCGATCCGGCGTCGGCCACGTGGCCGCCGGCGGAGGGGTCGCCGGTGGGATCGCGTTCCACGTCCTCCGCGACCTCCGTCAGGCTGGATCGGATGTCGGTGAGGCGCGTGCGCTCCTGTTCGAGCAACTTCTCGGTGCGGTTCCGATCGGGCATGGGTCCCTCCCATGGGTGGTTGGGTCGTGGTGCCACCATTCCCATCCGGTGGCCGGTGCATGCGTCGGACCGGTCATCGCTCCTCGAAGCACATGTCCGGAGCCGCAGTTCCGACTCGGCCGTTCCGAAGGGCGGTCCGGCCCAACGCCGCGAGCAACAACGATGCGGACGGAGAGAGCAACGGCACCAAGATCGTCGTGCCCCGGCCGTATGACGGCTCGGTCACGACGATCGATATGTCGAGAGGCGCTCGGCCCTCGCTAGTCCGTGTGCGAGTGCGTTGCGCTCGTGTCCGTGTCCGTGTCCGTGTCCGTAGATGCGGTGGAGGCGGCGACTGTGCGCGTCGACGGGAAGAACCCGCCGATCAGCGCGAGGATGCCGCCCGCCAGCACGAACCACAGGCCTATCCCCACGTCCTGGAGGGTGTCGAGCGATCCCTCACGACCCATCTGGATCACGATCAGGGTGAAGGCCACGAGTGCCACGGCGCCGGCGAACCTCGTGAGCCAGCCACCACGGAACGCGAGCCCCAGGATGATGACGGCACCGCAGATCGCGGTGACCAGTCCCGCCGAGGAGAAGAAGTCGGCCGTCCCCGCGTCCGTGGACCAGTAGGCCTGTACGGCGACCTCCGATCCGTCGGTGCCTGCGGCCCACTCGAGGAAGCTTCCGACCAACAGGAGCACCGCCGCGGCGACGGTGAGGAGCACGCGGAGCGCGAGCCACGGAGAAGGAGCCTCCCCGACCGCTCGCGTCTCCGTCGAGGTCGCATCCGCGTCGTGATGCTGTTGGATCGCACTCATACCTGGCCCTCCTTCTGGCCGCGCTGGCCATACGTGGGCGGACCGAGTTCGACCGCCCTCGTCTGGCTCCGGCTATACCCAGGCAGGAAGGGCTTCAACCCCCTCCGGTGTCGGAGATGAACGGCGCTCCGAGGCGCTCAGTTCGCGGGTGGGACGTGGATCCGGACGGAGGTGTCGGACACGTCGGCGTCCGGGAACAGCGCCCGGATCAGCTCGAAGCGGCCGGTCCAGCCCTCGAGGTCGGCGCTCCTGTGCTCCACCGCGACATCTTCCGCCCGCAGTTCCATCCCGCCCTCGTCGGTCGAAAGCTCGAACCTGACGAGGTCCCTGTTCCCCGCCTCGACCGCCCCGGAGAAGAGCTCAGAGGCGGCGAGCCGGAGGTCCTCCCGCACGGGCTCGGAGAGTCCCCACTGCTCGGTCACCGAGCCCACGAAGATCCGCACCACGAGCGCCAGCGCCGGATCGCCAGCGACGCTCATCCGGGAGGTGGGCACCCTCGTCGGCCCGTCAGTCCTGGGAGATGTCGTCGATGCTCGGATAGAGCGTCAGCACGCGATCGAGTCCGGTGAGATCCATCAGCCGGCGGAGACCCGATCCTTCCGGCGCGACGAGCGCGAGGTCGCCGCCGCGTTCCCGGATGTGCTTGAGGCAGGCGACGATCGCTCCCAAGCCGGACGAGTCGATGAAGCCGAGACCGCGGAAGTCCACGATGACCTTGGGATCCTCGGCGTCGCCAGCCTCCAGGACGGATTCACGGAAGCTGGGGGCCGTGTAGAGATCGAGCTCACCCTTCACCTCGACCACGGCCCAGCTTCCGTGCGTGCGCCGGTCGAGGGTCAGGTCCACGGTGCCAACCTCCTGAAGTCGGGGAGCCGATACGGCGCCGGTAGTATAGGTCGACACCGTGGCGAATCTCCCGACGGCAGTCTCCGTGGACGTCCCTGCGACTGCCGTGTTCATCCATGTGCTCCGCAACGTCGTAGCGGGAGTGGCGGCGCGACTCGACCTGCCGATCGACCAGATCGAGGACATCCGACTCGCGGTGACCGAGGCGGCGTCGCTCCTGCTCGAGGACGCCGACGCGACGTCGCTCCAGATGTCGATCGGTCGCGACGGCGACACGATGGAGGTCACCCTCACGTCCGACGGGCGGGCGGACCCGTGGCCAAGCGATCGCGTCACGGCGTCGTGGTCCTGGCTCGTGCTGAAAGGACTCACCGACGAGGTCCGAGCCGACCGGGCCGAGGGGGCCCGTCCGTCGATCGGCTTCACCAAGGGTCGTGAGCGTGTGGATCGGTGAGCGGGCGTACCGGCCAGACACGATCCGACGAGGAGATCATGGAGCTCTTCCGTGGGTTGCCCGACCCGGCCGCCCGGGAGGCGCTCGCCACGGAGTTCCTGCCGCTCGCCGAGTACTTCGCCCGGCGCTTCTCGGGCAGGGGTGAGCCCGTCGACGACCTCACGCAGACCGCCTCTCTCGGCCTGTTGAACGCGATCGACCGATTCGATCCTGAGCGGGGCGTGCCGTTCTCGACCTACGCGGCGGCGACGATCGTGGGTGAGCTGAAGCGGCACTTCCGCGATCGCGGATGGGCGCTCCGGGTCCCTCGGAACGTCCAGGAGACCGCGATCCTCGTCAATCGCACCGTGTCGACGATGTGGCAGGACCTCGGCCGAGCTCCGACCGTCGCGGAGATCGCGCGGGCGGCGGACATCGGAGAAGACGACGTCTTGCAGGCCCTCGATGCACTGCAGGCGTACACGACGGATTCGCTCGATGCTCCGGTCGGCGACGCGTCCACCACCGCCGCCGAGTCGATCGGGAGCGCGGACCCGAGCTTCCAGGTCTCTGATGATTGGCTGAGCCTCGCGCCCGCGCTCCGCGAGCTCCCCGAGCGGGAGCGGACGATCCTCTACCTGCGGTTCTTCGAGGGGAAGACCCAGACGGAGATCGCTGGGGAGCTCGGGATCTCGCAGATGCACGTCTCGCGGCTCGTCTCCCAATCGCTGGAGAAGCTCCGGAGGCTCGCCGAAGGGGGGTGAAACGGGAGCCGGACGGAGGGGGTCCGTGACCGGCTCCCGCCCCACGTTCGAACGGAAACGGTTACGAAGCCTCCCGCGCCTCCTTGACCCGTTCGGGCGTCCCGATGTCGGGTCCGGCGTTCGTGCCCTCGGTGGCCATCGACGTCGAGATCGACGCGAGCGTCTCTCCCACGCTCCGCATCGACGCCGATCCGATCGCCACGTCACCAAGGGACAACATGCCGACGAGCCGATCGTCCTTGACGACCGGGAGCCGTCTGATCCGCCGCTCGGCCATCAGCGCCCTGGCGTCGCAGAGCTGCGTGTCCGGCGACGTGGTCTCGATCCCCTTCGTCGTCGCGATCTCTCCCAAGCGCACGGCCTTCGGGTCTTTCCGTTCCGCGAGCACGCGGAGCACCAGATCGCGATCCGTCACGATCCCGACGAGTCGGTCGCCGTCGGTGATGGGTACGACCCCGATGTCGTTCGCGGCCATGAGGCCGGCGGCGTCGCTCGCGTTCATGTCGGGTGACGCGGTCACGGGAGACATCGCCATCGCGTGTCTGACGAGCATCATGGGAACACGTCCTCTCCGTTGCTCGGGTTCCTGCTTCCGCCGTGCCCTCCCAGCGTTCCCGCCGACGCCGTTGACCAAACGCGCGCTTCCCGCCGTGGGGTACCGTGGCCCCGTGACCGAGGAGCGGCAGAACCAACGAGCGGGCGCCCAAGCGGATCGTGGATCGGCGGCCACCACGAACCCCGACGAGTCACCCAAGGAGCGCGTTGACCGCGAGCTGATCGAGCTGTTGAACGGACTCCGTGTCATCCTGCCGGGCGTGCAGGTCCTGCTCGCCTTCCTCCTTACCGTTCCCTTCTCGAGCGGGTTCGAGGATGCGACCTCGACCGACAAGATCGTGTACTTCGCCACGGTCCTGTTGACGGTGGGCGCGACAGGGGCGCTCACGATGCCCGCTGCCTACCACCGGATCCGCTTCCGGCAGGGGGACAAGGAGGACATGCTGCTCCTGTCGAACACGTTCGCGATCGTGGGCCTGGTGCTGCTCACGCTCGCGATGGCCACCGTGGTCTTCCTCATCACGAACGTGCTCTACGGCGTCGTCGCCGCGATCCCGGTGAGCCTCGTCGTCCTCCTGGTGCTGGGCGTGTCCTGGTTCGCCGTGCCGGTGTTCCGGCGCGTCGAGGACGCGGACTGACACGGACCGGCGTCGGGCCACGGGTCCAGCGAGAGGAACCGGTCAGCCCGGCCGATCCGCGCCGCGCGCACCGGGGTCGTCCGGTTCGTGCTCCTCGTCCACGGCGGGTTCCGACAACGGGTGCGACGTCTCTGATGGTTCCTGTCCCGGATCGGGCGATTCGAGGCCGGCGAACGAACCCACGATCGTGCCGTAGAGCAGTCCGGCGATGAGACCGGCGATGGCGCAGGCGGCGACGGCGCCGGCCCGCCCGTCGAACGCGAAGATCCCCACGCCGATCCCGATCGCGATCCCCACGAGGGAGCCGACGACGAGACCCGTGGAGAGCCTGCGCTTCAAGCGAGGCTCGAAGCGTTCCTTGTCTGCCTGCGATCCGCTCATAAGCCCATCGTTCCCGCTGCGATGACCGTGCAAACGCGAAGGAGAGGCGCGAGCTTCGCGCCTCTCCCTCGTTCGACCGAACGCGTCGGTCAGGCCTTGCTGGGCAGGTCGGGACCGGTGCTCACCTCGGTGGCGGTCGTCCCGTTGCCGTTCTCGGGAGTGAGCGAGCGCGCCCATCCCTTGAGCTGCTCGTAGCGACCGCGGCCCGCCTTGGCGCCGAGCACGTACGCGCCGCCCGCGAGCACCAACCACTTCATGCGGCCGGGCCGGCGGGTCTTCTTCGAGAGCGCCGCGAGCGTCTCCTTCGAGCGATCCTGGGCGTCATCGAGGTCCTGTCGGAGTTCGCCCACCGCCTCTCGCAGCTTGTCGTTCTCCTTGGAGAGCTTCTCGACCCGCCGGTCGAGGAAACGCTCCTTGACCATGGACTTCGCTTCGTGCATCGTCGCTGGTTGTCTCATATCCAGATCCCTCCTCGGGGTCGCCGATAGAGGTCCTGTACCCACTCCTGGCCAGGGCTACCCTCGGGCTATAGGCGCTTCGCCACGACCAGCGCGGCGTCGTCGCGGAGCTCGCCCCGAGGATCGAGCAGGGTGCGTTCCACGGTCTTGATGATCCCGGCCGCCTCCTCGCCGGCAGCGGCGACGAGCGCCGACCGGAGCATCGCCTCTCCCTCATCGGGATGCTCGACGGAGAGCTCCGTGAGCCCGTCGGTGAAGAGCGCGATCGCGTCGCCTCGGCCCAACTCCGCGTGCGCCTCGTAGAGCGAGATGTCCTCGAACAGTCCGAGGAGCGAACCGGGTCTCCCCACGGCGTCGAGCGACCCGTCGGCACGAACCACGAGGGGCGGGGGATGTCCACCCAGACACGCGGTCACGGCGGTCCCCTCATCAGAGAACGTGAGGCGGACGACGCACACGGTGCAGAAACGATCCCCCATCAGCTCGCTCTCGAGCAGGAAGCCGTTGAGGAGCCCCAGCACTTCGGGAAGGGGCCGCGAGTCGTCCTCGCGTGCGAGGCTCCTGAGGGCGACCCGGGTCATCCCCATGATGGCGGCGGCCTCCGGTCCCTTGCCGCACACGTCGCCGATCGCGAGGTACCAGACCTTCCCGTCGCCGAACACGTCGTAGAAGTCGCCGCCCACCTCGTCACCGAACCGCGAGGGCCGGTACATCGTGGCGATCTCGAATCCCGGCACGTGTGGCAGCGACATCGGGAGGAGCGCTCGCTCGAGGGCCGTCGCCATCCGGTCTCGCTGGTCGAACAGCCGGGTTCGATCGATGGTGGCGGCGAGCGAATCCGCGATGCTCTGGAGGAAGTCGGCGTCGTCGTCGTGGAACGCGCCCGGCGTGGCAGACGAGGCATGCAGGACACCGACCACGCGGCCCCCCACCCGCACCGGGACCCCGAGGTAGGAGCGTCGCCCGCGCAGCGCCGGACTGATCACGTCTTGGGGCGTCATCTCGCCGATGACGAGTGGTCTGCCGGTCGCGGCGATGCGGCCGGACGCGCCGGCACCCAGCGGGATCGCGACGACTTCGCTCGCTTCCTCCGCAACCCCGACCCGCCCCTTGAGCCGGAGGTCGCGGCCGTCGTCCGACAACAAGAGGAGGGACGTGCCGTCGGCGAGCACCGCGTCCCGGACCACGGGAAGGACCCGCTCGACGAGCTCGTCGAGGCCGCTGGCTGCGTTCGCGGCATCGCTCACGGCCTGGAGCTTCCTGAGCCGATCCTCCGCGTGTTCCGCGGTCGCCCGAGCCCGTCGTTCGTCGTCGCTCGACCGGATGCGGTCGAGCGCGATCGCTGCCTGGTGGGCGATCGAGAGGAGGAGACCCCGTTCCTCCGGCGGGACCATGTGGTCGCGATGGAAGCCGAGGCTGAGTGCTCCCAGGATCTCCGTCCCCATCGCCACCGGCACCCCTGCGAACCCGCTGTACCGTGCGGCTCCGCGTTCGATCCTCCGAACGATCGGGAATCGAGCCAGGAGCTCGTCGCGGGTCTCGATGAAGATCGGTCGGCCGGCCCGCACGATCTCCGGACCGGGCGCGGGTTGGTCGGTCGGGTGTCGCTTCCAGCCGGTGTCGGCGGGCCCGTCCAGGGCGGAGCCGACGAGAACCCGGAGGACCCCCGGATCGTCGGCGGCGCGGATCGTCAGTCCACCGACATCGGCCCCGAGCGCCTCGATCGCCGCGCTGACCGTTGCGTTCGCGACGTCCTCCGGGGTCGTCGCGCGCGCCAGCACCTCCGTGATCGCCTGCAGGCGGTGGAGCCGGTTGCCGGCGAGGCGCTCGCGCGCGGTCGCCGAGGTGCGGTCACCGTTGGCTTGCCGGAGCCTCCCCGCCATCACGCCCGAGCCGACCGACGCGATGAGCCAGAGGAAGACGGAGAACTGGGATCCTCGCTCGAAATCCGTGACGAGCGGCACGAACACGAGGCCGCCGACGAGACTGACGAGCGCCCCCGCGATCGGGCCGCAGACGATCGCGGTCGCTACCGACAGGAGCGCGCCGAAGCCTCCCGGGACCCCTTCGAAGCTCCCCGGACTCTTCTCCGCGAACACGAGCAGGACCGCCACCTGTGCCAGGACGAACCACGGGATCCATCGTGGGTTCCAGATCCATGGAGCGAGTGGCCCGGGCGAGCGCAGCTTCCGGACCGACCGCCGCTCCGCCCACCGTTCGGTCGGTTCCATGGACATCACGCACCCACGTCGATCTCGAACCACACTTCGCTGCGATCCCTCCTGATGATCCCCCATCGGTCCGCGAGCCGGTCCACCAGGTAGAGGCCCCAGCCCGAGCTCTCCGAAGCCGTGGGCAACCTGGGCTCCGCGACGAACCCAGTGCCGGGATCCGAGACCACCACCCGGACCCGTGCCGGATCCACCTTGAGTCGGAGCTCGATCTTCGGGAGGCCCTCGCGGGGCGCGTGGCGGACGGCGTTGGTGACGAGCTCACTCACCAGGAGCGTGGCGTCCTCCAGGACCTTCGTCGAGACGGCTGGCCCGAGCTCAGCGTTCACCACGGCGCGTGCTTCCGAGGCGGCTTCGGGGGCCAGCTCGAACGTCGCCCGATGTTCCATGGTCGACATGGTAGGGGTTCCGGCAACCCCCGAAGGAAGCGGGCGGACGGAGGCGCGCGCCGTCCGGTCGTTCCGGGGAAGCTCTCGGTCGGGGGCGAGCCGAGAGCTACTTGCGGTGGTTCCGGAGCGGCGTGACGCGCTCCATCGGTCGATGCGACCAGCATCGCTCGGCGTCGTTGTACACGGAGAGGACGGTCCGGCAGCCGGCAACCTCGCACACCCGGCCTTCGTCGAAGCGGGGCACCGGAGGCCCGTCTTGCGGTGTTTCCGTCCGCACGGATGTCGGGTCGAGCTCGACGGACAGTTGCATCGGCTACCTCCTCACCGGTGTCGTCGTTCTGGCGGGCGAGATACCCGAGAACCATCCCGGCCAAACGCATCTCGCTCAACGTGTGCGCCCCTCACCGGCCGGGTACGGTCGAAGAGGTCGAAGAGGTCGAAGAGGTCGAAGAGGTCGAAGAGGTCGAAGAGGTCGAAGAGGTCGAAGAGGTCGAAGAGAAGAAGAGGGACGGGAGGTCGACGTGCCGCAGCAAGCGTGGAGCGAGAAGCGCGAGCGTCAGTACGAACACATCAAGGAAGGGTTGCGAAAGCAAGGCCGGTCGGAGGACACGGCGGAGGAGATCGCGGCGCGGACCGTCAACAAGGAACGCGCGAGATCAGGCGAAGCGCGGACCGCGAGTCGCACGTCGGTGGACGACCTGTCCTCAGGGCGGCGTGGGGGATTGCGTTCCCACTCCGGACCGGGCGGTAGGACCTACCGACAGCTGTACGACGAAGCGAAGGATCGTGGGATCGACGGTCGATCGAAGATGTCGAAGGCGCAGCTCGAGCGCCTTCTCGACCGTCGTCGTTGACGGAACGCCGCCAGACAGGACCATAGGAAGCCAGGCCAGACGAAGCCAGGAACCGAGTTGGGACACGACCAGAGGGAGGGTGGCCCCATGATCGACACGACCGATCGGATACGAGACGTCCGCCGCGAGCCAGAGCCCGAGCCGCAGCCTCCGCAGCCGCCGGACCCGGGACCACCGGTCCCGCCGCAGCCCGTGCCCCAGCCACAGCCCGAGCCGCAACCACAGCCGATTCCTCCTCCACAACCGGATCCCTCGCCGCCCCCGCCCACGGGTTGAGTAGGAGGGCAAAGACCGCTGGGCCGACCTGAATACCGCGTTTGCGGTACGAACGGTCTTGGGTAGGCATCTGACGTGCTCCTTGACATGAGTTTTCGGCTGCCCCCCGATGCGCGCTCGCCCGCCGAGGCTCGCCGAACCCTCGAGGCACTCCGCGTGTCGCTGGACGACCCGGTCGTGGACAACGCCGCGCTGCTCGTGAGTGAGGTCGTCTCCAACAGCGTCCGGCACGCAGGTCTCGGTGCCGCCGACGCCATCGAGGTCCGTGTCCGGGGATCGAGGGCGATGCTCCACGTCGACGTGATCGATCCCGGGCCCGGGTTCGAGCCCCAGGTCCGCCCGCGTCAGGAGGACGGCGGATGGGGGCTGTGGCTCCTCGATCATCTCGCCACGCGTTGGGGGGTCGAGCACGGTGACACGACCCGCGTGTGGTTCGACCTGGCTCCACCGGTTTCCGCGGCCTCCGCCTCGGGTACCTGAGCTCCGAGGAAGCATCTGGGCAACGGATCGGGAGGTGGACAGCTTGGGCGAGAACATGGACAAGGCCAAGGGTCACGCGAAGGAAGCCGTCGGCGATCTGACCGACAACGAGCGGCTGGAGCGTGAAGGGAAGCTCGATCAGGCGAGCGGTGATGTGAAGGGCGCGGCCGAGGACGCCAAGGACAAGGTCGGCGAAGGCGTGGACGCGGTCCGCGACCGTCTCACCGACGACGACTAGTCGTCGCTCGGTTCTGAGCGAGGCGCCCCCCGGCGGCACGCCGGGGGGCGCTTCGATTTGCGCATCCGAACCGGTGGAGTGAGAGTGGGCCCTTCACCACCGGAGGAGGGGGAGGGCATGCCCGAGAACGGGGATCATCCGGCCGACTACACGGGCCTGCACGCGTTCTGCTTCGTCGATCATGTGGAGCCGGGGACCAATCCCGAAGAGGTCGTCCGCAAGCTGATCGAGAAGGGGAAGCCGCCGATCATGTACGCCTCGACCGTGGTCGGTGACTACCAGGTCTTCATCCATGCGAGGGTGCGGGGACTCGCGGAACTCCAGAACTTGCTCGAAAACGTCATCTTCGAAGCGGGAGCCCGCTGCACGTGGGCGATCGAGTCCCCGATCCGGCGCGCGGGGGCCAAGAGGAAATCGCCGGGCCTCATCGCGCTCACGCGGCTCACGATGGAGCACGGGACGGAGAACGCCGCTCGCAAGAAGCTCGTGACGCCTCCGCTCAGCACCGGCTTCGTCGGCGCATCGAAGATCACGGGAGCGCACGGGATCTTGCTGCAGATGACGGGCTCGTCGATCACCGATGCGGAACGGAACATCCGTGCCGCGCTGCAGGACGTCGAAGGCGTGCTCAAGATGTCGACGGCGTTCATCGACGGAGATCGGACCTTGGACCGCTACGGGGAGATTCCGCTCAACGAGATGGAGGACGAGGAGCCGGAGGAGCCGGTCGAGGGGGAGGAAGAATGGTCCTGAGCCGTTCGCGCACCTCCGCGGCGGGCACCGCCGCGCGCTTCGACTCGTAGCGCTCGAGCGCGACCCCGAGTGCGGCAGCGGCCTCGTCGGTGCGGCCGGCCCCGTGGAGTGCCTCGCCGAGGGCGCGCGCGGCCTCGGCCTGGAGCAGGACGAAGCTGGTCGTGTCCGCGATCGAGACGGCCTCCTCCGCCAACGTCACCGCGCCCGTCTGATCACCTCGCGCGACGCTCGTTCGGGACCGCACCGCCCTCCACGAGACCTGGACCTCGATGTCGTCGGGTGGGCCTTCGCGCGCGACCAGCGTCGCGAGGAGGTCAGCTTCATCGAACCGGCCGAGGTCGCAGAGCACATCCGCCAGGACGAAGGCGATCTGCAGTGAGTTGTTCTCGTCGCCTTGCGTACGGAAGAAGTCGTACACGGATCGCAGCAGCTCCTCCGCTCGTTCGAGCTTCCCTTCGCGACGGGCGATCTCCGCGTGAGCGACTTTCGAGATCTCGAGCCAGCGGCGTTGTCCGAGATCCTCGAAGGTGTCCCGCGCGCGGTCCGTCGCCACCTCGGCATCGATCTGTCGCCCCACCGCGGCGAGCATCATGGCCTCGTCCAGCAGGAGCAGCGTCCTGGCCAGGAGGTCGTCGTCGAGTTGTGCGCGCGTCTGGTCGAGACGCTCCAGTGCTTCGTCGAGAGGAACCCGACCCTTGTGGAGTGCATAGGCGATCAACGGTGCCGCCTCCGCCGCCGAACGCCGGCTCCCACTCGCGCGCGCGTGCGCGAGCGCGAGCTGAGCGGCCTCGAGCATCGCCTCGGCATCGCCCTTGACCCAATGGATCGTCGCGAGGTCCGCGAGCGCCCCCGCGAGACTCGCTTCATCTCCGGCGTCCTCGAACCGGCGGGCCGACCTCTCGAGATCCCCCTGGAGGACGTCGGCCGGCGTCGCTCCCGGGTCGAGGAGGAAGCGGAGCATCGTCTGCTGCAGTCGTGCGCGCTCGGCGATGACGCTGTCGTCATCAGGCGCGAGCGATGCCAGGACCTCGGCGACGGGGCCCTGGGAACGCTCGATCTCACCGGCGAACAGCAGAGCCTCGTGGAGGTCCATCAAGACGCCCGCCCGCTCGGCGTGCATCTCAGGGAGGAGCTCTGCCGCCCGCTCGAGGAGCCCGGCTGCCGCGCGCACGTCGCCGCGGCCGGCCGCTGCGCGGCCGGCCGCGGCGAGGTGCGCGCCCGCCCGCTCGGCCAGCGGCTCGGCTCGAGGATCCGCCTCGCTCAGGTCACGGACCGCGCGGTGCGCCTGTTCCAGGTGGTAGCCCACCTGCTCGTCTCGCGCCTCGCCTTCCGGATCGCGGCCGAGCCACTCTGCCGCCGCCGTATGGAGCCGGACCCTGAGGGACTTCGGGATCGCGTCGTAGGCGGCCTCGCGCGTCAGGGCGTGCCGGAACCGATAGGCGTCTCCGGGCATCTCGGCATCCGCAACCACGAAGTCCCGCTGCGCCAGTTCCCGGAGCGTGGCGTCGACGTCGATCGCGTCCTCCGCATCGAGCAGCTCTTCCAGATGGGTCCGCGCGAACGCAAGGCCCAGGACGGCGGCGCGCTCGAGCACCTGCCGAGCCGCCTGATCGAGTCGGTCGATCCGCGCCGCGAGCAGCGCGGAGATCGTGGGTGGGATCGCGATCTTCGAGAGGTCACCGTGGGTCGCGTCGGGCGTGATCGCACCCTCTTCCTCGAGCATCGTGACGATCTCCTCGAGGAAGAACGGGTTGCCGTCGGCGACGTCGGCGATCGTGTCCTCGAAGACCGGGGCCGCGGCGGAGGCGAGGAGGTGGCGGGCGAGCTCCCGGCTGGGCGCCGCACCGAGCGGTTCCAACTGGAGCATGACGGCGCCCGGGGTCCGTCCCCATGTGGGGAGCAGGTCGAGGAGGTCCGGGCGCGCCATGCACAACAGCAGGATCGGCGCCTCCCGCGCCCATTCCGCCAGGTGCTCGAGCACGTCGAGGAGCGCGGGCGCCGCCCACTGGACGTCGTCGAACGCGAGCACGAGTGGCCCGCGGCGCGCCAGCGTCTCGAAGCAGATGCGGATCGACCAGACGCTCTCCTCTTGGGTCGTCGTCCCCGGCGCGAGCCCGAGCGCACGCGCGATGCCGTCTGCGGCGAGGGATCCCTCGGGCTGCTCGGCGAGCAGGTCGCGGATCTTCTCGACGATGCTTGCCGGGTCGTCCTCGGAGGTGGACCCGGCGGCTTGCCCCACCACGTCCCGCAGCGGCTGGAGCGCACTGCCCTCCCCATAGGCGGGACAGCGAGCGCTGAGCACGACCGCCTGTGGATGCTCCCGGAGGAACTCGGCGACCAGTCGGGACTTCCCCAGTCCCGCGCTGCCGATGAGTGTCAGCGTTCGGCAGCGTGATGAGGCGACATGGCTCTCGTAGGTCTCGTGCAGGAGGCGGAGCTCGGCGGTGCGGTTGACGAACGGGGGCTCCGGCCGAGGCAGGCCCTCGCCCCTCTCGAGGACCCTCAGGAGGCGGTGGGCCTTCACGGGCCCGTCGAAGCCACGGAGCTCGTCGAGCACCACCTCTTCGGTCTCGATCGCGTTGCGGGCGATCCGCCTGGTGATGCCGTCGAGGAGGATCTCGTGGGGGTCGGCATGCTGTTCCAGGCGGGCCGCGAGATTGACCGATGTGCCGATCACGAACGGCTCTCCGGTGCTCCGGTCGCTCGCGACGACGTTGCCCGTCGCGATGCCGGTGCGGATCGCGAGCTCCAGGTCCCACCGGGAACGGAGATCATCGTTGGCCTCGTCGATCAACCGACGCAGATCCCAGGCGGCCCTGACCGCCCGCAGGGCGTCGTCCTCGTTCGCACGCGGGAACCCGAACACCGCCATGACCGCATCGCCGATGAACTTCTCGATGCGCCCACCGTGCCGGCCGACCGCGGTCCGCGCCGCGTCGAAGTAGCCGCCGATCACCCGGTGGAGGGATTCGGGGTCGAGCCGATGCGTCAGATCGGTCGACCCCTCCAGATCGGTGAACAGGACGGTCACCTGCCGGCGGGACTCGGCCGGCTCGGTCGCGTCGATCGCGTGTCCGCACGCCAGGCAGAACCGAGCGTGCTCGGGATTGTCTGCGGAGCACGAGGGACAGAGCGGCACGGGCGAAAGCCTACGGCGGCCCGCGACCCGATGGGTCCCACGCCGGTGTGGACCCGGGTCAACGGATCGGCTGCGCGGCGCCGGGCTCGCTCCGTAGAGTCCGCTGCACGGTTCGGCCGTGGCCACGCCGAACCTCGGGAGGGTGTGTGGCGAGCTACGACGCGATCGTGATCGGCGGCGGACACAACGGGCTGACCGCCGCGTTCTACCTCGCCGGCGCCGGTCTCCGGACCGTCGTGCTGGAACGGCGGGAGCTCGTCGGCGGCGCGTGCGTCACGGAGGAGATCGCGCCGGGCTGTCGCGCCTCGACCACGTCGTACATCGCATCGATGCTCCGTCCGGAGGTGATCCGAGATCTCCGACTCGAGCACCACGGGCTGCGGATGGTCCCGTGCGAGCCGGGGCTGCAGGCCGTCTTCGAGGACGGAACGGTCGTCCCGTGGTGGACCGATCACGACCGGGCGGTGGAGGAGTTCGCTTCCAGCATCTCCGCCCGCGACGCGGAGTCGTTCGATCGGGTCCATCGTCGGCTCCATTCGCTGGCCCGCTACCTCCAGCCGTTCTTCCTCGAAGAGCCGCCAAACCTCTACGCGCGCGGGTGGGCGAAGGTACGTGAGGGGAGCCGGGCGTGGCGTCGGTTCCGATCGATCAGCGGCGACGAGCTCGCCGATCTGGTCCGGTTCACGACGGGGTCCCTCGGTGAGTTCGTCGAGCGACACTTCGAGTCCGATCGCATGCGTCGGATGTACCTCGCGAACAACGTCTATGGGATGCACGCGCCTCCCTACATGCCCGGCACGGCGATCGGGCTCCTGTTCCATCTCCTGTCGGGCGGCAGCGAGGGGGTGCAGGGGTTCTATGGGCACGTGATCGGCGGGATGGGGTCGATCACCCACGCCATGGCTGAGGCGGTCCGCGCGGCGGGCGGCGAGATCCGGACGACCGCTCTCGTGTCGAACGTGATCGTGCGGGACGGCCGCGCGACCGGGGTGGTGCTCGCGAGCGGTGAGGAGCTCTCCGCCGACATCGTGTTGTCGAACGCCGATCCGAAGCGCACCTTCCTCGATCTGGTCGATCCGGGAGAGCTCCCCGAGGACTTCCGCGACGATGTGTCCGCGATCAAGATGGCCGGGCCGTGCGCGAAGGTGAACTTCGTCCTCTCGGCCGAGCCGACGTGGAAGGGGATGCCCGCGGACGCCGACGCCAACCGCCGTTCCCTCGCCACGCTCGTCCCGACGCTCTCGGAGGCCCAAGCCATCTACGACCGTCATCGCGACGGCGAGATCCCCGACCGCCTCTGGGTGGATTGCGTCACAGCTTCGAACGTCGACGATTCGCTGGCGCCACCCGGTGTGCACGTGATGACCGCGTTCGTGCAGTACGTCCCGTTCGCGCTCCGCCGGGGAACGTGGGACGAGCGTCGCGACGAGCTGCTGAGCGCGGTGGTCGGGAGGATCGAGGAGTCCGCACCCGGCTTCCGCGGAACGATCGAGGCCGCGCAGGTGCTCACCCCGTTGGATCTGGAGCGCACGTACGGGCTGACCGAGGGCAACATCTTCCACGGCGACCTCCACATCGGGCAGCTCTTCTCGATGCGGCCCACCCCGTCGTGGTCGCGCTACCGCACGCCGGTCCGAGGCCTCTATCTGTGCGGGGCGGGCGCGCATCCGGGAGGTGGAGTGACGGGAGCTCCGGGCTACGGCGCATCCCACGCGGCGCTACGAGACGGCCGGCGCCGGAGAGGACGGAGACGTCAGTGGCGTTGAAGGTGCCGTGCCCGAACTGCGGGTGGCGTCCCTCGACGGAGTTCGCGTGGGGCGGTGAGCTCCGGCCGATCGACGCCGCCGACGCGGAGTCGGACTTCGCGCGGGTCTTCCTGCCCGCGAACGCCGCCGGCCCCCAGGAGGAGCGATGGTTCCATCTCCTCGGCTGCCGGCGCTGGCTCACCGTGACCCGCGACACGACGACGAACGAGATCGGCTAGATGGCGGGCACTCTGCGGCTCGGCCGGAAGCGGATCAGGGTCGAGGACGGGGACTCGGTCGCGTCGGCGCTGTATCGCGCCGGGATCAGGACGTTCTCGCGATCGCTCAAGTATCACCGGCGCCGAGGCCTGTACTGCGGGACGGGGGAGTGTCCCAACTGCCTCGTGACCGTCGACGGCATCCCCGGCGTCCGTTCGTGCGTGACGCCGGCCGCCGACGGGATGCGTGTGCGCCGAGAGCGCGGGTGGCCGTCGGTCGAGCGGGACCTCCTCGCGGTCCTCGATCGACTCCACGCACTGCTTCCCGTCGGCTTCTACTACAAGACGTTCATCCATCCGCGGTGGTCGTGGGCGGTGGCGGAACGGATGATCCGGCGCGCCGTGGGGCTGGGACGTCTGCCCGGCGGGCCGGTCGTGACCCGCACGAACCGACATCTGCACTGCGACGTGCTCGTCGTCGGCGCGGGGGAGTCGGGCCGCGCCGCCGCCTCCTCCGCGGCGGTCCGTGGCGAGCGGGTGGCCCTCTGCGACGAGGGCGACGTGGCCGAACGTCCCGAAGGGGTCGAGGTCCTCGCCCGCCACGCGGCGATCGGCGTCTACGACGGACCGATGGTGGCGCTCGCGTCGGGCGAGGGCATCGTCCAGGTGCACCCCCGGCGGGTCGTGATGGCGACCGGCGGCTCGGAGGTCCATCCGGTCTTCCCGGGGAACGATCTGCCCGGGGTGATGCTCGGTCGGGCCGCGGTGGGGCTCGCAAAGCGAGGTGTCGCGCCGGGGCGTCGGGCGGTGGTCGTCGCCGGCCACGGCGAAGGGATCGAGCACCTGACGACGCTCCGGGATGCCGGCGTCCCGATCGCGGCCCTGGTCGTCCCCTCGTCGCTCGCGGAGCAGGTGCCGGACGACGTCAGGACCTTGATCGATGCGACGGTCGTGCGTGCGGAGGGGAAGGACCGGGTTCGCTTCGCGGTGCTCCGGGATGTCGACGGCGTGACCCGGGGGATCGGCTGCGATCTGTTCGTCCTCTCGGTGGGTCTGTCCCCGAGGGACGACCTCGTCCGGATGAGCGCCGCGGGAGAGGTCGAGCCCGTCGGCGACGCCAAGGGGGAAGCAGCGGCGACGGCCACGAAACTCGTCGCGGGGACCGTGTGCCCGTGCGAGGACGTGTCCGTGGGTGACCTGGAGCGCGCGTGGGCGGAGGGGTTCCGCTCGTCGGAGCTCCTGAAGCGCTACACGACCGCGACGATGGGACCCTGCCAGGGAGCGATGTGCGGGCGGCATCTGGCGGCGTTCGCGGCGGCTCAGAACGCCGAGAAGGGCGCCACGATCGCCGCCGCTCGGACCACGGCGCGCCCGCCCGCCCGCCCGGTGCCGTTGGCCGCTCTCGCCGCCGCGGTCCATCCGGTGATCGAGAAGCGCACGTCCCTGCACGACGTTCACGTCGCCGCCGGCGCCCGGATGGGATGGTCCGGGTCCTGGCTCCGCCCTCTGCACTACGGGGACGCCGAGGAGGAGTACCGCGCCGTCCGCGAGCGCGTATCCGTGATGGACGTCGGCACGCTCGCGAAGTTCCTCGTCACGGGTCCCGACGCCACGGCGCTGATGGACGCGTCCTTTCCCCTCCGCTTCGACGACCTCGCTCCCGGTATGTCTCGTTATCTGCTCGCTCTCGATGAGGCGGGCTACGTCTTCGACGACGGCCTCGTCTGTGGGCTGGGCGAGGAAGGCTGGTACCTCACGTCGACGTCGGGCGGGGCCGATCGGATGGAGGCCTGGCTCCGCGACCGCGCCGATCGGCTGGGGCTGCGGGTCCACGTGATCGACCTCACCGCCGAGCGAGGCGCGATCCTCGTGGCGGGGCCGTTCGCTCGCGCGCTCCTCGGCGAGCTCACGGACGCGCCGCTCGATACGGAGGCGATACCGCCGCTGGGCGTCCGGGAGCTGACCGTGGCGGACGTCCCCTGCGGCGCGATCCGCAGCGGGTTCGTGGGCGAGGTTGCCTTCGAGCTCCACCATCCGCGTTCGCGCGGCCCGGAGCTCTGGGAGGCGATCGTGCGCCAAGGGGACGGGCTGGGGATCCGCCCACACGGACTGGACGCGCTCGAGATCCTGCGACTCGAGAAAGGACACCCCTACGTCGGGCAGGACACGATGCCCGACGACACCCCCGCGAAGCTCGGGCTCGCGTGGGCGGTGACCCCCGGGAAGACGTTCGCCGCGTCGCGCGCGCTCGAGCGGCTGGCGGAGACGCCGCCGGACCGCCGGCTCGTCGGCCTCGCGTTCGACCGCGGAGGCGCGGAGCTCCGTGGGGTCCCGCTGCGCTCCGGCGGGCGCATCGTCGGGAGGGTGACGTCGGCGGGCTGGAGCCCGAGCCTCGAGCGTTCGATCGGACTCGGATGGATCCGTCGTGAACCCGGCGGCGACGTCCCCGACGCGCTGCGCGCCGATCACGTCACCGCCCGCGTCGTCCCGACACCGTTCCTCGATCCCGAAGGGGACCGCCTCCGTGGCTGACCTCTGGTCCGTCCACGCGGCCGAGGAGGCATGCGACCTCGCGATGCGGGCGCCGGGCGCCGGCCGAGTCGCGACGGATGAGGTGATCGTGCGTGGCTCGATCGCGGAGGATCTCCGGGCCGCCGTGCGCACGATCGACGCGGACGCAGTCATCCGCGAGTGCTCGGAGGGATGGTCGGAGATCGTGCTCTCCGGCGCGGATGCTCGTTCCACGTTCGCCCGGGTGTCGGATCTCCCGCTCCCGGATGGCGGCGGTTTCGTCCAGGGGGATGTCGCGCGCGTTGCGGCCCGGGTGTTCGTGGAAGAGGACACGCTCCGCCTGTTCGTCCGGGCCTCTTGGGGCCCCTATCTCGCGCGACAGATCGGAAGGGGGCGATCGCGAACGTGACGGGGTTGTTCCGTCGCCGGACGTATCTGCCGGAGCGCGAGCTGCGACGCACCTACGACGTGGTGATCGTGGGAGGCGGGGTGAACGGGCTGTCGCTCGCCTACCACCTCGCCGCCGAACATGGCATCCGGGATGTCGCCGTACTCGAGCGTTCCTACATCGGCAGCGGCGGGAGCGGCCGGAACACGCAGGTCCTCCGCGCGAACTACAACACGCCGGAGACGATCCCCTTGTACGCGGCGAGCCTCGCCCGCTACCGGCGGCTCTCGCAGGAGCTCGGATTCAATGTCCAGTTCAGCACCAAGGGAGAGCTCGATCTGTGTCACACGGAGGACTCTCTGCAGGTCGAGCGGGAGAAGTCCGCGCTGAACCGGGCACTCGGCGTGCAGACCGACATCCTCGGACCGGACGAGATCCTCGAGGTGTGTCCTCTGGTGGACCTGAGCGGCGGCGGCGACCTGCCGGTGATCGGGGCGTCGTACCACCCGCCCGGCTCCTTCGCCCGACACGACGCCGTCGTCTGGGGGTTCGCGCAGGCCGCCGCCCGTCGGGGCGTCGACATCCATCAGGGCATCGCGGTCACGGGGGTGCAGCTCGACGACGACACGTGCGTCGGCGTCGACACCTCCGCCGGGCCGGTCGCGGCCGGACACGTCGTGAGCGCCGTCGCCGGGTGGTCGACGCAGCTCGCTGCGATGGCGGGCGTCCGCCTGCCCATCGTGACCCACCTGCTCCAGGCGTTCGTCACCGAGCCCTATCGCCCCGTGCTGCGCGGGCTGGTCTCGTCGATGGATCTCACGATCTACGTGTCGCAGACGGCGCGAGGGGAGCTGCTGGCGGGTGCCGAGATCGTGCCGTACTCCACGTTCTCGACACGCTCGACCTTCGAGTTCCTGTCCGAGGCCGCGCGCAGGTCGATCATGATCCTCCCGTTCATGGCGGAGGCGCGGGCGATGCGGCAATGGGGTGGGTCCTGCGACATGACGCCGGATTCCTCGCCGATCCTCGGTCCCACACCCATGGAGGCGTTCAGCGTGATGGCGGGCATGGGGACCTGGGGGTTCAAGGGCGCGCCGATCTTCGGAGCGACGATGGCGGACTCGATCGCCACCGGCCGCGTGCCCGACCTGATCGCGCCGTTCGCCCTCAGCCGGTTCCGCGAGGACCGTATGGTTCCGGACGCGGCGTCCGCGGGTACGCACTGAGGCGTAGGATGCGACGACTGGAGCTGCTTCGGCACGCGAAGCGGGATCCGAACGAGGATCGGCTCTCCGCGGCAGGGCGCGCACAAGCCGAGGACGTGGGACGGGGAGCGAGCGGCTACGACGCCGTCTTCGTCTCGCCGGCGGCCCGCGCCGCGGAGACGGCCGCGTGGATCCTGAGGGGGTCGGGCCGGCAACTGGCATCGCACGGGGTGATCGACGGACTCGCGGGCAGGGACGCGACCGGAGGCACTCCGGAGGGGATGGCCGCGGGGATACGGGCGCTGCTCGCCGCCGTGCCGGAGGGTGGCGTCGGGCTCGCGGTCAGCCACACCCCGTTCGTCGAACGTGCGATGACGGGACTCACGGGACACGAGCCGTCCCCGTTCGCGGAGTGCGAAGGCATCCGCGTGACCCAGACGGAGGACGGTCGCATCGAGGTAGAGGAGATCAGGCGGTCCGGACCTCCGGGCGGCTAGGCCCTGATCAGGTGCCGACGTAGGCCGCGAGGTGCTCGCCGGTGAGGGTGGAGCGGGTGCCGACGAGGTCGGCGGGCGTGCCCTCGAAGACGACCCGGCCGCCGTCATGGCCGGCGCCGGGGCCGAGGTCGACGATCCAGTCGGCGTGGGCCATGACGGCCTGATTGTGCTCGATCACGATGACCGATCTTCCGGTGTCGACGAGCCTGTCGAGCAGCCCGAGCAGCTGCTCGACGTCGGCGAGGTGGAGCCCGGTGGTCGGCTCGTCCAGGACGTAGACGTCCCCCTTGTCGCCCATCTGGGCGGCCAGCTTCAGCCGCTGCCGCTCGCCACCGGACAGCGTGGTCAGCGGCTGTCCCAGCGAGAGGTAGCCGAGCCCGACGTCGGCGAGCCGCTCGAGGATCGTGTGGGCGGCCGGGGTGCGAGCCTCGCCGTCGTCGAAGAACCCCTCGCCCTCGATCACCGACATCGCGAGCACCTCGGCGATGTTCCGACCGCCCAGGGTGTACTCCAGTACCGAGGCCTGGAACCGCTTCCCCTCGCACTCCTCGCAGGTCGATTCGACCGTATCCATGAAGCCCAGTTCGGTATAGATCACGCCGGCACCGTTGCAGGTGGGGCAGGCGCCCTCGGAGTTGGAGCTGAACAGTGCGGGCTTCACGCCGTTGGCCTTGGCGAACGCCTTGCGGATCGGGTCGAGCAGTCCGGTGTACGTGGCCGGGTTGCTCCGTCGTGAGCCTCGGATCGCGCCCTGATCGATGACCACGACGCCGTCCCGACCGGCGACCGAGCCGTGGATCAGCGAGCTCTTGCCGGATCCGGCGACGCCCGTGACCACGCAGAGCACCCCGAGCGGAACGTCGACGTCGACGTTCTGCAGGTTGTGGGCCGTCGCCCCTCGGATCTCCAGCGTGCCGGACGACGAACGGACCGATCCCTTCAGCGTCGCCCGGTCGTCGAGGTGGCGGCCGGTCGTGGTGTCGCTCCCCCGCAACCTCTCCACGTCACCCTCGTAGCAGACGGAGCCGCCCGCCGACCCGGCGCCGGGACCGAGGTCCACGATGTGGTCGGCGATCGCGATCGACTCCGGATCGTGCTCCACGACGAGGACCGTGTTGCCCTTGTCGCGGAGCTGCAGGAGCAGGTCGTTCATCCGCTGGACGTCGTGGGGGTGCAGGCCGATCGTGGGCTCGTCGAAGACGTACGTCACGTCTGTGAGCGACGAGCCGAGATGCCGGATCATCTTGGTGCGCTGTGCCTCTCCTCCGGACAGGGTGCCCGACGGCCGGTCGAGGGAGAGGTAGCCGAGCCCGATCTCCACGAAGGAGTCGAGAAGGAGCTGGAGCCCGGTGAGCAGCGGAGCCACGGACGGCTCGTCGAGGCCGCGGACCCAGGCGGCGAGGTCGCTGACCTGCATCGCGCAGACGTCCGCGATGCTCTTCCCTTCGATCTTCGACGACCGGGCCTCCTCGCCGAGCCGGGTGCCCTCGCACTCCGGACAGGTCGTGAACGTCACCGCTCGCTCGACGAACGCGCGGATGTGCGGCTGCATCGCGTCGACGTCCTTGGAGAGGATCGACTTCTGGACCTTCGGGACCAGCCCCTCGTAGGTCATGTTGATGTTGCTGACCTTCACCTTCGTCGACTCTCGGTAGAGGAGGTCGTGGAGTTCCTTCTTGGTGTACTTCCGGATCGGCTTGTCGGGGTCGAAGAAGCCCGATTCGGAGAAGATCCGCACCGCCCAGCCGTCCGCGGTGTAGCCGGGGATCGTGATCGCCCCCTCGGCGAGCGATCTGCTCTCGTCGTAGAGCTGGGTCAGGTCGATGTCGGTCACGTTGCCCATGCCCTCGCAGCGAGGACACATGCCGCCGAGCCGCGTGAACGTCGCCTTCTCGGTCTTCGTCCTGGCGCCACGCTCGACCGTGATCGCACCGCTGGCCCTCACCGAGGGGATGTTGAACGAGTACGCGTTGGGCGAGCCGATGTGCGGCTTCCCGAGCCTGCTGAAGAGGATCCGCAGCATCGCGTTGGCATCGGTGGCGGTGCCGACTGTGGAGCGGGGGTTGGCCCCCATCCGCTCCTGGTCCACGATGATCGCCGGCGTCAGGCCGTCGAGGAGGTCAACCTCCGGTCGCGCCAGCGTCGGCATGAAGCCTTGCACGAACGCGCTGTAGGTCTCGTTGATCATCCGCTGCGACTCCGCGGCGATCGTGTCGAACACCAGCGAGCTCTTTCCCGATCCGGACACGCCGGTGAACACCGTCAGCCGCCGCTTCGGGATCTCGACCGAGACGTCCTTGAGGTTGTTCTCGCGCGCGCCCTGCACGCGGATCAGATCGTGGCTGTCGGCTTCGCTCATCGTGGGCGATCGGGTATCCGTCCTCTTGGCGATGCTCATCGCGTCGATGCTGTGCTCAACGCACGGCCTTCTTCACGAGCGCGGCGATCTTCTTCTCATCAGCGGCGGTCAGCTCCGTGAGCGCCCACGAGGTCGGCCACATGGTGCCTTGATCGAGGTTCGCGTCGTCGTTGAAGCCGACCGTCGCGTATCTCGCCTTGAACTTGTCCGCGCTTTGGAAGAAGCAGATGACCTTCCCGTCCTTGGCATACGCGGGCATCCCGTACCAGGTCTTCGGTGCGAGGTCCGGCGCGCTGGCTTTGACGATCGCATGGATGCGCTTGCCCATCGCGCGATCCTTCGGAGGCATGGCGGCGATCGCTGCGAGCGCGGCCTTTTCGTCATTCGCGCCGCGCGCCTCCTCCTTGAGCTCCTTGGCGTACGCTTTGGCCGCGGCTCGTTCCTCGGGCGACCATCCCGTCCCCGTCTTGCCCTTCGCGGTGGTGCCCTTCGCGGGCTTCTGCGTGGTCTTCTTCGCGGTCATCGTTCCCTCCTGTGCACGTTCACTCACTGGTCCTGGATCAGCCCGAGCACGTTGCCATCGGGGTCGGTGATGGTCGCCACCAGGCGGCCGCCCCCGACATCGCGGGCCTGGTCCTTCAGGCTGGCGCCCGCGGCGGTCACCTCGGCGAGCTTCGCCTCGATGTCCGACACGTGCCAATACGCCACGGGTGAAGTCATGCTCTGCGGTCCGCCGCCCGGCACGAGCCCGATGTGCTGGCCCTCGGCTTCGAAACCGATGTAGTAGGCATCGGCCACCTGCGGTGCGACGCCGAGCAGGGCCGTATAGACGGCCTTCGCCTTCTCCACATCGGAGACGGGATGCAGCAGGGTCTTGGCGCCCTGGGTGGAAGAGCCGGTCATGTCCTCTCCTTTCGTCGTGGTGATGTCCATGACGGTCAGGTTAGCTGCGGCTCGGTGACCGACGCTTCTCGATTCCTGACCGTTCTCGGAAGCGTGGATCAGCGCAGTTCTTGGATGCGGAGCAGGTTGCCAGCGGGATCGCGGACGGCGCAGTCGCGAACCCCGTACGGCTGGTCGATCGGCTCTTGGACGATATCGGCGTCGCTGGCCTGCAGTCGATCGAAGGTGCCGTCGAGATCCTCGGTGGCCAGGTTGATGCCGGCGTACGTGCCCTTGGCCATCATCTCGACGATCGTGCGGCGCTCGTCGTCGGTGATCCCGGGGGTCACGGCCGGCGGATGGAGGACGATAGCCGTGCCCGGCTGGCCGGGAGGGCCGACCGTGATCCAGTGCATCCCGCCGTATTCGACGTCGCCTCGGACCTCGAAGCCGAGGACGTCCCGGTAGAAGGCCATCGCGGCGTCCGGGTCGTCCTGCGGGAGGAAGCTCGAGTGGATGGTGATGTCCATGGCGGTCATGCTACGTGCGGCTGCGAGACCTGCGCTTCTCGATTCCTGATCGGTCTGGTCACCTGTTTCGCTACGCACGGCGGCACCCCCGCCATCGCGCCCGCCGCACGCTGCCGATAGGTGCTGGGCGGCATCCCGACGAGTTCGGTGAAGCGAGTGCTGAAGGTGCCCAGCGACGAGCACCCGACCTCGAAGCAGACGTCCGTGACTTTCAGATCGCCACGACGAAGCAGTGCCATGGCGCGCTCGATGCGCCGTGTCATCAGGTAGCTGTACGGCGACTCGCCGAAGGCGAGCCGGAACTGGCGGCTGAAGTGCCCGGCCGACATGTGCGCCCCCCGCGCGAGCGCCTCGACGTCCAGCGGCCGCGCGTATTCCCTATCGATCCGGTCGCGCACCCGGCGCAGCTGCGCGAGGTCGCGCAGGTGCTGCGCCGCGACGGGTCTGCTGGTCACGTGCGGGATCGTGCCACGTCGCGTCGGAGGTGTCAGCGCGCGCGGTCGCACGTCGCTCCGGGTAGCGACGCCCTGGATCGACGCGTCCTAGCCGCGCCCGAAGTACCCCACGTCCCGCTCCTCGTGGGCGCGGATCACATGGAGCACGGCGTTGATGAGGGCGAGGTGCGAGAAGGCCTGGGGGAAGTTGCCCAAGAGGCGCCCGCTCGCGGGATCGAGCTGCTCCGCGTAGAGCCCCAGCGGGCTCGCACGGGTGAGGAGGAGATCGAGGAGTTTCTCGGCCCGATCGGTCTCGCCGATCTCGACGAGTGCCGACACGAGCCAGAAGGAGCACATCACGAACGTTCCTTCGTCTTCGCCGACCCCGTCGTCGATCTCACCGACGGGGTATCGGCGCACCATCCCGTGCTCGGTCAGCTCGTTCGCGATCGCGAGGACGGTCGCACGGATCCGCTCGTCGTCGGCCGGCAGGAACCGCAGCAGGACCGCGAGGAGCAGCGAGGCATCGAGCACGTCCGACCCGTAGGACTGCACGAGGACACCTTCGGCATTCACCCCGTTCGCGAGGACGTCGGCCCGGATCTCCTCGGCCACGGCGTTCCATCGGTCGACGACCTCGGGACGACCCATCGCCGCGGCGAGGCGCGCACCGCGGTCGCACGCCACCCAGCACATGATCTTCGACGTCGTGAAGTGCCTGGGCTCGCCGCGAACCTCCCAGATGCCGTGATCGGGCTGGCGCCATCGAGCCACCGCCTCCTCCACCTGGCGCTCGAGGTTCTCCCAGTCCTCGTCGTTCAGGTACTCGCCGGCCTTCATGTGGAGGTAGACCGAGTCGAGGAGGGCTCCCCAGACGTCATGCTGGTGCTGCTCGAACGCCGCGTTGCCGATCCGGACCGGCTGCGATCGTTCGTAGCCGGTCAGGTGATCGAGCGTGGACTCCGAGAGGCGTTCTTCCCCGCCGATCCCGTACATGATCTGGAGCGGACGCCCGTCCCGGATCCGATCCTGCATGAAGGAGAGGAAATTGTTCGCCTCGGCGTCGAAACCGAGCGTGTAGAGGCCCCAGAGCGCGAAGGTGGAGTCGCGGACCCAGCTATAGCGGTAGTCCCAGTTGCGATGGCCGCCGAGCAGCTCGGGCAGCGACGTGGTGGCCGCGGCGAGGAGCGCGCCCGTCGGTGCGTAGGTCAGGCCCTTCAACACGAGGGCGCTCCGTTGCAGGGCACTGCCCCATGGATGATCCGGGAACGAGCCCTGGTTGAGCCAATCCCGCCAGAAGTCCTCCGTGCGGTCCAGCCGTTCGGTCGCCTCGTCGGCGTTCCCGGGCGCCGGGGGGTCGGGGCCCGTCCACGAGAGCGCGACGAATGCCCGATCGCCCTCCTTCATCGTCGTGTGCGCGACCGCCGCTCGTCCCTCGAACCCGAGGCGGAGGCTCGTCGTGAGCCGGAGCACGGGATCGACCTCGCGGCCGCGGGCGATCGCCTCGCCGTACCCGTCGGTCGCGAACTCCCATCGGGCGTCCGACCGGTCGTAGTCGAAGCTCGGTTCGCAGTGCAGCGTTGCGTCGACTTGGCCGTTCACGCATTCGAGGACCCGGACCAGCATGTGCTCTGCCTGGAAGTCGCCCGGCGACCGGACGTATGCCTCGTCGCGGGTCTCGGTCTCGTACCAGGGGCCGATCGTCAGTGCGTCGCGCACCACCAGCCAGCCTGTCTTCGTCTGCCACGTGGTCTCGAGGACGTTGGTGCCGGGAAGGTAGCGGCGCCCCGTCGGGACGATCCGGCCGACCGGCGCCACGCGGAACGATCCGGCGGAGCGGTCGAGCAGGGCGCCGAAGACGCTCGGACCGTCGGATCGCGGGAGGCAGAGCCACTCCACCGTGCCGTCGGCCGCGACGAGCGCCGTCGTCTCGAGATCGGACAGGAATCCGTACTCGGCGATCGCCGGGAACGGGCTCCGGGGAGGGGCGGCGGCGGAGAACCGTCCACCGGGCGGCGTCCCGGCGAGGGCGTCGCCGTCGCCCTGCTCGCGCATGCCGTGGTCCGGCGTCAGTGCCGTCCCTCCGGGACCCGCCACCCGCCGTGATCCTGGGCGAGGCGGTCCGCGCTCGCCGGGCCCCACGAACCCTTCGCGTAGCGCTCGGCGGGCGGCGGTGCATCGAGCAGCGGCTGCAGGATCCGCCACGTCTCCTCGATCACCTCCTGTCGGGGGAAGAGCGTGCCGTCGCCGTTGATCGCGTCCAGCAGCAGGCGCTCGTACGGTGCCGGCGCGGGCCCGAGCTGCTCCTGGAAGGAGAAGTTGAGGTGCACCGGTTCCGGCCGGTCCTCACCCGGTGCCTTCACCATCACGCCGAGGGAAGCGCCCGGCTCGGGCCCGATCCGGAGCGTCATGTGGTTGTGACGCTTCACCTCTCCGATACGGTCGCCCATGAGGATCGCCGGAGGGAGCCGGAACCGGATGTCGACCTCGGTGGCGGTCACCGGCAGCGCCTTCCCCGTGCGGATCAGGAACGGCACCCCGGCCCAACGCCAGTTGTCGATCTCGAGCCGGAGGGCCGCGAACGTCTCGGTCTCCGAATCCGGCCTGACCCCTTTCACCTCTCGGTACCCCTCGTACTGACCTCGGACGTAGGCGGAGGGATCCGCGTCAGGGATCGAGCGGAGCACGTCGAGGCGCCGGTCCGCGATCGGGTCGTGGCCCCCCGCGGGAGCCTCCATCGTCACGAGCGCCAGGATCTGGAGCAGATGGTTCTGGACGACGTCGCGGAGCGCTCCGACGGGGTCGTAGAAGCTCCCCCGGTCGGCGACGTCGAAGTCCTCGGCCATGTTGATCTGCACGGTCGACACGTGGTACCGGTTCCAGATCGGTTCGAGGATCTCGTTCGCGAACCGCAGGTACACGATGTCCTGGACCGGCTCCTTCCCCAGGAAATGGTCGATGCGGTACACCTGATCCTCCTCGAGCACGCGGCGGATGCGGCGGTTCAGCTCGGTCGCCGACGCCAGGTCCTCGCCGAAGGGCTTCTCGATCACGACGCGCGCGCTCGTCGTGAGGCCGGCGGCGCCGAGCGCCTCGACCGTCGGCCCGAAGTACGACGGCGGGATCGCGAGGTAGAAGACCGGACGCTTCGCTCCGCCGAGGGCGTGCACGATCTTCGTGTACAGCTCGGGGTCGGTCACGTCGCCGGCCACGTACCTCAGCCGATCGGCCAGTCGCTGGAAGATGGCCTCGTCCACCGACTCACCGGCTTCCTCGATCGCCGCGCGCGCGCGGGTGTGGATCTCCTCCTGCCCGCCTTCCCTCCGGCCGACGCCGAGCACCGGGCATGGCAGCAGATCTCTCGCCTCGAGGCGGTACAGCGCGGGGAGGGTCATCTTGCGAGCGAGATCGCCGGTGATCCCGAAGAGGACGAGCGCGTCAGCCGTTCGGTCCATACGCTCTCGGGATGAGGACGGATCTGGCGGATGAGCGAAGGGAGCGCCGATGACGACCGATCGACCGATGGAGCTCGGCATGGTGGGCCTCGGCAGGATGGGCTCCAACCTCGTCCGGCGGCTGATGGCCGACGGACACCGGTGCGTGGTCTACGACGTGAGTCCCGAGGCGGTGACGGCGATCGTCGGTGACGGAGCCGCGGGCGCGTCGACGATCCACGAGCTCGTGACGGCCCTCCAGCCGCCACGGGCCGTCTGGGTGATGGTCCCCGCGGGCGAACCCACGGAAGCGGTCGTGCGGGAGCTGGCCGAGCACCTCGAGCCCGGGGACGTCGTGATCGACGGCGGGAACACGAACCATCGTGACGACCTGCGGCGCGCTCGCGAGCTCGCCGACCGGGAGATCCATCTCGTGGACTGCGGCACGAGCGGCGGCCTGTTCGGCATCCAGCGCGGCTTCTGCCTGATGGTCGGAGCGGACGAGGACGTGTTCGGGCACTTGGAGCCCATCTTCGCATCGCTCGCGCCGGGTGCGGACACGGCCCCGCGGACCCGTGGCCGCGACGGAGATCCTTCGCCTGCGGAGCGGGGCTACCTCCGTTGCGGTCCGGTGGGCGCCGGGCACTTCGTGAAGATGGTCCACAACGGCATCGAGTACGGCCTGATGGCCGCGTACGCCGAGGGACTGAACATCCTCGCCAACGCGAACGCGGGCGGGGCGGTCGTCCCCGCCGATGCGGAGACCGCCCCCCTGAGGGATCCCGAGGCGTACCGGTACGAGATCGACGTTGCCGAGGTGGCCGAGGTGTGGCGCCGGGGGAGCGTGGTGTCGTCGTGGCTCCTCGATCTCACGGCGGCCGCGCTGTACGCGGATCCCGGACTCGACGGCCTCGAGGGAGAGGTGGCCGACTCGGGCGAGGGGCGGTGGGCCGCGATCGCCGCGATCGAGGAGGGGGTGCCCGCCGACGTGTTGACCGCCGCCCTCTTCTCGCGGTTCTCGTCGCGTGACCGCGGCAGCTTCGCGAACCGCGTCTTGTCCGCGATGCGTCTCGAGTTCGGGGGGCACCGGGAGCGGTGATCCATCTCGAGGTGCTCCCGGACGCCGAGGCCCTCGCGGCCCGGGCGGCTGCGGTGATCGGGGCGGCCGCGGAGGGAGCGGTGGCCGACCGCGGCACCTTCCACTGGGCGGCCAGCGGCGGGGCGACACCCGTTCCGACGTTCCGCCGGCTCGCGTTGCCCTGGTCCTGGACCGGGACGTACCAGGTCGACGAGCGGGTCGCCCCCGAGGGGGACGACGACCGGAACCTCACGCATCTCCGCCAGGCCCTGTCGCCCGAAGGTGCGCCGACGCTTCGCCCGATGCCCGTGGAGGCCGACGACCTCGAGTCCGCGGCGGCGGCCTACGAGCGGTCGTTGCCCGAGCGGTTCGACCTCGTGCACCTCGGGATCGGCGACGACGGGCACACGGCATCCCTTCTGCCCGACGACCCCGTCCTCGAGGTGCGCGAACGGGACGTCGCGGTGACGGGAACGTTCCGGGGACGGCGGCGGATGACCCTGACGTATCCGGTGCTCGACCGGGCTCGCAGGGTCGTGTGGATCGTCGCGGGAAGCACGAAGGCGGACGCGCTGGCCCGCCTCCTCGCGGGTGATACGTCCATCCCGGCCGGACGCGTGATGGCGGCCGATCAGCTGGTGCTGGCAGACGCCGACGCGGCGCCGCACGTGTGACCCACTCGATCCGGATCGCGACGCACCTGGAGCCCTGCGGCGCTCACCCGGAGGGGTTGGTCACGTCCGCGAGATCGGCGTGCACGAGACGGAACAGATCCGCCGGATCGAGGTGGAGATTGACGCCGTGCGCGCCGGCACCGATGGCGACCACGTCGCGATCGGCGAGGGTCGTGTCGGCCACGACCGGCCAGCGCGTCGACGACGCGAACGGGGTGATCGTTCCCCGCTCGTAGCCGGTCGCGTCGCGGGCCTCGTTCTGGTCCGGCAACGACAGCCGGCTCACTCCGAGGTGCGCGCGGAGCCGCGCCCAGGCGATCTGCCGCCCGCCGGGCACGAGGACGAAGACGTAGTCGCCGGCGCCGCGGCGCACGACGATCGACCGGATCAGCTGCCCGAGCTCGATGCCCTGGAGCTCGGCGCTCTCCTCGGCGCTGCCCGGCCGCTCCGTCCGGACCACGCGGAAGGGCACGCCCGACGCGGCCACGTCGCGGATCGCCGGAGTGTCGTCCGTTGCGTCGCGTTCAGCCGTCATAGATCGTGTTCGAGGTACGCCGGCCGGATCACGTCGTCGAGGAAGGCGACGCGCTCGTCGAACGGGAGGAACGCCGACTTCATCGCGTTGATCGTGAGCCGGCGGATCCGATCCCATCCGATCCCGAACGCCTCGACGAGCTGCGCGAACTCGTTCGAGAGGGTCGTCGCCGACATCAGCCGGTTGTCGGTGTTCACCGTGACGCGGAACTTCAGATCCGTGAGGAGCCCGATCGGGTGCTCGACGATCGAGGCCGCCGCTCCGGAGTGGACGTTGGAGGTCGGGCACAGCTCGAGCGGCACGCGCCGGTCACGGACGAGATCGGCGACGCGTCCGAGCCGGGCCTCGCCATCCGGCTCGACCTCGATGTCGTCGACGATGCGAACCCCGTGCCCGAGCCGCTCGGCGCCGCACAGTTGCAGGGCCTCCCAGATCGACGGCAGCCCGAACGCCTCTCCCGCATGGATCGTGAGATGGAAGTTCGCGCGGCGGACGTGGTCGAACGCGTCGAGGTGACGGGTCGGCGGATAGCCGGCCTCCGCGCCCGCGATGTCGAAGCCCACGACCCCCCGGTCACGCCAGCGGACGGCGAGCTCCGCGATCTCGAGGGATCGGGCGGCCGTGCGCATCGCCGTGAGCAGCGTGCCGATCCGGATGCCGGTCGCTTGGGAGCCCTCGGTGAATCCGTGCTGCACCGCCTCGACCACCTCGTCCAACGTGAGACCTCGTTCGAGGTGTTGCTCGGGGGCGTAGCGGACCTCCGCGTAGACGATGCCGTCGGCGGCGAGGTCCTCCGCACACTCCCGGGCGACGCGCGCCAGCGACTCGGTCGTCTGCATCACCCCGACGGTGTGGGCGAACGTCTCGAGGTACAGGACCAGGTCCTTGCGATCGGCGCCCCGCCTCATCCAGGCCGCGAGCTCCTCCACATCGCGGGTCGGGAGGCCCTCGTAGCCGGTCTCGTCCGCGAGCTCCACGATCGTGCCCGGTCGCACGCCGCCGTCGAGGTGGTCGTGGAGGAGGACCTTCGGCGCCTGCCTGATCCGCTCGAGCGTCGGCGTGGTCACGCGCCTGATGGTAGGTGCTGATCGCTCCGGGAACCCCGGCGGGTCAGGATGCTTGGAGGTAGCTGTACGTGATCTTCGCCGTGACGATGCGGCAATCCGCCAACGCTCCGGCCAGATCCTCGTTGACCGTGAACGAGGATTCATGCTTGGTGTGCCCCGACCGCCGGATAGACGATGGACAGCTCCCCGCTTGGGTATCCAGGACGACGGAGGCCCGTTGGATCCGTTGTGATGGGCCGAGGCCCCATCGCCAGTACACGGAAACGCGCGCTCCCTGACAGAGGATCCGCAGGTTCCCTGCATCCACGCCGACGAGGCAATCTCCCCCGATCACGATGGGGGTCGAGGCACTCCGGTGGTGGTAGTCCCTCGCGGGCTTCGTCTTCGTCTTCACCGCCCGATAGGTCCGGGCGATCGCGACCTTGAAGGGCTTCGAAACGCCCACCATGTTCGACGGATCCTCGGCACGGATCTTGACGAAGTAGTCGCCTTTCGGCAGGAGCGATCCTCCCGACTCCTGGGTCCTCCCGTTCCACTCGTAGTGGTTGTCCCCCGACGGATGCGCCCCATCGTCCTTCTCGAAGACGAGGGGGCCGCAGCACTTCCCGTGCGAGTCGGCACCGATAGACCCGGACGATCGTCGGGTTGGATGGGCCTCGAGCGTGTAGGAGATCCTCGTTTCGTCCTTGATGTCGTCGTCGATCCAGGGGAGGAACGGATTCGGTGTCGCTCCCGTGATCGAGACCAGCGGCGGAAGCACTTGGAAGCTCTCCGGGCTCCCCTGGAGGTTCCCGCCGCGGTAGACGGCGACCTGGTACGTCTTCGCCGACCCGACGGAGAGCGCCGGCCAGCTGAACGACACCGGATGCGGTGACGCCATCGTGTCGGGGTCGATGAACACCTCCCTCGTGCGGATGACTGCCCCGCCGACCCGCCGGAGGCGGAGCTCGAACGTCGCGTCGTTCGTGTCGGCGTCGAACGTGAACGTGACGGTCGCCGGGCCGGAGAACGGGGAGTAGAAGACGCTGGTCCCACCGGGGAACTCGATGAGAGGGTCTTGGTAGACCGCGGAGGCGGGGAGGGCTGTCAGGAGGCCGAGTGCCAGGGCGATCGCCGCGCCAGCCGCGAGTGATCGAGTCCGCATCTATCCTTCATCGGCATCCGGGCCAGGGGAATTCAGCATCGGATGACCTAGGCCGCCGTTCTTGGGGTCGTCCTCGGCGAACTCGGCGCGAACGCCGAGCAGCCGCACCGGTCGCTCGATCGGCGGGAAGCGTTCCAGCGCCGCCCTCGCGCCCGCCACGATGTCTCCGGGAGCGCTCGAGGGCGCGAGGAGTGGCACTCCCCGGGTCTTCGTGATGAACGGGATCAGCCGCACCTTCACGACGACGCGCGCGGCCGGCCGTCCGTCCTTCCGAACGTCCTCCGCCGTCTCGGATGCGATCCGGTCGAGCTCGCGGAGCACGTCGTCGTGCGTGGCGAGGTCCTCCTGGAACGTCCGCTCGCGGCTCACGCCCTTCGGGATCCAGGGCGCGTCGCTGACCAGGCTGGTGTCCTCGCCACGTGCGAGTCGCGCGAGCCACGGCCCCGTGCTCGGCCCGAACGCGGCTCCCAACCTGTCGAGGTCGGCCGACGCGAGCTCGTCCACCGTGCCGATGCCGATCGCCGCCAGCTTCCTCGCCGTCTTGGAGCCGATCCCCCAGAGCGCGTCCGTCGGCCGCGACCCCATCCACTCGGCCCACCGATCGGAGGTCAGCCGGAACACGCCGGCGGGCTTGCCCGCGTCGGTGGCGATCTTCGCCTGGAGCTTGTTGTCCCCGATCCCGATCGAGCACCAGAGCTTCGTCCGCTCGACGACGCGGCGCTGGATCTCGCGGGCGAGGCCCTCCGGGTCGTCCGTCTCCACGGCGACGAACGCCTCGTCCCACCCCATCACCTGCACGACGAAGCCGAAGGATCGGAGCGTGTCCATCACGCGGCGCGATGCCTCGAGGTACACGGGCGCGTCGACGGGCAGGAAACCGCCTCGGGGCATCGCTTGAGGGCGGTGCGGAGCGGCATCCCGGATCCCACGCCGAACGCGCGGGCCTCGTAGGAGGCCGTGGAGACGACACCGCGCTTCGTCGGGTCGCCGTCGCCACCCACGACGACAGGCTTGCCGCGGAGCTCGGGGCGCCGGAGGACCTCGACGGCGGCGAGGAACTGGTCGAGGTCGACGTGGAAGACGAACGGGGTCACCGGGGGTCAGGCCGCGCTCGCGCTGTCGAGCGCGGCCTGCAGCCGCTGGACCGGACCTTTCAGCCCGTGCTCGTCGGCGAACGCTCTCAGCGCTTCGTCGTCACGCGCGCCCGACCACACGGTCAGCGGTGCGACGGCATTCACCGGCACGAGGCGGCGCATCTTGTCCAGGTACTCGCTCGCCTCGACGATCCTCGCCTTCAGCGCCGGCTTGCCCTTCATCGGTCCGGGACGGGACTGCGGTTGCGTGGCGTCCGCGACGATCTCGTCGAGGGAGTCGTACGTCTGGATCAACGCCAGCGCGGTCTTCGCGCCCACGCCGCGCACGCCCGGGAGGTCGTCGGAGGGATCGCCTCGGAGGATCGCGAACTCGGCATAGCGCGACGCCGGTACGCCGTACTTGGCGAGGACGCCCGCCTCGTCGTACTCGGCGAGCTCCGAGACACCGCGGACGGTGAACAGCAGCTTCACCACCGGATCGCGCACGAGCTGGATCAGATCGCGGTCGCCCGAGACGATCTCGATCCTGTCCATCTCGTCCGCCTCGACGCAGAAGGCACCGATCGCGTCCTCCGCCTCCCATCCCTCGGTCTCGGCCTGGAGCAGTCCCGTGAGATCCAGCACGCTCCGAAGGAGGGCGAACTGCTGCGTGATCGCCTCGGGTTCCGGCGGGCGATTGGACTTGTAGCCCGGATAGATGTCGGTGCGCTCGACCGGCCGCCAGTCATGGTCGTAGACGTGGACGACCTCATCGGGCCGCCGCGTCGCCACCAGTCGCGTGACCATGTCGAGGTACCCGTGGACCGCGTTCACCGGTCGACCGTCCGGGCGCGGTCACCGAGTCCGGCATCGCGAAGAACGCCCGATACGTCAGGCTCGACACGTCCAGCAGGATCCTGTGAGTCACCCAGCGCTCCCCGCGGTCGAGCGCACCATACCGATGAGCTCCCGATGAAGAGCCGGCGTGGCGCTGGCAAGGACCGAGTCGGACGCAACGGTCCAGGCCTCGCCCTCGATGTCCGAGACGGTCCCTCCGGCCTCCGCAACGAGCAGGGTCCCCGCCCCGGCGTGGAGCGCCGAGGCTGAGAACAGCACGTAGGCTGCGACCCGGCCAGCTGAGACGTACGACAAGGACAGCGTGCTGCTGAGGTTGCGGATGTCCCAGCGGTCTGCGCGGATGGCGTCGTGGGCGAAACGTGCGGCATGTTCGCGGCGTGAGCCAGTTGCGAGGCCCGACTCGACCACGATGGTCTGGTTCTGGTCACTGGTGGCCAGCCGACGTCGACCCTTGTGGCCGGTCGTCCACGCTCCGCGACCTTGCTCCGCGAACTGGATCTCGTCGATCGACGCATCTCCGACGACCGCGACGGTGATCCGATCGCCCTCCACCAGTGCAAGGTTGACGCAATACAGCGGGATGCCGGACGCGAAGTTCCGGGTGCCGCAGATGGGGTCGAGGAGCCAGTAGGCCGACCCGTCGGCGGGAGCTTCTCCTCCACGCTCTTCGCCGACGACCGGATGGGGAGTCGCATCCTCCACGATGCGACGGATCTCATCTTCGATGGCGATGTCGGTCGCTGTCACGAGATCGCGGCCACCCTTGGACGTGATCTCTTCCGCGCCCGCTCCGGCACGGGTGAGCTCGAGTCCGCGACGGACCGCCGCGATGGCCACTCGCGTCGTCGGTCGGACGTCTTCGATAGCGGTATCCATCGTCAGACCTCCGGCGCACGCGAGCCACCCCACGCTCGCACCCCTTTGCTGCGCGCGGTACATGTCCGACACCTCGCCACATCGAGCAAGATCCGATGGGTCACGGGGTGAGCGTAGCCGGGCTCGCTGACGGAGGGTCGGACGAAGGTGGGTCAGCCGGTATCGTCCGGCCAGGGCAGGACCAGGGCCTCGAGGAGATCGAGATCCCCTGGGGAGTGCCCGCAGACGGTGAGGTACCGGGCGAGCTCGCTGCGGTGCTGCGTCCCGTGGTTGACGACGTGGGCGACGACCAGCCACCGCGGCTCTCGGGGGTCGCCGTCCGCGAGGGGCTCGTTCAGACCTGCCTCGTCGAGGGACTCCACGTAGCTCCGGAGGCGGATGTCCTCCTCGAGGCAGAACGCATGGATCGCCTCCAGGTCGTCGAGCACGAACCCGTGGTCCCAGACGTAGGTCTGCCCGACGTCGTTCCCGATGCAGGCCTCACGCCAGCTCCAGTCGACGTCGACGAGGTGCCGGAGCGTCTCGAAGGCGCTGCCGTGGTCGAGCACCGCCGGTCTCCGAAGCTCCTCATCCGCGAGCCCGGCCGCCGTCGTCAGGATGCGGTCGTTCGCCCAGGCGTGGAAGCGAACGAACGCGAGGAGGCTGTCCCTGTCCATCGGCTCATCCTAGGGGCGCGATCCCAGCTCAAGCGCGCGTGTTGCGGCGTACGGCAGGATGTCCCGTACGGACGTCCGCGGAGAGGGGAGACGACATGGATTGGTACCTGCCGCTCAAGCTCGTGCATGTGTTGTCTGCGATCGTCGCCGTGGGGACGAACGTGACGTACTTCGTCTGGCTCGGCGCGATGAAGGGACGCGCTCCGACCCAACAGACGTTCGCGCTGGATACGATCAAGAAGCTCGATGCGCGCCTCGCGAACCCCGCGTACGGCGTGCTGCCGCTCACCGGTGTGATCATGGTCCTGATCTCCGACGGGTTGGGGTTCACGACGTTCTGGATCGCGGTCGCGATCGGGCTGTACGTCCTGGTCGGGCGTGATCGCCGGCGCGTTCTTCGCTCCGTCGCTTCGTCGCCAGACGGAGCTCGCGGGCGAGGCAGGCTCTCGCCGCCTACGAGGCCGCGGCCGTCGGACCCGGACGACGGGATCCTCACGATGCTGCCAGTCGCCGGCATCCTCTACCTGATGGTGATGAAGCCCACGCCGTAGCGGATCAGTCCGCGGTCGCGCTTCCCTGGTGTGAGCCGCTTGCCCACGAAGCCGAAACCGACGGCGGCGAGCGTGACGAGGGTTCCCACGAGCAGGACGACGATCAGCAGCACCGCGACGGCGCTCGGACGGCCGTCGCCGAACATCTTCACCAGCGCGTAGATCGACAGCGCGATCCAAAGCAGGAACACCGCGACGAGCCACGCGAGGATCGCGAAGAGCGCTGAACGAGCAGATCGCCACGAGGAGAGCCGTGCCCGTGCCTTCCCGGAAGCGCGCCATGGGCTGCAGCCTAGCGGCGACCGGGTGCTAGCGTCGGCCGCGACATGGAGACGACTCGCTCGCGGACGGCGTGGCCCGCCGTCGCGGCGGCCGTGGCGGGGTTCCTGGTGGAGGCGGTCGTCGCCGCGGTGCCCGGGTCTCCCCTCCAGCCGATCCTCGCCCCGGGCGCCGACCCGGGGGGCCCGTTCGTCTGGGTCGCCGAGACGCTCCGGCTCGATCGGCTGGGCGACGCCCTCCCCGTGGCGTCCGTGCTCGGCGTGGTGGCGGGGATGGCGGGGTTCCTCGTGCTCCTGCGGGCGGCGTGGCGGGGCGATCTGTCGCTCCGCTTCGCCCTCGGACTGTCGGTCGCCTTCCATCTCGCGATCGTCCTGCAGCCTCTGCTGATCTCCCGGGACGTCTATTCGTACATCGCGCACGGGCAGATCGTGTCGGTGCACCACGCGAACCCGTACGTCCAGACGCCCGCCGACTTCCCAGGGTTCCTTTCGCGGACGCTCGTGGGACCGCAATGGGTCGACACCCCTTCCGTCTACGGGCCGCTGTTCACCCATCTGGCCGGGCTGGTCACCCGGACGACCCCACGCCTGGACGTGCTCGTCGACGCGTTCCGGCTCATCGCGATCGCGGCGAGCCTCGCCACGACGTTCGTGATCGCCGCCATATCACGCGGGCTCCGCCCGGACCGAGCGGCGTTCGCGGTGGCCGCGTTCGGCCTGAACCCCGTGATCCTCTTCCAGTCCGCCGGGAGTGGGCACAACGATCTCCTCGTGGCACTCGGGATCGCGCTGGCCGCCTGGTGCGTCCTCCGGGGGCGGACGCACTGGGCGGTCGTGCTCGTCGCGTGCGCGGGTCTAGTCAAGGCGACCGCGTTCCTTCCGCTGCTCCTCCTCGTGATCTGGGTCGCCTGGCGGCGGCCGCCCGGGGAACGCCTGCGCGCCGGCGTGACCCACGCCGCCCTCGGTTTCGCCGTGTTCGCCGTGGTCGCGATCCCCTTCCTCCAGTGGCACGACCCCACGCTCGGGATGCTCGAGCTGTCGTCGCACGAGGGATGGCTCGCGCCGTCCCGATTCTTCCGCCGTGTCATCGACGCGATCAGCGTGGACACACTGGGCGTCGTCGCGCGCGTGGTGTTCGCGGTGGCTCTCGTCGCCGCGGTCGTGTGGCTCGTCCGCGGGATCGCGCGCGCCGCCGCGTCGGGGCGCCCGGTGCTCGAGCTCCTCGGGGGTTGGGGGTGGGCGCTGCTCGTCCTGACGCTGCTCGGCCCGGTTCTCCTGCCGTGGTACCTCGCGTGGTCCCTCCCGCTGACCTGGATCCTCCCCCGGGTGCCCCGCGTCTCGTTGATCGCGCTCTCTGTCGTGCTCGCGCTGTCGCAGTGGACGGCGGAGCCGCTCCGGTTCCCCGAGGCGTACGACCTGAACATCCTGATCGGCCACTACGCGTTGACCCCGATCGTGATCGGTCTCCTCGTGTGGCTGGGGCTCGACCTACGCCGGCGTCTCTCGATCCCGCTGGCGCTGCACGACGAGGAAGGCCGCGAGCCCGCCGAGACCCGCCAGCACTGAGGCGGCGAGCGCGACCGGCGTCGAGTCCAGGCGGAGACCTCATCCGGTCGAGCGCGACCGCCGCCAGGGTGACCGCGGCGGCACCGAAGGCAGGCGCGGTCGCGATCGCGACGATCGGGTCCTCGAAGGCGGCTCCCGCGTAGCCGAGCCCGAGGACGGACAACACCACCAGGGCCGCGAGCGCGGCGATCGAGATCCACGCCCCCGACGACGGGACGAAGTCGAACGGCCCGCTGACGGTCGAGGAGGACTCCGGGAGGGACTCGGACGCCCAGAGGGAGGGTCCGAGCTCGAGGAGTTGGGGGCTCGAGACGTTCCCTCGATAGAAGGGGCCGAGCACCAGCACCAGAGGCTCGGGCTCGTCCGGGATGTCCGCGAGCGTCAGGCGGGAGAGGGCGTCGTACTCGGGATCACCTCGCACCGTCGGTCGGTCGTCGAAGAAGTCGCTGATCGTGCCGACGAAGACGTGGACATCGGCGGCACGCTCGGGGGAGGCGGCCGCCCGAAGGATGTTCGCGGCCCGTGATCCGAGGAACGTCGCCGTGGCGTCGGCGTCATCCACGATGTAGACGATCGGCCGCCGGTCCAACGGGGGTCCGACGCGGAGCCCGGCCTCGCGAGCCAGCTCGGCTTCCCTCGGGTTCACGAACGGGGCCTGTCGGCCCCAAGCGAGAAGCCCTCCGAGGATCATCCACCCGGCGAGCGCGCCGACGACCGCCCACGAGAACCAGCCTCGCCCGCCCAGCCTTGCGTGGAGCCATCCGAGCCCGAGGGCCGCGGCGATCGGCACGGCGAACCCGAACGTGACGAGCCGGTCCGGTGGGAGCCATCCGGTGACGTAGCCCACAGGGACACCGACCGCGATCACCGTGAGCCACGACGCGAGGAACCGCCGGAGGAACCCTCTGCCGCCGAGGCATCGGCGACCGCCGTCCCAGCGACGGCGAGCGGGACCGAGATCCACTGGACGTAGCGGGCCGCCCGTAGCCGGAACCGCTCGCGGTACGCGTCGACGAGCTGTCGGTCGAGTCCCGCCCGTCGGAGGTACCCGTCCCTCGACGTCTCGGAGGCGATCGGACCGGGTCCCGCGATCGTCGCGAGGATGCCGGCTCCCGCGACGACGCCGCCCGCCGTGACGGATAGCGCGATGTCGCGGGCTTCGTCGCGGGCGCCCGCTCGCCAGGCGAGCGCGGCGGCTCCCGCGAACACCACGATCGCGTGGACAAGGAACGGCGCATGCGCCAGGCCACCGCCGGCGAGGAGCACGGCGGCCGCCCACCACGACCGGCGGGGGCCGGCGAGGCACGCCGCGGCCGCGAGGAACGCGACGGCGACCACGAGATTGGCCAGGTAGCCGGCGACGAGATGGACGGAGAAGACCCCCGCGAGGAGCCCGGCGAGGAGCCACGTCTTCTCCGCGCCGCGGGCGGCGCGTCGGACCAGCGCCGCCGACCCCGCTCCCACCGCGACCCCGAGTGCGGATGCCAGCCCGGCCGTCACCGCCGTCACGTTCAGGTGGAGGGTGCCGGCCAGCGCGGCGACCAAGGCGGGTGCGCCCGGCCTGGCACCCACCTCGGAGAGTCCCTCGCCCGCGCCCACCCGCGTCCACCAGAGGTAGACCGGCACGTCCGAGCCCACGCCGAAGCGATGGCCGTCGATCGCATACGGCCACACGAACAGGACGAGGAGCGCGGCACAGAGGCCACCGAGCCAGGCGAGATCCCGGCGAGCGGTCGCCATCCCGGCAGCTATCCGCTGGCGGTGAACGTGCCGCGCGCGTCCACAGTGACCGCACCTCCGACATCGGTGAGGAGCGTGCAGCTGAACACGCCGCCCATGTTGTCGGCGAGCGCGGGCGTGATGGTGACGCTGCACTCTCCGGCCGTCGATGAGAACTCGATCGGCCCGTCCGGGCCCTGGACGGTGAACGAGAGCGCCTGGTCCGCGCTCGTCGGGGCGAGGCTGACGAACGACGTCCCGGAGAGGTGCAGCTGCTGGACCGCGCCTCCGCTCCAGATGATGTCCATCGGTGCGGGCGGCGGCGCCCAGACGGCCGGAGTCTCGATCGAGGAGAGGCCGATGGTCATCGCGACGTCGCCGGACAGGGTGACGCTCGCGCCGCCGACCACGAGCGGGCTCTCAGGACCGGGCGAACCCGACGAGGTCGGCGAGACCGTCGGTGTCGGGGACGCGCCGTCCGGCGGGGGCGGCGAGATGGTGTCGGAGGGCCCGTGACCGATCCCGGTCGTGGTGCACGCGGCCGTGAGGACGGTGAGGAGCGCGCCGAGTACCAGGGTCCGCAGCCACGTTCCGCGCATCCCGGCGAGCCTACCCCACGCTTCGCAGCCGACGAGGACGTACGCTGGCTCCGTGAGCGGGACACGGCGCGAAGGTCTGCCGGGCTCCGTTCCTGCGACGGTCGCAGCCGGCCTCACGTTCGCGACCGCGGTCGTCTACGTCGCGATCATCGTGTCGCAAGGGGAGCAGGAGCTCGGTGGCGTGATCGTGATCACGGCGTTCATCTCGGGTCTCGGGGTGGCTGCCCTCGCCGGCGCGGTGCGCGCCGGTTCCGATCGCGTGATCCCTCTCGGCATCGCGAGCGGAGGTCTCATGGGCGCCGCCGTGCTGTCGCTCTTCTCGATCGGACTGCTGCTCCTCGTCGCCGGGGTCTTCGCTCTCGTGGCGTGGACGCGAGCGGGCGTGGGTGCCTCATCCCGCGATCAACTCCTCGGAGGGATCGGGGGTGCGATCGCCGCGTTCGCGTTCCTCCTGCTCGTGATCGTGCTGTGAGTCGTTCGGGAAGTCGTTCAGAGCGCCGCTGTTAGCATCGCGCGCATGCTGCCCCGCGAGCTCGTCGAGGACGTGCTGCGTGCCGCGCGTCGACGCGGCGGCTCGTTCTCCGAGCTCTTCGTCGAAGAGCGGACGTCCACGTCGATCAGATTGGACGACGGCAAGGTCGAAGAGCTGACGAGCGGACTCGATCGCGGTGCCGGCGTCCGCGTGGCGCTCGGCACCTCGTACGGCTACGCGTTCTCCAATCGACTCGACCGTGACTCGCTCCTGCAAGCCGCGGACGCCGCCAGCGCCGCGCTCCAGGAAGGAGCACCGGGCTCGATCGTCGACCTGACCGAGCGGGTGGGTCCGAGGGTGAACCGGACGGATCGGCCCGCCGGTGGCCTCCCGGCCGCGGACAAGGTGGCCTGGCTGCGGGAGCTCGACGACGCGGCCCGCGGTCTGAGTCCGGAGGTCGTCCAGGTGATCGGGATGTACGGCGATTCGTTGCAGGAGCGACTGATCGCCACCTCCGACGGCCGCTGGGTCGAGGAGGAGCGCCCTCGGATCCGGCTGGTGACCCAGGTCGTCGCCGCCCGGGACGACACGATCCAGACCGGGTTCTTCGGTCCCGCGTCCTGCGGCGGGCTCGAGCTCTTCGAGCGCTACGGTGCGGCGGACGTCGGCGAGAAGGCGGCCCAGCGGGCCGTCACGATGCTCGATTCGATCCCGGCGCCCGCCGGCGAGATGGCCGTGGTGCTCGCGCCCGGGATGGGCGGCGTGCTGTTCCACGAGGCCGTCGGCCATCCGCTCGAGGCCGACGCCGTGGACAAGGAGGCGAGCGTCTACCGGGGTCTCGTCGGGACGGCGTGCGCCAGCGAGGTCGTCAACGGGGTCGACGATGCGACGATCCCGAACGGGTGGGGTTCGTTCGACTTCGACGATGAAGGCGAGCCGAGCCAGCGGACCGTGCTCTTCGAGAACGGCGTGCTGCAAGGATTCCTGTACGACCGGCTCCGTGCAGACAAGGAAGGCGTCCGCTCGACGGGGAACGGTCGCCGCGAGTCCTACGCGAGCCCGCCCATCCCGAGGATGACGAACACGAACATCCTCGACGGACCCGAGCGCGCCGAGGCGATCATCGAGGGCACGTCGAAGGGCGTCTTCGTCACGTCCCTCGGCGGCGGACAGGTCAACCCCGCGAGCGGCGACTTCGTGTTCGGGTGCTCCGAGGCGTTCCTGATCGAGGACGGGAAGATCGCGACGCCGGTCCGCGGCGCCAACCTGATCGGGCGCGCGATCCAGGTGATGTCCGCGGTCGACGCCGTCGCCGACGACTTCGATACCTGGGAAGGCGTCTGCGGGAAGGACGGGCAGCAGGCTCCCGTCGGAAGCGGGTCACCGACCCTTCGCATCTCGCGCATCACCGTTGGAGGCACCGGTGCCTGATCTGAGCGACCTCTGCCGCGTGGCCGTGGAGGCCGCGGAGTCGGGCGAGGCGGTCGAGGCCTACGCGGAGGAGTCGCGGCGGACGGAGGCGAAGGCGCTCCGCGGCGAGGTCGAGGGCCTCCAGTTCTCCGAATCCCGCGGCGTCGGGGTGCGGGTCATCCGCGATTCCCGGCTCGGGTACGCGTGGGCGGCGGACCCGGATGCCGACGAGGTCCGCGACGTCGTTCGCCGGGCGAGGGAGAACGCCGCGCTTTCGGCTGAGGACGAGCACAACGTCCTGCCGGAGCCGGGTCGGTGGACGCCGATCCCCGAGCTCTACCGGGAGTCGTCCGTCACGGTCCCCACGGAGGGGAAGACCCGCCTCGCGCTGGACCTCGAGGCGCGAGCGATCTCCCGCGACCCGCGGGTGACGAAGATCGACGAGGCCCAGGTGGGTGATGCCGTCTCGCGGGTCGCGATCGCGTCCACGACCGGCGTCGAGGCCGAGTACGCCCGGACCGATGCCTGGTGCTTGGCCGTGACCCTCGCGGTGGAGGGCGACGAGACGCAGACGGGCTTCTCCTACCGGATCGCCCGCGGGCTGGACGAGCTCGAGTGGGAGGCGGTCGCCGACGAGGCCGTGGAGCGAGGGGCGCGGATGCTCGGCGCCGCGAAGCCAACGACGGCCCGCGTCCCGGTCGTCCTCGACCAGTTCGCGGCGATGTCGTTCCTCGGTGTGCTCGCGGGAGCACTCTCCGCCGACGCGGTGCAGAAGGGCCGTTCCCTGTTCGCCAACCTCGTCGGGGAGCAGGTCGGGTCCGGGCTGTTCACGCTGGTCGACGACGGAACCAACGTGGAAGGACCGGGCGCCGCTCCGTTCGACGACGAAGGGGTGCCGAGCGGCCGGACGGAGCTGTTCACGAAGGGCGTGCTGACCGGGTTCCTCCACAACGCCTACACGGCGCACAAGGGCGAAACGGCCTCGACCGGCAACGGCAAGCGCGGCTACCGAGCGGCGCCCGGCGTCGGCACGTCGAACTTCTACCTCGACGCGGGGGAGACCCCTCTGGACGAGCTGCTGCGTCGAGCCGACGGTGGCGTCATGATCCAGGACGTGAGCGGCGTCCATTCCGGCGCCAACCCGATCAGTGGGGAGTTCAGCGTCGGCGCGACCGGGCTCCGGATCGCCGCCGGGGCGCTCGGGGAGCCGCTGCGCGAGATGACGATCGCGTCGACGTTGCCGGAGATGCTGCAGGCGATCGCCGGCGTCGGGGACGACCTGCGCTTCTTCTCGTCGGTGGGGACGCCCTCGGTGTTGATCGGCGAGATGACGCTCGCCGGCGTCTGATGGGTGATGGCGAGCGGATCGCACCCGCTCTCCGGATCCTTCTCGGGGTCGTCGGGCTCGCAGGGATCCTCCTCGGTCTGTTCCTGATCGCCGTGGCGTCCTTCGCCGACGGGAGTACGGGTGAGCGCGTCGTCACGATCGCGATCGCCGTCGGGATCGCGGTGCTCGGCGGCCTCCTCCTCCGGTTCTCCCGTTCGCGTTAGATCTGGAGAAGCCCGCGACCGGTGAGGGCCAGTCCCACGAGCGCGATGCACGCGGCTGAAACCACGGGCGCGAGCCGCATGAGCCCGGCGGGAAGCCTGCCGGTCGCAACGTGCCGCGCGCGGATCGCGAGGACCCCAACGGCCACGAGCGACGCCGCCAGGCCTGCGCTGAACGCCGCGATCAGGACGAGGCCGAGGGCCGCCCGGCCGATCGCCACGGACCCCAGCAGAACGACCAGCGCGCTCGGAGACGGGAGGATCCCTCCGGCGAATGCGAGCGCCACCAGCCCTCGCCGCGAGAGCGGTCGATCGGGGTGCGGATGGTCGTGCCCGTGTCGGCCCTCCGACAGCGAATGGATCCTCGACACGAGCAGCGCGGCGCCGAGGCCGAGCGCGACCAGCCCGGACGCGAGGCCGAGCCACGGGTAGACGCGTTCGGGCGCGAAGACCCGCTCCGCGGAGAGCACGAGGAGCCCGAGCCCGAGCACCGATGCGGTGTGCATCACCGAGACCGCGGCGCCGACGGCGGCGGCCTGCCGGAGCGTGCCGTCGGCGCCGATCAGGTACGCGCCGATCAACGACTTCCCGTGGCCCGGGCCGAGCGCATGGATCGCGCCGACGCCGACGGCCGCCGCGATCATCAGGGCGATGAGGCCGGCCGAGAGGTCAGGGCGAGCGGCGAAGCCGGCGAGGAACCCGCCGGTCGCCGGCGCCGACGCACACCGGGTCCGGCTTCCGTAGGAAGAGCAGCGCCGCCGGGCCGGAACGCGAGCGAAGCCGTGACGACATGCGAGGGAGCGACGCCCGTCGGGTAGGAGCGGAGACGATCGCTGGGGCTCTCGCGCGGAACGTCCGATCGAACGATCGTGGCACCGTCACCCGCGGCCGTGACCTCGCGCCAGCCGAGCCTGTCCGGGTAGGTCCGATCCTCGAACCTGAGGTCGTGGACGGGCGCCGGATCGATCGCCGTGGTGAAGACGCATCGGAGTCGCAGCGTCGACAGTCCGGCCTGCCCGGCGGGCAAGGAGAAGCTCGACGAACGAAGCGTCAGGGGAGCGGCGGCTCCGTCGATCCGGAGCCGGAGGCCCCTCCGCAGGTCCTCGCAGGCGGCCGACCGGTACGCGGTCTCCTCCTCGGCCGAGGGCGTGCCGTCACCGTCGGGATCCAACCGCCGTTGCTCCTGCAACGTGGGGATCTCCGCCATGTCCACGGCGTAGTCGACGACCACTTCATCTGCTCGCACGACCAGGGCGGCGGAGGTGTTGATCGTGAAGTTCCCGAGCGGATGTGCGTGGGCGAGCACGGGCACCGACAGCACGCCGAGCACCAGCAAGGAGACGACCAGGACCCGCCGTGGAACGCTCAATACGCCTCCCCTCGCTCGTGCCTGCCCCGCATCGCGGGACGGCTTGGATTCGCGGCGAGGCGAACCCCGGATCACTCGGGCGCAGTTGGACAAGGCACCGGCGAGATGCAAGGATTCGCGCCGACGAGACCTGGTGGGGGCGCCTGCCCCGGCTCGCGGCGTCCCTCATGCGATGGGAGGGAGATGCTATGGCGTCACGCGCCGATGAGCAGATGATCTCGGAGAAGGTCGCACCGGTTCTGGTGGCGAGAACGCTCGGGCCGTTCGACCTCGTCGTGATCTTCGTCGCGATCGTGCTGTTCATCAACAACGCGGCCGGCCTGCAGTTCGCCGGGCCCTCGGTGTTCATCTTCTGGATCGTCGCGTTCCTCACGTTCCTGATCACCGGGGCGTTCGTGACGGCCCAGCTCGGGCGGATGTTCCCCGAGGAGGGCTCGCTCTACGTCTGGACCCACAAGGTGCTGGGTCCGTTCTGGGGGTTCTTCGCCGGCTTCGTGGCCTGGTGGCCCGGGCCGATCTCGCTGGTGTTCATCGGGATCCTCTTCGCGAACTTCCTGCAGCAGGCCTCCGTGTTCATCAACCCGAGCTGCGAGGCCCCCTGCCTCTTCACTGAGAACTGGCAGATCGGCGTCGTCGTCCTGGTCGTGATCTGGTTCAGCGCGCTCATGTCCTACCTCAAGATGCGCGTCACGCAGAACTACGTGAACGTGCTCTTCTGGTTCTACGCGGGCGTGATCTTCCTGATCGGGTTCGCGGGGGTCTGGTGGCTCCTCCAGGGCAACACCGCCTCGACGGACTTCGGGGCGGGATGGGATCCGTTCCAGGGTGAGACGCTCGCGCTCGGCCTCCCCGCGAACCTCACGTTCTTCTCGTTCGCGATCCTGGCGCTCCTGGGCATCGAGACGCCGCTGAACATGGGCGCCGAGGTGACCGGCGGCGAGAAGGCGATCCGGACGTTCCTGCTCTGGGGCTGCGCGATCGTGATGGCCGCGTACCTCTGGGCCACCTGGGGGAACATGGTCGTGATCGAGGCCGGGGGCGCGAACGGGACCACCGGTGGCGCGGAGACGGTCGGACTCGCGCTGGGGAGGTGGACCGGCGCGGCCGTCGCGTTGGTGATGGCATGGGTCGTGTTGACCGTCGCCGTCGTCTACAACTTCTCGTTCGGACGCCTGCTGTTCGTTTCTGGGATGGAGAAGCGCCTTCCGCACCAGATCGGCCAGGTCAACCGGAACAAGGTGCCGGCGAACGCGATCACGCTTCAGAGCGCGATCTCGACGATCCTGGCGGTCCTGATCTTCTTCGTGCTCGGCTCCGGCGAGACGGATCCGTACCGGTACTTCTACGGGCTCTACGCCGGCGTCACGATCGTGTGGTGCATCTCGACCGCGTTGTTGTTCCTCGACATCTTCTTCGCGAAGCGAGCCGAGCCGGAGCGATTCGAGCGTGAGCGACGGGTCCCGACCGGCTTCTTGTTCCTCTGCGGCGTCGTCGGGTTCGTCGTCAACATCCTCGCGGTGCTCTTCATCTTCGTGGGCTCGTGGTACCCGGTGTCGGACTCCAACCCGACCGGCTGGGAACTGGCGGATTGGAACGTCTTCATGATCGGCTTCACGGCCGTCTCGGTGATCTCGGGCATCGTGATCTGGTTCGTGTCGCAGTCCGCGAGACGCGGGAAGTCGGACGAGCAGCTGATCGCCGAGGGACTCGCCGATCGCGAGATCGTCGAAGGGTCCTCGGCCTAGACGCCGGAGGTCGGCCGCCGCCCGCGCGCGGGCGGCGGCCCGCCGTCCAGGTCGGTCCTGTGCCGTGGGGTCGGCGGCCCACTACCGATGGTCGGGGATCTGTTGACCGGACGCCCCAGTCCGGGCCTCTCCCGGAGGAGCGTAGGGGAAGCGGTCCAGATGGATGATTGAACCTTCTGTCCTGCGGAGGAAGCTCAGGCGTCATCGCGGGCGGGCGAGAGGGGAAGAGCATGAGGAAGGCTAGCTGGGTCATCGGGATCGTTGCAGCGTCCGTGGTCGTGGCTTCGGCCGCGTCCGCGCTCGCGGCCGAGTCCCTGCACGCCGGGTTCAAGGAGACGTTCGGCCGGGCCGCGTCCAAGCCGTGCGAGCACTTCTTGTGCGGTACCGGGACCGTCCAGGGGTTCGGTGCCGCCACCAGCGAGTACGACATCACCGGCTTCGAGCCGATCGAGGGCACGTCCTGCGCCGATCTCACGGCGGTCCGTGTGATCACGCTCGTCGGCGACGGCAGCACCCTGACCTTGGACGATACGGGCGTGGTGTGCTTCCCGGGCGCCTCGAACTCGACGCCCGGCTCCCTGGTTTCCTTCGGGAACCCGGGGAGGTTCGAAGGAACCTTCGAAGTGAGCGGCGGCACCGGGGTGTTCGAGGGCGCGAGCGGATCGGGAACGAGCCTCTTCCGGGCCGCGGGCGACTCCGGACACGCGTCGCTCGACGGCACGATCTCACTGCCATAGCGATCGACCGGGTGGGAGCGCCGCGCGGAGACGCGCGGCGCTCAGCCATTCAGGCCGTGCAACGCGCGGCAGGAGTCGCCGAGGACGAGCTTCCCCAGGTCGCGCGCCTCTTGTTCCGTGAGGTGATCCCGCTCCACGTACCTCGTCAGGACGCGCTCCAGCGAGGTCCTGGCGAGGATCGCCGAGGCCCAGAAAGCCTCGGGCTCGCCGGCCTCGTCGGAGCCGTACAGAAGCTTGGCCGCCGGCACGGTCCCGACGAGCATCTCCAGGGCCCACTCGACCTGGCCCCATCCCCACGGGATCAGCTCCGAGAGTTCCAGGTACACGTTCGGGAGGACCGAGGCGACGTAGGCGGCTTCCCGGACCCACGGGTACCCCGAGTGCACGAGGACGACCGGCTGATCCTGCACATCGACGAGCAGTGGGAAGATCGCGATCGGGTCCGCGTGGCGGAGGTTGATGTCGGGGTCCCCGCCGCCGCAGTGGAAGTGGAACGGCCGGTCGTTCGTCTTCGCGATCGCGAGGGCGCGCCGGATCAGGAAGTCGCGGACGGGCTTCGCGTGCTCGCGGGTCTCGGCCCACCCATCGTCGCGCCAGCGGGCGAACGCCGCCTCGGCGTCGGACGAGGAGGGGTCGCCGACGTCGAGGCCCGTGCGGTACGCGACGATCGACTTGTAGGCCACGCAGTTCGGATCCGAGGCTGCCTCCGTCGCGTCGGCCTCCACGCCGGCGACGAGGTCGTCGAACGAGCCGTTCCGCCGCGCCAGGATCCAGGGCTCGAGGCGGGCTACCCGGTGCACGGTCACGCCGATCGTCTCCGCGAACTCAGCCGCGGGGATCGGCGGCTGCGGGTAGCCCTCGTCCGACAGGACCGCGACGACCCCGGCGGCGTCGAGCAACCCCTTCGTGTACGCGACCGCGTCCTCCCGGATCGCCGCCTCCCGTGCCTCGGTGACGGCCGCGCGGGTCGGCCCGCACTCGAGGTGCATCGGCGAGCCATCTGCGCATCGCGAGGGCGAACACGGTGGAGTCCGTGAAGGCGTCGGCCACCGGCCACAGCTCCTCCTTCATCTGCGACGAGGAGAGGAAGGATTCGCCGAGGAACATCATCCTCGTGTCGAACCCCGTCGAGCCCTTGCTCCGCAGGTCGTCGAGTCGGTACGGGTGCGTGTGCGCGTCGACGATCTCGACGACCGGATAGATCGATGTCGGGCATCAATACCTCCATCGGTGTGCGCGGACGACGTCCTCGGGATCCTGGCCTTCGAAGACGTCGCGTTCCGCGCGCCTGGTCGCGAGGAACGAGTCGAACAGGACATCGCCCATCGCCTCGCGGAGCATCGAGGACCTCTCGAGCTCGCGGATCGCGGCGCTGAGCGAGTCCGGCAGCTGGCGGATCCCCATCGAGCGGCGACGGCGAGCCGGGATCGAGGCGGGGTCGTCCCCGACGGGCTCGGGGAGCGACAGCTGGCGATCGAGCCCGTCGATGCCGGCAGCGACGATCGCACCGAGGGCGAGATAGGGGTTCGCCGCCGGGTCCATAGACTTGACCTCGAGGTTCGCGGCATCCGGTCGGCTTCCGACCATCCCGGTCACGAACCGGAGCGCCGCCTCGCGGTTCTCCCGTCCCCAGCAGGCCCACGGGCCGCTCCAGCGGTGGGGTTGGAGTCGTTCGTAGCTCGGGACCGACGGCGCCGTGATCGCGGTGAGCGCGGGAAGTGCCTCGAGCACCCCCGCCGTGAACGCTTCCGCCTCGCGCGTCATACCCTCGGGACCGCGTCCTCCCTGGAACAGGTTCTTCCCCTTCCGGTCCCACAGGCTCAGGTGCAGGTGGTTCCCGTTGCCGACGCGCCCCGCGAAGACGACCGGCGCGAACGAGGCGGCGTAGCCATGGGTGCGCGCCACTGCCCTGATCGTGTGGCGCACGACGAGGTGGGTGTCCGCGGCGGCGATCCCGACGCCGTGCGGCACCGACAGTTCGAGCTGCCCGGTCGAGTACTCGGGGTGGAACTGCATGACGCCCGTTCCCTGCGCCTCGAAGGCGCCGATCAGCGCCGTCGCGAACGGTTCGACGTCCGCGAGCGCGATCGCGCCGTAGGCGGGCCCCGTGTGCGCCGGCGTCGGATCGGCCTCGTCCGGTCCCGGCGTGGCGCGATGCCCGAGGAAGAACTCGATCTCGAACCCCCCGCGGAGCTCCAACCCGTGACCGGCGAGCCGCTCGAGCATCGTCCGGGCGAACGTGCGCGGGCAGCCCGGGTACGGCTCGCCCTCCTGGTCGAGCTGGTCCACGGGCGCGAGCGCCCATCCCGGGCTCGCGGCGAGCCCGACCGTCTGCGCCGGATCCGGCATCAGCCGCGTGTCGCCCGCCGGTCCGCCGATATGCGGCGACGACGTGATCTGGTCGTCGACCTGGAAGACGGTGAAGACGGGGGAGAGGCCGATCCCGAACCGGGCCGCCTCCTCGAACCGACGGAGGGGGATCGTCTTCACGAGGGTAACCCCGGAGTTGATCACGATCGCGAGCGCGACGGCCTCGACGCCGGAGGCGGCGAGGCGTCGCGCGGTCTCGGCGGCGGCTCCGCCGCCGGGGACCTTCGACCGCCCCCGGGTCGCCGCCATCGGACTCAGAACAACTCCAGGTACTCGGTCCGCTCCCAGTCCGACACGGAGTCGCCGTATCGAGAGAGCTCGTACCGGCGCATCCGCGAGTACGCCGTCACGAAGTCCTCGCCGAGGAACTCCCTCGCGGTGGGATCCTCTTCGAGGGCGTCGAGCGAATCCTCCAGCGCGATCGGGAGCTTCTCGAAGGAATCGTCCTCTTCGGCGGGGATGCCCGGCTTCGACGGGTCTGGGACCGGCAGCTCCTCCTCGATCCCACGGAGCCCGGCTTGGAGCAGTGCCGCTCCGACGATATAGGGGTTCGACATCGCCGACGGGGCCCGATACTCGACGTGCTTGTTCGCCGCGCTCCCCCCCTTCACGCGCACGAGGGCGGAGCGGTCCTCCAGTCCCCAGGAGATGTTCGACGGGCTGAACGTGTGCGGGCGTCGACGCCGGAGGCAGTTCACGGTGGGTGCGATCACGGCGTCGATCGCGCGGGCGTACTTCAGCTGGCCGGCGATGAACGACCGGCACGCAGCCGTCATCCCCTGGGGATCGTCCGCGTCGCCGAACGCGTTCTCGCCCGAGTCCGCGTGCAGCAGGGAGATGTGCGTGTGACAGCCGCTCCCGGCCGAGTCGGCCCACGGTTTCGTCATGAAGGTGGCGAGGTAGCCGTCCTGTTTCGCGATCTCCTTCACGCCGTTCTTGAACGTGAACGCGTTGTCCGGACCGGCGAGACCGCGTCCGGGCGCGAAGTTGATCTCCCACTGCGATCCGGCGTACTCGCAATTCGCCGTGATGATGTCGACGCCGACCTGCGGCATCTCGTCGAGGATCCGGCGGATCGTGGGCACGAAGTCGTTCCGGAGCGTGTTGAAGATGTGGTAGCCGGTGAACAGCGGCTCGTGGGTGTCACCGGTCAGGAGATAGAACTCGAACTCGGATCCGAGGAGCGGCTCGAACCCCATCGAACGGGCCTTCTCGAGCGCCTGCCGGAAGACGTGCCTGGGTGTCGCGGCGAGGGCCGTCCCGTCGTGCCACTGGGCGTCGCAGATCAGCCGCGCCGTTCGGTCGGCCCACGGCAGCACCTGGGCGGAGTCGGGATCGGGGAACAGCAACTGGTCTCCATAGCCGCGCTCCTCGTGATAGAGCGTCCCGCCGACGACATCCGAGCGGGTATCCAGCACGCTCGTCCCGCCGTACATGTTCAGACCTCGTTCGGCGTAGTCGAGGGCGTGTGCGATCGGGATCGTCTTCGATCGAGAGATGCCATGCATGTCGGGAAGCTCGAATCGGACGAACCCGATGTCCTGCTTCTGCCAGCCCTCCAGGATCCCCTTCACGTCGGTCATCGATCGGCTCCTCTCGATGCGGGTGCCCAGACGTGCGTGCTCATCCTGCCCGGACCGCGCGGCGCCCGGAGGGCTGGGTTATACCGTGCGAGCCTCATGGCTCGCAACGGATGACCTCCGCGCGCGGCGTGCCGTACGCTACTGCCGCCGGGCGGGCCGGGTCGCTCGGTAGGTTCGACTCCCAAGGAGGCCGGTGGGACAGACGGCGATCGAGAGCGACCGGACGCACGTCCTCCCGCTCGAATTCGGGCGGGCGATGCCGATCGCGGTGCGGGGAGACGGCGTCTGGATCGAGGACGCGGACGGCCGCCGGTACCTCGACGCGATGAGCGGCGGCTCGATGGCGGCCACGCTGGGCCACGGACGCCGAGACATCATCGCCGCGGCTCGGGCGCAGGCCGAGACCCTCGCATTCGTCCACAACGAGCGGATGACGAACCCGACCCAGGAGCGGCTCGCCGAGGAGCTCGTCGGCGTCGCGCCCGAGGGGTTCACCCGCGCACGGTTCACGGTCAGCGGCGCCGACGCGAACGAGATGGCGATCCAGATCGCCCGCAGCTATCACGTCGAACGAGGCGACGTAGAGCGCTGGCAGGTGATCTCGCCCGCCCAGGCGTACCACGGCCCGACGATGGAGACGCTCGCGCTGACGGGTCGTCCCGGCATGCACGGTCCGTTCGGTCCCTATCTGCCGCAGCACCTGCACATCCCTCCGAGCACGTGGCGCTTCGACCCGTCCGGCGAGGCCGCGCTCGAGGCGCTGGACCGGGCGCTGGAGGAGGCGGGTCCGGGAGAACGTCTCCGCGTACTTCTGCGAGGCGATCAGCGCCGCCGCGCTCCCGGGCTACACGCCACCCGTTCGGTTCTGGGAAGGGCTCGCGGAGCGACGCGAGCGCCACGGTTTCCTCGTGTGCTTCGACGAGGTGGTCACGGGGGTCGGCCGAACCGGCCGATGGTTCGCCGGCGCAGGGACGGCCTGCGTGCCCGACATCATCGCGACGGCCAAGGGCCTCGGCGCGGGATACGCGGCGATCGGTGCCGTCCTCGTCCGCGAGCACGTGTACGAGGCGTTCGCTCAGGGCTCGCGCCGCTTCACCCTCGGCCACACGTGGGACGGTGCCCCGCTCGCGTGCGCCGTGGGGCTCGCCGTCCTCGAGGCGATGCGCACCGAGGGGTTGGTCGAGCGGGTGCACGATCGTGGTGCGCAGCTCCTCGGCGAGCTCGCGGGATGCGCTCGCGGGGATCCCCCTCGTTCGCGAGGTCCGTGGCCACGGATACCTGCTCGGCGTGTCGTTCGTCGATCCGCGCGACGGCGAGTCGTTCCTGCCGCCGGAGCTCCGGGTCGGCGCGCGGATCGACGCGGCCGCGTTCGATCGCGAGCTGATCGTCCTCTCGACCCAGCCGACGCGCGACGGCTACGCCGGCGACCAGACGTTGTTCGCTCCGGCGTTCACGGCGACGGACGACGAGCTCGGCGAGATGGTGTCCCGGTTCGCCGAGGTCGTGCGCAGCGTCGCGGCCGATGTGGAGCCGGAACTCGCCCGTGCCGAGCCGATCACGTCGGCATCGATGGGAGGCGCCCGATGAGCCGCACCGAGCGGGATCCCGGGCGGCTGCGCGCGCTGATCCTCCAGCACGAGGAGCCGACGCCGCCCGGGCACGTGACGGAGTGGCTGGCGGCGCACGGCGCCGAGGTCGACACGTGGCGCATCGACGTCGAGGACCGTGACGTCGATCCGCGCGACTACGACCTGATCGTGTCGCTCGGCTCGGAGTTCGCCGCGTTCGACGACACCAAGCCGTTCGTGGTCCGGGAGGCGAGCATGCTCGAGAAGGCGGTCGCCGAGGACGTGCCGGTGCTCGGCCTGTGCTTCGGCGGCCAGATGCTGGCCCGCGCGCTCGGGTCGCGCGGATTCCGGCACGACGAGGCCGAGATCGGCTGGCTCCCCGTCCGGACCTCGGATCCCGAGCTCGTGCCCGAGGGTCCGTGGTTCCAGTGGCACTTCGATTCGTTCACGGTCCCGCCGGGCGCGACCGTCGTGGCGGACACCGACGTCGGCCCGCAGGCGTTCGTCGCGGGTCGAAGCCTCGGCCTCCAGTTCCATCCCGAGGTGACGACGCAGATCATGGACGACTGGGTCCGCGTCTATCGTCACGAGCTCGACGGCGACGGCGTCGACCCGGACGCGTTGCTCGCGGAGACGAAGCGCATCGCCGGCGAGAGCCGCGCCCGGGCCTTCCAGCTGTTCGAGCACTTCCTCCACGAGGTCGCGAGGATCGACGCGCCCCACGAGGCCGACCTGGACGAGCGAGCGGGCTGAGGGGTGGTCGCGTGACCACCCCGGCGATCGCCTCGACCGCCACCCACGTCTTCCCCCGCTTCCTCGACCTCGACTACCCGAACGTCGAGCGAGGGGACGGCGTGTGGCTCACGACGACCGACGGTCGCCGGATCCTCGACGCGACCTCGGGAGGCGCGATGGTCGCCTGCCTCGGGTCCGGCGTTCCGGAGATCGCGGAGGCAGCCGCGGAGCAAGCCGAACGGCTCTCGTACTTCTACAACCACCATTTCACGAGCGAGCCGCAGGAGCGACTCGCCGACCGACTGTTGGAGGTCGTCGCGCCGGGGATGGCGCGGGTCCGGCTCGTCTCCGGCGGTTCGGAGGCGAACGAGACCGCATTGCAGCTCGCTCGCCTGTACCACGTCGAGCGCGGCGACACCGCGCGTTGGCGCGTGATCTCGCCGGCGCAGGCGTACCACGGATCGACGATGGGCACGCTGGCGCTCACCGGCCGCCGAACGTTGCAGGAGCCGTACACCCCGTACCTCGCCGAGCACCTGCACCTCCCGCCCTCGACATGGCGCACCGACCCGACCGGCGAGGAGGCCCTGGCCGAGCTCGATCGGCTCCTCGAGGAGGCTGGGCCGGAGACCGTGGCCGCGTTCTTCATCGAACCGGTGACTGCGGCGGCGCTTCCCGCGTACTCGCCGCCCGATCGCTTCTGGCAGGGCCTCGACGAACGCCGGGCCGAGCACGGGTTCCTGATCTGTTTCGACGAGGTCGTGACCGGCATCGGCAGGACGGGGAGCTGGCTCGCGGCGGATCAACTCGCCGTCGAGCCGGACATCGTGGCGATCGGCAAAGGTCTCGGCGCAGGGTATGCGCCGCTCGGAGCGGCCCTGTGCCGCCAGCACGTCTACGACGCGATCGATCGCGGGTCGCGCGAGTTCGACCTCGGGCACACGTGGGACGGCGCGCCGCTGTCCTCGGCCGTGGGCCTGGCCGTGCTCGACCTCCTGGTGGAACGCGGCCTGATCGACCGGGTGCGCGAACGTGGACCCGGTCTCCGCGACGAGCTCGAGGCCGCACTCCAGGAGTTCGACATCGTGCGCGAGGTCCGGGGTCGTGGCTTCCTCCTCGGCGTCGAGCTCGTGGATCCACGGGACGGCGAGTCGTTCCTGCCCGTCGACCTCGACGTCGCGTCGCTCTTGGACGACACCGCGTTCGAGCACGGCCTGCTCGTCACCTCCACGCATCCGCAGGCAGACGGATACGCCGGCGATCAGACCCTCCTCGCCCCTGCGTACGTGACCTCCGACGACGAGCTCTCGGAGATAGTCGAGCGGTTCCGAGCGACGATCGCAGCTGTCCAGCGATCGATCGACGGCTCCCTCTCGGCCGTGGGCTCGGGATGAGCTCGAGGGACGGTACCGAGGAGTTCGTGCTCCTCGCGATCCCCGACGTGCACGGCTCGCTCCGCGGGAAGGCGCTGCGGCCGGCGGCGTTCGAGGCCGCCGTGCAGCACGGGACCGTGATGACCGACCTGATCCTCGGGTTGGATCCGGTGGACACGCCGATCACCGACTACGAGCGGTTCGGGATCCGCACCGGCGCGGCCGATCTGCTGGTCACCCCGGACGTCGAGACGATCCGTGACCTCGCGTGGCGGTTCGGGTGGAGGATCTGCCTCGCGACACCCAGCTGGCCCGACGGGAGCCCGTGCGACTTCGCCACCCGGGAGGTGTACCGATCGGTCCTCGACGACGTGACTTCGCTCGGCTACGACGTGATGGCGGCCATCGAGTACGAGGTCCGCATCTGGGACGAGCACGGCGAGCCGCTGTCGAGCGGGATCAGCTACAGCCTGGGCGAGATCGGCCGCTACGACCGGTTCGTGGACGCGCTGGTGGGCGCACTCCAGTCGCTCGACGTCGAGCTCTCCGCGGTGCACACCGAAGCCGGGCCTGGGCTCCTCGAGCTGAACCTCTCGCCCGGCCGCGGGCTGGCGGCGGCGGACGGCGCGGTGCTCGCGAAATTCGCCACGAAGCAGGTGGCGGCCTCGATGGGCCTGCGGGCGAGCTTCCTCGCGAAGACCGTGCCGGGGGAGGAGGGATCGAGCGGGCACGTGCACCTGTCGTGCTGGGACGGCGAGACGAACGCGTTCGCTGCCGCGGATCCGACCGCTCCGCTCCCGAAACCGTTCGCCGCTGCGATCGCGGGGATCCTCGAGCACCTTCCTGCCGCTTCGCTGTTCCTGAATCCGAATATCAACTCGTACAAGCGCCTGGTCCCCGGATGGTTCGCGCCGATCAACGCGTCATGGGGATACGAGAACCGATCCTGCGCCGTGCGCGCGATCCGTTCCGCTCGACCGGAGCTCTGGCGTCTCGAGTGCCGGCGCCCGGGCGCCGACGCGAATCCGTACCTGGCCCTCGCCGCGATCGCCGCGTCCGCGGCTGACGGGATGCGGCGAGGCGCCACGCTCCCGGAGCCGGTCGAAGGGGACGCATATGCGCTCCCGAAGCTCCCGGCGCTCCCCGGGTCCCTCGAGGCGGCGATCGCGGCGTTCGGGGAAGATGAAGCTTTGGCACGCGCGTTGGGCATCGGGTTCTGTGACTACTACGCGACGTCCCGTGCCTGGGAGCTCAAGGCATGGCGCGAGACGGTCACCGACTGGGAGCGGGATCGGTACGACCGGTCCGTCTAGCGCGCACGCTTACTCCTCGCTGAAGTACACGTTCTTCACCTCGGTGTAGAGCGCCGCCGCGTGCATCCCCATCTCGCGACCGAGCCCACTCTGCTTGAAGCCTCCGAACGGCGCTTCCGTGAACACGCTGCTCGAGGAGTTCACGCTGATCACGCCGGTGCGGATCGCCTTCGCCACGCGGATCGCCCTGCCGATGTCCCGCGTCCACACCGAGCCCGACAGGCCGTACTCCGTGTCGTTGGCCAGGCGGATCGCCTCCTCCTCGGTGTCGAAGGGCAGGATGCACGACGACGGGCCCGAAGATCTCCTCGCGGGCGACGCGCCAGGAGTTGTCCACGTCGGCGAGCACCGCCGGGCGCAGGTAGTAGCCGTCCCCCTCGGGCACCTCTCCCCCGGTCACGAGACGCGCGCCCTCCTCCTGCCCGATCGCGAGGTAGTCGAGGGACGTCTGGCGCTGCCCTTGGCTGATCAGCGGGCCCATCTCGGTGGTCTCGTCCAGGGGCTCGCCGAGCGCGATCGCCTCGGTCGCTTTCGAGAACCGCTCGACGTACTCGTCGTAGATCGGGCGCTGCACGAACTGCCGGGAGCGCGCGCAGCAGTCCTGCCCGGCGTTGTCGAATACGGACCAGAGCGACTTCGGGATCGCGACGTCGAGGTCGGCGTCGTCGAACACGACGTTGGCGGACTTGCCGCCGAGCTCCAACGACACCCTCGTGATGTTGGCGGCCGCCGCCGCCATCACCTGCGTGCCCACCTCCGTGGAGCCGGTGAAGCCGATCTTCGCGACGCGAGGGTCGGCGATCAGCGCGGCGGCCGTCGTGGACCCCGGGCCGGGGAGCACACTCAGCGTTCCCTCGGGGAGACCCGCCTCCATCAGGAGGTCCGCGATCGCGAGGGCGGTGAGCGGGGTCTGCGACGCCGGCTTCAGGACGGCGGTGTTCCCGCACGCCAATGCGGGGGCGACCTTCCAGTTCGCGATCACGGCCGGGAAGTTCCACGGGCTGATCAGGACGCAGGGACCCACTGGCTCCCGGAGGGTCACGTCGAGTCCCGGCGGGACGATCGGGATCGTCTCGCCGAAGATCTTGTTCGCCGCTCCGCCCCAGTACTCGTAGGTGTTGGCGACGATGTCGATCTCGGCGCGCGCGCCGCCGATCGGCTTCCCGCCGTTGCGTGCCTCGAGGGTCGCGAGCTCCTCTGCCTTGTCACGGATCAGGAACGAGGCCTTCGTGAGGACGTGTCCGCGCTCACGAGCACTCATGCGACGCCATGGTCCCGACTCGAAGGCCTCCACGGCGACGTCAACCGCCCGACGCGCGTCCTCCGGCGACGCCTGGGCAACCTCCCAGGCGGGTGCCCGGTGGAGGGCTCCATCACCTCGGTGGTGCCGCCGTCTGCCGCCGCCATCCGTTGCCCGCCGAGCATCAACAGTTCGGTCATCGTTCAGCCTCCGGCGGATGGGGTCGGATCAGACGCCACAGAGTAGTGGATGCCGCGAACGGCTTCGACGCGGATCCGACCGTCGTCTCCGTCAGATCGTGGCGTCGCGGATGTTCGCGACGATCAGGATCGCGACCACGGCCGCGACGGCCACGCGGTACCAGAGGAAGACCATGAAGTCGTGGCGCTTCAGGTACCGCAGCAACCCCCAGATCACCACGAAGCCGCTGAGCGCCGAGGCGGCCATCCCTGCGACGAACTCCGCCGCGTATCCCTGGAACCCGGACTGGGCGAGATCGACCGCCTTGTACGCGCCCGCGCCCGCGATGATCGGGAGCGACAGCAGGAACGAGAAGCGCGCCGCCGACTCCCGGTCGAGGCCCATCGCGCGAGCGGCCGTCATCGTGACCCCGGAGCGGGACACGCCCGGCTGGAGGGCGAGCGCCTGCGCCGTCCCGAGCAGGAGGCCGTCCTTCGGTCCGATCGAGTCGAACGAGCGATCGCTCCGAGCGAGCCGATCGACGATGACGAGCACGATCCCGAACAGACCAGCATCACCGCGATCAACCACGGAGCGCCGAGCTTCTCCTGGATCAGCTGCTCGAACAGCGCCCCGACGATCGCCCCGGGGATCGTGCCGATCACCAGCGCCCACGCGATCCGCTCGTCGGGTGTGGTCATCCGCCGCGCGGCGATCGAACGGAACCAGGCCCGCAGGTATCGAGCGACGTCGTGTCGGAAGTAGATGAGCGCGCCGAGGAGCGTGCCCAGGTGCAGGGCCACGTCGAAGGACTTCTGCAGGTCCGTATCGCCGATCACGGTCCAGCCGAACATCCACGGCACGAGGATCAGGTGTCCCGAGCTGGAGACCGGCGCGAACTCGGTCGCCCCCTGCACGAGGCCGAGGACGATCGCTTGCAGGATGCTCACAGGGTCCTTCCGTCGGGAAAGGTCCGCCTGATGCTAGCGGTCGGCCGTCACCGGAACGGTGAAGTCCGAGCCGGGGACGAGATCGTCGGGACCTCGAACGGCGACGGAGAGCGTGGCGAACGCCGACGCGAACGCGAGGGCCTCGGCGTCCGTGGATGAGACGAGCAGGACGAGCCCGATCCCGCCCTGTGGTGGGGCGGTGGCGCCTCCGAAGGAGGCGCCACCGCCCGCCCGGTCGACGGCGAGCACCTCGATCGCTTCGCCCGCCACCTCCGTATGGGCGCCGCCTCCCCCGAAGGTGGCGATCACGTCGACCAGGTCACCGGTCCGCACACCGACTGCCGACGCGACCGGTATCTCGACCGCCCGCATGCCGGCGCCGACGAGGGAGGCGGTCGGACCCGAGCCCGAACCGGCCAGACGGAGCTGGGTGACGACCTCGCCCGCCGCGATGTCCGCAACCACGATCCGTCCCGTGGCGCGAGCCGGGTCGCGGATCGCGCCGGGCGGCGCGAAGCGGGAGGGCAGCGTCACGACCTCGAGGACGGTCTCGGTGAGGACCGAGCCTCGCGGGACGTGCGCGGTGGCCGCGACCACCGCGATCGGGGGACCGCCGTCGGGGCGCACCACGTCGAGCCGGTGCGCGTAGGCCCGCATCACGAGCGCCGCCGCCAGCGCGCTCGCGACGGAAGCGGAGAGCAGGACGAAGGACGATCGCGGCAGCTTCCGGCGGAAGAGCATGGGCGCGACCGTAGACGGGCCCCTGGCGCCGCACAGTGACCTCTATCACTCGACGGGGCGGAGACCACTTTTCTCGTTCGGGGGCTCGAGCGGAAGCGTCTTGACGCGGAACTCCTCGAGCGCCTGCTTGCCGACGATCGTCGCGACCGCCTCCCGCATCCGATCGGCGAGCTGCTCAGGATCCTCGTCGGTCACGAACCGTACCTCGACGGTGACGAGGGTTCGGCGGGCCGTCATCCGTTGCCGGTACCCGACAGGGCGGTCGCGCACGGGCACGTCCGTTCGGCCGGCACCACGGGGATCGCGGCGAACAAGAGGTCTCGGAGCGTGTCGATGTTCTCGCCGAACACCTTGAGGACCTCCTCGTGGGTGACCGCCGGGATGTCGTCCACGCCGACGTCGTAGTCGGTGACGAGCGCCACGTTGCCGTAGCAGAGCTCGAGCTCCCTCGCGAGGATCGCCTCGGGGAACTGCGTCATCCCGATCACGTCGGCGCCGAGCTGGGCGTACATCCTCGACTCCGCCACCGTGGAGAACCGCGGGCCCTCGATCACGACCATCGTCCCCCCGTCACGGTGCTCGATGCCCTGCGAAGCGGCCGTCTTCACCAGCGTCTCGCGGAGCGTGGGGCAGTACGGGTCGGCGAAGGAGACGTGCGTGGTCTGCGGGCCGTCGTAGAACGTGTTCGAGCGGGACTTCGTGAAGTCGATGGCCTGGTCGCTCACGACGAGCGTGCGCGGAGGGATCTCCTTGCGGAGCGATCCTGCCGCGCACGGTCCGAACACCCGGGAGACCCCGAGATCCTTGAGCGCCCACAGGTTCGCCCGGTACGGGACCAGGTGCGGCGGGAACCGATGATCCGTCCCGTGGCGGGGGAGGAACGCGACGGTGCGGTCGCCGACCGTCCCGATCGTGATCGGCGCGGAGGGCGCGCCGAACGGCGTCTCCGCCTCGATCGTCGTCGTGTCCTCGAGGAACGCGTAGAACCCGGACCCTCCGATGACCCCGATCTCCGCCCGGGCCTCGGTCACGAGGGCGCCGGCTCCTTCTTCGCGGGCGTGGCCGACGTCCCGGAGCCGTCGGAGGAGCCCTTCTCGCTCGTTTCCTTCGACCCGTCGCTCGATGTTGCGCCGTCGGTCTTCTTCCCGTCTTCCTTGCTCTCTCCTGGCTTCTTCTCGCTCTTCTCGCCGTCGGATCGCGACTCGGCCGACGCCTTCGACTTCTTCCCGTGGTCCGTGGCGTAGAAGCCGGAGCCCTTGAACGAGATCGCCGGCGGCGCGAACACCTTCCGGAGGCTGCCGCCGCACTCGGGGCACATCGTCAGCGACTCGTCCCACATCGACTGCACGATGTCGAACGTGTGGCCGCAGTCCCGGCACGTGTACTCGTAGGTGGGCATCTGGAGCAAGTTTACCCGCGGCCTTGGTGGCGGCTGACATCGGTTCCGCGACCGGAGTAGCGTTGCGCGCGTGAAGGTTCAGAACGCCGTGATCCCCGTAGCGGGTCTCGGCACCCGGTTCCTGCCGGCAACGAAGGCGACCCCCAAGGAGATGCTGCCGGTCGTCGACACGCCCGCGATCCAGCTCGTCGTGGAGGAAGCCGTCCGGGCCGGGATCACCGACATCCTGATGGTGACCGGTCGCGGGAAGCGATCGATCGAGGATCACTTCGACCGGTCGGCCGAGCTGGAGCACTTCCTCGAAGCGAAAGGCAAGTTCGACGAGCTGAAGCAGGTGCGCGCGATCGCGGAGCTGGCGTCGATCTACTACACGCGGCAACGCGACCCGCTCGGCCTCGGCCACGCGATCGCCTGCGCCGAGACCCACATCGGCGACAAGGCGTTCGTCGTGATGCTGCCCGACGATCTCGTCCGGCCCAGGACCCCCCTCCTCGACCGGATGCTGAAGGTGCACGAACGCTACGGCCGGAGCGTGCTGGCGGCGATCGAGGTGGGTCGCGACGAGGCCTCGCTCTACGGCATGATCGAGCCGGAGCCCGTGGAGGAGGACCTCGTGCGGATCGTCTCCATCATCGAGAAGCCGGCGCCGGAGCGATCCCCGTCCACGCTCGCCGCGATCGGCCGCTACGTGTTCACGCCCGAGATCTTCGACGCGCTCCGCGAGACCCCTCCGGGTCACGGGGGCGAGATCCAGTTGACCGACGCGATCAACCTGCTCGCCCAGGAGCAGGCCGTGTACGCGTTGACGTTCGAGGGGCGGTTCGACGTGGGGAACAAGCTCGACTACCTGCGCGCGACGGTCGAGCTCGCCCTCGATCGCGACGACATCGGCTCACAGTTCAAGGCCTACCTCGCGGAGCTCGCTCGGCGCGAGAAGCTCGGCTGACTCGGCCTCCGAAGGCTCGCCTCCGCTGAGGCCCGCCTACACTGACCGGCATGGCGGCCCAGCCCCACGATCACGACGCACCCGAGGGACTGCTCTCCGTCGAGGCGGCGCGGGAGCGGGTGCTCGGCGCCATCCATCCACTCGCTCCGCTGCGTCTGCCGCTCACGGACGCGTACGGCTGCGTGGTGGCGGAGGACGTGGTCGCCACGCAGGATCTCCCCGAGTTCGCGTCCTCCGCGATGGACGGGTTCGCGGTGCGAGCCTCCGACGTCGCCGACGCCACGCCGTCGCAGCCTGCAGAGCTGAAGATCGTCGGTCGCGCGCTGATCGGCCACGAGCCAGAGGGGACCGTCGGCGCCGGCGAGGCGATGCACATCGCCACGGGTGCGCCGATCCCCGGGGGCGCCGACGTGGTCGTGCCGATCGAGAACGCGATGATCGACGGCGACGAGCTGGTCCGGTTGCTCGACGGGCCCGCCGCCGGCACGCACGTCCGCCCGCACGGGGAGGACGTCCACGAGGGGGACGTCCTCGTGCCCGCCGGCAAGCGCCTCGGCGCGCCCGAGCTCGGACTGCTCGCGATCGCCGGCCACCCCACCCCGCTCGTGCATCCGCGGCCTCGCGTCGTCGTGCTGTCCACCGGCGACGAGCTGGTGTCTCCGACGGAGACGCCGGCGTTCGGGCAGGTGCGGGATGCCAACTCGGCACTGATCTTCGGCGCGCTCCGTGAGATGGGCGCGATGCCGGTGATGGCGGGGATCGTGCGCGACGACGTCGAGTCACTCCGCGAGACGATCTTCAGCTTCGAGATCCAGGCCGACGCGTTCGTGTCGTCGGGCGGCGTCTCGGTGGGGGAGCGCGACGTGGTCAAGGCCGCCTTCTTCCGACGTGGCGACGTGGACTTCTACAAGGTGGCCATGCAGCCCGGGATGCCGCAGGGGTTCGGCCACGTCGAGGGCAAGCCGTATTTCGGACTGCCGGGGAATCCGGTCAGCGTGTTCGTGAGCCTCGAGGTCTTCCTCCGACCGGCGATCCTCAAGATGATGGGTCGGACGCACCTGTTCCGCCCCGAAGTGACGGCCACGCTGACCGAGGACGTCCGGGGCCCTCGGGGGAAGCTCCAGTACGCGCGGGTCGAGGTCCGCCGCGAGGAGGGCGGCTGGTCGGCAGCGCCGACGGGCGCACGGGGGTCGAACCTGATCTCGACCGTCGCGCGGGCGAACGGCTTGGCGATGATCCCCGCCGGCACCGACGTCGCATCAGCCGGGTCGACCGTGAAGGTCATGTTGTTCCGGTCCTCGGAGGACTGAGATGATCGGCGGAGAAGGCTTCGAGCGCGCGCGACTCCACGCGGAGCTGTCGGCCCGGATGGTCGAGGTCGGTGCGAAGGAGGTCACCGATCGTGAGGCCGAGGCCGAGTGCGTGGTCACGATGACCCCGGAGGCTTGCGCCCAACTCGTCGCCGGGACGCCGAAGGGCGATCCGATCGAAGCCGCGCGGATCGCGGGACTCATGGGCGTCAAGCGAACCCCCGACCTCCTGCCCTTCTGTCACCCGATCGCGGTGACCGGCGCAGAGGTGCGGGTGGAGCCCGACCGGGAGTCCGGCACGATCCGGGTGTGGACGCGGGTGCGGGCGCGGGATCGGACCGGTGTGGAGATGGAGTCCCTCACGGCGGCGGCCGTGGCCGCACTCAGCTTGTACGACACCGCGAAGGCCTACGACCGGGCGGCGCGGATCGACGGCCTGCGCCTGTTGGCGAAGTCCGGAGGCAAGTCGGGCGACTACGTGGCCCCGAGCTGATCCGCGACCCGGCGCCTTCCCGGTCGCGGGTACGACCTCCCGGCGCTTGTGAAAAAGTTCTCCGGATCACATCGATGTGATTGAGGACCCCTATATGTGGTGCTACGGTGCCGTCCCAGCCTAGATGTTGTGTCGAACCGGGAACGACAGGGCGGAGGCTGGGCGCATTGGATTGGCTGCTCCTCGCGGCACTCGGCATCATGTGGGCCGCATCGCTGCTTCCACGTGTTTCGCGACGACGCTCGATGTCGGCGTCGGTCGAGGATTTCGAACGTAGGATGGAGTTCTTGGCGCACGCCGAAGTGAACGGCACCACCGGACGTTGGATCGTGACTCCCCGGAAGGGGGCTCGCTTCGTCGGCGACGCCGAACGCCGCAAGGCTCGGGTCCGCGACCGCCGCCGCCGCGTCCTCGTCTTCCTGATCGAGGCCATCGGCATCTCCTTCCTGATCGGGCTCGTTCCTCCGCTCCGGGTCGTCTGGAACGTCACGCTGGCGCTCGCGATCCTGCTGGGCGCGTACATCTGGATGCTGATCTCGATGAAGCGCCGGAGCGTGGCCGATCCGCAGGAGACGGTCCGCAACGCGCGGATCCCGGGCGACCACGCAGCCGCCTTCGCGGCTCGGTACGTGATCGAGGGTCGCAACGGGCATGCACACGAAACGTTCAACGGTCTCGAAGGGCTCGCGGAGAGCGACCGGGTGCACGTCGTGGTCCGACCCGCTTCCGCCGGCTGAGTGGACCTCTCCGAACTCGCCCGTTCCATCCACGCTCGTCTCGACGCCAAGAACGCCGCCCGTGAGCAGGCGTTGCCCGCCGCGCGTCGCTCGATCCGCGCGAGCGCGAACGCGATCCGCGCGATCCATCGACTGGAGTTCGACACCGCGAAGACCCTGGTCGGGGAGTCTCGCGCGTCGTTGGACGAAGGGCTCGCCGCCGTCGGGGATCACGCCGACATCCGCCACGCTGGCTACCTACAGGACGCCCAGAAGGAGTACGCCGAGGCGAACCTCACGATGGCGCTCGTCACGGGCCAGGACCTGCCGGGCCCGACCGACCTCGACGTCGAGGATGCGGCCTATCTCGGCGGGATGTCCGACGCGATCGGCGAGGGACGGCGTAGACTCCTCGATCTGCTTCGGGGAGGCGAGGTGGAACACGCCGAGCGGCTGCTCGGGGTGATGGAGGAGATGTTCGGCGTCCTCGTGGCGATGGACTATCCGGACGCGATCACGATGAATCTCCGGCGCGCGACGGACGTCTCCCGCTCCCTGATCGAGAAGACCCGCGGCGACCTGTCGATCTCGGTGGTGCAGAAGGATCTCCGCGACGCGCTCGACCGCCACGCGGCCGAGCTCCGCCCGCGGACGCAGCCGGACGTGTGAGGGAGCTCTGCTACGCTGCCCGACGTCCCGGGGGTGTAGCTCAGCCCGGTAGAGCGCTGCCTTCGCACGGCAGAGGCCAGGGGTTCAAATCCCCTCACCTCCACTCACGATCCGATCGAAATCGCCGCGGACGCATGCTGTCGATCTGAGGCCGCAGCGGGCTCCGGGGCCGCCCGGGTCGTTGAACGGATGGTATCTGCGGTCAAGAATCGGCCTATCCCGTGCCGATAGCCGGGACATCCGACGAGGAGGATCGTCCATGCGCTCCGAACGCATCAACTTCCTGGCGGTCGTGACCGCCGTGGCGGGATTGACTGGCTTCATCGGCGTCTACGCGAAGTGGTTCAGCTACTCCTACCCGGTGGACGGTGGCACGGTGACCATCTACCTGGACGGCACGTGGGACGGGACGGGCGCCATCGCCTTCGCCGCGGGCATCGGCGCGCTGTTGTTCGGCTGCGCCTACATCCTGCTCACGGACCCGGCGATCCGGCGCATCGTCGCACTCCTGATGGTCATCTCGAGCATGGCCCTCCTGGTCTGCTCTGCGATCGGGTTCACCCGCGTAGCCGAGACGATCGGTCCGAACCCGCTCTTGCCGGGGGCCGAAGGGCAGACGCCGTTCGAAGCGACCGTCGCCATCGGACTGGCGATGTCGCTCGCGAGCGGCATCATCGCCACGGTGGCATCGGTCCTGTTGGTCGCTCGACGAGAGGCCGGTCTGGAAGAGCCAGCCGAGGTATCGGCGGCCGCGGCCGCCTGACCGGGTAGGACGTCGCACCTGCGGGTAGCCTTGGCGCCCGCATGGCGCGAACGACCTCCCAGCTGACGTGGTGGGACCGGCCCGGGCTCGAGGTCCGGGCCGGCCGGCTCTCGATCGCGGGGCGCGACGCCGAGTCGATCGCGCGCGAGCACGGAACCCCGCTCTACGTCCACGATCTCGTCCGGGTGGAGGAGCAAGCACGAGGCCTCCAGAGCGCGCTCGGCGCCGCCGGCCTCCGCCACCGGGTCCGGCTCGCGCTGAAGGCCCAGCGCGAGCCGGCGTTCCTCGCCTTCCTCCGCGCGCTCGGCGCGCCGGGCTCCCCGGAGAGCGTCGGGATGGACGTCTGCTCGCCGATGGAGATCAGGTGGGCGCTCGATCACGGGTGGAGGCAGGAGGAGATCAGCTACACGGGGACGAACCTGTCCGCTCGCGACCTCGACGCGGTGCTCGCGGCGGGTGTCCATCTGAACGTCGATCTCCTCACGCAGCTGGATCGCGTGGGGGCCCGGGCGCCGGGCTCGACGGTCGGCATCCGGATCAACCCGCGGATCGGGGCCGCCTACCCGGGCGGTGGCCAGACCTACGCGGGCGATCGGCCGACCAAGTTCGGGATCTACCCCGAGCGGCTCGGAGAGGCCCTCGAGATCGCGCGGCGGCACGACCTCACGATCGACACCGTGCACGTGCACGCCGGGTACCTCTACCTGACCGACGCGCTCCCGATCGTCGACGAGACGATGCGGCGAGTCGCCGAGGCCACCCGGAGTCTCATGGATGCGGGGTGTCCGATCGTGGAGGTCAACACGGGAGGAGGGCTCGGTGTGCCGTTCCGGCCCGGTGACGAATCACTCGACCTCGAGGCGTGGGCGTCCGTCCTCGCCCGGCACCTCGAGCCGCTCGACGTGGCGGTCGGGACCGAGCCCGGTGAGTTCCTCGCGAAGCAGTGCGCCGTTCATCTCGCGGAGGTCGTGAGCGTCGAGGATCGAGACGGCACCACGTTCATCGGACTGGACACCGGCTGGAACGTGATCAACGAGCACTTCGTGTATCGGATCCCCTACCACCCGATCCTCTGTCGAGCGGCCGACGCCGAGCCATCGAGTCGCGTCACCGTGGCCGGGCACATCAACGAGGGGAACGACCTGCTCGCCGAGGACCATCCGATGCCGGCGGTCGAGGAGGGCGACATCGTCGCGATCCCCAACGTCGGCTCGTACAACGCGTCGATGACCTCCGTCCACTGTCTCCGCCCCGAAGCCTCCTCCGTGTTCTTCACCGATCGCACGTGACCGACCTTCCCGTCGCCGAGCGGTGGTTCCGAACCGAACAGGTGACCGACGAGATCACGCTGCTCGTCGAGGATCACCTCGACGTCTTCTTCGAATCGAACGTCTGGCATGTCCGCGGGCGCGACCGCGACCTCGTGGTGGATACGGGCAACGGGATCGGCGATCTGTGCGGGGAGCTCGCCTCACTGGTCGAAGACCGGTCGATCGTAGCCGTCGCGACCCATGACCACTTCGACCACATCGGGGGGATGCACGAGTTCGAGGAGCGCTGGTGTCATGCGGCCGACGCGGAGGGGCTGCGTGCGCCCGAAGGTCTCGCTCTCCTCCGGCGGGACTACAGACCCGGCCTGGAGGATGAGATCCGCTGGTACGGCTACGAGCCGCCCGAGATCGTGATCACGGCGCTGCCCGGTCCGACCTTCGACCTCGGCGGCTGGCGGACGTCGCCCGCGGAACCGACGCGCATCCTCGTGGACGGCGACCTCGTGGATCTAGGGGACCGCGCCTTCGAGGTCCTCCACGTCCCAGGGCACACCCCGGGCTCGATCGCGCTCTGGGACGCCGAGGCCGGTCTGCTGTTCACGGGCGACACCGCAGCTCTCGACGACCCTCTCTACGCCGACGACGAGGCGGCGTTCGTGGCGTCGCTCGAGCGGCTCTTGGCGCTGCCGGTCGAGCTCGTCTGCGCGGGGCACTCTCGGCCGTTCGGGCGGGAAGAGCTCAGAGCCCTGATCGACGAGCAGCTCGCGTCGCGCGGCTGACGCGCGGCTTCAGGCGAAGCGCACGGTGAACACGGCGTCGGCGTCCGACCAACCGCCGAGCCCGAAACGGAGCACGAGCGAGCGGCACGACCCGGCCCAGCCTGCCTCCGTCCGCCACTGCACCATCAGTCGGCCGTTGTTCGAAAGGTTCGCCTGGACCGACGCCGACTGCTCGGCCAGGACCTCGCCGGTCCCGCAGTGCACCTTGCGCACCAGTGGGTACCCGTTCGCGAACACGGATCCCTGTGGGTGCCCGCCGAGCTCGAGGATGATCGGGATCACGCGCCCCGCCGAGAAGACCGACTTGTTCGTGATCGGCCCGCTGATGTCCTCGAACACGACGTACGCGTGGGTAGCGGAGCCGACGTTCCCCTCCGCGTCCGTGCCGGTGACGGTGAACGCGTGCGAGCCCGGCCGGTTCGGCACGATCGCGCCGTCCGCGACCGGTCCCTGGCAGGAGATCACACCCGAGCCCCCGGCGTCATCCGTACAGAAGTAGTCGGCGACCATGCCCTCGCCGTCGGTCAGCACCGAGCCGTGTGCCGGCGACACGATCGTGACGGCCGGAGCGGCGTCATCGGCGGGGCCGGACGGCTCGAGCCGCCCCACGCGGTTCGTGCCCTGGGCGCTGAACCAGATCGCGCCGTCGGCACCGGTCGTGATGCCGGTCGGGGTGGCGCCCTCGCCGAGAGGGATCTCGACGATCGCGCCGTCGAGGCCGATCCGGCCGACGGCGTCGGCGGTGCTCTCCGTGAACCAGAGGGCGCCGTCGGCCCCCGTCGTGATCCCGCTCACACCGGCTCCCGGCGTGGGGACCGGGTAGGTCGTCACGGCGCCTCCGGTCGTCATCCGCACGATCGTGTTGGACGCGCGAGCCGTGAACCACAGCGCGCCGTCCGGACCGGTGGTGATCCACTGCGGGCCGCTCGCGTTCGCGGGGAGGGGGAACTCCGTCATCGTGCCGTCGAGCGTGATCCGTCCGATCACGTTGGCGGCCGTCAGGGTGAACCACATCGCCCCGTCGGATCCCGTCGTCACGCTGAGCGGCGCGGCTCGAGGGGTGATCGTTCGCCATTCGGTGATCGCTCCGTCCGGCGTGATTCGGCCGATCGCGCCGACGCCTCGCTGCGCGAACCAGAGCGCGCCGTCGGGGCCCAGCGTGATGCCCGTTGGCGTCGACAGGTCGCGGAGATAGAACTCGGAGAGCTCCCCGTCCATCGTGAGCCGCCCGATCCGGTTCCCGTTGTGCTCGGTGAACCACATCGCCCCGTCGGATCCTTGGGCGATGTCGTAGGGATCGACGCCGAACTCGAGGGGGATCGACGACGACGATCCGTCGGGAGCGACCCGCGCGATCTCGGCGGCCGCCCGGCTGGCCACCCACGTCATCCCGTCCGGTCCCGCGGCGAGTCCTTGCGGGAAGGAGTCCGACGCCGGCAGGTCGAACCAGGTGGGTTCGACGGCAGCGGCGGGCAGGCTGACGGCGCCGAACAACGAGGCGAGGATCACCAGCGCGGACCCCGCCACGATCGAAGCATGGTGCTTGCGCCGTACCATGTTTCGGGTATCGGCATCTTGGATCGATCCGCGCACCCGGCGAAGGTCGCGAGGCCTCCCCCGGCTGGGGGAGGCCGAGAGTATGCTCCGCCGATGCCATCGGCCGAACCGCTCGTGGTGTTCGCCGGCCGTTTGCTCGACGTGACGACCGGCGATGTGCTCACCGACCGGGCCCTCGTGCTCGACGGCGATCGCATCCGCGACGTGGTCGAGGCGGGTGCGGCCCCCCAGGGTCGGACCATCGATCTGTCCGGACGGACGGTCCTGCCCGGCATGATCGATTGTCACGCCCATCTGATCGGGGAGCTGGACGACGGCCAGGGGTACGCCTACCTCGTGAGGCGCTCCTCCGCGCAGGAGGCCCTCACGGGAGTGACGAACGCGCGCGCCACCCTGCTCGGTGGCTTCACCACCGTCCGGGACGTGGGGACGTTCCACGCGTTCGTGGACCTCGCGCTCCGGGATGCGATCGAGGAAGGCAGGCTCGTTGGGCCTCGGATGATGTGCGCCGGAGCGTATGTGACCTGCCCCGGCGGGGGCGGGGACATCACCGGTCTCCCGCCCGACGTGCCGGTGCCGAGCGAGCTCCGGATGGGCGTGTCCACCGGCCCCGATCAGGTGCGCGCCAACGTCAGGCGGATCTTCGACGCGGGCGCCGACTTCATCAAGGTGATCGCGACGGGCGCGGTCCTCACGTCCGGGACGAACCCCGGACAGCCCGAACTGACCGAGGATGAGATCCGCGCGGCGGTGGTGGAGGCCGAGGCCCGGGGGACGCACGTCGCCGCCCACGCGCACGGTGCCGAGGGCGCGAAGCGGGCGATCCGCGCCGGCGTTCGCTCGATCGAGCACGGCTGTCTCATCGACGACGAGACGATCGATCTGATGCTCGAGCGAGGGACGTACCTCGTCTGCGACATGTTCGACGGCGACTGGATGATCCAGGAGGGTCCCCGTCTCGGCTACTCCGATGAGGTGATGCAGAAGACCGAGATGACGAACGACGCGCAGCGCGAGAACTTCGCCAAGGCTGTGAAGGCCGGTGTCAAGATCGCCTTCGGGACGGACTCCGGGATCTATCCGCACGGGATGAACGCGAGGAACCTCGCCTTCCACGTGCGGTTCGGTCAGACGCCGATGGAGGCGATCCGCAGCGCGACCCTCGGCGCCGCCGAGCTCCTGGGTTGGGACGACCGCGTGGGGTCCCTGCGACCGGGTCTGTTCGCCGACCTGATCGCGGTCGACGGCGATCCTCTCGACGACGTGACGGTGCTCGAGGACGTTCCCTTCGTGATGAAGGGCGGTCGAGGTCGTCAAGGGCTGACCGGACCGGGCGGCCGGTGTCTGCGATGATAACGCGCGTCCGCACGAGGGAGTCGAGCCGATGAGCGAAATCCAGCCGCTGTCCGCCGCCGAGATCGTCGAGAAGTCCAAGCGATACACCCTCTACGACTGGCAGGCCCAGTCGAAGGCGTCGCCGATCGCGGTGGATCGAGCCGAGGGCGTGTACTTCTGGGACGTCGACGGCACGCGCTACCTCGACTTCAACTCGCAGCTGATGGGCGTGAACATCGGGCACGGGGACAAGCGCGTCGCCGATGCGATCGCGCGGCAGGCGGAGAAGCTCCCGTATATCTCGCCGTTCATGGCGTATGAGACCCGGGCACGCCTGGGAGAGAGGCTCGCCACCCTATGGCCGGGCGACCTCGAGAAGTCCTTCTTCACGCTCGGCGGCGCGGAGGCGAACGAGAACGCGATCCGGATCGCGAAGGCGTTCACCGGACGGCAGAAGATCCTGGCCCGGTACCGCTCGTACCACGGTGCCACCTACGCCACGATCAACCTGACCGGCGACCCGCGCCGCTGGGCGAACGAGAACCCACCGATGCCCGGGATCGTGCACGTCCTCGATCCCTACCGCGGCACGGCGCGCGGCACCGAGGATGCGGCGACGGCCCTCGCGACCTTGGAGGAGACGATCGAGCTCGAGGGAGCCCAGACGATCGCGGCGTTCATCCTCGAGACGGTCACGGGGACGAACGGGATCCTGATCCCGCCCGACGGCTACCTCGAGGGCGTCCGCGAGCTTTGCGAACGTCACGGCATCATGCTCATCGCCGACGAGATCATGTGCGGGTTCGGACGGACCGGCGAGTGGTTCGCCGTGAACCACTACCAACTCGTGCCCGATCTGATGACGGCCGCCAAGGGCCTGACCTCGTCCTACCTGCCGCTCGGGGCCGTCGCGATCAAGCCCGAGATCGCCGCCCACTTCGAGGAGAACGTCTTCTACGGAGGACTCACGTACAACTCCCACCCGCTCTCGTGCGCGGCGGCGATCGCGGCGATCCAGGTCCTCGAGGAGGACGACCTCGTCGGGAACGCGAAGCGGCTGGACCCGGTGATGCGCCGGCATCACGAGGAGCTGATGGCCAAGCACTCCAGCGTGGGCCGTGTCCGCAACATCGGCCTCTTCGGGATCATCGAGCTCGTCAAGAGCCGGGACACGATGGAGCCGCTCTCGCCGTACAACGTCGTGAACGAGACGATGCAGGCCGTGAACAAGGGGCTCCTTCAGCGAGGCCTGTTCACGATGATCCGCTTCAACGGGATCATGACGAACCCGCCGCTCTGCATCACGGAGGAGCAGCTGGACGACGGCTTCGCGATCATCGACGAGGTCCTCGACGTCGCCGACGCTGCGACCGGTTGACCGAGAGCGATGTCAGGCGTCGACGGCCGCCCAGCGGTCGGCCCATTTCGCCAGGTCGTCGATCACCTTCGCGAGCTCGCGCCCCCGGTCCGTCAGGGAGTACTCGATCAGCACCGGTGTCGAGGGCGTGACCGCTCGGGTAAGGATGCCCGCCGACTCCAGATCCCGGAGCCGTTCGGACAGCACGGTGTCGGAGATCTCCGGGATCGCCGTGCGAACGACCGAGTAGCGGCGCGGTCCGCCGAGGAGCACCCACACGATCTGGGGTACCCAGCGCTGCCCGACGAGCTGGGCCGCTCGCTGGAAGCTCTCGCAGACCGCGCGATCCGTGTCCATAGCCGGATCTTAGCTGCTCAGGGATTCTTTGATGCTCAGGAATACTGAGTATCTGCCCGCGGTTCCGGGTATGAGACCGAGGAGGACATCGACGTGTCCGAAGAGGCCGCGTCGTCCGAGAGGAAGGAGTCTCTGCGATGGCAGAAGCGACGAAGGAGATCGGTGGCCTCCCGTTGCCACCTCCGGGCAAGTACGAGCTCGACATCGCCCACTCGGCGGTGGAGTTCGTCGCCCGCCACATCCTCACGAAGGTTCGGGGCCGCTTCACGGACTTCTCCGGATGGATCGACGTCGCGGAGAACCCGGAAGAGTCCTCCGCCCACGTCGAGATCAAGACCGCGAGCATCCAGACCAACACGGAGCAGCGGGACGAGCACCTGAAGAGCGACGACTTCCTGAACGTGGAGCAGTGGCCCGTGATGACGTTCGCCAGCACCGGGGTGCGGCACACGGGCGGAGCCACGTTCGAGCTGGACGGTGAGCTGACGATCCGCGACGTGACCCGTCCCGTGACGCTCGCGGGTGAGTACCTGGGCACCGAGACGAACCCCTACGGGAAGACCGTTCTGGCCGCGACGGCCAAGACGACGCTCGAGCGCGAGGACTGGAACGTGAGCTGGAACATGGTCCTGGAGACCGGCGGCTTCCTCGTCAGCAAGACGATCGACCTCGAGATCGAGGTCGAGGCGCTGAAGACCGGCTGAGGCCGTTGCGTCACGGGGGCGTCGGGAACGGTCCCGACGCCCCCGGTTCGTACGAGATGAGCTCGAAGGCGCGGTCGTAGCGGACGATGACGTCGTCCGCCACCCAGAGATCGCTCGTCCAGCCGGTCGCGAGCGCCGTGTAGCGCCATCGGGTCGCGAGGAACATGCCAGGCGGCGTCTCGACCGATTCGCGTCGGAGCAGCTCGTACCGTTGCCGCATCGGAACCGGCTCGACCGTGACGGGCTCGAGGAAGAGGACGTCGATCTCGCTCGTCTCCTCCAATCGGTGCGCCGTGATCGCGTTGAAGGCCGGCGAGAGGTAGTCCAGGTGCATCTCCGGTCCCCACGCCATCTCGACCTCGTGCCCGTCTCGGACCCCTTCGAGTGAGTCCCCGCGCGCCTCGAGGAGGGTCGCGTGCGATCCGGTCTCGATCCTCGTCCGGACGATCCGCCACGAGGCGTCGACCACGACGTCGACCGTCTCCCGGTGAGGCGTGGGCTCATCGCGCTCGATCTCGGAGACATACCGCCATCCCATCGGGCCTGGGGCGCAGCGGAAGTCCTCGGTTCCGACGACGTCACCGCTCCGCCCGCGCACCGTGTACCGGCCGCTCGGCACGTCAGACCTGCGGCTGGAGCCCGAGGTCCCTCGCGATCACCAGGCGGAGGATCTCGCTCGTGCCCTCGCCGATCTCGAGCACCTTCGCGTCGCGGTACGCACGGGCGACCGGGAACTCCTCCGTGTAGCCGTACCCGCCGTGCACCTGGATCGCCTCGCGCGCGACATCGACGGCGGTCTCGCTCGCGCGGAGCTTCGCGATCGCGGCCTCCGTGGTGTACGGCCGTCCCTTGTCCTTCAGCCAGGCCGCCCGGTAGGTCAGCAGCCGCGACGCTTCGACCGCGGCGCGCATGTCGGCGAGCTTGAACGCGATCGCTTCGTAGTTCCCGATCGGCCGTCCGAAGGCCTCACGATCCTTCGCGTAGCTCAGGCTGGCATCGAGGCATCCCTGGGCGAGGCCCACCGAGAGCGCCGCGATCGAGATCCGTCCGTCGTCCAGGGCCGCCAGACATTGCGCGAGACCCTTGCCGCGCTCGCCGAGGAGGTGGTCCTCGGGGACGCGGCATCCCTCGAAGGACAGCTCGTGGGTGTCGCTCGATCGCCACCCCAGCTTCCGGTAGGGGGGACCGACCGAGAACCCTGGCGCGTCGGCCGGCACGACGACCGTGGAGACGCCGTTGGCTCCGGCATCCTCTTCCGTGCGACACGCCACCACCACGAATCCCGTGATCGGGGTCCCACTGTTCGTGATGAACGATTTCGATCCGTCGATCACCCAGCTCCCACCGTCGAGCCGAGCCTTCGTCCGGAGCGCGGCGGCGTCCGATCCGCTCCCGGGCTCCGTGAGGCCGAACCCCGCGAGCATCTCGCCCGCGGCGATCGGGGGGAGCCACCGCTGTCGCTGCTCCGCGCTCCCGTAGCGTGCGATCATCCCCGCGGCCAGCCCCGAGGCGACCGAAACCGTGACCGCGACGCTCGCGTCGGCCCTGCCCAGCTCCTCGATCACGAGCGCCCAGGTGACGGCGTCTGCTCCGAGCCCGCCGTGCTCCTCGGGGATCGGAACACCGCAGATCCCGAGCTCGCCGAGCTTCTTCACGATGTCGAGGGGGAGTTCCTCGTGCTCGTCCCGCTCGCCGGCGCCCGGCCCGATCTCCTGGGTGGCGAACTCCCGGACGAGGTCGCGAACCTGCTGCTGCTCGGGCGAGAGCTCGAACTCCATCGATCGAGAGTACCGGCTTCCGAGAATCGGGTCCCCATGCGAGAGGATGGGGGCCGATGAGTGACACCGTGACCGTCGATCCGCTGGAGGAAGGCCGCGAGGCGTACGCGCGTCGTGCCTGGCCGGAGGCCTACCGACTGCTGCAGGAGGCGGATCGCGAGGGGCGCCTGGAGCCCGGAGACCTCGAGGCGCTGGCGAAGTCCGCGTGGTGGATCGGGCTCGCGACGGAGTCGATCGCGGCGTTCGAGCGCGCTTACGCGCTCCACCTCGAGCGGGGGAACCGCTCGATGGCCGCGATGATTGCGCTCACGCTCCGCCGGGAGTACGGAGCGAAGATGGCCGGCTCCGTGGCGAAGGCGTGGCTGCACCGCGCGGAGCACCTCCTCGAGAGGGAGCCGGAAGCCGTCGCGCACGGCTACCTCGAGATCGCACACCGTGAGCTCGACTTCGACCGCGGGAACCTCGAGGGAGCGCTCGCGCACCTGGATCGCGCACAAGAGATCGCCTCCCGGCTGGACGATGCCGATCTCCCCGTCTGGGTCGCGATCAGCCGCGCGGAGGTGTTGGGGACGTCCGGGAGGCTCGACGAAGCGTTCGGCCTGATGGAGGGGGCCGCGGCGGTCGCCGTGGGGGGCGAGCTGGGCCCGTTCACGACCGGCGCGGTGTTCTGCGCGGTGATGTCGGTGTGCCGCGAGACCGCCGACTATCGGCGCGGTACCGAGTGGGCCGAGGTGTCGAAGCGCTGGTGCGAACGGCAGGACATCAGCGGCTTCCCGGGGATCTGCCGCGTCCACCGGGCCGAGTTCATGCGGCTCACCGGTGCGTGGGCCGACGCCGCCTCGGAGGCGGAGAGGGCATCGGACGAGCTCCAGCGCTTCCATCCCGCGATGGCGGGAGAGGCGTTCCACGAGCTGGGAGAGATCCGGCTCCGCATGGGCGACCTCGAGGGCGCGGACGAGGCCTTCGGGCAGGCCCAAGCGCTCGGATCGGAATCGCAACCGGGGAAGGCGCTGCTGCTCCTGGCGCGAGGTCGCACGGACGCCGCGGCGGCCTCGATCAAGGGCAGTCTCGAAGAGATCACGTGGAACAAGCTCGCGAGGGCCCGGTTGCTCCCGGCGCAGGCGGGGATCGCGAAGGTGCTCGGCGATCTCCCTACCGCGGAGGGCGCCGCGGCGGAGCTCGAGGTGATCGCCGAGGAGTTCGGGACGGCGGCGATCAGGGCGGCAGCGGCGCACACCGCCGGTCTCGCCTCTCTCCTCAGCGGAGACGCGGCCGAGGCGATCCAGGGGTTCCGCGAAGCCCGGCGGCTCTGGCGTGAGATCGACGCGCCGTACGAAGCAGCGATCTCCACGGTCCTTCTCGCGGAGGCGCGATCGGCCGCGGGGGAGACCGAGGCGGCAACGCTCGAGCTCGAGGCGGCGCGGGCCACGTTCGAGCGGCTGGGCGCGACGCCCGATATGGCTCGGACGGACGCCCTGTTGGCCGGCCCCGCGACCCGTTCCGGCTCGCGGGAAGTGCGCACGTTCATGTTCACCGACATCGTGGGCTCCACCGCGCTGGTGGAGGCGATCGGGGACGAGGCGTGGCACGACCTCCTCCGTTGGCACGACGATGCGCTGCGCCGCTGCTTCGTTACGAGCGCCGGCGAGGAGGTCCATCGCACGGGCGACGGCTTCTTCGTGGCGTTCCCGGACGCCCGCTCGGCGCTGGAGTGCGCCGTGGCGATCCAGCGCACCCTCGCGGATCACCGTCGCGACCACGGGTTCGCGCCGGGCGTCCGTGTCGGGATCCACTCCGCCGAGGCCACGCGAGCGGCGGGGGACTACGAGGGCGCCGGCGTGCATGCCGCCGCGAGGATCGCCGCGCTCGCACAGGGCGGCGAGGTGCTGGCCAGCGTCGAGACTCTCGACGCTCTCGGCGACGTGGTCACGGGCGAGCCTCGTGAGGTCTCGCTGAAGGGCTTGGCGGAGCCGGTCCTCGTCGTCGCGGTCGACTGGCGCTCGCCCGCCTAGGAGCCGGTCGTCTCCGCCACCGGCGCGAAGCCCTCCACGTCGAGCATCGAGCCCTCGCGGAGCGGTGCGAACACGGCGCGTACCCGGTCGCCGATCGCGGGCTCGCCGCCGGTGTCCAGCAACCGATGGAGCAGCACGGTGTCGGCGCCGTCCAGCCGCACGAGCCCGTATGTGACCGGGCGGTCGAGCGGCCGATCGTCGACGTCCACGCGGACGAGGGTCCACGAGACCAGCTCTCCTTCGGGCCCGCACTCGAGCGACGGCTCGAGCTCGGCGAGGCATCGCTCGCAGAAGATCCGGGCGGGCAGATAGGTCACGCCGCACTCCTCACACCGTGATCCGAGGAACACCCCACGATCCCGGAGCGCCTCGAAGAACGCGGTGTTCCCCACGCCGGGGGTGTAGCGGAACGAGACCGCGAGCTCTCCCGGGATCTTGGTGGGGCTCACGGAGCAACCTCCACGGGGTGTTCGACCGCCGCGACGGCCACCAGCTCCCGACGGAGCTCGGGCTCGAGGGGCCGGAAATACCTGATGTCCAGGATCGATCCGACCCGCTCGCCGGCCGGCTTCCACACCGCTTCGACCTGCATCCCGGCGCGGACGTCGTCCGGAGCGACCTCGCCCAGGAGATGGAGGAACCCTCCCTCGCTCGTGCCGTCGAGCCGGATCACCGCCGGGATCTGCGGCTCGTCGAGCGGTCGCATGTCCCAGGTGACGTGACAGATCGAGAACGTCTCCACCGTGCCGGTGTGCGGCACCTCGGCCCAGCCGTCCGTCGGCCGGAAGCATCGCTCGCAGAACTTGCGCGCCGGCACCAGCGTCCGGCCACACGAGATGCAGGTGGTCGCGAGGATCCGTTGTTCGCGCAGGCCGTTCAGGACCGCGCCGATCGCCTCCCCCGGGTCCCACTCGTAGCGGGCGTCGAGCCGTTGCTCGACGGCCCCCGTCGCGGAGCGGAACTCCTGATCGGATAGAGACGTGGCGCGAGGCGCGAACGGCGGCGATTGCGTGGCCGTCGCAAGCGGCCCCCCATCGTTCCCCATCACGACCACGGTCCCGACCTGCATCAGATCACCCCAGGCCTGGGCGACGCCGCGCTCGGGCGTCCCCGGGACCTGGCGCGCGCCAGCCTCGCCTCGGAGCTGCCAGAAGAGCTCGGCGATCTTCATCAGCCCGGCGGCGGCGATCGGATTCCCGACCCCGAGCAGACCGCCGGAAGGACAGCACGGCAGGTCCCCGTCCCGGGCGGTCACGCCGTCGGCGGCGGCCTCGGGCGCCTTCCCGCGGTCGAAGAGCAGCAGGCCTTCGAGGTGGTGGAGCTCCTTGTAGTCGAACGGGTCGTAGGGCTCGGCGACCTGGATCTCCTTCCGTGGCTCGTTGACGCCGGCCATCCCGTAGGCCATGCGCGCGGCGTTCTCGACGTACTCGGGGTACGCGAGGTCCCGGTTCGTCCAGTAGGTCGTGTCGAGGTTCCAGCCGACGCCTTGGATCCAGACGGGTCGATCGGTGAGTCGCTTCGCCGCGTCCTCGGAGGCCATCACGATCGCGACCGCGCCGTCGGAGATCGGCGAAACGTCGAGGCGCTGGACCGGCCAGGCGAGGGTCTCGCTCGCCAGCACGTCCTCCACGGTGATGTCCGCCTGTCCCAGCAGCGCGGCGGGGTGGTCGGCCGCGTTGCGCTTGTTCTTCACCGCCACCTGCGCGATGTCGCGCTTGTCGAGACCGTAGGCCTGCATGTACCGCTGCATCTCCAGCGCGAAGATCCACAGTAGGTTGGGTCCCAGTGGGCGTTCCAGGATGTTGTCGAAGATCGTGAGGAACGCGCCCTGCGGATGGGGCTGACAGGAGGACATCTTCTCCTCCGCCACGCACACGACCACGTCGGCCAGCCCGGAGGCGACGGTGTACCAGCCCTGGATCGCGGTGAACACGCCGCTGCCACCGCCGACGTAGGTCCGCATGTACGGCTTGGCCCAGGCGCCGGCGCCGTCGGCGAGATAGTCGCCCTTGCGGTGAACGCCGTCGAACGCGTCGGGCGCGCTCGTCAGGCAGACCGCATCGACGTCGTCGAGCTTCAGCTCGCACGAGGCGAGGGCATCTCGTGTCGCGATCCACGAGAGTTCCTTGCCGGTCTCCTGCGCGCGGCGGACGAACCGCGACATCCCGGCGCCGACGACGGCGACGCGCGGGCTCATCGGCGCATCACCGCGACCGCCGCCGACGTGGAGGGAACCCCGCGCCAGGATTGCGCCAGGCCCACCCGAGCGTCTCCGGTCCGGAGGCCTTCGATGCACGCGAGAGCGCGGGCGAGACCGTTCGCCTCACGGAGGTGCCCCTCGCCGAGCGCACCGCCACTCGGGTTCACCCGGTCCTCGGCCAGCTCCGACAGCCCGAGCGCCTCGAGGTGCTGGAGCTGCTTGTAGGCGAACGTGTCGTCGACCTCCGCAAGCTCCACGTCACCGGGCTCGACCCCGGCGCGATCGAAGGCGGCACGGGCGGCGCGCTCGGCGGCCGCCGCGCGGTCCCAGTCCCGGCTCTCGACCGAGGGGGCGTCCTGGCTCCAGCCGATGCCGTCGATGAAGATGCCCCCATCGCGTGTGCGCTCCTCGGTCGTCAGCACGAGCACGACGCAGCCATCGGCCGGCTCGGCGGCCTGTTCGCGGGTGAGCGGGTCGAACAACGGCGTCGGATCGCGGACATCCGCGTAGGACGCGCGGGGGTTCGTGGCCGCGTGCGCGCGGTTGCGTGCCGCGACGTCCGCGCATTCGGACTCGCCCCGGCCCGTCACGTGGAGCCATCGGCGCATCTCGAGGCCGGCGAGCGCCGTCGGTGACACGCCGAGCGGGCGATTCAGGACCGGGTCCATCGCGAACCGGTCGACGCGTCCGAGCGAGACGACGTCGCTCGCCTTCGAGTGCGACTCGACGGCCACCGTGGACGCCACGCCGCTGCGGATCAGCATCACCGCCGCTGCCACCCCGAACAGGCCGTCGGAGGCGACCGTGTGGACGGGCCGTTGCACGGCGCCGAGCTGATCCGGCACGTATTCGTCGAAGATGCTCGTGCCCTCCTCGATATCCTCCGAGCAGCACACGAAGGAGTCGATGTCGCTCCTGGGGTCGACGCCCGCGTCCGCGTAGGCGCTCCGGGCGGCCTCGAACATCAGCTCCTTGTAGGAGGTCCCCTCCGTCGTCGGGGAGAAGCCGGACCAGCCGACACCGGCCACACCCACTCGGAGCCCCATGGCCTCCATGTATATCGAAGGTCGGGGTGGTCCGCACTCGCTGCGCACGTGCCGAAGTCGTCGCGCCCCTCGTGCGCCGTATCGTGACCGCGTGAGCGACATCATCTGGTCGCCGACGCCCGAGTACCTCGAGCGGGCCAACGTCACCCGATTCATGCGCGCACACGGGATCGGTACGTACGACGAGCTCGTTCGGCGCTCCGTCGAGGACGTCTCGTGGTTCTGGGACGCGGTGGTCCGGGACCTCGCGATCGAGTTCTTCGAGCCGTACGAGGAGGTCCTCGACACCTCCCGGGGCGTGGAATGGGCGACGTGGTTCATCGGCGGACGCGTGAACCTCGCCCATCAGTGCGTCGACCGCTGGGCCGTCGCCACACCGGACGCCCCCGCCGTGGTGTGGGAGGGCGAGGGCGGCGACACGCGGACGTGGACCTACGCCGACCTGCGTCGCGAGACCGATCGGCTCGCCCGGGCGCTCCTCGATCTCGGGGTCGGGTCGAAGGACGTCGTCGGGATCTTCCTGCCGATGATCCCGGAGACCGTCGCCGCCGTGATGGCCTGCTCTAAGATCGGGGCGATCTGGGTGCCGATCTTCAGCGGGTTCGGGCCGGACGCCGTCGCGGTCCGGCTGGAGGACGCCGGCGTGTCGGTGCTCCTGACCGCCGACGCGTTCCCCCGGAAGGGCCGCGCCGTCCCGATGCTCGAGGCGGTGCGCGGGGCCGTCGCCCGCGTGCCATCGGTCAGGGAGACGATCGTTCTGCGGCACGCGGGCGAGGGCCCCGCGGCGGGGGAACGCGACTGGTCGACGGTGATCGCCTCGGTCCCCGATGAACCACTCGCCGCCGAGGCGTTGGAGAGTGAGCACCCGCTGTTCATCGGCTACACGAGCGGCACCACGGGGCGACCGAAAGGCGTGCTGCACGTCCACGGCGGATTCCTCGTGAAGATCGCGTCGGAGGTGGCCTACCAGGCGGATCTGCATCCGGGGGAGATCGTGCATTGGGTCACCGATCTCGGCTGGATCATGGGGCCATGGGAGATCGTGGGCGCGCTCGCGCTCGGCTCGACCGTGTTCCTCTACGACGGCGCTCCCACGCATCCGGCGCCCGACCGACTCTGGTCGCTGGTCGAGCGGCACCGCATCACGACCCTCGGCGTCTCGCCGACGCTGATCCGCGCGATCATCCCGTCAGGAACGGACCATGTCCGTCGACACGACCTGTCGTCGTTGCGGATCCTCGCGTCGACGGGTGAGCCGTGGAACCCCGACCCCTACCTCTGGCTGCATCGAGAGGTCGGCGGGTCGCGTCTGCCGATCATCAACCTGAGCGGGGGGACGGAGGTGGGGGCCTGCTTCCTCTCGCCGCTGCCGATCACGGATCTGAAGCCGTGCACGCTCCGAGGCCCCGCGCTCGGGATGGACATCGACATCGTCGATCCTGCCGGCCTCCCGGTCGCGGCCGGGGAAGTGGGGGAGCTCGTATGCCGTCAGCCCTGGCCCGCGATGACGCGAGGGATCTGGGGCGACCCGGAGCGGTACCTCGACACGTACTGGCGTCGGTTCCCCGGCGTCTGGCTCCACGGTGACTGGGCCACTCGAGACGAGGACGGATTCTGGTTCCTCCACGGGCGCTCCGACGACACGCTGTCCGTCGCCGGGAAGCGTCTCGGTCCGGCGGAGGTGGAGAGCGCGCTCGCCTCCCACCCGGCGGTGGCGGAGTCCGCCGCCGTCGGCGTCCCACATCCCCTCAAAGGCGAGGCGATCTGGTGCTTCGTGGTGGTCCGGCCCGGTGAGGAGGCCGATGCCGGCCTCGCGAGGGCCCTCCGGAACGTGGTGGCGGACCATCTCGGCCGTTCGTTCCTGCCCTCCAAGGTCGTCTTCGTCCCGGAGCTCCCGAAGACGCGGAGCGCGAAGATCGTCCGGCGGGCGATCCGGGCGACCGCCCTCGGTGAGGACCCCGGGGATCTCTCCGGCCTCGAGGACCCCGGTGTGCTGGATGTGATCCGTGAGGCGCTCGCGAGCGCTGGGCGCTGAGTTCCCTTTCGGTGCAGCCTCTCCCGAGGAGACGCTTCTCCCTGAACCGCCGTTCAAGAAGCGTTGCTTCCGAACCCATCCGGGGATGCGCCTTCTCGCGACCAACGCGCGGGCATATGCTCGTCACCGCAACGCCGTAGGTCGCGCACGGCGGAAAGCCGAGCGGCCGAGGAGGCGGGGGTGGGAGAACGGGATCCACAGTGAACGGTGGAGGGCGCCCCGATCGAGGTCGGCGACGGGCAGGGCACCACCGTCACGCTGGGGGTGCCCGTCCCCGAAGAGCCTGATCCGGGCGACGCGCGGGAGGGTCCGTGAGCGAGCGCCCGACCGTGCTCCTCGTCGATGACCACGCGGTGGTCCGAGCCGGCATCCGGATGCTGCTGGAGTCGCAGGCGGACGTCACCGTCGTGGCCGAAGCCTCCTCCGCCCAGGATGCGATCGCCGTCGTGCTCGACCGCGACCCGGACGTGATCGTCACCGACCTGTCGATGGAAGGGATCCGCGGGGGCCTCCGTCGTCGAGGCGTTCGTCGATCGGTTCCCGAGCGCGCTGATCCTCGTGTTGTCCATGGTCGACAGCCCGGCGGATGTCCGTCGAGCGCTCGAGGCGGGCGCGAAGGGCTACATGCTCAAGGGAGCCGCTGCAGCGGAGCTCTCCGATGCGATCTCGCGGATTCTCAGCGGGGAGTCCTACGTGCAGCCCGCGCTCGGCGTGCAACTCGCCGGACATGGCTCGAGGGCCCCCACGTACGCGGACCCTGCCGCGGCGCTCACGGAGCGTGAGCGCGAGGTCCTCTCGCTCCTCGCGATCGGACACACGAATCCCGAGATCGCCACGCTCCTCTACCTGTCGCCTCGGACTGTCGAATCGCATCGCGCGAACCTCCAGAGGAAGCTGGGTGTGCGGAGCCGTGCCGACCTCGTGCGCGCGGCCGCGGAGATCGAGGAGAGCGAGAGCCGGACGGGGAAGGAGGACGGACGGTCACACCCCCGGCCTCCGTAGACTGCCGCGATGCGGCTCGCGGTCTGTCAGATGCGGTCGGGAAGCGACGTCGGTGCGAACCTGACGGAGGCGGAACGGTTGCTGGACGAGGCGGCCGACGCCGGCGCCGACCTCGCGATCCTCCCGGAGCTCTTCCCGTTCCTCGGTCCTGAGGCTCGTCTCCCGGAGATCGCGGAGCCGATCCCGGGCGGTCCCTCCGTCGACATGCTGGGCAAGGCGGCCGCCCGGGGGCAGCTGTGGATCGCCGGGGGAAGCGTCCCGGAGCGGGACGGGGACCACCTCTTCAACACCGCTCCGCTCTTCGATCGGTCGGGAGAGCTCGTCGCGCGCTACCGGAAGATCCATCTCTTCGACGTGGACCTCGAGGGTCAGCCCCCGTTCCGGGAATCCTCCACGTATCGGGCGGGGACCGAGCTCGTGACCCACGCGATGGAGGACCTGAGGGTCGGTTTGTCGATCTGCTACGACCTCCGCTTCCCCGAGCTGTTCCGTGGGCTCATGACGCTCGGTGCGGAGATCTTCGTGCTGCCCGCGCAGTTCCAGCAGCAGACCGGCGTGGCGCACTGGGAGGTATTGCTGCGAGCGCGGGCGATCGAGAACCAATGCTTCGTGGCGGCCGCGGCGCAGTGGGGTGAGTTCGGCTCGCCGGAGGAGCCACGGCGGTCCTACGGCCGGTCGATGGTCGTCGGCCCGTGGGGCGACGTCTTGGTCGAGGCACCGGAGGAGGGGACCGGTGTCTGGTTCGCCGATCTGGACGTCGCCGATCTCCGCCGCGTGCGTCGGGTGCTCCCCGCGCTCGAGCATCGGCGGCTCGGCAGCAACTGCTGATGCGTCGCGAACTCTCGGACGGCTACGAGCTCGACGACGATCCCGCCCGTGTCGACGTGGACGTGGTGCACCGGTATCTGGCAGAGGAGGCCTACTGGGTGCCCGGTCGCGACCGGCCGACGATCGAGCGGCTCGTGCGGGAGTCGGCGAGGGTGATCGGCGCGTATCACGGTCGGGAGCAGGTCGGGTTCGCACGCGTGGTGTCGGACGGCTCGAGCATGGCCTGGCTCGGTGACGTCTTCGTCCTCGAGGGCCATCGAGGGCACGGGCTCGGCGTGGAGCTCGTCCGCGAGGCCGTGGAGCATCCGGCGCATCGCGATCTCGCCTGGTTCCTCAACACCCGCGATGCCCACAGCCTCTACGCGCGGTTCGGGTTCGAACACCCCAACGAGCGAACGATGGTGCGCCTCCGCCGCGGCTGATCAGTCGCCCGGCAGGTCCTCCGGACGGTCGATGTCGGCCGGGGCCGGGAAGGGGACAACGACGTCTTCCACCCAATCCGGATGCGAGGCCATGATCGCGCGAGCGCCGATGTCGCCGTGCAGGTGACCGGCCTCGGCGTAGACCTCGCGGGAGAGCAGCGCCGGCCCGGGACCGTCCGTGTAGGCGATCCGCACGATGCGGCTCCGTGCCCCCCCGAAGGCGTCCGTCAAGGCACGCACCTCGGCATCCGTGACGCCCGGTTGATCGGCGAGCAGGACGACGGCCCCCTCGCTGTCTGCGGCGAGATCGTGCAGACCGACGGCGAGCGACGACGACTGGCCGGTCGCGTGGTCGGCGTTCCGTATGAAGCGGCCCTGAGGGGGAAGCGCGAGCGCTGCTTCGACGCGATCGGCGTCGTGGCCGGTGACGACCACGATCTCGTCGATCCCGGCCGACGCGAGCGCGTCGACCGGATACTGCGCGAGGGGCCGGCCACGGTAAGGAACGACCTGTTTGGTGGCGCCGAAGCGGCGGCCCTCGCCGGCCGCCAGAACGATCCCGGAGATCACGAGCCGGATCGCCGGCCGAAGAGCCGTGCGACGAACCGCGCGATCGCCGACCACAGGGCGCGGAGGCCGAGGCCGAACCCACCCACGGCCCGAGGGGTTGCCGGGGGGATCGGTTCGGCCTCGGCCTCCGCCACCGTGGCCATCGCTCCCTGCGGCTCCTCGTGCAGCTTCGCCTCGAGGCATTCCGCGAACTGCCTGGTCAGTAGCTTCGAGACCTCCGGGAGGAGGCCGCGCGAGAGCTGCGCCGCCGCCCCCGTGATCGTCAGGTCTGAGCGGATGTGGACCCTCGTGCCTTCGTCGCCGGCGGGTTCCAGCCACGACTCAACCTTCGCCGTCGCGGCGCCCTTGCCTCGCTCCTCCGTCCCCTTGGCGGACAGCCTCGCGCGATGGGCCTCGTCGTCCCGCTCTTCCACCACCACCGTGCCGGCGAAGGCCATCTGGATCGGACCGAAGCGGACGTGCACCTTGCCCTTCCACGTCCGCTCATCAACGGCCTCGGTCAGCTCCGCGCCGGGCATACACGGTGCGATCGCCTCCACGTCCTGCAGCACGGCCCAGAGACGATCGACCGGTGTGCGCACGGTGAACGCGTCTTCGATCAGCATCGGCGGGAAGCGTAGTCCCGTGGGCTAGGCTCCGCCCGGACGACGAGGGATACGGCGTCTGGCGGCTCGGGGATCTGGGTGAAGGTGAGCCGATCCCAGCGATTCGCAGACGACGACAGCGGCTACCAGCTCGCCGCGGACATGTGGGCGGCGCTCACCCGAGAGGACCGGCACCGGCGGAGTCCCTGGCTGTCACCCCTGAAGTGGGTCGTGATCGTGTCGGCCCTCCTGTGGGCAGGCGCCGCCATCCTCTCCTCGACGTTCTTCTATCTGAACGAGTTCGAAGCCTTCCGGGATGGCTCCCGCGACCTCTCAGGCTTCTACCGGATCATGGAGGTCGTCTCGACGATCGGTATTCGATCACCGTGGGGGCAACCGTGATCTACGTGGTGCTTTGGCTGGAGGCGCGCCGCGACCGATAGGCGCGGCGGTTTGCGGCAGAACGGGTCCTGGGTACACCCTCACTCATGGACTTCCGGAAGGGCGCGAAGCTCGATCCCACCCAGGTCGAGGACCGCCGTGGCATGCGTGGCATGCGCGGCGGCCGTGGCATGGCGGTCGGCGGCGGCGCCGGCGTCGTGGGCGTGATCGTCGTTCTCCTGATCACCCTGCTCGGAGGCGACATCGATCTGAGCGCGCTGCAATCGCTCGAGGGCGTGGTCGTCGGGGGTCAGCAGCAGCAGGGTGAGGTCATCGAGGAGTGCAAGACCGGCGAGGACGCCGAGCGGAGCCGCGACTGCCGCTTGATCGGCACCGTGAACAGCATCCAGGCGTATTGGGCCGGCGCCGTCGAGGGATACACGCCTTCCGTGACGGTGTTCTTCTCCGACTCCACGGGCACCGGGTGCGGGGCGGCGACCGCGGACGTCGGGCCCTTCTACTGCCCCGCCGATCAGAAGGTCTACGTCGACCTCGGGTTCTTCGAGGATCTGCAGACGAAGTTCGGGGCGGAAGGCGGACCGTTCGCCGAGGCCTACGTCCTCGCGCACGAGTACGGGCATCACGTGCAGGACCTGCTCGGTGTGCTCGACCGGATCGGCGGGGACCGTGAGGGTCCTCAGAGCGCCGCCGTCCGGACGGAGCTCCAGGCCGACTGTTACGCCGGCGTCTGGGCCGCGAACGCGGTGGCTACCCGGTTCCTCGCGTCGCTCGGCGAGGACGAGATCACTCAGGCGCTGGATGCCGCGGCGTCCGTCGGCGACGATCGCATCCAGCGGGAGACGCAGGGGCAAGTCAACCGGGAAGCGTGGACGCACGGCTCGTCCCAGCAACGCCAGCGGTGGTTCATGACCGGCTACCGGAGCGGCGACCCGAACGACTGCGACACGTTCAGCGGCACCGTCTGACCCGCCGACGCATCAACCGGGGCGAGCCTCCGTTCCCGGCCGGGGTCGGTCGTGGATCGGTCCGGATCGGTCACGGAGGAAGCCACCCGAGCGGTGCCGCTTGACCGCGACGATCTCCGCCACGATGGCCTGTGCGATCTCTTCCGGACCTTCACCACCGAGGTCCAGGCCGGCCGGCCCGTGGATCCGCTGCCGGGTGGCGTGCCCGATCTCGACACCTTCGTCGCGGAGCTCCATCAGCAGGCGTTCCGTCCTCGCTCCGGGACCGAGCGTGCCGACGTAGGCGGCAGGCGATCCGAGCATCGACCGGACGTACTCCTTGTCGCGGAGGAAGTGATGGGACATCACGACCACGAACGTGCGGTCGTCGACGCCAGCCTCCTTGGCCGCGTCCATGGGGTCGTCGACCGCGACGAAGCCGGTCGCTTCGGGGAACCGCTCGCGCGTCAGGAACGCGGGGCGATCGTCGGCCACCATGACGTTCCATCCCAGCACCGAGGCCGCACGGACGAGCGGGATCGCGTCGTGGCCCGCGCCGCACACCAGGAGCCGGAGCGGCGGGTCGAGGACCTCGACGAATGCCCGGACGCCTTCGGCGAGGCTCCGCACCTCCGAGCGTTCCTCCCGGAGCAGCGCCTCCGCGGCTCGAACGGCTTCGGCATCCACGGCGGCGCTCCCGAGGGACCCGTCGGTCGTGCCTTCGGGGCGAACGACGAGCCGTGACCCCGGCTCGACGTCGGAGGAGGACGACTCGACCACCGTCACGACGCTGATGGGCCGCTCCGCCTCGAGCGCCGCTCGAAGCGCGCCGGCCACCTCGGCAGCCTTCTCCGCGGGTTCGATGAAGACCTCGATGGCGCCGTTGCATCCGAGGCCGAGTCCCCAGACCGCATCGTCGTCGGCGGTCAGGTCCCACCCCGCCAAGCGGGCGCGTCCCTCCTCCATCACCACCCGGGCCATGTCGGCGACATCGCCCTCGAGGCAGCCCCCGGAAAGGTTGCCCACAGGGGCGCCCTCCTCCGGGACGAGCAACCGGGCGCCCGGTCTGCGGTAGGTCGATCCCCGCACGGCCACGATCGTGGCGAGCGCCATCCGCTCGCCCTTGGCGGAGAGCGCCTCGATCGCCGCCAGCACGTCGCCGATCTCGCTCATGGAGCGGATGGTAGCCGGGCGAAGCGCGGTTCGATCTCCCGGCCTCTCCGCTCACCGCCAGACGTCGACGGGATCGGTCCCGCTCATGGCGGCGTCGGGCGTGGCCGATACTGGGAGTCATGACCGACGAGTTCCAGTTCGGCGAGCGTGCGAAGCATCCCGCGCGCTTGAGCGGGCCTCGGCCGCCGCGCCAGACTAGCTCATTCCCCTTCAAGCTGGTGGGGGTCGTCGCGTGCCTCGTCGTGGCCGCGGCGGCTGCGTTCGTGTTCCTGCGCGGTGCCGACGAGGCCGGGAAGAAGATCGCCGACGCACAGTCCGAGACCCTCGCGCAGGTCGATCGGGCGTATGACTCGGCGGCGCAGGGGACCGTGGGCCGGGCCGTGGTGGTGGCGCAGACCCTGTACGCCGAGCAGGGGACCTTCACCACCGACCTCCCGACGCTCTCGGCGTTCGACCCGGGTCTCCGGTTCACATCCGGCCCGTCCACGGGCCCCGAGACGGTCTCCTACGCGGTCAGCGGGATGGAGTTCGCGGCCGCGGTCCGATCGGAATCGGGTGCCTGCTGGTGGGTGAAGATCGACGCGAGCAGCAAGACCAGCTACGGGAGCGGTGCGACGTGCACGGGGACAGCCGCCCTGGCTGCCTCGTCCCCGTCCTGGTGATCCCTTCGGCTTGAGCTCGGAGGCCCTCAGTCCTGCGGCCCCGGCGCCGATACGAGGGGGATGGACGACTCATTCACCTACCGGACCACGCTGCCGCAAGGGCCGCGCGTCGAACCGTGGCAGGTCAAGGGTGCGGTCGTGCTCGTCGTCCTCGCGTTCGGGATCGGGCTGTTCGCACGGTGGGTCGTGGCGAGCGAGCGTGCGAGCTTCGCCCGTGGACACCAGCGGGTGTTGCCGTCGATGTCCGTCGGGCACCTCCGCGGCTCGGATCCTGTCGGAACCGACGCCGAGGCTGAGGAGGCGACCCGCATCGCGCTCGCTGCCGCTCGCGTGGCGCTCGCGGGGTCCGGGAGCTTCCTCGCCGCCGAGCCCGCGAGGCTGAGCGCGCTGCAGCCCGGCTTCACGTTCGTGGATGGGCCGTCGACGACGTCGACGATCGTCTCGGTCGCGGCGGATCGGCGTGTGTGGGCGGGGGCCGTGCTCGGGCCGAGCGGCACCTGCTTCTGGGTCCGCGCACACCGCGACGGCGCCGTGGAGACGGGCACGTCGTCCACGTGCACAGGGGCCTCGGTCCTGGCGTACCGGTCGTCCCGGTAGGGGCTTCCCGATTCGACCGCTCCAGGCGCCGGGTCTACACTCCGGCTGCTTGCCCGTCTCCCACCTCGAGGCCCCAGAACGGGCAGAAGGAGGCCCCCGTGACCCACGTCTCGGTCACCGTCAACGGGGCGATGCGAGAGGCCGATGTCGAGCCTCGCACGCTCCTCGTGTACTTCCTCCGCGAGACCCTCGGGCTCACCGGCACGAACGTCGGGTGCGACACGTCGAGCTGCGGCTCCTGCACCGTGCTCCTGGACGGGGAGTCGGTGAAGTCGTGCACGCTGCTCGCCGCGCAGGCGGATGGCCGTGAGCTCACGACGATCGAGGGGATGGCCGAAGGCGACCAGCTCCACCCGCTCCAGGAGTCGTTCCGCCGGAACCACGGCCTCCAGTGCGGATACTGCACGCCCGGGATGATCCTGGCCGCGGCCAGCTACCTGAGGGAGAACCCGAGCCCGTCGGAGGACGAGGTCCGTCTGGCGCTCGAGGGCAACCTCTGTCGCTGCACCGGCTACCAGAACATCGTGAAGTCGATCCTCGACGCGGCCGGCTCGATGGCCGGCGCCGAGGCCTGAGGAGGCGGCGATGGCGACCACCGAGACCTTCATCGGGCAGCCGGTACTCCGCAAGGAGGATCCCGAGCTCTTGACGGGACATGCCAGCTACATCGACAACTGGACGATGCCGGGGATGCTGTGGATGGCCCTCGCCCGTCCGCCGTACGTGCACGCCACGATCGACGGGATCGACACGACCGAGGCGGCGTCGATGCCGGGCGTCGTGGGTGTGTACACGGCGGCTGACTTCGAGTTGGGCCCCTTGCCGTTCGTCTGGCCGATCACCGAGGAGATCAAGGTCCCGGTCCACTACCCGCTCGCGTCCGACAAGGTCCGGTTCAATGGGGACGCGGTCGCCGTTGTGCTCGCGGAGACCCGCGAGCAGGCGCTCGATGCCGCGGAGGCCGTCGCCGTCACGGCGACGGAGCTCCCCGCCGTGATCGACATCGAGGAGGCCGCGAAGGATCAGGTGATCGTGCACGACGACCTCGGGACGAACGTCGTCGTGCATTGGAGTCACGGGGGCGGCGGCGACCAGTCGGTCTTCGACTCGGCCCCGGTGATCGTGCAGGAGCGGTACGTCCAGCCGCGGCTGATCCCGAACGCGATCGAGCCGCGTGGCTGTCTCGCGTACGGCGTGCCGCCCGTGGACGAGTGGACGCTCGTCACGGCGACCCAGATCCCGCACATCGCCAAGGTCACGCTCGCCGGGACCACCGGCATCGACGAGCACAAGCTGCGGATCATCGCCCCGGACGTCGGCGGCGGGTTCGGATCGAAGCTGAACGTGTACGCGGAGGAGGCCCTCGCACTGGCCTTGGCCCGGAGGCTCCGCCGGCCGGTGAAGTGGATCGAGGGCCGACGCGAGAACTACGTGGCCACGACCCACGGTCGCGGCGTCCTCCACGACTGCACGCTCGCCGGCACCAAGGACGGCACGATCCTCGGGATGAAGTTCGTCGAGCTCGCGGACATGGGCGCGTACTACCAGCTCCTCACCCCCGGGATCCCGGAGCTCGGCGGGTGGGTCTACATGGGCCCGTACGATCCGAAGGCGTACTGGTTCGAGTTCAGGGGGGTCGTCACGAACACGACGCCCACCGATGCATACCGGGGCGCCGGGCGGCCCGAGGCGACCTACGTGATCGAGCGCCTCGTCGACTCCTTCGCTCGGCGGATCGGCAAGGACCCGGCGGATGTCCGACGGATGAACCTCCATCCGCCGCACGAAGACGCGCAGACCTCGATCATGGGGTTGAACGTCGACTCCGCGAACTACGAGCCCCTGCTCGACAAGGCGCTCGGTCTCGTCGAGTACGACAAGCTCCGCGCCGAGCAACGCGATCGACGCGAGCGCGGAGACCGGACCCAGCTCGGGATCGGGCTCTCCACCTACATCGAGATGTGCGGGCTCGCGCCGTCGAACATCCTGGGGGCGCTGCGATACGCGGCCGGCGGCTGGGACGGAGCCACGATCGAATGCCTCCCCTCCGGACACGTGATCGTCAAGACCGGCACGTCACCCCACGGCCAGAGCCACGAGACCGCGTGGGCCCAGATCGTGGCCGACGGGCTCGGCGTCTCCCCGGACGAGATCACGGTGCTCCACGGGGACACCCATTCGACCCCGCTCGGCATGGACACGTACGGGTCACGTTCGGTCGCGGTCGGTGGCGTCGCCCTGCACTTCGCGGTGGAGAAGATCAAGGCGAAGGCCCGGACGATCGCCGCGCACGAGCTGGAGGTGGCCGAGGACGACCTCGAATGGGGCGACGGCGCGTTCCGCGTGAAGGGCGCCCCCGATTCGGCGAAGACGATCCCGGAGCTCGCCGTCTCGGCTTGGCACGCGCACGCGCTGCCGGAGGACGTGGAGCCGCACCTCAACGCGACGGCGGTCTACGACCCGCCGAACTTCACCTGGCCGGCGGGGGCGCACGTCTGCGTCGTCGAGGTCGACACGGAGACCGGGGCGACGGAGATCGTGAGGTACGTGGCCGTCGACGACTGCGGCACGATCATCAACCCGATGATCGTCGAGGGACAGGTCCACGGCGGCGTCGCCCAGGGGATCGCCGAGGCCCTCTACGAGGAGGCGATGTACGACGAGTCCGGGAACCTCACGACGTCGACGATGACCCAATACCTGATCCCGAGCGCTACGGAGATCCCGGCGATGACGACGGATCACTCACAGGAGACGCCGTCGACCACGAACCCGCTCGGCGTGAAGGGGATCGGCGAGGCCGGCACGATCGCGGCGCCGCCCGCCGCAGTGAACGCCGTGATCGACGCGGTCTCGCATCTGGGCGTCACCGCGATCGAGAAGCCGGCGTCGCCCGAACGCGTCTGGCGAGCGATCCAGGAGGCGAAGGCCAAGGGGTCGCCCGCTTCCGGAGAGGGTCGAGCAGGAGCCAGCCCGGGATCAGAGGGAGGTGCGGCATGATCCCGGCGCAGTTCGAGTACGAGCGGGTCGACACGGTCGATGGCGCGATCGCGGCCCTGCAAGCCGACGAGGGCGCGAAGCTGCTGGCCGGAGGGCACTCGCTCCTGCCGCAGATGAAGCTCCGGTTCGCGATGCCGACGAAGCTGATCGACATCGGACGACTCCACGATCTGTCGTACGTGCGCGATGACGGTGGCGGCGTGGCCATCGGGGCGCTCACGCGCTATCACGACCTGGAAGCGTCGGAGGAGCTCCGACAGCTCGCCCCGATCGTCGCCTCCGTGGCCGGCCAGGTCGGCGATCCGCAGGTCCGGCACATGGGGACGATCGGCGGCTCGGTCGCGCACGCCGATCCGGCCGGCGACATGCCGTCGGTGCTGCTCGCGCTCGGTGCGACCTTCGTGGCGACGGGGTCCGGAGGGATGCGCGAGATCGCGGCCGCCGACATGTTCCCCGGGTTGTTCCAATCGGCGCTCGCGAACGACGAGGTGCTGACCGAGATCCGCGTGCCGAAGACGCCGGGAGGCTGGAGCTATCAGAAGTTCACTCGGCGGGCCCAGGACTGGGCCGTCGTGGGTGTGGCGGCGGTGCGGATGAACGGCAGCGCGAACGTGTCGCTCACGAACATGGGGCTCACCCCGATGCGCGCCACCGGCGTGGAGGAGGCCCTCGCGGGCGGGGCCGACCCCGCGACCGCCGCCGAGCGGGCCGACGAAGGGTCGGCCCCTCCGTCGGACTCCTTCGGCTCGGACGAGTACCGACGCGCGCTCGCGAAGGTGCTCGTCCGCCGGGCGCTGGAGGAGGCGCTCGCGTAGGACGTCTGCCGTCCCTCGGTTTGGGGGCGACGGCGCCGCGGGTACGCCTCCTCCGTGGAAGCGGTCCAGGGCGCGGTTCGACGCGCCGACGACGTGCAGCGAAGGAAGCCCTTCCTGGCGTTGCCGCTCGCGGTCCTGAAGAAGTTCGGTGAGGACCGGGCCGGCCAGCTCGCTGCATTGATCGCGTACTACGGGTTCTTCTCTCTGTTCCCCTTGCTCCTCGCGTTCGTCACGCTCTCGGGGATGCTCTTCGAGCGGTCGGACATGCAGGATCGCCTCGTCGAGGCGGCCCTGTCGCAGTTCCCCGTGATCGGCGACCAGCTCCGCGGGAACCTCCAGTCTCTTCCGGACAAGGGCGTGGCCCTCGCGCTCGGGATCGGAGGCGCGCTCTGGGCCGGGCTCGCCGGGATCAAGGCGGCGCAGAACGCGATGGACCACGTCTGGGACGTCCCGATGAAGAGGCAGCCGAGCTTCCCGATCGCCGTGCTCCGCGCCGTGCTGATGCTCCTCACGCTCGGCGTGTTCGTGCTGCTCGCGAGCTTCCTCGGGGGCGTGGCGGCGGGCACGGAGGATGCCTCGATCGCCGTGCGCCTCGGCGGGATCGCAGGGACCCTCGTGCTCAACGTCTCGATCTTCCTGGTCGCGTACCGCGTGCTCACCGTCGAGGACGTGAGCTGGCGCGACGCGCTCGTCGGCGCCGTGTTCGCGGGGATCGCCTGGACCGTGCTCCAGGCGCTGGGCGGATACGTGATCGGACACAGGCTGGAGTCGGCGAAGGAGACCTACGGGTTCTTCGCGGTCGTGATAGGACTCCTGACGTGGATCTACCTCGGGGCGCAGGTGACGTTGCTCGGCGCGGAGATGAACGTGGTCCGCGCGCGACGCCTGTGGCCTCGTGCGCTCGACCCCGACAGGCGGATGGAAGCAGACGAACGAGCGCTCCGCGACCACGCACGGGTCGAGGAGCGTAGGGAGGAGGAGACCGTGGAGGTTCAGTTCGGAGACGACGGAGGCGGAGGTGCTCCCCAGGTCGGCATGCCACCACCGGGGACGGCGCCTCCGGATACGTCCGCATCGACCAACGGCGAGAGGGGCACGGGTCCGCTGCTCCGGTCGATCGCCGCGGACATCTCCACGCTGGTAAGCAAGCAGATCGAGCTCGCGAAACAGGAGATCGGGGACATGGTCGGCACGCGCGCCAAGGCCATCGGGGTCTTCGGCGCTGCGGCCGTGCTGGGATTGTTCGTGATCGGCTTCCTCGGGATGGCCGGCGCCGAGGCGCTGGACCTTGTCCTGCCGCGATGGGCCGCGATGCTGATCACGGCCGCCGTGTTCGGCTTGCTCGCCGCTCTGGCGATCGTCGCGGCTCGCAGATCGCTCCGCTCGAGCGCATCCAAGCCCGAGCTCACGCAAGAGTCGCTCAAGGAGGACGTCCAGTGGGCGAAACAGCAGCTGAAACGATGAAGGAGATCGAGGCGACGAGGAACCGTCTCGACGGCGAGCTGCGGCAGCTCGAGGGCAGGTTGCCGGCCGCGGCGAAGGCGGCGAAGCGAGCGGCCGGCGCTGTCGCGGCCATAGGTGTGCTGGGTGTCGTCACGAGGGTCGCGCTCCGCAGGCGAGGGAAGAAGGACGGCGACCGTCGCGTCCGCGACCTCGAGAAGCGGCTCGCCGAGCTCGAGCACCGGCTCGACGACTGACCCACCCGCATCGTTTACGAGAACGAAACACGGACCTCACCGGTCCGAGCCCTCGGTGCCCCATAAAGGACCCATCCGCGAGTGATGGGGGTTCGGGATGGGACCAGCGAGCGTGATCGACACCGGTGACACCGCCTGGGTGCTGGGAGCGGCGGCCTTCGTCCTGTTCATGACGCCGGGGTTGGCGTTGTTCTACGGAGGTCTCGTCCGGTCGAAGAACGTGCTCGGCACGATGATGCAGTCGGTCGCCGCGATCGCGATCGTCTCCGTCGTGTGGTTGCTGGCCGGCTACACGCTGGCGTTCGGTCCGGATGTGGGAGGGGTGATCGGCAGCATGGCGCATGTCGGGTTCCGCGGGGTCGGCGAGGTGCCGCACGCGCTCGCGCCCACCGTGCCGCACACGGCGTTCGCCGCCTTCCAACTGATGTTCGCCGTGATCACGCCGGCGCTGATCGCGGGCGCGTTCGCCGAGCGGGTCCGGTTCGGCGGCTACGTGGCGTTCGTGGCACTCTGGTCCCTCCTCGTCTACTCGCCGCTGGCGCACTGGGTGTGGGGCGGCGGGTTCCTCGGGCCCGCCGGGATCGGGGCCCTGGACTTCGCCGGCGGCACCGTGGTGCACATCAGCGCCGGCGCTGCCGCCCTCGCCGCGGCCCTGTTCGTCGGGAAGCGCCGCGGCTACCCGAGGGGGAACTTCGCGCCGCACAACGTTCCGATGGTGCTCCTCGGCGCGGGCATCCTCTGGTTCGGGTGGTTCGGGTTCAACGCCGGGAGCGCCCTCGGGGCGAACGGGCTCGCGTCCTCGGCCCTCCTCGCCACGCATCTGGGGGCCGCCGGCGCCCTGATCGGGTGGCTCGTGCCGGAGCGGCTCCGGCACGGCAAGGCGACCGCGATCGGGGGAGCGACCGGCGCCGTGGCCGGGTTGGTGGCGATCACGCCCGCCGCCGGGTTCGTGGGGCCGGTGGCCGCCCTGGCGATCGGTCTGATCGGCGGAGCGGTCTGCTTCGCCGCGGTGGAGCTGAAGTCGCGGATGGGCTACGACGACTCCCTCGATGCCGTGGGTGTGCACATGGTGGGCGGGTTGGTCGGCGCCTTGTTGACGGGCGTGTTCGCGAGCCTCCTCGTGAATCCGGCAGGGGCCGACGGGGGGTGGCTCCAGGTCGGGAAGCAGGCCGCCGCGGCCGGGATCACGCTGGCGTTCTCGTTCGGGGCCACCTGGGTGATCCTTCTCCTCGTCGATCGGCTCGTGGGGTTCCGGGTGACACCGGAGGCGGAGGAGGCGGGGGTCGACGTCGCCGAGCATGGCGAGTCGGCGTACGCGTTCCGCGAGCACGGCCGTCACGCGACGCCTCCTATGGCCGCGATGACCGAGGTGGAGCTTTCGGAGATGCGGGAGCGCCTCGTCCTCGAGGCCACCGCCCGCGTCCTCGAAGCGATCGATCAAGACCGGAGTCGGTGATGCGTCGATCGACGCGCGTCAGGCGTCGGCCAGACCGAGGATCTCCCAAGCCTCGACCGGCCGCAGCGCGCCCTTCACCGACAGCGCCCCGCGTTCCTCCGCCCGAACGCGGTCCTTGACCAGCGCGTACGTTCGGAACCCGCAGAGGATCGACCCCGGTTCCGCGGAGGTCTGGAGTCGGGAGGCGACGTTGACGGCGAAGCCGACCGCCATGTAGGCGCGCATCACCTCGCTGCCGAACACCCCGACGGTGCAGTGCGCGGTGTTCACGCCGACGCGGAGGTCCAGATCTGCGGGGATCCCGCGCGCTCGGATGGAGGCGGCCAGCTCGTGGCATCGACGCTGCATCTCCATCGCCGCCTGGATGGCGGCCCACGCCTGGTCTGCTTCCTCCATCGCCCGCGGCGCCCCGAAGACGGCCATGACCGCGTCCCCGATCAGGTTGTCCACAGATCCGCCGCACGCGATCACGGCCGCCGTCATCTCCCTGAGGAACCCGTTCAAGACCTCCGCGAGCTCCTCGGGCTCCAGGCTCTCGGCGAGATCGGTGAAGCCGACCATGTCCGCGAACAGCACCGTGATCCTGCGACGTTCGAACGACTCATCGGACCGCAGTTGTCCTCCCAGCAGTCCCTCCGCTACCTGGGTGGGAAGGAACCGGGCCAGCTCCCCGGTGCGGACCAGCTCGGCCATCTGCTCGTCGATCCGCGCCTCGAGACGCCGGCGCGTCTGCTCCAGTTCCGTGATGTCGTGGTAGATGATGTAGAAGCCGATCGGAGCGCCCTCGAGGAGCACGCGGACGGCCACGATCTCCACGTCGACCAGCGATCCGTCCTTCCGGGTCCGCCGACCGATCCGACGGAACGAGTCGCCCTCCCACGCCTCCCTGCTCCAGGCGGTCGCCTCCGCGTGGATCTCCGGATCCTTCGCGATCAGGTCGTCCAGGTTCGCGCCGATCGCCTCGGCGGCCTTATAGCCGAACAGCTCCTCCGCTCCGGGGTTCCAGAGGCTGATGGTCACGTGCTCGTCGACCATGATGACGGCGGCCGGACTCATCTCGACGAGGGACTCGAAGAAGCGGCGCTGGCGAACCAGCTCGCCGACGTCTTCGAACATCGCGAACGCGCCGACGAGCCCGCCGTCGATCACGATCGGAACGGATCGGATCACGACGTCGACGAGCGAACCGTCCTTCCTCGAGCGGCGCGTCACCAGCTGGATAGGTTCGGTGAACACCCGCTGGCTGATCGCCTCGGCCTCCGCACGGATGGATTCGTGATCGCCCACCAGTTCGTCGACGTGTCGTCCGATCGCCTCGGCAGGCGTGTAGCCGAACAGGCGCTCGGCGGCAGGATTCCAGGACATGACGATCAGCTCCGGGTCGCAGGCGACGATCGCCGTGGGGCTCGCCTCGACCAGCGTCTCGTAGTACTGGCGCGGGTGGCTCCGCCCGAGCGCCTCAGGTGTCGACATCGACGCGAAGCGTAGAGCCTCGGACCGTCCGCCTGCCAGACGGCCGAACGCGGCCCCGTCGTTGACGCAGGGCTGCCCGCCCGATTGCATTGGGGCCCATGGATGCCTTGATCGCGCAGGCCACCGAGGGCGTGGCCGACTGGCTCGGCAAGCCGTGGGTGCGGATCGTCATCATCTTGGCCGCAGCGGTCCTGGTGACGCTCGCCTCTCGGCTGGTCGTGAACCGGTTCCGGAAGAAGCTGGAGGGCACGGCGAGCATCACGCAGGAGCTGAACCTCCAACGCGCGACCACGCTGACCGGCGCGCTGTCGACCGCCCTCATCGTGGTGATCTGGGTGCTCGCGATCCTCATGGCGCTCGGCCAGTTGGAGGCGAACATCGCGCCACTGCTCGCGAGCGCCGGCGTGGTGGGCGTCGCCCTCGGATTCGGCGCGCAGACCATCGTGAAAGACACCCTCTCGGGATTCTTCATCCTGCTCGAGAATCAGTTCGGCGTCGGTGACAACGTCGACGTGCAGACGCCCTCCGGCCGGGTCGCCGGCCGCGTCGAGAGCCTGAGCCTGCGGATCACCGCCCTGCGTGCGTTCGACGGGACACTCCATTTCGTGCCCAACGGGAACATCTTGGTCGCCAGCAACCGGTCGAAGGGCTGGGCGCGCGCGATCGTGGACGTTCGGGCCGCCTATGGCGAGGACGTCGAGCACATGCGGAGCATCCTCGAGGAGCTCTTCACGGAGCTCGAGGGCGATCGGACCCTCTCCGAGTGGATCCACGAGGCTCCGAACGTGCTGGGGGTCGAGCGGATGGGGCAGGACGCGCTCGTGCTCCGGGTGGTCGCCGACACACGGCCCTCGAAGGTGATGGACGTGGAACGGCTCCTCCGCGAACGCATCAGCCGCCGGCTCACGGAGAAGGGGATCAAGATCCCGGTGATCCCGGTGGCTGCGGCCGGCCCAGGGCCGGACGGGCGCTAGGCGTCCCGCCGCTCGTCGAGGACCAGCGCCTCCCAGGGTTCGAGCCGGAGCGGCCCCTCGACCCGTTCTCCGGCGCGTCGTCTCTCGGTGTCGATCAGGACCGTGCCCGATCGGGTCGGGAGCGTCACCGGCACGTCCCCGTGGTTCACGATCACCATCGTCCCGGAGCCGCGCCGCCACGCCCAGACGCCATCCGGTGACCCGAGCCCTTCGTACGAACCCGAACGGAGGTCCTCTCGATCTCGTCGCACGCCGATCAGGTCCCGGCAGAATGTGATGAATGACGCCGGGTCGTCGCGCTGGTCGGCGACGTTGCGGGAGCGGGCGTCGCCCATCGGGAGCCACGGCTCGACGTCGCCGTCCGAGAAGCCGCCCTCGCCCGTCCACTGCATCGGCGTCCTCCCTTTGTCCCGGCCCGGGTCCTCGGGCCAGTGGCGCTGGCCGACTGGGTCCTTCAGCCGGTCGAGGGGGACGTCGACGTTCGGCATGCCGATCTCGTCCCCGTAATAGAGCAACGGCGTGCCGCGCAGCGTGAGCAAGATCACGAGCGCCGCGCGCGCCCGACGCTCGTCGCCGTCGCACCACCTCGTCATGAACCGGCCGGCGTCGTGGTTGGAGCCGTTCCAGAGCGGCCACGCGCCGGTGGGGAGCGTCCCCTCGGTCCGTTCGACGATGTCCCGCAGCTCCGCACCCGGGGTCGAGAAGACGAAGGGCACGTTGAGGGCGAGATGCAGCTCGTCCTCCCCGCTCCCGTAGAAGCGCGCCAGCGACTCGAGGTCGAGCACCCAGGTCTCGCCGAGCAGCACGCGCCGCGGGTCGTACCGATCGGCGATCGTCCGCCACCGCCGGATCACATCGTGCGCCTCGGGCCGGTTCATGCTGAAGTCCGAGCGCAGACCGTGGCGGCGGATGCTGGGATGGTCCGTGTCGAGGGCCGGCGTATCGTCCCGGAGGGATCGATCCTTGACGAGGGCATGTGCGACGTCGATCCGGAACCCCGAGATCCCTCGGTCGAACCAGAACCGCAGGATGTCGTCGAACGCGTCGGCGACGCCCGGGTTCCACCAGTTCAGGTCCGGCTGCTCCGGCAGGAAGTTGTGGAGGTAGTACTGCTCGGTCGTCTCGTCCCAGGTCCACGCGGGGCCACCGAAGGACGATCGCCAGTTGTTCGGCGGTGAGCCGTCGGGTCCTCCGTCCGCCCACACGTACCAGTCGCGACGCTCGGACGATCGGCTGGACCGCGCCTCGACGAACCACGGGTGCCGGTCGCTCGTGTGGTTGGGCACGAGATCGATCAGCACGCGGATCCCTCGATCGGCGGCTTCCGCCACCAAACGATCGAGATCCTCGAGCGTCCCGAAGTCGGGGTCGACATCGGTGTAGTCCGCCACGTCGTATCCCCAGTCCGCGTCGGGCGAAGGATTGATCGGGCTCAACCAGATGCCGTCGATCCCGAGCCACGCCAGGTGGTCGAGATGCGCGATGACCCCTCGGAGGTCGCCGTGTCCGTCCCCGGTGGAGTCGGCGAAGGAGCGTGGATAAACCTGGTACAGGACGCCGGCGCGCCACCAGGGTGACGCGCCGGCGTCGGGAGCTGACGCGGGCATGGGGGGCAGACTAGCGAACGGCCTCGGATGTGCCGGTTCGCGGCCGCTCGCCCAGACTCTCTCGATGGCGGTCGCCGGGGAGGATCAGCGCGCGATGCGCCGTGCACGGGTGGGGGTCACCGCCGCGTTCGCGGCGCACGCGGTGCTGTCCGGCCTCCTCGGGCCGTGGGTCCCACGCATCAAGGCCCAGGCGGGACTGGATGCTTCCGGGCTCGGGATCGCCCTGACGGGGTTCGCCATCGGGCTCCTGGCAGGGACCCGAGTGGCGGACCGTGCGATCCGACGTTGGGGTGGCCGACGGGTCGTCCGCGGCGGTATCCCCATGATGGGTGTCGGGTTCGCGCTCCTTCCGTGGGCAGGAACCCTCGCGTCGCTCACGCTGCTCTTCCTCGGTATCGGCTTGTTGGCCGGCCTGATCGACGTGGCGATGAACATCGAGGCGGTCGCCGTCGAGCGTCGGTTCGAACGTCGGGTGATGTCGGCGATCCACGGCACGTGGAGCGTGGCCCTGTTCGTCGGCGCCGCGCTCGCATCTGCGGGCATCGCCGCCGGCGTGCCGATGGAGGTCCACCTACCGATCTGTGCCGCGTTGGTCGTCCTGGTGAGCAGCGTGTTCCTTCGGTGGTTGCCAGAAGAGACGGAAGCGCCAGAGGAAGCGCCAGAGGAAGGAGCAGCCGACCGGCCTGAGGATGCGAACGCTCCCCACACGAGCTCGAGGCGGGTCCTCCTCCTACTGTGCCTTGTCGCCGGGAGCTCCTTCCTGGTGGAGGGGATCGCGGTCGAGTGGAGCGCCGTCTTCCTGCGCGAGTCGGTGGGCGCCGCCTCGAGCGCGGCGGGTCTCGGCGTCGTGGCGTTCTCAGCAGGGATGGCGGCGTCGCGCTTCGTCGGGGATCGGCTCGTGGCACGCTTCGGCCAACCCGCCGTCGTTCGGCTCGGGGCCTCGAGCGCGTTCGTGGCGCTCGCAGCCATGCTGATCGTCCATCGTTCGGTCCCGTCCGTCGCCGCGCTCGGGATCGTCGGCCTCGGCCTCGGTCCGGTGGTTCCCCTCGCGTTCCGGACCGCCGGCCGGACCCTGCGCCGAGGGCATGCGAGTGCCTTGCCGCTCGTGGTGACCGCAGGCTATGCGGGCTCGATCGTCGGCCCTCTGCTCGTCGGCTTCATCGCCGACATGACCACGCTGCGGATCGCGTTCATCGTGCCGCTCGTCGCCTCCGCGACGTCGGCGCTCGCCGCGGGAGCGACCCGTGACCGATGAGACCTCACCGGATCAGGCGACCGTGCCTTCGATCGCCACGTCCGCACCCTCGGGAGCAGAAGCGACGACGTTTCCATCGACCTGTCGGCCGTCGACGAGCAACGACGTGATCCGACCGGTGACGCCGACGGGCTTGTGGATCGCGACCCGGTAGGTGCTCCCGCGGAATCGGCGCGTGGCCTCGAACCCTGTCCACTCCGCCGGCAGGCACGGATCGATCCGCAGGCCGCGGTGCTCGGGACGGATGCCCAGGATCCACTGGGTGATCGCCACGTAGTTCCACGCCGCCGAGCCGGTGAGCCAGGAGTTCTTCGCCTCGCCCGGTGTCGCCGCCTCCTTGCCGGCGATCATCTGCGCGTACACGTAGGGCTCGCACCGGTGGAGCTCGGAGAGATCCTCCCGCGCGGAGGGGTTGATCCGCAGGTAGCGCTCGAACGCGCGATCGCCGTTGCCGACCATCGCCTCGGCGATCGCGATCCACGGGTTCGTGTGGCTGAACACGCCGCCGTTCTCCTTGTACCCCGGTGGGTAGGAGCTGATCTCGCCGAGCTCGATGTGGTAGCGGGAGTACGCGGGCGCGAGGAGCACGAGGCCGTGCGGCGTCGCGAGGTGCTCGTTCACCGCGTCGAGGGCACGGGCGGCGCGGCCGTCGCCCAGCCCGATTCCGGCCATCACGCACATGCCCTGCGGCTCGATCCATATCCGGCCTTCCTCGTCGTCGGCCGATCCGACGGGGTGACCGAAGAAGTCGTACGCGCGCCGGAACCAGTCGCCGTCCCAGCCGTGCTCGCGGATCGCATCGATCATGCGTCCCCGCTCGCTCCGGAAGCGGACGGCGTCCTCCGTAAACCTGTAGAGCTCGGCGAGCGCCGCGAGCTCCTCCGCGGCCAGCACGAACTGCCCGGCGATGAACACGGACTCGGCCACCCCGCCCTCCCGGTTGGGAACGGTCTGGAACGACTCGCCGGGCTCCTCCGAGAACGCGTTCAGGTTCAGACAGTCGTTCCAGTCCGCCCGACCGATCAACGGTAGACCGTGAGGGCCGACCCGGTCCGTCGTGAAGGCGAGCGCCCGCTCGAGGTGTTCGAACAGGGGCGTCTCCGTCCCGGGCTCGTTGTCGTACGGGGCCGGTTCGTCCAGGATCTGCCGGTCGCCGGTCTCCTTCACGTAGGACGCGACCGCGAGGATCAACCAGAGCGGGTCGTCGTTGAACCCCGACCCGATCGCGTCGTTCCCTCGCTTCGTGAGCGGCTGGTACTGGTGGTAGGCACCGCCCGTCGGCAGCTGCGTCGCGGCTAGGTCGAGGATCCGTTCACGCGCACGCTCGGGCACCATGTGCACGAAACCCAGGATGTCCTGGCTCGAATCGCGGAATCCGATGCCGCGTCCGATCCCCGTGTCGAACGACGAGGCGGACCGGGACAGGTTGAACGTTGCCATGCATTGGTATGGGTTCCACACGTTCACCATCCGGTCGACATGCTCGTTGGGTGTGGTGACCCGCACGACGTCGAGCAGCTCGGCCCATCGATCGCGCAGCCGTTCGAGCGCCACGTCGATCTCGCCACCCCGCCTGTAGCGTTCGATCACCGGGAGGACGGACCGGCGGTCGAGCCTCGTCGATCCCGGAGGGTTGAACTTCGCATCCGGTGGGTTCTCCCCGTAGCCGAGCAGGAAGACGATCTCCCGCGTCTCGTTCGGCGCCAGCTCGAGCTCCACCTGGTGCGAGGCGATGGGCGCCCAGCCGTTGGCGATCGAGTTCCGCGATCGACCGACCTCCACCACCGCCGGCCGTTCCCAGCCGCGGTACGGCCCCAGGAACTCCTCGCGTTGCGTGTCGAACCCCGATACCTCCTCCGAGCACGCGAAGTAGGCGAAGTGGTTCCGTCGCTCTCGATACTCGGTCGTGTGGTAGATGACCCCGTCCAGCACCCGCACCTCGCCGGTCGAGAGGTTCCGCTGGGAGTTCGTCTGGTCGTCCCACGCGTCCCAGAGGCAGAACTCCACGGCGCCGAACAGCGAGAGCCTCGCGGTGCCGGCGCGGTGGTTCGTGATCCTCGTTCGCCAGATCTCGAGCGACGCTCCGAGGGGAACGAGGTAGAGGCTCTCCGTCTCGATCCCCGAGGTCCGGGACCCGATCACCGTGTACCCGAGCCCGTGGCGGCACCGGTAGTCCTCCAGCTCGGTCCGGACCGGCTGCCACGAGGGCGACCAGAACGCGCCGGTCGCGGCGTCACGGAGGTACTGGAAGCGGGCGCCGGTGTCGGTCGGCGCGGCGTTGTAGCGGTACCGCGTGAGGCGTCGGAGCCGCGCGTCCCGGAAGAAGGAGTAGCCGCCAGCCGTGTTCGAGATGATCGAGAAGAACTCCTCGCTCCCGAGGTAGTTGATCCACGGGAGCGGGGTGTCGGGCCGCGTGATGACGTACTCGCGAGCGACGTCGTCGAACCGGCCGAACCGCGTCAAGGTCGATCCGCGGCCAGGCGTTCTCCCGCCTGCTCCCTCCGCCGTTCGACGAGGTGGTCAGCGACACCGAGGCAGGTGAACGGGAGCGTGGGAGCGAGCAGGAGCGTCACGTCCGGCACCACCCGGACCATCACGAACGCGTAGGCCGAGACGGCCAGCACCGCGAGCGCGCGCGCCTTCCACACGCCTTCCTGGTCCGCCCGCAGCGCGGCGATGCCGCCCGCGCCGATCCCCGCCACCAGCGCGGTGACGAGGTCGGGGGCGATCGCGGCGACCGGGATGCCGACGAGCAGGGATAGGCCCATCGCCCTGAGGATGGCTCCCGGCGCGCGTGGATGGGTCGAGAGGAGGGCGAGCGCCGCGAACACGAACGGGAGGAACGCGAGCCCGAACGCGATGGGCGGGCCGGCCGGCGGGGCGTTGGCGCTCTCGGAGTCCGCCGCGATCACGCCGACGACGATGGCGAGGTAGGCGGGCACGAGCAGGAGGGTCGACAGCAGGATCGCGCGCCACTTCTGACGGGGCGTGAGCGGTTCCACGCCCGCCGCGGCGCCCCGCCGTCCCCGGGCCATCGCGATCAGCCCTTGACGGCGCCGGCGGTGAGGCCTCGCACGAAGTACTTCTGCAACGAGAAGAACACCAGGAGCGGAAGGGCCATCGAGATGAACGCGGCCGCCGTGAGGAGGTGCCAGTTCTCACCCTCGCGTCCGACCAGTCCCTGGAGGGCGAGCGTCAGCACCCGCGTCTCCCGGCTTCCTCCGAGGAACACGTACGCCACCAGGAGGTCGTTCCAGACCCACAGGAACTGGAAGATCGCGAAGGCGGCGAGCGCCGGAACGGACAGCGGGATGATGAGCCGCCAGAAGATCGTGAAGTGGTCGGCCCCGTCGATCCGAGCGGACTCGATGATCGAGGATGGCAGGGACCCGATGTAGTTGCGGAGCAGGTAGATCGCGAGCGGCAAGCCGAACGCCGTGTGCGCGAGCCAGACGCCGAGGAACGTGCCGTTCAGGTCAAGATCGGGGAACACGTAGTAACCCCCGACGATCGCACCTTCGTTGTACAGGCGGAGGATCGGGATCAGGGCCATCTGGAGCGGGACCACCAGCAGCCCCACCACGGCGATGAACATCACGTACCGGCCGCGGAAGTCCATCCAGGAGAACGCGTAGGCGGCGAACGCAGCGATCGTGATCGGGATCACGGTGGACGGGATCGCGACCGCCAGGCTGTTGAGGAACGCGCTCGCGAAACCGCCGGTGTCGAGCGCCAGGCGGTAGTTCTCGAGCGTCCACTGGCCGGCTTGGAACGGATGGGCGAGCACCGTCCACCACCCGGTCGTGTCGACGAGTGCCTCCGGACGGAAGGAGGTGATCAGCACTCCGGCGGTAGGGATCATCCATATCACGACGATCACGATGACGGCGATCCGGACGAACCACCCGCCTCGGTGCGGCTCGAGGCCCGTCCCTCGGGCGGTGGTCGGTCGGTTCGCGGGAGGGACCGTCGTCGTGCTCAACGGATCGCCTCCTCTTCCCGGAACCGGCGGATATTCCAGATCATCACGGGCACGATAGCGACGAACAACACCACCGCGATCGCGGCCGCTCGGCCGTCGTTGTTGCTGATGAAGAACCAGTCGATCATCCGTTCGGCGATCACCACCGTTCCGTTCGCCTCGGGACTCCCGATCACGAACACGATGTCGAAAACCTTCAAAGAGTTGATGACCATGTAGGTGGTCACCACGACGATCGTGGGGAGGATGGTCGGGACGATGATCCTCCGGAAGACCTGGAGCTCGGACGCGCCGTCGATCCGGGCAGCTTCGAGGATCTCGTCGGGGATCGACTTGATCGCGGCAGACAGGACCACCAGCGCGAACCCGGTCTGCATCCACACCATGATGACCATCAGGAGGAGGTTGTTCCACGGCTGTTGCTGGAGCCACGGCACGGGGTTCTGGCCGAGTCCGATCATGATCCCGTTCAGGAGCCCGATGTTGCTGCCGAATTCCTCGGGCCGGAAGGCGTAGATCAGCGTCCACGTCGCGGACGCGCCCGCGAAGGAGATCGCCATCGGCAGGAAGATCAGGGATTTCGCCACGGCTTCCCCGCGAACCAGCCGGTCCACGAGGGTGGCGTAGGCCAGGCCGATGCTCACCGCGGCGATCGGGACCAGGATGATCCAGCCGGCCGTGTTCCGGATCGCGCGGAGCATGTACTGATCCGTGAACACGAACTTGAAGTTGTCGAACCCGACGAACTCTTCGCCGACCGAGTCCTTGAAGCTGATCACGATCGTGTTGATGACCGGATAGATCATGAACACGCTCAAGATCACCATCGCCGGCCCCACGAAGACGTACGGACGGACCCCTTCGCGGTACCGCTCGGGCAGCAGCTCGATCGCTCGGTTCATCGCCCAGTAGAGGAAGAAGACGCCGACGACGCCGACGAAGATCGCGACGCCGACGACGACCAGCCGGTTCGCGTCTTCGTCACGGAGGAAGTCGAACGTCACCCACAGCAGGAAGAACGCCACGATGGGGATCGCGACCGCACCGAGTATCCGGAGGAGGAAGACGCCGATCGCGGGAGCGCGACTGGCCGGAGGCTGCTCAACGGTGCCTTCCCCGCTCGGCTGAAGCTCGCTTCCCGTCGTCACTTCACGCGCACCCTCCCCGCGGCACCCGTGGGCCGCGACACGTGAGGGAGCAGCCCCTTCGGGGCCGCTCCCTCACGCACGGAACGGATCGATGCCGTGCTTACTCCTCGGGCCAGCTCGCGTCGATGTCCGAGAGGACCGTCTCCAGGGAATCCGGACCCTGCTGCATGTACTCGACCATGCCGGTCCAGAAGCTCCCCGAACCCACTTGCGCCGGCATCTGGTCGCCGGCGTCGAACCCGGCGGTGCCGCTCGCGAGCGCCTCAGCCAGGATCCCCGACGCCTCTCCCAGGATCGGGTTGGCGTAGCAGTCCTCTCCCACGTTCACGTTCGGGGAGAGCCTGCCGAGCCCCGGGTCGCCGGCCATCGCGCACTGCACGTCCTCGGCACTGAATCGCTCGAGGAAGTCCACGATCTCCTGGCGGTTGTCGAACGCCACGGCCAGTTCCCCGGCCATCAGGGTGTCGGCCGTGTCGATCTCCGGGAAGGGGAACCAGTCGTAGTCGACGCCGGCTTCCGTGCCCTCCGGGAAGAAGGCCGAGATGAACGTCGCCTGGTGGTGCATGAAGCAATCCGCCGGCTTGTTGAACATCGGGAGCGGCGCGTCACCGAAGGCGAGGGCGGTGGTGTTCTCCGCCCCACCGAGGACGTAACCCTCCGTGAACATGATCTCCCCGAACATCTCCCCGGCTGCGACCACCGCGGGATCGTTGAAGGGGATCCCGTGCGTGGCCCATTCCTGGTACGTGTCCACCCCGGCGGTCTTGAGCATGATCTCTTCCAGCCAGTCCGTCGCCGGCCAGCCGGTTGCCGTGCCGGACTCGAATCCGACGCACCACGGCGTGTTGCCGTCGGACACCATCTGGTCCGACAGGGCGATCAGTTCGTCCCACGTGGTCGGGATCTCGTACCCGGCTGCGTCGAAGTCGTCCTTCGCGTACCAGACCATGCTCTTGTAGTTGGCGTTCGTCGGGAAGCCGTAGTGCGCGCCGTCGACCTCGCCCAGCGAGAGGTAGTACTCGCCGAACGTCGATCCGAGCTCGCCCATGTCGAAGCCCATGTCCTCGAGCGACACGGCGCTCCCTGCCGCGGCCTTCTCGGGGATCGCCCCCGGCTGCGGCAGCAAGATGAGGTCGAGGGTCCCGCTATCCGCACGGATCTGGAACTGCTCCTCGAACTGCTCGGACGCCTCGATCTCGACCGTGTAGTCGACCTCGGGCGTGATCATGTCGTCGATGATCGCCTGGAGGGCCTCACCCTCCTCGGCGGACAGAGCGCTCAGGACGTTCACCGTCCCCTTGTTCTCGCTCTGCTCGGTGCCGCCGCCGTCGCCGTCGCCGTCGCCGCCCTCTTCCGCCTGACACGCCGCCGCGATCATCACGATCACCGCGGTCAACGCGAGCATCCGGAGTTTCCGCATACCGTCTCCCCTCACTCTCTCGTCCATCCTGTCGACCTTCGTTTCCCCCCTCATCTGCTCCTACGAGGAACGGGTCTCGCCGGGCTCTGTTCCGCCTTCGTAGATCCCCTCCCCGGTCTCGGGGTCGAAGAAGTGCAGCCGGTTCACGTCGACCACGAGCTCGATCGGCTGCCCCTTCTTCGCTTCGGTCCTGGGGTTCAGCCTCGCGAGGAACTCCGACTCACCGGCGATCGCTCCCTTCTCCGCCGCCTCGAGCGCTTCCTGACCCACGTCCCCGGCGAGCTCCTTGGTGTCCTCCGTGACGACGGCGGGAGCTTTGATCATGAAGTGCACGAGCACGTCGGCACCGAGTGCCTCTCGGAGCATCACGCCCGACGAGAGTCGTCGATCGGCGGGTGCGTCGGGGACCAACGATGCGTCCTCCATGTCCTCCGGACGGATGCCCACGATGACCTGCTTGCCCTCATACGCCTTCAGCGCCGGGCGCGACGCGAACACCTCGTCGGGAACGGCGAGGCGATACCCGCCGAACTCGATCGTGGAGGAGCCGTTCGATCGCGCGAGGGTCGCCTCGACCATGTTCATCGCAGGTGAGCCGATGAAGCCGGCCACGAACAGGTTCTCCGGATGGTCGTAGAGGAACTGGGGGGAATCGATCTGCTGGAGGACGCCCTTGCGGATCACCGCCACCCGATCGCCCATCGTCATCGCCTCGACCTGGTCGTGCGTGACGTAGAGCGTCGTGGTGGAGAGCTCGTGCTGGATGCGCGCGATCTCCGAACGCATCTGCACCCGGAGCTTCGCGTCGAGGTTCGACAGCGGCTCGTCCATCAGGAACGCCTTCGGCTCGCGGACGATCGCGCGCCCCATCGCGACGCGCTGCCGCTGGCCGCCGGAGAGCGCCTTCGGCTTCCGGTCGAGGAACTCGTCCAGACCGAGGATCTTCGCGGCCTCGCGAACGCGACGATCGATCTCGGACTTCGCCAGCTTCCGGAGCTTGAGCCCGAACGCCATGTTGTCGTAGACGGTCATGTGCGGGTACAGCGCGTAGTTCTGGAACACCATCGCGATGTCCCGCTCCTTGGGCGGCACGGTGTTCACCACGCGCTCACCGATCGTGATCGTGCCCTCGGTGATCGATTCGAGTCCGGCGACCATCCGGAGGGCCGTGGTCTTGCCGCATCCCGACGGTCCCACCAGGACGATGAACTCGCCGTCCTCGATCGCGATGTTCAGATCGGACACGGCGCTCGGCTCCTCCGCGTCGTAGACCTTCGATACATGGTCCAGCACGATCTCCGCCATCCGCGCCTCTCCTGTGGGGACCTGAAGACATCCATTCAACCGCAGGAGGCGGGGTGTCGTCGAACCGGGCCGGGAGACCGTGGGCGCCCGACCGGCGACCCGCCGAGCGGCCGTCTCCTGCGTAGCATTGGGCGCCATGAGCACGTCGGACTCCGTTCGCCAGGTCCCGGGCTCCGTCGAGGAGCTCCAGGCCGCGCTGGGGGCGCACGCCTATCTGGCGGACCGGGGGCTCGCCACGGCCATCCATCTGGCCCTGTCGCTGGACAAGCCGCTGTTGCTCGAGGGAGAGGCCGGGGTCGGGAAGACCGAGGTGGCCAAGGTGCTTGCCGAGCTCCTCGGACGCCGGCTGATCCGGCTGCAGTGCTACGAGGGGATCGACGCGTCCCAGGCGCTCTACGAGTGGAACTACGCCCGGCAGCTCCTGGCGGTCCGGGCACTCGACGCGTCCGAGGCCGAGCGGCACGTCGAGGATCTGTTCGGCCCCGAGTTCCTCGTGGAGCGGCCGCTCCTCGCCGCGATCCGCGCCGGCTCCGGGGCCGTGCTGCTCGTGGACGAGCTCGATCGCGCCGACGACGAGTTCGAGGCGTTCCTGCTCGAGATCCTCTCGGAGTTCGCCGTCACGATCCCGGAGGTGGGGAAGGTCGCCGCGGAGTCGCCCCCCGCCGTCGTGGTGACGTCGAACCGCACGCGCGAGCTGCACGACGCGTTGAAGCGGCGATGCCTCTACCACTGGATCGACCATCCGGGGTTGGATCGCGAGGTCGAGATCGTCCGCGCCCGCGCGCCGCACGTGGGAGAGGCGCTCGCGCGCGACGTGGCCGAAGCGGTGGCGCGACTGCGTTCGCTCGACCTCGCGAAGCTGCCCGGCGTGGCCGAAACGATCGACTGGGCGAACGCGCTCGCGTTCCTCGGGGCGGAGCGGCTCAGCCCCGAGACGGCGCGCGACACGCTCGGCGCCGTCGTGAAGGATCACGAGGACCAGGGGTTGGTGGAGCCGCGGCTCGCCGAGGTCGTCGGCGACCGCGATGGCTGAGCGGGTCCCCGCCGGGGTCGAAGCGCTCGCGTCCTTGGTCGCGTTCGGGCGGGAGCTGCGCGCTCGCGGTCTGCCGGTGGGGACCGGCAGGATCCTCACGTTCCTCCGGGCGGTGGTGGCGCTCGGCCTCACCGACCGCACCTCTCTCTACTGGGCCGGGCGGGTCTCGATGATCGGACGGCGGGAGGACCTGCCCGCCTATGACCTCGCGTTCGAGGATTGGTACCGGTCGATGCGGCCGGAAGGGGAGCTGAGGATCGAGCTGGACCTTCCGTCGCTCGCGCGACCCGGGATGGACTGGGGCGATCAGCCCGCGGATCTGGAGGTCCGCGCCGGGACCACCGCAGCCGAGTGGCACGGTCTCGGAAAGGACGAGGACGAGCCCGAGCCGGGGGAGGAGGCCGCGATCCGGATCGTCGCGAGCGCCGTCGAGGTCTTGCGATCGAAGTCCTTCGCAGACCTGTCCGAGGAGGAGCGCGAGGAGGTCGGCGGCCTGATCCGCGCGCTCGCCGTGGCGCTCCCCGAGCAGCGGATGCGCCGCACGCGGCCGTCCACGAAGGGCGCGAGGTTCGACGTCCGCCGCACGCTCCGTCGGTCGCTCCGCACGCGCGGTGAGCCGTTCGATCGGGCGTGGCGCGACCGTCGGGTCCGCGGCCGGCCGCTCGTCCTGATCCTCGACGTCAGCGGCTCGATGTCGCCCTACGCGCGGGCGCTCGTGCAGTTCGGCTACGCGGCGATGGCCGCCGGCCGGCGGGTCGAGGTGTTCTGCTTCGGGACGCGCCTCACGAGGGTCACCCGGACGCTCCGCACCAAGGACCCGGACCGCGCCCTCCGCGAGATCGGACGGACGGTCGTCGACTGGGAGGGCGGGACCAGGATCGGGGAGTCGCTCAAGTCCTTGCTGGACGGGTGGAGCCAGCGCGCGGCACTCCGCGGCGCGGTCGTGGTCCTCTGCAGCGACGGGTTGGAACGAGGCGATCCCGAGCTCCTCCGGACGCAGATGGCGCGCCTGGGCCGGCTCGCGCACAGGGTGGTGTGGGTGAACCCATTGAAGGGGTCGCCCCGGTACGAGCCGCTCGCGCGAGGGATGGCGGCGGCGCTTCCGTCGGTCGACGTCTTCCTGTCGGGCCACAACCTCGAGAGCCTGTCGGAGCTGTCGCGCGCCCTCGCCGGCTGACCGAACGCTCGTGCGTGACGTATCGCTCGGTTTCGTACCCTCTGAGCGATGGCCACCGACGACGATCTGATCCGCGCCTACGACGAAGAGTTGGGCCCCGAGCCGATCCCTCGATCGAACAAGGGGTTCTGGGTCGTCGCCGGGACGATGCTGGTGGGCGGCATGTTCCTGATCGTCGAGATCTTCGCGAACCGGCCACTCGCCAACTCCATCGGGCACGCCCAGGACTCGCTGCGTCGGGCGCAGGCGGCAGCGGAGATCGTCCACAGCCGAACAGCGTCGTTCGAAGAGGCGGACCCCGGATCGCTCGAGGACCACGTCTCGGATCTCTCGTTCCTTCCGGGGGACGAGGAGTCGTTCGGCCTCGACGTCGTCAGCGTGTCCGCATCCGATCACTCGTGGGCGGCAGCCGTCCAGGCCCGGCCGGGCGCCTGCTTCTACGTCCACCTGCGCGTCGGCGAGGACGCGCGCTACGGCGCTGGGACGGAGTGCACGGGCGAGGCCGCCCTCCTCGCGGAGGATCCCCGCTGGTGAACGCAGCGGCCTAGGAGGTCGTCGCGGCGTCGATGAGCTCGATCGGGTGGACGACGTCGATGGGTGCTCCGATCCCGCGCACGCCCGCGAGGATCTGCATCGTGCAGCCGGGATTCGCGGAGGCCACCACGGTCGCACCGGTCGAGACGACCGCTTCGGCCTTCTCCCGCATCAAGCGTCCGGACATCTCCCGTTCCGTGACGTTGTAGATCCCGGCAGCGCCGCAGCAGCGGTCGCCGTTCGGGATCTCCGCGAGCTCGAGGTTGCCGATCGCGCCGAGGAGCTCGCGGGGCTGTCGATGGATGCCCTGGGAGCGGAGCGCGTGACAGGCGTCGTGGTAGGCGACGACCGTGCGCTCGGGGAGCGATCCCGCGAGGTCGCGGGTCCCCTCCTCGTGGAGGAAGGCCATCACGTCGCGCACCGGTAGCTCGGCGCCCGCCACCAGGTCGCCGTACCCGGCCATGTGGGCGCCGCATCCGGCCGCATTCACGACGACGTGGTCGACGCCGGAGAACGCGGCCGCGTTCCTCCGCGCGAGCTTCCGGGCCGTCGCGAGGTGGCCGTTGTGCGCGGCCAGCGCACCGCAACAGGTCTGATCGTCGCGGGACGACGACACGCCAGCCGTTGCTCGCCAGGACCCGGATCGTCGCGGCGTTCACGCGCCGGAACCAGAGATCCTGGACGCAGCCGGACAGGAGCGCGACCGTCCCGCGAAGCTCGCCGTCCGGTTCCGTGAGGCGGGGAAGCCGCCCCGACGAGCGAACGCCCCGCGGGACCAGCGATCGGATGCGCCGAGGGAGGAACGGGCGCGCGAAAGGAGCGAGCGCTCCCACGATCCGGGTAAGCGTCCTCGACGGCAGGACGACGTCGAGGCCGAGCCACCGGAGGAACCGCGCGCGACGCGACCGGTCGGGTTCGATCTGCGTCCTCGCCGCCTCCATCATGCGGCCGAACGGCACGTGCGACGGACAGACGTCCTCGCACGCCCGGCAGACGAGGCAGAGATCCATGAACTCGGCGAACGTCTCATCCGTGGACGCGCGGCCCTCCTGCACCGCGCGCATCGCCGCGATCCGGCCGCGCGGCGACGCCGACTCCTCTCCGGTCAACCGGTACGTCGGGCAGTGCGGGAGACACAGACCGCATGCGACGCAGGCGTTCAGGTCCGCCTGCGTCGGCGCGTCACCGAGCGCCCAGTTCGTCGCGTGCCCGGGCTCGGGACCGATGAACCGTGCGCCCTCGGGGAGGTCGGAACCGAGCGGCTTCGTGTCCATGTGTCCCCATCATCTCGTCGCGACGGGGTCGATGTCGGGCACGTTCCGCTCGCGATCGAACGCGAGCGCGACGGCGGGATCGGGACCGTCGATCTCCCGCGCCATGCGGTGGCCGTCGAAGATCGCCTCGGAGATCATCCGCGGCGCCACGCAGTCGCCGATCCGGTAGACGGACTCGATGCCGGCGGCATCGAGCGCCGAGCGATCGCCGACGAGCTCCCGGTACAGCGCATCGTCGGACACCTGCTGGGTGACGAGCACGACGCCGTCGGTGTCCGTCGCCCACGGCTCCTCGAACTCGTCCTCCCCCGACACCCGACCGGGTTCGATCGCGAGGATCGTCACGCCTCGATGCATCGTGACGCCGGCTCCGTGCAGGTGCTGGCGGAGCATCGGGCCCTCGAGCGTCAGATCCGAGATCGGTGAGACGACGTCGAGCGACGTGACGAGGTCGACGGCGAAGCCCTCCTTCGCGAGGAGCTCCGCGATCCCCGGACCGACGAAGTAGCCCTCGGCGTCGTAGACGACCACCCGCGATCCGGCCGGCCTCTTCCCCTCCATCACCTGCTCGGGGACGAGGACGTGGGGGAGCGACGCCGACGCGCCGTCGATCGGTTCGTGGGTCGAGGACTGCACACCCTCGCCCGACCAGCGGGAACCCGTCGCGACGATCACGATCTGCGCGCCGTAGTCGCGCACGTCCTCCGCCGAAAGCCGACGCCCCGTGACGACTTCCACGTTGCGGAGCTTCGCGAGCATCACGCGCCGATGGTCCACGATCCGCCCCCAGTCGCCGAGCGTCGGGAGCCGCCGCACCCAACGCATCCGCCCGCCGATCTCGTCGGATGCATCCACGAGGTGCACGGCGTCGAACCCGCGGCGCCCGAGCGTCACCGCGCACTCCATCCCCGCCGGCCCGGCGCCGACCACGAGTACGCTCTTCTCCGCGTTCGAGGCGACGGAGAACCGTTCCGGGTGCCACCCGCGGCGGTGCTCCTCGCCGGCCGTCGCGTTCTGGATGCATCCGAGGTGGCCGAAGCCGTCCACCTTCATGATGCAGACGTTCGAGCCCGTGCACTCGCGGATCTCGTCCGTGCGGCCCTCGGCGATCTTCTGCGGCAGGAACGGATCCGCGATCGATGGACGCGCCGCGCCGATCAGGTCCCAGGCGCCGCTCCGAAGGATCGACGCCATCCGGTCGGGGCTCGTCAGCCGGCCGACACCCACGATCGGCTTCGCGGTGGCCTCGCGGATCCCGCCGGTCCACTCGAGCTGATACCCCTCTTCGAAGTAGCGGGAGGTTCCCGAGTCCTTGCTCCAGAGCGCGATCGAGCCGACGTTCACGTCCCAGAGGTCGACGAGGTCGTCAGCCAGGTTGACGAACTCCAATGCTTCGTCGAGGTGGATGCCGGCGGGTCCGAGGGCGTCCACGGCGATCCGGGTCGCGATCGCGCAGTCGGCGCCCACTGCGTCGCGTACGGCCTCGAGGGTTTCGAGCCAGAACCGGGCGCGGTCCTTCAACGCTCCGCCGTAGCCATCCGTCCGCCTGTTGTAGAAGGGCGAGAGGAACTGCATCGGGAGGTACGCGTGCGCCCCGTACACGTAGACGATGTCGAAGCCGCAATCGCGTCCGCGGACCGCCCCCTCCCCCCATGCGCGCTGGACGCGCTCGATGTCTCCGGCCTCCATCTCCTTGGGGACCACGTGGGCCTCGAGATCGCTCGCGAGCTGGCTCGGCGCGACCGCCGGCACCCTCGTCTGGTTGTTCGCCGTGTGCGCCCCGCCGTGATACAGCTCGAGCCCCGCGAGTGCCCCGTGCTCATGGGCGGCATCGGTCATCAACCGCAGGGCGCGCATGTCGTCCTCGTCCCAGAAGCGGGCGGCGATCAAGGGCGCCTCGTCGGAGTCCGGAGAGAACGGGGCGTATTCGGTGCTGACGGCGGCCCAGCCGCCCTCGGCCTTGACGCCGCGATGCGCGGCCTGCGTCCACGGTTTCTCGGTCCCGAAGCCGGAGCAATGCGGCACCTGATAGAAGCGGTTCCGGAGCGTCTTCGGCCCGATCCGGACCGGTTCGAACAGGATCTCGTGGTTCGGATCCAACGGTTCTCCTCTTCGCGCCTCTGTGCGCCGGACGGTAGCAAGCGGACGGTCCTCCGCGCCGGGCCCGCGAACTCGGGTACGGTCGGCCGATGCCCGCCGTGATCGAGGTCGAAGGACTCCGGAAGCGCTACCGGCGCGTGCGGAAACCACCGACGGTCGCGCTCGACGGATTGGACCTCGAGGTTCCCGAGGGCGGGGTGTTCGGGTTCCTCGGTCCGAACGGCGCGGGGAAGACCACGACGATCCGCTGCCTGCTCGGTCTCGTTTCGGCCTCGGCAGGGTCGATGCGACTCCTCGGTACGGACGTCCCGACCGGCCTCACGGGCGTGATCCGAGGGATCGGCTCGATCGTCGAGGCACCGGCTCTGTTCCCGCGATTCAGCGGCCGGCGGAACCTGGAGATCCTCGCCCGGATCGACGGGATCGCGAGCGGCGCGGTCGATGCCGCCCTCGACCGTGTCGGGTTGGCGGCTCGAGCGGGGGACATGGTGCGGACCTACTCGCTCGGCATGAAGCAGCGGTTGGGGATCGCCGCCGCGTTGCTGAAGGATCCGACGCTCCTGATCCTGGACGAGCCCGCCAACGGGCTGGACCCCGCCGGCATCGTGGAGGTTCGTGGCCTGCTGAGAAGCCTCGGGGCCGAGGGCCGGACGGTGTTCGTCTCGAGCCACATCCTCTCCGAGGTCCAACAGATGGCGGATCGCGTCGCGATCGTGGCTCGCGGCCGTCTCGTCGCCTCGGGTTCGGTCCACGAGGTCCTCTCCTCCGGTCGGACGGCCGGTGTCGTCGTGCGCGTCGCGGACCTCGAGGCGGGACGGCGCGCGCTGGACGACGCCGGCATCTCGGCCCGCGTCGACGGCGACGTGCTTCGCGCGGCCGTTCCGCCGGCGGAAGCAGAACGGATCGCGCGGGCTCTCGCCGGCCGGGATCTGTACCCCTCGCTCCTCCAGCCCGACGAGGGCAACCTCGAGCAGGCCTTCCTGGAGCTCACCGGCGACGACCACGAGGTGGGCGCGTGATCCGGCTGATCGCCTCCGAGCTGCTGCGGTTCCGGTCGAGACGGCTCGTGGTGGTCCTCATGGGTGCATCCCTCATCGGAGCGGGCGTCGGTGTCGTGATCGCGGCATTCCAGTCGACGCCTCCAGGTGCGGCTCTTGCGACCGCCCGCGCCCAGGCCGAGCAGGAGTACGAGAACTGTCTTGGAGAACGAATGGGGGGACGTGGACTTCGAGGGATCGTCGCTGGAGGAGTTCTGCCGCACGAACTTCGGGGACCCCGCCTTCTACATGCCGTCGCACCTCGCGTTGGTGGATCTCCCGGACATCCTCGAAGGCACTTCATCGATCACGAGCATCCTCGGGCTCGTGCTCGGGGCATCCGTGATGGCAGTGTCCTGGCAGACCGGCACGATCAGCACGATCCTCACGTGGGAGCCCCGCCGAGCCCGGTGGTACGCTGCCAGGATGGCTGTCATCGCGTGCTCGGGGTTTCGTCGTGGTCCTCGCTGATCGTCGCGTTCCTCTCGGTCGCCCTCGCCGTAGCAGCGTGGCTGCGCGGATCCACGGCTCGGTGTGGACGGCGCGTGGTGGACGGATGTGCATCGACGACGTCGCTGAGTGATCAGCGCGGTGGCGGCGATCGCCGGCGTCGATCGGTGGGGGCGTTGCGGCGGTCGGCCGGCACACGGCGGCGGCGCTCGGCGTCGTGTTCGTATAGGCGGCGGTGATCGAAGGACTGATCCGAGGGTTCCGACCCCGGTGGACTCCTTGGCTGCTCGGCGACAACATCGTCAGCTTCCTCAGCTGGCAGACGGGCTCGGTGGTTTCCTCCGCGTTCGAGCTCGTCACCGGGACGGGCGCTGTTCGTGATCCTGGGCTACGCGGCCCTGACGTTGGCTGCTCGGGCTTGCGTTCGTCCGCATCCGCGACGTGCAGTGAACCGGTCCATCACTCGTTGCAGGGGCCTAGCATCGCCCCGTGTTCACGGTGGAGCAGCGGGATGCTCTCCGACGGCGCGTGCTCAGGCTCGCGGAAGGGGACGAGCGCGTCGTCGCCGGAGCGCTCGTGGGGTCGCTCGCCGTCGACGGCGCCGACCGGTTCTCCGATCTGGACCTCACGTTCGGCGTCGCCGCCTCGGTTCCGGTCGCGGACGTGCTCGACGACTGGACCCGCACCTTCGTCGACGAGCTCGACGCGGTCCACCTCGCCGACCTCGAACGCGGACCCACCATCTACCGGGTGTTCCTGCTGCCGGACGCGTTGCAGTTCGACCTCTCGATGACGCCGGCAGCCCAGTTCCGCCCCGCCGGGCCACGCTTCCGACTTCTCTTCGGGGAGACGGCCCCGAGCGAGGCGTCGACGCGACCCGTCATCGGGGACCTGTTCATCGCGACGCCGCCCGTCGCGGGATCCATCTTCGGGTGGGGCGTCATCTACGCGCTCCACGCGCGTGCGTGCATCGCGCGCGGGCCGTGTCTGGCAGGCCGAGCATTACGTCGGTGCCGTGCGGGACCACGCACTCTCGCTCGCCTGCCTCCTCCGCGGACTCCCCGCGGTGCAAGCGCGCAGCTACGACGATCTGCCCGCGGAGATGCCTCGCTCGATTCGAGGCGGCCCATGTCGGCACGGTCGACCCATCAGCGCTCCGATCGGCTCTCGCCGCGTCCGTCGGCGCGCTCTTGCGGGAAGGCGCGGAGGCGCGCCTGCCGCACGCTCCTCTCGTCGCGGAGCGACTCGCTGAGCTTCGTGAGTCGGAGGCCGGCCGGTGAGGGGTAGCGTGGCTGGTTCACCGAGACCGAAGGGGGACCGATGCAGTTCCTGGTGATGGCCAAGGACGGCTCGGACGAGGATGCGCTCGAGCGACGGAAGCGGACGCGCCCGACCCATCTCGCGTCGATCGGGCCGCTCGTGGAGAGCGGGAACGTGCTGGTCGGCGGCGCCGATCCTCGACGACGCCGGCGAGATGGTCGGGTCGATGCTCCTCGTCGACTTCCCGGACCGCGCAGGGGTGGATGGCTGGCTGGCCGCCGACCCCTACGTGACGGAGGGCGTCGTGGCGCGAGATCGAGGTCACCCCGTTCCGGACGGCCGTCGGCGCCTGGCAGCCGTGACCGCTCAGCCGGTCGCGCGGACGGCGAGGATCGCGATGTCGTCCCTGGGTTTCCCCGACCCGTGCGCCAGCACCGCTCGCTCGATCCGGTGGACGATCTCCGATGCCGGTTGTCCCGCCGCATCCGACAGGGCTTCGACGAGCCCCTGCTCCCCGAAGGGCCCGCCGTCTCCTCGTTCTTCGGTCACCCCGTCCGTGTAGAGGATCAACGTGTCGCCGGGGGAGAGCCGGATCTCCTGGTCGGAGAGCCCGGCGTCGTCGAGCACACCCAGGAGGGAACCGGATCCCTCGATCCACTGGAGCGAGCCGTCCGCGCGGAGGATCACGGGCGCGGGGTGGCCCGCCACGCAGATCCAGGCCATCACCTGTTCGCCCTGCGGCCGGAGGCGGGCGGCGACCGCGGTGCAGAACTGCTCGTCGGTCGTCTGCCTGCCGACGGCCGTGTTCACGGTGGCGAGCACCCGCGCCGGCGCGCGCTCACGGATCGCCGCCGCGCGGATCGTGTGACGCACCATCCCCATCAGGGCCGCCGCGTCCGGACCCTTCCCGACCACGTCGCCGAGGGCCACCGTCCAGTCGCCCTCGCCGATGTCGAACGCGTCGTAGAAGTCCCCACCGGCTTCGATCCCTTCCCCCGCGGGCCGGTAGGAGGCGGCGAGATCCAGCCCCTCGATCGTGGGTGGGTCGGGCGGCAGGAGGCTGTGCTGCAGCGTCCGGGCGATGTGGTCGCGATCCCGGTACAGACGCGCGTTGTCGATCACGAGCGCGACGCGAGCTGCGAGGGTCTGGGCGAGGGCGAGATCGGCGGACGAATACGTCCGGCCCGACTCGGCCCAGACGTACGTCATCGCTCCGAGGGTCCGGCCTCGCGCCGACAGCGGCACGATCATCGCCGAGCTCAGCTGCAGCTCGCGGATCAGCCGCTCCACTTCGGGGTCGTCGATCGCCGCGATCATCTCCTCGGTGATCTCCGGCACCATCTCCGGCTCGCCGGTGGCGATCACGTGCCCGAGGCCGGTCGGCGCCGACAGGTCCGGCGGCCGATGCCGGCGGAACTCCTTCGCCATCGCGATCTTCTCGGGATCCACATGCGCGACCGCCAGCGTGTTGATCGACCCGTTCGGCTCGAGGAGCTCGACCGTGGCCCAGTCCGCGAACCGCGGGACCACGAGGTCGACCACGGCGGTGAGGGTCTTCGGATAGTCCAGCGACTGGGCGAGGAGACCGCCCGCCCGCGCCAGGAGCGAGAGTCGCTCCTCCGCGAGGCGCCGGACCTCGTCCGACCGGGCTCGCTCCAAGGCCTGGGCTCCCTGGCGGGCCGCACCGAGCATGAAGCCGATGTCATCGGCAGTGAACTCGCGCGGGTGTTCGAAGCTGAGGGTTAGGCCGCCGATCGCGCGGCCGCCGACGTCGAGAGGGATCGAGGCCGCCGCCGCGGGGATCTCGTCCCGCGTGAGCCCCGAGAACCGCGTGAGCCAGTCGTCGGCGTCGACCATCACGACGGGCTCGTTCCGCAGGACGGCCTGCCCGATCGGGCTCGTGTCATCGAGCGGGAAGCGCCGCCAGCGCTCGATCACCGTGGCGTCGTGCCCGCGCCACGCGACGGTCTCGAGCGTGTCCTCATCCTCCGAGCGAAGGACGACTGCTCCGCGCACGGCCCCGAAGGCGGTCAGGGTCTGGTCGGCGAGGGTCTCCGCGATCACGGTCACGTCCGTGGTGCCCGAGAGGGCGGCGGTGATCGCGTACAGGTGCGACATCTGCGTCGCCTGCCGCTGGGCCGCGAGCTCGGCATCCTTCTGACCGGTGATCTCGCGGAACACGTTGATCGCGTACCGGACGCGTCCGCGGTCGTCGAACGTCGCGGTCGCTTTGACGAGCGACCAGAACTCGCGTTCGTCCCGCCGGTCGCGGACGCGGAGCACCGCCTCGGCCTCCGTCTCACCGACGAGGACGCGCCTGCCCGGAAGGTCCTCCACCGGGAAGGGATCGCCGTCCTCCGTCAGGATCTCCCAGTGCGCGAGACGCTCCGTCGGCTCGGCTCCGAGGAAGGCCTCGACGCTCTCGTACCCGGACAATCGCGCCGCCGCGACGTTCGCGTACACGAGCCGGCCCCGTGCGTCCTGGATCGTGATGCCGTCGGCCGCCCCGACCGTGACGAGTGCGAGGATCTCCTCCGCGCCGGGGATGAGGAGTTCCGTGGGGACGTCGGCATCGACCGACGGGAGCGTCTCGGGATCCGGACGCCCGACCAGTTCCTCGGTCCGTTCGATGTCGTCCAGCGTCGCCTTCCCGTCGCGAGGACCGACAGGATATGGCTTCCGGCATCGAACCGGTACCCCGCGGCTGCGATCCGACCGTAAGCTCGGGACCGATGAGCGACAGGCAACAGCGACGCTTCGGTCGGACGAGCCAGGCCGACGTCGACCTCCTGACCTACGCCGGCTACCTGAAGCTCCCGGAGCTCCTGTCGCTCCAACAGCTCTCGTCGGACCCGCCAGTCCACGACGAGCTGCTCTTCATCGTGGTGCACCAGGCGTACGAGCTCTGGTTCAAGCAGATGCTGTTCGAGCTCGAGTCCGTCCGCGATCGGTTCTTCGCCCGCGACACGGAGCGAGCCCGCCACTTCCTCACCCGCGTCCACGCGATCGAGCGGGTGCTGATCGAGCACATCGAGGTCCTGGAGACGATGTCACCGCAGGACTTCCTCGCGTTCCGAGATCACCTCGCCCCAGCTTCGGGGTTCCAGTCGGCGCAGTTCCGCGAGCTCGAGTTCATCAGCGGACTGAAGGACCCTGGGTTCTTGCAGGATCTGGCCACCTCGCCCGAGGAGCTGAGCCGGCTCGAGCGTCGCCTCGACGAGCCGACCCTCTGGGAGGGATTCTGCTCGCTGCTCGAGGCGCACGGGCACCCCATGCCGGCCGACGATGAAGCACGACGCGCCGAGTCACTCGTGGCGATGGCCCGTGCGCAGGGTGAGCTGTTCGCCGTCTCGGAGGCCCTGCTCGACCACGACGAGAACGTCGCTCGGTGGCGCTCGCTGCACGTGCTGATGGTCGAGCGGGAGATCGGCGCGAAGCGGGGCACCGGCGGTTCGTCGGGGGTCGCCTACCTCCGGTCGACGCTCGACAAGCGGTTCTTCCCCGAGCTCTGGGGACTGCGAGGGGACCTCTAACCGGGCGCCACTCGCCCGTGCCCCGGCCCGGGTGTACCGTCGGGAGCGAGATGCGATGGATCCGGTTCGCCCTCATATCGGTGCTGGTGGCCGGCGCGTGCACGGAGCCGCCCGCCGACGACGGCTCGCCGTCCCCGTCCGTTTCCCTGACGCCATCGGACTCCCCGTCGGTGGTCCCCACCGGCGCGCGGCTCGCCGACGGCACGCCGCTCCCTGCGGGATGCGCGGGCGCGGTCGTCGCGTCCCAGACCGTCGCGTTCGTCGCCGACGGCCGCGCGTGGGCGCTCGACCCCGACACGGCCGAGCTGTCCTGCCTGTTCCCCGTCGACGAGGCCGGTCCCTTCTCGTGGGGGCCGCAGGGCGATCGCGTCCTGCTCGGTGGGTTCGAGGTCCGTGGGTTGGGTGGCGACGCGCCCGACCTCCCCGCGATCCAGACGGCCGTAGGCGCCTTCGACTGGGGACACCCGATCGGGCTGGCCGTGGCCTTCGCCGACGGCAAGGGCAACCCGCGCAAGCGGTTCATCGATGACGGGCGTCTGATCAGGCTGGAGGCGCTGCCGCCCGGCAGCTACCTCGAGGTCGCCTATCACCCCAGCGGTCTGGCGCTCTCGTTCGTGGTCGAGACCGACGAGGGCCAGGAGATCTGGCTGTCGACGAACGAGGGCGAGGATCCGGAACGGCTGATCTTCTCCAAGCGGGGAACGACGTTCACCTCGCTCGCCTTCTCACCGAACGGAGAAACGCTCTGGTGGACGGCCCAGCACGCGGAGGGCTATCCCGAGCTCCACTTCATGCACCTCGACACCCGTTCCGGATTCGGCACGGCGTGGCGGGGGACGGAGGGAACGGTCACCGACGGGCTGAGGCTCCCTCCGGCCGGACCGAGGTCGGCCGTGACGCAGGGTGCGGCGTGCGAGGAGCACGAGGCGCTCATCCTGGACCGAGGGGAGACGACGGTCGCGGTCCCCGATGAGACACGGCCCACGGAGGCGCTGGGGTGGATCGACCGAACGACGCTGCTCGTCTCGGCCGGCGGATGCGGTGAGACCATCGACCTCTACGCGGTGGATGCCCGAGGTGAGGAGGATCCCGCCCTGCTCGCCCTCGAGGTCGAGATCGCCGCCCCGCGAACCCAGGTGGTCGATCCGCCGGAGGAAGTGCCCGCTCCCGACCCGGAGGTGGAGCCGCCACCCGACGGCGTCGGCTGATAACGCCGTCGCGGGCGACCGGTCGGTCGCCGAGATGGGAGATCCAGGGACATCGCGTTCAGGTCGAGAGATCCTGCTCGGCGTCCTCACGGGGCCACGCCGACGGCTCCGGGTCGCTCAAGAACCGGCCGAGCTCCTCGGCGTCGGACCCGGTGAGGCTGATCGCCGCGACCGGGCGATCGATGTGCCAGATCGAGATGCGAGCGTGGTCTCCGGGAACGGTGATCGTTCCCTCGGGCGCGGAGAACTCGTGATCCTCCAGGTACCTGCTGACCCGCAGGACGGGACCGGGCGGGTCACCGTCGCTGGTCTGGATCCCGAGGTAGAGCCTCGTGATCTTCGGATCACCGGATCGCTCGTCGCCGGTCGGGAGCGGCGCCCCGCACGAGGCGCAGAACCGAGACTCCTCGGGCGCCCCGACGCCGCATCGCGGGCAGTCCATGCACCGATCCTCGTCCCGGCGGCCGACGATGGCAAGCCCTGAGGCGCAGGGGGCTTGACGTCTGCCCGTCCGCGGGCGTACACCCCCCAAAGAAGGCGAGCCAGAGGAGGCGAGCCAGAGAAGGCGAGCAAGAGGAGCAAAGCGAGAGGGGGCCAGCGATGGCGACGGATCTAGCGGTCAGCGTGGCGGATCGACCCGGTGGGTTGGCCGACGTGGGCGAGGCTCTCGGCAACGCCGGGATCAACATCGAAGGGCTGTGCGGCGTCGGTCTCGGCGATCGAGGGGTGATCCATATCCTGGTCGAGGACGGGGCCGCGGCCCGCGCCGCGCTCGAAGGTGCCGGACTCAACGTCGAGAGCGAAGCCGAGGCGATCGTGAGCGCGATCCCGGGGGACGTGAGGACGCCGGGGACGTTGGGGACGATGGCGCGCGCGGTCGCGGAGGCGGGGGTCAACATGCGGGCCGTCTATCTCGCGACGGACAATCGCGCCGTCGCCGTGACGGACGACAACGCGAAGGCGCTCGCGGCCCTCGGGATGTAGTTCTCACAACAGAGCGACCGGAAGACGTTCGGACGAAGGGAGGGATGAGCGGATGGCGACGGACCTCACCGTCATTCTGGACGATCGCGCGGGCCAGCTCGCGCACATGGGGGAGGCGCTGGGCGACGCGGGGGTCGCGATCGAGGGGATCAGCGCGACGACGAGCGACGGCGTCGGGATCGTGCACGTGCTCGTCGACAACGCGATGGTCGCGCAGAACGCCTTGATCCTCGCCGACATCAAGGTCGAGGGCGAGGCCGACGCGGTCGTGATCGACCTGACCGCCGAGGAGGCGGGCAAGCCCGGGACGCTGGGACGGCTCGCCGGCAAGGTATCGATGGCGGGGATCAACGTCTCGGTCGCCTACCTGGCAACCCGTGATCGGGTGGCGCTCGTGACCAACGACAACGAGCGGGCACGGGAGGCGCTCCAGGCCTAGGGCTCGAGCGCTCCCAGGGTCTCTCGCGTCCGCGGGCCTACCGCTCCGACGACCGCTCGGCGCCCTCGAACCGGAGCAGCATCAGCGAGTGCGCGACTAGGTTCAGTGCGTCGCGCCGGATCACGCGCGTCTGACCGGGGTTCGCCGTCTGAAGGACCTCGTGCCAGACGCCGCCCCCCTCGAATCGGGGGAGGGTGACCTTCTTCGAGCGGGTCCCGCCGTTCAGCAAGAGGAGGACGGTGTCGCCGCGGATCCGTCGCCCTCGATCGTCTCGCTCATCAGTGGCTCGTCCCGGGATCAGCATCCCGAGGACCCGGTTCTCCGGGTCCGCCCAGTCCTCGTCGGTCATCTCCTCCCCGTCGGGCCGCACCCACATCACGTCCTTCCGGCCACCGCCGTCGAACGTCCCGCTGAAGAACGAACGGCGCCGGAGCACCGGGTTCGATCGGAAGATCTGCAGCGCCGACCTCGTGAAGTTCAACATCGCCTTGTCGCGATGCTCCCAGTCGAACCAGCTGACCACGTTGTCCTGGCCGTACGCGTTGTTGTTGCCTCGCTGCGTCCGGGAGATCTCGTCGCCTCCGAGGAGCATCCGGACGCCCTGGGAGAAGATCAACGTGGCCATCAGGTTCCGCTTCATCCGCTCGCGCAGCTTCACGACCTCCGGTTGATCCGACGGGCCCTCCACCCCCCAGTTGGCCGAGAAGTTCTCGTCCGACCCGTCCTCGTTGCCCTCGCCGTTCGCCTCGTTGTGCTTCGACTCGTAGGCGACGAGGTCCTGCAGGGTGTAGCCGTCGTGCGCCGTGACGAAGTTGACGGACGCGTAGGTGTTGCGGCCGCTCGCCTCGTAGAGGTCGCTCGATCCGGAGAGCCGGAACGCGAGCTCCGGCAGCTGGCCGGGGTCGCCGCGCCAGAACCGACGCACGCAGTCCCGATACTTCCCGTTCCACTCCGCCCATCCCACGGGGAAGTTGCCCACCTGGTAGCCGCCGGGCCCGACGTCCCAGGGCTCGGCGATCAGCTTCACCTGCGAGAGCACAGGGTCCTGCTGGATGATGTCGAAGAATGTGCCCAGGCGGTTCACCTCGTAGAGCTCGCGAGCGAGGACCGGCGCCAGATCGAAACGGAACCCGTCCACATGCATCTCCAGCACCCAGTGGCGGAGGCTGTCCATGATCAACTGGATCGCGCGTGGATGGAGCATGTTGAGGCTGTTGCCCGTCCCCGAGAAGTCGATGTAGTAGCGCGGATCGTCGGGGGAGAGTCGGTAGAAGGCCTTGTTGTCGATGCCCCGGAGGGAGAGCGTCGGGCCGAGGTGGTTCCCCTCGGCCGTGTGGTTGTAGACCACGTCGAGGATCACCTCGATGCCGGCCCGGTGCAACGTCTTGACCATCGACTTGAACTCGTAGACCTGCTGCCCGACGGAACGAGTGGCGTAGGCGTGGTGCGGGGCGAAGAACCCGATCGAGTTGTAGCCCCAGTAGTTCGCGAGGCCGCGCTCGACGAGGTGCCGGTCGTCGACGAACTGGTGCACGGGGAGGAGCTCGACCGCCGTCACGCCGAGCGAGAGCAGGTGCTCCACCACGGGGTCGTGCGCGAGCGCGAGGTACGTGCCTCGGATCTCCGGTGGGATGGAGGGATGGGTCTTCGTCATGCCCCGCACGTGCGTCTCGTAGACGACCGTCCGGTTCCATGGCGTCTCCGGCCGGCGGTCCTCCCCCCAGGTGAACGCTCGGTCGATCACCACGCACTTCGGCATCGAACCCGCGCTGTCGCGCGCGTCGAAAGAGACGTCCTCATCCGCGTGGCCGATCTCGTAGCCGTAGACCGCGTCGTGCCACCGCACCGGTCCGCTGACCGCTCTCGCGTACGGATCGAGGAGAAGCTTGTTCGGGTTGAAGCGGTGGCCCTCCCGCGGCTCGTACGGTCCGTGCACGCGGTAGCCGTACAGGCGTCCCGGTCGCACGTCCGGCAGGTACGCGTGCCACAGCAGGTCCGTGCGGTTCGTGAGCGGGATCCGCTCGGCTTCCACCGCGTCGTCGGGCCGCTCGAACAGGCAGAGGTCGACGCCGGTCGCGTGCTCGGAGAACAGCGAGAAGTTGACCCCCTCCCCGTCCCACGTGGCGCCCTGGGGATAGGGCGAGCCCGGCCAGACCCGGATCGTCACGAGGCTCCCGGGCGCAGGAACACGCAGGCGAGGGGCGGGAGCACGATCTGCGCGCTCTGGGATCGATCGTGCCAGGGCGTCGCCTCCGCCTCCACGTGGCCGAGGTTCCCGGCGCCCGACCCGCCGTAGACCTCCGCGTCGCTGTTCAGTGCCTCGCGCCAGGCTCCGCCCTCCGGGAGGCCGATCCGGAATCGCTCGTGCAGCATCGGCGTGAGGTTGATCGCCACGACCACGATGTCGCGTCCGCCCTCACCGCGCCGGAGGAAGCAGAGCGTTCCCCCGTCGGCGTCGGCGGCGTCGATCCACTCGAAGCCGAGAGGATCCACGTCGAGCGCATGCAGCGCGGGTTCCGACCGATGCAGCGCGTTCAGGTCGCGCACCCAACGGACGATGCCCTCGTGCGCGGGATCGTCCCGCAGGTGCCATGCGACGCTCGCATCATGGTCCCACTCGGCCCCCTGGCCGAGCTCGCCGCCCATGAACAGGAGCTTCTTGCCGGGCTGTGCCCACAGGCAGCCGAGCAGCAACCGCAGGTTGGCGAACCGTTGCCAGTCGTCCCCCGGCATCTTGCCGAGGAGCGAGCCCTTGCCGTGGACGACCTCGTCGTGCGACAGCGGGAGCACGAAGTTCTCGGAGTAGGCGTAGACCTGCCGGAACGTGAGCTCGCCGTGGTGGTAGCGACGGTGGATCGGCTCGCGCCGGAGATGCTGCAGGGTGTCGTGCATCCAGCCCATGTCCCACTTGAACCCGAATCCGAGGCCGCCGACGTCCGTGGGGCGCGACACCATAGGCCACGCCGTGGATTCCTCCGCGAACGTCTGGGCTCCGGGGTGCTCGCGATAGACGTCCTCGTTCAGCCGCCGGAGGAAGGACACGGCCTCGAGGTTCTCGCGGCCGCCATGGACGTTGGGGAGCCACTCACCCGCCTCTCGGGAGTAGTCGAGATAGAGCATCGAGGCGACCGCGTCCACGCGGAGCCCGTCGGCGTGGTACGTCCGGAGCCAGTGATCCGCGCTCGAGAGCAGGAAGCTCCGTACCTCGTCCCGGCCGTAGTTGAAGATCAGCGTGTGCCAGTCGGGGTGATAGCCGCGGCGCGGATCGGCGTGCTCGTAGAGGTGCGTGCCGTCGAAGAACGCCAGCCCGTGCTCGTCCGACGGGAAATGCGATGGCACCCAGTCGAGGATCACGCCGAGCCCGCGCCGGTGGAGGTGATCGACGAGGAACATCAGGTCCTGCGGCGTGCCGAACCGTGACGTCGGCGCGAAATACCCGGTCGTCTGGTAGCCCCACGAGCCGGAGAAGGGATGCTCCATCACGGGGAGCAGCTCCACGTGGGTGAAGCCGAGGTCGATCGCGTGGTCGGCGAGCTCGTACGCGAGATCCCGGTAGCTCAGCCAGCCCCCGTCGTGCCCTCGACGCCACGAGCCGGCGTGGACCTCGTAGATCGACATCGGCGAGGTGAGGGCGCGCTGCTCGGCTCGGGCCGCGAGCCAGTCCGCGTCGCTCCAGTCGTAGGCGAGGTCCCACACGATGGAGCCGGTCCGGGGCGGCAGCTCCGAATGGAACGCGAACGGGTCCGCCTTGTCGACGCGATACCCGCCGTGCTGCGAGCGGATGTGGAACTTGTAGCCGTGACCGGGCAGGGCGCCATCGACGGCGCCGGACCAGATCCCCGAGGATCGGACCGGAGAGAGCGGATCCGCGCCGGCGTCCCAGCCGTTGAAGTCCCCGATCACGGAGACCCGCTCCGCGTTCGGTGCCCACACGGCGAACGACGTGCCGCCGGCGTGGGGATGGGCGCCGAGCTTGTCGGCGAGGCGGCCGTGTGTTCCCTCGGCGAACAGGTAGAGATCGTCGGCGGTCAGCTCGTGGGGGGTGGTCGTGCGCGTCACGAGGCTCCGCTCCCGCCGGATCCGTCGCCGCGGATCCGGTTGATCCGTTCCAGCATCGGCGTGACCTCCGGTCGGTGTTGCAGTTCCTCGAGGGTCCACGGGTAGCGTCGACGCCAGTTGGGTCGCTCGGGGCCGGTTCCCGGCACGTTCTGGGGATCGTGCTCCAGCAGGAGATCGCCGAGCGATGTCGTGATGATCGCGGCCCTGCTCGCGGCCAGGCGTTCCAACGACGCCTCGAGCGAGGCTCGCGGGTTCTCCCCGTCGAGGTCGGTCCGGAGCCCGCTGCCGGGGAGCGAGGCGGGCAGCGCCTCGCGGACGTTCCGCCGCGCGAGGAGGATCTCCTCGGCCTGCGTCCGGTCGATCAGTCCGAGCTCCTCGCGGAGCGGGACGTCGGCTCCCCGCCAGAAGCCCGCCCACGTCGGCATGTCGTGGGTGTTCAACGCCGCGACGCTTTCGGCCGGCGGTTCGGGGAGCCCTCCGCTGCCTGCCTCGCGCTGCGCGACGTAGGTCCGCAGGATCCCGTGGGCTCGCATCGCCGGGCGAACGCTTCCCGGCACCGTTCCGAGATCCTCGCCGACCACCACCGCCTGCGTCTCGTTCGCCGCGATCGAGAGGAGCGCGTACCACTCCTGGGCCCGATACCGGACGTAGACGCCGTCCTTGGCCCCGGCGCCGCGTGGGACCCAGTAGAGCCGATGCAGCCCGATCACATGGTCGATCCGCGCGATCGCGGCATAGCGGAACAACGTTCGGAACACTTCGTCGTGGTACCGGTAGCCGGCCTCGCGCGCCCCGTGCGGGTGCGGTGGGGGCGCGCCCCAGTCCTGTCCTTGCGACCAGAACGCGTCCGGTGGGGCGCCGGCCGCGACGTCGGGCGCGAACGAGGATCGTTCGCGCCAGACGTCGTAGCCGGCACCGTTCACGCCGATCGGGAGATCGAGCATGAGGCCGCCGCCGGCGGCTCCGGCCCCGTCGGCCGCCTCGGCCAGCTGCTGCGTCGCCACCCACTGGACGTACAGGTGGTAGCGCGCGCGATCGTCCTCGAGCGCGCCGCCAGGGAGCGAGCCGTTCCGCTCCGTGTCGGGCCAGGCGCCCCACCACGACCCGCGCCGTTCGACCTCGGCACGGAACCGCGCGTAGTCGGCGGCGCGTGGGTTCCGCGCGAACTCGGCGAGACCGGCGGGAGGCGTCCCTCCGAACGCCTGCTGCGCGAGGGGGTCGAGGATCGTCCGCTTCGCCGCCGCCGCGGCCGGATGATCCGAGAGGTCGGCCTTGCGCAGCCGCGCGATCCGTTCGCGGAGGGCCGGATCGTCCAGCGCCTCACGTGCTGCGTCGGACCCCTCGAGGCCAGGTGCCCGGGTGACGTCGATGTAGGTCTCGTTCCAGAACAGGCGGCTCGCGGGCGAGTAGGGGCTCGGCTCGAGCATCGGCTCGTCGAGGAACTGGGCGAACAGCGGGAGGGTCGCCGTCGCCGATCCGCCCAGGCCTTCGACCCAACGCCGCAGATCACCGAGGTCGGAGAAGCTGCCGACCCCCCAGTCGTCCTCGGCGCGGAGCGCGTAGAGCGGAGCGAAGACCCCCCACCACCGGCCGGACGGCCGCGGGCACTTCCTCGGTGCCGACAGGACGAGCGCCTGCACCATCGTTCCCTCGCCGTCGAGCCACAGGGTGTGCCGTCCTGCCGGAAGCCGGCGGCCGATCGCGATGCGCGCGGGGACGGATCCCGCCTCCTCGGCACCCGTCACGGTCGGCGTGGCTTCATCCCATCGGTCGGGGTCCTCGCCTTCGGGTGCGAGCCCGAAGCGGAGGGGGCGTCCGGAGCCCGACGCCGGAACACGCACGTCGACCTCGCGCACCCGTCCGCCCCATGCGACGATCACCGGCTCGATCCACCGGTGGGCGAGCTCCTCCCGGCGGGCCCGAAGCGCCGCCGGCGCATCCGGGAGCGACGCGATCGGGGCGCCCATCGCTCCGAGCACGGCGATCATGCTGTCCACGCTCGCGTGCACGCGTTTCCCGTGCACGTTCCGGTAGCTCTCCTGGACGTCGTAGAGACGAGCGAGCTCCCGCAACACCCGGCGGTCGTCGGTCACGGGCCTTCGTCCAGCAGATCGAGGAGGCCCCGCACCGGCACCGGGAGCCAGTCGGGGCGGTTGTCGAGCTCGTAGCCGACCTCGTACACGGCCTTGTCGAGCAGCTGCGCGTGTAGCAGCCTCCGGGTTTCCTCCTCGGTCTCCGGCAGGAGGGGACTGTCGCCCACGACATCGAAGTAGTGATCGAGGTACGTCGCGGAGACCCAGTGGGTCCACGCCTGCGCCCAGTCGGCGAGCGAGGTCTTCTCCTCCGGGGAGAGATCCTGGACCCACGGCCAGCGCATCGCCGTTCGGGTCGCGTAGTCGAAGGAACGGAGCATCCCGGCCACGTCTCGGAGCGGGGAGCGCTTGATCCGCCGTTCGCTGAGCGGTCGGGCGGGCTCGCCCTCGAAGTCGATGATGATGAAGTCGCGTCCGGTCCACAGGACCTGGCCGAGGTGGAAGTCCCCGTGGATCCGCGTGCGCTGTCCGCTGATCCGCTCACCCGTGATCACCGCGTACCGGGAGAGGAGCTCGTCCTCGCGAGCGAGCAGCTCTTCGACCTCGGGCCCGACCTGATGCTGGCTGAGGCGGCGAAGCGTCGCCACCGCCTGGGTGCGCATCGATTGGTACATCGAGCGCTGGTACATCCGCGTGACCGGCTCGGGTGCGAAGGCGGGATCGTCGGGCCGCGAGCCGAGCGCGAGATGCAGCTGAGCGGTCCGGCGACCCAGGAGCCACGCCGATCCGAGGAACGGCCCGACCAGGTCGTAGGTGAGCAAGGACGGCAGCTCGCCCACCATGTCCATCACCGAACGCTCCACGCGGGGGACCGGCTGGTCGGCGGGGAGGGCCAGGGCCCGCTCGAACGACTCCCGAACGGCATCGAGCGCGTAGGCCCACGCATCTCCCTCGTTCTGAACGAAGCCCTGCAGGATCGCGATCGTCGATCCCTTGCCCTCGTCGGGCATCTCGATCGCGCCGGCCGCGGGCGCCGCGTGCCGGAAGACCGTGCGGTCGGTCAGGAAGCGGCCGACCTCGAGCTCCGGATTGATGCCCTCCTCGAGTCGACGGAACAGCTTCAGCACGAGACGGTCCTCGAACGTCACCGAGGTGTTGCTCTGCTCCCCCCAGCTGACCTGGGGCTCGAGCGGGCCGGTCCCACGGAGCCGGATGAAGCCCTCGGCGCGGGTTCCGGCGATCCGGCGTCGTTGACCGCGCGCAACGCGCCGGCGCTCGATCATCTCCAGCATGGCGCCGGCGAACCCCGGATCCCGTAGCCCGTCGACGACCAGCCAGACGCCGTCGGCCGCTTCGACCCGCGCCACCACGTATTCCTGGCCGATGTCGTCACCCTCCCGCCTGCCGGCGAGGGGGAGGGCGTAGGTGGCCGGCTCCCCTTCCGTGAACGTCACGTCGACGAGCGCGATCACGCCCTGGCCATCGCTGCCGCGGACGCGGATCGTGTCGGCGATCGTCACGGTGGACACGCGCCTGCCTTTCGCCCCGAACCAGCGCTGCCGGACCAGGAAACGTGGGAGGGATCGCTCGAGGGCGCCCCGCCCCGGGGGATCGAGCACCGCGTCCCACGACGCGGACGACGTCAGGATCGGAACGGGTGAGGAGAGGATCTCCTCCTCGCGCTCGTCCGGCTGGAGCCGGAACCAGAAGTAGCCGTACGGTCCCAGGGTGATGAAGTAGGGGAGCTGGCCGATCCGTGGGAAGTGGGTCGGGCCGAAGAGCTCGACCGGGATCTGGCCGTCGAAGCGCGAGAGGTCCAGCTCCACGAACTGCGCGCTGCGCGACAGGTTCGCCACGACCAGCGTGCGGTCCTCTCCGAACGTGCGGAGGAACGTGACCACCTTCCGGTTCTCGGGATAGAGGAACTCGATGTCGCCGCGCGAGAGCGAAGGAGAGCGCCTCGCCGCGCCGATCAGTCGACGCATCCACCACAGGAGAGACGTCGGGTTGTTCTGTTGCGCCTCGACGTTGACGGCCGAGGGGTGATGTTCCGGATCCGCGACGAGGGGGAGGTACAGGCGCTGCGGGTTGGCGGCGGAGAATCCCGCGTTCCGGTCCTGGTTCCATTGCATCGGCGTCCGCACGCCGTTGCGGTCGCCGAGGTAGATGTTGTCGCCCATCCCGATCTCGTCGCCGTAGTAGATGACCGGTGTGCCGGGGAGCGAGAACAGCAGCGCGTTCATCAGCTCGATCCGGCGTCGGTCGTTGCCGAGGAGCGGAGCGAGGCGCCGTCGGATCCCCAGGTTCACCCGAGCCTGCGGGTCGCCGGCGTAGACCCGGTACATGTAGTCGCGCTCCTCGTCGGTGACCATCTCGAGCGTGAGCTCGTCGTGGTTGCGCAGGAACGTCGCCCATTGTCCGCTCTCCGGGATCGGGGGCGTCTGGTTCAGGATGTCGATCAGCGGGAACCGGTCCTCCATCCGGTTCGCCATGAACATCCGCGGCATCAGCGGGAAGTGGAACGCCATGTGGCAGCGGTCTCCGTTCCCGAAGTACGCGACGGCGTCCTCCGGCCACTGGTTGGCCTCCGCGAGCAGCATCCGATCCTCGAACGAGGCGTCGACGTGGCGCCGCAGATCCGACAGGAACTGCATGGTCTCCGGGAGGTTCTCGCCGTTCGTGCCCTCCCGCTCGAACAGGTAGGGGACGGCGTCCAGCCGCAGCCCGTCTACACCGAGCCCCAACCAGAAGTCGACGACGTCGAACATCGCCGCGCGGACCCGCGACTCATCGAAGTTGAGATCCGGCTGATGGGAGTAGAACCGATGCCAGTAGTACTGGCCGGCCACTTGGTCCCACGCCCAGTTCGACGACTCGAAGTCGCTGAAGATCACGCGCGCATCGGGGTATCCCTCCGGCGTGTCGGCCCAGACGTAGAAGTTGCGCTGCCAGGAGTTCGGCTTCGCCGAGCGGGCACGCTGGAACCACGGGTGCTCGTCCGACGTGTGGTTCATCACGACCTCGGTGATCACCTTCAGGTCGCGTCGGTGCGCCTCCTTGAGGAACGTCCGGAAGTCGCGCATCGTGCCGTAGGCGGGGTGGATCGCCTTGTACGCCGAGATGTCGTAGCCGTCGTCCTTGAGCGGCGACGGGTAGAACGGCAGGAGCCACACAGCGGTCGCGCCCAGGTCCCGGATGTGGTCGAGGCGCTGCACGAGCCCCGCCAGGTCGCCCACACCGTCGGCGTTGCTGTCCTGGTAGGCGCGCACGTGGAGCTCGTAGATCACGGCGTCCTGGTACCAGCGCGAAGGTGCGCCGAGGGAGGCGAGATCCTTGGCAGGTTCGGTCGTGGGATCGGTCGCCGTGGTGGTCTCGGATGCCGACGGCTCCGCGGTCGTTGGCACGCGAGGCGTCACGGTGTCCGGCCCTCGCCGGGTTCGATCGCGAGGACGTGACCCGGCTGATGCCCGGGATGGAGCTCGACGAAGTTCCGTGCACCGGTCCACGAGAACGTCTCCCCCCCGAGGAGGTCACGCGCGGTGAAGGGCGCGTCCCACGCCATCCCGAGCTCCGGCATCCGCAAGTCGACCCAGCCGGATCGGGGATGCACGGGATCGAGGTTCACGATGACGACCACGGGGTCCTTCCCGCCGGGGAGCGTCTTGCTGTAGGCGAGCAGCTGGTCGCCGTCCACCGGGTGGAACCGGAGCGTGCGGTCGTGCTGCAGGGCCGGATGCTCGCGGCGGATCAGGTTGACGCGGGCGATCAGCTCGCGCAAGGCACCGGCGGCGGGGGTTCGGGGACGGATCTCGTACTTCTCGGAGTGGAGGTACTCCTCGGAGCCGGGCTCCCTCGGCTCCGCTTCCATGTGCTCGAACGCGGGTCCGTAGATCCCGTAGTTCGCGCCGAGCGTCGCCGCCAGAAGGAATCGGAGCCGGAACGCCGGGGGCCCACCCTCCTGCAACTGATCCGTGAGGATGTCCGGCGTGTTCGGCCACAGGTTCGGGCGGAGGAAGTCTCTGGCGGGTCCCTGCGTGAGCTCGATCAGGTACTGGGTCAGCTCGTCCTTCGTCCGGCGCCACGCGAAGTACGTGTACGACTGATCGAAGCCGATCTTGGCCAGACGCTCCATCACCCGCGGACGCGTGAACGCCTCCGACAGGAACAGGACGTCGGGGTGATCCCGCTTCACCTCGGCGAGCAGCCACTCCCAGAACGCGAACGGCTTCGTGTGCGGATTGTCCACGCGGAAGATCGAGACGTCTCGATCGACCCAGAACAGCACGACATCCAGGAGCGCGCGCCAGAGCCCCTCCCGATCCTTCGTCTCGAATTCGATCGGGTAGATGTCCTCGTACGTCTTCGGCGGGTTCTCCGCGAAGCGGATCGTGCCGTCGGCCCGATGGCGGAACCACTCGGGATGCTGCGTGACCCACGGGTGGTCGGGCGAGCACTGGAACGCGAGGTCGAGGGCGAGCTCCATCTCGTGGCGTTTCAGCTCCGCGAGCAGGTGCTCGAGATCGTCGAACGTCCCGAGCTCCGGATGGATCGCGGTGTGCCCACCGGCCTCCGATCCGATCGCCCACGGACTCCCCGGATCCTCGGGTCCGGCCGCCGCGGTGTTGTTCGGGCCCTTCCGGCTGGTGCGCCCGATCGGGTGGATCGGCGGCAGGTACAGCACGTCGAACCCGAGCTCGGCGATATCCGGCACGAGCGCGGCGACGTCGCGGAGCGTGCCGTGCCGGCCGGGATCGGGAGACGCCGAGCGCGGGAAGAGCTCGTACCAGGCGCCGTGGCGTGCCCGTTCGCGGGCGGCGACCATCTCGAGCTCCTGCGAGGCGGTCGCCCCGCGGCGTCGATCGGGATGCGAGGACATCAGCGCATTGAGGTCGTCGGACAGGGCGAGCGTCGTCCCCGCGGCCGTGTCCTTGCGGCGCATGACCGACGCGGCCTCCTTGAGCCGATCCGCATCGACGTCGGCTCCCGCGGCGCGGGCGCGGCGCACCGCACCGCTCACGAGCGCCGCCCCCTCCTTGAGCTCGACGGCGACGTCCTGGCCGGCGTCACGGCGCTTCTCGAGGTCCGACCGCCACGTCGCCCACGTATCGATCCAGCCCTCGATGCGGAAGCGGTACGTGCCCGGCTCATCGATCACGAGCTGGGACCGCCAGTGATCGTTCCCGAGGGGAACCATCGGCACCTCGTCCCAGTCGGCATCGTCGTGGCGGATCAAGACGCGCGCAGCCGGCAGGTCGTGCCCGTCGGTGAACACGTCCGCCTCGATCGGCACGACGTCCCCGACCGAGGTCTTCGCGGCAAAGAGCCCGCCGTCGACGGCGGGCGACACGTGCTCGATCACGATCCTCGTCAGCGTGGCGGACTCGACTCCTCTCTCCACGTATACAGGTTCGGAGCCGAGACGGCCGCGATGGGAGGATGGGTGACGTGAAGCGGTTCGCGGCGGCGTCGATCGGCCTTTCCCTCGTGCTGGCGGCAGCATGCTCCCAGACGTCCGCAGGCAACCCCAACGACCGGTCTCCGGAGCCGTTCATCGAGGAGCGTGCGAGCGAGAGCCCCGCTCCGGGCATGAGCGAGGACCCCGGGAGCGAGCAGGTGTCCGATCCGGCGACGGAACACAAGCCCTCCGCGCTTCGAGGGAGGCGTCTTCCGGATCGGGCCCACGCTCCGGGACGTGCTGATCGGGAGGAACTGGACCCCGGGCTGCCCGGTGGCGATCCACGACCTCCGCGTGGTCCGAGTGAGCTACTGGAACTTCCGCGGCGGCGTCGGGACCGGTCCCCTCGTGCTTCACGAGCGCGTGGCGAGGGACGTGCTCTGGGTCTTCCAGCGTCTGTTCCGCGCGAAGTTCCGGATCCAGGACGTCGAGCTCGCGGCGAAGGACCGGCCGATCACGCGGGAGGACTACTGGAACAAGAGCCGCCGGAGCGTGACGGCGTCGTTCAATTGCCGGCCCGCGACGGACAGCACTTCCTTGTCCCAGCATTCCTACGGCTGGGCGATCGACATCAACCCGCTGCAGAACCCCTACGTGCGCTCGGACGGGAGCACGCTCCGGCACATCGCCCAGCTGTTCAAGGATCGATCACTGCAGCGGATGGGCATGATCCACGACAGCGACATCGTCGTCCGCTCGTTCGCCGCGATCGGCTGGGAGTGGGGCGGCCACTGGCACACGCTGAAGGACTACATGCACTTCTCGCTCACCGGTAGGTGAGCAGAGGGAACTTCCGAGGTCCCCTTCCGGTCTTGCTGTTACGGACCGAAGGAGGAGAGGTCGATGCGGACACACGCGATCCGTCGGGTGATGCTGATGACCGTGGGGATGATGCTCCTCGTGGGTGTCATGCCCGAGGTCGTTCATCGCCAGCGGTGGTGGCGGGTGTGGCCGCGCCGTCACGGACGCCGATGGCACGAGCGTGAGCATCCGCAACTTCTGCTTCGGACCCACGATCCTGCGTGTCCCGGAGGGCGAGACGGTGACGTGGGTGAACAGAGACGACGTCCCGCACGTCGTCCTCGGCGCCAATGCCGCCTGGGGTGGCTACGGCAAGGTCCGAGGCGGTGGCGAGGTCAGCTACCGGTTCGTGAGCTCGGGCGTCTACCCGTACGTCTGCACGTACCATCCCGGCATGATCGGGGCCGTCGTCGTGGGGAACGGCAAGCCGGACGGTGGCGCGTACGCGGTCACCACGAACGCTGGACCGGTGACCCAGGCGGCGTCATCCCAGGACGCGCTGGAGCCGCAGGTGGTGCCGGTGGCAGTGACGCCGACATCGTGGACGCCGGTCGCTTGGGTGATCGGCCTGCTCGTCGTGGTCGCGACCGCCATCGCGGCCTCCCGCAGACGCAGGGTGCAGGGAACCGCAACGGACTGAGGTTCGTACCATCCTGAAGTGACTCCTTCGAGGCGCTTCAGGTCCACGCTCGCGATCGCGGCGATGCTGATGGTCTGTGCCTGCGGGAATGCGGGGACGCCGTCTGACACGTCGAGTCCTTCCCCCAGTGCGCCATCCTCGACCGCGGTTCCATCCTCACCGTCGCCGAACCTCGCCGATGTGCGGATCCGTCTCGAGCAGGTGGCGTCGCTCGAGCAACCGCTCGCGATGGCGGTTCGGGAGGGTGACTCCGCCCTCTACGTGGCGCAGAAGACGGGGAAGGTCGTGGCGATCCGCGCCGCGCGGACCGTCGACAAGGTGCCCGTCCTCGATCTCTCCGACGAGGTGTCGCTCGGCGGCGAACAGGGGCTCCTCGGGTTGGCCTTCGCGCCGGGAGGCCGCGAGCTCTACGTGAACTACACGGACAGGAACGGCGACACGCACGTCACGGGGTTCGCGATGCGAGGCGATCGAGCGGATCCGGCAACGCGGCGCGACATCCTCGTGGTGGAGCAGCCGTACTCGAACCACAACGGCGGCAACCTCGTGTTCGGTCCCGACGGCTTCCTGTACATCGGTCTCGGTGACGGAGGGAGCGGCGGCGATCCGCTCGGCAACGGGCAGTCCCTCTCCACGCTGCTCGGCAAGATGCTCCGGATCGACCCGCAGCTCTTGGGCGAGGCTCCTTTCCGTGTCCCGGCGGACAACCCGTTCGTCGGCCGCGCGGACGCGAGACCGGCGATCTGGGCGTACGGGCTCCGCAACCCATGGCGGTACTCGTTCGATCGACTGACCGGAGACCTCTGGATCGGGGACGTGGGCCAGACCGAATGGGAGGAGGTCGACGTCCAGCCCGCCGGGTCGTCGGGCGGCGAGAACTACGGGTGGAACATCCTCGAAGGGAGCCATCCGTTCTTCGGCGAAGAGCTCCCGGACGGAGTGGCTCCGATCTACGAGTACTCGCACGCCGAGGGTGGGTGCACCGTGATCGGCGGGTACGTCTACCGAGGGGAGGCGATCCCGGAGCTCTCCGGCGCGTACCTGTTCGGGGACCTCTGCATCGGCGAGATCGAGGCGCTCAGCGTCGAGAACGGCCGGGTGACCGGACACCGCGCCCTCGGGCCCGTCGTCGAGAACCTGAGCTCGTTCGGCGAGGACGCGGACGGTGAGCTCTACGCGATGTCGCTCAGCGGCGGCGTCTACCGGATCGCCGCCGGCCCCTGATCCCGCCCGAGCCACTTCGCGGCCGTCTCACGTGTACGCTCCGGGCCGATGTCCGGAGACATCCGTCCCTCGCAGAAGGCCGTCTCGTTCACGGAGTCCGTGATCCGCGAGATGACGCGCCTGGCGATGCTGCACGACGCCATCAACCTGTCGCAGGGGTTCCCCGACTTCGCCGCGCCGGAGGAGGTCAAGGAGGCCGCGCGGAAGGCGATCGCCGACGACGTGAACCAGTATCCGATCACCTGGGGCTCCGAGGGGTTCCGGCGGGAGCTCGCCCGGAACTACCGGGAGCGCTACGGGATGGACTGGATCGATCCGGAGCGCGACATCACTGTCACGTGCGGGTCGACGGAGGCGATGATCGCGGCCATGCTGGGCGTCCTCGACCCCGGCGACGAGGTCGTCGTCTTCGAGCCGTTCTACGAGAACTACGGTCCGGACACGATCATCTCGGGCGCCGTGCCCCGCACCGTCACCCTGCACGCACCCGACTGGACGTTCGACGAGGCCGAGCTCGCGGGGGCGTTCAACGAGCGCACGCGGGGGATCGTGATCAACACGCCGAACAACCCCACGGGCAAGGTGTTCTCGCGCGAGGAGCTCGACGTGATCGCCGGGCTCTGCCAGCGATGGGGCGTGGTGGTGTTCACCGACGAGATCTACGAGCACATCCTGTACGACGGCGCCGTGCACGTGCCGCCCGGCGCCGTGCCGGGGCTCGAGGACCGGACGGTGACGATCAGCGCGCTGTCGAAGACATACTCCGTCACGGGCTGGCGGGTGGGGTGGGTGGTGGCGCCGGCGGCGCTCTCCCGAGGCATCCGTTCCGTCCACGATTTCCTGACGGTCGCGGCGCCGGCGCCGCTTCAGGAGGCGGGTGAGGTCGCCCTGCGCCTCCCCGAGGAGTACTACCGGCAGACCGCGGATGAGTACCGCGAACGACGGGACCTATGGATCGAGACGCTCCGCGAGACGGGGTTCAAGGTCGAGCCGCCCGCGGGTGCCTACTACGTGATGGCGGATATCTCGGGCTTCGGGTTCCCGGACGACGTCCGGTTCGCGCGGCACATGGTCGAGGACGTCGGCGTCGCGGTGGTACCGGGCTCGTCCTTCTTCTCGCGCCCGGAGCTCGGCGCGCACCTGGTCCGCTTCGCGTTCTGCAAGAAGCTCGAGACGCTGGAAGTGGCCGGCGAGCGTCTGCGCGGGCTGCACCCACGCGCGAGGTAGGGCCGCCTCGGGGACTCCCCGTGCTTGAACGACTCAGTGGATCTACGTACGTACCCCGCTTCGGAGGGTTCGTTCCTGAGAGCGAGCGAACGGCCGGCGAGGTGTCGGACGACCGGATCGCGCGGATCTTGGGACGGGCCATCCATTCGGGTCACGATGCAGGGTCCGATACTCCACCCGGAGCCGATCGCGGTCCTCGCGCACCGTTGCCGAAGCGACGGATGAACCCCCTGGCGTCGGATCGATCCTGAGTGCCGGCAAGCCGATGCGTACGTATGGCGGCGACCCGTCTGTGCGAGGGCTCGGCCGCCCGACCTAGAGGCCAGCCCAGAATCGGCCGGGAGCCAGGATGCCGGATGGGTCGAACGCGGCCTTGAGCCGACGATGAACCTCGAGCGCGGCGACCGGCGTGTCGCCGAGGCCGCCGGGACCGCGGATCACGGGTGCGATCCCTCCGGCTTCCGCGACCCGCGTTCGGAGCGACTCGAGGCGGTCGCCGTCCGGGAGACCGACCCAGGCGATCCCGACGCCCATCAGGGCGCGCCAGTCGTCCGCCCCGCCGAGGACGGCGTCGAGCCGGGAGGGGGCGACGGCGACCTCCGCCACGATCGGAGCCGCCAGCGCTTCGGGCCCGCCGACCGTCGCTCCCTCGTGGATCTCGACGTCACCGGCGGCCTCGCGGATCCTCGCCGTCTGCTCCTCGATCTCCTCGGGCCATCCCTCCAGCGCGATCTCGATCCGATCCGGCGTCGCCACGACGGAGGAGGGGAGCGGGACGGCGTCGAGCAGCCTCCGGCCGGCGTCCAGGCCGCCCGCCGCCGTCACCACGAGCCGCCGCGCCTTCGGGAGGGGCCGCACCTTCACCGCGACCTGCACGATCGCGCCCAGCGTGCCGAGGGACCCCGTCGCGAGCCGGTGGAGGTCGTAGCCCTGCACGCTCTTGACGGTTCGCGCGCCGCTCCGCACGAGTCGGCCGTCTCCCGTGACGAGCTCCAGCTCCACGACGCTGTCGCGGAGTGGGCCCATCCGGAGCCGGCGAGGCGAGGACGCGGCCACCGCGATCGTGCCGCCGACCGTGGCGTCGTCGGGCGCGTCCGACGGCCATTCCTGTCCGCCCTCGGCGAGCACCTGACGGAGCGCGCCGACGCCGATGCCGGCCTCCACGACGGCGAGCATCTCCCCGGGGTCATGCGAGATCACCCGATCGAGCCCGGTCATCGCGAGCTCCTCATCGGCTTCAGACTGGTTCCCCTTGTCGGCGTGCGTCCGGCCGCCCACGATCGCCACTCGAGACCGTCGACCGCTCGCGGACCGGAGCGCACCGACGACCTCCCCCTTCGAGGAGGGGGCGATCAGATCCACGAGCCCTCCGGGAGGTCCCTCACCGCATCGCCGACCCCGGCGGGGCCGACTTCGGTGGTGCCTCGCATCTCGGCCGCCACAACGAAGTCGCCGCACCGCGCGCCGTCGGGTAGCACTTTCCGTGGGTTCATCCGACCCGAGGGATCGAACGCGCTCCGCACGCACGCCTGCGCCGCGAGGTCGTCCTCGGTGAACACGAGCGGCATGAAGTCCCGCTTCTCGAGGCCGATCCCGTGCTCGCCGGAGAGCGAACCGCCGGCATCCACGCAGAGACGCACGATCTCCTCCGAGGTCCGCAGCACGCGTTCGAGCACTCCCGGCTCGCTCCTGTCGAAGGAGAGCAGCGGATGCAGGTTCCCGTCGCCGGCGTGGAACACGTTCGTGACCGTGATGGCCTCGCGACGGCAGATCGCGTAGACGCCCGTGAGGACCTCGACGAGCTTCGTGCGCGGCACGACGCAATCGTGGAGGTGGTAGTGGGGCGCGATCTGGGCGATCGCACCGAACGCCGACTTCCGCCCCTTCCACAGGAGCGCGCGTTCCTCGGGCGACTCCGCCACCCGGATCGTCCCCACCGCGTGGTCCCGCGCGGCTCCTCCGACCTCCCGCTCCTCCGCATCCACACCGGCGCGGATGCCGTCCACCTCGACGAGCAGCACGGCCGCGGCATCCGTCGGGTACCCGGCGTGGGCGAACGACTCCACGGCGCGGACGATCCCCTGATCCATCATCTCCAACGCCGCGGGCACCACGCCGCGCGCGATGATGTCGGAGACCGTCGCCGCGCAGTCCTCGACCGTGGCGAAGTCCAGCAGCATCGTCGTGATCGCCGGCGGCTCCGGCGTCAGGCGGACGCAGGCCGCCGTGACGAGTCCGACCGTGCCCTCGGAGCCGACGACCACCCCACGGAGGTCGTAGCCGGCTGCCTCCGGTCCCTCGGAGCCGAGGCGTGTCACGGTCCCGTCCCCGAGCACGACGTCGAGCGCCAGGACGTGCGCGGACGTGACGCCGTACGCCAGGCAGTGCGGGCCGCCGGCGTTCGTCCCCACGTTGCCGCCGATCGACGACACCTGCTGTGAGGACGGGTCCGGCATGTACGTGAATCCCGTACCGCGGAGGGCGACGCCGAGATCGAGGTTGAACAGGCCGGGCTCGACCCACGCCGACCGGTCCTCGGGCCTGATCTCGAGGATGCGGCCCATCTTCGACGTGACGACCACGAGGGCGTCGCCGATCGGTGTAGACGCGCCCGCGAGCCCGGTCCCGCTCCCTCGAGGCACCACCGCGAGTTCGTGCATCGCGGCCACGCGGACGCACGCGGCGACGTCGTCGGCGGACCGAGGGAAGACCACGAGACCGGCCGCGCCCTCGACCATCGATGCATCGCGAGCGTAGAGGCGGAGGGCCAAGGGGTCCGACAGCACCTCGTCCGGACCGAGCGCTTCCTCGAGCTCCCGTCGCGCCGCATCGAGATCCGCCACGTCGTTAGGGTAGGCGGGGATGGCGACCTGGGCCGAGTTCGAGCTCGCCGAACCGGAGCTGGCCGCGTTCGGGAAGGAACGGCTGGACGGGCAGGTCTGCTTCCACGCGACGCTCCGCACCGATGGATCGCCTCGGGTCCATCCGGTGGAGCCGTGGATCGCCGTCGGGCTGTTGCTCGTGCGATTCCGAGGCCACAGCCCCAAGGTCGACGAGGTCCTCCGCGACGGTCGCTACGCCCTCCATTCGCCGATGGACAACCCCGACGGTGTGGGTGGCGAGTTCATGGTGCGGGGCTGGATGGAGCAGATCGGTGACACGCACCCAGCGGCGCAGCGGTTCGTCCACGACGCGACGTACCCGCTCGCGTTCTACGCGATGTCCGTGGAGGAGGCCGTGGGAACCACCTACGAGGGAGAGGGAGCCGAGCCCGTCTACCGGCGCTGGCGGCCTCAGGCCACGCGGCCGGGGGAGCCGTCGGGCGCGGCGAAGGCGTAGCCCGCAGCGGCCCAGGCCTCCATCCCACCCTCGACGTTGGTGGCGTCGTAGCCCCGCGCCTGCAGCATCATCGACGCGAGCTCGCTCCGGTTGCCGCTCCGGCAGATGACGGCGACGGGCTTCGCGAGGTCGAGGACGTCGGCTCCGACGCCGGCCATCACGTCGTTCAGGGGGATGTGGAGGGCGCCCGCGATCCTGCCCGCGTCCCACTCGTACTGTTCGCGACAGTCCACCAGCTGGATGTCGTCGAGCGACTCGTGGACGCCCTCGACCGTGCTGAGATCTGCCATCGGACCGATGCTAGCAGTGGTCCGGCGTACGGTTCAGCCGGTCATCGCACGTTCGAACGCCGCATGCGCGGTCCCGTCGAAGAGCACGAAGCGCACCTCGCGCACGGACGTGTCGGCTGTTCGCACCGCCTCCACCGCGACGCGCGCCGCCTCGTCGATCGGATAGCCGTAGACCCCGGTCGAGATCGCCGGGAATGCCACGAGGGCGGTCTCGAGCTCGTCGGCGACACGGAGCGATTCCGTATGGCAGCTCGACAGGAGCCCCACGGGATCCTCCTCGCGCGCGTAGATCGGACCGACCGTGTGGATGACCCACCGAGCCGGGAGATCGCCGCCGGTCGTGGCCACCGCGCGACCGGTGGGGAGACCGTCCGGCCACTCTGTCGAGCGGATCCGCCGGCATGCCTCGAGGATCGAGGGGCCGCCGCGGCGATGGATGGCGCCGTCGACGCCGCCGCCGCCGAGCAAGGCAGCGTTCGCCGCGTTCACGATGGCGTCGACCCGCTGCTCGGTGATGTCGCCCTCGACCAGAACGATGCGAGGCATGCGTCTATCGTAGGTCGATGATCGTCTGTCTCGCCGCGAACCCGTCCGTCGATCGGCTCTTCGAGGTCGAACGATTGGTCAAGGGCGACATCCACCGGCCGTCGGGGTTCGTGCAGGTCGCGGGCGGCAAGGGCTTGAACGTCGCGCGGGCGGCGCGGTCGCTCGGCGCCGACGTGTGTGCGGTCGCGCTGCTCCGGGGACACACGGGCCGGTGGTTGCAGGAATCCCTCGCCGCCGAGGGTGTGGAAGGTGAGTTCGTGTGGACGCACGGGGAGAGCCGGTCCTCGCTCTCGGTCGCCGACCGCGAGACCGCCGGACTGACGGAGTTCTACGAGCACGGCGCCGTCGCGCCGGACGCCGCGTGGGTCGAGCTCACGCACGCCGCCGCGATGCGATGGGAACGCGGGAGCTGGCTCACGATCTCGGGCTCCTTGCCGCGCGGCGCGCCCGACGAGGGCTACCGGGATCTGATCGAGGAAGCGCGCCGCGGCGGCGTCCGGGTCGCGTTGGATTCCGAAGGGGAGCGCCTGCGCCTCGCCCTCACCGCGGAGCCGGACATCGTGAAGGTGAACGTCGCGGAGGCGGGAGAGCTCCTCGGCGTGCCGACGGCCCGCCGAGACGACTCCCTCGCAGCCGCCTCCAAGATCCGCGACATGGCGGGTGGTGACGGACACGCCGGCATCGTCACGAGGGGAGCCGAGGGCGTGATGCTTGCAGCGCCGGACGGCACGCTCTACGAGGGCGTCCTCTACGTCCGCGGCCGCTATCCCGTGGGAAGCGGCGACGCGTTCCTCGCCGGACTGATCACGGCGCTCGAGCGGGGGAACGACTGGGACGACGCGCTCCGCGTGGCGCTCGGGGCGGGAGCGGCCAACGCCGAGCTCGCGGGCGCCGCCCGGATCGATCCGTCGCGCGCCGCAGCGCTCGCCAGGCAGGCGGACGTCCATCTCCTCTAGCCCGGTCCGGGTCGAGCCGTTCGTCGAGGACGACTGGGTCGCGTTCCGCGAGATCCGGCTCCGGTCGTTGCTCGAGAGTCCCGACGCGTTCGGCTCGACCTACGGTGAGGAATCCTCGCACTCCGAACCCGCGTGGCGGGACTGGGCGGCGGGGCGATGGCGGGGCGGAACCGCGGTCGCGCTGGCGGGTCGGGATCCGACGGGAGCGGTCGTGGGGACCGCGACGGGCGCGGAGTTCGAGGCCGAGCCCGGTGTGGCGCACCTGTACGCGATGTGGGTCGCGCCCGACGCCCGCGGAGCGGGCGTCGGGCGCGCGCTCGTCGACGCGGTCGTCGCCTGGGCCCGCGGCCGCGGATGCGGCCGTCTCGTCCTGTCCGTCACCGAGACGAACCGAAGCGCTCGCGGGTTCTACGAAGCGTGCGGGTTCGCGGACACCGGCGAGCGGCGACCGCTCCGCGAGGGTTCCGACCTGGACGTGCTGATCTTCGCGAAGACCCTCTAGGACAACACGCGGGACGTCGGCAGGGCACGTCCAGGGCGTCGCTACACTCCGCCGCATGAAGAGACCGACGGGCGCGGACATCTCGCCCGCGACCGCCGTCCTCGGTCTGTTCCTCACGTTCGGACTGATCGTCGCGTCGTTCTTCCCGTTCCTCTCGATCTACTTCGCCGGACGAGGCTTCGACCCGAGCCAGATCGGATTCCTCCTCGGCGCGATGGCGGCGGTGCGGATCGTCGCGATGCCGATCTGGGGACATGTCGCCGACACGCGGATCGGGCGTCGGCGGGCGCTGCAGCTCGGACTCCTCGGGATGGTCGTGTTCGCGATCGTGGCGTCGGTGCTCGACTCGCTCGTCGGGGTGGCGTTCGGTGCCGTCGGGATCGCGCTGGCCATGGCCGCGTCGGGGCCGAACATCGACGCGCTCGCGTTGGTCCAGCTCGGCGAAGAGCGGATGGCGGACTACGGCCGCATCCGTGGATGGGAGAGCCTCTCGTACGCGGCGGGGTGCCTCGCGTTCGGTTGGTTGCTCGACCTCTACGGCGTGTCCCTCGCGCTCCCGCTCTACGCGGGCGCGGGCGCGCGTGATGCTCGTCTGGACCACGATCGCGGTGCGTCCGGACCGTCCGAAGGAGCCCGCGCAGCACGGACGGCTGGGAGCGGTCGGCGCGGTCTTCCGGACGGCGCCGCGGATGTGGGGCTTCCTCGTCGCGACGCTGCTCGTGTGGACGGGCTTCAACGGCGCCTGGAACTTCGTCGGCCTGAAGATCGAGGAGCCGCTGCTGATCGGCGTGGGCACCGCCCTGGGTGGGTTGACGGAGGTGGGGGTCATGCGGCTCTCCTCGCGCCTGCATCGTCGTATGGGCCTGCGCAAGGTGTACGCCCTCGGATGCCTGGTCTACGCGACCGGGTTCCTGCTCTGGGGTCTCGTCGAGAGTCGCACGATCGTGTCGCTGCTCGCCGTCTTCGAGGGCGCCGGATTCTCGCTGCTCTTCACCACGTCGATCCTCGTCGTCGGCAAGCTGTTGCCCCCGACGCTCTACTCGACGGGCAACTCGATCGGCGCGATGGTCGGCTTCGGGATCGGTCCGATCATCGGAGCGGGGCTGGGCGGCGTCGTCTACGGGCGGCTCGGCTCCACGACACTCTTCATCGGCTCCGCGGTCCTCGCCCTCCTCGGGGGCGTCGCGGCGCTGGTCGCGCTCCGGACCCCCCCACTCGATACCCCTCTGCGGGAGCAGCTTCCGACCGGGGACACGGTCGCTCCCGAGCCCGGCCGGCTCTGACGCACCTGACCTGCGCGCTTTGCAGCGAAGTGCTTCACCGTGGCACGATGGGTGCTCCGGACCCCACCGGGAGGTGGCACGTGACGTCAGACAACAAGGACGGCAACAAGAACGTATCCGAGGAACAGCCGCTCTCCGGCCTCGTTGACAAGGCCAAGGAGGTCGGTGGCACCGTCGCCGAGAAAGCCGGTCCCGCGATGGTGAAGGCCAAGGAGGTCGGCGGCACCGTCGCCGAGAAAGCCGGTCCCGCGATGGTGAAGGCCAAGGAGGTCGGCGGCACCGTCGCCGAGAAAGCCGGTCCCGCGATGGTGAAGGCCAAAGAGGTCGGTGGGACCGTCGGCGAGAAAGCCGGTCCCGCGGTAGTGAAGGCTAAGGAGGTCGGTGGCACCGTCGCCGAGGTGACCGGTCCGATCGTCCATAAGGCCAAGGAGGTCGCCGGCACGGTCCTCGACAAGGTCGGCCCCGCGGTGGAGAAGGCCATGGAGTCCGCGACCGAGTTCGTCGAGAACGCCGTCGGCAAGGCGAAGGAATTCCTCGCGACCAAGGACGACGACGCGAAATGAGGGGGATCTGCCAAGGGGGGATCAACTGATGGTCAGCGCCTACATCCTCATCCAGACCGAGGTCGGGAAGGCTGCGCAGGTGACGCAGCAGGTACGTGGCATCGACGGCGTCGTCGCCGTCGACCCGGTGACCGGTCCCTACGACGTCGTCGCCCGAGCGGAGGCGGACGACCTCGATGGACTGGCCAAGGGCACGGTCATGCCGATGCAGGAGCTCGACGGCATCACCCGCACCCTCACCTGCCCGGTCATCCAGCTCTGACACGCGGGCTCGGCCCGCGGAACGATGACAGTCACGATCCGGCGCGACGCGGAGATCTCCGACGTGGACGGCGGGTGGTTCCGTGCGCGATGGCACTTCTCGTTCGACACCTACCATGACCCGGCGTACATGCGGTTCGGCACGCTCCGGGTGTTCAACGACGATCGGCTCGTGCCCGGCGCGATCTGGCCGATGCACCCGCACAAGGACATCGAGGGCCTCACCTACGTGGTCGAGGGCTCCTTCCGTCACCAGGACGACGTCGGCGGCGCGCCCGGACCGCTGCCCGCCGGGTCCGTGCAGCGGATGACGCTCGGCGAAGGCGCATGGCACTCGGAGCAGAACGCGAGCGAGACCGAGCCGATGCGGTTCATCCAGATGTGGATCATGCCCGCGGAGCGCGGCCTGGGTCCCGGCGTCGAGCAGAAGGTGTTCACCGAGGAGGATCGCACCGACCGGCTCCTGAAGGTGATCAGCGGCGACGGCGGCGATGCCGTGCTCGTCCACCAGGACGCGCACGTCTTCGTTTCCAGGCTGCACCCGGACATCGACGCGACACATGCCCTCGGCGCGGGCCGGGGCGTCTACCTGTACCTGATCGAGGGCGACGCTGACGTCGCCGGGGAGCGGATGACGACGGGCGACGCGGCCGAGATCGAGGACGAGTCCTCGATCCCGATCCACGCGAACGCGGTGACCGAGCTGATCGCCGTCGACGTCGCGCTGTCCTGAGCCTTGCTTCGCCCCTCGGACGCGGGTACCGTGCGCCGATGCGCGTCCACGCAACGACTCGGGCGGTCACATCCGCCCTCGTCGCCTCCGTGCTCGTGGCTGGTCCCTCGCTCGCAGCCCCCGAACCGCGCGGACACGAGGCGTCCGGGACGTCGACGCCGGTCGCCGAGCCTCGTAGGCGACTGCCGGCCCTGACGGCTCCGTCGATCCCCGATGCCCTGAGCCGTTCGCTCTCGCGGGGGAGGATCTCCGCGGCGGGCTACGCGCTCGAACGCGCCAGATCCCTGTTCGACCTGGCGGGGGTCCGTGCACGGTTCGGCCACGTGGCGCGACCGGATCCCCGGTCCGCCACGCTGGTACTGCGAGATCTCGCCCTCCGCATCGGGCAGCTCTCGGGGCGACCGCGAGCGACCGCCGACCGCATCCTCGCCCGCCCGACCGACGGCGCGGGCGATCCGTTCGACGACGGGTACACGGTGTCGGAAGAGCCGCCGGAGTGTTCCGCGGATGTCTGCGTCCACTACGTCGCCACCACGGCCGACGCGCCGGACCCGGACGACCTCGACATGAGCGGTGTGCCCGACTACGTCGAGTCCGTGGCGAACGTGCTCGATCACGTCTGGGCCGAGGAGGTCGACGGTCTCGGCTATCGCGCGCCCAAGTCGGATGCCACCTCTGACAACGACGGAGGAAACGCGCGCCTCGACGTCTACCTGGCCGACATCGGTGGCGGTGGGCTCTACGGGTACTGCGCCAGCGACGACCCGCACCTCGAACCCCCTCCCTATGACTACTGGGACATGTCGGCGTTCTGCGTCCTCGACGACGACTACGACATCTCGCAGTTCGGGTACCCGAACCCGATGCATCCGCTCAAGGTGACGGCTGCCCACGAGTTCTTCCACGCCGTCCAGTTCGCCTACGACATCGGCGAGGACGGATGGCTGATGGAGAGCACGGCGACCTGGATGGAGGAGCACGTCTACGACGCGATCGACGACAACCGGCAGTACCTCGCCACCAGCCCGCTGGCGCAGCCGTCGATCCCGCTCGACCGGACATCCGGCTTCCGGGTGTACGGCACCTGGATCTTCTGGCAGTTCCTCACCGAGTACTTCGGAGGCTCGGCGCCCGACGCGAGCATCGTTCGCGCGGTATGGAGGAGGGCGGACGGCAGCCAAGTCGGCCCGGACATGTATTCGACGAAGGCGCTGGCCTCTGCCGTCGGAGCCCGGACGATCGACGGGACGCGCTGGCGATTCCGATGGGCCTTCGCGGACTTCGGGGTCTGGAACGGCCGCCCGGCGACGTTCTACGACGAAGGGGATGCGTACCCTTCGGCGCCCGTCTCCAGATCCGTGACCCTGACGAAGGCCGCGCCGTCGATGAACTCGACGGCGAAGCTCGACCACCTGACGAACCGCTTCGTGGTGGCGCGCCGGGGCTCGGGCCTCAGGGCCGATGCCGGGCTCCGCGTCACCGTGAACGGTCCCCCGGACAAGACCGGGCCCGAGGCCACTGTCGTCGTGATCCGGAAGTCCGGCGCTGCCAGCTCAAAGGTCGTCGCGTTGAACGCTGCCGGGAACGGCACGGTCACGGTGGCCTTCGGCACGACCGTGTCAAGGGTCGTCGTCATCACGACGAACGCGAGCACCCGCTACCGCGATTGCTACCAGGACCTCACGCCGTTCGCGTGTTTCGGCGGTGTCCCGCTCGACCAGGACCGGACCTACTCGTTCCGGGCCGAGGTCGTCTGACGCGTCACTCGTCGCTCGCCGTCACCGGGAAGGGGAGGGCGATCGGATCGTAGGAGGGCGAACGGCCCTCCTCGTCGAATCGATCCATGCCCCAGCCGGAGACGTCGGTGACCTCCGTCCTACCCGCGAGCGCGAGGTCGGCCCCGATCCTGGCCACGCCCGGGCCCCACATCATCCCGTGCCCGACGGCGGTGGCGACCGTGGCGCCCGGGATCTCGTCGCCGGCTCGCGTGGAGACCGGCCCCACGATCGGGAGGTGGTCGGGGCAATACTCGATCGTCGCCGCCCACGCCTTGCGGATCCCGAGACCTTCCGCGATCGGGACGTATCGGTGCATCCGCTCTTCCATCGCGTGCAGGTACGGCCAGTCGACTTCACGCGCCTTGCCGGGCGCCTCGTCCGGGTTCGACATCCCGAACAGGAGACCGCTCTCCTCGAGTCGCCAGTACAGGCCGATCGCGTTCTCGAACACCATCGGCTGCCGCTCCACGTCGAAGGCTTCGTGGGGCTCCGTCACGGCCACCTGGTGCCGGACCGCGCCGACGAAGAAGCGGGCGTTCACGAGCGCGCCGACCTCGCGGAGCTTCGGGCCCCCGGTGAGGAGGACCCGCTCCGTCGCGATCGTGCCCTCGGGCGTCTCGACTCCCGTCGCCGCCCCGTCCGAGCCCGTGCGGATCCCGAGGAACGATGTCCGTTCCCGGAGCTCCACGCCTGCTCGCTGCATCGCGATCGAGTAAGCCCGCACGTTCCTCGGCGGGTCCACGCATCCGTCGCCCGGCGCGTACGTCCCGCCGCGGAACGTCGCCGGATCGAGCGTGGGGTTCAGGCGGGCGGCCTCGGCTGCGTCGACGTACCGGACGTCGCCGAGACCCGCGGCGCGTTGCATCTCCACGCGGGCCTTCGCATCGCGCTCCTGCGCCTCGTCCGTCGCGAGGATCAGGTAGCCCAGCTCACGGAAGCCGCTGTCGGTCCCGTACCGCTCTCGCTGCGACCGGTAGAAGTCGATCGACCACATCCCGAGGGCAACCGTTTCGGGCGTGCCTCCCTGCGCCCGCACGATGCCGGCCGCGCGCGAGGACGCCCCCTGCCCGGCCTCCCCCTTCTCCAGAACGACGACGCGTTCCGCGCCTTGCTCCGTCGCGAAGACCGACGCCCATCCGCCGATCGTGCCCGCCCCCACGACGACGAGGTCGGCGCTGTCTCGGTTCGGCATCGGGTCCTTCCGCTCGAAGAGGCCGAAGTCTAGCGATGCGTACAGTGACGCCGATGCGGCCCGACACGCATGCGAGTCCCTCCCATCCATCGGCCCCGACGCCGGTCCCTCCGGCGCCCGCCGACCGCCGGACGCTCGTGGAAGAGGTCCTCGTCGTCTTGTCGCTCTCGGTGCTGGCACGGGCGGCCTACGCGATCCTCTCGCTCCTCGAAGCCCCGATCGCCGGCGTCATCGTCGCTGCCGCCGACCAATCGAACGCGATCACCCGCCAGATCCTCGGGTTCGTCTTCGGCCTCGCGCCGGCCCTCCTCGTGTTCCATCTCGTTCGCCGCAGCGGCGAGGGTCTTCCGGCGATCGGGCTCAAGGCGGATCAGCCGAACCGCGATCTGATCCGCGGGGTCCTCGTCTTCGCGGTGGTCGGGGTGGGCGGGATCGGTGTGTACCTACTCGCCGTGGAGCTCGGGGTGAACCGGTTCGTCGTGCCGGTCCCGCCACTCGGTCATTGGTGGACGATCCCGGCGCTCGTCATGAACGCGGTGGAAGCCGGCGTGGTCGAGGAGGTGATCGTCCTCGGGTACCTCATCACGAGGCTGCAACAGCTGTCGTGGCCGGCAGTGTTCGCGGTGGGCGCGAGCGCGCTGCTGCGGGGCTCGTACCACCTGTACCAGGGCTGGGGCGGGTTCCTCGGCAACGTCGCGATGGGGGTGCTGTTCGGGTACCTGTTCCTGCGGTGGGGGAGGCGCACCTGGCCGTTCGTGGTCGCCCACGTGCTCCTCGACGTGGGAGCCGGTGTTGGATTCATCCTGTTCCGAGACCGGCTTCCAGGCTTCTGAATCGCAGGGCATCGTCGATCTCCCCGTTCTTCGGTCCTGAGAGGTCGGATCCCGACGAGCAAGGCAGAACGGGAACCCGCTCAGCGATCCGGGCAAGAATGGGTTGTGGGACAACACCCCGCCGATTCGACCGTGATCGGAGACTCCCGGGCCCATCCGGCGCGCTTCGAGGAGATCTTCGATCGGCACTTCCGTGCGATCTATCGCTACCTCGCCCGACGCGTCGGCAGCGACTTGGCCGACGACCTGGCTGCTGAAACGTTCGCCCGAGCGTTTCGCGCTCGTGATCGCTACGACGATTCGCGTCCGGATGCACGACCCTGGCTCTTCGGTATCGCCGCCAACATCCTCCGTCACCATCGCCGCGACGAGAGGCGGCGACTCATGGCCTACGCGCGCAGCGGGGTTGATCGGATCGCGCCTGACGAAACGGATCACGCTGATTCACGCGCGGACGCAGCGGCCGCTGAGCCGCAGATCGCGCGTGTCCTTGCGTCCATGCGCGACGAGCAGCGCGAGGTGCTGCTGCTGTTCGCGTGGGCAGAGCTCTCGTACGAAGAGATAAGCGCAGCGCTTGGCATCCCGGAGGGAACAGTTCGTTCGCGGTTGAGTCGAGCGCGGAGGCAAATCCGACAAGGTCTCGTCGCGAGGGGCTACGACCCCAGATCGAGTACGTCCTTTCTCGAACCGAAGGAGGCGACATCGGATGGATGAGATCGATCTCGTCAGGAGGTTCCGGCCAGCCACCCCGATCGAGGTTGTGGAGGGTGCGGCCCAGGCTCGAGCGAGGGAAGCGCTGCGGCAGGCGATGTACGCGGACGGTGCTGTGTCCACCGCTCGAAGTCGGACGATGCGATCGAGACAGGTGCCCCGACTCTTGCTCGCAGCAGCCCTCGCCCTGGTACTTCTGAGCGTTCCGGCGTTCGGCATCGTGTCTCGATTCGCGAGCTGGATCAACAGCTGGAGGGATCCTGACTCGCCCGCCGCGATGGCGCCTGACGTGGTCATCGCGGCCGGCGTTTCCGGGGTTCATTGGGAGGTTGTCGCCACGGAGACCGACCAGGGCCTTTGCCTCTTCACTGTCTACCAGTACGAGGGAGACAGGATGGGTACGGGGGGATGCGGCTGGGGAGTTGACATCTACGGATACCCGTCGGCCGCCCCCCGCGGCTATGGTGCAGGCGGCGACGAGTTGCATTGGGTTGAGGGCAGCAACGGATCAGGCCACTCCGCTGGCCTGAACCAGCGCATCGTCAAGGGTGTCACCGCCGAACGCGTAGCGAGCGTTGATCTCGAACTCGCCGATGGGTCGACGATGCGCGCCGATCTCCTCCCAAGACCGGAAGGGGTCGAAGCCCCGGTGAACTTCTGGTGGATGGTCTTGCCGGCAGGAGCGACTGACGTGGGTGTCCCGATCCATGCCCTCATCGCGCGAGACTCGGCCGGTATTGTTCTTGAGCGGAGGATCGTCGACCAACCGAATGGCTAGGCACGGCTCGCCCAACCGGAGAGACATATGGCCGTCGTTCTCTCTCCGATCCCGTCGTACGATTCACCTGTGCGAAGGCGCACGATGGTCCTCAGCGCGCCCTCGGTACGATCATCGCTGTTTCGTTTGCCTACGTTGGCGCGACCCGGATCTTCACCTGTAGAGAGCCGGCTTTCGAGGCGGTGTGCGCCGGCGGGCCTCCCATCCTCGCACTCGCGTGGGGATTCTCGATCGGCCTCGTGGGAGGTCTGATCGCCCGACTGGCGCTCTCGAAGCGGGCGGATCCTCGCTGAAGTGTCCCTGCAGGGACCGGAGCGTGGTATCATGAAGTCCTCGGATATCCGAATCAAGACCGATCCCCCGGCCAGCGCGCCGGGGTTTCGTGTTTCCGGGGTCCTCCTACCTCCAGCCCGGGAACCACAGGATCAGCTCGTAGCGCGTGTCCGAGATCACGCCCCAGCTCAGCACCGGCCAGAACCAGATGAAGAGGCCCACCGCGGCCAGGACGACGGTCCAGGCGATCGGCCGGTACGGGTGCCAGACGGAGACCGCGGGTCGGCCAGTGGCCGGGTCCGTCGCGACCGCGCCGCCGGGCTCCCGGACGACGAGCCTCGCGTCGGAGAGGTCGCGCACCATGTACACCATCCCCAAGACGAGGAACGGCGTGAACGGCGCGACGTAGAAGAAGAACTGCGGCCGCGATGCCAGGAACCACGGAAGGTACTGGAGCAGGACCACCATCAGGAGGAACCCCGGGACCCAATCGCGCTTGCGCCACCAGCTCCACGCGAGGTACGGCAGCGCCCAGATGCTCCCCCAGAAGATGACCGGATTGCCGATCGCCGTGAGTTGGCGGATCGACGGTCCGAGGTCCTCCCAAGTGATCGAGAGCGGCCGCTTCATGATCAACCACGTCCACGGTCGCGAGTAGCCGTAGTGCGTCGGTGTCATCGCGCCCGTGTCCGGATCGAGCGCCGTCTCCTTCAGGTCGAACAGGTGATACCTCGCCACCCGCCTCTGTTGTTCGACCAGGTCGCCCACCTTCCAGTCGAAGTGATGCAGCCACGGGAGGTAGATCGCCACGTACACGATGAACGGGAGGATCACGAAGGCGACGAGCAGGGTGAAACTCTCCCGGAACAGCGCCCGCGCGAATGCTGCGCCGTGGGTCGAGCCGCTCCGGTGACGCCTCGACGTCTCCCAGACCAGCGAGATCACGATCGCCGCGACGATCCCGAGCCCGCCGGACCACTTCACCGCGACGGCCGCCCCGAAGGCGATCCCGGCCGCGTAGCGCCACGGCCTCCACAGGGGCGAGGGGACGGGAGCCTCGCCCTCCGGTGGCGCCCGAGGGGTCCGCACGTCGATCCAGCGCCGGTCCAGGACCAGGCAGAGGAAGCCCGCGACGGTCCAGAGCTGCACGTGGACGTCCAACAACGCCAGCCGCGACAGCACGACGCTCAGGTGCTCGAGGGCGAGGAGCAGCCCCGCGAGGAACGTCCAGAGCGGTCGTCCGAACAGGAGCTGTGCGATGAGGGCGAGGCCCGTCACCGCCAGCGTTCCCGCGACCGCGGAGCCGATCCGCCACCCGAAGGGGTCCATGCCGAAGGCCTTGATCCCGAGCGCGATCGTCCACTTGCCGAGCGGCGGATGGACGTACGAGCCGACGTCCCATTCCTGCTCGCGGAACGCGCGCTCGTTGGGCGACTCGACCCTGCAGACCCCGTTAGAGCCGCCGACGAAGATGCACGCCGCCTTCGCGTAGTAGTTCTCGTCGAAGACCAACGACGGTGGGTTCGACAGCCCCCACATCCGAACCACCGCGGCGATAGCGGTGACGGCGAGGATCGCGACCCAGGGACGGTTCAGACGCCGGAGGAACGGGGCGTCCACGCGATCGGCCACACGTGGCAGCGTACTCACGGGTGGCGCGTCGTCGGTCCTCAGCGCGGCCGGTCCTTGAGGCGAGTGACGAACTGCAGCCCCTGGAAGGTCTCGGTGATCGAGGCGCTCTTGTTGTCGACGAGCCCGGCGTCGAGTCCGATCCGCTGGACGGTGTCGAAGTCGAGGTCGGTCGGGAGCTTCGCGGCCTTCTTCGGCCACGCGACCCAGAGGCGCCCAGCGGGGTTCATGCCGGTGGCGAGCGCGGCGAACCGGGATCGGAGGTCCCGCTCCTCGGTCACGAACAGGAGGGCGACGTCCATCTGGGAGCCGGGGCGTCGGAGGCGATGGACGCCGGTCGGCAGGGTCCCGAGGGCGGCGTCGAAGCCCTGGGGCGCGGCGGCGACGTACACCTTCGCGCCCTCCCGAACGCCGAGCTTCTTCGGCAGCGGCGTTCCCGAGTAGTCCTTGTGCGGCTCGGCCATCGGCCCATGGTAGGCGGAGCCCGGCGTGGGACCATCCCGAGATGGTTGGCCGGACATGAGCGGCATCCTCTACCTCGTCGGCACGCCGATCGGGAACCTCGGCGACCTCTCCGACCGTGCCCGGGATACGCTCGCCGCGGTGACGGTCGTCGCGGCGGAGGACACGCGGCGGACCGGTCGCCTCCTGCGGTCCCTCGAGATCCGCACGCCCCTGGTTTCGATGTTCGAGGGCAACGAGGACGAGCGCGCGGCCGAACTGGTCGAGCGGCTCGATGCCGGGGACGACGTCGCGGTCGTCACCGACGCCGGCACGCCTTCGGTCTCGGACCCGGGGTACCGCGTCGTCCGGCGCGCCGTGGAGCGGGGGATCGAGGTTCGCGCCGTCCCCGGCCCGTCGGCCGCGATCGCCGCCCTCGTCCTCTCGGGACTCCCGACGGATCGGTTCGCGTTCGAGGGATTCCTCCCGCGGCGCCCGGGCGATCGCGGCCGACGGCTCCAGGCGCTCCGGCACGACCCGCGGACGATCGTCTTCTTCGAATCCCCCCGGCGCGTCCGCGCGCTCCTGCGCGAGATCGGTGGAGCCCTGGGCGATCGACGGGTCGCGGTGTGCCGGGAGCTGACGAAGCTCCACGAAGAGGTCATCCGCGGCACTGTCGCCGAGGTCCTCACGACGATCGAGGAGCGAGAGCTGAAGGGAGAGGTCACCGTCGTGGTCGAGGGCGATCACGAAGGAGCTCCGCTCGATCGGGAGGCCCTCCTCGAGGAGGTCCGCCGCTTGACCGCCGAGGGCATGCGCCCACGGGACGCCGCTCGCTCCGTGGCGGAACGCCACGGAGCGAGCGCCAACGACCTGTACCGGGCCGCGATCGCCTCCGACTAACGGCGGATTCCTCTGGGGTTGCGCCCTCCCTACACTGGCCCGATGGTGCAGGCGCCCCCTCCCCTCGTGCCGCAGCCGGTGCCGCCGCGCCCGGACGTCGGCGGGTCGGGTGCCGACACGGCGAGCTCACGTCTCTTCGCGGTATTCATCGCCACCTCGCTGGTGGCGGTCATCCTCGGCGTGCTCGCGGTCGGCGCCGTGCTGCGGGGGCCGTCGCCGGTGGAAGCGGGACGCCGGCAGTCCGACGGCGGTCCCGTCGGCGACGACCTCCCCGTCGCCCAGCGCCTCGCCGACGGTCCGGGCGAAGGTCGACGGCGCGTTCAAGTTCCTCGAGCTCGTCGGCGGCGCCCCGGTCCGATGGAACCCGTGCGAGACGATCTCCTACGCCGTGAACGCCGACGGCGCCACGTCCTCGATCAAGCCCGACCTGCACGAAGCGCTGGCGCGGGTGACGCGCGCCACCCAGATCGAGTTCGTGTCAGCCGGCACGACGGAGGAGACGTTCCTGCGTACCTATCAGCGGATGCACTACAGGGGCGTGATCCGGAATGCGGAGCTGATCATCATCTGGGTCGACCACAGCGACTACCAGGCGATCCTGCGCCGCCTCCACGATCCTCGCCCGTCGATCGCGTTCGCCAAGACGATGGCCGGGCTCTACGCCGACCAGGACCAGTACTTCGGGGGGATCATCGTGATGGATGCCGAGGCGACCTCCCAGCGCGGCTTCGGCCATTCGTACGCGCACGGCTCGGTCCTGCTCCACGAGCTCGGGCACATCATGGGTCTGGACCACGTGAAGGACCCTGACCAGCTGATGTATTCGGGGCGACACCCGAACTACGGGCTCCAGGACTTCGGGACCGGCGATCTCGAGGGGCTCAGGCGCATCGGGATGGACGCCGGGTGCCTCGAGTAGCGCCTCCGGGTCGATCCTTCTCGCACCAGGGGGACGACGCGCCCTGGGTACGATGGCGCCCATGGGCCGGGACGTCTTCTACATCACCACGCCGATCTACTACCCCAACGACGTGCCCCACGTCGGGCACGCCTATGATGCCGTGGCCGCCGACGTCATCGCCCGGCACCATCGGCTGCGGGGGGAAGAGGTCTTCCACCTCACCGGCACCGACGAGCACGGCCTGAACCTCCAGCGGAAGGCCACCGCCGCGGGTGTCGACCCCCAACGATGGGTAGACGACATGGAGCCGAAGTGGCGAGAGGTGTGGGCGCGTCTCGACATCGCCTACGACGACTACATCCGGACGACCGAGGTTCGGCACAAGGACGCGGTAGTCAAGCTACTTGACCAAGTGCACGACAACGGCCGGGACGACATCTACCTCGACACGTACGAGGGCCTGTACTGCGTGTCCTGCGAGCTCTACTACGTGGAGGGGGACCTCTTGGAGGGGCAGCTCTGCCCGATCCACGAGCGCCCGGTCGAGCTGATGAAGGAGCAGAACTACTTCTTCCGGCTCTCGGCGTACGCGGGACCGCCTCCTGGAGCACTACGAGCGGACGCCGTCCGCCGTGGAGCCCGACATCCGGCGGAACGAGGTGCTGTCCCTGATCCGGGGCGGGCTCCGGGACTTCTCGATCAGCCGGACGAACTTCGACTGGGGGATCCCGCTGCCCTGGGACCCCGACCACGTCACCTACGTCTGGTTCGATGCCCTCACGAACTACCTCACGGCCGCAGGCTTCGGCGCGGACGAGGAGACGTTCGCGCGGCGCTGGCCGGCGAGCATCCACATGATCGGCAAGGACATCCTCAGGCAGCACGCGATCTACTGGCCGGCGATGCTGATGGCGGCCGGCATCGAGCCGCCCACCCAGGTCTGGGCACACGGATTCCTGACGGTCGGCGGCAAGAAGATGTCCAAGACGAACGCGACCGGGATCCATCCGTTCGAGCTGATCGACCGGTTCGGCGTCGATTCCTACCGGTGGTACTTCCTCCGGGAGATCCAGTTCGGGCAGGACGGTTCGTTCTCGCTCGAGTCGATGGTGGACCGCCACAACGCCGAGCTCTCCAACGGGATCGGCAACCTCGCCTCACGCGTGCTCGCGATGCTCCGCTCCTACTTCGACGGCGTGCTGCCCGAGCCGGTGTTCCCGGGAGCCGAGTCTGACCTCCCGGAGGTGATCGGCACGGCGGTCCGCCGCTACGACGAGGAGATGCTCGCGGTGCGGCCGACCGCGGCCCTGGCCGCCGTCTACGACGTGGTGGTGCGCGCCAACCGGTACATGGTGGAGCGGTCTCCGTGGACCCTCGCCAAGGACCCGGCGAGGCGGGACGAGCTCGGATCGATCCTCTACGCCTCGGCTGAGACCCTTCGCTCGCTGGCGATCCTTCTCTCGTCCATCATGCCGAGCGCCGCCGGGCGGATGTGGGAACAGCTCGGCATCGAGGAAACCCTCGACGCACAGCGTCTCGACCACGCGGCGGCGTGGGGGCGCATGGCTCCGGGCACGCGCACGACGAAGGGTGTCTCACTTTTCCCGAGGGTCGACACGGCCGAGTAGCCTGCCCGGCCTGCCCGCCGAAGGCCCGCGAACGGGCCGATCGACGGGTGACCGAAGGCACCGGATGTTTCACGTGAATCTCCTCGGATGCACCGGAACTTGAGACCGCCTATCATCGCGCGCCGATGGCCCGACCGAACCCTGAACTCCCGGTGCAGAGCGGTGTGGTGGACACCCACTGCCACCTGTTCCTGGTGGACCGGGAACCTTCACTGGTGGTCGAGGCCGCGCGGGCGGCGGGTGTCGACCGCCTGCTGTGCGTCGGCGTGGACCCGGCGACGTCGGCCACGTCCCTCGAGCTGGCGGATTCGATCTCCGGTGTCTTCGCCACGGCGGGGATGCATCCCCACGATGCCGGGTACTTCGACGAGGCGGCGGGCGCGAGGATCGAGGAGCTGCTCCACGACCCCCGGGTGGTGGCCGTCGGGGAGTGCGGTCTGGACTTCTTCCGGATGCGATCGCCCAAAGAAGACCAGGTCCGGACGCTGCAGGCGCACATCTCGCTGTCGAACGAGTCCGGGAAGCCGATGGTCGTCCACGTACGTGACGCGTGGCCCGAGGTCCTTCGAGTCCTGGATGAGGGTTCGGCGGAACGCGTCGTGATCCACTGCTTCAGCGGCGACGCCGCGATCGCACAGGGAGTGCGCCGAGCGCGGGTATTGGATCAGCTTCGCGGGCAACATCACGTACCCGAAGAACGAGCACCTCCGACAGGCGGCGCGCGCGGTGGACATCGACCGCATCCTCGTGGAGACGGACGCGCCGTTCCTCGCTCCGCAGACCCTCCGGGGGACCGACAACGAACCGGCGAACGTCATCCACACGATCGCCGAGGTCGCGCGCATCCGCGACGAGGACGTGCGAAGTCGTGTCGGAGGCGACGTCGCGCAACGCCGACGCCGCGTTCTTCGGTCTCGCGCTAGGTCGAACACACGTTCGTCGCTCAAGGTTGCAGTGAGAGTTGAGGGTTTGTTAGCGTGCGTTTTCCACAACAGCTTCTGAGGTCGCTCGCGCCCCGTTGGGCACCGGGTCCTCGGAGGGAGCGGGACGGAAGATGCGCGACGTGACGACGACCACTCGGCAGGATCTGCGGGTTCGGCGTGTGACGTCGTCATCGAACGATCGTCCCCGAGGTGTGGGGGACTGGTTGGTGGACGGAGCGGTGCTGCCCGGTTGGAAGCGCGTGGGCGTCACCGCCGAGACCTCGGTTTCCGCCGGCGGCGTCGGGACATCCTCGGCCGAGTCCGTGCGGGTTCTCGCGTTCGGGGAAGGTGCGCGAGGGCTCGACGACCACGGATCCGACCGGGGAGCTCCTCTCGGCCATGGGGATCGTGCCCCTCGCTGACGGCGTCCGGACAACAGCCAGCGCCCCCCTTCACGTTCGGTCCCGGGCCTCCGGCCCGGGACCGAACCCGTTCCGGCCCCGTTACGCTCCCCGCGTGAGCACCGCTGAACACGCGTCGTTCGGCGCGGGCGCGCTGCGCGCCCTCGCCGAACGCCACGGCATCCAACCGAAACGCTCGCTGGGTCAGCACTTCCTGATCGACCCGAACCTCGCGCGCGCGATCGCCGCGGATGCGGGCGTCGGGCCGGGCGATCGGGTCGTCGAGATCGGCGCCGGACTCGGCTCGCTCACGCGAGCGCTCGCGGAAGCCGGCGCCGAGGTGCTCGCGGTGGAGGTCGATCCCTCGCTGATCTCGGCGCTGGAGGAATCGGTCTCCGGGCTGGACCGGGTGCGGGTCCTCCACACGGATGCGACGGATCCCGAGTGGCAGGACGCCCTCGACGGGGATGGATGGGTGCTCGCCGCGAACCTCCCGTACAACGTCGCTACCCACCTCGTGCTGGACACGCTGCGGGACGTCCCTCGGGTGCGGCGCCTCGTCGTGATGGTGCAGCGTGAGGTCGGTGAGCGATTGGTCGCGGCTCCCGGCGAGTCCGCCTACGGGATCCCGAGCGTCCGTGTGGCCTACCGGGCCGAGGGCTCCCTGGTGCGCCGCGTGCCTCCGTCGGTCTTCTGGCCGCGCCCGAAGGTGGAGTCCGTGATCGTGCGGCTCGTGCGCCGGGACGAACCGGCGGTTGCGGTCGACGAGCACCGGCTCTGGGCGGTCGTGGATGCCGCGTTCGGCGAGCGGCGGAAGACGATGCGGAACGCCCTCCGGCGGCTCGGGCTGGAGGGAGAGGTCGCGGACGAGCTGCTCGGAGCCGCCGACGTCGATCCCTCGGCCCGGGGAGAGACGCTCTCACTCGAGGAGTTCGCGCGGATCGCCGGATCCCTCCCCGAGGACACGGCGCCACCGAGATGACGGGATCCGAGATCCGGGGGCTGACGATGCCTGCGCACGCGAAGATCAACGTGTTCCTGCGCGTGCTCGGCCGGCGCGACGATGGTTACCACGACATCGAGACGCTGCTGCTGCCGATCTCGCTCGCCGATCAGGTGCGGGTGGAGCCGGCCGAGGAGCTCTCCGTCTTCGTCGAAGGATCCGCCGCCGCGGAGCTGCCTCGGGACGACGCGAACCTGGCCCTTCGGGCGGCGCGGTCGCTCGCCGCCGAGGCCGGCGCCGCAAGACCGGTGGGCGCGCGCATCACGATCGACAAGCGGATCCCCGTCGCCGCCGGTCTCGGCGGCGGGTCGGCCGATGCGGCGGCGACGCTGCTGCTGCTCGACGAGCTGTGGTCGACGGGCCTCGGCCGCGACGGCCTCTCCCGTCTCGCCGCGGAGATCGGATCCGACGTTCCCGGCCTGCTCCTCGGGGAGCCCGCGTACGCGCAGGGACGCGGCGAGCGTGTGGCGGCGGTCCTCGTGCAGTCGACGACGTGGGTCGTGAAGCCGTTCGCGTTCGGTGTGTCGTCCGCGGACGCCTACGCGTGGTGGGACGAGGAACCGGCGACGGGCCCGGACGCGGGCGCGTTGATCGCCGCGGCGGAGGCCGGTAACGACGCCCTCGTCGGGAGCGCGCTCACCAACGACCTTCAAGGGCCGGTCGCCGCACGCCATCCCGAGATCGCGGCGACGGTCGAGACGTTCGTCGACGCCGGCGCGCACGGCGCCGTGATGACGGGGTCCGGCCCGACCGTGGTCGCGCTGTGCTCGTTCGCCTCGGCCGAGGACGTGGCGGGATCGGTCCCGGGGGCGTTCGTGGTGGAGGCGCCGCCGCGCGCGCCGTCGCCTGCCAGAATCGACGCCGGAAGCGAAACAGGTCCCTCCGGGGTGGTCTAACGGCAAGACACGGGCCTTTGGAGCCTGGTATGGAGGTTCGACTCCTCCCCCCGGAACCGATCGCCGATCCTCGGGCAAGGCATCGGTTCAGCTCGAGCCCGGTTGCGCCCCAAGCCTGGTCTGGAGCGTACGGAGCGCTCCGTTGAAGTCCCCGGTGCGTTCGCGGAGAGTCTGCGTCGCGAGCTCCTGTGACGCCTGGTCCCCGGCCTCGGCGGAACGCTGGAGCATCACCGCGGATCGCAGGCCGTCGAGTGCGGCCGATACATCTCGGATCACCGACCGGTCCTGTTCCGTTGTGGCGGTCGCTGCGAGCTGGTTCACGTCCGTCGCGAGCCGATCGATCGACGATTCGACGTCGGTCCACCGAGCCGATGACATCGTCGCCGGAGTTCCTATCGCCAGCTCCGCGGCCACTCGGTCGTGCAATGCCAACCCCTGGGAGCTCGCGGCCTGGGCTCGGGAACGCCAGGCACGCGCGTCACGGCGACGGGAGGCGATCCGGGCCCAGATCAACGCAACCACGATCACGGCGATCGCCACGAGTACCCAGATCCACGGTGAGGTCGGATCGGTTTGCGTTGACTCACCCGCACCGGTGGACCCGCCAGCCTCCTCGGTCGGCTCCTCGGTCGGCTCCTCGGTCGGCTCCTCGGTCGGCTCCTCGGTCGGCTCCTCGGTCGGTTCCTCGGTCGGCTCCTCGGTCGGCTCCTCGGTCGGCTCCTCGGTCGGCTCCTCGGTCGGCTCCTCGGAAACCGAGGGGAGCGATGGCGGCGAGATGGAGACCGAGGAGACTGCGTCCGAGGCGCTCGACCGGATCGCGTCCCTCGTCTCCTCGGAACACGACGCAAGTAGCAGAGCCGCAGAGGCGCACAGCGCGATCGCGACCGCGCGCGACGTGAAGCCAGCTCGCTTCATCCCCGTCAGTATGTCGAGCGTGCCGCGGAGAGCAAATCGATGGTCTCTTCGCCGGTCTGTCCCGCCATGATGCGAACCCAGGGGGGACATGACCTTCAAGGCCGCCCCGCCGGACGGAAGGGGGGGCGTTTTGAGCGTTAAGCGCCGGTAAGCATTCCTGACCCTGGATCGGAGCGACACACGCTTCTAGGGCTTGTCAACCTGGGGTGCGCACGGAGGGATCGTGACATGCAGGTGAGCGTGTGTCGGTCGATCCGTGTCTCCTCCCCCTGGAACGGAACCTTCCGCCTCGCCCTATGCGTGCTCGTGCGTCCGGACGATGCTGCGGTCGGGAAGGCACTTCCGGTTGGGGGTGCGCTTCACCTCGATGGTCGCCCGATACTCGCCCCTGCGATCAGGCAGCACGATCACGAACCGGCCCTCGCCCCCTTCGCTTTCGCCATCGCCGACCGACGTGAACGCACCCGAGATCTTCCGCTGGATCGTCACGAGCCGTCCGGCTCCGCACTCGAAGCGGGCTCGAGCGCCGGCATACGGGAGCGTGACCCGACCGATCGCCTCCAGATGCCCCTCCAGGTGCATCTTGAGGACCACACGATGGCGGATGCGCCGGAACTGGAAGTCGGCGGTGGAAACGTCCTCACCCGTCGGATCCTCGACGCGGATCGGGCCGACGCCGGCTCCCGAGGGCGCCCTGGCGGTGATCGTCGCATCGGAGACCACGAAGAAGGGCGCCTCCTTCCCGTTGAACCGGACTGAGAACACGTCGGTGAAGCCCGAGCCGGTGATCGTGACGGTCTCTTTCCAGGTTCCGCCGTTCGGACTGAAGTCTGAGATCACTGGCACTCCGACACCCTGGGTCAGGGCGAAGGACGAGATCGACGGGGCGGCCGCCCGAGCGACTCCTGGGAGCAGCCAGAGAGCGATGCCGCTCAGCGCGAACAGCGTTCGTGGCAGACGCCGGTGGGTGGTCTTTGCCGAGGACACTGGAAGCGGAAGGTACCAGGCAGCTCCGCAAGCTCGTTCGATATCGTGAGCTCGTGGAGACCAAGGAGGTGCGGCGTGCGACACAGGTGAGAGCGTGAAGCCGTCGCGCCCGGTCGGGCGCGGAGCACTCGCGCCGAGATCCCTCAGTCGAGCTCGTAGGTCGCAGCTCCCGTCGGGTCCCGGTGCCGGACACCGACAGGAGGCGATCGGATGTCGTTCGAAGAACAGGTACACCTGCTCTCGAGCTGGCGGCGAAGCATGCGGTCGAAGTCGATCGGGAGGGACGATTCCCCGAGGAGGCGATCGGGGCTCTCCGGGACGCAGGGACGCTCGGTCTCACGCTCCCCACCACCGTCGGCGGGCTCGGCGGCACGCCCGCCGACTTCCTCGCCGCCACGCGGGCGATCGCATCGCGGTGCGCGTCGACAGCGATGATCTTCCTGATGCACGTCTGCGCCGCGCAGGTCACGCTCGCGGGGAAAGGAGATGACGCCGACGAGCTCCGCGCGATGGCCGACGGTTCGAACCTGTCGACGCTCGCGTTCAGCGAGCGAGGCTCGCGCAGCCACTTCTGGGCGCCGGTCAGTCAGCTCGCGGGATCACGGCTATCCGCACAGAAGTCGTTCGTCACCTCGGCCGGCCACGCCAACAGCTACGTCGTCGCGACCCGTTCCGCCGACGCCGAGACGCCGACCGACTCGAGCCTGTACCTCGTCCCGGCCTCCACGGCGGGGATCGAGACCAAGGGCTCTTGGCTCGGCCTCGGGCTCCGGGGCAACGCCAGCGCCCCGATGACCTTCGATGTCGAGGTCTCCGACGGGATGCTCCTCGGCGAGGCGAGCAAGGGATTCGACCTGATGCTCGGCGTCGTGCTCCCTTGGTTCCAGCTGGGCTCCGGAGCGGTCTCGGTCGGGATCGCCGAGGGTGCGATGGGCGCCACCGTGGCGCACGTGACGCGCGCGAAGCTCGAGCACCTCGACCAGACGCTCGCCGACCTGCCCACGGTCCGCGGGAGGATCGGCCGCGCGCAGACCGAGGTCGACACGGTCGCCGGATTCCTCGCCGACGTCGCGCGCCGGATGGGAGAGGGCGACCCGACGGTGCCGATCCTCTCGGCCAAGGCGAGCGCGAACGAGACGGCGATCCGGGTCACGTCCGAGGCGATGCAGGCGTGCGGCGGGGCAGCGATGAGCTCGTCGCTGCCGCTCGAGCGCTTCTTCCGTGACGCCCGAGCCGGCTCCGTGATGGCTCCCACCACCGACGTGCTCTACGAGCTGACCGGGCGGGCCCTCGCGGGCATGCCCCTGATGTGAGGGCGGAGAGATGAAGATGCAACCGCTGATCGTCGGTGCGGTCGCCTACGACGCGAAGGTCGTCCCGATCTGGGAGGGGATCCGCGACTACTTCCGAGGCGCGCCGGTCGAGATGGATGTCGTCTGGTTCTCGAACTACGAGGCGCAGGTGGAGGCGTTGCTCGCGGGCTTCGTCGAGGTCGCTTGGAACACGAACCTCGCGTACGCTCGGACGCATCACGCGACCTCAGGAACGTGCCGGGTGCTCGCGATGCGGGATACGGATGTGGGGTTCACGACGCTCCTCGTCGGTAGGGCTGGAGAGCTGACAGACCCACACGACCTGAAGGGGCGGACGCTCGCGATCGGGAGCGCCGACTCGGCGCAGGCGGCGATCATGCCCACCTTCTACCTCGCCGGTGCCGGGCTCCGGGCGGGCGAGGACTTCGAGCTCCTGCGCTTCGACACCGACGTCGGCAAACACGGTGACACGGGCACGAGCGAGCGCGAGGCGTTGACCGCGGTGCTCGTGGGCCGCGCCGACGCTGCTGCGGTCGGTGCAGCGTCGTGGGACGCCCTGGTCCGAGGCGGCGACGTGCCTCCGGAGGGCTTGGCACCCTTCTGGACCTCGCCTCCGTACAACCACTGCAATTTCACGGTCCTCGGGTCCCTCGACGAGCATCGCGCCGAAGCCTGGACGCGCCACCTGATGGCGATGGACTGGGCGAACACCAACCATCGTCGGATCCTCGAGCTCGAGGGTCTGCACGAGTGGGTCGCGCCGGAGCTCGACGGCTACCGGGACGTCTTCGAGGCTGTGCGGTCACAGGCGATCGACGCGGGATGGTGAAGTCACCCGGGGAGCCGGCGGCATCGTTCGATGCCGAGGACCTCGACCTGGCCTCGGGGCTGATCTTCGCGCTGGATGTCTGTCTCTCCGACATCGAGGTCGGCGAAGTGCTCGAGCTCAAGAGTCGGAATCCCGCCGTCGCCCACGAGTTGCCGGCGTGGTGCAGGGGAACCGGCCACCGGCTCGTCGCGACCGAGCCGGACGGCTCTGATCGGACGATATTCCGGATCGAGCGCGGGCCATTCGGATCCTTGATGTTCAAGGATCGTCCCGACTGGGGCGTGTCGCCGACGTTCCGCCACGATGGGTTCGACACCCGAGACTGGCTCATCGGCAAGGTGGCGGAGATCCCGGAGCGAGCGGATCCCACCACCGGCTTCGCGCCGCGAGGCGCCGTGGTGGAAGAGGGGGCGCCGGCGTTCCCCTACACCGAGACAGAGCGGGACCGGGTCTGGGCGCACAACGTCGCGTCCCTGTACGAGCAGGCGACGGCGAGCCAGTGGGACGCGTCGGCCGACATCCGGTGGCGCGACCTCGAGGCGCTCCCCATCCACCTCGAGCGGGCGGTGTGCCAGATCATGACCCACCTCGCGGAGAACGAGTACGCGGCGCTGTACGTGCCGGCCCGCTTCATCCCGCGGATCCATCCGCACTTCGCTGAGGTGGCGTTGTTCCTCGCGACGCAGGTGAACGACGAGGCGCGCCACATCGAGGCGTTCACCAAGCGAGCGCTCGCGAACGGCGGCGGGCTCCAGGTCTCGAGCGCGATGACGCAGACGTCGTTGCGTTCGCTCCTCGAACAGGAGGACTTCTCGCACGCTTCCTTCCTGCTCTCTGTGCTCGGCGAGGGCACGTTCCTGGAGTACCTCGCGTTCGTGGAGCGCTTCGCGCCCGAGGGCGTGACGGCGGAGATCGCCCGCCGCGCGCGGATCGATGAGGCGCGGCACGTCGCGTTCGGCGTCGAGCACGCGCGTCACTACCTGAGGGCCGACCCCGACCGGATCACGGAGCTGTTCGAGGCCGTCCGGCGTCGGGCTTCCTTCCTCGCGGACGCGAGCGGCACCAGCCCGCACATCGAGGAGGCGCTCGTGGTCCTCGCGGCGGGCGAGGTGACACCGAGCCGGATCCGAGAAGGGGTCAGGGAGGTCCGCGCCCTGCAGGAGACGATGCACCGGCGGCGGGTGACCCGCCTCACCCAGCTCGGATTCCCGGGCCCGGTCGCCGAGGAGATGTCCGAGATGCACACGCCGAACTTCATGTAGCGATCCCGCATGGACCTCGGCGAGCCAGGCGCGTTGGCGGTATGGGACCATGGCCCCGGCCTTCCCGCCCCCGACGCAGAGAAGGACTGACGTGGGCACGACACCCAAGCGCACCCCGCGACCACTCGCCGCCGTGGTCCTCGCTGCCGGCCAGGGGAAGCGGCTGCGGTCGGACCTCCCCAAGGTGCTCCACCCGGTCTGTGGTCGTCCGATCCTGTGGCACACCCTCCAGGTCGTGCGTGCCGCGAAGCCTTCGAGGATCGTCGTCGTCGTCGGCCACGGCGCGGACGACGTCCGCGAGGCAGTCGAGTCGTGGGGCATCGAGCCCGCGCCCGTCTTCGTGGAGCAAGCCGAGCAGCTCGGGACCGGTCATGCGGTCCAGCTCGCCGAGGACGCCGTCGGCAAGGCCGCGGACGTTCTCATAGCGAACGGGGACTTCGATCCGGTCACCGTCTCCGATGTCCGGAAACTCCTATCCTCGCATCGGCGCTCCGGCGCGGCCGTTACCCTCGGCTCCACGATCCTCGACACCCCCGGCGGCTACGGGAGGGTCGTCCGCGACGGTCGGCGCGTCGTCGACGTGGTCGAGGGGCGCGATGCGCCGCCTGCCGTCCGGAAGATCCACGAGGTCGCGACGAACTGGATCGCGTTCCGCCGGGACCTGCTGTTCGCGACGCTGCCGCTCCTCGACCGGGAGAACCGCCAGCGCGAGTACTACCTGAACCGGGCGATCTCGATCCTCCTCGACAAGGGCGAGCGCGTCGACGCCGTCGTGTGCGACACGGGCGGAGTGCTCGGCGCCAACACCCGCGCCGGCCTGGCCGGCCTCGAGGCGCTGATCCGTCGCCGGACCAATGACGTCCATATGGCCGCCGGGGTCCGTCTGATCGATCCCTCCGCCACTTACATCGACGTCGAGGTCCGTCTCGGCAAGGACACGGTCGTCTACCCGAACACGTTCCTGGAGACGGGGGTCCGGATCGGCGCCGGCTGCAGGATCGGTCCGTCCACCGCGATCGCCGGCTCCCGCGTCGGCGACCGATCGGTCGTGTGGTTCTCGGTCCTCGAGGACGCCCGGGTCGGGAAGGACTGCGAGGTCGGTCCGTTCGCGCGTCTGCGGCCCGGGGCGGTCCTGGAGGACGGTGCCCTCGTCGGCAACTTCGTGGAGGTGAAGGGCTCGCGGATCGGCAGGGGGTCGAAGGCCAAGCACCTCACGTACATCGGCAACGCCGAGCTCGGGGCGGGGGTGAACGTCGGGGCCGGGACCGTCGTCGTGAATTACGACGGCTACGACAAGCACCCCACGGTGATCGGCGACGGGGCGAGGATCGGGTCGGATACGATGCTGGTGGCGCCGCTGAAGGTCGGCAAGGGCGCCGTCACGGGGGCCGGATCGGTGATCACGAAGGACGTGCCGGCGGGCGCGCTGGCCGTTGAGCGGTCCGACCAGAAGAACGTGAAGGGGTACCGGAAGCGCGCCGACGCCAAGCATCGGTCGAAGGGCGATCACTAGGGGGCGACCGTGGAGATCATCACGAAGAAGCGGATGATGCTGTTCTCCGGAACGATCCATCCGGCGCTGGGGAGCGAGATCGCCGAGTGCCTCGGCATCCCGGTGAGTCACAGCGAGCTCCGGCGCTTCGCCTCGGGGGAGATCTACTTCCGTGCCGAGGAGAGCGTGCGGGGGGCCGACGTGTTCGTGGTGCAGTCGCACTACGAGCCGGTGAACGAAGCACTGATGGAGCAGCTGATCATGATCGATGCCATGAAGCGGGCGTCGGCCAAGCGGATCAACGCGGTGATCCCGTTCTACGGCTACTCCCGCCAGGACCACAAGGCTCTTTCCCGCGAGCCGATCAGCGCGAAGCTCGTCGCCGATCTCCTGTCCACCGCGGGCGCCGACCGGGTGATCTCGGTCGACCTGCACTCTGGGCAGATCCAGGGCTACTTCGACTTCCCGTTCGACCACCTCACGGCGCTGCCGATCCTGTCGGACTACTTCATGGAGGAGCTGGGGCTGCACGGAGACAACCTGGTCGTGGTGGCGCCCGACGCGGGGCGGATCAAGACCTCGGAGAAGCTCCGCGAGTACCTCCACGCGGACCTCGCGTTCCTGTACAAGCGTCGCTCCCGCAAGGAGGCCCACAAGATCGAGGAGATGGCGGTCGTCGGTGAGGTCGAGGGCAGGCCCTGCGTGATCGTCGACGACATGATCGACACCGCGGCCACGATCTCGAAGGGCGTCCAGGTCCTCGCCGAGATCGGCGCCGGCCCGATCTTCGTGGGAGCGACCCATGGCCTGTTCAGCGGCAAAGCGCGTCAGTTGCTGGAGGAGGCGCCGATCGAGCAGGTCGTCGTGACGAACACCGTGCCCATCCCCGAGGAGCGCACGTTCGCCAAGCTGAAGGTCCTCTCGATCGCGCCGTTGATCGCGAACGGCCTCCGCGCGGTCTTCGAAGATGCCTCGGTCTCGGAGATCTTCGGCGGCGACAACCAGGTCTAGCCGACCGGAAGCTCGAGATCGCGTAGCTCCTCTTCGGTGAGAGGAGTGAACAGCCAGTCGCGGAACGCCGGGTGCGGCACGACGCGATCGATCCGCGCGAGCCGGGTGTCGGTGACGAGGTACTTGTGGAGCCTCGCACCAGCGAGCAGCCCATCGAGGGCCGCCCCGTCGGCGATATCGTGGAGCACCTCGCACAGGATGTGCGGACGGCAGGTCCTGAGGAACGCCTGGCCGAAGCGGAAGACCGCGTCCTCCGTTCCCTCCACGTCGACCTTCATCACGACTCGCGCCGCCTCCCGGATCAGGGCGGCGACGGAGTCCAGCGATCGGAAGTCGACCTCCTTGCCTCCGTCGAACCGCATCCTCGACGAGTAGAAGGAGGGGAGCGCCGAGCCCCCTTCGCCCGACGGGACGCGCATCGTCTTGTTGGGATCCCCGATGCCCTCCCGATGGACCACGACGCGGTCATCGACCCCGTTCCGGCGCGCGTTCGCCTCCAACGCGTCGGCCACGGCCGGGACGATCTCGAACGCGTGGACGTCGACGTGCGGCGCGTAGGCGGTCACCGCCATCGTCAACAGGCCCGTGTACGCGCCCACGTCGAGGAACGTGTCGGACCCTCGAGCGAGCGCGGCCACCGTGTCCAGCGCCAGCCGATCGTGGGCGTTCGGCCGACGGCCCCGACCCCAGAAGAGCTCCTTCGCGTTCTCGCATCGTGCAGGGTCGAGCAGCACGAAATCACACCGCCCACCCGGCCGGTGACCTCCTCGAGGCGGGACGGCGCGGGAAGGCGACCCGCAGCGCAGTGACGGTGCCGCTTTGGATGCGAGCCGCAGGATGGCGTTCGGCACGCGCAGGGCGAGGAAGCGCTTGACGAAGCGCTTCAGGCCGAACCAGCTCTGCCGGCGGGCGTGGACGTCCACGCCGCCATCCTGCCAAACCGCGTACGCGGTCGATCAGTCCAGGCAGTACGTCGTGACGTGCGCGATCGCCGGGTCCGACTTCGGGTAGAGGGTGCGGCACGCGACGGCGAAGGCGCTCGCGTCACCTCTCGTCTCGAAGTAGACGGCGACTCGCCACGCGGCGTCCGGTCCGAGCGCCTCTGCCGCGCCCTGGTCGCAGGCGACTTCACCTTGCCACGCCTGGATGCCGAACTTATTGGAGAGCTGTCCCGACCGATCGCGTTCGCCGCCTGGTCGCCGGTTGGGCCGACCCACGGAGTACATCGCCCAATACGTGTTCCCGTGGACGAGGATCCACCGGCACCGGACCCACCGGCTCACCCTGAGAGGAGAACCAAGCCATCCCTTCCTCGAACAGCACTTCTCCGTCGGATCGAGGTACTCGAAGGTCCCTCCGTCCTGCGGGGGCAACGCGATCGCGCACACGCTGCGGTCGGGATCGGTCCAGCCGAGCGGTCCCATCTGGCACGGGAACTGGGATGGTGGTTGCCGCTGTCGCTCGTGAACCGGATCTCAACCACTTCTGGTGGAACCGATCCGACGACCACTGCGAGGTCGGCGGTGTTCACGACGTGCAGGGACGGCTGATCACCTGCGAGCGACGTCGCGATGGGCCTCGGGCAGAGCGGCTCGCTGCCCTCGCCGTCGATCGTGACGTCGATGCAGGCGGTGCCGTCATCGAAGTCCCCGCGGAATCGCGCTCTCCAGTCGTGCCCGAGCAACGCCCCGTCGAGGCGGATGACGTCCTCCCGCACCGTCCCGATGCTCGTGCTGCCCTCGAGCGGCTCGCCGTCCGGCCCCAGAGCGACGGCCTCGCCGCCGATGCCCGCGGTGCCTTCGATGAAGAACAGATCGAAGGCGAACGGCATGCTCGGCGGCAGGGGCACGATCGTTCCCGGGATCGCGATGGATGGATCGTCCTGACCGCGGAACTCGACGCTGGCGGCCTCCTTGGAGATCGCCCCGAAGATGGGGTCGGTGGCCGCCCACTCGATCACGGACGGCGGGATCACGAAGTCGCTGGACCGAACGACGCCGACCAGGGAGAACGCCACGTTCTGCTGCGAGGGGCGCAGCTCGAGTCGCCAGTCCTCACCTGCTTGCGTAAGACCGCCGGCGATCACGTAGGCAGGGGTTGTTTCGTCCGGGGGCGACAGCTCCCAGTCGGGGATCGCCGACATCATCTCGTAGCTGGTCTGGACGGTTGCGCGATCCTCCGTGCTCACGTCTGGCCCGAGGCCGATCCAGGCGAAGAATCGTTCACCGTTGACCGTGAACTGGGCGTAGCGACCAGGCCCGCACGGCCCGTCTCCTTGTGGCGGGAGGCCGGCATCGGCCGGAAAATCCGGGATCGACGGATCACGCGATGCCCGCGATCGCAGCTCGTAGTCGAGCGCCACGTAGAGAACGGCGGCGTCTCCGGGAACTCCGTCTGCGCACGCGTTCGCCGACAGGCCGAGGTCGACGTTCGAGAGCTGGAGCATCGGCAGGCCGTGCGGAACGGGGATCGGCGACGTCGTCTCGACGCCGGGAGGATTCGCGCACTCCCGATTCGGATCTCCGGGCACGGGCGTGCAGGCAGACCCTGTCCCGGCGCTGCCCTGGACGGCGATCAGCATCGACATCGGCCACTCGTTGACCAAGAACCAGTCCGAGGGGCTCCCCACGGTGAATGCCTCGATCGTCGCAGTTCGTTGGAAGACCTCGTAGCCACTGCCGACGCGGTCGTCTTGGCCTTCGCCCAGGATCCGGGTGAGCCCTGCGACCGAGCCCACGATCAGCGCGACGACGACGACCGCGGAGCCGAGGACCGTCCCAACCTGGTGGAGGCGGCCGCGACGCAGCACCTGCGGCGGCGCGGACGCCGGCATCGCCGGCGTGGCGAGCGGCGCCTCGCCGGCCTTCTCGCGGAACAGGTCCCGAAGCTCGTTCTCGAAATCCGTGGTCATCCGTCCTCACCTCTGATCCCTTCGCGGAGCGCCGACGTGGCGCGGGCGGTCAACGACTTCACTGCAGCGACCGAGCACCGCAGCGCATCGGCCGTTTCCCGCTCCGACAGGTCTTCGTAGTAGCGGAGCACCAGCACCGCTCGCTGGCGCGGCGGCAACGTCTGGAGCCGGCGCCACATGTCCTCGCGCCCCGCGATGTCCGGCATGCCGGACGTCGTCGCGCCCGCACCTCGCCCGGCTTCCTTCGAGAGATAGGCGCGTTCGACGCGGATGCGGCGCAACCTCGACGTGTGCAGGTTCACGATCGTGCGCCGGAGGTACGCGTCGAACGCCTCGTGAGCGCGGAGGTGACCGAACCGCCCCACACAGCGGACGAACGCGTCGTGAACGAGGTCCTCCGCCTGGGAACGGTCACCGGTCAGCAGGAACGCGAGCCGGTTCGCCGCCGGGACGTGCCGGACGTACAGGTCCGCCAGCTCGCCCTTCGGCTCGGCCACCGCCGTTCCTTCCTGCGACCCGATCGAGGATCCGCGCCATGTCTCAAAGACGCTCGAGACGCCCGGAAGGTATCGCCGGATCCTGGCTCAGTTCTCGTCCGCGCTGTCGAGCTTGTGGAGCCTCGGGCCCACGCAGTCGTCGCGGAGGGGCAGCTCGAACGGCTCCCGAGGCTCCTGGTCGAAGTCGAAGAGGTAACTCAGGTTGAACGCGTCGCGGTCCCGGTGGGTGAGCTGGGAGAGTCCCCAGTTGTCCTCGATGAACCGAAGGACGCTCGAGAACTCGCCCAGCTGCGAGTCGATGTAGCCGGGCTTCGCGTACGGGCTGATCGTGAGCAGCGGCACGCGGAAGCCGAACCCGAAGTCGTCGACCTGGGGCGGCGGCACGTGGTCGTAGAAGCCGCCGTAGTCATCCCACGTGATGAAGATCGCGGTGTCCTTCCAGAACTCGCTCCGCATCACGGCGTTGACGATCTCCGTGGTCCAGTTCTCGCCGTGGCAGAAGCTCCACTCGGGGTGCTCGCTCAGCTCGTACCGAGGGGTGACCCACGTGACCGGAGCCAGACGCCCGTCGTCGACGTCGGCGACGAAGTTGTCCACCGGGAAGATGTGCCGCTGCCAGATCTCCGGATTCATGCGCACGCGCTCGATCGCCGAGAACGCCGACCACACGTAGCCGCGCTGGTCGTTCCACGCGGCGTAGTAGCCCCAGGGGATGCCCGCGGCGTCGAGGAGGTCGGCCTCGGTCTGGAAGTCGAAGCACGGCGGCACCCGCTCCACCTGCCCCTCGCTGTCGACCACCTCGACGTAGACCTCCTCGAGTGTGTCGCATCCCCAGGACTTCGCCAGGCCCGTCTCCTGCGTGAAGAGCGTCGCTCGAGCCTGGTCCTGGAACGGGTTGTGGTGCGCCCCGCCGGACTGCGCGGCGATCGTGTACAGGTGGTTCGGGAACGACGGGCCCTGGGCGGATGAGAAGAAGTTGTCCGACAGCGCGAACTCCTCGGCCCATCGCCAGTAGTTGGGGAGGTCCTCGGGCCCCTGCATCTGCGTGTACGCGAAGCGGTCGCTGATGTCGTTCCTGTTGAACCTGTTCATCCGGCCCTCGTTCCAGGACTCGATCCCGCACGGGTAGCAGTGGGGGATGTCGTCGGGCAGACGATCCGGCGGGGGGGTGAGCGGTCGCAGGTCATCGCCGTCGTACCCCTCGGTGACACCGTTCACGCCGGGGAACCGGCCGAACAGATGATCCGTCGTCCGGTTCTCCTTGATCACGAACACCACGTGCTTGATCGGCCATCGTGTGTCGAACGCGGACGCATCCGTGCGCTCGGGTCTTCCGGGAGGGAGGAGATCCGGCGTGTCGCGGGCAACAGGCGGGTCCTGACACGTCGCCGCCAGGACGACGAGGCCGACCAACGCTGCCACCCTGCGGAGGAGTCGCATCGGAGCGAGATGCTACGGGATGGGTCTCTCTCGACGTGCCCACGTTGCGGCGCGTCGACCCGTGGCCGCCACGCGCTCGGCCGCTGGTACGATGACTGGCCGGACCGATCCCTTCGAAAAGGACCTCTGACCTGCCATGGAAGCCACACTTCAGGCCGAACCTCGCTCCGAGACCGGGAAGGGACCCGCGCATCGCCTCCGGGCGAGCGGCCGCGTCCCCGCCGTCCTCTACGGGGCCGGCGTCGACCCGACGCCGATCCACGTGAGCGCGCTCGACCTGCTGCACGTCTTCCACGCGATGGGTCAGGCGAGCGTCCTCGTCGACCTGAAGCTCAACGGGAACGAGTACCTGACGATCGCCCGCGAGATCCAACGTGACCTGATCCACAACCGTTTCATCCACATCGATTTCATGGCGGTCAACCGTGACGAGAAGATCACCGTGAGCGTCGAGCTGCACGAGGTCGGCGATTCCGAGGGCGTCCACGCCGGCGGTGTGATCGAGCATCACCTCCGCGAGGTGGAGATCGAGAGCCTCCCGGCGAACGTGCCGCAGCGGGTCGAATTCGACATCTCCAAGCTGAAGATCGGCGATTCGATGCGCATCGGCGACCTCGTCCCGCCCGAAGGTGTCGAGTTCCTCACGGACCCCGACACGATGATCCTCGCCGTCGTGGAGCCGGCGGTCATGGACACGGAGCTCGACCTCGCGGTCGCGGGCGAAGAGGCCCCGGAAGAGGCAGCCGAGGCCGCCGAGGAGGCGGAGGGCGAAGAGGCCGCCGAGGGCGAAGAGGCACCCGAGGGCGAGGGCGGCGAGGGTGCCGAAGGGACGGGGGCCGAGGGCGGCGGCGAAGCCCCTACCGAGGGGGACGGCGAGAGCTAGCCGATGGCCTGGCTCGTCGCCGGCCTCGGCAACCCGGACGATCGCTACGCGCGGACGCGCCACAACCTCGGCCGCATGGTCGTCGACGAGCTGGCTCGCGAGGAAGGCGAGCGGTTCCGGAAGGTGCGGTTCCTCCCCGTCGAGTCCGCGGAGATCCGAGTGGCGGACGGGCGGGTCATCCTCGCGGTCTCCACGCGGTACATGAACGAGTCGGGGCCGTCCTACGCCTCACTGGCGAAGAAGCAGGGGATCGAACCCGCTCACGTGATCGCCGTCCATGACGAGCTGGACATCCCCGCGGGCACGATCCGGATCAAGCAAGGGGGTGGCAACAGCGGCCACAACGGCCTCCGTTCTCTCGACCAGGCATTCCGCACCGCCGACTACCTGCGCGTGCGCGTGGGGATCGGCCGCCCGCCGGGACGACAGGACCCATCCGACTACGTGCTCCAACCGGTCGGGGCTCGGGACGAGACGGACCTCGCGCTGCTCGTGAGCCACGCGGCCGATGCCGTCCGCGCGCTCATCACGGACGGGCTCGAGCGCACCCAGGATCGATTCAACCGCTCAACCCCGTTCCCCTGAACCGACGGGCCCCCTGAGTCGACGCCCTCCCCCCAGACGGCTGACACCGGTTCGGGAGGACTACCTGCCCTCCCCTTCCGTGCGATGGGGGTTGGGCCATCCGCCTATCCGCATCACCCGCGACGGGGGCCGACCCCCGACGAAAGTCGGGGGTGCCCGGCCGATGGAAACTCGGGACCGTCGCCCGATGACCCGACCCCCGTGCGCCGGTCATCCTCGACCTCGATGGACAAGGAGGTCGACGAGATGCGCACCGCTACGGTTCCCCTGGTCTCGGTCGACGCTCGCTGGAAGCCCTGCTGACGCAGGTCCGACCAACGAAGGAGAGACGGATGCGACTCCGCAAGATCGCGTACGCGCTCGCTTGGCTGGCCGCCCTCGCGATGGCGGTGGGTGCCGGCTGGCGTCCGTTCTGAGGTAGTTCGAGTTCCATCGGCTCCCGGTCGTGTCCGAACCCCGGACACGCCGGGAGCTTCCGCGTCGGGGCGCTTCAGCCGTTCGGGAAGGGGTCGATACCTAGACCATGAAGCTGGTGGCGATCGGTCTCGTGCTGGGCGTCGCCGTCGGCACCTTCCGCGGCGGTCGACTGTCCCAGCTGTCCGAGCTCAAGCCGCGGTACGCACCCCTCGCATTCGCCGGTCTGTTGCTCCAGCTGGTGAACCCGCCCGGCTCCTGGCCGCTCGTGCTCTTGATCCTGTCCTTCGTCCTCCTGACGGCATTCGCGCTCGCGAACATCAGGATCGTCGGATTCGCGGCGATCCTCGCCGGCGTCGTCTTGAACTTCACGGTGATCGCGATCAACGGCGGGATGCCGGTCGCTCGTGAGGCGATCATCGCCTCCGGCCAGGAGGGGACACTCGCTCCGCTGCTCGAGCGACCCGGGGTGAAACACCACCTCGCCGGGCCCGATGACCGGATGCTGTTCCTCGGCGACGTGATCGCGGTGCCGGAACCCGTGAGCCAGGTGATCAGCGTCGGCGACCTGTTCACCTACGGGGGCATGGCGGTGGTGATCGCCGGAGCGATGCGGCGGCGCCCATCGCCTTCTCGACTGGCAGCTCTCGCGGAGGCTCCCCGTGTCCAGGTCTAGCGATCGTCGCCGAAGCGATGGCGCGAAGGGCGACCTCCGCGAGGGGCGGCGACCGCTCCTCCGGTTCTACGAGCTGCTGGTCACGATCCCGCTCCTCGCCTTCCTCGCGTTCGAGATGTATCACGACCCCTCCGCGTTCACCGGCTGGTCGAACCTGCTGCCGATCCTGGTGTGGATCGTGGCGATCATGGTCGTGGACCTCATGCCGGTGCCGATGGCGATGTCGTTCGACTTCAGCCTGAGCTTCCCGCTTGAACTGTCGGTCGCGCTGCTCTATCCGCCGCCCGTCGCCGCACTGATCGTGCTGCTCGGCTCCGCGGACGCCCGTGAGTTCCGGAGACAGATCCCGCCGCTCACCGCGATGTTCGTGCGTGCCCAGATCGCTCTGGCGGTGCTCGCGGAGAGTCAGGTGTTCCGGGGACTCGCAGACCTCGATGACGGTTGGTTCGTCGTAGGTCCGACCGTCCTCCTCGCAGCCATCGTCGGGTATGCGGTCAACACGATCCTCGTCGCGGAATGGCAGACGATCAAGAGCCGCGCGACGCTGGACGCGACCCTGCGCCAGATGCACAGCGGCGTGCTCGGTGAGTTCGTGGTCTCGTACATGGGTCTGGCCCTGTTCAGTGTCCTCGTCGCGATCACCACGCAGACGATCGGCTTGTGGGCGATCGCCGTGTTCATCGCTCCGCTCGCCTTCGCGTGGCAGATGCTCCACCGCACCCACTCCCTGAAGATCGCATCAGAGGAGCTCGCAGAGAAGCAGCGCGAGAACGAGTACCAGGCGTTCCATGATCATCTGACCGGGCTCCCCAACCGGCTCCTGTTCCGTCTGCAGCTCGGGGATGCGATCGAGGAAGCAGCCGCGAAGGGGGGTCGCCTCGCGGTGATGCTGATGGATCTCGATCACTTCAAGGAGGTCAACGACGCCCTCGGTCACCACGTGGGGGACCGGCTCCTCGCCGCTGTCGGACCGAGACTCGCCGAGACCATCAGGGAGGAAGACCTGATGGCGCGCCTCGGCGGCGACGAGTTCGGCGTCTTGGTCCGAGACGTCGCGGACGATGCGACCGCGATCGGGATCGCGGACCGCTTGATCGAAGGGCTCCATCACCCGGTGACGGTCGACGAGCTCGACCTGGACGTCTCGGCGAGCATCGGCATCTCGTTCTACCCGGACCACGCATCCGACGCCGACACGTTGCTCCGCCACGCCGACGTCGCGATGTACGCGTCGAAGGAGACCGGAACGACGTTCGAGGTCTACGACGAGTCGATCGACACGCACAAGCCCGAGCTGGTCAAGCTCGTGAGCCAGGTCCGCCCCGCGATCGATGACGAGCAGTTCCGGATGTACTTCCAGCCGAAGATCCGGCTCTCCGATGGCCGGGTCGCGGGCGCGGAGGCATTGATCCGCTGGCACCACCCAACCCTCGGACGTCTCTCGCCCGCCGCCTTCATCCCGATGGTGGAGAAGACGGTGCTGCTCCAGCCGCTCACGCACTGGGCGCTGAACGATGTCCTGCGCGTCTGGCGTCGATGGTCCGACGAGGGGATCAAGATCCCGGTGGCCGTCAACGTCTCCCCGAGGACCCTGCTCGATCAGGACCTCCCTCAGGTCGTCGGGGACCTCCTGGCCCGCTGGGGCGTGCCGCCGAGATACCTCCGTCTCGAGCTGACCGAGAACTTCCTGGTGGCCGACTCCGGTCGCTCCGACGCGGTCCTGAACGGCCTCTCACAGGTGGGCGTGGGCCTCTCGATCGATGACTTCGGGACGGGCTTCTCCTCGCTCTCCTACCTGAAGCGGTTGCCGATCGAGGAGATCAAGATCGACCGCTCCTTCGTGTCCCACATGATGGAGCGTGTCGAGGACTTCACGATCGTCCGGGCAACCGTGGAGCTCGGGAGGAACCTCGGCCTGCGCGTGGTCGCTGAAGGCGTCCAGGATCGCGACACGTTCGATCGGCTCGGTGACTTCGGGTGCGACGAAGCGCAGGGCTTCTACATCGCCCGGCCGTTGGAGCCGGAAGACTTCTGGCGCTGGCTGTCGCATCGGGAGATGTCCGGCGAGGCCCTCGATCCGTCGCTCGCGGACGTGCCGGCCCTCCGCGGAACGCTCCGCGCCGTCTAGAATCCCTCTCGATGCCCCGTCGCGACGCGACCGGGGCTGTTCGTGTTGTGGTGTTCGCGTTTTCGGGAGGTGGGATGTCGCTCCGGGATGTGCTCGATGCGCTCGTGGGCGCCGCGCCCATCGAGCGTGTCCTGCTGGAGCGGGAACGGCCGATCGCCGCGAAGGTCGACGCCGGACAGGACGCCCTCCTGGCGGCGCTGGCGGTCGCGCTGGACGCCCCGCTGATGGTCGTCACCCCCGGCCCTCGCGAGGCAGAGGACCTGGCCCCCGAGGTCGGCGCCTATCTCGGTCCGGACCGCGTGGCGCTCTTGCCGGCGTGGGATGCGCTGCCCTACGAGGGGATGGATCCGGCGCCGGAGGTGGCAGCCCGCAGGGCCGACGCGATCGGTCGTCTCCGCGGAGCGTCGGGACCGTTCGTCGTCGTGGCTCCCTACCTGGCCGCGATGCAGGCGATCCCCCCGACCCTCGGCACGGCCCGGACGGTGCAGCTCGCGGCCGGCGTCGAGCTCGCACCCGACGCCCTCGCGGAACGACTCTCGGAGCTCGGCTACACGCGCGTGGACGTGGTGGAGCACCGTGGCGAGTTCGCCGTCCGGGGTGGGGTCGTCGACGTGTTCCCGGGCATCGCTCGGCGCCCGGCGCGGCTCGAGTACTGGGGCGACGAGATCGAGCGCCTCCGGGAGTTCTCCCCGTCGACGCAGCTGTCGACGAAGCAGCTCGGCGCGATCGAGGTCGCGCCGGTCCGCGAGCTCCTGCCCGACGACGACCTCCTCGCGATCGCCGAGACCCGCGCGTCGCGGCTGCCCGACCGATTCCGCGACGGCGTGCAACGGCTCGCCGACGGGCTCCGCTTCGAGGGAGCCGACACGCTCGCGCCGTTCCTGTTCGATCGGATGCCGGTGCCCGCCGAGCTGCTCCCGACCGGGAGCTGGGTGGCAGTGACCCACACCCAGCGGACGCTCCAGCGCGCGGCCCAGACCTACGCGGAGGCGGAGGCGCTCGCGGAGGCCATCGACTGGCCGGGACCGAAGGTGATCTCGCCGATCGAGGACGCGATCGCCGGTCACGTCCAGCTCCGCCTGACGGAGTTCACCGAGGGGCTCGACCTCGGCATGTCGGGATGGGGGACCGCCGCGGGGAATCCGGCCGAGCTCGCACGTCGGCTCGAGCGAGCGTCCGCCGACGGGACCAGGATCCTCCTCGTCGGTCGAGGTCACGGCTCGCTCGAACGCGCCGCCGAGGTCGTTGGCGACCTGCCCGTGGAGCGGATCGAGGCACCGCTCACGGCAGGCTTCGTGTTCGCGGCCGGCCGTCTCGCGGTGGTCACGGAAGAGGATCTCTTCGGCTCCCGGCGGCACACGCGGGCCGCGCCTCGCTTCGCGAGCCGCGCGACCCTCTCCGTCGCCGACGAGCTCGAGCCCGGAGACTTCGCGGTGCATCGGATCCACGGCGTCGGGCGGTACGGGGGTGTGGTCCACCGCGAGCTGGCGGGCGCCGAACGCGACTACCTCGTCCTCGAGTACGCGGGCACGGACAAGCTGTACGTCCCGACCGAGCAGGTCGGCATGGTGGCGAAGTACCTCGGCGGGGACGCCCCTCGTCTCCATCGCCTCGGCGGTTCGGATTGGGCTCGGGCGACCGCGCGCGTCAAGCGTGCCGTCAAGGACATGGCCGGCGAGCTGGTCAGGCTCTACACCGCGCGGATGGCGATCCCGGGTCACTCCTTCGGCCCGGACACGCCGTGGCAGCGAGAGCTCGAGGACGCGTTCCCGCACGAGGAGACCCCGGACCAGGTCTCCGCGATCGACGACGTGAAGGGCGACATGGAGAAGACCGTGCCGATGGACCGCCTGATCTGCGGCGACGTCGGATTCGGCAAGACGGAGATCGCCGTCCGCGCTGCGTGCAAGGCCGTGATGGAGGGCAAGCAGGTCGCCGTCCTGGTCCCGACCACGCTGCTCGCGGAGCAACACTTCGTCACGTTCGCCGAGCGGTTCGCCCCGTTCCCCGTGAAGGTCGCGATGCTGTCCCGCTTCCTGTCGCCCGCGCAGCAGAAGGAGGTGGTCGCCGACCTCGCCGCCGGCCGCACCGACGTGGTGATCGGAACCCACCGGCTCCTCGGAGCGGATGTGTCGTTCCGCGACCTGGGGTTGCTCGTGGTCGACGAGGAGCAGCGCTTCGGCGTGGCGCACAAGGAGCGTCTGAAGCGCTTCCGCGCGCACGTCGACGTTCTGACCATGACCGCCACGCCGATCCCGCGAACACTCGAGATGGCCCTGACGGGGATCCGGCAGATGTCGACGGTGGACACGCCGCCGGAGGACCGGCAGCCGGTGCTCACCTACGTCGGCGGCTACGACGAAGGGCTCGCGCTCGGCGCCGTGCGTCGCGAGCTTCTGCGAGAGGGTCAGGTGTTCTGGGTCCACAACCGGGTCGCGACGATCGACCGACAGGCGTCGTGGCTGCAGCGGGAGATCCCGGAGGCCCGCATCGTCATCGCGCACGGGCAGATGGACGAGGATCAGCTCGAAGCCCAGATGATGCGGTTCTGGGACCGCGACGCGGACGTGCTCGTCTGCACGACGATCATCGAGTCGGGTCTCGACGTGCCGAACGCGAACACGCTGGTCGTCGATCGCGCGGACATGCTCGGCTTGGCGCAGCTCTATCAGCTCCGGGGACGCGTGGGGAGGAGCCACGAGCGGGCGTTCGCGTACTTCTTCTTCCCGCCTGCCCACCAGCTCACCGAGGAAGCGCACGAGCGTCTCGCGACGATCTCCACCCACCAGGCTCTCGGGTCGGGGTTCCGGATCGCGCTCCGTGACCTCGAGATCCGTGGCGCCGGGAACCTCCTCGGGGCGGAACAGCACGGGCACATCGCGGCCGTGGGTTTCGACGCCTACTGCCGGATCCTCCAGCAGTCCGTCGCCGAGCTCCAGGGGCAACCGATCCCCGAGGAGAAGGAGCTCCGGATCGACCTGCCGGTGCGGGCGTTCGTCCCGCCGGGGTGGGTCGGGCAGGAGTCCCTCCGGCTGGAGCTGTACCGCAGGATCTCGCTGGCCGCGGACCACGACGCGCTCGCTCGGATCCGGAACGAGACGATCGATCGGTACGGGGCGCTCCCGGCGGAGGTCGAGACACTCTTCGCGATCGCGTCGCTGCGTATCACCTGTGCGGCGATCGGGATCGAGGAGATCTCGACCTATCGCGAGCAGGTGCGCATCCGACCGGTGGATCTCGATGACACGCTCCGGCTCGATGTCGCGGATCGGGTTCCGGGGTCGGCGTTCCACGAGGCGAAACGAACCCTGAACCTGACCCCGGAGAGGATCGCCGGCGCCGATCTCCCCGGATGGGTGGAGGCGAGGCTCCGGGACGCGATCGGGGAGACGGTTGCCGTCGCAGGAGAGGTGCGCCGGTAGACTGCCGGTCCCGATGGCCCTCTCCCGCGGATCCCGCGCTGCCCGCATGCTGCTCGTCGCCCTCGTCTCGTTCGCCGTGGCCGCCTGCGGGGCGGGCAAGCCCGAAGTGGCCAGGGTCGGAGACCGTGACATCGCCGAGGCGGACCTCCGTCACGCGGCCGCGTTGCAGCACGTGCTCGCGGACCTGCAAGGGACGCCGTGCGGGGGCCAGCCACTCGCCGGCGAGACCGCGGACGCCGCGTGCGACCGCGCTGCGCTCTCGGGTGAGCTGATCTGGCTCGCCGTCTCCCCGTACGCGGGGGCGCACGACATCACGGCCGGCCAGACCGCCGAGGATGCGGTCGTCCAGCTCGAGACCCAGGTGGGCGGCGCCGAGGAGCTGCGACGGTCGCTGAGCGCTCGGGGCCTGACGCGCGACGATCTGCTCGAGCTGGGCCGCAAGATCCTCACGATCCGGGCCGTGCGAACGGCGATCGCCGAGGAACGGATCGGCGACGACGAGCTGCGAACCCAGTACGAGGACCGCCTCGTGGAGTTCACCACGGTCGAGGCCAACCACATCCTGCTCGCGACGCGGGCCGAGGCCGAGGACGTCTACCGACGGGTGCGGGATGCGACGCGCGCCCGGTTCGCTGCCGTCGCGCGGGAGGAGTCCACGGAGCCCGGAGCGGACGAGAGCGGGGGAGACCTCGGTCGCTCGCCCGCGACGCAGTTCGTGCCGGAGTTCGCGAACGCGGTGGCCGCGCTCGAGCCGGGGCAGGTCTCGCAGCCCGTCCAGTCGCAGTTCGGGTGGCATGTGATCTACCTCGCGGACAAGCAGGTCACGCCGTTCGAGCAGGTGAAGGATGGACTGCTCGAACCGCTCGCCGATCAGGAGTTCCGGGGATGGCTCGAGGAGCGCGCCGCCGAGCTCGGGGTCGAGGTGAACCCTCGGTACGGACGGTTCTCGGCCGAGACCTTCTCGGTGCAACCGGCTCGGAGCACGGATCCGAGTGAGACCACCGTGCCGGCAGGTGACGCCGGCTCCCCGTCGCCGTGACGGCCGGCCAGGCCGATCCGATCCGGCACGTCCCCGACGGCCCGGTGCCGTCGTCGGAAGAGGGCCGAAGGCTCCTCGATCTCGTGAAGGTGATGGCCCGATTGCGCGGGCCCGGCGGGTGTCCGTGGGACCGTGAGCAGACCCACGAGACCCTGGCGCGTCACCTCCTGGAGGAGTCGCACGAGCTCCTCGAGGCGATCGACGGCGGTGACCCCGACGCGATCCGCGACGAGCTCGGCGATCTCCTCCTCCAGGTCGTCTTCCACGCGCAGATGGCTTCCGAGGATGGACGATGGGACGTCGACGACGTCGCGCGCGGGCTCGTCGAGAAGCTCGTCCATCGGCATCCGCACGTCTTCGGGGACGTGGAGGTCTCCGGGTCCGACGAGGTCCTCACGAACTGGGAGAAGCTCAAGGCGGAGGAGGGGTCGAAGCCCCGCTCCGCCGTCGACGAGGACATCCCGGTCACGCTCCCGGCGCTCGCACGCGCGGCGAAGGTGCAGCGGAGAGCCGCCGGCTGGGGGGTCCGGTGGCCGAGCGCCGGATCGGCCATCGCTTCGCTCCGCGAGGAGTCCGAGCATCTCGCCGATGCACCGGATGACGAGCGCGCGATCGGCGCCGTCCTCTTCGCCGCCGTCGCGGCGGCCCGGAACCTCGGTGTGGACGCCGAGTCGGCCCTCCGTCGGACGACACGGGGGTTCGCGGAGCGGTACGAGGTCTACCTCGCCGACGCCCGCGAGCGCGGCGTCGATCCCGAGGCGATCAGCGAGGAGGAGCTCCGCGAGCTCTTCCTCGGCGCGCGATCGCCGTAGCGAGCGTCACTCAGGCGCGGGTGAAGACCGCGAGCTGCCACACACCCCGTACGCGCGCATCGTGCACGCGCCGGAACCCGGCGGCCGCGATCGTCCGGTCGACGGCGTCGAGGTCGTGGACGAACGCGCGGAAGCCTCGGAACTTCTTCTCGCGGAGGCGGAACCACCGGTTGGAGATCGCGACGGAGATCCGGTTGAAGCGACCCATCAGGCCGATGTGGACGGGCGCCGTGTACGCATAGACCGCCCGTGTTGCCCCGAGCGTGTTGGCGAGGAGCGACTCGACGCTCGGGTAGCAGCAGAGCACCCGGTTCAGCGCAACGACGTCATGGGGCGCCAGCGGCGCCACCGCGCCGTCGCCGGCGGTGAACGAGGTCCGGTCCGTGAGCCCGCGCTCGGCCGCGAGCGATCGCGCTTGGGCGATCGCGCCGCCGGCGAGGTCGATCCCGGTGGCATGGTCCGCGCCTCGGGCGAGGGACGCGAGCGCGAGGTCGCCCGTCCCGCAGCCCACGTCGAGCATCGTTCGCGAATCGAGGCCCTGACGATCCAGTGCTTCGAGCATCCGACCGGTGATCGGCGCGCCAACCCCTCGGCGTCGCGCCCGCGACGCGCTGTGCACCGCCCACTCGTCGAAGCAGCACGGCTCCGGTCGTTCCGGTTCCTCCACGGTCGAAGTTTGGTCCCCGTGGGTGCCGCCGACAACCGGTATCCCGCCGGCATGGCGCGGGCGACGAACCGGTGAAATCCCTGGCTGCGGCACTCTCCGGCCTAGAATCTTGAGCCCGATGTCCCAGATCGAAGTCATCCGCGCCCGCGAGATCCTCGACTCTCGTGGCAACCCCACGGTCGAGGTCGAAGTGCTGCTCGACGACGGTGCCTTCGGCCGCGCGGCCGTGCCCTCGGGGGCCTCCACCGGGGAGCACGAAGCGCTCGAGCTGCGAGACCGCGAGCCGGGACGATTCGTCGGCAGGGGTGTCCTACAGGCCGTCGCGAACGTGCACGATGTGATCGCGCCGGCGCTGGTCGGGATGGAGGCCGACGAGCAGCGGGCGATCGATAGGGCCCTCCTCGCCCTGGACGGCTCCGACGACAAGTCCACGCTCGGCGCGAACGCGATCCTCGGGGTCTCCCTGGCCACCGCGAAGGCGGCTGCCGACGCACAGGGGTTGCCGCTGTGGCGCTCGCTCGGCGGACCGAACGCCCACGTCCTCCCCACGCCGATGCTGAACGTGATCAACGGCGGCGCGCATGCCGACAACGAGCTGGAGCTGCAGGAGTTCATGCTGATGCCGGTCGGTGCGGCCTCGTTCTCCGAAGGGCTCCGATGGGGGGTCGAGTGCTTCCACGCGCTGAAGGGGATCCTGCACGACAAGGGACTGTCGACGGCGGTCGGTGACGAGGGCGGGTTCGCGCCGCACATCGCCACGGGTGCCGAAGCCCTCGAGCTCCTCCTTCGCGCGATCGAGACGGCCGGCTTCGAGCCCGGCGGCGAGGTCGCCCTCGCGATGGATCCGGCGGTCTCCGAGCTCGCGACCGGTGACGGCCGCTACCGCCTCGAAGGAGCCGACCGCACGTCGGACGACATGGTCGCGTTCTGGACGGGCCTCCTCGATCGCTTCCCGATCGTCTCGATCGAGGATCCGCTCGGCGAGGACGACTGGCAGGGTTGGACGTCGCTGGTCGATGCAGCCGGGGCTCGGACGCAGCTCGTGGGCGACGATCTCTTCGTCACGAACGTGGAGCGGCTCGAGCGGGGCATCCGGGAGCGCTGCGCGAACGCGATCCTGGTCAAGGTGAATCAGATCGGCACACTCACCGAGACGCTGGACGCGATCGCGTTGGCGCAGCGGAGCGGGTTCGGCGTGGTCGTCTCGCATCGCAGCGGCGAGACGGAGGACACGACGATCGCCGATCTCGCGGTCGCGACGAACGCCGGGCAGATCAAGGCGGGCGCCCCGTCCCGCGGCGAGCGCACCGCGAAGTTCAACCAGCTCCTCCGCATCGAGGAACGGCTGGGCGACGACGCTCGCTACGCCGGGGCGGAGCTGCTCGGCGGGGGCGGCGGATAGGCCATGCTCTCGGCGGCCCCTTCCCCTGCCGTCGCGACCGGCCGGCCCCTCCGTGGCCGGGACGCGACCCGGCCACGACCGCGGCGCCGCCGCGGGCGGCTGACGGCACGCGCGACCATCCTGTGCACGCTCGTGGTCGGCGTGCTCGTGCTCTCGATCGCTCCGGCTCGGCTCTACTTCGAGCAGACCGCCGAGGTGGCTCGACTGGAGCGCCAAGCGGCCGCGCTCGAGCGCACGAACCAGGCGCTCAGCGCCCGGACTGACGAGCTCCGCGATGACGTGTTCCTCGAGCGGCTCGCGCGCCAGTGCCTCGGGATGGTCAAGCCGGGAGAAGTCGCGTTCGTCGTCGTCCCGAAGGAAGGCGCACCGGCTCCGCCGCCCGAGTGCTGAGGCCTACGCGGCACCCCGGGCGTCGAACCGGACCTCTCGTGCCTCCGCGACCATCCGATAGCCGATGCGACGGTAGAGAGCGTTCGACGTCGGGTTATCGAGGTCCGTGTAGAGGAAGCATAGCGAGCGGCCCACACCGAGCAACCAGTGGCTCTGCTGCGTGACCAGGCTCGTCGCGTATCCCCGACCCCGGTGCTCCGGTGGTGTGTAGACCGGTCCGATCCGGATGCCGTTCGGTGTCGATCCGCCGTATCCGGAGAGCGAGACCGGGCCTCCCCCGTCCTCCCAGAGCCAGAGCCCCGCGTCGCCGGTCGCGCGCAGTCGCGCATCGATCAGCCGGACGTGGCGCTCGCGATCCGTCTCCTCGGGAAGCACCTCGTCGGCGAAGTCGATGGCCCAGGCGATGACCTGCTCTCGGTCCTCGGGCGTCACCGGGCGCGCGCCGCCGGGGGCCGAGGGGACCTCCATCACCTCGCGCAGCTCGTAGATCCCGTGCCGGAAGACGATCGCCGCGTCCACGTCGTGCTCGGCCGTCCACGCGCCGACGAACGTCTCGACCTCGGGGATCGCGGCCACGACACCGGGCAGGTCTTGGCCTTCGGCGATCATCCGATCGACGAGCGCATCGAGAGCGGGATCGCTCGAGGGCTGGGCGAGGACAAGGTTGAACGGCGGTGTCCTCAAGGCCGCTCCGGTCACCTCATCCCCATCGGAGGCCACCCAGAGGTCGAACACCGGGTGGAGGTCGGGCTTCTGCATGAGGGTCGAGGAGATCCCGAGGATGAGGTTGTGCCGGGCCTCGTCGCGGACGAGATACCGCGTGGCGATCTCCCGGAAGGCGGCGACGTCGTCGAAGCGGCGGACCTGCATGGCCTGACGGTAACCGAGCGAGCCACCCGCGGGCGGGGAAGCGCACCCCGTGACCTGCGGGTTCGCGGGGAGGGCCATTGACGGTCCGGGCGGCTTCGCTCACACTGGCGCCGTATCGCGCGGGACCCGCGCACCGAAAGAGTCGCGCCTCGCGGCGCGCCCGAAAGAAAGGAACGCTCACATCGCAGAGATCGAGGTCGGCGCGGTGATCGACGGCACCGTGGCCCGCATCACCCCGTATGGGGCGTTCCTCCAGCTCGAGGACGGACGTCTCGGGCTCGTGCACATCTCGGAGGTCGATCGGAACTACGTCAAGGACGTCCACGATCACCTCCGCGAGGGAGACGTCGTCCAGGCGAAGGTCGTCGCGATCAAGGAGGACGGCAAGATCGATCTCTCGATCAAAGCGCTGCAGGATCCGGCGCCGCCGCGCGCGCGGCGTGGATCGGACCCCGAGTTCGAGCAGATGCTGAAGAAGTTCATGCGCCAGTCCGAAGAGCGACTGGTCGAGTACAAGCGCGCGGTCGAGCACAAGCGCAAGTAGTCGGTGAGCGACGAGCTCCGGGCGAGCGATCTCGACGCCGTCCGCGAACAGCTCGGCCGCGAACCCACCGTCCTCTTCTCGGTGATCGCGCGGTGCAGCGACGGGCATCCGCTCGTGATCCGGAACCGTCCGCTCGACGCCGACGGACATCCGTTCCCGACGATCTATTGGCTGACGTGTCCCGCCGCGGTGAAGTCGGTTTCGCGACTCGAGTCCGAGGGATGGATCGCGCGTCTCGCCGACGATCCCGAGCTCGCGGAGCGGACCGACAACGCGCACGCCGCCTACGCGTCCGAGCGCGGCGAGATGGCGACCGGCGCCGAGCGCTGGGGCGGGGTCGGGGGCACGGGCCACGGCCTCAAGTGCCTCCACGCGCACTACGCCTACCATCTCGCCGGCGGGGACGACGTCGTGGGCCAGTGGACGGCGGAGCAGGTGGAACCCGTGCACGTGCCCGAGCTCGCGGGGAGGGTCGCGGCGATCGACCAGGGGACCAACTCCACGCGGCTCCTCGTGCTGCAGCCTGACGACGGCGAGCCCGTCGAGATCTGCCGCGACATGGTCATCACGCGGCTGGGGAAGGGCGTCGACGAGAAGGGAACGCTCGATCCGGCGGCGATCGAGCGTGCGACGGAAGCGATCGCGCGGTTCCGACGCCGTGCCCGGGCCCTGCACGCCGAGACGGTCCGGATCGGGGCCACGTCGGCGGTCCGCGACGCGAGCAACCGCGAAGATCTCCTCGCGCGCGTGCGTGGCGTCACGGGGATCGAGCCCGAGGTGATCGACGGTGAACGCGAGGCGGCACTCTCGTTCCTGGGGGGGACCTGGGGCCTCGATCCCGTCGACGGTCCGTTCCTCCTCATCGACATCGGGGGCGGTTCCACGGAGTTCGTCCTCGGGCGGGAGCCCGGCGTCATGGAGCACGCGATCTCCACGCAGATGGGGAGCGTGCGACTCACCGAACGGGTGCAGCCGTCCGACCCGCCCACCGGCGACGACCTGCGCCGCTTCGAGGAGCTGGTCCTCGCGAAGCTCGGCGACGTCGGGCGTACGGTGCCCGTCGCGGAAGGCCGCACCCTCGTGGCGGTCGCGGGCACGGCGACGACGCTCCAGGCCTGCGCGCTCGGGCTCGAACGCTACGACCCTGACCTGATCCATCGCTCGACGCTCACGCTCGCCGATGCCGAGCGCACGCTCCGGGAGCTCGCCGCGATGACGAACGAGGAGCGCGCGGCGATCCCGGTCATGCCGAAGGGTCGCGGCGACGTGATCGTCGCGGGGGCCTCGATCCTCGTCCACGCGATGCGGCGGTTCGGTTTCGAGCAAGCCCTGGTCAGCGAGACCGACATCCTCGACGGCCTCGCCCTCGAGCTCTTGGGCGTCCGGTAACCTCGACCGCCGATGTCGAAGCGGAGCAGGGATCGTCAGCTCGCGAAGCTCGCCGCTAGACGGCAGGCCGAGCGCGCGGCAGCTCTCCGCCGCCGCAACCTGATCGTCGGGATCCTGGCCGGGGTCGTGGCCCTGGTCGTGGCGGTCGGGGGACTCAGCGTCCTGCTGGGCGACGACACGGAGACCGCCGCTCCCACCCCGACGCCCACGAGTCCCTCGGGAAGTCCGTCTCCCTCGGTGGAGCCCGGGACGAAGACCGGAACCGTCACGCCCACGGCGGCCACCGAGTCGGGCGAGGTCGCGTGCGGGGCGGACGAGCCGGCCAAGGCGGGGAAGCCGAAGCCGCAATTCGCAGGTCCGCCCCCGATGGACATCGACCGGAAGGCGACCTACACCGCCACGATGCAGACCTCGTGCGGCGCGATCGTGATCGAGCTCGATCCGAAGAGCGCGCCCCAGACCGTCAACTCCTTCGTGTTCCTCGCCGAAGAGGGGTACTTCGACGGGCAGTACTTCCATCGTCTCGACACCTCGATCGACGTGATCCAGGGAGGCGATCCGTCGGGGGACGGCACCGGAGGGCCCGGCTACGCGATCCCCGACGAGCTGACGGGGAACGAGTCCTACACGCCCGGCACCCTCGCGATGGCGAACGCGGGTGCGAACTCGGGCGGGAGCCAGTTCTTCCTCATCACCGGTCCGGCCGGCACCAACCTCGACGGGAACCCGGCCTTCACGATCTTCGGGAAGGTGATCGAAGGCCTCGACGTCGCGCAGCGGATCCAGAAGCTGCCGATCGTGGACCCCGACTCCGGCGACATCTCCGGGCAGCGGCCTGCGGAGGCCGTTTACATCGAGTCGGTGACGATCGAGAAGTCCGGCGGCGGCGGCTGAAGCTGAGGCGCCGTCATCCCGTGGGCGGTTCCGTCAGCCACGTCTCGATCCCCGCGAGGAGCTCCGCTTTGACGTCGTCGTCCGCGAAGGATGCGCGCACCCCGGTACGGGCGATCTCCGCGAGGTCGGCGTCGTCGAAGCTCCAGGTGTCACGTGCGCTCCGATAGACGTCGGTGAGCCACGCACCGAACATCGGCGGGTCATCGGAGTTGAGGGTGACGGTGACTCCGGCGTCCCGGAGCACCCGGAACGGGTGCTCCGCGAGGGAGCGCGTAGACGCCGGTCGCGACGTTCGAGACCGGCGAGATCTCGAGCGGGATGCCGGTGGCGGCGAGGTGCTCGACGAGCAACGGGTCGTCGACGGCCCGCACGCCGTGTCCGATCCGGTCGGGGAGGTAGTGCTCGAGCGTCTCCCACACGTTGCGCGGCCCCGCCCACTCACCGGCGTGCGGCACGGATCGCAGCCCGCCGTCCTTCGCACGCCGGAACAGCGGGCCGAAGGGAGCGATCCCGCTCTGCTCGCTCCCCGCGGCGTTGAGCGCCACCACGCCTCGACCCGCGAACTTCAGGGCGACCTCCAGCGACCGCTCGGCCAGCTCGAGGCCCGCATCGCGCACGAGATCGGGCGTGAGCTTGGCCGTCACGCCGAAATCGCGCCGGCCCGCATCGAATCCATCGAGGACGGCCTCGATCGGCTCGAACCAGTCGTCGCCGAGTCGGGCGGCGTGGTTGCTCGGTGAGAACACGACCTCGGCGTAGCGGACGCCGGTGCGGGCCTCGTCCTCGCAGAACTCGTAGGCGATCCGTCGGAAGTCCTCGGTGGTTCCCAACAGGGCGCACATCGCCGTGTACTGCGAGATGAAGTCGTCGAATCCCGTGAATCCCCACCGGCCGTCCACGAGTCCGGACGGGACCGCCACGCCTGCTCGCTCCGCGAGCTCGCGGACGGTCTCGACGCGCATCGCCCCCTCGAGGTGGACGTGGAGCTCCGCCTTCGGCAAGAGGGTGAGGTCGCGCATGCGCGGATGCTAGCGGGGAGGGACGCGGTCGCGCGTGGACGCGCTCTCAGAGGGTGGAATACACCTGCACGTCGGCGACGCCGCACGCAGGATCGGATGCGAACTGAGGGCCGCCGCCGTCGATCTCTCGCAGATACCAGCACGTCCCGATCGAGCTCTTCGCGGAGATGAAGAGGGTGTTGGTGAGGGGGTGGTGGTGGAGGTAGGCCACGCGGGTGACCGCGGGCGTATCACCGTCGACGTAGGTGAGCGCCGCCTCGATGGCGGACATCTCCGCGGGGTCGGTCGTGTAGGTCAGCGTGTCCGTGTAATAGGTGCGTTCGGCAGCGAATGCCGTGCGGATATCCGCGAGCGCCGCGCGGTCGGAGGCCCGCTGCCGGGCACCCAGGAACGTCGGGAGCGCGAGCAGCACCAGGATGCCGATGATCAGGATCACCGTCATCAGTTCGATCAACGTGAAGCCGCGTTCGTCTCTCACCTCGCCAGTATCGGCGGGTCGGGGGACCGACCTGAGGCCCGGGTTTCCTACGGAGCGATAGCATCGGGCGGAGCCCGGGTGTCGGAACCGGTAGACGACGGCGCCTTAAAAGCGCTTGCCCCGGAAGGGGCGTGTGGGTTCGAATCCCACCCCGGGCACGAACGACGGTCCTTCGGTCGACCGGAGGCACCGGAACGCCGCCGCCGGACCCGGCCGTCGTAGGATGCCCGTGCATGGACGGTCAACCGCCGCCTGACTTCCCCGAGCCACCCGCCCAGCAGCCCTCGGTCACCGCATCCTGGGGTTCGCCTCGTCCCCTTCCCCCGCCTCCACCTCCGCTCGGAGGGACATCGGGGGACCGCCCGTTCAGCCTGCAACCCATGGGTGTCGGAGAGCTCATCGACGCGGCCATCAAGCTCTACCGCTCGCAGTGGAAGCGCCTGATGGCCATCGTCGCGATCGCCCTCGTGCCCATCACGTTCCTCCAGGTGTTCATCACGCGAAGCTTGGGGACCTCGTTCTCCCCCCCATCCACGGTGCCGGAGGATGTCGACACGACCCTGATCGCGGGAGGCGTCGTGGCACTGATCCAATTCCTCGTGGTGCAGCCGTTCCTCACCGCGGCGATGGCGAAGGCATCCGCGGACGTTTACCTCGGCCACCCGGTGCTCGTCGGGCCGACGTTCAAGTTCGCGGTCTCGCGGATCCACTCGATCCTGTGGATATCGATCCTGTCGGGTCTCGCGATCCTCCTCGGGTTCGTGCTCCTGATCGTCCCAGGCGTCATCCTCCTGGTGCGCTGGTTCTTCGGGTCCACCGTGTTCGTCATCGAGGGGAGGAAGGGATCGAAGGCGCTCGGGCGGTCATGGGGGCTGGCGCAGGGGCATTTCTGGAAGGTCCTCGGGACTTTCCTGCTCGCATCGATCATGGCGGCCGTGGTGCAAGGGATCCTCTCCATCCCTGGGGAAGCGGCCTTCGCGGCGATCGGTCCGGCGGGGTGGCCGCTGTACGCGATCGGTCTCTCCCTGGCCGTGATCCTCACGGCCCCGTTCACGACGTTGATCGCCGTGCTGCTCTACTTCGACCTGCGCATCCGGAAGGAAGCGTTCGACCTCGAGATCATGGCCCGGGAGATGTCCTCGCAACAGTGAGGCGGAAAGCGCCCCTGTTCGTCGTCCTGGCCATCGCTGTGCTGCCGGCGGCACCCGCGGGCGCGCAGCTGGCACCGGTGGTCTCGCCCGAAGAGCTCCTGGAGCGTCTGGAGGCTGCCGCGGAACTCGCGGACGAGGGAGCCGCCGCCCCGTCACCGGATCGGATGCGCCAAGTGGAAGAGGCGATGGGTCTCCCCACCGTCGTCCGGATCGAGGGAGTGGACGTGGTGGTCCCGCCCGATCCAGTGGTCGCGAGCCTTTCGGGCGCGCGCGCCGAGGACTTCCGTCGGGCGGCCGACCGACTCGGAGCGCTGCGCGACTCGCTCGAACGGGCGGCCTCGGCGGCGCCGGTCGACGCTGACGATGTCGAGTCGGCGCTCACCGACGCCTATCGCGGTGTCCTCCAGGTGGATCCTGGGATCATCGAGCGGATCCGCCGCGCGATCGGGGAGCTGATCCAGAGTCTGCTCGCGCGGCTCTTCTCGTTCCAGGGCGCCGGCACGATCGTCGCCTGGGCCGTCCTCGTCGGCCTCGGGATCCTCGCCGCCTGGCTCATCCGCAGGCTTCGGCTCGTCCCCGAGACGTCGATGGAGGTGGCGGGCGGCGGAACGGGCGCACCGCGGGTGGACTGGATCGCGCGCGCCGAGGACGCGGTCCGAGCGGGTGACCTCCACCTCGCCGTCCATGCCTTCTACCGAGGGCTCCTGGGTGCGTTGTCGGGTCGCGGGCTGCTCATCGACGCCCCCGGTCTGACCGCCGGCGAATGTCGCTCCACCGTGCGCGCCGTCCGTCCCGAGCTGTTCGACGCCGTCGCCGATGCGACCGGAGCCTTCGAGCAGATCGCCTACGGTGGCGCCGTGCCCGAGCCGGGGGACGTGGACACGCTCCGTCGAGCGGTCGCGCTGGCGAGGTCCAGATGAGCCGGAGGATGGCGATCGTCTGGATCGCGATCGTTCTCCTGCTGGGGGTGCTCATCGCCCTGGTGCCGCGTGCGGAGTCCACAGAGTCCACGCTCGCGTTGCGGCGATTCCTCGCCGCGTCGGGGAGGCAGGTCTCGGAAGGAGGCCCGCCTCCGGAGGCGGGCGGGACCTATGTGATCCTCCACGACCTCCGCACGCCGGACGAGGCCCGATCCCTCCTCGCCTGGGCGGCCTCCGGCGGTCGATTGGTCGTCGCCGATCCTCGGTCGACCCTCGTGACGCTCTCCGGAGCGTCCGTGGGCGATCCGGTCGGCCCGGTCGGCGCGCGGTCGCTGGAACCGGCGTGCCTCGCCGAGGAGGCGCTGGGCGTGCGGTCGATCGTCGTCCGGGCATCGGATCGGTCCCTCCGCGGCGGTGACCGGTTCGTCTCGTGCTTCGACGGGCACCTCCTCATCCGGTCGCACGATCGGGGCACGCTCGTCCTGCTCGGGGGGTTCACGGCGCTCACGAACGAGCATCTCCGCACGGCGGACAACGCGCTGCTGGCTCTGCGCCTGGCCGGCTCGGAGGGCCCGGTGGTGTTCGGCCCGCCGGTCCCCGCCGAGGTGGCGGCGCCGGCGACCGGCGTGTGGGGCGCGCTCCCGGAGCGGGCCAAGGTGGCGATCCTCGCGATCGCCGTCGCTGCCCTCGCGTTCGCGGCGCTGCGATCGCGCCGGCTGGGACGGCCTCCCGCCGAGGAATCGATCGCGCCGATCCCGGCGAGCGAGCTCGTGCGAGCCACCTCGCGTCTCTATCGGCATGCCCGGAGCCTCGGCCACGCCGCGGGGATGATGCGCGAGGCGACGCGAGCTCGCGTCGGTCGCCGACTCGGCGTCCCCGCCGAGAGCGAGGCCCTACCGACGGTGGCCGCACACGTGACCGGCCTCCCGGCCGAGCGCGTGGAGCAGGGACTGAGCGGCCCCGATCCCGGCACGGACGAGGAGCTCATCCGACTGGGTAGCCTCCTGGCCGAGATCGAGTCGAGGACGATGACCACCGCGGCCGGCACCAACACCGGCGCCGACGCGAAAGGGGAACGGCGGTGACGGAGCCGCGAGACGCGCTGGGGGCCGTGCGCGAGCAGGTCGGCAAGGCCGTGGTCGGTCAGGACCTCGTCATCTCGGGCCTCCTCGTCGCGTTGCTCGTCCGGGGCCACGTGATCCTCGAGGGGGTGCCGGGCGTCGCGAAGACCCTGATGGTGAAGGCGCTCGCTCGCTCCCTGGACCTCGACTTCCGAAGGATCCAGCTCGCGCCCGATCTGATGCCGTCCGACGTCACCGGGAACGTGGTGTACGAAGGCAGCACCGGCGAGTTCCGCTTCCGGCCCGGCCCGGTGTTCACGCACCTGCTCCTCGCCGACGAGATCAACCGCACCCCACCCAAGACCCAGGCCGCCCTCCTCGAGGCGATGGAGGAGCATCAGGTCACCACCGAGGGGGAGAGCCGCCCGCTTCCGGAGCCGTTCCTGGTGGCGGCCACGCAGAACCCGATCGAGTTCGAGGGCACGTACCCACTCCCGGAGGCGCAGCTGGATCGATTCCTCTTGAAGCTCTCCGTGTCCTACCCGGGTCGTGAAGCGGAGCGAGCCGTCTTGGGGATGCACCACGCCGGTCGGGACCCGCACGACCTCGATGCGCTCGGGGTCCGACCGGTGGCCGGACCGGACGATCTGCGCGCCGGGTCGGACGCCGTCAAAGAGGTGCGGGTCGACGGCGAGGTCTTGTCGTACATGCTCGACCTCGTGGAGGAGACCCGCCGGACGCCCGCACTGTCCCTCGGTGTGAGCCCCCGCGGGGCGGCGATGCTCCTGACGGCGGTGAAGGCATGGGCGTTCCTCTCGGAACGGGACTTCGTGACGCCCGACGACGTGAAGACCTTGCTCCGTCCCACGTGGCGGCACCGCGTGGTCCTGCGTCCCGAGATCGAGCTCGAAGGAGCGACGGCGGACTCGGTGCTCGACGGTATCGCCGAACGGGTCGCCGTTCCCCGCTAGGTCATGCATCTTCGACCCCGGCTCGTCGTTGCGATCCTCGGAGCCGGCGTCCTCGCCGCACTCGCTCCCGCCGATCCGACCCTCGTCCTCGTCGGCGCGACCCTCCTCGTCGCGGTCCTCGTAGTCGTCGACGTCGTCCTGGCTCCGAGGGCGAGTGCCTTGCAGCCGCGCCGGACGGTCGCCGCGGTGCTGCGGATGGGTCGGCCCGCCGACCTCCTCGTGGAGCTGCACAATCCGACCGATCGGGCGCTCGCGGTCGAGATCCACGATGCGACGCCACCGTCGATGGATCGCGAGCCCCGTCGGCAGCACGTCTCGATCGAGCCCCGCGGTTGGTCGCAGCTGTCGGCATCCATCCGACCCGGACGTCGGGGGCGCGCCTCGATCGGGCCGCTCACGATCAGGACGGCCGGACCGTTGGGGCTCGCCGGCCGTCAGTCGACGGTCTCGCTGGTCGACGAGGTGAAGGTCTACCCTGCGCTCCGCGGCCGCGCCGAGGTCGAGCTCCGCTTCCGGCGGGCCCAGCTCCTGCAGTCGGGGCTGCGATCGACGGCGTACCGGGGTGGGAGCGACGAGTTCGACTCGCTCCGTGAGTACCGGTCCGATGACGAGTTCCGGCGGATCAACTGGAAAGCGACGGCCCGATCGCCGCGACCGATCGCCAACGAGTACCGCGAGGAGCACAACCAGCAGGTGGTCATGCTGCTCGACGCGAGCCGGGCCACGGCCGGCCAGGTGGCCGGCGTGTCCCGGCTCGAGCACTCCCTGGACGCTGCCATCGCCGTCGCGGACCTCGCGGCCCGCGTCGGCGATCACGTCGGCGCGCTCGCCTTCGGCCGGGACGTGCGGGCGTTCGTCGAGCCTCGGGGCGGCCCATCGCAGCCACCGCGCATCCTGCAGCTCCTCTTCGACCTCGAGGCGGGCCTGTACGCTCCGAACTACCCGCTCGCGTTCGCCACGCTGCTGGCACGGCACCGTCGCCGTTCCTGGCTGGTCCTGTTCACGGATCTCTCGGAGGAGTCGGTCCTCGAACCCTTGCTTCGCGCGATCCCTGTGCTGTTGTCGAGGCACCTCCTCGTGGTGGGGAGCGTGCGTGACCCGGAGGTCGAGAGGCTCGCCACCTCGGTGCCGTGGACGTCCGAAGACGCCTACGACCGCGCGTCCGCAGCCGGGTTCGTGACGTGGCGCGATCACGCCGCCGCACGGATCAGGGGGCTCGGCGCCACGGTGATCGATGCGCAGCCGGGCGCCCTCGCGGCGTCGGTGGCCGACGAGTACCTCCAGATCAAATCGCGGGGCCGACTCTGACCGTTCGGGCCTGTTCGCCTGGCGCCTCGTCGGGGGACCGACCCCTCGTCGGGAACAGGAGGAGCGCGAGATAGGCCGTCACGACGACCGCCCCGATCAAGACCTCCACGATCGGGACCCCGGTGCGGCCGGTGACGAACCCCTCGATCACCGCAGCGACGGCGAAGGCCGGGATCGCGCCGAGGATCAGCAGGACGGCGTCGCGAGCCTCCTCGCCCAGCGCCGTCACGCGACCACGGTCCCCCGGATCGACCATCGCCCACCCCACGCGGAGTCCGGCGCCGCCCGCGATGCAGATCGCGGTGAGCTCCAGGAAGCCGTGTGGCAGGACGAGCGCCCAGAACGTCCATCCCTCCCCGGCCGCCTGGAACCCGCCCGCGAGGAGCCCGATGAAGACGGCGTTGGTGGTGATCACCCAGATCGTACCGATGCCGAACGTGATCCCGAGGGCGAAGGCGAGGAACGACACCTGCACGTTGTTCTGGAAGATCAGGGTGGAGAGTGCGGCCGATCCGGGATCGCCCGGTCCCGCGACGGCACCCGCGTCCCGCATCGCCTGACGCGAGGCGGACGGCAGGAGGCCCGCCTGGGCTTCACGCGAGCTCGCGACCCACAGGTCGGTCGCGAGGATCACCACGACCATCAGGATCGCGATCACCGCGACGAACGGCAGGGTGCGACGGAAGACTGCGCGGTACCGCCTCACGAAGAACCGGAGGAACGAGCGACCCGACGTCGCGCCTCCCCCGTAGATCGCCCCGTGCGCGCGGGACACGAGGCCGTTGAGGTAGCGCTCGAGTCCGGGGTCGTGGTAGCGCGTCTGCACTTCGGCGAGGTGCGAAGATGCGCGCAAGTAGAGCCGGACGGTCTCCGTGATCTCGCCGCCGGGTCGCGAGCCGAGCGCACGGCTCCCCCCGGCGGTGGTCTCCTCCAGTCGGCTCCATTCCGGCCGATGCGTTTGGATGTACGAGTCGAGATCCACCGAGGGCGAGTCTAGGCGCCGCGTCGGGCTGCCCGTCGAAGGTGCCAGATCGACAAGAAGGGAGAGGAGTGAGTGCGTACGGTCGCACGGTGACGCCCGAGGCGGTCACGATCGCCCTCGACGTCGCCGGCCTGGGGTCGCGGATGATCGCGTGGCTCATCGACACCCTGATCCAGCTCGCGATCGCGGTGCCGATCGTGCTCGGCATCGGGGCGGGGGACCTCTCCGGGAGCGTGGAGCTGGTGGTGCTCTCGTTGATCCTGTTCCTGCTCTTCTGGGGCTATTACCCGATCTTCGAGCTGTCGTGGCAGGGACAGACGCCGGGGAAGCGCGCGCAGCGGCTCCGGGTGATCCGGACCGACGGCCAGCCGGCGGGCGGCGCGGCGATCATGGTCCGCAACCTGATCAGGATCCTCGAGGTCTTCATGCTCCCGTTCCTGGCGGTGATCTCGATGATCGTCACCGCGCGGGCGCAGCGGCTCGGCGACCTCGCCGCCGGCACGCTGGTGATCCGGGAGGCGTGGTTCTCGGCCCCCCAGTCCGTCGTCTCCGCGAGTCGCCCCGATCTCCCGGCGGTGGATGCGACCGGGTTGTCGGAGCGTGACTACGACGTGATCCGGTCGTTCCTCGCCCGGAGGGGATCGCTCGACCCGACGGCCCGCTGGCGTCTCGCTGCACAGCTGGCAACCGCGATCCGCGGGCGCGTCGGGTCGCTGCCCGACGGGCTCGCCGACGAGACGATGCTCGAGGCGATCGCGCAGTCCTACCGGCAGCGGTTCGAGAACGGCAACCCGGCGCGGTGATCCGGCCCGCCGCGGTGTCTACACCTTGCGGCCGACCGCCTCGATCAGATCGGCAGCGTGGGTGACGCCCTCCGCGTCGCGGATGCGCTCGCCGAGCGCATCCAGGCTCGATCGAAGCGTCTCGTCCGCCGCCAGCCCGTCCACCGCGGCGATGAGCTCGTCGTCGGCGAAGTCGTACGTCGCGAGCCGAACCCCGTACCCCAGCTCGTGCATCCGCTGGGCGTTGTCGTACTGATCCCAGAACAACGGGAGTACGACCATCGGCTTGCCGAAGTGCAGCGACTCCGTGACGGTGTTGTTCCCGCCGTGCGTGATCACGAGGTCCACCTCGGGGATGATGCTCGTCTGCGGGACGCGCGCTTCCCCCCACATGTTGTCGGGGAGGCCGAACTCGTCCGCGCGCGGCCCCTTCGACACCACGAAGCGGTGCCGGGTGCGCGCGAGCACATCGACGAGCCGGCGCATCAGCTCCACGTCCGCCGATCCGAGCGAGCCGAGCGAGAGATAGATCAGCGATCCCTCGCCGTCCTGCAGCTGCTCCGGCACGGACCACGCATCCTCGGTGTCACGGACCGATGACTCGAGGCGGTGCCACGCGGATCCGAGCGGCCGCGCACGGAGATAGTCGGCGGCATCGGGGAACACGGACAGGTTCAGGTGCTCCGATTCGTGGATGAACTCGAGGTCGGGGAGGGCGGGTGCCCCCTGCTCGAGCATCCAGTCGTTGAAGCCGGACCAGAGATCGCGGTGGGTCCGGTCGTACTCGGCGCGGAACTCCTCCCACCCGCTCGGGTCGTCGATCGGGTAGCCGCTGAACGTCGGCGGGATGTCGGGATCCTTCCGTTCGAGCGGGTTGCAGCTCATGATCCGCACCCAGGGCGCGCCGTGGGTGAGGAGGGCCGGGAAGCCGCTCACGTTGTCCTCGACGATCACGTCGGGCTGCGCGCGGGCCAGGATCTCCCGGAGCTGCGGCTCGCAGAACTTCGCTCCGTCGGTCAGCGACTCCCACACCGGTCGGATGAACGTGTCGAGCTGCTCGATCGTCGGCTTGCGGAACTCCGGCGCCGTCTCCGTGATGAAGTCTGTCCAGAACTGTCCGGCGTCCTGGTCGCCCTCGGCCGGTGGGGCCAGATCCACGAGGTCCTCCTCGAATCCGAGGGGCTCGAGACGGCCTCGCCAGGAGGCCTCTGCGGCGAACACCACGCGATGCCCACGCCCCTCGAGGATCTTGCCGATCCCGATGCAGTTGTTCGTGGGCCCGTACGCGCTCTCGGGCATGAAGACGACGGTGAGCGGGTCGGTCACGATCCCATGTTGCCCGACCTCGGGCCATCCTGCACATCCGGGCGGCGGAGCCCGACGGAAGCGGGTGTCGCGGGCGGCCTACACTCCGCGTCGTGCGACGAGGCTCCGACGACCCGGCCGACAGGGTTGCCTCGACGGCCGCCTCGGTGCTCCTCCCCACGCCGCTCCCCGAAGGGTCACCGAGAGGTGCCGTCACGGTGGCGGATGCGCTCGCGCTCGGCGACCGGCGATGGCTCCTCGTGCTCCATGTCGGAGACGAGCTGTTCACATCGGCCGTCGTCGAAGCGGAGGACGCCTTCCGCCGGGCCGGCCCGGGAGACGGCGTCGCCGAGGCGCTCCTGACCCGGACGGCGAGGGGAGGGGAGGCGGGGAGGTTCTCCTTCCGCCGCCTGGGCGAGATCGGATCCTGGACCGGCGAGCGGGCGATCGAGGTGGATCAATCGAACGAGTCGATCGTCGTGGGCGAGAAGGCGGTGATGAAGCGATCGGTCCGGACGGCGCCGGACAATCGGCGGCCGATGCTGCTGCCGGCTCACCTCTCCGAGGCGGGGTTCGCCGAGATGCCGACTCCTCTCGGCACTCTCGGGTGGAGGCACGAAGGCGGGGTGGCGCCGCTCGCGTCGATGGCGGCCTACCTTCCCGACGCCCGGGACGGCTGGGAGTGGTACGTCGAGATCGTGGACCGGTCGATCGAGGACCCGTCTGTCGACGCGATCGCGCCGGCCGCCGCGCTCGGCGCACTCACGGCCCGTCTCCACGTCTGTCTCGCGACCCCCACCGAGGTGCTCCCGGGGCCGAGGGCGGCGGCCGCGAACGAGACGGTGGCGGGATGGGGCCGCGATGCCGAGCACGATCTCGGGTTCGCCCTGACCGCGATCGACGGCGAGGAGGGCGAGCGTCTGCGGCGAGCGGCGCGATCGATCCGCGAGGAGCTCGCACGGCTCCCCGTCCGCCCGACGACGACGATCCCGATCCACGGCGATCTGCACGTCGGACAGTTCCTCCGGTGGCGAGACGGCCTCGCGGTCTCGGACCTCGATGGGGATCCCCTCGGGAGCGGGGCGCTCGGGGGACCGCCCGCGAAGGACGTCGCGTCGCTCGTGCAATCGCTCGACCACGTGGGCAGGATCGTCGAGCGGCGGCGCGGCGTGTCGGTGGGCGCGTGGATCGCAGATGCGTCGGAGCAGTGCCTGCGGTCGTATCGGGACGAGCTCGCTCTCCGTGACGCGTCGTCGCTGTTCGACGAGGAGCTGCTCCGGCCGCTCCGCGTCGCCCAGGAGCTGCACGAGTTCGTCTACTCGGCGACCTACCTGCCGCGATGGCGATATGTTCCGGACCGAGCGCTGGCGTCGCTCTTGAGCGAGAGCGCGTGAAGCGGCTCGTCGGGGCGCTCGTGTTGGCGGCCGTCGTGCTGATCCCCTCGCTCCTCTTCCTGGGGCGCTACGCGATCGAGGGGACGGGGATCGCGCCCGTCGGGAGCGACACACCGCAGCACGTGTGGCGCTCCTCGGTCGTCGCCGAGCTCGGCCTGGAGGCGCTCCCCGCGTACGACGGCGGAGCACACGCGCTCCATACGAACGCCGACCGACCGGGACTGCCCCTCGTGACGGCCGCCCTCACCGCGGTCACGGGAGCGAGCGCCCGGGACCTCGCCTACGTCCTTCCCGCCGTGATCGCGGTGGCGATCGCCGCGGCCGCGGCGGCGCTCGCCGGATCCCTCCCCGGTGTGCCCGGGTGGGGTGCGGCGCTCGCCGGCCTCCTCACGGGGGCGTCCGTGCAGGTCGCGCTCGCGGCCAACGGCTACCTGGATCAGCTGCTTGTCGAACCGCTCGTCCTCGCGGCCGGCGCCGCTGCCCTCACCGCGGCCGCCGGCGGACCGGGGCGGACGCTCTCGGCGATGTGCCTCGTTGCGGCCTTCCTCGTCCATTGGCAGTTCGCGGCGCTGTTCGCCGGACTCCTCGTGGTGCTTGCGATCGTCTGCCTCCCCGCATCGCTCGCGAGCCGAAAGGGATCCCTCGCGGATTCGGCATCCGGGCGGATCGTCACCGCCGTCGGGGCCGGCGCCGGTCTCGGGCTCCTCGCCCTCCTGGTGGGCGCTGCGGGAACACCTCGGCTGCCCACCGAGTTCGCGCGGGGGAGGTCGGGCGATCGTGGCCAGGCGCCGCTCTACCGGTTACCGGCTGCCGCGCTCGCCGCGGGGGCCGGGGTCGCGTCCTTGCTCGCTCCGTGGAACCCGCCCGTCCGGCGCCGAGCGGGGTGGCTGCTCGGTGCGTGGGCGCTGCTCCCTGCCGGTGCGGCGCTGTTGTACGCGGCGGGCTTGGCCGTTCCGGTGCAGCGGATGCTCTCGTTCGCCATCGCGATCCCGCTCCTGGGCGGCTTGGGCGCGATCGCTGCGGTCCGTTGGCTGCGCGCCCGGGCCGGAACCGTCGCCGGGATCGCCGCGGCCGTGCTCGTGGTCGCGGCCCTGCTCGCGTGGCTGTCCTTCGGCTGGGACGTCTGGCGCTCCCGCCGGCCGTGGAGCGACGGCCGTCGGCTGGCGGAGGTGCACACGGTGTCGGGGTACCTCGCCGGCGCGTCGAGGCCCGCCGTGATCGTCGTCGACTCCGCCGCGACGGACATCCGCTCCACGGCCGAGTTCGGAACGATCTCCGTCCTCCGCCGGGTGCGCGCCGAACTTCCGGCCGCGCAGACGCTCCGCACGACCGTGTACCTGGGAGATCCCGACCTGCTCGCCGTGGGGCGTCCGACGCTCCGGCCGGACGTCGCGGGCTTCGACGAACTCTCCCGCGAGACATGGTCCTCCGTCCGGCCCTTGCTCGACCAGGATCCCGTCGTCGTGATCCTGCGGTCGCACTTCGTCGGATTCGGGGAGGCGGTGCACGAGCACGCCGGCTGGTCCTCGAACGGTTGGATGGCGGTCGTCCACGGTCCGCCCGCGCCGACCGCGCAGCCGGCTTCGCCCGCACGGCCCGCCGCGGGAGCGCTCGCTGCGTGGTGGGCGTCGTCGCTCGCCGTGATCACGCTCGCCGGCGCGGGGTGGGCGGGTCGCTTCGGGGCGGGCTCCCTCTCGCTGCGCATGGGCGTCGCGCCTGCCGTCGGCATCGCCTCGCTCGTCGCCGCCGGGCTCGTCGCCGAACGGTTCGGGATCCGGATGGGTGGGACGGGCGGTGTGATCGTGGTACTGGTCGTGACGGTGGTCGGTGCGGCGGCCGCCGTGACCCGACCGCCCCGCGCGGACGACACGAGGCTGCGCTACGTTCCCGAACCGAAGGAGGTTCGCTGATAGGACGAGGAGCCGGAGGATGACCACTCGAGAGGAGGCGATCGAGACGCTCGAGCGTGGTCACCGCGAGATCCGCCGGCTGATCAAGCGGATCCCCCCGCACTGGATGGCGAGGCCCGGTGTCGGGGACGGCGACTGGACACCGAAGGATCTCCTCGGACACCTCTGTTCGTGGGAGGAGAAGGTCCTGGAGGCGCTGGCGGCTTGGGACGCCGGGGAGCGTGCGCCGATCGACCGCGACATCTATTCGAGCTCGATCGGGGCGATCAACGCGGAGGGTGTCCGCAGACGCTCGCGACACACCCTCGCGCGCGTGCAGCGGGACTGGGACAACGTGCACGGTGCGCTGATCCGCGCGATCCGGTCGATGTCGGACGCCCGCTGGGAGAACCCGGCGACCCCACGCGGGAGGAAGTCCCTCGGGCATCGGATCGGGCAGCTGCTCGTGGGCGCGGGTCCCTTCGAGCATGCCGAGGCGCACGTGCGGGACCTGGAGTCGTTCGTCGAGTCGATACCCGAGGGGAGCGCTGAGCGCTAGGCGTGGATGATCACGGGCGTGCCGTACTCGAGCAGCGGACGCAGTCGATCGAGGGTCGTCTCGGAGACCCGGACGCACCCGGCGCTCACGCTCTGTCCGATCGACGAGGGGTCGTTCGTGCCATGGATCGCGAGCTGGTTCCCACCCGACCAACCGGCGGGCAGGCGCGGCTGGATGCCGCTGATCCCGAACGCGAAGGACCCGAGGGCGCTTCCGGCGGAGAAGGGCACGCGATCCGTCACGAAGTACTCGCCGACCGGTGTGGGAGATGACGGCGCGCCCGTCGCGCCCGGGGCGCGGAACAGGACCTTGCCGAACCTCCGCACCGTGACCTGGTGCAGGGACAGATCGACCTCGACCCGCACGCGGGTCGCGTCTCGGTCCAGGCCGCGGAGGCGGATCCATCCTTCCCGCCGCGGCCAGGTGTAGGGGAGCTCGACGCGTCCCCACCTGCCGTCGGACGAGACCTCCTCGACCCACGCGACGATCCGGATCCCGAAGTACTTGGAGCCGGAGGGCACGGCGCCGACCTGCGCGGCGCCGGGACGGGGCCACGCGAACGCAGGAAGGGTGCGCGGCACCTCGACCAGGACATTGGTCCACCGAGCGACGCGGGCGGCCGCTCGCGCGACCTCCCGGGGATCCGGCCGAACGCCCGACGCCGGGGGCGCGAACCCCCGAGGAGGTGCGCTCGCAACGACCGCAACGGCCGAGGTCCCGGAGGGCGCTGCGTTCGCCCCTGCCTGCGCCCCGACCATGTTCGCGGCCATCGGGGTGAGCAAGCCCAGCGCGACGGCCAGCACGACCGTGAGCTTCGAACGTTGGGGGGAACGTCGCCGCATGCATCCCTATCGGCGGGTGCGGTGAGGTACCTAAGTCGAGGTAGTCGATTGCCCGGGGCGTGCTGGGGGCCGTAGCCTGGGGCGACGGCGTCGATCGAGAGCCCGAGACATGAAGGCGCTGGCCAGGGAGTCGGCCAAAGAGTGCCAAAGAGTGAGAGGAGCGACGGATGGATGCGATGAAGGAGACGGCACGCGAGCTGGTGGCCAGCGGCAAGGGGATCCTCGCCGCGGACGAGTCCAGCGGAACGATCGAGAAGCGCTTCGACCAGATCGGCGTCCGATCGACGGAAGACACCCGGCGCGCCTACCGACAGCTCCTCTTCACGACGCCCGGTCTCGAAGAGCACATCTCCGGCGTGATCCTCTTCGACGAGACGATCCGCCAGTCGACCGACGACGGGATCCGATTCACTGAGGTGCTCGAGAAGACGGGAGTGATCCCGGGGATCAAAGTCGACACCGGTGCCAAGCCACTGGCGCTGTCCGAGGGCGAGACCGTGACGGAGGGACTCGACGGGCTCCGGGAGCGCCTCCACGAGTACCGGGAGCTCGGCGCTCGCTTCGCGAAGTGGCGAGCGACGTACTTCATCGGCGGCGGCCGACCGACCGATCTCGCGGTGCTCGCGAACGGGCACGCGATGGCTCGTTACGCCGCGCTCTGCCAGGAAGCCGAGATCGTGCCGATCGTCGAGCCGGAGACCCTGATGGACGGGGAGCACGACCTCGCGGCGTGTGAAGAGGCGACCGGCCGCGCGCTGGATGGGCTCTACGCGCAGCTCCGGGACCAGCGGGTCGATCTCGCCGGCTCGCTCCTGAAGGTGAACATGGTGGTTCCCGGGAAGGGCGCTTCGACGCAGGTGGACGACACCGCGATCGCGGAAGCCACGCTCCGAACGCTCCGAGCGCACGTCCCCGACGAGGTGCCCGGGATCGTGTTCCTGTCCGGCGGGATGACCGACGAGCAAGCGACGAGCCGACTGAACGAGATCAACCGACTCGATGACGCGCCCTGGGAGATCTCCTTCTCGTACGGCCGCGCGCTCCAACAGCGACCGCTCACCCTTTGGGGGGGCGATGCCGCCAACAGCGAAGCGGCGCAAGAGGCGTTGGCGCATCGCGCTCGGATGAACGGCCTCGCGCGCGACGGCGGGTGGTCGCAGGACCTGGAGGGGTCGGCGGCCTGAGCGGCACCGAGACGAGCCGCATGAGCGAGGAGCTCGTCGACGTCGTCGATGAGCACGACCTGGTCGTCGCGACCGTGACGCGCTCACGCGTCCGCGCGGACCACCTGCTCCATCGCGTCGCCTCCGTCCTCGTCTTCCGTCCAGACGGCCGGTTGCTGGTGCATCGCCGCACCGACACGAAGGATGTGTTCCCCGGTGCGTTCGATTGCTTCGTGAGCGGGGTCGTGAGCGCCGGCGAGGCGTACGAGCAGGCCCGCGATCGCGAGCTCCAAGAGGAGATGGCGATCGCGGGAGCCGGGGCGGTCGAACTCTTCCACCACCGCTACGAGGGCACCGACGATCGATCATGGAGCGCGGTCTTCGCGATCACCTGGGACGGTCCCGTCGTGCCACAGGCCGCTGAGATCGCTTGGCATGCATGGGAACCGGTCGCGCACGTCCTCCGCCGCGCCGACGAACCGACCTTCGTGCCCGACGGTCGAGAGGTCTTGCATCGATGGCTCGACGAGGGGGCCGGACTACCACCGGGGACGGTAGGGTCCGTCGCGTGAGGATCCTGACGATCGGCGGCACGCGGTTCTTCGGGCGCGCCTTCGTCGAGGAGGCGTCGCAGCGCGGTCACGACGTGACCGTCTTCCATCGAGGGGGATCCGAGCCCTCGGATCTGCCGTCCGTCGAACACGTGCACGGCGACCGGAAGGCCGGCGTGGAGACGCTGCGGGGACGCTCCTGGGACGCGGTCCTGGACACCTGTGCGTTCGTCCCCCGCGAGGTCCGCGAGCTCGCGGACACGATCGGCGACGGGATCGGCCACTACACGCTGGTGTCCTCGCTGTCGGTCCATCCGGACGACCTGCCGGTCGGTGCGACGGAGGACACCCCGATCCACGCGGCGCCGTACCCGGACACGGAAGACGTGACCGAGGAGACCTACGGGCCCCTGAAAGTGGCGTGCGAGGCGGAGGCCGCGGCTCGGTTCGGCGACATGCTGCTCGTGATCCGTCCGGGGTACATCGTGGGGCCGCATGACCCCACCGACCGCTTCACCTGGTGGGTGCGGCGGGCAGCCGCCGGCGGGGAGATGCTCGCCGCGGGACCGGCGGACGCGCCGATCCAGGGGATCGACGCGCGCGACCTCGGCGCGTTCGTCCTCGATCGGGTGGAGGCACGCGACTCCGACACGTACGGCGTGATCGGCCCGGCCGAGCCGGCGACGACGGCCGACGTGGTGGAAGGCGCGCGGAGCGCGGCGGGCGCGGACACCTCGTTCGTGTGGGTCGACCCCGCGTTCGTGCGGGCGCTCGGGGAGATCCGCGAGACCTGGTTCCCGATGTGGCATCCCCATCTGCCGGGGTTCCACGCCTACGACGCCGCGAAGGCGACGGCGGCGGGTCTGCGTCCCCGCCCGTTCGAGCGCACGATCGCGGACACGCTCGCCTGGGATCGTGAGCGAGGTGCGCCGCCACTCGAGGCGGGCGTGCCGCCCGACAAGGAAGGTGAGCTGCTGGACGCGTGGCGGGCTCGCGCGAGCTGACCTCCGCTACTGCAGATCGCGCGGTGTGGTGCGCTCCCATCGCCGCTCGGCGATCAGCTCGTCGCCGTCGTAGACCTGGAGCTCGATCGCGAGGTTCCACGACTCCGGATCGGACCGGAGGATGGTTCGAGACTCGGCGCGGACCGACGCTTCGGGCCAGGCAAGCTCGAGCTCTGCGCCGGCCGTCGCAGTGCAATGCCCGGGGTCGTCCCACCGCACCCGGATCTCGCCGTGGTAGCGGTCCGCGGTCTCGGTGATGCCGACCCGACCCCGGACGCCGCCGTGGTCGATCTCGACGGCTCGTTCGCGGGCGAGGACATCCTCGTGGATCTCCCACCGGACGCGATCGGGCGCCTTTCCCTCCGTAGCTCCGGGGGCGAATTCCGGCGTGGGAGCGACGGGTGGTCCCCCCAGCGTCGGGAGAACGAGCGCCGACGCGGCCCGGTCGACGACGATCGTCCCGGCATGGGGCGGCGGCCACGACGAAGGGAAGTCGCTCGGGGCCAGGTCGAGTCGGATCCGGTGCCCGGGTTCGAACTCGTAGGCCGTGGCGTCCAGCTCGATCGTCGCCCGGACCGGCTCGCCGGGCGGCAGCGCCTCGGGGCGTTCGTGCGACGCACGGTGGGTGAGGTTCAGGATCCCGCGGGTCACGAGCGCCGACGTCCCGTCGGGCGCCACGTCGCAGAGCTTCGCGGAGACGTACGCGACCGGTGTCGACGACGACACGGTCAGCTCGACGCGCGGGTGCCCCATGATCTCGATCTCGGCGCCAACCGGCCAGTCGTAGACGAGGGAGAAGGCCTCATCCGGGCGCTGGTCCCACGGGAGTCCGAACGGAGGCAACCCCGCGCACCAGATCGAGCCGGTCACACCGACGTCCCCGCGGATCGGCAGCTCGTCGCCGGTCGATGACGCCACCGCGCTGGACAGCGAACGCCGGTCTTCGGCGAGCCGGGCCGGGGGCCATGTCGGCTCGGCTCGCCACTCGCCGGCGAACGTGTCGGTGTCCGGCTCGGGCTCGGTCCAGCGTCGGACGTAGATCGCGATCGCGGGACCCGTGTCGATCGAGGGGTCCTCGCGGAGCCATCGGTCCCACCAGGCGATCATCACCGGCACGTGGTCGATGCGCGGCCCCGGCATCGATACCCGCGGGCTCCAGTGCGCCCACGGTCCGAACAGGATCTGCTTCGGACCGCGGAGTCGTTCGAAGGCACGGAACGCCATGTTCCGATATCCGTCGGCGTGTCCCGCGATCACGAGCGTGGCCGCCTCGATGCGATCGTACGCGTCGATGCTCGAGCCGCGACGCCAGTACGCGTCCTCGTTCTGGTGTTCGAGCCAGTGCAGCACCCACGGCTCGTTGGCCTCGATCCGCCGACGCCACTCCTCGCGCCATCCCTCGCCGTAGGCGAACGGAACCGGTGGCAGCGCGTTGAACGCGACCATGTACGTCGGGTAGTCGAGGATGTCGATGCCGCGCCGGGCGCCGCCGCCGTAGTGGATGTCGTCGGTGTACCGCCGGTCGGTGGCGAAGATCGGGATGATCGCCTTCAGGGCCGGGGGCCGCCGGACCGCCATCTGGAGCGCGTTGAAGCCCGAGTAGGAGGTGCCCCACATCCCGACGTTGCCGTTCGACCACTCTTGTTCGGCGAGCCACGCGATCGTCCTCTCGTGGTCGAGCCACTCGCGGTCGCTGTACTCGTCCTCGGCGACACCTTCCGACGATCCCGTGCCGCGGACGTCGGCCCGGCACACGGCGAGGCCGCCCTCGTCGGCCAGACGCCGGTAGATCGCCGTGGAGTCCGAGAAGTCGTCCTTCCGGTACGGCTGCGCCTCGAGGATCACGGGCCAGGGAGGTGGATGCTCGTCCGGGAAGTGCAGAGAGAGGGCGATCCTTGCGCCGTCGTCCATCTCGATCGATCGGCGTTCGTCCGGCACGGCCCGCACGGTACCCGCTCATGCGCTCGCCGGCATGACCGGCGACCAGCGCGTTTGACGACCTGCTCGCTCGGGCGGGAGGGTGGAGACGCCCCCCCGAAGAGGAGGTTGTGCATGCGAGCACGCGCCTGGAGGAGCGCCGCGATCATCGCGGCGACGTCTCTCACGCTTCTGATGGCCGCGCCACCCGCGTCGGCCGCACCCTTCTTCACGTCGGTCCCCTTGATGATCACGCTCGCCGACCCGAGCACATCGAAGGCGACCCCGATCATCAGCGTCGGCGATGAGGTGGGTGATTTCTTCTTCGAAGGCGTGCCCGACGGGATCGGCGCGATGCCCGGCGCGGGTGGGAGTGTCGAGGTGTTCGTGAACCACGAACAGACCACCGTGCCGTTCGACGGGCTCGCCGATTTCGAGATGGCGTCCGTGTCGCACCTGACGCTGGATCCGAGCGGCGGGGTCCTCGCGGGGTCGGTGCCGGTGCCGGACAGCGCGGGGTTCCAACGGTTCTGTTCCTCGACGATGGCCGGTCCGGCCGACGGCCTGTCTTCCTATCTCTACCTGACGGGCGAGGAAGCCCCGGACGCACTGCCCGTTCCTCCGGGAGCCCCCTACGGTCCCGACCCCGCGTACGCGCCGGAGAACCTCCGGCAGTCCGGGTATGCAGTGGTCCTCGATCCCGCGACGGGCGAGTACACGCAGGTGGCGGGGATGGGGCGCCACAACCACGAGAACTCGATGGTGCTACCGGGTGCGTGGGACAAGATCGCGGTCCTCTCGGGCGACGACACCTTCACCGCCCCGTCGTCGCAGCTGTACATGTACCTGGCGAACGACGAAGACGCGATCTGGGCCGACGAAGGGAACCTCCTGGCGTTCCGGATCACCCACAAGAACGGTGTCCGCGTCGCTCCCGGCAACGCGTTCAACGGCGCGAACGACTACGGCGATGTCGCGGCCGATGATCATCTCCGGGGCCGGTTCATCCGGGTGCCCGGGTGGATCGCCAGAGGCACGACGGCCACACCGCCTCAGGACGCGCTCGAACGTTGGTCGAACCGGAACAACGTCTTCCAGTTCATCCGCGTCGAGGACACCGCGTACGACCCGGATGTCCCGATCGGCGGCAACCCTGTGATGTATCTCGCGGACACCGGCAGCAGCTCCGCGGTGCCTGATCCGACGACGGGCCGGCTCACGAGCGGCACCGGCGGTGTCTTCGGGAACGGACGCATCTTCCAGATGACGTTCGCGAAGCACGACCCCAGGCGCGTCGTCGACTTCTCGATCGTCCTGGATGGGAACGCGACGGCGAATCCGCTCGCTCCCTCACCGGCGATGAAGAACCCGGACAACCTCGGGATCAGCTCCGACAGCTTGATGATCCAGGAGGATGTGAGTTCCGGCTTCGAGTCGCGGATCCTGCGATACGACCTGAACGCCGGCGCCCTGTCCGTGGTCGCACGCGTCAACACGATCGGGTGGGAGAGCAGCGGCATCGTCGACGCCTCCGCCTTCTTCGGCTACGGAGCCTGGTTGCTGGACGTACAGGCACATTCCATCTTCGTCGACGAGGAGCAGGTGGGTGACCTCACCCTCAAACGCGAGGGTGGACAGCTGATCCTGCTCACGGTCGAAGGCAGCTGAACCTCGGGGGCGGGGCTCGATGGCGAGCCCCGCCCGCCGGGTAGGGTGCGCCCATGACGAAGGTCGGTCAGGGGCCGATGCTCGCCAAGCTCGACCCCGAGATCCCGCGCGGTCCGGGCTGGACGTACGAGCCGAAGTGGGACGGGTTCCGCACGATCGTCTCGGTGGGTGACGGGATCACGTTCGAGAGCAGAGGCGACCGGCCGATGAACCGGTTCTTCCCGGAGCTCGTCGCGTTGCTCGAGGAACGGAGGGACGGACCGTTCGTCGCCGACGGCGAGATCGTGCTGGTCCAGCCGGGGAGCCTGTCCTTCGACGCGCTCCAGCTCCGGCTGCACCCGGCCGAGTCACGGGTTCGCAAGCTCTCGGCCGAGATCCCGGCCACCTTGATCCTCTTCGACCTCTTGGAGGAGGACGGGACGGACCTCACGGCGATGCCCCTCGTCGAGCGTCGCGAGCGGCTCGCGAAGCTGTGCGCGCGCCTGCACGTCGGGCAGGCGCCGCAGGATCTCGACGATCTTGACCCCGGGCCGGACCTTCTCCTCACGCCCTGGACCGAGGACCTCGCGGCGGCCCAGGAATGGTTCGCGGACGAGGCCGGGCTGGGTCAGGACGGGATCATCGCGAAGCGCGCCGACCAGCCCTACCTGCGCGGCGCGCGCGGGTGGGTGAAGGTGAAGCATCGGAAGACCGCGGACTGCGTGGTCGGCGGATACCGTGTCGCGAAGAACGACGACGGCGTCGGTTCCCTGCTCCTTGGACTGTATGACGACGAGGGCGCCCTCCACTATGTGGGTCACACGTCGTCGTTCAAGGCGAAGGAACGGCGCGAGCTCCGGGATCTGCTGCGACCGCTGGAGGGCGAGGGGAGCTTCGGCGGGATGCGCGCGCCCGGCGGTCAGAGCAGGTGGTCGGCGGGCAAGGACACCGCGTGGGTCTCCCTCCGTCCGGAGCTCGTCTGCGAGGTCGCGTTCGATCGGATCCAGTCGGGGCGCATGCGACATGCCGCCACGTTCCTGCGCTGGCGCGAGGATCGCGAGCCGTCCTCGTGCACGTGGGCTCAGCTCGGCGAGTCGCCACCGTCCTGGGACTGGGACGAGGGCTGACCCGGCCACTCGACGCCCACCCACGGGTCGTAGTCGACTTCCAGCGCCTCCTGGGACGGCCGCTCGTGCTCCGGGACGTTGTGCAGGTTCACGCGGATCCGGGTCCACGTGGTGCTGCGTCCGCGCATGGAGTCCACCATCACGTCGGCGGGCTGGAGGTGCGGTGCCGCCTCCGGGTGCTTCGCCTTCCACCGCTCGAGCCCCTCGAGCGCCTCGCGCTCGGTCTCGGCCCGCGCGATCTCTATCAGCGGCATCCTGGTGCGGCGCCTGCCCGTCGGTCCGGTCCGCTTCCCCGGCGCGGGCGGGGGGACAGATCCCTTCGGATCCGTCGCATCGCGAGCGCGCCGCTTGGACGGCTGGACGCGGACGGGTTCCCCCTCGGCCTTGGGGAAATGCGGCGGGTACGGCGCCTCGCCCTGCCCCTCGGCGGCCTGTCGATCGGAGAGGGCGAGGAGCGCGTCGAGGGGTGCCGCCCCATCGTCGATCCCCGCGCCGGGGTCGCCACGCTCCTGGAGCCGGCGGGGGACGGTCCGCAGCGTGAAGGCCTCCGGCTCCACAGCCTCGACCTCGTCCCAGGCGAGCGGTGTCGACACCCGTGCATCCGCGACCGGCCGAACGCTGTAGGCGGACGCGACCGTCCGGTCGCGGGCGTTCTGGTTGTAGTCGATGAACACGCCGTGGCGTTCCTCTTTCCACCACTTCGTCGTCGCGATGTCGGGGACGCGGCGCTCGACCTCGCGCGCGAGCGCGAGCGCGGCGCGCCGGACCTCGGTGAAGGACCACTCGGGCCTGATCCGCACGTTCACGTGGATCCCCTTCTTGCCGCTCGTCTTGGGGAAACCGGCCAGCCCGTGATCCTCGAGCACGTCTTTCGTGACGAGGGCTACCTCACGCACGTGGTCGAACGGGATCTCGGGACCGGGGTCCAGGTCGACGCGGAGCTCGTCCGGATGGTCGACGTCGGACTTCCGCACCGGCCACGGATTGATCTCGAGGCATCCGAGGGTCGCGGCCCACGCGAGGTGCGCCCCGTCCGCCATCACCGGCATGTCGGCCGACCGCCCGCTGGGGAATCGGATCATCGCCGTCTCCACCCAGGGGGGTGCGCCCTTCGGCAGTCGCTTCTGATAGAAGCCCTCGTCGCCGGCTCCATCCGGGAACCGATGCAGGGTCGTCGGCCGGTCACGGCAACCGACGAGGGCGGCGTCCGCGACCTCGATCCAGTACCGGACGAGGTCGAGCTTCGTGACCGGACCATCCGGCGCGTCGGGGAAGTACACCTTCTGCGGGTTCGTGACCCGGATCTCCCGTCCCGCGACATCGAGGGTCTCGGCTGGCGTCGGCACCCGACCACCGTACCCGTGGCCCTGGGCTCACGCCCCTCGGTACGCTCGCCGTCGTGGTGGAGGACGCCTTCGAGACGGAACGCCTGCGGCTCCGCCCGTTCGCTGCGGACCTGTCGGACCTGGACGCCCTGCACGAGATCCAGTCCGACGCCCACCACATGCGCTTCTACCCGCATCCGTTCAGCCGTGAGGAATCACGCGCCTGGATCGAGCGGTCGCTCGATCGGCAGGAGCGGTACGGCTACAGCCTGTGGGTGATCGAGGATCGGCGGTCGGGGGAGTTCCTGGGCAACTGCGGGCCGATCCCGCAGATGGTCGACGGCGCCGGCGAGGTCGAGATCGGCTGGTCGGTCACGCCACGCCGCGCGCGTCAGGGGATCGCGACCGAAGCGGCCGCGGCGTGGCGTGACCGCTGCCTCGGGAGGCTCGGGATGGATCACGTGATCTCGCTGATCCGTCCCGAGAACGTGCCGTCACGCGGCGTGGCCGAGCGGATCGGGATGACCGTCTGGAAGGAGACGCTGCACGGAGCGGAGCGCTGGCTCCACCTCGTCTATCGGGTCGATGCCGCGTCGGTGCCCACACCGGGCTAGTCGGCCACGTCGATCCGTTCGATCACGACCTCGTCGACGGGCCGGTCCTGCGAACCGGTCGGCGCGCCCGCGATCGCCTCGATCACGTCGTAGCCCTCGGTGACCTCGCCGAAGATCGTGTGCTTCCCGTCCAGCCATGGCGTCGCAGCCACCGTCACGAAGAACTGGGAGCCGTTGGTGCCCGGTCCCGCATTCGCCATCGCCAGGAGCCCGGGCCGGTCGAACGACGGCCCGTCGGAGGGCACCTCGTCCTCGAACTGGTAGCCGGGTCCGCCCATCCCCGTTCCGGTCGGGTCGCCGCCCTGGACCATGAACCCGGGGATCACGCGATGGAAGATCGTGCCCGGGTAGAGCGCGGTTGACCTCGTCTGTCCATCCCGTGGGTCCTTCCATTCCCTCGAGCCACTCGCGAGGCCGACGAAGTTCTCGACGGTCTTCGGCGCATGATCGGGCATCAGTTGCACCGTGAAGGAGCCCTTGTTCGTGTGGATCGTCGCGGTGGGCACGGGTCGTCCTTTCTGGTCGCGAAGATCGCGAGTCTAGCCACCGCTGGATCCGTCTCTTCGGTCCGGCCAAGCTAGCCTGCGGTGACGCCCGGTCCGCGCGGCGGGGGTGAGAACGTGTTCGCGAGCCGCTCGGTGTCTTCCCCGCGTTGCTCGATCTGGGAGCGGTCCACCTGACCGAGGAACCGCCCGGCCTCCGAGATGTATGGGATCTGTTCGGGATCGAACCCCATCAGTGATGCACCGACCGCATCGGCGGCAACCGGGTCGTCGGCGAAAACCAAGACTTCCGACTCGATCGGCTCGCCGGAGATCGGCCCGTTGCCTTCCATGCCGACGATCCCGTCGATGATCGCATAGTCGGGCCGCACAGAGCCTGCGATGTCCAGGATCGACTGCTCGATGCCCGCCCAGTGCAGGATGTTCTTCGGCCAGCCGTAGACCCTGCCGGGCAAGGTCCCGAAGAGGTTCTTGAGCGAGAGGGTGACGCCGGCCCAGTGGTGCGTTTTCATCTTCGGCATCGAGATCACCACGTCGGCATCGAGCACGGGAGTTGGGAGCCACAGTTCCCCCAGGTCGGTGTAGCGAGAACGCAAGCGCACCCGACGGATGGCGGCGGTGTTCAGGTCGACGAAACTCGCGTCCACCTCAGCGAGGACGTCGGCGAGCCCGGAACGCGTCACCACGTCCTGGACGTCGCGCCGGTGGCCCGGTCCCTCTCCCACGCGGACCGAGACCGCGCCCAAGCGACGGAGCGCGAGCACCGATGCTGCGATCAGCCGCGGGTCGGTGTTGACAGCTGTGGTCGGATCGAATTCCACGAGGTTCGGTTTCAGCAGGACGTTCGCTCCACGGACATCCGCCCCGATCGCGCGGAGCCCGTCCTGGACTGTCGCCTCGAGCGGTCCGTCGTAGGCGGAGGTGGCCAGGACAGCGACGCGTGCTTCCCCCGGTGGCGGGAACGCCGCTTCGTCCCATCTCTCGGGCTCCCGCAGCAGCGCCCGAAGCCCGAGGCCGCCCGCGAGCGCCATCGCGGAACCGGCAGCGGCTCCTCGAAGGAACGTCCGGCGATCGACGTCGCGGCTCATGCGGCTGCCCCCGGCATCGGCGCGTCCAAGGCAAGCGCGGCCCAAGCGAGGGCGACACCGTCGCCGAGCAGCCCGGTGTCGGCGATCAGGTGCTCGAGCTCGAGCCGGACGGCCCGTGCGTGTGAGGTGGCACCGTGCGTGCGGAATGCCGCGAGCGCCGTCGCCAGTGACAAGCCGCCCGCGGATTCGTCCCGCCAGATCCGCCGCAGCGTGCCAAGGCCGCGGGCCTCGAGGTCGTGGTCCAGACCGGACAAACCGACCAGCGAGATCGCGGTGGTTTGCACGAACGGCGGCAGATCGACGCCGAGGACCTCACGGTTCCCGTAGTTCCATCCACCTCCCACGCACTCGCGATCGCGGAGGAGGTTCGCCGCATCCTCGACCCTCGTGGACGACGGCCGTGCCACCCGAAACGCCCAGAGCGCGCGCGCGGTGGGCTCCACCCACGAGGCCGTCCCGCGCGTCCACGCCCAGCCGATCGCCGATTCATCGATCGGAGTGGCGGCTGTGGATTCGACGTGGGCCGCGCGAGTCGATTCGAGATGGTCGAGCGCGCGCTCTCGCTCGGCCCCCGGACCGAGCGCGAGAGCAGCCATCCCGGTCGTCGAATCGTTCACGTACGGACCAACGACGGTCGCGAATGACCCGTCGTCGCGCTGGTGCTCGGCCAGCCACGTCCGTGCTCCCTCATCGCCCAGGGCGAGAGCGGCCAAGGCGGTCGGTTCCGACTCGCTCGGCTGACCCTCACGCGGACCGAATCCTCCATCGGTGTTCTGCAGGCGGGTGACGAGGCTGGCGATGTCAACTGGCATTCAGGGACTATCGGCTCCTTCGGTGGCACTGCGTAGTCGGTGCCACCGATCTCTCGACCCATGACGTCCGCTGCCGGTCGGCCAAGGGATCAGCGCATAGGATGATATGCCCCGGATGGGGACCATCCCTCGGTCGCCCTTTCAAGTCTGGTCCGGGGACGCCGAACATTCGTCGAAGGTCGCTGACGAAGGGAACGACGTGAAGCTTTCGGTGTTGATGCCCGTCTACAACGAGGCACGAACGCTGAGGACGATCGTACGGCGTGTCCTGGACGCTCCCGTCGACGGGGGCGTGGAGCTCGTCGCGGTCGATGACGGAAGCACCGATCGATCGTTCGAGGTTCTCCAGGAGCTGGCGTCGTTGGACGATCGGATCGTGGTCCTCCGCCATCGGGTCAACCGCGGAAAGGGTGCTGCCATCCGCACCGCCATCGCCCGCATGACCGGTGATGTCGCGGTGGTTCAGGACTCCGACCTGGAATATGACCCGGCGGAGTTCCCTCTGCTGCTGAAGCCGATCGTGGAGGACCGAGCCGACGCCGTCTTCGGCTCGCGTTTCGCGGCGAGCCCCGAGCGCCGGGTGCTCCTGTACTGGCACTCCCTCGGGAATCGGATCCTCACGTGGTTCACGAACATCCTCAACGACTTGAACCTCACGGACATGGAGACCTGCTACAAGGCGGTGCGGGCAGACATCCTGAAGGACCTACGGCTCGCGAGTGAGCGGTTCGGGATCGAGCCGGAACTGACCACGCGCCTGGCACAGTCGGGCGCCAGGATCTACGAAGTGCCCATCTCCTATCACGGTCGCACGTATGCCGAAGGCAAGGGTATCGGTTGGCGCGATGGGGTCCAGGCGATGTGGCTGCTCTTCAAGTTCCGCTTCTTCGATACGAGGTTCACGGAGGACCATGGTCGCGCGAGCCTCGAGAACCTTGGCACCACGCCTCACATCGCCCGGTGGATGGTGGAGCAGTTCGACGGATCGATCGGAGACCGGGTGCTGGAAGCCGGCTCCGGCACGGGCAATCTCACTCCGTTGTTGTTGGACAGGGAGCGGATCGTGGCGCTCGACGTCGACCGCTCGTACGTGCGCCGTCTCGACCATCGGTACGGACATCTCGAGAACTTCTCCGTGATCGAGGCCAACCTCGAGGATACCCGATCTGTTCTCGAAGCTCGAGGGAGAGGAGCTCGATACCGTCCTCTGTGTCAACGTGCTCGAGCATCTGGATCGGCCGGACATCGCCGTGCGAGGATTCCATCGGGTCCTTCGCCCCGGTGGCAAAGCGCTCATCCTGGTTCCGGCCCATGGCTCTCTGTACTCGGCGATGGACGAGGCCATCGAACACCGTCAGCGGTATGAAGGTCCGGATCTCCGCACGCTGTTGGAGGATGCGGGTTTCGAGGTGGAACGACTCTCGCAGTTCAATCGCCTCGGCGTCGTCGGCTGGTCGGTCAATCGATGGATAGGAAGGACGTCCATCAGCCGGTCTCAGGTGTTTGCCTTCCGACTCATGATGCCGCTGGCTCGTGCGCTGGAGCAGGCTCGGAAACTACGCGGGCTGAGCTGGATCGCCGTCGCCCGCAAGGACAAGTGACCGTCCGCAAGAGCCCTCCTGCCTGGGTGGTGGGCTCTATCGGCTTCGTGATCGTGGCGGCGTTCGCGCTCCGGATCCTGATCCCGACGGGGATGGATCCGACGGTGTTCATCGCACTCGGCGAGGAGTCGCCGATCCAGACCGCCTACGCTCGAGACTTGCTGGGTGATGTCTCGACCAGGCCGGACAATCTCGGGCACGACGGCCGATTCTTCTTCCCGCAGGCCAACGACCCTTGGTACATCGAGCCCGAACGACATGCCGCCGTCCTCGACCGTCCGCTCTATCGCGGTCAGCGGATGCTGTACCCCCTGATCGCCGGCGGGTTCGGCCTGTTCCCGCCGGGTGTGGTCGCGTGGTCCATGTTGGTGACGAACCTGATCGCAATGGCGATCGGGACTTGGCTCGCAGCCCGGCTGGCTGCTTCGTGGGGCGCGTCCACCTGGCTGGGTCTCGCGGTGCCGTTGAACGTCGGTCTGATCTTCGAGATCGATATCGGTGGAGCCGGTGTCCTTGCGTACGTCTTCTGCTTGGGCGCCGTGTACGCACTCGTCACCGACAGATCCTGGACGGCAGCGATCCTGTTCGCGGCAGCGGCCCTGAGCCGCGAGGTGATGGTGGCGTTCGCGGTGGGGCTGTTCTTCCTCGCTTGGCTCGACGAACGCCGGTTCCTCTGGCGCATCGTGGTCGTCCCCGTCCTCGCGGTGGCGATCTGGTACGCATACCTTCGGTCACGATTGACGGGAGTGACGGGTGTCGGCGGCGCTCTCCAGATCTTCGCGGCGCCGTTCGTCGGGATGTGGCAAGCGTTCCGATCCTGGGCCACGGACCCGGAGGACCTCGTCATCAACATCGTGATCCTCGCGATCGTGGCCACCTTCACGATCCTGGCGCTGCGCAGCCGCCTTCCTCTCGCCTGGGGGGCCCTCCCGTTCGTCGCTCTGGCTACCACGCTGTCGGTTCACGTGTGGCGTGAGCCATTCGATCTCTCGCGAGCCCTGGTCCCGGTGTTCACGGCAGCTCCTTTCCTGCTGGTTCTTGCCCGAAGGGATGCACCTGCACCTCAGGGCGGCGCGACGCCGGAGCAGGCGTGACACCTGGTCAGTTCGACAGCGTGGAGGGAGACCCACATCAAGCCCGGGCCCCGAGATGGATCACCTTCGCACGACAAACCGAATGAACGCGCCGAGGAGCGCCCCCGTCTGGGTCGTTGGTCTCGTTGGGTTCGCGATCAGCGTGGCGATCGTCTTGCCGGCTCTGATCCGCGGTGGATTCGATCCCGCGATCTTCCTTGCTCTGGGAGATGAGAAGCCGATCCAGACGGCGTATGCGCGTCGACTCCTCGGAGATGTCACGACTCGACCGAACTTCGGGCACGACGGCAAGTTCTTCTTCGTTCAGGCGAACGATCCTTGGTACCGCGACCCTGGGCAACACGCCTCGGTGATCGACAGGCCGATCTACCGTGGTCAACGGATGTTGTATCCGATGATCGCCGGCGGATTCGGCTTGTTCCCACCGGGTGTGGTCGCGTGGTCCATGCTGGTGACCAACCTCATCGCGATGGCTATCGGGACGCTGCTGGGGGCGTTCCTCGCCACGAGGATGGGGGCTTCCACCTGGCTGGGTCTCGCGGTCCCCCTGAACCTCGGCTTGATCTTCGAGATCGACATCGGCGGTGCGGGCGTGGTCGCGTACGTCTTCTGCCTGGGCGCCGCGTGCGCGCTCGCGCTCGAGAGGGATTGGGCGGCGGCGTTCCTCCTGAGTGCCGGGGCGCTCACTCGAGAGGTCATGGTGGGATTCGCCGTCGGATTGGTGGTGCTCTTCTGGATCGACGAGCGCAGGCTGCGTTGGCGTCTCGTGATCACGCCGCTCGTCGCCATGGCGGTCTGGCATCTGTACCTTCAGGTCCGGCTGGCGGGCTGGCACGGCGTGGGAGGCGCCCCTCGGATCTTCTCCGTACCCTTCCTCGGGATGCTCGAAGCCGTCGAGTCATGGACGCGAGATCCGATCCGGTTCATCCTGGTCGTGGCGATCCTCGCCGCCATCGCCCGATTCGTCCCGCTCGCGCTCCGCAGTCGCTCCCCGATCGCCTGGGGCGCTCTCCCGTTCGTCGCGCTGACGATCGTGCTCTCCGTCGAGGTCTGGCGGGAGCCCTTCGACCTCTCGAGGGCACTCGCTCCGGCCTTGACTGCGCTCCCCTTCCTGGAGGTCTCCAGCAGGCACCACGCTTCCCCCGGTGAGAACCACCTCCCCATGGACCCTGCGTGATGCTCCGTCCGAGCAACTCGCCGATGACCGTGGGCGTGATCGGAACGGGGCACGTCGGGGCCATCACGTGCCTGTCGCTCGCATCGGTGGGGCACCGGGTCGTGGGATGCGACGCGGACTCCGAGAAAGTGAACGCTCTCGCGAACGGTCGCTTGCCGTTCCACGAGCCCGGCGCGCAGGACCTGTTGAAGGAGCAGCTGGCCGCTGATCTGTTGACCTTCACTCCCGAGATCGCATCCGCTGTGTCGGATGCCGAGGTGGTGTTCATCTGCGTGGGTACACCCCCTCGCGTCTCGGGCGAGGCGAGCCTGCTGGCCGTCGAACGCGCGGGGCGGGACATCGCTGGAGCGGCCACGGGTCCGCTCGTCATCGTGGAGAAGTCGACGGTCCCGGCGGGCACCGCGGGGCGGCTCCAGAAGACATTGGGAGAGCGTTCGGATCTGGCTGGAAGTCTGGAAGTGGTCTCCAACCCGGAGTTCCTTCGGGAGGGGCAGGCTCTCAAGGACGCGCTCCACCCCGACCGGATCTTGGTGGGAGCCTCATCGCCCCGTGCGTTCGCCGTGATGCGCCGGCTCTACGGTCCGTTCCTGAACGTTGGCGTGCAGCTCATCGAGACCGACATCACGAGCGCAGAGCTCGCCAAGCACGCCTCCAACGCGTTCCTGGCGCTCAAGATCTCCTACGCCAACGCCCTCGCCCGTCTCTGCGAAGCGTCCGGCGCGGATATCGAAGCGGTCACTCGTGTCATGGGCGCTGACCCTCGGATCGGGGCTGCCTTCCTGAGCGCCGGGCTCGGGTTCGGGGGATATTGCCTCCCGAAGGACCTCGCTGCGTTCCAGCACCTCGCTGATCGACTCGGCTATCCGTTCGCGATGCTCGGCGAGGTCGCGCGCATCAACGATGAAGCCATCCAGGCCGCGATGATCAAGATCCGGGAGGTCGTCTGGAATCTGGATGGGAAGCGGGTCGCGCTCCTCGGCCTCGCGTTCAAGCCGGAGACCGACGATGTCCGGTTGTCTCCTGCTCTGAGCCTCGCACGACACCTTCTCGCTGAAGGAGCCTCGGTCGTCGGTTACGACCCCATCGCGGGGGCCGCGGCCCGAAGCGAGGTCCCCGAGTTGGAGCTCGCCGCCGATCCCTACGAGGCAGCGGAAGGCGCCTCATGTGTCGTCGTGTGCACCGCCTGGGATGAGCTGTGCGAGCTCGACCTCGATGAGCTCGGGAAACGGATGGCCGCCAGGAACCTCGTCGACGGGCGGAACCTTCTGGACGGCCCGGCTGCGGTCGAGGCCGGCTTCACCTATCGGGCCATGGGGCGCCCCGGCTCCTCCATCGGATCCGCACCCTACGGGCGGGCGCGGCTCGGGCCGCGCTGACACGGCCACGTCATATCTCCATCAGCTGCTCCGCGAGGTCTTCGGGCGTCGTGACGGGGAGGCGGCAGGTGAACCGTTCACACACGTACGCGGTCGGGAGGCCGCTCACCTGCGGGCGGTCGCGAAGGAGCGCCACGGCCTCGGCCGCCTCCTCGTCGCGAGGTCCGCCCACGGCGACGACCGCGTTCGGGAGGAAGCGGGCGCGGTGCACCTCGTTCACGAGCGAGCGGGTGCGCTCGTTCCCCAGGTCTCCGACGATCGCCACCTCTCGCGACGGGCCGAGGTAGAGGTCGAGCGCACAGAGGGCGTGCCCGAACGCCGTCGGTGCCCTTCCCAACACGTCGCGGAGCAGGCGGATCGCCGAGACGCCGACCCGCTCCCGATCGGGGTCGCCGGAGAGGAGGGCGACCCGCTGGAGGACGTCGGCGGCCACCGAGTTCCCGGACGGCACGGCGTTGTCGTACAGCTCCTTCGGTCGGAGGACGAGCTGCTCGTCGTCCGATCCCGTCTGGAAGAAGCCACCGCGCTCCGCGTCGAGGAACAGGTCCACCAACGCGTCGAGGAGCACGACGGCTTCGCGGAACCAGCCGACCGTTCCCGTGGTCGAGAAGAGCGTGAGGCAGGCCGAGGCCAGCAGCGCATGGTCATCGCAGAAGCCGGCCCGTCCGGGAACCCCTTCCCGCCATGAGCGCAGGAGTCGCCCGTCGGCCCGGCGAAGGTTCTTCAGGACGAAGCGCGCGCAGCCTTCGGCCGCCTCGATGAACCGGGGCTCCCCGAACGCACGGCCCGCTTCGGCGAGGGCCGTGATCGCCATCGCGTTCCACGCGGTGAGCACCTTGTCGTCCGTCCCCGGTCGGACCCGGGCCTCTCTCGCCTCGAAGAGCGCGCGTCGCGCCGTGGAGAGGTCGAGGCCACTCGGCTCCGAGCCGCCCGGGAGCCACAGCACGTTCGTGCCCTCCCAGTTGCCCGCCGGCGTGGCTCCGAAGGCGTCGGCAGCGTCGGCGCCGATGAGATCGACGAGCTCCTCCCAGGTCCACGTGAAGAACTTGCCCTCGACACCTTCGGAATCCGCATCCTGACTCGAGTAGAAGCCGCCCTCTGGGTGGTGCATCTCGCGGAGGAGGTAGTCGAGTGTGTCGGTCGCGACCCGCCGATACCGGTCGTCGCGGGTCAACAACCACGCCCGGACGTAGAGCTGTGCGAGCTGCGCGTTGTCGTAGAGCATCTTCTCGAAGTGGGGGACGTGCCAGGCCGCGTCGGTGGAGTAGCGCGCGAACCCGCCTCCGACGTGGTCGTAGATCCCGCCGGAGGCGATCCGATCCAAGGTCGTCGTGAGCATCTCGAGCGCGTCGGGCTTCCCACGGACCGCCATCCGAAGGACGAACTCCAGCGTCATCGGCTGCGGGAACTTCGGGGCCACGCCGAAGCCACCCCATCGCTCGTCGAATGCGGTCCGCAGCTCGGCCAACGCGCTCGCACTGATCTCGTCGGTGAGCGGTTCCTCTGAACCGACGCCCGATACGGTCCTCGAGATCGCCTCCACGACCTGGCCGCCTTGCCGCTCGACGTCGTCGCGGCGGTCCCTCCAAGCCTCCGTGATCGCCTCGAGGACCTGCCGGAACGATGGTGTGCCGTGGATCGCTTCCTTCGGGAAGTAGGTGCCGGCGAAGAACGGCCGACCGTCGGGGGTGAGGAATGCCGAGAGCGGCCATCCGCCCTGTCCGGTCATCGCCTGGACGGCATCCATGTAGATCGCGTCGAGATCGGGCCGCTCCTCCCGGTCAACCTTGATCGGGACGAAATTCGCGTTCAGGAAAGCCGCCGTCTCTTCGTCCTCGAACGACTCGCGCTCCATGACGTGGCACCAGTGGCACGCGGCGTAGCCGATCGACAGGAAGATCGGCCGATCCTCGATCCGTGCGCGCCGAAGTGCCTCTTCGTCCCAGGGTGACCACTCCACGGGATTCCCCGCATGCTGGAGCAGGTACGGACTCGTTTCCCCTGCCAGGCGGTTCATGAGACGAGTGTCCCACCCCTTACGGAACGGCTCATCTTCAGCCTCAGAGATGCCGATGTTCCGGGCAGAGTCATGGACACCATCAGGATCCTCGTGGTCGCCGAGAGCATGGGGCTCGCTCAGGATCTCCTGATCGCCCTCCGCAGACGCTCGGGTTTCGACGTGCTCGGTCCGCTCGCAGATGAGTCGGCGGTCATCGAGCTGCTCGCTGAGGCACGACCCGACCTCGTGGTGGTGGATCTGGATCGGTCTGACGGCAGGGGTCTCCGGATCCTCGCGGCGATCAGGGACGAAGCGAACGTCCCTGCGATGGTCGCGACCCGAGACACGTCCGCCGGGAACGTGGAGCTCGCCCTGGTTGCGGGAGCGTGCGGCGTCCTGCCGACCGATCGGCAGCCGGCGAGTCTGGCGAGCTCGTTCCGTCGAGCGGTCGCAGGCGAGCTCGTCCTTCCCGTGGACGATCTGTCGGCTTCCGTCGGGCGACTGCGTGAGGCCCGCACTCGGCGCGGCCGCCACACCGCGTTGGCCACCCTCACGCAGCGGGAACGCGAAGTCATCGCGGGCTTCGCGCGGGGCGAGTCGATCAGCGGGATCGCTGTCGAGCTCGGGATCAGCCGGTCGACGGTGCAGACACACGTCAAGAACATCTTTCGCAAGCTCGGTGTGCACTCGACGATCGAGGCCGTCGGCGTGGCGTGGCGCGCCGGTCTCGCGGTCGACACGCGTTCCGCGTGAGGGGCTAGCCTCTCGGCATGAGCGATGCGGTGAGTGCCGTGGTGGTCGCCGCCCATCCCACCGTTCGGCGTGTCGTGGAGATCGCGTGTCACGAGGCGGGTGTGATCGTCGTCGACGCGAGTGGCACGGCGGCCGAGGCGACCGCGGCATGTCGCTCACACGGACCTGAGCTCCTCGTGCTGGATCTTGATCTGCCCGATGCCGACGGCTTCCGCGTTCTCGCTGATCTCGGTGACCTCCGCCCACCGTCGATCTTGGTGTTGGCAGAGAGAGCAGACGGCGATCAGGTCCTGCGAGCCCTGCGGATGGGTGCACGCGGATATCTCACCAAGGCCGGAGGACTTCGTGATCTCGGGACCACCATCCGGCGCGTCATCGCCGGTGAACGCGTCATGACTCCGAAACTCGAGAAGGACGCCATCGGGGCGTTGGGACGGATGGCTCGGCACGCCAGGGAGGGGGCCGATCTGGCGGCGAGCCTGACGACCCGGCAGCAGCAGGTGCTCGAGTTCTTGAGCCAGGGGAAGACGGTGAGTCAGATCGCGTCGAGACTCGGGATCTCTCCTCGGACCGTGGAGACACACGTCGCGACGCTCTATCGAAGGCTGGGAGTGAAGACGCGAGTACAGGCGGTCTCCCAAGCTGCGAGACTCGGATTGGTCGACCTGTAGCGTTGCGTTCCACTGCTCCGAACGGCAAAGGTCGTCCCGATGATGGTGAGTGAGTCGACGATCGGCCCGAGTGGGGGCCCGAGTGGGGGGAGGACTCCCACTCGCCACGACGTGGTGATCGTCGAGCCCTTCCCGGTCGTCCGCGCGGGCCTCGGCCTGATCGTCGAAGCGAGTCCAGGGCTCACGGTCGCCGGTACGTCGGCGAGCGCCGAGGAAGCGATCCCCCTCATCGATCGCCTCGATCGAACGCAGCTCGTCGTGCTGGTGTCGATGGGCTTGGCGGGCGAGTCGGACGCCTACTGGCTGATCCGCGCGCTCCGCGAACGCTTCCCCGGGCTCGTCATCCTCGGGCTGGGTGCGAATGCCGACCCGAACACCGTGTCACGCGCGCTGTTCACGGGCGCGGATGGATTCATCGACAAGAACGCGGAGGTGGAAGAGTTCCTCGAGGCGATCCGTGAAGCGAGCGAAGCGGAGGTGGTGATCGCCGGACCCGCCGCGGACTCGGTGGGAACGATCGCCGAAGGGATCGAACGCCGGAGGAGCCAGACCTTCCGTCTCACCCGACGCGAACGAGAGGTCCTGGCCGTCGCGGCGGAGGGCCTGACCGCTCGGGAGATCGCCGACCGGCTGGGCGTCCGCGAGCGGACAGTCACGACCCACCTCGCACGGATCTACGGGAAGCTCGGAGTCGGCAACAGGCTCGCGGCGCTGCGGCTCGCAGCGAGGTCGGGACTCTTGACGCTCCCACCCGCCGAGTAGCTTCAGGACCGAACGAAGATCGAACCTGAGGGGATCTGCGCGCCGAGCGTCCACCCAGGGGTCTGCGCCAGCGCCACGCCGAGCGGCTCTCCTGGGGGCAGCACCACGCCCTGGATCTCGTATCGATCGAGGATCCGTTCCCATCCCCCCTCGGCGCCGGTCGCGCGCGAGTAGTCGCGCCACACGCTGCTCGGGAACAACTCGATCCGGGAATCCACCATCACCGGATCCTCGGGCAGCGAATACTCGAACCACGAGGCGAACGGCTGGAAGACCAAGAGCCTGGACCCGGGGGGAAGGACCTTCCTGGTCGCGATCACGAGATGCTCCGGCGCATCTGCGGCCAGCCGCGCAGGACCGCCCGTCACCGGATCCGTCCCGGCTCGAAGGCTCAGGGTGAGTGCGAGTGCGATCAGGACGACCGCGGTCGCGATGAGCGTCGGAACCCGACTTGACTCACTGCCCCGCGCAGGATCGACGGGTTCCCGTGTCGCGAACCAGCCGGCCACGATCGGAGGTGCTGCGAGCGCCCACCACAGGGTGCCGCGGAGAGCCGGCACCCCGAGTGCGAAGAACACGAGCAGGCGGGCGACGTCGATGAGGCGGATCTCTCGTCGCTTGGAGATGCCGACGATGGCCACGGCGACGACGGAGGCCCAGAAGGGGCCGCCGCTGAGGGACAGGGGGGATGGAGGTCTCCACTCTGCGACCGAGGTCCGGATCGTTTCGTTCCCGACCAGATCGAGCGCGTACGTCCAGACGGAGCCGCCGAACGGGGTGATGAAGGTAGCCCCCACCGTGGCGAGGAGCAGCAGCAGGGTCGGACGCGGATCCTTCCGTTCGAGCAGATCGTCGCACAAGGTGAAAGCGACCAGGCCAGGTGCGAGGACGAAGCTCCCGTGGACGTTGGCCCAGATCACGGCCAAGACCGGAACACCCCACACCCATCGATCCCGCCTCTCCAGCAAGAGCCAGGTGCCGGTGAAGAGGGGTACCGCAAGTGCCTGCGGCCGAGCGGCGAGCGATCCGGAGGCAACCATGAATCCGAGCAGCGTGAGCACCGCCGCCGTTCGCGGCCTCGCCTTCGCGCTCCTGCAGCTCCGATAGAGGAGCGCGAATCCCGATGCCATGGCGCCGGCGTACGTGATCGCGACCCCTGCCCAACCGAGCAGCCGATGCGCCCCAGCGAAGATCAATTGAGCGGCCCATTGCTGGTTCAGCCAGGGTCGGCCGCCGCTCGTGAACGTGAAAGGGTCGACGAGGAGGATGTCTCCCGTTCGGAGGCTGAGCTCGCCGGCGCGCACGTGATAGGCGAGGTCGATGGCGCGCATCTTCGCCAGGAGCGCCGCGAGTGCAGGGAGAGCCCAGGAGAGGGTGGCCCAGGGTGGGTCGGCCCTTCGGCCTACGGAGGCCTGCCGAAAGTGAGCACGGAAATCTGCCCCTTTGGGGGTTTCCACGCGGGCATCCTACGCGGTACCATCCGGCGTCTTCTCGGTCAACGGGGAGATACGTACGTAGAAGCACGTAGATAACTCCAGTGGAATACGGGATTCCCTGGAGGGATGGGGCGCCTTATCGTGCTCGCTGGCGGATTGACTCTGCCAACGGGGCGATGCCCCGAGGACGGGATCTCGGAGGAGAGGAGGTGTATCGGATGCTTAAGCTCTACACGGGTCTTCAGACCTGGTGGGCCGACCTCAAGGGCCGCGCTCAGGAGGAGCACGGCGCAACCGCGGTCGAGTACGCGTTGATGGTCGCTCTGATCGCGGTGGTGATCATCCTCGCGGTGACCTTCATCGGCACGTCTGCCGAGTCGAAGTTCAACCAGGTCGGATCGGCCGTCAACAACGCCGGTTCGTAGCTCTACGTGATCGAGCGGCCGTCGGCCGCTCTCGCCGCCGCCTCGAGGCGGCGGCGACAGGAGCCGACGGAGACTCAGGAGTGATGGATGAGCGTGCGGAGCAAGCTGCACCGAGAGGACGGCGCTGCCGCGGTCGAGTTCGCCTTGATCGTCGGCCTTCTCGCCGTCCTCATCTTCGGGTTGCTCGAATACGGACTCGCGTTCTGGCAGGTCCAGAACCTGCGTTCCGCCGCCCGTGAGGGTGCGCGGGTGGCCGCCGTGCGTGGGAATTCCACGGCGGTGCGAAGCGCGATGGTCGCTTCGTCGGCGGGCTCGCTGAGCGGAGGATGGACGTACACGCAGAATCGGACGTGCGACGACTCGGACGCCAACAAGGGTCAGCAGGTGACGATCCAGATCACCAACAGCTCGCTGTCGGGGCCGGTGCAGGACGCGTTCCAGGTGTCGATCCCCTTCCTCCCGCCGCTCCAGCTCAACCCTGTCTTGCGAGGCAGCTTCCGCTGCGAATGAGCGTCCGATGAGGAGGCGACCCCCCTTGGCTGATCCACACAGGCTGCGCGACGACGAACGCGGAGCGACGGCCGTCATCGTCGTGCTGAGCTTGCTCGCGCTCTTCGGACTGATCGTGCTCACCGTCGACGTGGGACAACTGCTCTTCCAACGCCGCGGGATGGTGAACGCATCGGACGCGGCGGCACTCGCCGCGGCGCAGACGTGCGCAGGGCTGGATGACACCGACGTTCCGGAGGCGATGGCCGACGCGTTCGCGGTGAACAACGTGGGCAACGCGATCACGGCGCTCCCCAACATCACGGAGATGGTCGGATGCGATAGTGAGTCCTACGGCCACGTCAGCGTCGAGTACGCGATGAACCAGAACCTTTTCTTCGCAGGGGTCCTGGGCATCAGCGGGCCGGCCTCCGTGCGCACCGCGGCCACGGCCGGATGGGGACCCGCCGGCGGCGCGAACCCGCTGCCGATCGTGGTCTACACGGGGAACGACCAAGGGAGCTGCGACATCCAGGAGGACACTCCGCCCGATGTCGACTGCTACCTCTGGTTCGACAACGATCTCTTCAACGGTTCGTCGTTCGGGTTCCTGAACCTGTGCACGACGACCGATCCGTGCACGCACGGATGGGACGTCAACGCGGGGGACAGCTGCCCGAACGTCGGGGCCAGCCTGCGGGACGACTGGATCAGCGGCAACTGGAGCGGAGGCCCGAACGTCGTGAACTACCCGGATCCGACGTACGTCTGCCGGGTCAGCGGTCTCTCGTCGTCGAACTGGAGCGCTCTCGAGCAACGGATCGGGGACGATCTGATCTTCCCCGTGAACGACTGCACGACGCAGGTCGACAGCAACGGGAACACGGTGACCTGCTTCCCGAGCCAGCCGCCCGACAAGTACAACATCATCGGCTTCATGGTGCTGAACCTCGACGAGGTCCTGGACCAGAAGTCGGAGTGGGAGGGCGCTTCCGGGACGTGTGACTTCGGACCGGTGAACATGACCCCCACGATCGGCGACTTCGATCTCGACACTCTCCATGTGAGCGAGGGGTGCCCGAGCTACGACGTGCTCTCGCCTCCGGATCTTTCGGCGCCGGGGAACAACCCTTTCCGGTGCTGCACGCTGAACCAGCACTACACCTTCGATCCGAACACGAACGTCGTGGACTGGATCGGGAACGCCCGAAACAACGTCACGATCGAGTGGGATTGGTCCGCGGGCGGTCCCTGCGGCGTCCCGCCGAACAACTCCAGCGGTGTCTGCATCAAAGTTCACACGGTCGAGGCCCGCTTCGGTGGAACGGATCCCGGCGGGGGAGCGGACTTCGGTCTGCGCTCCATCAGGCTCTGCGACCTGCCGATCGGGAGCTGCCCAGAACAGGATTGAGCGCGAAAAACGGAAAACACTGAAGCCGGCAAAGCGTCCGGCCGATAGAGGAGACACACTCTGAGGATGGGTTGAAAGGAGCAAGAGGATGAGGTCACGAGGTCTGGTGGTAGCGATAGCGATCGTGCTCGCGGTGGGCGCGGCAGCGGCCGTGGTCCTGTACACCCAAGGGGTGAAGCAAGACGCGGTAGAGGGCGGCCAGCTCACCACGGTGATCGTGGCGACCCAGGAGATCCCCGCCAATCAGCGGCTGGACCCCCTGATCGAGCAAGGCCTTTTCGCGGAGATCGACGTCCCTTCGGACGCGCTCGTCGGCGGGGCCGTCACCACCCTCACCGAGCTGGAGGGAGCCACCACCACGACGCCGATCCTGGCGAACGAGCAGATCCCGACCGCCCGGCTCTCGACCTCGGAAGAGCAGCTGAACATCGTCGGCGTGAGCGAAGGCCACGTCGGTCTTTCCGTGGAGCTCGACGCTCCTCAGGGCGGCGTCGGCAACATCAATCCCGGCGACAACGTTCAGGTGTTCGCGACGTACCAGGGTGTCACGCTGATCCCCGGCAACCTGCGCCAGTACCTGACGCAGCCGGCGGACGCGCAGGCCGGCGCCAAGAAGGACGTGCCCGACTTCACCGTGACGCTGGTCCCGACCGTGCGGGTCCTCCGCATCCAGAACCCGGAGGTGGACAGCGAGACCGGTCGGAGCGACAGCTCACGGATCCAGATCACGTTGGATCTCTTGCCGCAGGACGCGCAGAATCTCGTCTTCGCGCAGGAGAACGCGCGGATCTGGCTCGGCCTCCTGCCGCCGGAAGAGGATGGGACGCAGCCACCGGCTTCGACCGTTCCGATCGAGCTCCTGCTCGGAGCGAAGCTCGGATGACCGACGCCAGCGTCGTCGCCGTCGGGACGCCGCAGTCGTTCCGCCAACAGGTCGCCAGGGCCGTCGAGATGGGCCCGGACGAGGTGGGTTGGGTGCAGTCTGCAACGGCTGCAGAGGAGTTGTTGATCAACGCCTTCCAGCCCATCGACGTCCTGGTCCTCTCGCCCGAGGTCAAGGAGCCCGACGCACTCGGCCTCGCCGAGTTCGTCGGGCGCCAGGCCCCGGGGACGGCCATGGTGCTGGTCCGGGACCACACCTGGAACGGGCTGCTGCCGGCGGCGATGCGCGCGGGCATCCGCGACGTCGTCGACATGACCCAGGGGACCGAGGAGCTCCGCGATGCCGTGGAGCGCGCGATCGTCTGGGCAGGGAACCTCCGCTCGGTCAACGTCACCGCGACGGACGGCCAGCCGGTCACCCGCGGCAGGATCCTGTCGGTCTTCTCCTCCAAGGGAGGGACCGGCAAGACCTTCCTGACGTCCAACCTGGCCACCGCGATCTCCGAGGTCACCGGGCAGGACACCGCCGTCGTGGACCTCGACATCGACATGGGCGACGTCTTCACGTACTTCGGCCGGGAGCCCACCGCCACGATCCAGGACCTGATGGAGCTGGGCGAAGGCGCCGAGCGCGCCCGGATCAAGCAGATCGGTGTCCAGCTCTCGGAGCACCTGTGGGGCTTCGGCGCCCCGCCGGACCCGGCGGCTGAGGCCCCGGCCGGCGAGGCGATCGGGAAGTTCCTGCGCGCGCTCCGCAACGAGTTCGGCTGGGTCGTCGTGGACGCCTCGGTGGACTACTCGGACTCCGCGCTCGTGTGCTTCGATCTGTCCGACGCGATCTGCCTCGTGACGGGCCTCGACGTCGTCGGGGTGAAGCACCTGTCGAAGTCGCTCGACACCCTGCTCACGATCGGCCTGCCGCGCGAGCGGTTCCGCGTCGTCCTGAACCGGGCGGACTCCAAGGTCGGTCTCGACGCCTCAGACGTGGAGCGCGTCATGAAGATCAACGTGGACGCGATGATCCCGTCGAGCCGGCTCGTGCCGACGTCCCTGAACAAGGGCCGGCCGGTCGTGCTCGACGAGCCGAACTCCGAGGTGGCGCAGGCGGTCCGGCAGCTCGCCGTCCGTTTCGCAGGCCAGGCCGAGATGGTCGCCGCCGGCGAGGCGGGGATCGACACCACGAACAAGAAGAAGCGCAAGCTGTTCGCTCGAAGCTGAACCTGAGGCCAAGAAAAAGGCAGAAGAAGGCAGAGGAGGCACCACATGTCCCTGGCAGACAGGCTGCAGAAGGCCCAACAGAAGGATCGGATCGCCGAGGTCCGCATCCGGGTGCAGGAGCGCCTGGTCGAGAGCCTCGGACCGCGTCTCTACGACGCGACCCTGTCCGACACCGAGCTCGAGGGGATGGTCCACCAGCGCCTCCGCGAGCTCCTCGACGAGGAGGAGGGACCGCTCGCCGCGCAGGAGAAGCTCCTGATCGTCCGGCAGATCGGTGACAGCGTCCTCGGTCTCGGCCCGCTCGAGCCCTACATCCGCGACCCGGAGGTCACCGAGGTCATGGTGAACAACTGGGACACGATCTACGTCGAGCGCTCGGGCAAGCTGTTCTGGACCGGCACGAAGTTCCACGACGAGGGCCAGCTCCGGCGCACGATCGACAAGATCGTGGCCAAGGTCGGCCGTCGCGTGGACGAGGCGAGCCCCATGGTGGACGCGCGTCTGCCCGACGGCTCGCGGGTGAACGCGATCATCCCGCCGCTCGCGATCGACGGTCCCACGCTCACGATCCGGAAGTTCGCCGCCGACCCTACCAGGCGGATGACCTGGTGGAGTTCGGCACGATGAGCTCGGCTGTCTCGAAGTTCCTCGAGTCCTGCGTCCGCGGCCGCATCAACGTGATGGTGGCCGGCGGAACCGGCGCCGGGAAGACGACCACGCTGAACGTGCTGTCGTCCTTCATCCCCGACGACGAGCGCATCGTGACGATCGAGGACGCGGCGGAGCTGAAGCTCCAGCAGCCGCACGTGGTCCGTCTCGAAGCCCGTCCGCCGAACATCGAGGGCAAGGGTCAGGTCTCGATCCGCGACCTCGTCCGGAACTCGTTGCGGATGCGGCCCGACCGCATCGTCGTCGGTGAGGTCCGTGGCGCCGAGGCGCTGGACATGCTCCAGGCGATGAACACCGGTCACGACGGCTCGATCTCGACGATCCACTGCAACTCGCCGCGCGACGCCCTGTCCCGTCTCGAGACCATCACGATGATGGCGGGGATGGACCTCGGCTCCCGCGCGATCCGCGAGCAGATCGCATCGGCGATCCAGCTGATCGTCTACCAGTCGCGCCTCAAGGACGGGACCCGCCGGTTCACGCACGTGACCGAGGTCGCCGGGATGGAGGGTGAGGTCATCACGCTCCAGGACATCTTCCTGTTCGACTACTCGGCGGGTCTGGACGACGAGGGCCGGTTCCGCGGCCGCTTGAAGTCCACGGGTCTGCGACCCAAGTTCGTCGAGAAGCTCCAGGAGCGCGGCGTGCACGTCGACCCGGAGCTGTTCGCGCTCGAATCGAGGGACCGATAGCGATGCTGGCTGCAGACACCTTCTTCTCGAGCCAGGCGATGCTGGCGGTCGTCGTCGCGCTCGTCGCGCTGGCGGCCTTCGCCCTCGGGTGGCTCCTGTTGGGGACCGCCGCTCGCGTCAAGGCGGACCGTGACATGGCGGCGAGGATGGCTGCGATCGGCCGCCCCGTGCCCCAGCAGACCGCATCCGCGGTCGGCAAGCCGGGCTCCGGCTGGATCCCCGAGAGCGTCTCGTCCTTCGGCGATCGGTTCGCCAAGGCGCAGGGGTTCGGCGAGAAGCTCGACGCTCAGCTCGAGGCGGCCGGTGTCAGCCTCCGGTCGGGGGAGTTCGTGGTCGCCACCGTCGGGGCCGCGATCCTCGGCGGGGTGCTCGGCGCGGCGTTGCTCCAGAAACCTCTCCTGGCGGGCGTGATCGGTCTCCTCAGCGCCGCTGCTGCCGACCGTCCTCCTCCGGATGTCCCTGGGCCGCCGGGGGGACAAGATGCGCGAGCAGCTGCCGGACGTGCTGACGATCATGGCGTCGTCGCTGCGCGCGGGGCACTCGTTCCTCCAGGCGCTCGACACCGTTGCCCGGGAGATCCCGGCCCCCGCCGATGTGGAGTTCCAACGGCTCGTGGCCGAGATCCGGCTGGGCCGTCCCCCGGAGGATGCCCTCGAGTCGTTGGCGGACCGCGTCGGGAGCGCAGACTTCCGCTGGGCCGTCCTCGCCGTGAACATCCAGCGCGAGGTCGGCGGCAACCTGGCGGAGATCCTCGACAACGTGTCGGACACGCTCCGGGAGCGCGCGATGATGCGCCGCCAGATCAAGGTCCTCACGGCCGAGGGCAGGCTCTCCGCCTGGGTCCTGGCGATCCTCCCGTTCGCGATCGCGCTCTACATGTTCGCCGTCAACCCCGAGTACATCTCGTTGCTCGTCACCACGCAGGTCGGTCTGATCATGTTGGGCACTGGCGGGGTCCTCATGGTGCTCGGGATCCTCTGGATGAGAAAGATCGTGGATATCGATGTCTGAGGTCTGGTTGGTACTCGCTGTCGGATGCATCGCCGGAGCCATCCTTCTCTTCGGCATCTTCTTCGACCTGAGCCAGTCCGAGCGGCGTCGTGCCGTTCGGATGCTCGAATCGCAGGTCGCGGGGACGTCGAGCGAGAATGTGAACCTCCGGGAGCAACACCTTTCCGAGAGCTTCGGGGCGCGGATCATCGTGCCGGTGGTCGCCGGCGCCACGAGGGTCGCTCGACGCATCACACCGATCGATGCCCGAGATCGCCTCGCGCGCAAGCTCTTGTTGGCAGGGACTCCCACGGGTTGGGATGCGGAGCGCGTCCTCGCGTTCAAGATCATCGGACTGGTGGGCGGGGTCGTCCTGGCGCTGGTCGTGTCGTCCGTCATCGGGGACGTCACCCCGTTCATCCGGATCGTGCTGTTCGGGTTGCTGGGATTCGTCGGGTTCGTCGCGCCCGACTCGATGTTGAACCGGCGCGTCGACGAGAGGCAGAAGGAGATCCTCCGCACGCTCTCGGACACCCTCGACCTCCTGACGATCAGCGTGGAGGCGGGGCTCTCGCTGAACGCCGCGATCGCGCAGGTCGTCCAGAACGTGCCCGGCATCCTTTCCTCCGAGTTCGCGCGGATGCTCCAGGAGATCCAGCTGGGAGTGCCGCGAGGCGATGCGTTCCGTAACCTCGCCGAGCGGACCGACGTCGAGGAGTTGAACGCGTTCGCACTCGCGATGATCCAGGCCGACGTCTTCGGTGTCTCGATCGCGAGCGTCCTGCGGACCCAGGCGCAGCAGCTGCGGATCAAGCGCCGTCAGGCGGCCGAGGCGAAGGCGCAGCAGACGCCCGTGAAGATCGTGTTCCCGTTGATCCTGTGCATCCTGCCCGCCCTGTTCGTCGTGATCGTCGGGCCGGGCGCGATCCAGATCTGGGAACAGTTCATCAACGCGTGAGACGGCTGTCGGCTCGCCCGGCGACCCGCTAGCCTCCCGCGGCATGAAGGTCGCCTACCAGGGAGAGCCCGGCGCGTACAGCGAACGGGCCGTCCGCTCGCTGTTCGCGGATGCCGAGCCCCTGCCGTGCGACACGGTGCGGCATGCGTTCTCCCGGGTCACGAGCGGCGAGGCGTCCTTCGGCGTCGTTCCCCTGGAGAACTCGCAGGCGGGGTCCGTGAACGAGACGTACGAGCTGCTCTCCAACACCAGCCTGCTCAGGATCGTGGGGGAGTCGATCGTGCGGGTCGACCATGCCCTGCTCGGCGTGCCGGGCGCGCGCCTGGAAGACGTGCGCCGCGCGCACTCCCATTGGCAGGCCCTCGCGCAGTGCGAGGACTTCCTGACCTCCATGCGGATCGAACCGGTTCCGGAGCACGACACCGCGGGTGCCGCCCGGAAGATCGCGGAGACGAACGACCCCGCGGACGCCGCGATCGCCAGCGTGGATGCCGCCGGGCTCGCCGGCCTGACCGTGCTCGCGGAGCGCATCCAGACCGAGAAGGAGAACTTCACGAAGTTCGCGGTGATCGGCGGGACCGATCCGGGGTTCGGCCGTGCGGACAAGACGTCGATGGTGATGGCGGTGCTCGACGAGCCGGGGTCGCTGCTCGGAGCCCTGGAGCCGTTCGCGGCGCGCGGGATCAACCTCCACAAGCTGGAGTCGCGACCGAGGCACGGTGCTGCCTTCGAGTACCTGATGTACGTGGACTTCATGGCGGCGGCCGACGATCCCGAGGTGGAGTCCGCCCTCAAGGAGGTCCGGGAGCACACGTCCCTGCTGAAGATCCTGGGCTCCTACCGCTCCGCGGGAGAACCCGTCTGACGGCATAGCATGGGTCGGTGGCCCGTGCGAGTCGTGCGACGTCCCGGGCGCCGGTGACGAAGAGGTTCCCCGTCCTTCCGATCGTGTCGGGCGCCCTCGTGATCGGGGTCGCCGTCCTGTTGATCGCGTTCCTCCTGTCCCGGATCGAGGATGAGCAGCACCGCGGTGGCCCGCTCAGGAACGATCGGCCGCCGGAGGGCGCAGCCCCGATCAACACGGCGTTCGAGGGCCTGGTCACGTTCCGAGGCAACGCGGCGCGCAGCTATTACGGCGAGGGGCCCGTGCCGCTGGATCCGGTGATCGGGTGGCGCGCTCCCTCGGCCCGGCTCTGCTCGGTGTCGTTCGTGGGCATCGAGCGGAGCGAGTGGTGCGGGACCGGCTGGACGGGACAGCCCAACGTCATCGTGGGCGAGGACGGATCGATCGAGGTTCGCGAGGGCGCCTACGACGGCATGTACCACTTCCTGGACGGGCTGACGGGCCTGCCGCTGCGGCAACCGCTCGCGACCCGCGACCTCGCGAAGGGCTCGGCGACGACGGACCCGGACGGGTTCCCGCTCTACTACGTGGGCTCCCGCGACGGCCGGTTCCGGATCGTGGCGACGGATCGTCACGCTCGCGGCGAGCCCCTCGTGCTCTGGTCGATCGACGGCGCCACGAGTGTCGAGCGGCCGCTCCGCAACGACGACTGGGACGGCGCCGCGCTGGTCGTGGACGACGTCTTGTTCGAGGGCGGCGAGAACGGATGGCTCTACGTGATCCGTTTGCATCGCAGCTACGACGAGCTCGGGCTGGTCACGGTGGATCCCGAGGTCGTGGCGACCGTCCCGGGGTTCGACGACGAGCTCCTCCGAGCGCTCGGCGACACCGAGGTCTCGATCGAGAACTCGGTCTCCCTCCACGAAGGGGTCCTGTACTTCGCGAACTCCGGCGGCCTGGTGCAGGGTTGGGACGTCTCCGACGTGCTGGCCGGCGGCTCCGACCTCGAGCGGGTCTTCCGGTTCTGGACCGGGGACGACACCGATGCCACGGTCGTGATCGACGACGCCGGCGATCTGTACGTGGCCAGCGAATATCAGCGATCCGGGGAGCGGAGCAGCGAGGTGGGCCAGCTGATGAAGCTCGACCCGTCGCGGCCGAGCGACCCGCTCGTGTGGTCGATCGACGCCCGGGAGATCGGCTTCGAGGGGGCGGGAGGCAGCTGGTCGACGCCGGCCCTCTACGGTGATCTCGTGTACTTCACGACGGCCGCGGGCCGCGTGCTGGCCGTGGAGCGGGACACCGGCGACATCCGCTGGGAGCGACAGATCGGCGCACCGGCGATCGGATCGCCGGTCGTCGTGGACGGCGTGCTGATCCAGGGCGATTGCGCGGGGGATCTGTGGGCATGGGACGTGTCGGAGCCCGAAGCGGACCCGGTGCTGCTCTGGAAGCTGCACTTCAGCGACTGCATCGAATCGACGCCGGCCGTGTGGCGGGGTTGGATCTACCTCGGCACGCGGCAGGGCTACCTCTACGGGCTCACCGAGCGAGGGAGCGTGGACACCGCGCCCTGAGGGCGTCGGGTCAACCCGGGAACAGGATCGACGGGTCCGCGGTGATCTGCGCGCTCCGGTAGGCGACGAGCGCAGCTGCGACCACGAGCAACGCCACCAGGCCGCCGGCGGCGGCGACCCGACGGATCGGCGCCGGCCGGGACGGATCGACCGCGAAGCCCGCGACGAGGCCGGCGACGAATCCTCCGAGGTGGGCTCGCCAGTCGATCACGGGGATCGAGAAGCCGATCACCAGGTTGATGAGGAGCATCGAGAGGGCTGCGCGGAGCCTCGCCTGCGCCATCACGTGACTGCGCCGGAGGTAGTTGTAGGCGACGAATGCTCCCACGAGCCCGAAGATCGCGCCTGACGCGCCGACCGCGACACTGAACCTGGAGGCGAACGCGAAGGACGTCGCACCCGCGAAGACGCCCGTGACGAGGAACACCGCGAGCGTGGAGACACGGCCGATGTCCCGCTCGATCGCGGTGCCGAAGATCCACAGGACGTAGGCGTTCAGCGCCAGGTGGATCACGCCCGGCGTGGAGGAAGATCGAGCTGAGGAGCCGCCACCACTCGCCTCCCACGATCCCGCCGACGGGCTGCCCGCCGCTTGCTCCGGTGAACGGCACGAGGGCTCCTGCGTCGATCAGGGCCTGCCCGGAGGGTCCCTCGAGCAGCGAGCCTGGTCCTCCCGCGATCACGAGCTCCCAGACGTACCCGATCGCGATCGCGATCAGCAGGAGCTTCGTGACCGACGTCGACTTCACGTTCGCCACCGCGATCTGGCGGCCGGGACCCTGCCGATACTCGCGCCGCGCCTCGGCCACGCACTCCGGGCACTGATGACCGACCGGCGCGGGGATCATGCAGTCGGGGCAGATGGGTCGGCCGCACCGCGTGCAATGCACGCCGGTCTCGACATCGGGGTGCCGGTAGCACCGTTCCCTGATGGGCGGCGGGGGCATCGTGGGTGTCTGTTCCACGGGCCAATCGTACGTGGGAGGTGACGGAACGAGGGCTAGGCGTCCATCGGCGGGAGTGCCTCGAGGGCAGCTTCCACGTCCGCGGGATCGAACAGTGACCCCCACCGATCGACGATGACCCCGTCGGCGCCGATCAGGTAGAGCCATGGCTCGGTCATGTTCTGCGTACCGTCGGGCATCGTGCGGAGGAGCCAGTCGGCGGCGCCCTCGTTCATGACCTGAGGTTGGGCGTTGAAGTCCTTCCAGATCTCGACATGGATGAAGACGGCTCGATCGGGGTGCGCGGCGGCGATCCGTTGCAGCTCCGTCACCTCGGGACCGCAGAACTGGCTCTCGCAGTACGCGGGCGTCCCGAACAGCACGAGCGAGGGTCGCCCCTCGTCGATCGCGTCGGCGATCGACCATCTGTGGAGCTCGGGGTCGGGGATCTCGCCGCCTCCGTCCGCCATCGAGTCGATCGCACCCTTCCGCCCCTTCGAGTCCATCGTGAGCGTGTCGGTGTGGAGGGCGGGCTCGCCGGGAGCGGGGATGTGGACGTCGGAGAGCTCCGTCACCGGGAAGTCCACGGTCAGCTGGCGCGCGACCCCGTCGATCTCGGGCGAGAGCGTGGCGCGCCAGATGCCGGCCCGATCGAACGTGACACCCTCTGCCTCGTAGACGCCTCTGGCTCCCGAGGTGATCGTCGGCGCCTCACCGGACGCGTCCGTTCCCGGCACGGGCACGTACTCGCCGGTGGCGGTGGGTCCCGCTTCCGGGGCGCCGGATCCGTCGGTCCCGAGATAGGCGAACGCGAAGTCGACCGTGCCCTGCGTGACGACGCGGACGCCGTTCGAATCGCTCGCCGCGATGCCGACCTGGACCCGCTGGGGGGCGCCCGCGTAGTGCCAGCTGCTGGCCATCTGGGCGGCGAAGGTCGTGTCAACGTCGGACCCGTCCGTTGGGTCGGCGGTGCAGGACATGGCACCGAGGAAGAGCGCGAGGGTCGCCAGCGAGACGCGCCGAACGGTCATCCGTTCCACCTTCTCACGGACGGAGGGAAGGACCGGAGAGAGCTCCCTCGAGCAGCAGAAGGAACCGACGCCGGTCGTCGTGACGGCCGTAGCTGCCGAGGCTCGGTCCGGCCCGGACCACGCGGTGGCAGGGGACGAACAGCTCGATCGGGGAGCGCGCGAGCGCGCTTCCCGCCGCGCGGCCGGCGCGGGCGGCGCCCGCGGCGGCCGCCACGTCGCCGTAGGTCCAGAGCTCGCCGTACGGGATCGTCCGGACCGTCTCCAGCACTCGCCGGGTGAAGCCCTCTCCGATCGCCGAGAGGTCGGCCGGCGTCTCGAACGCCCGCAGCGCGCCACGGAAGTAGGCGTCGACCTCGCGGCGGATGGGCGCGGTACGCCGCCGGTCCTCCACGGCGTCGAGGTCGTCGTCGGGGCCGCCGTCCTCGTCGAAGTGCGTTCGCACGACGCCGGCATCGCCGAGGAAGATCGTGTACGGCCCGAGCGGGGTCTCGGTCGTGGTGCGCCAGAGCAGGGAGCTCGCCTGCGCCATCGGCGCTAGATCGGGGGCCACGGGAACGGGCGATCCTGCCCCGGCTCCGGGAACCGAACCGCCGCGGCGACCGTGTCCGCGCGTTCCGTCAGTGCCCCGAGCTCCACCGGAGCGAGGAGGTTGGCGAGCTCGTCGCGCACCTGTCCACCGCGGATCTCGCCGGCGAGACGGCGCACATCGGCCCTGGTCCCCTCCTCGAGCGGGTCGCCGATGAAGTCCCAGATCACCGTCCGGAGTTTCGGCTCGTCGCTGAAGCACACCCCGTGATCCACCAGGAAGATCCGTCCGTCCTCCCCGAGCAAGCAATGCCCCGACTTCCGGTCGGCGTTGTTGATGACCATGTCGAACGCGGCGACGCGGCGGAACTCCTCCGGGAACCGCTCGGCGAGGGTGAAGTAATGCTCCTGGGGATCGTGCGGGACGAACCGCTGCACCGACCCCACCCCGTACGGCCCGTCACGGAGGACGGTGGCGGGGACGTTCGGCCAGCCCAAGGCCCGCGAGACGACGTACGCCGCCACCTCGCGGGCACAGAGCGTCCCCTCCGGGAAGTCCCACAGCGGCGCCTCGCCCCGGCGGGGCTTGTAGACGGCGAGGAGCTCCTCGTCAGCGCTCTTGGCGCGGGCGAGGAACGTGTGGTTCGACGCGTTCGGCAGCAGACCGAGCACCTCGAGCTCGCCGGTGCCCAGGACGCGAGGGACGGCGGGGTCGCTCAGTCCCGCTTCGAGTGCCCGTTCATCGCGGGACACGCGTGGCCCTCCGCGTCGATCGGGTTGCCGCAGAACTGGCACGTCGGCCGGCCCCTCGCGGCGACCTCCGCTCCGTGCCGCGAGAGCGCCAGCATCTGGGTCGGCGACGCCCAGATGCGGATCGATTCCGGCTCCGCTCCTGCGTCCGCTCCCAGCAACGACCCCGGATCGTCCTCCTCCAGGTCCTCGGGATCGGGCCGGAACTCCTCGACCTCCAGGAGGAAGAGGTCGCGATCCTGGTCGAAGCCGATCGACAGGCGGCCGGCTCGCCAGCGCGGATCGATCGGTTCCTCGAGGGCCATCGCCGAACCCTCGGGGGCGGGCGTGCCGGCAGACCCGGTCCCGAGCTCCGTCACGAGCTCGGCGCTGGGCACGTCCTCCAAGAGCTCGAGCACAGAGGCGGCCAGCAGCTGCACCTGCTGCTTCTCCACGATCACCGTGACGAGATCGACGCCCGCTCGTGCCTGGATGTAGAAGACGCGGGCTCCCGGCTCGCCGATGGCGTCGGCGGTGATGCGATCGACCGGCCCCAGGTCCATCGACCTATCCTCGCAGCTTCCTCCCACGACCGTCCCTTCCGGCCCTGTCGGCGGCGTCCGCCGCCTTCGGGGTGGCCGTTGCGAACCGACGAAGGCTCCCGGTGTCGTTCACGAGCAGGATGCGGGGGACCCCGTCGCCGAGGTGCACCACGGACACGGAGGCGGGATCCACGCTGACTCGTTGGAACTGGTCCAGGTGGGCGCCCGCGTAGTGGGACACGAGCATCCCGACGAGATCCCCGTGGGTTCCGACGACGACACGGCCGCGAGGGTGCCGTGCCACGACCCGCTCGATCTCGTCGAGGAGGCGTGCCTCTGCGTCCACGAAGCTCTCGCCGGAAGGGAAGTGGAAGCGAGACGGACTGCGCTGCACCGTCTCCCAGAGCTTGGTGCGTCGGAGGGCAGGGAGGGTGCGGCCCGTCCAGTTGCCGGCGTCCATCTCGATCAGCGCCTCGGAGGTGCGCATCTCGAGTCGGCGGGCCTGTCGCGAGTGGCTCCAGGGTTTCGATGCAGCGTTCCAGGGGGCTCGAGTAGATCGCGCTGAGCCGAACCCCCTCGAACCGATCGGCGAGCGCGGCCGCCTGTCGGCGGCCGCGCTCGTCCAAGTGGATCCCCTTCGTGCGGCCGTACAGGCGCGATCCCGTCACGGCCGTGAGGCCGTGGCGGACCAGGAAGAGGGTGGTCATGGCGTCGGGGAGCATACGAGGACACGACGGCAGGGCCGCCGAGCGTCCCGGGGCTCCGGTCGCGTGTGGGAGCATCACGTCGTGCAAGGCTCCCGCTCGCGCGCCGACGATCGGCCCTTCGCCGTCGTGGATGTGGGTTCGAACTCCGCGCGGATGATCGTGTTCCGACTCCGCCCGGGTGAGCATCTCGATGTCCTCGAGGACGCCCGAGCCCCTCTCCGCCTGGGGCGGGAGTTGCGCGACGACGATCGGCTCGGTCCGGAAGCGATCGAGCGGACCTTGGAGGCGCTCCGGGATTTCCGGGCGATCGCGGACGGGGCGGGAGCGGAGCGCATGATCGCGGTGGCGACGTCCGCCGTGCGCGAATCCACGGACGGCGATCGCCTGCTGGCGGAAGCTCGCGAGGCCGGCGTGCCCCTCGAGGTCATCGACGGGAAGACGGAGGCGACGTTCGGCTTCCTCGGCGCGGTCCACGACCTGCCGGTCTTCCACGGCGTCGCGATGGATCTCGGCGGGGGGAGCATGGAGCTGACCGGCTTCCACGACCGGAAGTTCGAGAGGTCGTGGACGCTTCCGCTGGGATCCCTGCGCGTCAGCGACCGGTTCTTGGTGTCGGACCCCCCTGAGGACCGCGAGCTGAAGGATCTCCGCAAGACCGTGAAGGCGTCGCTGGACGAGGCGGGCGTCGGTCCCATGGAGGCCGGCGGGGAACTCGTCGGGATCGGTGGCACGGTGCGCAACCTCGCCAAGATGGATCTGCGTCGATCCGACCATCCGCTCCGACTGCTGCACGGATACGAGCTCTCCACGGCGAGCGTGGAGGACCTCGTCGAGGACCTCGCGAGCCGGACCATGAAGCGACGCACGCGGTTGCAAGGGTTGAACCCGGATCGGGCCGACACCATCGTCGGCGGGGCCGTCGTCGTGCTCGCCCTGATGGACCACCTCGGTGTCGAGCGGGTGCTGATCTCGAGCCGCGGCCTCCGCGAAGGTCTCGCGCTCGGAGATCCGGACTCCGTCCCCACGCCCCGTGAGGTCCGAACCATCTCGGTCGCCACCCTCGCCTCCCGGTTCGCCACGTGGGATCCGTCCGCGGCGTCGCGTCGCGTCTCGCTCTCGTCGCAGCTGGTCGAGGCGCTGGACCTGGAGTCGCCCCCGCTCGTGAAGGAGATGCTCCAGCACGCCGCCTCGCTGCTCGACATCGGCAAGGCGATCGATCACTACGAGCGATGGGACCATGCCGCGATGATCGTGACCGCGGCCGACCTCGCGGGATTCACCCACCACGGGCTTGGTCGCGCTGTCGGCGATCCTTCGTCTCGCGGGGAGCACACGAGCCTCGGCCCCTCCGCTCGCCTGATCCCACCCGACGAACGCCCGGCGCTCCGCAAGGCGGCCGTGGCCCTCGCCCTCGCGGAGGAGCTGCACCGACGCATCCCCGCCGGGGAGCGCGCCACGCTCGTGTGCTCGCGGCGGCGGGGCCGCTTCGAGATCCAGGCGCCCGTTCCCGTCCGATGGCGGCCGAGGAACATCTCCAACCGTTTCCGTGCGGCGTTCGGGGCGAAGCTCGCGGTCGTGCCGGCGTCCGAGACCGCTGACCCTCGCCGCACCGGGCTGGATCTTCGGTCAGACAGACGTGGCGGCGGGGAACCGGATCGTGAACGTCGTCCCTCGCCCGAGCTCGCTGTCGACCTCGATCGTGCCACCGTGGTTCTCGACCACGTGCTTCACGATCGCCAGACCCAGCCCCGTGCCGCCCGTCTCTCGCGACCGAGCCCGATCCACGCGGTAGAAGCGCTCGAACACCCGGGGGATGTCCTTGGACGGGATGCCGATCCCCGCGTCCTTCACGCGCAAGGTCACCTCACGGTCGTCGGAGCCGATCTCGACGCGGACCTGGCCTCCTTCGTGGCTGTAGCGGATCGCGTTGTCCACGAGGTTCCGCACGAGCAGGGCGAGATCCTGCTGCGATCCGCGGATGGGTCGCTCCCCGTCGGCTTCGATCTCCAAGGTGACGCCGGCCGCGTCGGCTGCCTCCTCGAGGCGCTGCCCTTCCTCACGCGCGGCGGCACCCCAACGACACGAGGTCGTCGAGGGAGCTGCCGGACTCGAGGCGAGAGAGGTCCAGGAGGTCGGCCACGATGCGTGACAGCCGGACGGCCTCGCGCTCCAGTTGCTGAGCGAACCGAGGGACGGCGGCGGGATCGTCCTCGGCCGCTCGCCGGAGGGTCTCGGCGGCGGCTTGGATCGTCGCCGCAGGTGTCTTCAGCTCGTGCGACGCGTTCGCGACGAAGTCGCGCCGCACGGATTCGAGTCGTCGTTGCTGGGTGACATCGCGGATCACGACCAGCGTTGCCCCGTCGGCGGCGGGAGTGATGGTTCCGCGGAGCCAACGGGTCGGCACGCCGGTCTCCACCAGGACGGAGCTCGGCTCTCGGCGCTCGCGACTGTCCTGGATCGCGGTGCGGAGCGAGAAAGGGAGGATGGTGTCCAGCGTCGGGGGCGCCGAGGGAAGGTGGCGGCTGATCGCGTCGTTCGCGAAGGCGACGCGCGCGGCGGAGTCGATCAGGAGCACCCCTTCGTGCATCGTCGACAGGGTCAGGTCGCGGACCTTCCTGTCCTCGAGCGCGTCGAGCTGCTGTTCGCGTCCGATCGCCTCGGCGGCGAGGGCTCGCTCCTCCCACGTGCGCGCCACACGCGCGGAGCGCCGCCAACCGGCGACGGCGGCGACAGCGGCGACGGCGGCAACCACGGCCACCACGATCGCGACGGACTCCACGAGCCGAGTGTAGGCGCCAGTCCACCTCGTTCATGTGCTGTTCCGTGATGATTCATCCACCGGCCCGTTCCGCCGAGCCACCCACCCTCGATCCAGCCGGAATCACGGGGAGCCGGGTTCATCCTCCGTTCACCTTCGTGCCGTGGGGGCTTCATCCGGCCTCCCTAGCCTGACACCAGGTACCCGATCAGATGGGGAGGCAGCATGCTGAAGGGGAAACGATGGGCACGGATGCTCATCGGCGTGGCGGTACTGACGTTGGTGGCTGCGTCGTGCGGCGACGACGACCCGAGCGGGAATGGGGATCCCTCCGTGGACACCGGCCTCACGGGATCGATCACGATCTCCGGCTCGTCCACGGTGCAGCCTGTTTCCTCACTCGTGGCGCAGCTGTTCAACGAGACGAACCCCGATGTCGATATCTCCGTCGACGGGCCGGGGACCGGAGACGGCTTCGAGCTGTTCTGCTCCGGGGAGATCGACATCGCCGACGCCTCGCGCCAGATCGAGGAGGAGGAGGTCACCGCCTGCGAGGACGGCGGGGTCGAATACACGGAGCTCGAGGTGGCCTTCGACGGGATCACCGTGATGGTGAGCGCCGAGAGCGCGCTCGAATGCCTCACGACGCAGGACCTCTACGCGATCTTCGGTCCGAACTCGGCGGGCGTCGATTCGACCGGGCAGGCCAACGCGATCTCCGAGCGGGTCGGCGGGGCCGGCACGATGCCCGACCAGCCGCTTGAGATCACGGCACCCGGTGAGGAGTCGGGGACCTACGACGCGTTCATCGAGCTCTCGGGGATCCCCGACTTCGCGGTCGAGGACGGCGTCGCGGAGGACGACTCTGAAGCGCTGCGGGGCGACTACACGTCGTCGGGGAACGACAACGTGATCATCCAGGCGATGGAGGGGAGCCCGAACGCGATCGGCTTCGTTGGGTTCGCGTTCGCCGAGGAAGCGGGCGACGCGATCAAGGAGGTCGCGATCGACGCCGGCGATGGATGCGTCTCGCCGTCGGCGGAGACGATCTCGGACGGCAGCTACCCGCTGTCCCGGTCGCTGTTCATCTACCCCAACACGGCCACGGCCGGGGAGGACGAGGGCGTCAAGGCATTCGTCGACTTCTACCTGACCGATGACGGTCTGACCCTGGCGGTCGAGGAGGCCGGGTACATCCCGCTCCCGGACGATCGCAAGCAGGCGACCCGCGATGCGTGGGAGTCTGCGGTCACGTAGAGCGGAAGGCTGGTTCGGGCTCGGACGCCGCCTGAGCGGCGCCCGAGCCCGACCGGCTCGAGCGAAGGGGGTAGGGATCGGATGGCATCGATCGGGGCCGAGGCACCCGACCGGATGCTCGCGACGCTCCGGGGAAGCTCCCGGCGTCGGCGGAAGGAGCGCCTGGTCCGGACGGTGCTGGTCGCGGCCGCTGGACTCTCGGTGGTGGTTAGCGTCAGCATCGTGCTCGCGCTGACCTTCCGAACGATCAACTTCGTGTCGAACGTGGAGCTCTCGTCGCTCTGGTCGGGCATCTGGCGACCGAGGCAGGGTGAGTTCGATCTGATCTCCTTGTTCTACGGATCTCTCGTGGTGACGAGCATCGCGATGATCGTCGCCGCGCCGCTCGGGTTGGGCGCGGCGGCCTACCTCTCCGAGTACGCGAAACCGCGCACGCGCCGGAAGCTGAAGCCGATCCTCGAGACGCTCGCGGGCGTCCCCAGCGTCGTGATCGGGTTCTTCGCACTCACGGTGATCAACCCGATCGTCGTGCAGGACCTCTTCGGGGCGACGAACACCTTCACGATGATGGCCGCCGGGATCGGGGTCGGGATCCTCACGATCCCCCTCGTGGCGTCGGTGGCCGAGGACGCGATGTTCGCCGTGCCGCGGGCGTTGCGCGAAGCGGCGTACGGGATCGGCGCTCGGCGACGGACCGTGACGCTCCGCGTCGTGTTCCCGGCGGCGATCTCGGGGATCGCGGCCTCTTTGATCCTGGGTATCTCCCGAGCGCTCGGCGAGACGATGGTGGTGGCGATCGCCGCCGGAGCGACCGGCAACGCGTCGCGGACGTTGAACCCCTTCGAGCCGAATCAAACGCTGACCGCGGCGATCGCCTCGCTCGCGATCGGGTCCGATCAGGTGCAGACGAGAGGATCGGGGCTCAACGCCTTCGAGGCCCTCTACCTCGTGGGGTTCGTCCTGTTCGTGTTCACGCTGCTGCTCAACATCATGAGCGAGCGCTTCGTCCGGAAGTACCGGAGGTCCTACTGATGGCGGTCGCCACGCCGGCCGCCACCCGCAGCACCGTTGAGCTCGCGCTCGCCGGGAAGAGGGGCGACGTCTCCGGCCGGATCTTCTCCGCGCTGCTGCTGCTGTGCCTGCTCGTCTCGCTCGGCGTACTGCTGGTCCTTCTGGGATCCGTGCTCATCGATGCGTGGCCGGTCCTCTCTGAGCGCGGCTTCGGTTTCGTGACCGCGAACCTGTCAGATTTCGAGAGCCGAGCCGGTGTCTGGCAAGGCTTGATCGGCTCGTTGATCCTGATCGCGTTCGTCGCGGTGATCGCCGTCCCCCTCGGGGTCGGCGCTGCGATCTACCTGCAGGAGTACGCCCGTGACACGAGGGCTACGCGGTCGCTGATCACGAACATCCGGAACCTCGCCGGGGTGCCGTCGATCGTCTGGGGGATCCTCGGAGTGGTCGTCTTCGCGCAGCTCCTCCGGGGCATCACGGGACCTGAGGTGTCGGGTCTGAGCTACATCTCCGGTGGGCTGACGCTCGCCGTGCTCGTGATGCCGTTCCTGATCATCATCACGATGGAGGCGCTCCGGGCCGTTCCTCAGGGGATCCGCGAGGCCGCCTACGGCGTCGGGGCCACCCGATGGGAGGTGGTCCGGAGCCACGTCCTACCCTATGCAGCCCCGGGGGTGTTCACCGGGACGATCCTGGCGCTGGCCCGAGCGTTCGGAGAGACCGCGCCGATCCTCCTCGTCGGGGCTGTCACCGGCTACCTCACCCCCGGCGGAGGGGACGGCCCGATCGACACCCTCCAGGGCAAGTACACGGCGCTCCCGACGATCATCTACTCATGGGCCGGGAAGCCGGGGGAGGAGTGGCCCGCCCTCACGGCCGCTGCGATCGTGGTGTTGCTGACCGTGATCCTCGTCGTGAACCTCGCGGCGATCCTCCTGAGGAACCGATATGAACGGAAGTGGTGATGATGTGGATACTGATGTCGTGACGCCGGATCCCACAGGGACGGACGAGGAGGCGGTCGTGAGCGTCGACACGAGCGCCGGATCGACCGCCGCGAACGATGCGAACCCGCTGATCTTCGACATCAGCGGCTTGGCCGTGTACTACGGCGACTTCAAAGCCGTGCGGGACATCACGCTGCCGATCCGCGAGCGGGAGATCACCGCCCTGATCGGGCCATCGGGTTGCGGGAAATCCACGGTGTTGCGTTCGTTCAACCGGATGAACGATCTGATCGAGGGTGCTCGGGTCGAAGGCACGATCCTGTACCACGGCGTCGACCTCTACGACGAGCGCGTGGACCCGGTCGAGGTGCGTCGACGGATCGGGATGGTGTTCCAGAAGCCCAACCCGTTCCCGAAGTCGATCTACGACAACGTCGCCTTCGGTCCGAAGATCGCCGGTTTCAAGGGGAACATGGACGACCTCGTCGAGGAGTCACTCCATCGTGCAGCCCTGTGGGACGAGGTCGGGAAGAAGGTCAAGGACTCAGCCATGGCGCTCTCGGGCGGTCAGCAGCAGCGCCTCTGCATCGCGCGCGCGATCGCGACGAAGCCGGATGTGATCCTGATGGATGAGCCGTGCTCCGCCCTCGACCCGATCGCCACGGCCAAGATCGAGGACCTGATGCGCGGCCTGGTTTCGGAGTACACGATCGTGATCGTCACGCACAACATGCAGCAAGCGGCGCGTGTCTCCGATCGGACCGCGTTCTTCACCGTGGATGTGGCCGAGGACGGTCATCGAACCGGGCACATCGTGGAATTCGACAAGACCGAAACGATCTTCACGAATCCCTCCGATCGACGGACCGAGGACTACGTCACGGGGAGGTTCGGATGAGCCGCGAACACTTCCACGAACAGCTCGAGCGGGTGGAGCTCGAGCTGTTGTCCATGGGAGAGCTCGCCTCCTCCGCGGTCCAACGCTCGGTCGAGGCGTTGGTCCGGCACGACACCGCGGCCGCCGAAGCGGTCATCCGCGACGACGACCCGATCGACGAGCTCTACCTCCGCATCGACAGCGGCGTGTTGGAGATGCTCGCCCTGCAATCGCCCGTGGCCACGCAGCTCCGGCTCGTCTCCGCCATCCTGCACAGCTGCCTGCACCTCGAACGGATCGGGGACCAGGCCGTCAACATCGCCAAGCTCTTCCTCACGACGCAGGACCTGCCGCCCAGTCAGACCCTCCTTCAGCAGCTCGACGAGATGGGCGGCCACGTGGTCACGATGATCCGAACCGCGATGGAGGCGATGCGGACGCGCGACCTCGAGCTCTGCTTGAAGCTTCCGAAGATGGACGACCCGGTCGATCGTCTGAACCGTGGGACCCATCTCGAGGCCCTGAAGCTCGCGGAAGATCCGCGCGCGCTCGACTGGGGGCTCCACATGAACCTCGCGGCACGAGCCCTCGAACGGGTCGGCGACAACGCGGTCGACATCGGGGAGCAGGTCGGGTTCCTGATCACCGGTGAGTTCCGTGAGTTCACCGACGCGTCCCACGACGTGCCGGGACGCGGGAGGCGACGTGTGAGCGCGGAGGAGTCACCGACCCGGATCCTCGTGGTCGAGGACGAGGAGTCGCTCGCGGACACGGTCCGCTACAACCTGGAGCGGGAGGGATATGCGGTGGCCGTGGCTCCCGACGGTCGACGTGCGCTGGAGCGGTTCCGCACGGAGAATCCGGCCCTGGTGATCCTGGACCTGATGCTCCCCGAGATCTCAGGGCTCGACGTCTGCCGCCAGATCCGTCAGATCTCCAACGTGCCGATCATCATGGTGACCGCCAAGGATTCGGAGGCCGACAAGGTCTCGGGTCTCGAGCTCGGCGCGGACGACTACGTCACGAAGCCGTTCTCGGTCCGAGAGCTCGTGTCCAGGGTGCGAGCGCATCTCCGTCGAGCCGGCATGAAGGCCGAGGAACCGGAGGATCTCTTGAGTGGGGGCCCCGTCCAGCTCGATACCGGGAAGCACGAGGTGCTCGTGCGCGGCCAGTCGGTCGGGTTCCCTCCGAAGGAGTTCGAGCTCCTCGAAGCGTTCCTGCGGCGGAAGGGCCGACTGCTCACGAGAGACTTCCTCATCGAGGAGGTCTGGGGCGCGGGCTACTTCGGGGACACCAAGACACTGGACGTCCACGTGAAGAGGATCAGGAAGAAGGTCGAGCAGGACCCCCACGAGCCGAAGCACCTGGTCACGGTGCGCGGCCTCGGCTATAAGTTCGTCGGCTGAGAGGTCCCGTCCGGGTGCCCTTCCCGAAGCGGAGGACCGGTCGCCGGGCTGATGCGACCGCGCGACCCTAGCGGCGCTCGCCGTCCCGCGATTAGTATCCAGTGGTCCGATGCCCGATGCCTTCCCCGCCTCGGTCCGCTTCCTCAACCGCGAGCTCTCCTGGCTCGAGTTCGACGCCCGGGTCCTGGCACTGGCCGAGGACCCTTCCCAGAGGCTGCTCGAGAGACTCAAGTTCCTCGCGATCTATGCCTCGAATCTCGACGAGTTCTTCCAGGTCCGCGTGGCCGGCCTGCAGGAGCAACGGGACGCGGGGGTCGGCCCCGCGACACCGGAGGGGCTCACGCCCGACGAGCAGCTGACGGGCATCCACGGCCGCGTCGTGGAGCTCTGTGCTCGGGCGGACACGCTTTGGGCGGAGGAGTTGCGGCCCGCTCTCGAGAAGGAGCGGCTCCGGATCATCGACTGGGAGGACCTGGGCGTCAGCGACCGCGAGCACCTCGCAAGTGCTCTTCCGCGAGCGCGTCTTCCCGGTCCTGACGCCGCTGTCGGTCGACCCGGCTCACCCGTTCCCCTACGTCTCCTCGCTGTCCCTGAATCTCGCCGCGCTCGTCCGCGACCCGTCGAGCGGGGAACGCCGCTTCGCCCGGGTGAAGGTCCCGCCGCTGCTCCCACGGTTCGTCGAGCTCGCAGACGGGGAGCGATTCGTTCCGATCGAGCAGGTTATCGCCGCGCATCTGGACATGCTCTTCCCGGGGATGGAGATCGTCGGCCACTCCGTGTTCCGACTCACGAGGGACGCCGATTTCGAGCTGGAGGAGGACGAGGGCGGGGATCTGCTCGAGGCGATCGAGTCGGTGCTCCGACGCCGGCTTCGCGGAGCGACCCCGGTGCGGCTCGAGGTGGACGCGCGCGCCTCCGACGAGGTCCACACCCTCCTGATGCGTGAGCTCGCCCTCGTCTCCGACGAGGTCTACGTGGTGAACGGCCTGCTCGACCCCTCGGCCCTGTGGTCGCTCTACGAGCAAGATCGTCCGGAGCTCAAGGACGAGTCGTGGACCCCGGTCACCCAGCCGCGCCTCGAGGGAGCCGACGACCTCTTCCGGGTCGTGTCGAAGGGTGACCTGCTGGTCCACCACCCCTACGACTCCTTCGAGACGTCGGTCGTCGCCTTCATCGAGCAGGCCGCACGAGACCCGGCGGTCCTCGCGATCAAGTTGGCCCTATATCGCACTTCGGAGGAGAGCCCGATCGTCCAGGCGCTCGTCCGGGCCGCGGAGGCGGGCAAGCAGGTCGTGGCGCTCGTCGAGCTGCAGGCTCGGTTCGATGAGCGAGCGAACATCACGCAGGCGAGGACGCTCGAGCAGGCGGGCGTGCACGTGGTGTACGGGATCGTCGGCCTGAAGACGCATGCCAAGGTCTGTCTCGTCGTCCGGAGGGAAGCGACGGGGATCCGCCGCTACACGCACGTCGGCACCGGGAACTACAACCCCAGCACCGCGCGCCTCTACGAGGACGTGGGCCTGCTCTCGGCGGACCCGGATCTCGGGGCCGACGTGAGCGAGCTCTTCAACCTCCTCACCGGCTACAGCCGCCAGCGGCGCTATCGGCGGCTCCTGGTGGCACCCACGACGTTGAAGGCGCGGCTCATCGAGCTGATCCGTGAGGAGGCGGCCGCCGGCGACGGTGCGATCGTGCTCAAGATGAACAGCCTCGGGGACCCGGAGACGATCGAAGCGCTCTACGAAGCCTCGCAGGCCGGCGTGCGCGTGGATCTCTCCGTCCGCGGGATCTGCTGCCTTCGGCCGGGGGTCCCCGGGCTCTCCGAGTCGATCCGTGTGCGTTCGATCGTCGGTCGGTTCCTCGAGCACTCGCGGATCTTCCGGTTCGGGAACAGGGAGCGCGGATTCATGCACTTCATCGGATCCGCGGATCTCATGCCGAGGAACCTCGACCGTCGGGTGGAGGTGACGGTGCCGGTCCTCGACCCCCACCTGACCGCGCGCCTCGACGAGATCCTGGAGGCGGGTTGGGAGGACGACACCCTGGCGTGGGAGCTCGACGCCGGGGGGAGCTGGACGAAGGTGCCCACCGTGCGGGGGGCGAACGCCCAGGAGCGACTGATGCAGATCGCCCTCGAGCGGGCGAGCGGCCAGCGATGACGGCCCTGGACATGGCGAACGCGCCCCGATCGATCGAGGAGGTTCGATCGGAGCTCGACCCCGTGGCCGATCTGGAGGGCGCGGCCGCGATCGATCTCCTCCGTCGCACGATGGCTCGGTCGACGGTCCTGCTGGTGGAGCAGGTGCCGGTCGTCGAGCTCGGCGAGGACCCTGAGGGGATCCACGACACACGCGTGGCCGCCAGGCGACTTCGGTCCGACATCCGGACGTTCAGCCCTGTGCTGGATCCGACATGGGCGAAGCCGCTCCGCGCGGAGCTCGGGTGGGTGGGCGCCCTCCTCGGGCGGGTCCGTGACCCGGAAGTGCTCGTCGCCCGCTTGGGTGACCGGATCGAGTCGATCGCCGATCCCGGGATCGCCGCCGGCAAGATGCTGCTCGACGACCTCGAGCTGCAGCGGGTGGGCGCGCGCCGCCGACTCCTCAAGGGCCTGCGGTCCGAACGCTTCGGCACGCTGGTCGATCGGCTCGTCAAGGGTGCGACCGACCCGAGCACCGTGGACGGGGGCACCGCGGACGCGGCGGAGATGGCCGGCACGCTCATGTCCCAGCCGTGGCGGCGGCTCGTTCGGGCTGCCGGACGGCTCGGCCCCCAGCCCGAGGATGCCGATCTCCACCGCCTGCGGATCGAGGTGAAACGGGTTCGCTACGCGGCGGAGGCGTTCTCGCCCGCCCTCGGGACGCGCGCGGACCGGTTCGCTGCTGCGGCCAGGAAGTTGCAGGACCTGCTCGGGGAGCATCACGACGCGGTGGTGTCCCTCGCGTGGCTCACGGCGAATGGGATCGGCGCGGACGACACGTCGGTCGCGTTCGCCGCGGGCCGCCTCGCCGAGTACGAGTCGATGGAACGCGACCGCCATCGAGATGCCTGGCCGAAGGCGTGGGCCCGACTCGAGAAGAGGAAGCGGTTCTGGACCTGACGGCCGAGGTCCGGGCGGCGGGCGGCATCCTCCGCCGTGTGGTGGAGGGTGAGGTCCAGACCGTGCTCGTGCACCGACCCCGGTACGACGACTGGTCGTTCCCCAAGGGGAAGGTGGAGGACGGCGAATCCCTCCAGCAGGCAGCCCTCCGCGAGGTCCGCGAGGAGACGGGACTGAAGGCGCGGATCGGCGGTGAGCTCCCGTCCTCGTCGTACCGGGACGGGGAGGGGAGGTCCAAGGTCGTGTTCTATTGGTTCATGGACTCCGTCGCCGGCTCCGACCTCCGTCCGACCGGCGAGGTGGACGAGGCCAGATGGCTCGCGCTTCCCGACGCTCGCGCGGCGCTCACCCACGAGCGGGATCGCGAGCTGCTCGACGTGGCGACTGCGGCCGACGCAACCGTGTACCTCATCCGCCACACCAAAGCCGGCGACAGCGCGGCTTGGACCGACGACGATCGTCTCCGGCCCCTGTCGAAGTCTGGGCGCCGTCAGGCCAAGGGACTCGTCCGCACGCTCGCGGACCGCTCGATCGGCCACATCGCGAGCAGCCCGGCGCTCCGCTGCCTCGATACCGTTCGCCCGCTCGCGAAGCAGCGTGGGCAGCAGATCGATGTCCGGGAGGAGCTCTTCGAGGGAGCGCCGCTCGACGGGTTGCTGGCGATCGTCGACGACGCTCGATCCGTCGGAACGGTCGTGTGCGCCCACGGCGACCTGATCCCGGAAGCGATCGAGCACTACGAGGCGGGGGGAGCGAGGGTCGGCGCGGATCGCGGGTGGAAGAAGGGTTCCGTCTGGGTGCTGGAGCGGGAGGCGGGCCTCATCGTCCGCGCGACCTACGTTCCGCCTTCGGAGGGAGAGCCGAAGGGTGCGGCTCGCAGATCGTCGGCGCCGAACGGCTGACGGCCGTTCCGGGGTGCGCGTCAGGCAGTGGCCGGATTCGCCGTGCTCATCCGATGGATCTCCGTCGTGAGCTCGAGGATCTGACGGGAGACCTCGAGGAGCTCCTCGTTCTGCTTCTCCTCGGCCTGCACGAGCTGCCACTGGTGCTCCGCGAGCGCCTCGCGCTTCGCGTCCGCCCGGTTCTGGCTGATCATCACGAACGTCGACAGGAAGATCGCCTCCAGGGACACGATCATCGTCAGCAGGCCGAACGGGAACGGCTCCACACGGAGGGCGATCCACAGCACGAACCAGACGACGTGGAGGTAGACGAACGGCATCGAGCCGGCGAAGCGGGTGACGGCGTCGGCGATCCTGTTCTGCAGCTTCTTCGCACGTTCCTCGGCCGACTCCCTCAGGATCGGGTTGGTCCAAGGGGTCTCGCGTCGCGGCGCCATCTGCCTCCCTCTTCCTTCGCTCGTCGCGGACAAGGCTAGCCCTCGGGGCTCGCGGAACACGGCATGTCCGTCGGTTCCGGTCGGCTCCGGTTACGCTCCGAGCGATGAAGGCACACGTCGTCCGGGACGGGGCGATCCAGTCCGGCGACGTGCCCGTCGCGGATCTCCGGAGCACCGTCTCCGGCCTCTCTGACGGGGCGTGGGTCTGGGTGGACGCGGTCGACCCCGACCACGACGAGGTCGCGGAGATCCAGCGGCAGCTGGATCTCCACGATCTCGCCGTCGAGGACGTCCGGCACCGCAACCAGCGGCCCAAGCTCGACCTGTATCCGGGTCACGCGTTCGCGGTCTTCCGCTCCCTCGCCGTGGGACCGGACGGACTCGCGGGATCGGAGCTGTTCGTGTTCGCCTCGCCTCGCTTCCTCGTCACCCTCCGGTTCACGCCCGCCTTCGACCTCGCGAAGGCGAAGCTGCGGTGGCCGATCGTGTGCGCGCTCGCACCGGGGACAGGCCTCGGCGCTCTATGCGATCGCCGATGAGATCGTGGACGAGTACCTCGAGGTGGTCGAGGAGCTGGAGGATCGCGCGGACGAGCTCGAGAACCAGGTCTTCCGATCGGACGCGGCACCGCGTCAGCTCGAGACAGGCCGCGCTCCAGCTCGAGATCCTCCGCCTCCGACGCGACGCCGTGCAGCTCCGGCGCCACGCGGTCCCGATGCGCCAGCTGATCGACCGACTCGCCGACGACTCGGACCTGGTCACGGCGCCGCTCGTCCCCTATCTCCGGGATATCACCGACCACCTTCTCCGCACCATCGAGCTCACGGACGGAGTGCGCGAGATCCTCACCACGGTCGTGGACATCCGGATGGCGCAGTCGGCCCACCAACTCAACGAGGTGATGAAGAAGCTGACGGCGTGGGCGGCGATCATCCTCGTCCCGACCTTGGTCGCGGGGATCTACGGGATGAACTTCCGGCACATGCCGGAGGTCAGCTGGGTCGTCGGCTATCCGCTCGCCCTCGGACTGATGGCCGTCTCCTCGATCTGGCTGTACCTCGGATTCCGGAAGCGGGGGTGGCTCTAGCCGTGTGTCGGGCGGTCAAGGTGCTCTGCGTCGCCGGCGACGAGGAGGAGCTCCGGGCTCTCCGGCTCGCGACGACCGCCGCGGAGTGGGAGCTCACCCCGGGCGCGACGAGCGAGACCGATGCGTTGGGAGTGGTCGATACCGAACGCCCGCACGCGATGGTGGCGTTCGGTCCCTACGAGCAACTGGTCTGGCTCGTCCGGGAACGGTTCCCGGCGATGCGGATCGTGACGGACCGGGACACACCCGGGGCGAACGCCGTCGCCACCTCCCGCGATGACGTGCGGGAGGCGCTCCGATCGCTCGCGCGCCCGGGCGGTCCGATCCTCGAGCGGCCCTGAGCTCAGAGTGCCCAGGGGTCCCAGCCGTAGTGCTTCACCATGCGCATCGTGACCATGATGTTGGCGCGGGCGTTGAATACGGACCATTCCCTGAATCCGAAGTCCGCAGCTCGGCCGGGCCAGTACTTGAGGAGGTGCTGGTAGATGCCCGCCGCTCCTCCCGCGGCGTTGTAGGCGCTCGGTCGGTAGCGCGATTCGCGCCACGCGACGTAGAGCGCCGTCTCGGTGCTCACGCCGTGATGCGATGCCGCGCAGCGGATGAGCTGCTTCACGTGCCAGGTGCTCTGTCGCCAGTCGATCGGGCAGATCCTGTTCACCGAGACGACGCGCAGCTGATCGCGCTGCACCATCGCCTCTGATGTCGTGGCATTGGGGAAGCTCATGATGACGGCGGTCAGGATCGATGCCGCGACGAGGCCGCGGCTCTTCCGGATCATCGTGGTCATGGGCTGGATCACCCACGCGGCGAACATGGCCGGTTGCCACATCCCGCTCGAGCCGTCCGCGGCTCACACCGCCTCAGGCCCGGCCTCCGCGCTAGGTCGCGGGTGTACGCATCACCTCCTGGTCTCGTCCTCTCCTGTGTGACCTGTGTCGACCTCGGTCCGAGGACCCTCTCCCACGCACGGGCGCACGCCGAAACACACCCTGGGAAGGTGGGAAGCGCGCGTCGTGCGCAGGAGGACCGGGCCACTCGGTCCGAAGCCGACAGCGACCACCCTAGCCCGACCGACCGACAATCGGCAACCGAGCCTAGGGTCGGCCCTTCGGCTCGGTCCGAGGCCGGGCGAGGAGGTCACGATCGGACCAAGGGCCGGCGCTGGGTACGATGAGGGGGTGGGTACGGTCCTTCTGGCAGCTCCTCGTGGGTATTGCGCCGGTGTCGAGCGCGCGGTCGACGCCGTCGAGCGAGCTCTCGAGCAGCACGGGGGACCCGTCTACGTCCGCAAGCAGATCGTCCACAACCTCCACGTGGTGCGGGGACTCGAGGACAAGGGCGCTGTCTTCGTCGACGAGCTCGACGAGGTGCCAGAGGGAGCGGTGGTGGTGCTTTCGGCCCACGGTTCGTCCCCCACGGTCCATGCCGATGCGAAGCGCCGGGAGCTCTCGCTGATCGACGCCACGTGTCCGCTCGTCACCAAGGTGCACCTCGAGGCGCGCCGGTTCGCCGACGACGACCGAACGATCCTGCTGATCGGGCACGCGGGGCACGAGGAGGTCGAGGGGACGAGTGGGCAGGCGCCGGAGCGCACGATCCTCGTTCAGTCGGTCGAGGAGGCCCGTGCGGTGGAGGTCCCCGACCCGGATCGGCTCTCCTACCTCACCCAGACCACGCTGTCGGTCGACGAGACCAGCCAGATCGTCGAGGTCCTGCGGTCGCGGTTCCCGGCGATCGAGGCCCCACCTCGCGAAGACATCTGCTACGCAACCCAGAACCGGCAGGATGCCGTGAAGGAGGTCGCTCGGCTCGCCGATGTCGTGCTCGTGATCGGCTCCAAGAACTCCTCCAATTCCAATCGACTGGCCGAGGTCAGCCGAGAGCGGGGGACCCCTGCCTATCTGGTTGACGACGCGAGTGAGGTGGACCCGGCCTGGCTCGACGGCGCCGAGGTCGTCGGTCTCACGTCCGGAGCTTCCGCTCCGGAGTGGCTCGTGACGGACATGATCGAGTGGCTCGCTGCCAGAGGCTTCGATCGGGTCGAGCAGGCGCTGATCACGCTGGAGCGGGTGCGGTTCGCGCTCCCTCCGGAGGTCCGAGGTACGACCGTTCGCTGAGGGTCTACGACCATCCGCTGGGGTCTACGACCATCCGCTGGGGTCTACGACCAGGAGCTGAACTGGTCGCGGTCCTCCTCGGGCTCCTCGTAGTCGACGGAGACGAGCGTGCTGGTGGTCCGGACGCCCGGGAGCGCGTGGATCTTGTCGAGCACGATCCCCGAGGCCACCTCCCACGGCTCCGGCACACACGCGATCAGGTCCCATCGGCCACCGAGCACGGCGGCCCCGGACACCCCGCCGATCTCGGAGAGCCGCTCGTAGAGCCCGGCGGCCGCCCCGGGCTCGGCCGCGATGTGGACGTAGCAGGCCCCTCGGATGATCTGTGGCGTGGGGAGCCCCCCGAACCCCACGACCCCGAGCCGATCAGGGGGGACCACCGGCGCCGTGTAGGTGCGGGCGATGCCCTCGATCATCTGGATCTCGGAGAGCACGCCGGTCCCGATCGAGGCGAGGTCGGGCCCGTCGATGAGGCAGAGGACGTCCCAGTCGCCGATCACGACGATCGAGCGGCGCGCGACCGCCGAGGACGTGAGCTGGTTCCGCACCGGCACGATGCTGCCGGGATGCACGCGAAGGTAGACGAAGGCCTCCATGAGGGGAGGCTAGGCCAGCCCCGAAGGCCGAACAAGAACCCGGCCTAGCCGTGCGCGACGGCCGGGGCTCGGGTCAGCGCTGCGAGCGCCTCCTCGCCCTCCTCCGGTCCGACGGAGATCAGGCGGTCGCCTTCCTGGACGGTGAACCGCGCCCGAGGACGGTAGATCCAGCGGGAACCGCGCTGGACGGCGAGCACGAACATCCCGGTCTCGGTCTCGAGACGCAGCTCCTTGAGGGAGTGGCCCGTGGCTTGGGACCCGCGCTCCACGACCACCTCGGAGCTCGTCTCCTCGGTCTCTTCCAGAGCGAGCTGGACGACCGGATGGAGCGGCTCGCCCTGTTCCACGTACCAGGTCATGTCGCGTGCGGCGTCGCACATGTGCTCGGAGGCGGCGCCGAGTCGGAGGAGGCCGCGGAGGGCGTCGGGATCGCGGGCCTCGGGGGCCGCCCGGAGGACCCAGGACTCCAGCTCGTCGTGCAAGATGTCGGATCGCGCCTCCAGCGTGCCGACCTCGGCTGCGAGCGAGCGGTTGTTGAACAGGAGCGCCGAGTACGCGAGTCCGACCGCCGCCTCGGCGAGGTCCTTCATCTCCACGAGGATGTCGACGGCCCGATCGAGCTCGGAGAGCGGTGGCGGCTCCTCGGTGGGGGCATCGGGGAGCGGGGGCGCGCCGGCCAGCTCGCGGACGTGGTTCACGCCCTCCTCGGGCCCGCGGATCAGCAGGACGTCTCCGACGGAGATCACGTCGTCGGCGCCGGGATCGAACCGCCAGTCCATGCCGCTGCGGATCGCGACCACCCACATGCCCGACTCCGTGGGCAGGGACAGGTCGCGGAGCGTCCTTCCTGCTCCGGGGCCGTCCTCACGGATCCTGAGCCGCGCCGTCACCTCGTCGGCGTGGCGGAGATCCTGTCGGAGGGCGTCCGGGATCCCGAGGCGCGCGGCCACGACCCGCGCGATGTCGGAGGCGGCATCGCCCACGCGCTCGATGGCATGCGCGATCCACAGCACCGCGGCCATGCCCTCCGCGTCTTCCTGACTGCGGGCCGCGAGCATCGCCGTGATCCGCAGTCGGTGGAGGTGCCCGCTCATCCGTTGCTCGAGCCGCTCGACCTCCTGCGCCAGCTTCTCCTCGTTGAAGAAGACGGCCGCGTACGCCAGGTCGACCATGAGCTCCGAGGCGTCCTTCAGCTCGACGAGGAGGTCTTTGACGTTGCGAGGCTGGTCGTCCATCACGGGAGTACCCCGGATGTTCTCATGACGAGGAGGATCGCCGCCACGCCGGCGAGGTCCAGGAGCGACGTGATGAAGGGAACGCCCTGGTTGTCGGGGTCGATGCCGAAGCGCGAGGTGAGCACGGCGAGGTAGTAGCCGACCACCAACGTGATCGGCAGCACGATCGCGCCGGCGAGCACCGTGGCACCGATCAACGCGGCGGCGCCCGGATCCGGGCCGTCCGTGAGCCTCGACAGGGCCCACGACACGGCGCCGATCGTGGTGAAGACCGCCACGCCCAGCACGACCACGATGACGCCGTCCACGAGCGCCGGGATCTCCGGGCGCCCTCGGGAGGTGATGACGCCGAGCTGCAGCTTGGACGAGAGTCGGGACGAGAGGATCCCACCCAGGGCGCCCGCTTGCGAGATGAACGGAGGGATCAAGATCAGCACGGCGGGGACCGCCCGCAGCTCGCCGCTGTGCGCCTGCAGCAGCGCCCCCGCGACGATGTCGAGGAGCGGGCACAGCGCGACGACCGCGAGCATCTCGAGGAGGATCCGTCGGACGGCCGCCACAGCCCGGAACGAGGCGAGCAGGGCCGCGACCGTCGCGGCCGTGCAGATCCCCGCGGTCACCCCGCTCACGGCGTCGTTCGCGACGAGGAGGCTCGCGAGGAAGAGCGCGGGGAGCGTGACCATGTCGCCGATCGCCGTGACCATCGGTGTCGAAACGGCGTCGAGGTCCCATCCTCTGCGGAACGACAGCACGGCGATGCCGATCGTCACGACGAGGGTGATCGAGGAGGCGAGCACCCCGCCGATCACGGAGATCGTCACGAGGTCCCAGAACGAGATCACCGCTTCCTCGCCGAAGGCGGAGGCCACGAGCTTCGCGAGGGCGGCCAGGTAGAAGGACGTGAGGAGGGCCGAGAGGATCCCCACGACCACGTTGTTCGAGAGCAGGCTCCCGCGACGGAGGGTCGGCTCGAAGAGGCCGGCGGCGACGCCGGTGCCGAGGCGGGCACCCATCGCGCCGAAGATCGTTCCGCGCATGCCGACCGCAGCCGGGATCAGCACGAGGAGGCCGGGGAGCTTCTCGAGCGTGCCCGTGATCGAGCCGAGGACGAGTCCGGCCACGAACCCGGCGCACGTGCTCAGCGCGAGGGCCACGATGCCCTGACGCAGCGTTCGGCGCTCCGAGCGCCAGTAGCCGAAGAGGCGACGGGCTCGGCGCGCGAGGCGGGCGGGCGCGGCGCCGAGTCTCTCAGCCACTGGAGCCCGCCTCGGAGATCAGTACCCGGCGCCCACCCGCCTCGCGCGCAGGCCGAGTCCGCCCGGCGTACGGGGTTCGGAGGAGCTCGTGGGTCGCGCGGCTCCGCGGGGACATAAGGGCACCGTCATCGTGTGGTCGCTCTCGGTGAGACCTCGCCAGGTGAGGGCCGGTGCATCGACGCCTCGGCGGCTCGCGCAGTATAGGCCCGGGGTCAGCCGGGCCCCTCGTCGACCCAGTCGCGGGTGACGAACAGCCAGAACGCGAGGCCGGCGAAGTCCCCGTACCGACGGAAGCGCTTCTCGATCGCACGATCGGAGACCGCCTTCTTCCGGCCGACCAGCCTCGTGTACTTCGGGCGGGTCCACGAATCCAGGATCAGGCGGGAGTGTCTGCCGAGCGTCATCATGATGTGCGCCGCCGCGTACGGACCCACGCCGGGGAGCGCGAGCAGCGCGGCCTCGAGATCTAGGTCTGACAGGTCTGTGGGCGTCGCCGTCGCGAAGCCCTCGAGATCGAGCTCGCCTCCTGCCACCGCTCGTGCGAGCCCGATCAGGTAGGCGCCACGGTAGCCCGTCCGGACGACCTCGCGATAGAAGGACTCGGGTGCGCCGGCCATCGCCTCCGGCGAGGGGAAGGCGTTCGTGAGCGGACCGTCGCCGCCAAGAGCGGGTTCACCGAGGTGGGTGACGAGGGCGTCGACCATGCGCACGGTCGCGCTCCATGCGCAGTTCGTGGTGCAAACCGTCTTCACGACGTCCTCGAAGACCGTCGGTGAGCGGAGCATCCGGCCCGCGCCGGTAGCGGCCCACGCGAGGTCGGGGTCTCCCTCGGCGAGGAGATAGAACGGCGAGAGGTCCTGATCGAGCCGGAGGACGTGGGCGGTCCCGTCGAGGACGGCGCGGACGACCCTCGGGCCCGGCGGCGGGCCGAGGACCTCGAGGCGCGCCGAGCGGCGTGCGCCCTCCGAGATCCGTACCCGGCGCGGGCGCCCGCTCGGCACACGGACCGTGAACGCGAGCGTGCGACGCTCCTCGTCGAGGTGGGTCGGGGAGAGCTCGGCGAAGCCGTGGGAGACGAGGGTCCTCCAGAGGTCGACCGGCTCGCCGCCCGGGGCCCGGAGCGGCAGATCGAGCGTCGTCACTCGGCCGCCTGACGAGCGCGGAACGCCCGGACCTTGGCGCGATTGCCGCAGGCGTTCATCGAGCACCACTTGCCGCTCTTGTTCTTCGATCGATCGAAGAAGACCGTGGAGCAGCCGGCATCGTGGCAGATCCGGAACCGTTCCCATCGCCCGTCGAGCTCGGCGAGGAACGCCGTGCCGAGGATCCGTCCGATCGCGCCGCGGACGCCTCTCGCCTCCACGTGGATCGCGTCCCCCTCCGCGCACCCGAAGCAGACGCGCACGCCCGTCTCCTCCGCCGCGCGGTTCAGCAGGGCCGTCGCCTCGTTGTCACGAGGCTCGCCCATGCTCTCGCGCACCTTGGCCGTCAGAGCGTCGCGGACGCGGAGCGCCCAGGCCAGGTCCTGATCCCTGACGTGCTCGTCGGGTGGGAGGAGGTCCCTCGCCCCGAGCCACCATCGGAGGCTCTCGAGACTCGGCGGCATGCCGTCGGGTTGCCCTCGCTCGTGATCGTGGAGGGAGAGGAAGCCACGCACGAGCTCGAGGTCGTCGGGGGCGGCGCGCGTCAGATCCTCTTCGTGGACCTGCTGGGGAACGAGACGAGCCTCCATCCTCACAGGATACCGCACTGAAACCGCCAATACCATGATGCCGGTTACACAGGCGACGGGCAGAGGGATGTCCGGCGCGCGCCTAGACTCCGGGCCGTGCTGGCGTTCACGGAATGGGCGATCGAGATCCTGTCTCGCGCCGACGCCGCAGCGCGCCGGTTCAACCCCGACGCCCGGGTGCGTGTCGTCCGCGACGCGGGCGGCGTTCGCTTCGAGCTGACGGACGAAGCCGGTCCTACCGATCGCGTGGTCGAGCACGCGTCCGGTTTCACCCTCCTCGTGGAGGAGGGCCTCGAAGGGACGATCGACGTGATCGAACCGCACGATCAGCTCATCCTCCGGCCCGAGGGTGACACGGAACGCAGCTCGCGTCCGTCCTGAACTGCGAGGGAAGCGAGGTGCGGCGGATAGACTTGCCGCCATGACGGAGGCGGGCGTGCTTCGGGCCGTGGGCGGGGCCGGGCCCGTGATGGTCATCGGCGGCGCCGAGGATCGGTTCCGCGACAAGGTGATCCTCGGAACCTTCGCGGATCTCGCCGGCGGCGCCGATGGGAACGTCGTGGTGATCTCCACCGCTTCCTCGCTCGGGGACGCGGCGACCCAGGCCTACCGTGAGCTCTTCCTCGGTCTGGGCATCGGAGCCGTGACGGGCATCCGGCCGGAGGAGCGCGCCGAGGCCGACGACCCCGCCGCGGTGTCGACCCTCTCGGAGGCGACAGGTGTCTTCCTGACCGGCGGGAACCAGTCGCGCCTCACGCAGGTGGTCGCGGGCACGCGGCTCGGCGACGCGATCTCGAACGCGCACGATCGAGGCGTCGTGCTCGCGGGCACGAGCGCCGGCGCGTCGGCCCTGGCCTCACACATGGTGGCGTTCGGTCGTCCCGGGCCCACGCCGAAGCACCGGATGGTGACCCTCGCGGCCGGGCTCGGGATCGTGCCGGGCGTCGTGATCGACCAGCACTTCGAGGAGCGGGGCCGGATCGGGCGGTTGCTCGCCCTCGTGGCGCAGTCACCGTCGTTGCTCGGCATCGGCATCGACGAGGACACGTGCGCCGTGGTCACCGCCGATCGCGTGCTCCACGTGCTCGGGCGCGGCGCGGTCACGCTCGTCGACGGCTCCCACGTCAAGACCGATGCCTATCGCGGGAAGGGCTATCGTCCTGTCATGGTGAGCGGCGCCACGCTGCACTCCCTGCCCTCGGGGTATCGGTTCGATCTGCGCGGTCGCGCGCTGCTCACCGGACCGGATGCCCTCGAGGACGGGGAGGCGTCGACGTGACGAAGGCAGCCAAGGGTCAGCAGGCGAGGAGTCCGCAGCGTGGTCCCGCCAAGACGCGAACCCGAGGCGCGCGGGAGTCCGTGAAGCGGGAGCCGGCGGCCGCGAAGTCGCGCACCCCGAAGCCGGATCTGAAGATCGTGCAGACCCAGGTGTTCCGGGGCCCGAACTATTGGTCCTACGAACCGTGCGTCCGGATGCTCGTCGACCTGGGCTCGCTCGAGGAGTGGCCGTCCAACCAGATCCCCGGGTTCAACGAAGGTCTCCTGTCGCTGCTTCCGGGCGTTGCCGAACACTCGTGCTCATTGGGGCGGCGCGGCGGCTTCGGCGAGCGACTCGCCGACGGGACCTGGCTCGGCCACGTCGCCGAGCACGTGGCCCTGGAGCTCCAGCGGGAGACCGGCGCGCACATCTCGCGCGGCAAGACGCGAAGCACGGGGGAGACCGGCCGCTACAACGTGATCTACGGGTACTGGGAGGAGACCGTCGGCGTCGAGGCCGGCAAGCTCGCGGTCCGGATCGTGAACCACGCGGTGAAGGCGGAGAAGGACTTCGACTTCCTCGTCGAGCTCGAGCGCCTGATCAAGCTCGCCGAGCGGCGCGCGTTCGGGCCTTCCACCCAGGCGATCATCGACGAGGCAGCGTCGCGCGACATCCCGTGGATGCGCCTCAACGAGCGATCGCTGATCCAGCTCGGCCAGGGGAAGTACCAGCAGCGGATCCGGGCGACGATGACGTCGATGACCTCCGCGCTCGCGGTGGACATCGCTTCCGACAAGAAGATGACGAACCAGCTCCTCGCGGCGGCGGGCCTCCCCGTGCCCCGGAGCGACGTGGTCCGGACCGCCGACGAGGCCGCCACGGCCGCCGACGCGCATGGGCTTCCCGGTCGTGACGAAGCCGCTCGACGGCAACCACGGTCGGGGCGTCGGCCTCTGCCTGATGGACGAGAAGTCGGTGCGCCTCGGGTTCGAGCGCGCGCTCGAGCAGTCGCGCGACGGGCGAGTGGTCGTCGAGACGTTCGTTCAGGGGAACGACTACCGGATGCTGGTGATCGCGGGCCGCATGGTCGCGATCGCCGAGCGGGTGCCGGCCCACGTGATCGGCGACGGCGAGCACACCGTTCGCGAACTCGTCGAGATCACGAACCAGGACCCGCGTCGCGGGATCGGGCACGAGAAGGTGCTGACGCGGATCACGGTCGACACGAGGGCCGAGGAGTTCGTGCGCGCGCAGGGGTTCGCGTTCGACGACGTCCCTCCCGAGGGAGCGCGGGTCCTGATCGTTGCCACGGGCAACATGTCGACCGGAGGGATCTCGATCGACCGCACGTGGGAGGCCCACGAGGACAACGTCGAGATCGCCGAGGAGGCTGCGAGGGTCGTGGGTCTCGATGTCGCGGGGATCGACTTCCTGGCGCCGGACATCACGCTCCCCGTCCGCGAGACCGGCGGCGCGATCGTCGAGGTGAACGCCGCGCCGGGCTTCCGGATGCACACGCACCCCACCGAAGGGGAGCCGCAGTACGTCGCCAAACCGGTGATCGACGCGCTGTTCCCGCAAGGCACGCCGTCGCGGATCCCGATCGTCGCGGTGACCGGTTCGAACGGGAAGACCACTACCACACGGATGATCGCCCACATCTTCCGGGGCCTCGGCCGCAAGATCGGGATGACCTCGACGGACGGCGTCTACATCGACGAGCGGCTGGTGAAGCGGGTGGACGCGTCGGGCCCGAAATCGGCTCAGATGGTGTTGCAGAACCCGCGGGTGGACATGGCCGTGTTCGAGGTCGCCCGCGGCGGGATCCTCCGCGAGGGCCTCGGCTACGGCCGGAACGACGTCGGGGTCGTGCTGAACGTGACGGGCGACCACCTTGGCTTGCGTGACGTCGAGACACTGGAGCAGCTCGCCGCGGTGAAGCAGGTGGTGGTCGAGGCGGTCCCGAAGACCGGCTGGGCCGTTCTGAATGCCGATGATCCGTCTGGTGCTCGAGATGCGCCGGCACACCGGTGGGCAAGTGATCCTGTTCTCGATGAAGGACAAGCACGAGCTCGTCGACCGGTGGATCCGGCGCGGCCGCAAAGCCATCGTGCTCGAGCACGGCCCGCTGGGTGAGCTGATGGTGCTCAAGGAGGGGCGCCGTTCGTCGCCGATCGCCTACGTGCACATGCTGCCGGCGACGTTCGACGGGCGGGCACGGATGATGGTGCAGAACGCGATGGCCGCCGCGGCGGCGGCGCACGCGGCGGGCGCGCACCTGCACGACATCCGGCAGGGACTCCGGTCCTTCACCACGTCGATCTACCAGGCGCCGGGGAGGCTGAACGTGTTCGAGCTCGACGGGATGAAGGTTGTCCTCGACTACGCGCACAACGCGGCCGGCCTCGAGCAGCTCGGCGACTTCGTCGATCACCTGACGGCCGACGCGGCCGTCCGCGAGCGGCCCGGGGAGGCAGCGCGGGCGGCGAACCTCGTGGTCGGCGTGGTGGCGACGGCCGGCGACCGTCGTGACGAGGACATGCGTGAGCTCGGCCGCGTGGCCGCGCGGCACTTCGACGTCGTGATCGTACGGGAGGACAAGAACCCGCGTGGACGGGAGCGGGGCGAGACCGCGGAGCTCGTCGTCGAGGGCGTCCGCGAGGCGATCGCCTCCGGCCGGGCGCGGGCGGGGACGGTCGAGATGGTGCTCGACGAGATGGATGCCGCCCGGCGCGCGCTGGACCGGGGCCGCCCGGGCGACACGATCGTCCTGTGCGTCGACTACGCCACCGAGGTTTACAAGGAGCTGGAGAAGCGGCGGGGGAGCGCGACACCCGCGGCTCTGCGCGCCTCCGAGGGCGGCCTCATCGAGGCGGTAGGTGGCGACGCCGACCTCATCGATCTCTCGTCCGTGCCTCGGTAGTGGACCTCCGTCGGATCGCCGAAGAGCTTCGGGCACGCCGCGACGAGCTCGCGTCCGAGCTCGGCGTCGTCACGACCATCGAGCGTGATCCGCACGCCACCGTGTCCTTCGGCAAACGGGTCGGGGACGGAACGACCGAAGCGGTCGATCGGCTGAACCGGGTCGGAACCGCGCGGGAGCTCGAGGCGATGCTCCAGGACGTGGATCGGGCCATCGCGAAGGTCGAGGAGGGCACCTACGGGATCTGCGACCGTTGCGGCCGGCTGATCCCCGAGGAGCGCCTCGAAGCCCGGCCGTGGTCGGTCCTCTGCGTCGAGTGCGCTTCGCGGAACGCGTAGGTCGGCATATTGGGAGGCGTGGCGTGATCGAGGCGGCCGAGGTGCCGGCGGCGATCGCGGCCCAGGCGCCGCGACGCTGGGGTGTTCCTGGATCTGGACGGGACGCTCGCGCCGATCGTTCCACGGCCTGAGCTGTCAGAGGTCCTTCCCGAGATACCTGCGGTGCTCGCCCGGCTCGCACGCCAACTCGATGCGGTGGCTGTGATCTCGGGGCGTCCCTCCGATCAGGTCCGCGAGCTGCTCGATGTGGAGGGGGTCGAGATCGTCGGGACCCATGGGCTCGAGGACGTACGACCGATGGCCGAGGAGATCCTCGACGAGATCCGAGCCGTCGCGGTGGCCGTCGGCGCCTGGGTCGAGCCGAAGGGCGCCACCGCCGCCGTGCACTTCCGCGCGCTCGAGGACCCGGAGGCCGCCGAGACGACGTCCTCCGGACGTCTCGCCGCGATCGCGGCGACGCACGACCTCGAGGTGGTCCCGGGGAAGCGGATCCTCGAGCTGGCGCCGGCGGGCCGCCCGAGGAAGGGCGGGGCGGTGGAGCGGATCGCGACGGAGCGTGAGCTCGCCGCGGTGCTGTTCGCGGGCGATGACGTCGGAGACCTCGACGCCTTCGCGGCGCTCAGCCGGCTGCGGACGCGCGGGACTCTGGACCTGCGCGACGGTGGCCGGAGGGCGCGAAACCCCCGCAGAGGTCCTGGCGGCTGCGGATCTGGTCGTCGAGGGCCCGAGCGGGGTCGCGGCGCTGCTCGCCTCGATCGCCGACGAGCTGGAGCGCCCGACCCCCGCGGCGCTAGGGACTGGGCGGCCGGACCTCGTCGATCGCCCGGAGCTGGCTGGCGAGCCACGTGGCCGGCGTGTGCGCGAGCGCCGAACGCTGAAGGCCGCGAGCCCGGCGCGTGCGCTCCTCCTCCGGCATCAGGAGCGCCTCGTTGATCGCATCCGCGGTCTCCGAGAGGTCGAACGGATTGATCGCCAGCGAGTGCCGCCCGAGCCGCCCGAACGCGCCCGCGTTCCGGGACAGGATCAGCGCGCCGCCGCTCGTGTTGACCACGGGCGCCTCCATCGCCACGAGGTTCATGCCGTCGTGGACCGGGTTGACGAGCATCGCGTCGTAGCGGTCGTACGCGGCGACGGCGTACGTGAAGTCCTCCTGCACCTTCAGGACGATCGGCGTCCAGTCCTCTTTCCCGTACGTGGCGTTGATCCGGTCGGCCGTCGCGCGGCAGTCGGCGCCGTAGTCGCGATAGGCGGGGACCTCTTCGCGCGAGGGGCTCAACAGGGCGAGGAACACCACGTCGCCGCGCCACTCCGGATGCTTCTGCAGGAGGAGCTCGAACGCGAGGAAACCGCGGAGGATGTTCTTCGACGGCTCGAGCCGGTCGACGCGGAGCAGGAGTTTCCGGCCGCCGCGGATCTTCTCCACCTGCGTGCGCAGGCGCTTCGCCCGGTTGGTCGCGGCCGCCTCCTGGATCTCCTGCGCGCCTACGGCGACGGGGAAGGACCGGATCTGCACCTGCCTGCCGTCCACCTCGGCGCGGTGCGCGCGGATGTCGACGTGGACGTCCTCGAGCTCGCGCGCGGACAGGAGGAAGTTCTCGCCCCACTGACGGCCCTGGAACCCCACGACGTCGGCGCCGAGCATCCCTCGCAGGATCGATTGCCGCATGTCGACCGGGAGCGTGCGGAGGTAGGTCCGCCCGGCGAACGGCGTGTGCGAGAAGTGCAGGATGCGCGCGTCCGGGACCATCTCCCTGAGGAACTGCGGCACGAGCGTCAGGTGGTAGTCCTGGATCAGGAAGATCGGATCGTGCTTCGCTTCCACGGACAGGGCACGGGCGAACGCCCGGTTCGCCTCCACGTAGTCGGCCCAGTCGTGCTCCGTCCGTTCGTCGAACGTCGGCGTCCTCGCGATGTCCCACAGGTAGTGGTGCGCGAACCACAGGATCCCGTTGGCGATCCCGTTGTAGTACCCGTCGTAGCGCTCCTCCGGGATGTCGACGTAGCGGACACGCTGCGCGGCACCCTCCAGCTTGCGACCCCGCGGCGCCACCTCCCGGTCGCCCTCGGTGACGGCGGCGGCGACCCACGTGGCGTCGTCCCGCTCGAGAACCCCGCCCAGCACGGTCACGAGGCCGCCGGACCCACGATGGGCGACGAGCTTGCCGTCCTCGTCACGCTCGAAGCGAACGGGCCCGCGGTTGGACGCCACGACGAGCGAGGATTCCATCGCGGAGTGCGGGGTGGTGACCATGCCCCTCCATCCTCCCAGGCTCGCCCCTGGTCTCCTCGAAGGGCAACCTCAGGTGGCGCGCCGCTGGCCGGCCGATGCCCGAACGAGGCGACGGACCTCCGCGGGGCCCAAGAGCTTCGCATCGCGGGTGCGGAGCCATCGGAAGGCCTGCGCCCGTTGCGCGAGGGCGGTGATCCCCACCACGTCCCCGGGGGAGGACGCCGCCAGCATCCCGCGAAGGGCACGGAGCTCGTCCACGTAGACGGGGACGTCGTGCTTGCCGGCTCGCGCGGCGCCGTGCCGGAGCTGCGCGATCACGTCCTCGCGTGGCCGGCCACGAAGGTACTTCTTCAGCTCGGCGATCGCGAGGTGGTCCGAGCCGAGGGCCGCGCGCACCGCGAACCCCTGCAGGATGTCATCCGTCCGGTCGCCGGCCGTGCCGATCGCGAGCCAGATCTCCCGGCCCGGTGGCCTGAGGCCCTGGAGGATCTCGACGAGTCCGTCCATCCCCGCCTCGTTGTGGGCGTAGTCGAGGACGAGCAGTCTCCGATCGAGCCGGAACAGGTTCGTCCGGCCCGGGTTCTTCTGTGGATCCAGGACGAACGTCCGGAGCCCCTTCGCCACGGCTCGCGGCGAGAGTCCCGCCGCCAGCGCGGCTGCCGCCGCGGCGAGCGCGTTCTGCGTGTACATCCGGGAGAGGCCGGCGAGCGTCACGGGCACGCGGTCGAGCTCGACCAGCGGGTGGACGATCGAGTCCTCCATCCAGGCGATCGTGCCGTCGAGGACGCTGATCGCACGGCCGCCGCCGCCGAGCGTCTCGCGGATCGCCGGGTGGCGGGGGTCCAGCGAGAAGAGCCAGGGTCGGCCGCTCGCGGTACGCCGCATCGCGAGCACCCGGGGGTCGTCCGCGTTCAGGACGACCCACCCATCGGGCCGGGTGATCCTGGTGACCGTCGCCTTGACCTCCGCGAGCTGGTCGACCGTGGAGATGCCGTGGAGGTGGAGGTGGTCCGCGGAGACGTTCGTCACCACCGCGACGTCATTGTGCGCGACGCCGATCCCGCGCAAGAGGATGCCTCCGCGAGCGGTCTCGAGCACGGCGACGTCGGGATGCTGCGCGAGAGCCGTCGCGGCCCCGGCGAACCCGGAGTAGTCGCCCTTCTTCACCAACCGGTCGTTCCGGTACACGCCGTCCGTCGAGGAGAACGCCACACGTTTGCCGGCGGTCATCACCATGTGGGCGATCAGCCGGGTGGTGGTGGTCTTCCCGTTCGTGCCGCTCACCTGGATCACCGGGACGTCCGGGTCCGGGACCGTCGGCGGCTGCCCCGGCTCGGCGGCCGCCACCGCGCGGCCGAGCTCCGCGATGACGCGCGCGGGAGATCGTGTGAGCAGTGCGCCCATGCCGGTCGTGACCGCCTCGGCGAGTGCCTCGGCCGCTCCTCGTCGTCGCCACGGGAATGCGATGACCACGTGCCCGAACTCGGGGCCCGTCCGGCCGCGCACGGCGAGCCGACCTGTGCCCACGGCCTCCGCGATGCGCCTCGTCAGCTGCACCGCGATCCGCGCGGTCGCACGCAGCCGCTGGTCGCTCCCGGCGCTCCCCGGTTCGAGCCGTGGGATGCCCACCTGGTCCGCGACCTTCCGGACGCGATCGTCGCTCGCACGGAGCCACCCGCCCACCTCGAGCATCAGCTTCACCGCGGGACGCGGGAAGTAGAGGTTGGGACCTTCCAGGACACGCAGCTCGGCGGTGCGGACTGCTTCGGCCACGGGGCCTATCCGGCCGTCGGCTCGGCGACCCGGTCGATCTCGGCCGCGAGCGCCACGTCCTTCTCGGTCACGCCCCCGGCGTCATGGGTGGACAGCGACAGATAGACGCGGTTGTAGTGGATCTCGATGTCGGGATGGTGTCCCGCGGCCTCGGCGAGGTCGGCCACGCGGTTCACGAACGTGATCGCCGACCGGAAACCGGGGAACGTGAAGTCGCGATGGATCGCGTTCGAGAGCGAGGCCCAGCCTTCCATCTCGTCGAGGACGACCTTGAGCTCCGACTCGGTCAGCTTCGCCATCCGGCGCAGCGTACGTCAGGTGGTATGGGGTGCGCGAGCCTGCCGCAACTCCGGGTAGAGGCGGGCGACGAGCACGGCACCGAGGATGCAAGCGATCCCCCCCGAGACGATGCTGAACGTCGGGGAGGCCAGCCCCGCCACCACCCCCGCCTCGACGTCTCCCAGACGGGGGCCCCCGGTCACGACCAGGATATGGATCCCGAAGAGCCTCCCTCGCAATCGATCGGGAGCCGACACCTGGAGGATCGTGGTACGGAAGATCGCGCTGATCACGTCGGCCCATCCGGCGAGCGCGAGCATCGCGAGTCCGAGCCAGAACGTGCCCGACCACCCGAACGCGGCGATCGCCACCCCCCATGCGGCCACCGAGACGATCACCGCGAGTCCCTGGCGATGGACCCGCCCGGTCCAGCCGCTGGTCAGCGCCCCGAGGAGCGCGCCGACCGCCAGGGCAGCGAACAGCAGTCCGATCGCCTTCGGCGAGCGGTGGAACTGATCCACGATGATGAACGGGAACAGCACCCGCGGCAGGCCGAAGATCATCGCGATCAGATCGATCACGAACGTCGCCATGATCAACCGGTGCTTCCGCGCGAAGCGGAACCCTTCGCGGATCGCGCGGAAGCCGGTGTCCGCGTGATCCTCGCCCACGGGCGGCATCGGTCGCAGGAGCGAGGCGGCGACGAACATGCAGCCGATCGAGGCGAGGTCGATCGCGAATGCGACGGTCACGTCCCACCACACGATCACGAGCCCGGCGAGCAGGGGGCCGAACAGGGCGGCCGTGTTCCACACGACCTGATTCAGGGCCTGCGCCGCCGGCAGCTGGGCGGGCTCGAGGATCCGGGCCGTGATCGCGGATCGGGTGGGGCCGTCGAACGAACTGCTCGCGGCGAGGACCGCGAGTCCCGCGTAGATCAGCCACAGCGGCGGCTCGCCCACGAGGGCGCCGCCGAGCAGGATCGTGGAGCCCGCGGCGAGACCCACCTGCGCCATCATCAGCAGGCGTCGCCGGTCCCACGCATCCAGGATCGCGCCGCCCCCGAGCGTCCCCGCCACGAGGCCGAGCAGATACGCGAACCCGGTGGCACCGACGGCCGCCTCCGAATCGGTGAGGTTCGTCACCTGGACGAACACCGCGACGAGCGTGAACTGGCTCCCGGTCGCCGTGACGAGGAGACCGGTCCACAGCAACCGGAACTCGCGCGACGCGCGGAGCGGCCCGAGATCGATGGCCACGCGACGCAGGCGCGACCGCGAGGCCCTGGGAGGCGGGTCGTTCACCCGTGCAGCTGGGGCGTCGTCATCCCGCCGTCGCGGCGACGGCCTCCTCCAGCAGGCCGAGCCCCTCGTCCAGCAGGCCGTCGTCGATCGTGACCGGCGGAAGCAGCCGGAGGACGTTGCCGTAGGTCCCTGCGGTCAACACGATCAGCCCTCGTTCCAACGCGGCGCTGCCGAGGGCCGACATGACTGCCCCGTCGAGCGGCTCCTTCGTGGCGCGATCGGCGACGAGCTCCATCGCCCGCATCGCCCCGCGTCCGCGCACATCGCCGATCGAATCGGATCCGGCCCTGCATCGCACGCATCCGCCCATCGATCGTTCTGCCGAGGGTGCGAGACCGCTCCAGCAGTCCCTCGGCCTCGATCTTGTCCAGCACGGCGAGCGCCGCGGAGGCCGCGACCGGGTTGCCGCCGTACGTCCCGCCGAGCCCGCCGACGTGCACGCTGTCCATCATGTCCGCTCGACCGGTGACGGCCGAGATCGGCAGGCCGCCCCCCAGGGACTTGGCGCTCAGCACGACGTCGGGGACCACGTCTTCGTCCTCGATCGCGAACCATCGGCCGGCGCGACCCATCCCCGACTGGATCTCGTCGGCGATGAACACGATGCCGTTGTCGGCCGCGAACTCCGCCAGGCCGGCGATGAACCCCGGCGCCGGGACGATGAACCCGCCCTCGCCCTGGATCGGCTCGATCAGGATGGCGGCGATGTTCTCCTCGCCGATGTGCTTGTGCATCTCGTCCAGCGCGTAGGCGAGACAGGACTCCGCGCACGTTTCCTCCGTCCCGCCGGTGGGGCATCGATAGGGGTACGCGAGCGGCAGCCGGTAGACCTCGGGGGCGAACGGCCCCATCCCTTGCTTGTAGGGCATCACCTTCGCCGTCAGCGACATCGCCATCAGCGTCCGACCGTGGAACGCGTGATCGAACACGACGATTCCCGGCCGGCCCGTGTGCTTCCGCGCGATCTTCACCGCGTTCTCGACGGCCTCGGCTCCGGAGTTCGCGAACATCGTCTTCTTCTCGTGGTCGCCTGGTGCGAGCGCGTTCAGACGTTCGGCCAGCTCGATGTACGGCTCGTTCGCGGTGACGTGGAAGCACGTGTGCGTGTCGAGCTCGAGCTGCCGTTGGGCGGCCGCCACCACCTCGGGTGCCGTGTGACCGACGTTCAGGACCGCGATGCCGGTGGCGAAGTCGATCAACCGGTTCCCGTCGACGTCTTCCACGATCGCGCCGGACGCGCGCGCCGTGACGATGGGGTGGATGTTCGCGACGCCGCGGGGGACCGCAGTGTCCCGTCTCTCGAACCACTCGCGCGATCTCGGTCCCGGGATCTCCGTGACGAGCTTCCGCTCCTGGGGGATGTCCATGACAGGCCTCCGTCCGCCGGCTCCTGGCGCGCATCGCGCCCGCTTCGACCGGGAGTATCGTGCGGATCCCGCCGGGTTGTCAGCCGGGAGGGCCTCCTTCGAGGCGGCAAGGACCCGGAAGCGGTCCTGGCGGCGCCGCGCGACACTCCGAGGATGACGTACGACGGGACGTCGGGATCGACCTCTCTCGACTTCTGGCTCGGCGAGTGGAGTTGCACGTGGGACGGAGGCGGCGGCCGGAACTCGATCACGCGGGAGTTCGGGGGTGCCGTCGTCGTGGAACGCTTCGAGTCGCTCGAGCCCTAGCGATGGTCGGGGATGAGCGTCAACGTCTTCGACGAGCTGCGCGGTTGGCGCCAGACGTGGGTGGATTCGACGGGCAACTACTGGGCGCTCCAGGGGCGATCCCATCCGGAGGGGTTCGCCTTCGCCGTCGATGAGGTCGAGAACGGTCGGAGGATCACGAAGCGGATGGTGTTCTCCGACATCGGGGCCGACTCCTTCCGATGGCGGTGGGAGCGGTCGGAAGACGCCGGTGCGACCTGGTCAGAGCTCTGGGTTATCGATTACCGCCGCGAGTGAAACGCCGCCGGGATGGAGGGAAAGGCAAGGAACCAGAAGGAACGGCAAGGGATCGGCACCCCTCGGCAAGAACGTGCTATCCGTACCTCGAACCCCGGCCTAGCGTCGGTGACGTGCTCCGGTACATCGCTCGCCGGCTGCTCTACTCCGTGCTCGTCCTCGTCATCATCTCGATCCTCACGTTCATGATCTTCGTGAAGCTGCCGGCCGGCGATCCGGCGCGGCGGGCGGTCGGTCGGAGGACGGATCCACAGCAGATCGCGAACGCGCGGGAAGCCTTCGGCCTCGACCAGCCCTTGATCGTCCAGTACGGCAGGTTCGCGAAGGGGTTGGTGCCGCTTCCGAACACGTTCCTGTCCGAGGACGTCTACTACTCCTTCTCGAACTACCTGCCGGTGCGCGAGGAGATCTGGCGCCGGCTGCCCGTCTCGGCGATCCTCGGGACCGGGGCGGCCGTGCTCTGGCTCCTGATCGGGATCCCGCTCGGGATCGCATCGGGCGTGCGACCCCGGTCGCTGAGCGCCCGATGGACGATGATCCTGGCGATCGTGGGGGTATCGCTGCCCGTGTTCTGGCTCGGCCAGCTGCTGCTGTACGTGGTCTGGTACAAGCTCCACCTCACGCCGTCGGCGGGCTTGGAGATCAACGCCAGCGTGTGGGGGAGCGCGCTGAAGGGCAAGTTCCTCCTTCCCTGGATCACGGTCGCGGTCGGCTACGCAGCGATCTACGCGCGGATGCTCCGCAGCAACATGATCGAGACGACCCACGAGGACTACATGCGCACGGCGCGGGCCAAGGGGCTCTCCGAGCGCCGGGTCATCTACAAGCACGGCCTCCGCGGGGCCCTGACCCCGATCGTGACGATGCTCGGCGTCGACTTCGCCACGATCCTCGCGGGGCTCGTCATCACCGAGACGCTCTTCGGGCTCCCCGGCCTGGGCCAGCTCGCCGTCCGCTCGATCTACAGCAACGACTTCCCCATGGTGATGGGCGTGACCGTCGTGGGGTCGATGTTCATCCTCGCCGCCAACATCGTCGTGGACGTCGCGTACGCGTTCCTCGACCCCCGCGTCCGCTACTGACCAGCTGTCGACGGAGGCGTTCCGCGAGAACCCATCCGGCCGGCCGGCCGCCGGGATGCACCTCAGCTGACGGATATCGCATACTGGCGAACCGAACGTTGGTGCAGGAGCCGCGCAGGCAGGCGGCCGAGCGAGGAGGGGAACCCATGGCGGACGCCTATCAGATGTTCATCGACGGCGAGTGGGTGAACTCGTCGGACGGACAGACCCGCGACGTGATCAACCCCGCGACGGGCGAGGTCATCGCCTCGGTGCAGGAAGGTGCGAAGGAGGACGCGAACAAGGCCGTCGCGGCCGCGAAGAGAGCCTTCGAGGGAGATTGGTACGACTCGACGCCGAAGGACCGGCAGCTCGCTCTTCTCAAGTTCGCCGACCGGATCGAGGAGCACGCCGACGAGATCGTGAAGCTCGAGGCCCAGAACGTGGGGAAGCCGGCCGCCGTGACCCTCTCCGAGGAGATCCCCCCGATCGTCGACAACCTCCGGTTCTTCGGAGGTGCCGCACGGACGATGGAGGGCCGCAGCGCCGGTGAGTACATGGCCGGGTTCACGAGCTACGTCCGTCGCGAGCCGATCGGCGTGGCGGGGCTGATCGCCCCCTGGAACTACCCGCTGATGATGGCGATCTGGAAGATCGGACCGGCGCTCGCGACGGGGAACGCCATCGTCCTCAAGCCGTCTGAGATGACGCCGCTCACGGCGCTGAAGCTCGCGGAGCTGACGGCCGACATACTGCCGCCCGGCGTGTTCAACGTCGTCACCGGCGACGGCGTCCCCGTGGGCGACACGCTCGTCCGGCACCCCGACGTGGGCATCGTCTCCCTCACCGGGGACACCGCCACCGGCAAGCTGATCGCGGCGAACTCCGCCGAGACCCTCAAGCGCGTGCACCTGGAGCTCGGCGGCAAGGCGCCGTTCATCGTGTTCGACGACGCCGACATGGAGCAGGTCGTCGAGTGGATCAAGATCGGCGGCTACTTCAACTCCGGTCAGGACTGCACGGCGTCGGCGCGGATCCTCGTCGGGTCGGGCGCCTACGAGAACGTCCTCGCGGAGCTGGTGCCGGCGGTGGAGTCGATCAAGGTCGGCGACCCGTTCGCGGACGACACGGAGATGGGTTCGATGGTCTCGAAGGAGCAGCTCGAGCGCGTCGTCGGGTTCGTGGAGCGTGCCGAGGACGCCGGCGCCAAGGTGCTCACGGGCGGCAAGGCGATCGACCAGGACGGCTTCTGGTACTCGCCCACCGTCGTCAGCGACGTGGGTCAGGACGCCGAGATCATCCAGAAGGAGGTCTTCGGCCCGGTCGTCACCGTCCAGCGATTCGATGACGAGGCGCAGGCGCTCGAATGGGCGAACGGCGTGCCCTACGGGCTCTCGAGCTCCGTGTGGACGCGCGACGTGGGGCGGGCGCATCGGATGGCTCGCCGGCTCCAGTTCGGGTGCGTGTGGATCAACACGCACATCCCGCTCACCCCGGAGATGCCGCACGGCGGGTACAAGCAGTCCGGCCACGGCAAGGACATGTCGGTGTACTCGTTGGAGGACTACACGAACATGAAGCACGTGATGGTGTCGCTCGACTGAACGAGCGCGCCCCCCGGAAAGGCGGCGATGACATGGCGGTGAGGCCCTACCTGGTGAACGGGGAGTGGCGGACGGGCGACGGCTCGTTCGAGGTCCACAGCCCGTACGACGACGGCGTCGTCGCGGAGATCGGCGTCCCGACCGAGGCAGACGTCGAGGAAGCGGCGGCGACGGCGCACGAGACGTTCAAGGAGTCCTCGAAGCTCCCCGTCCACGCGCGCGCGGACGCACTCGACCACGTCTCGAAGCGCCTGGGCGAGACGATCGAGGAGAACGCGAAGCTGATCGCGCAGGAGGGCGGCAAGCCCCTCAAGTGGGCGACGGTTGAAGCCACCCGTGCCGTCTCCACGTTCCGGTGGGCGTCCGAGGTGATCCGCCGAGGGGACGACGAGCTGATCCGCCTGGACACCGAGGCGTCCCTCGGGTCGCGCGTGGGGCTGATCCGCCGGTTCCCGATCGGGCCGGTCCTGGGGATCACGCCGTTCAACTTCCCGCTGAACCTTGTCGCGCACAAGGTGGCGCCGTCGCTCGGGGTCGGGGCGCCGATCGTGGTCAAGCCGGCGAGCGCCACCCCGATCGGGTCGCTCCGGCTGGCGGAGTTCTTCGCCGAGACCGACCTCCCGAAGGGCATGTACCAGGTGCTTCCTGTGCCCTCGAAGGTGGCCGACGGGATGGCCCGCGACGAGCGCTACCGGAAGATCTCGTTCACGGGATCTGCCGAGATCGGCTGGTACCTGAAAGGCCTCGATCCGAAGAAACGGGTGACGCTCGAGCTCGGCGGGAACGCCGGCGTGATCGTGCACGCGGACGCGGACCTCGACTTCGCGGCACAGCGGATCGCGTTCGGCGGCTACTACCAGGCCGGGCAGAGCTGCATCAGTGTGCAGCGGGTGCTGGTCTCCTCCGAGGTCTACGACGACTTCACGGCGCGGCTCGTGAAGCAGGTCGAAAGCCTGAAGGTCGGCGACCCGATGGATCCCACCGTCGACGTCGGCCCGGTGATCCAGCGCTCCGAGGTGGATCGGATCGCGGGATGGGTCAAGGAGGCCGTCTCCGAGGGAGCCGAGGTGCTCACCGGCGGGGAGGGCGACGGGCCGTTCTTCCAGCCCACGCTCATCTCGAAGGTGACGCCCGAGATGAAGGTGTGCCGCGAGGAGGTCTTCGGACCGGTCGTGACCATCAGCCCATACCAGACGTTCGAAGAGGCGCTCAGGATCGTGAACGACTCGAAGTACGGCCTCCAGGCCGGCGTGTTCACGAACGACATCAGCCGGGCGTTCGAGGCGCATCGCTCGATCGAGGTCGGCGGCGTCATCGTGAACGACGTCTCCGCGTTCCGCGCGGACCAGATGCCGTACGGCGGTTCGAAGGACTCCGGTTTCGGGCGCGAGGGCCTTCGGTACGCGATGGAGGAGATGACCGAGCCTCGGATCATGGTCCTTTCGCACGTTCCGCTGTAGGCGGGATCGTGGAGGCCCGCGACGTCCTGCTCGTGTTGCCGTTCGTCGTGCTGATCACCTTGGGTCTGGGGTTCCTGCTGGTGTTCCGCGAGCGGGCGGCGGCGCAAGACGTGTTGCGTCGTCGGGCCCAGCTGGCGGAGCCGGACCTGGCGACGCCGCTCCGCGACTCGCAGCCCCCCGAGCGACCGTGGTGGGGGAACCCATGGCTCTGGGTACTCGTGTCCTTGGCGTCCGTCGTGCTCGGCATCTTCGTGTGGCCCGGCCTCTTCGGCGGCACGTTCCTGTTCCTGCCGTTCATCTGGGTCTCGCGCCCCCGACCCGGCCGCGACGGAGATCCACGTTCGAACGGCCACGGCTCCCGCGTCGACCCCGGCTCCCTCGGCGGCTGAACGCTGCTGCGAGTGGTGCACCGACGAGGCCGCTGCCGATGTGCTCGCGAACGTACTCGATGCGCGCCTTGCCGCTCTCCACGAACGATGGCTCATGACCCGAGGTTCCGATCGGCGAAGTCGCCGACGATCGTGGCGGCCTCGCGTTCCCGTCGCCAGAGGTAGTGGTCGGTCCCGTCCATGATCACGACCTCGGCGACTCCCTCGCCGTAGGCGCGGAGCTCGTCGGCGGGGCAGTACTCGTCGTTCGCTCCCGCGAGGAGGAGCAACGGCCGCTTCAAGAGCCGGAGCTCCGCCGCCGTCGGCATCGGCGGCAGCTGGAGGTCGTTCGGTCTGAGAGGAGCGCCGAACAACGCGAGCGCGCTCACCCGTTCGTCGTCGAACCCCGCCCGCAGCGCGACACTCGCGCCGAACGACCAGCCGAAGACGAGCGTCGGACCCTCAGCGCGCTCCCGCACGGCTCCGATCGCCGCCCGCACGTCCCGCAGCTCGTCGCGGCCACCGCCGTACGACCCGGCCGAGCCCATCGTCCCGCGGAAGTTGAAGACGAGCGTCGCCAGCCCTCGCTTCCCGGCCAGCTCGTTGCGCACGGACCAGAGGACGGGGTGGTCCTTGCTGCCGCCGTGCTTCGGATGGGCGTGACAGATGACCGCCGATCCTCGAGGCGGATCGTCCGGCATACGGAGCTCGCCCTCCAGGCGAACGCCGTCCTCGGTGAGGAACGTCACGGCCTCCATCGCATCTGCGACGATGCCAGCCGTGGGGGAGCTGCGCCAACCGACCGGGACGGCCTTCACGATCCGCGACCCGCTGCCATGGCCCGACGTCGAGGCGATCGCGCGCGCGGGCGAGGCGCTCGGCTACGCAGCCGTCCTCCTGCCCGAGACGGGAGCGCGTGACACGCTCGCGACGCTGACCGGTCTCGCGGGCGAGACCTCGACGCTCCTCCTCGGTTCCGGCGTGATCCCGATCGGGTCGCGGACCCCGAAACTCGCGGCGATGGCCGCCGCCACCGTCCAGGAACGGTCGGGTGGGCGGCACATCCTCGGCGTCGGGACCGGCGGGTCGGCACCGGGGGCGCTCGGGCGGCTCCGGACCTACGTGGAGGAGGTCCGCAGCCTGGTGGGCCAGAGTGGCCCCGGGGCCGCGCTCCGGCTGCCACTTCCCGCCCCGGTCCCGGTCTGGATCGCGGCGCTCGGTCCCAAGGCGACACGCCTCGCCGGCGAGAGAGGCGACGGCGTGATCCTGAACTGGTGCACGCCGGAGCGCGTGGCGGAAGCCCGCAAGGCGATCCGGGCCTCGGCTGCCGAGGCCGGTCGCGACCCCGAAGCCTGCACGATCTCCGTCTACGTCCGCGCCTCGTTCACCGATCGGGCGGATGAGGCGCTGCTCGCAGCCGCCGGCGAGTACACCTCGTACCCGTCGTACGCACGTCAGTTCGAGGCGATGGGGGTCGAGCCGACCGCCCGGGGAGTCGTGGATGCCGTCTGCCTCCGCGGCGACCGGGCAGGCGCGCGGGACCGACTCGAGGCCTACCGAGGGGCCGGGGCGGACCTGCCCGTCGTCTATCCGGTCCTGGCGCCCGGAGAGGGTCCCGCGGCGTCGATCGCTGCGCTCGAAGCGCTCTCGCCATGAGCCCTTGCCGAAGCGCCCGCCGGCGGTAGACTCCTTTCACAAGGTCGGCACCGTGGAAAAGGGGTAAATGGGATGACGTACACGATCGCAGAGCCTTGCATCGACGTGAAGGACCGCGGCTGTGTGGACGAGTGCCCGGTCGACTGCATCTACGAGGGCCCGCGGATGCTGTACATCCATCCCGACGAGTGCGTCGACTGCGGCGCGTGCGAACCGGTGTGTCCGGTCACCGCGATCTTCTACGAGGACGACGTCCCCGCGGAGTGGAAGCAGTTCAACGCGATCAACGCCGAGTGGTTCAGCGACGAGATCAGCGGCGTCGGCTCGCCGGGGGGCGCGGCCCAGGTCGGTCCAGCGTCCAAGGATCATCCGGTCGTCGAAGCCTGGCCGACCCTCTAACCGCGGAGGCTCACCGCGGGCCGAAGAGGAGCAGCTTCCTCCGGATGCACCGCGGGGAGGAACACCCGGAAGGACGCGCCTCCGCCTTCCCGTTCCTCGACCCAGGCGCGCCCGTGGTGCATCTCCGCGAACCGTCGCACCAGCGTCAGGCCCACGCCCACACCCGGTGAAGGCTGCGGCGCGTCCGTACCCTGACTGAATTCCTCGAAGACCCGCTCCCGTAGGTCGTGCGGGACACCGTTCCCCTCGTCCTCCACGAGGATCATCGCCCCGTGGGCGATCCCGGTGACGGACACGTGGACGGAGGTCCCTGCCGGAGTGTGTCGGACTGCGTTCACGAGCAGGTTCTCGACGATCCGCTCCACCTTCGGCGGGTCGACCGGCACGATCACCGACTCCGCCGAAACCGTCACCTGCTCGCGGAGCGACGGATCCGACTCCGACACCATGCGGCGAACGAGGTCGCCGACGTCGGTCGCTTCGAACGCCGGAGTCAGGACACCGCGTGCGAGCCGGTCGAGATCGAGGAGGTTCGTCACGAGGCGTTCGAGTCGGCGGGCGTTGTGCTCGATGCGACCGGCGAGCTCCCTGGTCTCCTCCGGCAGCAAGCCGACATCGCCGCGTTCGAGGGTGATGGCAAGGCCGAGGATCGCAGCGAGCGGCGTCCGAAGGTCGTGCGAGACGGCCTGCAGGAACGTGTCCTTCATCTCGTCCAGGGCGCGGAGTCGGACCGCTGCCTCCCGCTCGACCTCGAGCGCCCGCTCCAGATCCTCCTGTGCGCGCTTCCGGTCGCTGATGTCGCGGATGAATCCCGAGAAGCTCGTCTCCTCCCCGACCGCGACCGGGACGATCGCCAGTTCCACCGGGATCAGCCGGCCGTCCCGATGGAGGGCCTGGATCTCGATGCGAGCGTTCAGGACGGGGCCCTCACCCGTCTCACGCCATCGCCGGAGCCCCTCGCTGTGGGCCGCCCGATGCGCGTGCGGCACGATCGTCTCGACGAGCGACCGGCCGACCACTTCCTCGGCGCTCCATCCGAACGTGGTCTCCGCTTGCGGGTTCCACGCCGTGATCACGCCGTTCACGTCCATGCTGACGACGGCGTCCAATGCGGAGTCGACCATGACGCGAAGGTGTTCGTGGGCGTCCTGCAGGCGCTGCTCGGCTTCCTTGCGTCCCGTGATATCGAGCTGGAACCCTTGCCAGTAGGGCGCTCCGTTCTCGGGCCGGATGAGCGTCGCCTCGTCGAGAACCCACACGGTGCTGCCGTCCTTGCGGACCATCCGGTACTCGAGGGCGAACCTGTCGGAGCCGTCCGTGTTGCTCGATGCGTCTGCTTCGAACACCATCTCGCGGTCATCCGGATGGATCATCGTCCTCCACAGCTCGGGATCGGCGATCATCTGCTCGACGGGGATGCCCGTCAGCTGTTCGGCACGAGGGCCGATGTATCGGGTCAGCGACTTCGTCGGGATCGTCGGGATCGATCCCGTTGATGTAGAAGGCGGCCGGGTTCTGCTCGACCATCGTGCGGAACGTGAGCTCCGCTTCCCGGAGACGTGCCTCCGCGTCGTGGCGGGAGCTCACATCGGTCAGGAAGCCGAGGAAGTAGTCGAGCGTGCCGTCCTCGTCGAGAACCGCGGTCGACCGGTCGTGCACCCACACCCAGTGGCCGTCAGCGTGGCGCATCCGGTATTCGTGCTCGAAGGGCTCGAGGTCCGTGTTGTTGAACGCATCGATCGCTCGCAGGCGCGCCAGATCGTCGGGATGCATGATCTCGAACCAGAGGTCGGCTCGATCCAGGAACCGTTGAGGCGGGTAGCCCAGGATCTCCTCGATCTGCGGGCTCACGAAGCCCATCACCGTGTTCCCGTCACTGCCGACATGGTCGGTGTACGTGACCGCGGGGATGCGTTCGACCATCGCCCGGAACCGAGCCTCGGCCTCCCGGAGTCGTTCCTCGGTCTCCACGCGGTCGGTGACGCCGACGATGAAGCCCTGCCAGTACAGGATCTGCCCGTCCTCGTCCCGAACCGGTCGGACCTTGTCCCGCACCCACGCCCAGGAGTCGTCCGCCGTCCGCATCCGGTAGGTCTGATCGAAGTCCGTACCACGCGAGAACGAGAGCCGGTTGGCGAGCTGCACGCTCGTCCCTGTCCTCGGGATGGACGTGTGCCCACCACCAGTCACGATCGCCGAGCGGAAGGTCCGGGGAGGAGCCGAGGAGCTCGTGGAGCTGGGGGCTGATGAACGTGAGCCGGCCCCCTTCGGGATGGTGGGACTCCGTGTAGGTGACGGCGGGGTTCTGCTCCACGACCTGCTGGTACCGGATCTCCGCATCGCGCCGACGGGTCTCGGCCCGGCCGGCCTGCTCCGCCGCTCCGAGCATGCCGGCCGCCGCTCGGAGCGAGTCGAGCTCGAACGCCGTCCACTCTCGCTCGTCGACGCAATCGTCGAAACCGATGAAGGACCACCATTCCCCGTCCACGAACACGGGGAACGCGGCGATCGAGCGGATCTCCTGCTTCGTGAGCTCGACCCGTTCCTCCTCGGGGAACGTATCGACGATCCCGTGCACGGTCGCACGCGACGACATCAGATCGATCCATCGGGAGAACCCTGCGTCGGCGAGCGAGGCGCCCCGGAGGGTGGGGTTCTCGAACTGCGACGACACACCCGGCGCGCACCACTCGGCGAGCTGAGTGGCCCGATACCCGGTGTCCGGCGGGTCGACCTGGATCAGGTAGGCCCGGCTGACGCCGGCGGCCACGCCCAGGTGCATCAGTACGTCGTCGATCGCATCCCGCCAGTCCGGAGACAGGAGCAGCCGTTCGGCCGAGTAGGCGACGGCGGTGAGCATGCCGTCGCCCGCGAGCAACGGTTCTTCATGTCGGATCGATCGAGCCACGCGATCCTCCGGAGGAGCGGCAGAGTGCGACCCGTTCAGGGCCTGGTGGGATTATCGGGCGCTCCGCGGGTGGCATGGAGTCCCCTGCTTGGGGCCTGGATGTCGGCCGTCCGGGGGGCCCAGGCCTGGTCAGGAAGGACGGGCCTGGTCTCGGACGACGGGAGGACGCCCGGCGTCGAGCCCGCGGCGGCGACCTCTCCCGGAGCGGGCCAGCGCGCGCGGGACTTGGCCGCCAGCTTGAACATCAGCTCGACCGCCTTCGGGTCCTCGGCGCCGGGGCGGTGCTCGATGACGCCGTCGGCCGTCGCCCGGTCCCAGATGTCCTGGCCACGCTCGGTTCGCACGATCGAGAGGGTCCATCCCTCCGACTGTCCGAGGCCTCCGAAGGAGATGTCGGCGTGCTCGGCCGCGAAGTCGGGGCAGTGCAGGCAGCCCGGTCTGGTGTACTGCTGGGCCTCCTTCAGCGAGTAGATGACCTCGTCGCCCGGTGTCGGTGTAGAACAGCAGCTTCCCCTTGACGTTCACGCGAACGAGATGATCGAGATCCAGGCCGAGCTCCTTCTGCGCGATCTCGACCATCAGGCCGTCGTACGTGAACGACTTCGAGCAGAGGAGTCCGAAGGTCCACGCGATCTTCCTCCGCCACTTGTTCACCCGCCGGGCTTCCAGCGCCCCGGTCACGCTCGACTGGCAGCCCATCCCGACGAGGGCGACCTTCGACAGCCCCATCTCGGCGGCCTTCAGGAGCGCGAGCGGGTTCGCGGAGTACGTGTAGCGGGAGCCCGCGGTCGCGAGGACGCCTTCGGCATCCGTGACCACGGTCGGCTCGGCGTCCCACGGTCGCTCGTCCGAGAGCTTCGAGGTCAGGGCCCCGTCGATCTCGCCGTTCGCAGGCCCCAGAGCAACAGCGCGGAGACGGCGCCGCCGTCCTGTCCGTGCATCAGCGCATTCCTGGCTCGGTCGCCCTGGCCAGGTAGATGTCCCGGTACTGCCCGATGATCTCCTCGGGCTTGCGGGTCTGGCCGAAGAACAGCTCGTCGATCTCCGACTCCCACTCGCGGAACCTGCGGGCAGGCACGGGTGCAGATGTCGCAGCCCTTGTCGCCGTGGCTGCACCCGTCCGGCCCCTCCTCCTGGAGCTGGACAGGGACGTCGTTCTCGTACCCGAGCACGTGGAACGGGCACGCGACGATGCACGAGGTGCAGCCGGTGCAGAGTCCCGTGAGCACCACCTCGTTGTAGAGGTCCCGCCACTGGGTCTTCTCGACGGCCACGAACGCAGTCTAGTGGGCACCGTCGTCGCGGAGGCGAAACCGGTTCGCCCGCTCACCCGTAGTACCGTGCAGGCCCGGGAGACCGGGCATCACGTCGGAGAGGGAGGGACGATGCACCCACGGTGGATGCGCCTGGTGGGCGCGGTGTTCGCGCTCACGCTGCTCGCAGCGGCCTGCGGCGGGGAGGAGGAACCGCCACCACCCGACCAGAACGGTGGGACCTCGACGGAGAGTCCCTCGGATGCGGGCGACGGTGGCGGAGGCGCGGATCTCACGACGGTGGACTTCGGCTTCTCACCCACCGAGCTCTCCGTGACCGAGGGACAGACGATCAGCGTGACCAACATCGGGGAGACCTCGCACACGTTCACGACTGACGACGAGGCGATCGACGAGACGATCCCTTCGGGCGAGACCGTGGAGATCACGCTCACCGGCGTCACGAGCGGCGGGTTCCACTGCCGCTTCCACCCGCAGATGGTGGGGACGCTCACGGTCGGCTGACGGAGGGCCCCCGGGCAATCTCGGAGCGAGTCAGATCGAGAAGGAGTCGCCGCAGGCGCATTCGTGGGTGGCCTGCGGATTGAGCATCTTCAGCCCGCCTCCCAGGAGCGAGTCGTTGAACTCCAGGGTGGAGCCGCGCACGATCGGCGCGCTCTTCGGATCGACGAGGACGCGCACGCCGTCCGCGGCCTCGATCACGGCGTCGTCCTCGGTCGGTCCGTCGGCGAACGACAGGTCGTAGGTGAAGCCGGAGCAGCCTCCGGCGGTCACGCGGACGCGGAGGACGGGCAGCGCATGGCCCTCCTTGAGGGCGAGCGCGGCGATCCTCCGCGCGGCCTTGTCGGTGACCGAGATGACCTCGGTGACGGGCGCATCCATCACCTCAAGGCTACCCGACCTGCTCGTGGATGCCGAGCAAGGCGCCCTTCACGGACTCGGACAGGGTGGGATAGGCGTGGATCGCATGGTGGACGGCCGTCGCGGGCGTCCGCGCGGCCATCAGGACCACGATCTCGTGGATCAGCGCGCCCGCTTCCTCGCCGACGATGTGGCCACCGAGGAGCTCGCCCGTCCCTCGGTCGGCGACCACCTTCACCAGTCCGTGTGTGCTCCCGTCGATGTGCGCGCGCTCGTTGTCGGCGAACCGCATCACCGAGGTGATCACGTCTCGGCCGTCGTCGCGAGCTTGCTGCTCGGTGAGGCCGACGCTCGCCACCTCCGGGTCGCAGAACGTCACCCGTGGGACCACCCGGTAGTCGCGCTCCTCGGGGTGTCCCAGGACGTCCTTCACCACGAGCTCGGCCTCGTAGGAGCCGACATGGGTGAAGAGCAGGTCGCCGGTGGCGTCCCCGGCTACCCACACGTCGGGGTTTCGCGTGCGGAGCGTCTCCGACAGGACGGGGTTCCCTCCGTCGTCGAGCTCGATGCCGGCAGCCGCGAGGTCGTGCGGCTCGAACACCGGGCGTCGACCCGTCGCCACGAGCAGCTCGTCGGCGATCACGGGGGCGCCACCCTCGATCGCGAGCGTCCAGGCGGTGCCGTCGTGCCTCGCGCCTTCGATCCGGACACCGGACCGCATCGAGATGCCGTCGGCCTCGAGGGCGGGAAGGATCGACGCGGCTGCCTCCTCGTCCTCCTGTGGCAGGACGTGGGGGAGGGCCTCCAGGGCGGTGACGTGGGCGCCGAACCGCGCGTAGATCTGCGCGAACTCGATCCCCACCGCGCCCGTCCCGATCACGGCGAGCGACCGGGGCGGCGTCGCGGGCTCCCAGATCGCCTCGCGGTTCGTCCAGAACGGCCCATCCTCGATCCCGGCGATCGGTGGGACGGCCGCGTCGGTCCCCGTGGCGAGCACCACCTTGCCCGCTTCGATCACGGACCCGTCCGCCAGCTCCACGCGATGCTCGCCCACCAGCCGTGCCTCCTGGAGGAACACGCGCACGCCCAGCCGCTCGAACGGCGCGGCGCCTTCCCCCGACTGCGCCGCGATCACGTCGCGGATCCGTTGCCGCACCGCGGGGAAGTCGACGGAGACGTCGGGGATCCGGAGACCGAAACGCTCCCCGTCGCGCGCGAGCTTCGCGATCTTCGCGGAGCGGAGCATCACCTTCGTGGGGACGCAGCCGTAGTGGTTGCACTCCCCGCCGAGCTTGTCTCGCTCCGCGAGTGCGACGGACAGTCCTGAGGAGCGAGCGAGCGAGAAGGCGACCTCGGACCCGGTGCCGCCACCCCCGATCACGAAGACGTCGACGGAGTCCACGCGGTCTAGACGGTCCCGAGATATCCGACGAACATCCGCGCGTACGAGCGCGCCGCGGTGACCATCTCCTCGACGCCGATCGACTCGTCTGCCATGTGCGCGACGGACAGCGACCCCGGTCCCGCGATCACGGTGGGGATCTTCGCATCGTTGATGTAGAAGCGGGCATCGGTGATCCCGGTGAAGCCGACGAATGGCGGCGGTGCGCCGGTGTCGGCGGCGATCGCGTCGCGGACGATCGCCGCGATCGCGGAGTCCCCCGTGGTCTCGGCCGCCTCCGTCCACTCCCGCAGGGTGATCTCGATGCTCGTGTCCTGCTGCTCCGCGACGAGGTCGTCCACCAGCCGGTGGAAGGGGGCGAGGACCGAATCGCGGTCGTTCTCACCGGGCACGATCCGACGATCGATCTCCACCTCGCAGCGATCGGGGACGACGTTGGGAGCGCTTCCGCCGGCGACCATCGCGACGTTGACCGTTGGGGCACCGACGAGTGGATGGATCAGATCCGGGAGCACCTCCGGGAGGCGGAGCAGGAACCGCGACATCGCGAGGATCGCGTTCACGCCGCGCTGCGGCTGGGAGCCGTGGGCGGCCTTCCCGTGCGCCACGGCCGTGACCCAGGCGCCGCCCCGCTCGGCCAGCGCGATCTCCATCTCGGTGGGCTCTCCGACGATCGCGGCGTCCTGGTCGAGCAGGCCTTCATCTCGGAGGACCCGGGTGCCGTGGACCCCGGCATATTCCTCGTCGGCGACCAGGTGGAGTTCCAGGGTCCCCGCCAGCCTGATCCCGGCGCGGCGGATCGCCGCGACCGCGCCGATCGCCGACGCGATCGGCCCCTTCATGTCGCAGGCGCCGCGCCCCACGAGCCTCCCGTCGACGACCTCGCCGTCGAAGGGGCCACTCGACCAGCTCGACGGGTCCCCCGTGGGGACGGTGTCGAGGTGGCCGTTCCACGCCAGACGGGGTCGAGCACCCGAGCCGAAGCGGGCGACGACGCTGGGGCGGCCCTCCTCAGAGCGCACGAGCCGGGGCTCCGCTCCGAGGATGGTGAGGATCTCGGTGGCGACCTCGGCAGCCAGGTCCTCGGTCCCGCCGGGGTTCTCCGATGGCGCCGCGATCAGGGCGCGGGCGTGCCTGAGGACCTCATCGGGATCGACGGCGGCCGCCGCCGCGGTGGCCACGGAGGACGAGGGTCCCTCGACGTCCTCGCCTACCATGGCTGCGGATGGTACACGCGCCCTCACTGCAGGAGACCCTGCGCTCCGCGCTGGAGCAGACGCCGACGCACGCACCCGCGTCCGGGGACCGTCTCGCCGCCGTCCTCGCCCCACTCGTCGAGACACCCGAGCCATCGCTGATCTTCACCGTGCGTTCGGACACGCTGTCGCGCCACGCGGGTGAGGTCTCGTTCCCCGGCGGGCTCGTGGACGAGGGAGAATCGCCCGTCGATGCCGCTCGACGGGAGGCGTTCGAGGAGATCGGACTCGACCCCACGCTGCCGCGATTGGTCGGCGCCCTCCCTCCGGTGCACACGTACGTGTCGGCGATCCTCGTGATCCCCTTCGTCGGGCTGTTGCACCTGCCGCCGGACCTGCTCCCGGCCGAGGCGGAGATCAAGGAGGTCCTGCGTGTGCCGCTCGCGCGATTGGCCACGCACGAGGAGCCGACGGAGCTCCCACGCGCGGACGGGAGCATGTGGCACGGGTGGTCGTATCCCCTCGAAGGGCACACGGTCTGGGGCGCGACCGGGCTGATGGTGCATTCCTTCCTCGAGATCTTGCGAGCGGAGGCGCCGTGGACGCTGAACTGATCGCCCGACGGAACGAGCTCAGGTCTCTCCTGGGCGAAGCGCGCGTGATCGCCGTCGTGGGGATCTCCTCGAAGGAGTGGCGTCCCTCGCACGAGGTGGCCTCCTACCTCCAGGACCACGGGTACCGGATCGTCCCGATCAACCCGAACGAGACGGAGGTGCTCGGGGAGCGCGCGTACCCGTCACTCCTCGACATCCCCGACGACGTTCGGGTCGACGTCGTCGATGTGTTCCGCCGACCGGAGCACACGCCGGACGTGGCGCGGGACGCCGTGAAGGTCGGGGCTCGTCTCCTCTGGTTGCAGGAGGGCATCGTGAGCGAGGAAGCGGCGCGGATCGCCCAGGAGGGCGGTCTCGACGTGGTCATGGGGGTCTGCATCAAGAAGGTGCGTCAGCGGCTGATGGCGGCCGAGGGGGAAGACGGACAGGGAGGAACCGACCGATGACGTGGGAGTACTTCGTGGCGCCGTTGCTCGAGCACAACCCGGGCGAGATCCTCAACAGCTTCGGGGAGGATGGCTGGGAGCTCGTGACGATCCTGCAGCAGCAGACGCCGGCGGGGGGCGTATCGATGGTCGCCTACCTGAAGCGACAGGTCGCCTAGTCAGTCGCGTGGACGCGGCATCGATCTTCCGTATCGATCACGCCGTGCTGGCTGTCCGCGACCTCGATGCGTCGGCGAGGCGCCTTCGGGAGGAGCACGGACTCGGGTTCGCGCCGGGTGGGCGGCATCCGCAGTGGGGGACGGCGAACATGATCGCCCCGCTCGGCGGCGACTACCTGGAGCTCCTCGGCGTCGTCGACGAGGACGTGGGCACGGGCACGGTCCTCGGTCGGACGCTTCTCGAGCTCTCCGCCGAGGGCGACCGGTGGTTCTCGATCTGTCTCGCCGACGACGACATCGAGGCGACCGCCGGGAGGCTGGGGCTCACGGTGCAGCCGGGCTCACGGACCCGCCCCGACGGCACCGAGGTGCGGTGGCGCGGCGCAGGGATCGAGGAGCGAGGCCCCGACCTTTGGCTCCCGTTCTTCATCTCCTGGGACGTGCCCGCGGCGCTCCATCCAGGCGCCACACCCGCCGAGCATGGCATCGCGGTGGAGCGGATCGCCTGGGCCGAGGTCGGTGGGGACGCGGAGCGGTTGCGCGAGTGGTTGGGGGGCGCGGACGCGCCGATCCGCGTGGTGGACGACGGCGGTGACCGGCGCGTCCGCGCCCTCGCGCTCGCGGTGCCGGACGGGGACGAGATCGTCCTCCGTTCCTAGCGCGCGTCGCTCGTCATCCGAGCGCGCGGTCGAGATCGGCGATCAGGTCGTCGACGTGCTCCAACCCAACGGACAGGCGAACCAGCTGCGCCGGTACCTCGCAGGGCGATCCCGCGACGCTCGCGTGCGTCATCGGGCCGGGGACCTCGATCAGCGACTCCACACCGCCGAGCGACTCGGCGAGGAAGAACAGCTCCGTCCGCTCGGCGATCGCGATCGCCTCCTCGGCGGACGCCGCGTCGAAGGACACGATCCCCCCGAACGCCGACATCTGCCGGCTCGCGGTCTCGTGACCGGGATCGTCGGGGAGCCCCGGGAAGTACACGCGCTGAACCCTCGGATCGTCGGAGAGCCACGAAGCGATCGCCGCGGCGTTCTCCGAGTGCTTCGCCATCCGGATCGAGAGCGTCTTCAACCCCCGGAGGCCCAGGTAGCAGTCCATCGGCCCCGGGACCGCGCCGACCGCGTTCGCCAGGAACCCGAGCCGTTCGATCCACTCGGCGTCGCTCGTGACGACGGCGCCTCCGATCAGATCGGAATGACCACCGATGAACTTCGTCACGCTGTGGACGACGGCGTCGGCGCCGAGCTCGAGCGGCCGCTGCAGCGCGGGGGTCGCGAACGTGTTGTCGACGACGACCCGTGCGCCGGCCTCGTGCGCGGCCTGGGCGACCGCCGCCACGTCGACGATCCTGAGCATCGGGTTCGAGGGCGTCTCGAGCCAGACGACGCGGGTTTCCTCGCGGAGGGTGTCGCGCAGGTCCTCGAGGTCGGTGAGGTCGACGACGGAGTACGACAGCCCCCAGGGTTCGAGGACCCGCGACAGCAGCCGGTAGGTGCCACCGTAGACGTCGTCCGGCAGCACCACGTGGTCGCCGGGACGCAACGAGAGCAGCAGCGTGGTCTCCGCCGCCATACCGCTCCCGAACGCGAAGGCGCGCGCGCCGCCCTCCAGGGCGGCGAGCGCGGTCTGGAACGCCTCTCGCGTGGGGTTGCCCCCACGCGCGTAGTCGAACACCTTGGGCTTGCCGACGGACGGCTGTGCGTACGTGGACGTCTGGTAGATCGGGACGTTGACCGCGCCGTACTGCTCATCGGGGTCCTGGCCGACGTGGATCGCCGCGGTTTCGAACCTCATCCGCCCTTCGTTCACTCGATCGCCTTTCACCCGATCTCTGGGGGCATCTTCCATCCTCGTCTCCTCAGCTCGTCGACGGCGTCTCGCCCGTCTCGGGCGAGACGCCACAGCATGGACTTGCGCTTGGCGTCGTGACCCGGCGCGAACTCGCCCCGCGTGAGCTCGTGGCATCCCGGGGCGCCGCAGCCGCAGTAGCGGAACAGCGTGGACGTCTCGGGCACCGGGGCAGTCGTCGTGTCCGGGCGGAACGGCGCGAAGGGCCGAGCCGGCAACGTGACCACAGGGAGGACGATCACGCCTTCCTTGGGGTCTCCGGGCGCGAAGCGCTTGCCCTGCAGGGCCAGGAGGCCGCTCAGCGCGCAGAGCCCGGCGTCGATGAGGTCCATCGACGTGAGCCGATCCGTCCGGACGCCTTGCGCCACGAGGACGCCTTCCCGCCAGGCCTTCTTGCCGATGGTCTTGGGGCGGAGGAACCCTCCCAAGACCGTGGCGCTCGCGTGCGGGAACACCTCGATCGCCGTCCCCCGAGGATCGCCCGCCGTGTACCGCGGGAATCCGACACGCGCCGCAGCACGGAACACCCGGAAGCCGACCTCCATCCAATCGTAGAACGGGTTCCCCTTGCCGCGCGTGCGTGTGGGCGTGGCGAACGTGCGGATATTGCGCTCCGCGAGGATCCGCTCGGTCAGTCGCGACCGTCCCTCCCTCGCCCACGCGGGTGGCGCGTCGATCGCGATCACATCCGGTTCGAGCTCCCGGATCGAGTCGGCGACCTGCTCGAGGCTGACCTTCGACAGCACGTGCACCGGTATGCGCTGCTCGTCGACCGCGACGAGATCGAGGCCCTTGCCGACGCCGACGTCGATCCCCAGCGCGAGCACGGGCGCAGACTACGCCCGGCGCTGACGAGCGAGGAACTCGAGGAGGTCGCTCCGGGTCAGGACGCCGAGGGCTTGCCCGGCTTTCGTCACGACGACGGCTGGCGAGCGCTCGAGCTCGCCGAACGCGACCTCGACGGGCGCATCCCACTCCACCATCGGGATCGGCGCCGCCATCACCTCGGCCACATCCGACTGCAGGGCGTCGGGATCGCGGAACACCCGCTCCAGCAGCTCGCGGTCCCGGATCGACCCCATGAACTGCGAGACGTCGATCGACTCCTCCCGGACGACCGGCGCTTGGGAGATCCCATGTTCCTTCAGGATCTCCACCGCCTGACGCACCTTGTCGTGCGCGCTCACGGTGACCAGCGGCGGGATCTCTCGGGACTTCGCCGAGAGGACCTCCTCGACGCGCACCACGTCGGGACGTTCCAGCATCCCGTGTTGGAGCATCCAGGTCTCGGAGTAGAGCTTCGACATGTACTGGCGGCCGGAGTCTGGGAGCAGCACGACGATCGTCGCCTCCGGATCGTCGAGCTCGCGACCGATCGCCAACGCGGCGAACACCGCGGTGCCGCTGGACCCGCCCACGAGGATGCCCTCCTGGCGGGTGATCGCGCGTGCCGTGAGGAACGAGTCGCGATCGGAGACCCGGACGTAGCGATCGACGACGGACGGATCGAACGTGGAGGGCATGAAGTCCTCGCCGATCCCCTCGACCAGATAGGGGCGCGGGGTGTCACCCGAGTAGATCGATCCTTCCGGATCCGCCCCGACCACGAGCACGTCGGGGTCCTGCTCCTTCAAGTAGCGCCCGGCGCCGGAGATCGTGCCGCCGGTCCCCACGCCGCAGACGAAGGCCGTGAGCCGTCCTTCCGTCTGCTCCCAGATCTCGGGACCGGTCGTGTCGTAGTGGGTCTGGGGGTTCACCGGGTTGTGGTACTGGTTCGGCTGGAACGCCCCGGGGATCTCCGCCGCGAGCCGGTCGGCGACGCGGTAGTAGCTCTCCGGAGACTCAGGCGCGACGGCCGTCGGGCAGATCACGACCTCCGCCCCGTACGCCCGGAGCAGCGAGATCTTCTCCTGACTCATCTTGTCCGGCATCACGAAGATGCACCGGTAGCCGCGGACCGCCGCGGCGATCGCGAGCCCGTGCCCCGTGTTGCCGGACGTCGGCTCGACGATCGTCCCGCCCGGCTTGAGGAGCCCCTCGCGCTCGGCCGCCTCGATCATCCTCAGCCCGATCCGGTCCTTCACGGAGCTGCCCGGGTTCAGCATCTCCAGCTTGGCGAGGATCGTGGGCTTCACGCCTCGGGCCACGGAGCGCAGGCGAACCAAGGGTGTGTTGCCCATGGCGTCGAGGAACGAGTCGAGCACCGGCATGGCGTCCCCCTTCCGGTTGCGTTTTCTGGCCCGCGGAGGCCCGCCCCATCGTGCCACGCGTGGGCGGGAACGTCTCACATCCGGTTACCCGGGCGGCTCCACCTCTGGCGGTAGAGTGCCGATGTCCAGGAGATGATGCAGACCGGGACGACGGGAGAGCACGTGACGGACGACGAGACGCCGCAGGAGACAGGGGCTCCGACGGAGCCTGAGACGATTCCCGAAGCGGTCGCCGATCCGAATGGTGGAGGCGAGAGCCTCCTGGTCGTCGACGACGACCCGTTCATCGCACGTCTCCTCGAGATCGAGCTGAAGGCCGCGGGCTACGACGTTCGCGTCGCGAGCGACGGCGAGCAGGCTCTCTCGGCTGCGCAGGAGCGTCCTCCCCAGCTCGTTCTGGCCGACGTGATGATGCCCAACATGGACGGCTTCGAGCTGACCCGCCAGCTGCGGCAGGACCCTCGGACGGCCACCGTCTCCGTGATCATGCTGACCGCTCGTGGGCTCTCGGCCGACAAGCTCGAGGGTTTCGCGATCGGAGCGGACGACTACATCGTGAAGCCCTTCGACACGCCCGAACTCCTGGCGAGGATCCGTGGTGTCCTGAACCGCGCGAGCGACAAGCGATCCCTCTCGCCGATGACCGGCCTGGCCGGCAACGTCGCGATCGAGGACGAGATCGAAGGCCTCGTGTCCAGGGAGGAGCCGTTCTCGGTCCTCTACGTGGACCTCGACCGGTTCAAGGCCTACAACGACCGGTACGGGTTCCTGCGCGGAGATGAAGCGATCCGGGAGACCGGGCGAGTGATCGGCGAGGCGGCGAGGCAGATCGTCGGCACGGAGACGTTCGTCGGCCACGCCGGCGGTGACGACTTCGTGGTCGTGGTTTCGCCGGAGCAGGCCACCGCGGTGGCGCAACAGATCGTGCAGTCGTTCGACGAGCTGGCGCCGACGCTCTACGACCTCGACGATCGGACGAACGGCTACATCGAGGTCACGAACCGGCGGGGCGACCTCCAGCGGTTCCCGCTGCTCACCCTGTCGATCGGGATCGCCTCCACGGAGAAGCGGATGTTCAGGCACTACGCCGAAGCGATCACCGTCGCGATGGAGATGAAGCAATACACGAAGGAGACGGGCGCCTCCTCGTGGTCGATCGATCGCCGCTCGAGCTGAGCCGCTGAACGCCGAGAAGCGAGCCGCGAAGCGTCGGCGCCCGATCGTGATCGAGGTCTCCGACACGATGCCGGGACCGCCCGAGGTCGTCTGGACCTTGATCACGGACTGGGAGCATCAGGGTGACTGGATGCTCGAGGCCTCCGACTTCGAGCTGATCGGTGACCAGCGAGAAGGCGTCGGCGTCGAGGCGAAGGCCACGGTGCGGATCGCCGGCATCAAGACCAGGGACACGGTGCGCGTGAGCATGTGGGAGCCCCCGAGGATCCTGGTGATCGATCACCTCGGGTGGGTCAAGGGGAGCGGCGAGATCCAGCTCCAACCCGTCTCCGAGGGAACCCGCATGCGCTGGAAGGAGACGCTGTTCCCTCCACCGCGGCTCGGGCCGATCGGCCGGGTTGGGCTGCGCCTCGCCCGCCCCGTGATGCGCCGCGTGTTCCTCCGGGATCTCCGTGTGCTTCGGGGGTTGGTTCGGATGGGCGCGAGCTAGGGCGTTCACTCCAACGGCGCGGGCCGGGCGAGGTAGAAGCCCTGGCCGTAGCGGACGCCGAGCTGCCTGAGCGCGTGCAGCTCACCCGCGGTCTCGATCCCTTCGGCCACGATCGTCATGTCGGTGTCGGCCGCGAACGAGATCAGCGCGGCGGCGAGCGCTCGACGCCCCGCGTCCCGGTCGATGTCATGTGTGAGCGAGATGTCCATCTTCACCATGTCGGGGGCGAGCTGCAGTGCGTGCCGCAAGCTCGCGTAGCCGGCCCCGACGTCGTCGACGGCCACCCGGAGCCCGCGCGCCCGCAGCGGCTCGAGCGCCTCGGCGAGAACCCCGTAGTCGTCGATCGCTTCGTGCTCCGTGATCTCGAGAACGATCCGTTTCTCCATGCCGTCCAGCTGTTCGGCGAGCTCGGTGGAGGCAGCGGTGCGATGGGAGCAGTTGATGGACAGGAACGCGTCGTCCGGGATCCTGGGGAGTCCTTCGAGCGCCTCCCTCATCGCGCGGAGCTCCAGCTGGAGACCGAGCTCGAGGGCGGTCGCCTCGGCGAACCAACGGTCTGGCGGCTTCACGGGGATGGAGCCGAACCGCGCGAGCGCCTCCACCCCGATCTCCTCGCGGGTCTCGAGGTCCATGATCGGGTGGTACACCATCCAGACGCCATGTCCGGACACGAACCGTTCGATGTCTCCCCGGAGCGCCAGGTCGGCGTCGCGCTCGATCTCTTCCCGACGGAGCTGCATGGCGAGTTCGGCCACGACCCCGCTCATCACTTCGGCCGATAGGCTCGTGCCTCCCTGGGCGACCTTCTCGATCCCCTGGACGAGCTCGTCGGCGGCCGTGCCCTTGACGAGGTAGCCGACGGCACCGGCGCGCAGCATCTCGAGCACGTTGGTGCGGTCCTCGTACGCGGAGAGGGCGATCACCCGGGTCCCGGGCGACACCCGCGTGATGCCGCGAGCCGCGTGCGGCCCACCGCCCTCCGGCATCCGGACGTCGACGAGGGCGACATCGGGCAGGTTCGACTCGGCGATCCGGATCGCCTCCTCGGCATCCGCCGCCGTGCCGACCAGCTCGACCCGTTCCTCATGGCTGAGGAGCTCCGTGAGTGCGACCCGGAGGCCGGGCTCGTCGTCTGCGAGGAGCACCCGGATCGGATCGTTCTGGCCGCGAAGATGGAGGATGGTTCCGTCAGAGGCCATCGCGCGGGACGCTACAAGCGAGGAGAGGCCTGCTCAAGCACCTGGGTAGCATCTTTGCCGTAGCCCGAGTGGGGGTTACCTGGATGGGGGTATCGGCCAGGATGGTGCCCACGATGGGTGCCCGATATGTGGCGCCGAAGAGGAGGCAGATGGAGGGTAGAGGCACGAGAGAGGTGCGGGCGCCGAGGGGAACCGAGCTGAGCTGCCGCTCGTGGCCACAGGAGGCCGCGTTGCGGATGCTGATGAACAACCTCGACCCCGACGTCGCCGAGCGCCCCGAGGACCTCGTCGTCTACGGCGGGACCGGTCGCGCGGCGCGATCCTGGGATGCCTACGATGCGATCGTCCGGTCGCTCCGGGATCTGGGCGACGACGAGACGCTGCTGGTGCAGTCGGGCAAGCCGGTCGGGATCTTCCGCACGCACGAGATGGCGCCACGGGTCCTGATCTCCAACGCGATGCTCGTCCCGAAGTGGGCGGACTGGGACACGTTCCGCGAGCTCGAGCACGCCGGTCTCACAATGTACGGCCAGATGACGGCGGGGTCGTGGATCTACATCGGGACCCAAGGGATCCTGCAGGGCACGTACGAGACGCTCGCGGAGTGCGCCACCCAGCGGTTCGGAGGCACGCTCGCTGGCACGATCACGCTCACTGGCGGTCTCGGAGGGATGGGCGGCGCCCAACCGCTCGCGGTCACGATGAACGGCGGCGTGGCCCTCTGCATCGAGGTCGACCCGACGCGCATCGAGCGCCGGATCAAGACGAGCTACCTCGATCGTGAGACGGCGTCGATCGACGAGGCCCTCGGAGTGGGCCGAGGACGCCCGCACCGCACGCGAACCGCTCTCGATCGGACTGCTCGGCAACTGTGCCGACGTGGAGCCCGGGCTGCTCGCGCGCAGCTTCCGGCCCGAGATCGTGACCGACCAGACGAGCGCGCACGATCCCCTCGCGGGCTACGTGCCCGCTGGTCTCACCCTCGAGGAGGCAGCCTCGCTCCGGGAACGTGATCCCGAGGAGTACCAGCGCCGTTCGCACGCCTCGATGGCCCGCCACGTGGACGCGATGGTGGGGTTCCTCGACGCCGGGTCAGTGGTCTTCGATTACGGGAACAACCTGCGGGCGGGCGCCGAGGCGGGAGGCTTCGATCGCGCGTACGCCTACCCGGGGTTCGTGCCCGCGTTCGTCCGCCCGATGTTCTGCGAGGGCAAGGGACCGTTCCGGTGGGCCGCGCTCTCGGGCGACCCGGAGGACATCCTCAAGACGGACCGCGCGGTGGGGGAGCTGTTCCCGGAGGACGAGCGGCTCCTCCGATGGCTCCACATGGCGGAGGAGCGGGTCGCGTTCCAGGGACTCCCGGCCCGTATCTGCTGGCTGGGATACGGGCAGCGCGCCAAGGCCGGGCTGCGATTCAACGAGATGGTCGCGAGCGGCGAGCTCTCGGCGCCGATCGTGATCGGGCGCGACCATCTCGACAGCGGGTCGGTGGCCTCGCCCTACCGGGAAACGGAAGGGATGAAGGACGGCTCCGACGCGATCGCCGACTGGCCGATCCTGAACGCGCTGATCAACACGGCGGCCGGCGCCCATTGGGTGAGCGTGCACCACGGCGGCGGGGTGGGGATCGGGATGTCCATCCACGCGGGGATGGTGGTCGTCGCCGACGGCTCGGAGAACGCGGCCGCCCGCTTGGAGCGCGTGCTCACCACCGATCCCGGCACGGGCGTGATCCGCCACGCGGACGCCGGATACGATCGAGCGCTCGAGGTGGCGGCCGCTCGCGGTGTCCGCCTGCCCTGGCTTGAGTGATATTGCAAGTTTGCAATATCCCCTGGTATCCTCCGTCCATGGATCCGTCGCAGATCGGTCGCGTCGTCGAACGCCTCCGCCGCGAGGCCGGCTTCACCCAGGCCGCGCTGGCAGCCAGGATCGGAACGACCCAGGCCGCACTCTCCAAGATCGAGACGGGTCGCACCCTGCCCGGGCTCGAGGTGCTCGACCGGGTCGCCCGAGCGATCGGACGGCCGTTCTCGCTGACGTTCGGGGACCCCAGGGTGCCATCCTCGCGGGAAGCGCGGGGGGACCTCGTGCGGAGGGCGTTGGGTGACTATCGATTCGATCCGTGGGAACGGGACCCGACGCCGGCCGAACGAGACAGTCTCCTCGCCGACGGCCTGACGCGTGAACGCTTCTCGGGCTGAAGCTCTCCTCTACACGGCGGGGAGAGAGCGCGATCGCCTCCGTCGCCATCTCCTGGTCGCGGCCGCGCTCCGCGAGGTCCTGAAGGTCGAACCCGTCGTCGTGGGCGGAACCGCGGAGGAGTACCAATCGGGGTCGCCGTACCACGAGACGGACCTGGATCTGGTCGGCATCGTCACGGCTGATGAGCGAGCGACGCTCCGGTCACTTGGGTTCAGGAAGCGGGGGCGCCACTGGTTCCACGAAGGATCGAGCGTCGCGGTCGAGTTCCCGGATACACGGATCGACGGAGACGAGTCACGTATCGATCGGATCCGGATCGCGAGGAGCACTGCGGCGGTGATCGGTGTCGACGATCTCTACGTCGATCGACTCCGCCAGGCGACGGCGCCCGTCGCGAACGTCGAAGGGAGTATCGAGTTCCATTCCGCTCTCGCCGTGGCTGCCGGCGGCTACGATCGCATCGATCGGCGGTACGTGTTGCGGCGCATCCGCGAGATCGAGTCCTCCGAAGGCAGGATCGGTCGGCAGATGCGGGAGCTCGACGTCCTGATCCGCCGACGCGTCCGACGTGTGCTGGCCGATGCCGAGGATGCCGGCCTTGGGAGGTAGGCTCGCGACGTGAAGGTGATCGAGCACCTCGCGAACGCAACGAAGCCGCTGGTGAGCGTCGAGATCATCCCGCCGCGGCGAGGCCGCAACGTGGAACGCATCTACGAAGCGGTCTCGTCGCTCTTGCCGTACGAACCGCCGTTCATCGACATCACCAGTCACGCGGGCGAGACCGTGTGGGACGAGGTGCCGGGTGGCACGTTCCGGAAGCGGGTGACCCGGAAGGCGCCGGGGACGTTCGGTCTGTGCGCGGCGATCAAGTACCGGTTCGACATCGATCCGGTCCCGCACGTGCTCTGCAATGGTTTCACGCGCGAGGAGACCGAGGACGCGCTGATCGAGTTGAACTACCTCGGGATCGAGAACGTGCTGGCGATCCGGGGCGACGGCGAGCGACGGCTGCCGGCCGAGGGTCGCAGCGCGAACGAGGGCGCCCTCGAGCTCGTCGGGCAGGTAGCGGCGATGAACCGTGGCGAGTACCTCGAGGAGCTCGTGGAATCCACGCCGACCGACTTCTGCATCGGCGTCGCTGCCTACCCGGAGAAGCACGCGGAGGCGCCGAACCTCGAGCGCGACATCGCGGTCCTGGTCGAGAAGCAGCGAGCCGGCGCCGAGTACGCCGTGACACAGCTGTTCTACGACAACGAGGTCTTCTTCCGGTTCGTGAAGACCGCGCGCGATCAAGGCGTCACGATCCCGATCGTCCCGGGCCTCAAGATCCTCACGCGGCGATCGCACGTCACGAGCATCCCGCGGACGTTCAACGTCTCCGTGCCGGAGGCGCTCGTGGGCGAGGTCGCCGCGGTGGAAGACGATCGGGTCGCGGACGTCGGGATCCGGTGGGCCTACGAGCAGACGATGCAGCTGTTCGAGCAGGGCGTGCCGTCGGCGCACTTCTACGTGATGCAGGACACCGGCCCGCTCGTGTCGTTGCTCGAGACGCTCAAGCGCGCCCTCTAGCGCTCGGACCATCGGCGCGGACCTTCGGTAGTAGCCTTCGCAGCCGTGACGGTCGCGATCGGAGAGGCGCTCACGCTGGCAGACGTGGTCGCGGTCGCGGCGGGAGCCGATGTCACGTTCCCCATCAGCGCGCGTCAGCGGGTCGCGACCGCTCGGTCCGTCGTCGACGACGCCGTCGCGTCGGGCGACGTCGTCTACGGCGTCACCACCGGCTTCGGCGCCCTTGCCAACGTCCGGGTCGATCCCGCGAAGGCATCCGACCTGCAGCACGGCATCGTCCGTTCGCACGCGACGGCGGTCGGGCGTCCGCTCCCGCGAGACGAAGCGCGAGCGATGCTCCTCCTCCGCGCCCATGTCCTGGCGCTCGGTCATTCCGGTGTTCGCCCCGAACTCATCGATCTGATGGTGGCGATGCTGAACGCCGACGTGATCCCGGTGGTTCCGGAGCAAGGATCCCTCGGCGCTTCCGGAGACCTGGCGCCGCTGGCGAACCTCGCACTGCCGTTGATCGGCGCAGGGCAGGTTCTGACCGAGACCGGCGTCGAGCCCGCGACGGACGCGTTCCGACGAGCACACCTCGCGTCCCTGCAGCTCGACGCCAAGGAGGGCCTCGCCCTCGTGAACGGCACCCAGGGCATGCTCGCGATCGGTGCGCTCGCGGCCGAGCGGCTCTCGTCGCTCGCCCGGACCGCCGACGTGGTCGCGGCGATGACGATCGAGGCGGCCCTCGGCACGGATGCCCCGTTCGACTTCCGGCTGCAACGCCTCCGTCCCCATCCGGGACAGGCCGCGAGCGCCTCGAACCTCCGGTTGCTCCTGGAAGGGTCGCCGATCCTCGCGTCACACCGCGACAGCGAGCACCTCGTGCAGGACGCGTACTCGCTCCGTTGCGCGCCACAGGTCCACGGGGCCACACGTGACGTGCTCGCGTTCGCGCGTGGCGCGCTCGAGATCGAGCTGAACGCCGTGTCCGACAACCCGATCGTGCTGTCCGACGACGGCGAGATCGTGTCGGGAGGGAACTTCCACGGTCAGCCGGTCGCGGTGGCGATGGACGCGTTGGCGCTCGCGACCGTCGGGCTCGCGAGCATCAGCGAGCGTCGCCTGTATCGATTGCTCGATCCCGCGCTCTCGAACGGGCTGCCGGCCTTCCTCGTGCCGGAGAGCGGACTGAACAGCGGGTTCATGCTCGTCCAGTACACGGCGGCCTCGCTCGTCTCTGAGTCGAAGTCGCTCGCGCACCCGGCGTCGGTCGACTCGATCCCGTCGTCGGCCGGTCAGGAGGATCACGTCTCGATGGGGATGACGGCCGCTCGGCACGCGAGGGAGGTCGTCGCGAACGCCGAGACGGTCGTGGCGCTCGAGGCGCTGGGCGCCGCGCAGGCGCTCGACCTGCGGGCGCCGCTGGAACCCGGTCCCGCCACGCTCGCCGTGCGACACGCGTTGCGAGCGGCGGTTCCCTTCTACGAGGCGGACCGCGAGTTCGGCCCCGACATCGCGGCCGCGGTCAACCTCGCGCGCGCGGGCGAGCTCGCCGCGGCCGCGGAGACCGTGACCGGACCGCTCGCCTAGCGCACCCGGTCCACCGGCACGCCGCCGATCACCGTGGCCGTGGCCGGATCGTGGCCGGGTCGGTACGGCACGTGGGCGAACGACGGACCGTCGAGCAGCACCAGGTCAGCGCGCTTGCCCGGCTCCAGCGTGCCGAGCTCTGCATCGAGACCGAGCACCCATGCCGGGTTCGCGGTGGCCGCGGTGAGGGCCTCGAGCGGGGTCATCCCGTAGAGCGAACACGCGAACGCGATCGCCTCGGGCATCGAGGAGATCGGTGAGGTGCCCGGGTTGAGATCGGTGGCGATCGCGAGGGCGGCGCCGGCGTCCCGGAGCGCAGCGACGGGCGCCGGGGCCGCCCGGAGGGTGAACGTCGACGCGGGCAAGAGGACCGCCGCCGTTCCACCTCCACCCAGGGCGGCGATCCCCGCGTCGCTCACGTGATTCAGGTGATCGGCGCTCCGCGCCCCGAGCCCCGCGGCGGCCTCGGCCGCCCCGCTCCGACCCAGCTGGTCTGCGTGCACGCGGAGCGGCAGACCGGCGGCCGAGGCCGCCGTCCCCACCCGTTGCAGGTCATCGAGCGAGAAGGCGATGTCCTCGACGTAGATGTCGACGGCGTCGGCGAGTCCGTGCGCGGCGGCGGCGGGGAGCAGCTCCTCGCACGCTGCACGTACCCAGTCGTGGCGGGACCAGCCCTCGGGCACCGCGTGACACGCGAGCAGCGTGACCCGGCACGTCTGCGGCGCCGCCTCGGCGAGCCGACGAGCGAGCCGGAGCTGGCGGAGTTCACCCTCGATCGACAGCCCGTATCCGGTCTTCAGCTCGGTCGCGGTCGTGCCGAGCGCGGCCATCTCGAGGGTGAGGGCCTTCGAGAACGCGAGTACCTCGTCGTCCTCGGCCTCGGCGAGCATGCGAGCACTGCGGTAGATCCCGCCCTCCCGTCCGTGGAGGTCTCGGTACGACACGCCGGCGAGGCGCGCTTCGAACTCGTCCGCGCGCCAGCCGATGAACGGCAGGTGCACGTGGCAGTCGACGAACCCCGGAACGATCGTTCCCTCGTCGACCCTGCCCAGCGTCACGGGCTCAGACGGAAGGTCGTCCGCGTCGCCGACGAACGTCACGATCCCGTCCTCGTCCCACGCCACGCCGCCGGGCGAGAAGACCGCGGCGGTGGCGGCGACGCCGCTCGCGGGGAGCGGACCTCGGGCGGTCGCGACGGTCGCCGCCACCGCCGCCCCACGCGCCATCGCGGAAGCCTAGCCTCGCCGGCCCTCGACGATGGCCGACCGTCTCATGGGTCCGGCGGCGGAGCGACCACCAGCAGCACCACGGATGGGTCGTCGGAGGCGTTGCGCACGGTCAGATCCTGGCCTGCCGGCACGTCGACGGCCTCCCACTGTTTCATCCGTGCACGCCCCTTCCCGACCTGCGCCGCCACCTCGCCCGCGAGCACCAGGAGGATCCCGTCGGCGCCGTCGTCGCGGACGGGCCCGATGCCCTGCGACCCCTGGAGGCAGATCACCTCGGACCAGAGGTGGACTCCTTCAAGCAGCGTTCGTCGCCGCGGCTCGTCGTCGGAGAACGCCACCAGGTCCCGGATGTCGAGGGTCTTCACCGGCGTCAGGGTACCGATGTCCTCGGTTGCGTTCGATGGCTACACTGCCGCTCCTGCTTTAGGTCGGACGAAGGAGGCTGCGCGCTGTGACCACGTTCTCGTTCTCCACCGATGCACCGTCGGAGGTGAAGGCGGGGGTCCTGATCCTGCCGGTCTTCCAGGGGCCGGAGTTCGGTCCCGGCGTCAAGGAGACCGGTCTCCAGCAGGCGTACAAGGACGCGAAGCTCACCGGGAAGAAGGGTGAGTCCCTCCTGGTCACGAAGCGGAACGGCGATCGGTTCGCCGCCGGCGCCGTGCTGCTCCACGGTGTAGGTGAGCGAGGGAACTTCGACGCCGCCGCGATGCGGAAAGCGCTGGGCCGGGTCGCCTCCTCGGTCGGCCGGTTCGGGCACGCGGCCACGACGTTCCCGCAGGCGGTGAAAGGCGAGACCGGGGACCTGGTCCAGGCCGCCGCGGAGGGGCTCGGGCTCGGCGCCTACCGCTTCGACCGATACAAGTCGAAGAACGAGCAGACCGCGCTCAAGAAGGTCACTCTGGTCGGGACGGGCAAGGCCGATACGAAGGCGGGCAGACAGGCCGCTCGCCGCGCCGAGGTCCTCGTGGACGCGGTGTCGTGGGCGCGCGACCTCGTGAACACTCCCGCCGGCGACCTCCCTCCCGCCGCGCTCGCCCGCGAGGCCCAGAAGATGGCGAAGGCGGAAGGGCTCCCCTGCAAGGTGTGGACGGAGGCCGAGCTGAAGAAGCGGGGGTTCGGAGGGATCCTCGGTGTGGGGCAAGGGAGCGTGAACCCGCCACGCCTGATCGAGCTGACGTACACGGGAGACGGCGCCTCCACGCCGATCGCCCTGACCGGCAAAGGGATCGCCTTCGATTCCGGCGGTCTGTCGATCAAGGACGCGAAGGGCATGGAGACCATGAAGATCGACATGGGCGGCGCGGCCTCGATCCTCGCCACGATGAAGGCGATCGCGCGGCTGAAGCCGAAGATCAACGTCGTCGCGGCGATCCCGTCGGCGGAGAACATGCCGGGCGGTGCGGCGCAGAAGCCCGGCGACGTGATCCGCCACTACGGGGGAACCACCTCGGAGGTCCTGAACACCGACGCCGAGGGGCGGCTGATCCTCGCGGACGCCCTGGCGCTGCTCGCCGAGAAGAAGCCGGCGTGCATCATCGACACCGCGACGCTCACCGGCGCGTGCATGGTCGCGCTCGGCACGGACATCACGGGCGCGATGGGCAACGACGACGCGCTCGTGGAGGAGATCGTGAAGGCGGGCCGCTCGACCGGCGACTGGATCTGGCCGCTCCCGCTCCACGAGGAGTACCGTCGGCTGATCGACTCCAACATCGCCGACATCAAGAACATCGGCGATCGATGGGGCGGGGCGATCACGGCCGCATGGTTCCTCGCGGAGTTCGTGGGCGATGTTCCCTGGGTACACCTCGACATCGCCGGCCCGGCCTTCTCCGAGAAGGGCAACGACCTGGGCCCGAAGGGCGCGACGGGCGTTCCCGTCCGCGCGCTCGTCCGGTTCGTGCTCGATCGGGCGGCGTGAGCGGAGACGATCCGGCGCCGCGGACGGGGCCGGTCCTCGGAGTCTTCGCCCATCCCGACGACGCGGAGATCTGCGCCGGCGGGATCCTGGCGAAATGGGCCGCCGCCGGTCGCGAGGTGCATCTGCTGATCCTCACCAACGGCGATCGAGGCTCGCAGGACCCGGAGCTGGATCGAGCCGAGCTGGCGGCGACGCGGCTGCGGGAGACGGACGAGGCCGCGCGGGTCCTCGGCCTGACGAGCGTCCGGGTCGGGTCGATCCATGACAGCGAGCTCGAGAACACGGAGGAGGTTCGCGAAGGGGTCGTCCGAAGGATCCGCGAGGTCAGGGCCGAGACGGTCGTCGCCTGCGATCCGACCACCGTGTTCTTCGAGAACCGGTACTACAACCACTCGGACCATCGTGTTTCGGGCTTCGTCGCGCTCGATGCCTCCTACCCCGGGAGCGGCAACCCCCACTTCTTCCCGGAGCAGCTGCGCGAGCTGCAGGTGCAGGACGTGTTCGACATCTGGCTCGGTTGGTCCCACCAACCGAACCACGTGGAGGACATCACCGGCTTCCTCGCGACGAAGGTGGACGCCCTGGCGAAGCACGCCAGTCAGCTCGAAGAGGGGATCCGCTTCTTCGAGGAGTTCCTGGGGAAGGACGCCGTCGAGGCGGGGGAGAAGATCGGCGTCGAGCACGCAGAGGAGTTCCGGGTCCTCGACCTCAGCTGAGCTCAGCCCGGGAGGGCACCGACGGCGACGATCACGTCTCGGAAGTCGTTCAGCGGATCCGGGAAACGATCCGCGAACACCGCTCGAGTGCGGTCCATGAGCGATGCCCAGCCGTCCTCGCCGAGCATCTCGCGGACGAAGCGGCCTACGGTCCATGTGCCGAGCCCTTCCACGAGATCGTCCCGCGCGTAGGTCCACTGGTACCGCCTCCGCTCGGCTCGGACGCGGCGGAACCCCGCCTGGCGGAGGGTCTCCACGATCGCCTCGGAGTGCTTGAGTCGCTCGTGGCCGGGGGCGGCCGCCGCATAGGCCGGTGCCAGCATGTCCCGCGGCACCACGTTCTCCACGAGCTCGAGCCATGCGTCTTGGAACGCGTCCTTCCCGTCGGCCCACGCCGTGAAGCCCACCCTCCCGTCCGGTCGCAGCACGCGGCGGACGTCGAACAACGCCGTCTCCACCTTCACGAAGTGCGCCAGGACGAAGTTGCCCATCACGACGTCGAACGTTCGGTCGCGGAAGGGAAGATCCACCACCTGTGCGGCGAGCAAGGGGAGCGACGGATGCGCACGGTGCCCCACGGCGAGCATCGCGAGCGATCGGTCGACGCCGACGGCGGTGGCTGCGACGTTCGTGGCGGCCTCGACGCCGACGCCGGTCCCGGTGCCCACGTCCAGCACGCGGTCGCCCTCGACGACCTCGAGAGCGCGTACGAGGTCCTGCGCCGCCTCCGCGAATCGTGGTGCGTGCACGCGGCCGTAGAGCTCCGCCACGCTGTCGTACGTGCGCCAGTCGTCCATCGACGTGGGAGCCTACCCGCGCGCCGGTCGAACGCAGGGGCGCCGCTAGACTCCGCGCGATGCGGACGGGCGGGTCGTGACCGGGGTCGCGGGCGTCATGGCGCTCGTCCTGGCCGAGGCGGTCGCGGGAGCCACGGCGCTCCTGTGGGTGGGGCCGCTCTGGACCGAGGTGAAGCCAGGGTTCTTCAAGCTGCTCGGTGCGATCCTGACGGTGCTCGCCATCCTCACGTGGCTGTCCGTCGACGCGGCCGTCGTGGAACGGTTCCCCTCGGGAGACGTCGTGCGGGCGACGACGGTCGTGGCAGGTGCGGCGACCGTGCTCTGGACCGCGCTGCTGTTCTTCCGCCAGCCCGCGGTCGCCCGCGTCGTCGGGTGGCTGAGCGTCCCCGCGTGGCTCGCCGTGCTCGTGTGGATGGGCGACGCCGGCCGCCAGTCCCTCGGCCTCGCCGTGTTCCAGCTCGCGGCGGGCGCGGCGCTGCTGGGTGCATCGACGGATGGCCTGCTCCTCGGCCACTGGTACCTGACGGATCGGAGGCTCCCCCGGCGTCCGATCGACCGGATGACGAAGGCCCTGCTGGCCTCCGTCGTGGCCGCGGCCGTCGCGGTGATCAGCGCCGGATTCACGGGCGTGGAGACCTCGACGGCGATCAACCCGTTGCTCACGGTGGGCGCGCTCGCGCCCTGGATCGCCCTGGGGATGGTGGCGGCGACGGGGCTGATCGCGGGGTTCGTGAACGCCGTCCTGAAGGGCGAACGTGCCTCGGCCGTGCAGTCCGCGACCGGCTTCTACTACCTCGCCGTTGTGACGGCGTTCACCGCCGAGGTGGCGGTGAAGACGCGATTCCTCGACACGTCCTTCGGGGCGGGGTGATGGTCGCCGCGGTCGTCGCTGCGGGCGTGCTCGCGCAGGCGGCGATCTGGTGGTTGATCTCCGCTCGGCGCGTGCCCTTCTGGCCCGCCACCTCGGCGACGTTCGCGATCCTCGGGATCGCCGCCGTGCTCGTCGGCGCCCCGGGATCGACCGACGTCTCTTCGCTCCTCGTCGGAGCCGGCTCCGGTGCCGCCTTGTACGGCGCGACCCGCGTGGTGGTGGCGAGCCTCTTGGAGCGGATCCCCTCGTTCGCCTCATCGGTGAGCGACGTCTACGGACGGTCGCAGGAGGTTCCCGGGACGGCGGTCTGGGTGCTGACCCTCGCGGTCGCGATCCCCGGAGAGGAGCTCTTCTGGCGAGGCCTCGTGCTCTCGGAGCTGCAGGACATCACGTCGGCCGCGGTCGGTGTAGGTCTCGCCTGGTTCGGCTACGTCGCCGCCAACGCGGTCCTCCGGAACCTCTCGATCCTGGCGGCCGCGGTCGTCGGCGGTGCGGTCTGGACCGTGCTCGGATCGGTCCGCGATGTCGGTGCCGCCGTGGCGAGCCATCTCGTATGGACGAGCCTCATGCTCCTGTGGCCGCCGCGGGCGGCGCGTGGCAAGGTGCCCTCATGAGCTTCCTCTCGACCGCGGTGCAGACCGTCTTGGAGCAGGGTTCGTTCTGCGCCGTGGCGACGACGGGGCCGGCCGGTCCCCACTGCACGCCGCTCGTGTTCGCGTACTCGGGGGGCCGTCTCTGGTTCACGACCTCGCGGCGATCGGTGAAGACCCGCGCCTGGAAGGCGGACACCTCGGCGGCCGGGCTCGTCCGCCACGGAGACTTGGCGGTGGCGTTCACGGGCACGGCGAAGCTCTACGACGCCCTCGACCGGAACACGTGGGGCGACGCCGTGGCGGGTGCCACGTCGATCGCTCGAGCGACGGCCGCGTTCAGCCGGAAGAACGCGCGGTTCTTCGCGGGCTACGCGATCGACGCGAAGCAGGTGCCGTTCGCCTGGGCTCCGCCCGGTCGGGTCTTCGTCGGCATCGAGCTCGCACGGACGGCCCTGGTCGACGCCGACGGGGTGCAGGAGGGGAAGAGCCGCTGGGCGGGGACGTCGACGTCCCACGGCACATTCCGCAGATCCGCCAAGGGCGACGACCCGCTCGCCGTGTTGCCGCGCGAGGTGCGACAGCTCCTCGGCGCGGACGGGGAGGGGGCCCTGAGCTTGACCGGAGACCGCGGCCCGGTCGTGGTCCCGGCGCGATGGAGGGCCGACGAGCACGCGCTCTACGCCGCGCTCCCCGCCGAGACCCTCGCGCTCGCGGTCGCGGGCGCCGACGCGCCCGCGGCGCTCACGGCGGACGAGGCATCGTCGTGGCGCGCCCGGGACATGGTGGGCGCGATGCTGCAGGGCACGGCGTCGATCTACGTCCTCGACGAGCTCGGGAGCGGAGCCAAGACCGCCCGTGAGCTCGCGACGGAGATCGATCCCGACGCTGGCGCCCTGGTGCGGCTGGCGCCGTCGCGGGCGGTGTGGTGGCGCGGCTGGTCGAGCGGCAGCGCCGACGTCGCATGAGCACCGCGGAGTTCTCGGTCGAGATCGAGGCGTCGCCGGAGCGCGTCTGGGAGGTCGTGAGCGATCCCGCCAACATCCCGCACTGGGAGCGGCACGTGGTGAGCGTGCAGGTACCCGACGAGGGCCTCGAAGAGGATTCCACCTACTCGGTGGTGATGTCCTTCATGGGGGTGCGCGTGAGGGTCCGCGGTGAGATCCTCCGCTGGGAGCCCCCTTCCCACGCCTCGATCCGACTCCGGGGTCCCCTCGATGCGACGATCGAGACCTCGATCGCCAGGCTGCCGCGTGAGCGGAGCCTCCTCCGCCACGAGGTCACGTACCGGTTCCGGGGACCCCTCGGCAGGCTCGTGGCCGCGGGCCTGAACGCGGTCGGCGGGGCGCAACTGGGGATCAAGCACGGGACGCTCGGCCAGAAGCGGCAGATCGAGGGCCGCTAGTCCCTCGAGGGTGTGCGGTTCCTCTTGGCTCGTCGTCGTATCCACGCGAAGCCCCACCCGAGGACGAAGCCGAGCACGGCCGCGATGCCGATCGCCAGGGCTATCGCGACGTCCCAATCCCAGAAGAGGAAGTCGATGTTCGCAGCGTCGAGGTTCTGGAGGAAGAAGATCAGCAGGACGACGCCGGCGGCGATGAGCGCGGTCGCTTTGCCCCCCGAACCTTCGCGGCGGTACTCGAAGGAGGGCTTTCCTTCCGGGACCGCATCGTTCTGATCGTCCGGCTCGCGTCGCACGGGTGTGGGCCCTCCCAGGGTCGTTCGAGTCGCTGGCGAGCCGATTGTCGCATGATGGGCGGCCGATGAAGACCGGACGGATCGCGTGGGCGGCGCTGCTCGCCGCGGGAGGCGCGCTGGTCGGTCATGCCGCCCTCCGCACCGAGGACGGGCGGGAGTTCGACCAGAACCTGTTCGCGGCGGCGAACGCGGAGCACGGCGAGCGCGCCGATCGCTTCTTCGGAGGGGTCACGGAGTTGGGGTCGCTGTACGCGGTGGCCGCCGCGGCCGGCGCGCTCGCGCTCGCCGGCCGCCGCCGCGAGGGCGCCCGCGCCCTGGCGGGCGCGGGCGCCACCTGGCTCCTCCTCCAGGGCGTGAAGCGCGTCGTGGATCGGCCCCGTCCGTTCCACTCGAACCCGGAGGGAACCCGCCGGATGATCGCGGAGCCCCACGGAACGTCGTGGCCCTCCAGCCATCCCGCGGTGCTCACCACGTTCACGCGGGTCGCGGCCCGCGAGCTCGGGATCGGCGCCATCGGGCGCGCGGCACTCACGGGTCTGGACGCGTCGGTCGCCGCGTCCCGCGTCTCCCTCGGCGTCCACTACCCGAGCGACGTGGCGAGTGGATTCCTGTTCGGCCGAGCCGTCGCCAGGCTGTGGCCGCGCGCCGGAGCCTGAGGCCACCGGGGCCGAACAGGCCCTGGATAGACTTCGTCGATGCCCGCCTCCCTCGCGTCCGTCGGCTGGCCTGTGCTCGACCGTTTCCGCTTCGGCGACTCGATCGCGATCTCCCCGCACGGGCTCGGCATCGCCGTCGGCTTCATGGTGGGTGCCTGGCTCTTCACGAAGCTCGCGGTCCGTCGCGGTGTCCCCGTGGAGGCCGCGAACTCCGTCGTGTTCTGGTCGCTGATCGGGGCCGTGGTCGGCGCGCGCGTCGCCTACGTGATCGCCCACGTCTCCGAGTTCGAGAGCCCCCTCGAGTGGGTCCAGATCTGGAAGGGCGGGATCTCCCTGCTCGGCGGCATCGCCGGGGCCACGATCGCGAACGCGGTCAATATCAAGCGTCAGGCGTATCGCTTCCGGTTCTTCCAGATCGCCGACGCGATCGTGCCGGGACTCGCGCTCGGCATCTCGGTGGGTCGTATCGGCGACCTGATCATCGGCGATCACCTGGGCAAGCCGACGTCGTGGCTGCTCGCGTGGACGTACGAAGGTGGCACGCTCGCCCCGCCGTTCTCCTGCACGCCGGAGGTCGCCGGCACGGGCGGTCGTTGCGCCGCGGCGCTGCAGGGCACGTTCACCCAGACGATCGACCGCACGCAGGCGATCCTGCGCGACGGGGGCGAGGTCGTCGCACGCGGGATCGGGGTCCACCAGACGGCCCTCTACGACATGCTCCTCGCCGGCCTCCTGTTCGCGTTCCTGTGGTGGTTCATCGGCTCCCCACGCCGGGAGGGGGTCGCCACGCTCGTGTTCGCGCTGTCCTACGGTTGCATCCGGCTGCTCGAGGACTCGCTCCGGATCGACAAGCGCTTCGGTCCCTTCACCGGGTCCCAGTGGACGGCACTCACGGTGGCCATCGTCGCGGCGGGGTTCCTGATCGTGTGGGCCGCCTCGAAGCCACCCGGCGCCACCACGCCCGGCCGGAGGGACCCGATCCCCGACGACGTCGATCCCGTCTCGACGTCGTGAACCTCAGCCCCGGTAGCGGACGGCGGTGTCCCGCAGTCGCGCGTGGACACCGTCGTAGGTATCCACGCGGGGCAGGTAGTCCTTCCGCACCTTCGTGAGGAACGTGTAGTTCGGGTCCACGACGTTGGCGACGGGCGATTCGCTGACCTGCGTCAGCAGCTGATAGGCGTCGAGCGCCTCGAGCCCGAACTCGTCGCCCATCCAGGACACGAGGTCGGCGTGGGCGATGCGGAACGCGTCTTCGAGGGGACGGGCCGAGCCCGTCGACATCAGGTGGGTGTCGCTCTCGAGTCGGGGCCACGGCGTCGGACGGCCCTTCACGACATCGACCGCGACGGCCGTGTCCATCGCGGCTTCCACCGCGACGCCGCAGGTCTCTCCCTCGCCCTGCCGGCAGTGCCCGTCGCCGATCGAGAACAGCGCCCCCTCGACGTTCACCCCGAGGTAGCACGTGACCCCCTCCCGCATCTCCGGCGTGTCCATGTTCCCGCCGTGCGCGTCCGGGACGAGCGAGGACCGGGCCTCGAACGCCGCCGGGGCGACACCCACCGTGCCGTGCATCGGATCGAGGGGGAGGGTGGCGGTGTGATCGCCTTCGGTCGCGTGGAATGCCACCGTGCGCGCGTCCCGATCCACGTGGTAGATCCAGACTCGCTCCGGGAGCGGGTCGTGCAGCATCGCCGTCCGAGCGGTGCTCGTGAGCGCCCCGAACAGCGGCACCGTGCAGGATGCGGCCCAGTCGCGGGACGGCTCGATCGAGATGAAGTGGATCGCCAGGGTGTCGCCCGGCTCGGCTCCCTCCACGAAGAACGGCCCGGTCTGCGGATTCACGAAGGGGAACTCGATCACGCGCGAGACGTGGTCGTCCGGACCGCGGACCTTGCCGCCGAACGCGTCCTCCGTCCACAGCTCGAGGATGTCTCCCGGCCTGACCGTCCGCACCGGCGGCACGCCGCCGAAGGTCCACGCGAACTCCGAGGGGTCCGGACGGTACGAGAGCACGTCCATCGCGTGAGCATACGGAGTCGCGGCTGCGGATGCTGGGTCAGCGAGCCATCAGCTGGAGCGGCTTCCCGACCTTCGATTTCGTCGCGCGGACGACGGCCTCGGCTGCCTCGCGCAACGCGACGGCGGCGGGGGAGTCCGGATCTGAGACCACGATCGGCACGCCCTCGTCCCCACCGGCGCGGAGCGCGGGCACGAGCGGCACCTGCGCCATCAGCGGGATCCCGAGCGTCTCGGCGGCCTCGCGACCGCCGCCCTCCCCGAAGATCGTCTCGCGCTCGCCGCAGTGGGGGCACACGTACCACGACATGTTCTCGATGACGCCCAGCGGTCGGAGGTTCGTGCGCTCGGCCATCTTGCCGGCGCGCTCCGCGACCTTGCGCGCCGCGTCCTGCGGCGTCGTCACCACGAGCATCGAAGCACCGGGGATGAACGAGGCGAGCGAGATCGACACGTCGCCGGTGCCCGGCGGCAGGTCGCAGAGAAGGAAGTCGAGATCGCCCCACCAGACGTCGCCGAGGAACTGCTGGATCGCCTTGTGCAGCATCGGGCCGCGCCAGATCACCGGCGTCTCCTCGGGCACGAAGTGACCCATCGAGATCACCTTCACCCCGTGGGCCTCCAGCGGCAGGATCATGTCGTTGAATCCCACGGGCTTGCCGGCCGCGCCCAGCATCCGCGGGACGCTGAAGCCCCACACGTCGGCGTCCAGCACCCCGACCGAGCGACCGGTCTTCGCGAGTGCGGCGGCCAGGTTCACCGTGACGCTGGACTTGCCGACGCCGCCCTTGCCCGACGCGATCGCGATGATCGCGGTCTGCGGCGGGAACGCGATCGTGGTCTCCGGCGCGGCGGCCTGCCCCCCGCGGAGGCCCGAGACGAGCTTCTCCCGCTCGTCCGAGCTCATCGGCGTGAGCTCTACATCGACACGGTCCACGCCCTCGAGCGGCTGGACGGCCGCAGTCACGTCGCTCGTGATCCGATCCTTGAGCGGACATCCCTCGATGGTCAGCAGGACGTGGACGCGGACCACGCCGCCGTCCACCTCGACGGACCGCAACATCCCGATCTCGTCGATGGGACGGCCGATCTCGGGATCCCGGACGCCCTTCAGGGCCTCCCGGACCTGCGCCTCCGTGGCCACGGGCTCTCCTCCCATCGAGTGGCGGGTGCCTGGCTTCGTTCGTGGGCCTCGTTCGGGTCTAAGCTCTGGTTGACACGGTGCGAACCGTGCAAAGCCCATCGTACGAGATGCGGAGATGAACGAACCCGCCCCGATCGAGATCCACAAGGCCCTCGCGGACGACACGCGCTACCGGCTCTATCGGTACCTGCGTTTGTCCGGCCGCCCGGTCCCCGTCCGCGAGCTCGCCACCCGGTTGAGCCTGCACGCCAACACGATCCGTCCGCACCTGCGTCGGCTCGCGGATGCGGGCCTCGTCGCGTCGGAGACGCGGCGAGGCCCGTCTGCCGTCGGCCGCCCCCAGACCGTCTACACCGCTGTGGCCACGGGCGATCGGGAGGGGCGAGACTACCGCTTGCTCGCGGACATCCTGGCGACGCTCACGACCGGGTCGCGCGCTCGGGCGGGTGCCCACACCCTCGCTCGAGAGTGGGGCGACTACTTGGTCACCCGGCACGCCCCGCCGCCCGGTGCGCGTCGTCCGGGGCCGAACCTGGCGGGGCTCAGAGAGGCGTTGGCCGAAGCGGGATTCGATCCTCGCTTCCGGCGCAGAGGGTCCCGGACCGTCGAGATCGCCCTGCGCGGCTGTCCGTTCCGGGACCTGCTCGAAGAGCACAGGGAGCTCGTGTGCTCGGTGCACAGAGGTCTGCTGGAGGGGATGTTGGAGGGATCTCGCCCACGCCTCCGTCTGCAGGCGTTCGAACCCCTCGCCGACCGCAGCTCGGTCTGCCGGGTGGTCGCCGGCACCTGAGCACGGCCACTCCTTCGATCTCGCTGAAGTTGGTCGTCCGACGGGCCGATGGGAGAGGGAGGAACCGAGCGCGGATGGGTACGCGTCCGCGGCCATCGCTCGAGACGAGGTGTGGCGCAGTGGAGAACAGTGATTCCGCCGTTGCGGAGTTCGACGGTTGGCTCAAGGAGCTCATGGTCGGGCAGGGCTCGGACCTGCACGTGAAGGTCGGCTCGCCGCCGATGATCAGGCTGCCCGGTGGGCTGGAGAGGATGCATCGCGACCCGATCACGCCGGTGGAGACCGCCGCGATCGCCGAGAGCATCATCCCGGCGGACCGGAAGGAGGCGTTCGACAAGACGGGGGAGATCGACTTCGCCTACTCCCTGCGAGACGTCGGCCGGTTCCGCGCCAACGTCTTCAAGCAGCGAGGCTCGATCTCGATGGTGCTCCGCCGTCTCCGGTTCGGTGGACCCACCTTCGAGGAGATGGGGTTGCCGGACACGGTCCGGCGTCTCGCCGACGAGCACCGAGGGCTCATCCTCGTCACCGGACCCACGGGATCCGGCAAGACCACGACCCTCGCGTCGATGATCGGCTACATCAACGAGACCAAGCCGGTGCACATCGTCACGATCGAGGACCCGATCGAGGTGCTCCACCGCGACGCGGTGGCCTCGATCAACCAGCGTGAGATCGGCAACGACACGCAGGACTTCCTCTCGGCGTTGCGCGCGGCGCTCCGGCAGGATCCCGACGTCATCCTGATCGGCGAGATGCGCGATACGGAGACCGTGCGGGCCGCGATCCAGGCGGCCGAGACGGGACACCTCGTCCTGTCCACGCTCCACACGGTCGACGCCACGGAGACCGTCAACCGGGTGATCGACTTCTTCCCGCCGTACCAACAGAAGCAGGTGCGGCTGGCGCTCGCCGGCACGCTCCGCGGCATCATCTGCCAGCGCCTCGTCACCACGGTCGACGGCGGCCGGACCCCGACCCTCGAGATCCTCGTGAACAACGGACGGATCGCCGAGCGGATCGTCGACCCGGAGCGCACGAGCGAGATCGAAGAGGTCGTCGCCGACGGCGCCTTCTACGGGATGATGACGTTCGACCAGTCGCTGTTGGTGCTCCTCCAGGAGGGGAAGATCAGCACGGAGGCGGCGTTCGAGGCCGTCTCGAGCCGGCACGACTTCGAGCTCGCGATGCAGCAGGCGGGGCTGAGCCTGCCCGTCTAGGCCGGTTCACGCGATCCGAGCCGGCACCTTCCTCGAGGTCGAACGGGTCAACCCCACGGTGATCGCGGCTCCGAGCAGCCCGCCGATGATCACGGCGACCGCGACGGAGGCTGCCGAGACGCCCCCGCTCGCCGTGACCACACGCGTCACGGTCTCGGGACCCGGTGCCTCGAACGGCTCGACCGCGATGCCCGCGCCGTTCCCGGCACCCTTGCCGTCGCCGACGACGATCGCGCCGGTCATGCCCGGGTGATAGCTGCAAGCGAACGGGTACGTGCCGGCTTCGTCGAAAGACACCCTGAAGGTATCTCCATCGTGGAGGTCATCGAAGTGGCCCCACTGGTTGCCGCCGACGTTATGGACGAACTCGTCCATGTTCGCGAAGGTGACAGGCGTTCCCGGATCCACGGTCGTGACCGTCGCCGTGAAGCATGCGTCGACCATCTGGATGGTCGCGTCCTCCTGGCCGGTAGCGTCGTTCTCTGTGACGTCCCCGTGGCAGCCACCGCCCGCCGACGCCACGCCGGGCATCCCTACGACGGCCGCGAGAACCACGATCGTGCAGAGCAGCATCCCTCGCCTCATGTCGATCCCTCCTGACGTCCGATGCCTCTGCTACACCGGAAAGGATCAGAGCGTTCCCGCCGACGCGGCGATCCGCAGGGCCTCGGTCATCGGCAGGGAGGTCTCCAACCGCATCGTGTGGGGGCCGTCTCGCCACAGGAGCACGTTGCCCTCGACGCGCACGTACGCGACACCTTCGCCCGTGAGCAGCTCGAGGAGGTGGGTGCCCGTGGTCCAGTAGTAGTCGACCCCCTCGACGCTCTCGAACTCCAGGACGCCGGTGTCTTCGTACAGGTCCTTCGAAGCCAGGTTGGCGTCGCCCTCGAACACCATCAGGACGGCTCCGTAGCCCGTGTTCGATACCTCCGGGAGCCCCTGACGGGCGTGCCATGCGAGCGTGACCCGGGCGACCTCTCCCTTCTCGGTGACGACCTCGTCCGCCCAGACGCGGTCGGGCCGGCCGAGGCCCGTGGGCACGGGAACCTCGCGCTCGAGCAGGACGGCGGCCTCCTCGAGGGACACCGGTTCGCCGGTCGGAGCGATCGAGGGCGTCGGCAGGATCCCCGGACGACTCGGCGTGACCTCCACGACGACCCCGCCGAGATCGATGACGATCTTCGCCGCGACCGCAGCTCCGGCGAGCAGGAGCACGGTCGCCGCCGCGATGAGCATGATCCGTTTGGGACGGGACAAAGGGAGACGCACGATGGCCGGCCGCTCCGACGTGGCGCGAGCCATGACCGCGGCGTGCAGCAGCCGGGGTGGACGGCCACTCGATGTCCAGCGAGGCCAGAGCGGCACCGAGGTCGTCGTCGCCCATCGAACGGAGTCGTTCGCTCATGCCGGCTCCTCCAACACCGCGCGCAGGCGAGCCATCGCCCTCGAGAGACGGGACTTGGCCGTCCCCTGGCGCACGCCGAGCACGTCGGCTGTCTCGCTCTCCGACAGGCCGAGGAGGAACCGGTACCCGATCACTTCCCGGTCCGGTGGTGGGAGGGCGTTCAGCGCGGCGATAAGCGTCTCCCGATCGGCGACCGCCAGCGCCGCGGTCTCCGGGGACGGGGCCGCGTCCCCGTCGGAGACCGCGGCCGCGCGCAGGGCGAGGCCCTGGCGACGGCGCGTGGATCGCGCGCGGTTCCGCGCCTCGTTGGCGACGATCTTCAGCAGCCACGGCCGGAACGGGGAGTCCGGCCGGAACCGGGGGAGCGCGTAATAGGCCTTCACGAACGCCTCCTGGGCCGCGTCCTCCGCCTCACCGCGATCGCGCGTGACGAGCCAGGCGACACGGAAGGCGATCTGCCCGTACCGCTTCACCAGGTCTCCGTACGCGGCGTCGTCGCCCTCGCGGGCCCGCCGTGCGAGCTCGACGTCCTCCAGTGGTCGGCCCTCCACGGGAGCCTTTCCCTTCACGGCTGCCTACACCGGCGAGGGGCGACCGGTTCCCGCCCTCCTACTCGGGCGAGGTCCTCCCGTTGCCCGTCGCCTGATCGGCGACCGCGACGATGCCCGCGACGAGGCCCGACAGCTCCATCGGCACGACGATCTTGGAAGACGGCGAGGCTCCGATCTGTCGGAGGGCGTCGAGGTACTGGAGGCTCATCGTCTTCTGGTCGGCCGTCATCGCCTGCTCGTTGATCGTCTTCAGGGCGAGTGCGAACCCCTCCGCGCGGAGGATCGCCGCCTGTCGCTCACCTTCGGCCGTGAGGATCGCCGACGCCTTGCTGCCCTCGGCGTTCAGGATCGCGGACGCCTTGTTGCCCTCCGCCACCGTGATCGCGGCCGACTTCGTGCCGTCGGCTTCCAGGACGATCGCGCGCCGGGATCGCTCGGCCGACATCTGCCGCGTCATCGCTTCCTGCACGCTGGGGGGTGGGATGATCTCGCGGATCTCGACGTTCGTGACCTTCACGCCCCACCGCTCCGTGACCTCGTCGAGCTTCGCGCGCAGGATCTGGTTGATCTCGTCTCGCTTGGCGAGCACGTCGTCCAGGGGGATGTCACCGATCACCGCTCGCAGGGTGGTGGAGGCGAGCGCCTGCGCTGCCCCCGCGAAGTTGCCCACCTGCACGACGCTCATCGCCGGGTCGATGACCTTGTAGAACGTGATGAAGTCCACCGCGATCGGCGCGTTGTCCTTCGTGATCGAGTCTTGTCTCGGGATCTCCAGGTAGAACTCCCGCAGATCCACCTTGACGCCCTTGTCGACGATCGGGATGAGCAGGATGAGGCCTGGGCCCTTGACGCCGAGGATACGCCCGAGCCGGAAGACGACGAGCCGTTGGTACTCGGGCACGATGCGGATCGCGTTCGCGAGGAACAGGATCAGGAGGAACAGGGCGACGGCGGCGCCGATGAAGACGGGGTCCGTGAAGTCCATCAGTGGTTCCCTCCCTGGGCCGGCGCGACGCCGCCGGTCTGCGCGTGCTCGAGGTCGAGCGGTTCGACGGTGAGCACGAGCCCGTCGAGCTTGGTGACACGGACCTTCGCCCCCGGCGGGAGCGGATGGGGGGCGATCGCCCGCCATTCCTCCGCCGCGACACGCACGACTCCGTCCGGATCGAGGCCTCCTGCCAGCACGACGCCCTCCCGGCCGACGACCGCCTCCGCCCCCTGGGCGGCCGGAAGATGTCGCATCGCGAGCGCTTTCGACACCACGAACCCGAAGAACAAGCCCATGAAGATGGCCACGGGCACGATCACGAACGGCGAGACGCCAGCGCCCCCCGCAGGATCGAACAGGACGAGGCCGCCGACGATGAGCGACGCGATCCCCGCGACCGACCAGATCCCCAGACCCGGCACCTTCAGCTCGATCACGAAGAACACGACGGAGGCGACCAGGAGCGCGATCCCGATCAGGCGCACCGGCAGGAGTCCGAAGGACGCGATCGAGATCAACAGCAGGATCGTTCCCAGGGTGCCGCTGAAGATGTGCCCGGGCACGATCAGCTCGAGGACGATCAGGGCGAGGCCGAGCCAGAAGAAGATGAAGGCGAGATTCGGATCGAACAACGCGTGGAGGAACCCAACCCCGGGCGTCATCGAGACATCATCGATCGATGCCTCGGCGGTGTGGAGGGTGGCCGAGACGCCGTCCGCGACGACGACGTCCATCCCGTCGACGCGGGTCAAGACCTCTCGCTCGGAGTCGGCGATCAAGTCGATGATGTTGCCATCGAGGGCTTCCTGGGCCGTGATGCTCTTCGATTCCGTGACGAACGTCTCGGCGAGCTCCGCGTTGCGTCCTCGTTGCTCGGCGAGCTTCCGCATCGTCGCTGCCGCGTCCTCCTCGACCTTCCGGGCGAGCGTCACCCCGCCGATCCCGACGGGCGTGGAGGCGCCCACATTGGTGGCCGGCGCCATGGCGGCGACGTGACAGGCCATCAAGATGAAGGCTCCCGCCGATGCGGCCCTCGCGCCTTCGGGCGACACGTAGCAGATCACCGGCGTCGTCGACGCCTCGATCGCCTTGATGATCTCTTGCATCGAGGAGCTGAGACCCCCCGGCGTATCGATCGTGATGAGCACCGCGGCGGCCCCCTCTGCACCCTCGATGCCGTTCCGGAGGTAGTCGGCGACGAAGGGGTCGACCACGCCCTCGAGCGAGAGGCGGATCACGGTGTCCGGCGACGGCTGGGCGGACGCTGCGGGAACGAGGACGGACAGGAGGGCCGAGGCGACGAGCACGCCGCCAGCCAGCGTTCGGGCGGTCCTCGACCTCTCGATCACCGTGGCGCTCCTGCGCGTATGTCGTTTCCTGTGATGCGCCAGCCTACCCCGCGCGGTTCGCGCGGTTCTCGTCGCCGGCCGGGCGGTTCCCCTCCCGGCGCAACCGTGGGAACATCGGGGCAAGGCACTGCAAGCTTCGCTGGTCCACGGCTCCGTATACCGAGAGGAACCCGAGTGGACGCTCGGCACGAAGGCCCGCTGCTCCCCCGGGAGGAGGAGCAGCTGATGGAAGGACTCCTCGCCGGTGACGACGATGCGATCCGCGCCCTCTACGCGAGGTTCGGTCGGCCCGTGTTCTCGCTCGGCATGCGTCTGTTGGGGTCCCGTGAGGCGGCCGAAGAGCTCGCCCAGGACGTCTTCCTCACCGCCTGGCGCAAGGCGGCGCGATTCGACCCGGCGCGAGGACGCCTCTCGACCTGGCTCATGACGATCGCGCACAACCTCGCCGTGGACCGTCTTCGCCGAGAGACCGGCGCCCGGCGACCGACGCTCGTATTGGTCGACGAGGTTCCGGACGTCCCCGGCGAGAACGAGGAGGACGTGGTGGAGGAGCGTGACGCGGCGACGCGAGCGCTCGCGTCGCTGACGGAAGCGGAGCGCCGGCTGCTGACCCGCGCGTACTTCCGGGGCCTGACCGCTCGCGAGATCTCCGAGGCCGACGGGACGCCGCTCGGGACCGTGAAGACTCGTCTCCGTACCGCGATGATCAAGGTGCGGCGCGCGAACGAGGGCAAGGAGTACATGTGAACTGCCTCGGCGTTCGCGAGCGACTCACCGAGCAGACGCTCGGTGTCCTGCCCCGGGCCGAGCGGACGGTCGTCGATCGACATCTGGAGTGGTGCGCCGCCTGCCGGAAGGAAGCTGCGGAGCTGCAGCGAGCCGCAGCCACGCTGGCCTACAGCGTGGCGCCGGTCGAGCCGCCGGCCGACCTCGAGGAACGCGTCGTCGGTGCGGTGCGGAGCGCGGCGGGTCGGCGGCGGGCCACGTCGCCGCGGCGGAGCCGCGTCGCCGCGGCCGGCGTGCTCGCCGCGATGCTCGCGCTCTCGGGTCTCGGCTGGGGCGCGGTGATGGCGGGGCGCGCCGAGCGCGCAGAGGAGCAGGCCGACGCCGCTCAGGAGCGGCAACGGGAGGCCGTCATCAGGGTGCAGGAAGTGTTCGCGGACCTCCCCGGACTCGACCCCGGGGCCATCGTCGAGGTGTCGACGCTGCTCTCGCCACGCTTGCAGGAGGGACGCGGGGATGCGCTCGTCCTCCTATCACCGTCGGGCGACGACCTCGCGTTCATCCTGGTCGATGGGCTGACCGGCCTGCGTCCCGCGCAGCTGCCACTGCGGGTCCAGCTCGTGACCGATGGGTCGCGACGGCTCGTCCTGGGTGAGATCGGAACGCTCGATCAGGCAGGGGGAGGCGGGGACTTCGGCACGTTCAGCGAGGATCTGACGGATGTCAGCGCCGTCGTCGTCCGCGATGCGCGCGGTCGGGTCCTGTTGCGCGGCACGCTGAGCGTCTACGAGCCCGCTGCCTGACGATCCTTGGCGCCTGACTATCCTCGGCGGATGCGCTTCGGGCTGGCCCTGCCCCACTACGGGTTCTCGCTCCCGTCCGGCGATACGTCGTTCTCCGCCGTCGCCGCTTGGGCGAAGCGAGCGGAGGACCTGGGGTTCGACTCGGTCTGGGTGTCCGATCACTTCTTCTACTCGTTCGCGAGGTACGGTGCGGATCCCGCGCCGATCGCGTCGCTCGAGCCGCTCACGACCCTCGCCGGCATCGCCGCCGTCACGCGCCGGGTCCGGCTCGGGACCCTCGTCCTGTGCAGCGCGTTCCGCCACCCGGCGCTCCTCGCGAGGGTCGCCGCGTCGATCGACCTGCTCTCCGACGGCCGGCTCGACCTCGGGCTGGGGGCCGGCTGGATGCAGGAGGAGTTCGACGCGTTCGGGTACCGGTTCGGCACGGCGGGGGAGCGCTTCGAAGCGCTGGAGGAGTCCCTCGACGTGCTCCGGCGACTGTTCGGCGGCGACCCGGTCACGTATGACGGCCCGACCGTGACACTCCGCGAGGCGGTCCTCGCGCCGGCGCCGGAACGCGGCCCTGCCCTCTGGGTGGGCGGCAAGGGAGGCCCTCGGCTGCTGCGGCTGGCTGCACGTCTCGCGGACGGTTGGAACATGGTGTGGCGCGTGGCGCCCGAGGCGTACGTCGGCAAGGTGTCCGATGTCCGCGCGGCGTGTGACGTGACCGGCCGGGATCCCGCGACGTTCGGTCTGTCCGTCGGCCTGTATTCCCTGATCGGGGAGGATGAAGCGTCTGCGCGCGCGGCGTTCGACCGTGGCCGCGCCGCCGCGCCGGGGGACGCGATTGCCGCCGACGACTACGGGACCTGGCGGGCCGACACCCTCTCGGGAACGCCCGACCAGATCCTCGAGCGAGTCGACGCGTTCGCGTCACTCGGCGTGCGCGAGCTCATCGTGTCGCCCTGGGTCCTCCCCTTCGCGATCCACGAACCCGACCAGGTCGAGCTCTTCGCCGAGCGCGTGATCGCGGCGACGCGTGGCGCGTGATGGAGCCGCGTGCCGCCGTCCTCGCCGTTCTCACCGAGGAGCCGTCGCCCCTGCACTGGACCCGGATCCAGGACCTCGCACTGCGCCGCGGCTACCTCGATCCCTTCGCGCAACCCGACGTCCGCAGGCAGGTGCAGACGACGCTTCGTGCGCTGCTTCGCGAAGGGGTCGTGGTGAAGGAGGCGAAGGGCGTCTACTTCTTGGCCGAACGCGCGGTTGAACCGGAGGCCTGAGCCCTCCCTCTGGTCGCGGTGCGCTTCCGGCCCGTGCTCTTCCGCCCAACCGTCTTCCGCGGACGGCCGCGACGCTTCGGGGTGGCGGCGGATGTCTCGCCGGCCATCTTGCGCGGGCGGCCGGGACGCGGTCGACGCGCCCCGGCGACGAGCTCCGTCACGTGGGCCGCGCAGAGATCCTTCGCGTAGTTGCCTCGCGTCACCTTGATCGTGACGGTCTCGGTCGCTGGCTTGCCGCACACATCGCAGACGACGATCGTTCTCTCGGCCATAGCTGCTCCTCTCGTTCGCGGCCCGAGGATAGTCGAAACTCGGATCGTTCCCGGGGAGGCGGCTCTACCGGCTGTAGTCCACCCCGGAAATCCCCTCGAGTTTCTCGAAGCGATGCTCCGCCTCGACCCATCGGACGGTCCCGGAGCGTGAGCGCATCACCATGGAATACGTCGTCGCGCCGTCGGGCCAGTACCGCACACCTCGGAGCAGCGAGCCATCCGTGATCCCCGTTGCCGCGAAGAACACGTCCTTGCCGGAAACGAGGTCCTCGGTCGTGAGGATCCGTTCGGGGTCGAGTCCCGCGGCGACGAGCTGGTCGCGCTCTTCGTCGTTGCGCGGCGCGAGGCGTCCGTGGATCGCCCCACCCATGCATTTGAGTGCCGCCGCGGCGACGACGCCTTCGGGAGTACCGCCGACCCCGATCAGGAGATCGACGCCGGTGCGAGGGGCCGCCGCGGCGATCGCCCCGGCAACGTCGCCATCCGTGATGAGGAAGACCCGCGCGCCGACTTCGCGGACCGCGTCGATGATCGCCTCGTGGCGAGGCCGATCGAGGATCACGACCGACACCTCCTCGATCTTCATCCCCTTCGCCTTCGCCACCTGCCGGACGTTCTCCTCCGGCGGTGCGTTCACATCGATCACGTCCGCGGCCTCCGGTCCGGTCGCGACCTTCTCCATGTACACGGCGACGTCGGGAAAGAACATCGTGCCGCGTTCGGCCAGCGCGATCACCGACACGGCGTTGGGCTGTCCCGTGCTCGTGAGACGGGTGCCGTCGATCGGGTCGACGGCGACGTCGACGGCGGGACCCGAGCCGTTCCCGACCGACTCGCCGTTGTAGAGCATCGGGGCCTCGTCCTTCTCGCCCTCGCCGATCACGACCACGCCATCCATCGAGACCGAGTCGATCATGAAGCGCATCGCGTCCACAGCCGCCTGATCGGCGCCGATCTTGTCTCCGCGACCGATCCAGCTCCCCGCGGCGAGTGCTGCGGCCTCGGTCACCCGCGCGAGCTCCATCGCGAGGTTGCGGTCGGGACGGATCCGGTTCGTCATCTGAGCACCTCCAGGACGTCGTGTGGCCGGGCACCCTCGAAGAGCACCCGGTGGATCGCTTCGTGGTACGGGAGGTCGAGTGCCGCTCCCGCAGCGAGCCTGCGGACGTGGCGCGTGGACTCGACGCCTTCCACCGTGAGCCCTCCGGCTTCCAGCTCCCGGAGCGTGTCCTCCGGCGGATCCCCGGTGCCCACGAGCTCGCCGTAGAGACGGTTGCGACCCCCGAGGCTCGTCACGAGCTGGTCACCGATCCCGGCGAGGCCCATCGCCGTCTCGGGCCTGCCGCCGAAAGCGGTCACGAGCGTCACGATCTCGCGGGCGGCCCTCGTGAAGAGCGCGGCCTTCGCGTTCTGATAGCCGATGCCCGTGCTCTTGCCGAGTCCGTCGAGGAGGCCGAGCCCGATCGCGGCCACGTTCTTCATCATCGAGCAGAGCTCCACGCCGATCACGTCGTCGGTATAGGACAGCTGGTAGCGCCGGTCGTCGAACGGTTTCCCCGACTCCTCCGCCACGGAGACGTCCCCCGAAGCCCAGACCGCCGCAGTGGGAAGGCCCTCGGCGAGCTCGCGCGCGAGGCACGGGCCTCCCACCACGACCACGTCGGCGCCGGCGATCTCCTCTCCGTAGACCTCGCTCATGCGCTTGCCGGAGGCCGGCTCGAGGCCCTTGGCGACGGACACGACCACACGTGCGCCCGTGACGTGCTCCCGCACCATCGCGGCGAGGGAACGGGCACCCGCCGAGTTCGCTGCCAGCACCGCGATCTCCACGTCGCGGGAGGCGGTCTCGAGCTCGTTCGGGCCGAGGAGATCGACGGCGTCGGGCAGATGCTCGGTGAGCAACGGATGCTTCCGTTCGTCGCGCATCGCCGCGTAGGCGGCGAGGTCGTGCTCGTTCGCCCAGAGCGAGGTGGGGAGGCCCGCCCGGGCCGCGTGCATCGCGAACGCCGTCCCCATGGCGCCTGCGCCGAACACCGTCACCCGAGCCACGGGCTCACGATAGCCGCGGGCCGGCCGCGCCTGCCATGTCGGCTACCCTTCGCGGGACATGCCCGCGCCGAGGTACCTCCAGGTCGACGACTACGAGCCCGTCGCGAAGGCGAAGCTGGACGCCGACGTCTACGACTACTACGCCGGTGGTGCCGGGGACGAGCGTGCCCTCGAGGGGAACCTGCGCGCGTTCCATCGGTGGGTGATCAGGCCGCGCGTCCTCCGCGGATCGGGATCGCCGGATACGTCGACGGAGATCCTCGGAACACCCATCACCTTCCCCGTCCTCGTCGCGCCTTGGGCGTATCAAGGTCGGGCGCATCCCGACGGGGAGCGGGGCACGGTCCGCGGTGCGGCGACAGCCGGGACGATCGCCGTGGTGTCCTCCACCGCGGTCGACGATGTCGAAGGCATCGCCGCGGCGAGCGATGCGCCGAAATGGTGGCAGCTGTACCTGTTCGCGGAGCCGAAGCTCTCCGAGGACATGCTCGCGCGCGTCGTGTCGTCGGGCTATCGAGCCATCTGCTGGACGGTCGACTTCCCGGTCGCGGGGCTCCGTCATCGCGACACGCGGAGTGGGTTCGTGATGCCCTTCGGTCTCGGTGATTCGGATCACGCCTACGAGCCGCACCTGACGTGGGATCACCTGATGTTCGTGCGCGAGCACGCGCCGGGTCTGCCGATCCTCGTGAAGGGGATCCTGACGGCCGAGGATGCGACCCTCGCCGTCGAGCACCAGGTCGACGCGATCGTGGTGTCGAACCATGGCGGGCGGCAGCTGGATTCCTGTCCGGCGCCTCTGGACGCGCTCCCCGAGGTGGTCGATGCAGTCGCCGGGCGCATCCCCGTCCTGGTGGACGGCGGTGTGCGCCGGGGGACCGACGTCCTCAAGGCGATCGCCCTGGGCGCCGCCGCGGTCCTCGTCGGCCGGCCGGTCGTGTGGGGCCTCGCCGCGGAGGGTGAGGCCGGCGTCGCGAGCGTGCTCGAGATCCTGCGAGCCGAGTTCGAGAACGCGATGGCGCTCGCCGGATGTCGCACGGTCGCGGAGATCGGGCCGGAACTGGTCGCGCCGGCCCCCTGACCGCGCCGCGATGGACGACCGCGCCTACGGTCTGACACGCTCTCGGCGATGCCCGGATACGACCTCCACAGTCACTCGAACCGCTCCGATGGGACCCTCGGCCCCGCCGAGGTGGTGGACCTCGCGCGGTCGAAGAACCTCGCGGGCCTCGCCCTCACCGATCACGACACGTTCGAGGGCCTCGCGGACGCGGAGGCGGCCGCGGGCGACGTCGGGCTCGAGTTCGTCCCGGGGATCGAGTTCTCGGCGGAGTACGAGGGGGCGAGCCTCCACATCCTCGGGTACTGGGTCGATCCCGACGATCCGGCGATCGAGGCCGAACTCCTCCGACTCACGGCGACCCGCCTCCGCCGCGGCGAGATGATCGTGGAGAAGTTGCGCGAGCTGGGCTTCGACATCAGGGTCGAGCGCGTGCTGGAACTCGCCGGCGGCGGAGCGATCGCCCGGCCCCACATCGCTGAGGCGATGGTGGAAGCCGGGATCGTGGCGGACGAGAAAGAGGCCTTCGATCGCTACATCTCGGACGACGGGCTCGCGTACGTGCCGAAGCACGCGCTGCAGCCGGCGGACGCGCTCCGGCTGATCGGCGGCGCGGGCGGGATCTGCGTGCTCGCACATCCGGGGATGTGGCGAGGTCAGGACACGGTCCCCGACCGGTTGATCGAGGAGATGGCCGAGGGAGGCATGGTCGGCCTCGAGGTGTTCCACCCGGACCACGATGACGAGATGCGGGCCAAGTACGCGGCGATCGCCGAGCGGCTGGACCTGGTCCCCACCTCGTCCTCGGACTGCCACGGGGAGCGCTACGGGTTCCGGATGGGGGACGAGCGGACGGATCGCGGAGACCTTCGCGGAGCTGAAGCGCCGCGCCGGCCGCTGAGCCGGCCGACGCCATGGGGGGCGTGACGACCGTGACGATCGGGATCGTGTTCCTCGACATCGGCGGTGTGCTCTACGACGACACGGTCTACGCCCGCGCGTGGCACCGCGCGCTGCGCGAGGCGGGCGCTCGATTCACGGACGACGAGTTCGAGGAGGAGTACACCCGTGCGCGCACGGAGCAGTCGGGGTCGTTCCGACGCCGGCTCGTTGCGCGCTTCCTCCCGGAGGCCGACCTCCGCGAGCTCGAGGGGATCGCCGGTCGCTCGTGGCACTACCCGCCCTCCGCGCTCTACGAGGACGCGATCCCCTGTCTCGAGGAGCTGCGCGAGGGGTACCGGCTCGGGGTGATCGCGAACCAGCCGGGCGAGGTCCGGTCCGCGATGCGTCGCGACGGGCTCGACCGGTTCTTCGAGGTATGGGGCGTCTCCGACGAGCTCGGCGTCGGGAAGCCCGATCCACGCCTCTTCGAGCTCGCCGCACGCACGGCCGGCGTTCCTCCGACGTCCGCGGTCATGGTCGGGGACCGGCTCGACTACGATGTGCGCCCTGCGAAGCTCGTCGGCATGCGCGCGATCTGGATGCTCCGCGGAGAGGCACCGGATCGGCCGACGCCCGAACAGCTCGACGAAGCGGACGGATCGATCCGCACCCTCACCGAGCTGCCGGCCGAGCTGGGCCGGCTGTCGGCGGCATGAACGACGGGCGGGCGAGGAGCGACATCCTCGTCGTCGGCGCCGGGTTCGCCGGTCTCTACGCGGCGATGGGGCTGCACGGAGTCGTGGCCGACGGTCATCGGGTGACCGTCGTGAACCCGGAGAGCTTCTTCCAGTACCAGCCCTTCCTCCCCGAGGTGGCGTCGGGGACGATCGACCCCCGCGCGGCGGTCGTGCCGCTCCGACGGGTCCTGCGTCACTGCCGGCTCGTGATCGGCGAGGTGTCCCGCATCGACCACGGGGCACGCGAGGCGCACGTCCGAACGGCCGCCGGCGAGGAGCGGACGATCGGCTACGACATCGTGGTGCTGGCACCCGGCTCGCGGTCGCGTGTCCTGCCGGTCCCCGGGCTCGCGGAGTACGGGATCGGATTCAAGACCGTCCAGGAGGCGATCTACCTCCGCAACCACGTGCTCTCGCAGCTCGACGTCGCAGCGTCGCACGAGGAAGGCGCACGGCGTCGGGCCGCTCTCACGTTCGTGTTCGTGGGCGGGGGATACGCCGGCGTCGAGGCGCTCGGCGAGCTCGAGGACCTCGCGCGCGACGCGATCGAGTACTACCCGGACCTCGATCCCTCCGACATGCGGTGGGTCCTCGTGGACGCAGCCGATGCGATCCTCCCCGAGCTTCCCGAGCGCCTGGCGTCCTACGCCAGCGACGAGCTGCGCCGGCGCGGGATCGAGATCCGCCTCGGGACCAGGCTCGACTCCGCGGAGGACGGACTGATCAGGCTGTCGGACGGCGAGGCGTTCCCCGCCGAGACGCTCGTGTGGACGGCGGGGGTGAAGCCTTCCCCTCTCGCTCGTAACTCGGGCCTTTCGGTCGACGAGCAAGGACGTGTCCCGGTGGATCGGTACCTCCGGGTGAACGGGATCGAAGGGGTGTGGGCGGCGGGTGACGCGGCCGCCGTGCCCGACGAGACGACCGGGAGCCTCTCGCCCCCCACCGCGCAGCACGGCCTCCGTCAAGGCAAGCGCGTCGCCGCGAACATCGAGGCCACCCTCGGCGCCCGACCGCTCCAGCCCTTCGTCTACGCGACCATCGGCGGCGTCTGCTCCCTCGGCCGCTACAAGGGCGTGGCGAACGTCAAGGGCGTCCGCTTCAAGGGGCTCCTCGGGTGGTTCCTCCATCGGTCGTACCACCTGCTCGCGATGCCCACGTGGACACGGCGGGTGAAGATCGCGATGGACTGGACGGTCGCCCTGCTGTTCCCCCGCGACCTGGCGCAGCTCGGGTCGCTCGCGGATCCGCGGGAACCGTTCCAGCGAGCCTCGGATCCGTCCTAGGCGCCGCGCTTGCGCTGGAGCTGACTCGCCGCCTGGAGCGCCGCATGGGAGCTCGCGATGTCCGGCATCTCGTGGCCGCCCGAGAGCTCTTCGGCGGCCCATCGCGTCATGTCGCGGATCGACACGATCCCCACGACGTTGCCGCCATCGACGATCGGCAGGTGGCGGATGTTCCTCGACACCATCTGCTCGGCGGCGTCGGACAGCTCCGTCTTCGAGTCGACCGTGATGAGGTCGCGACGGGTCATGCCGTGCTCCACGGTCGTCGTGTGCGGATCTCCACCGGCCGCGACGAGATTGACGATGTCCCGCTCGGTGACGATGCCGGCGAGCTTCTTCCCATCGAGCACGACGACCGACGAGATGCCGTGCGTCCGCATCTCCTTCGCGACGTCGGCGAAGGAATCCTGTGGACTCGCGGTCTTCACGTCCGGATGCATGATCTCGCCGACGAGCATCGATCCTCCTCATGTTTCTGGCTCGCGCCTCTGGGGCCGCCAGCCTACTACGGGGCCCTGGAGCGCCTCGGGCAGGTGGCATGATGCTGCGATGGCGAAGTCCACCTACGTCGCGAACGTCACCGTCTTCGACGGGAACAAGGTCAGGAAGCGCCAGGGAGTGCTCTTCGGCGCCGATGGGATCGAGTGGGTCGGCGCGCATCCGAGAGCGCCGAAGGGTGCTGCGCGATGCCCGTGTGGTCGAGGGCGACGGGAAGACCTTGCTGCCGGGACTGATCGACGTCCACGTGCACCTCCAGTTCGATGGAGAGGCGGACTTCGAGAAGGAAGCGCGAGACCTCACCACGCCCGGGTTCGCGGCGCTGAAGGCCATGGTGAACGCCAAGAGGAACCTGGACGCGGGTGTGACCACCGTGCGCGACCTGGGCGGGATGGGCGGCGCGAGCATCGACGTCGCTCGGGCAGTCGCTGCAGGGCTCGTCCCGGGGCCGCGGATCCTCGCGGCAGGGCGCGCGCTCACGGTCACCGGCGGCCACGGCCACAACATCGCGTTCTCGCGGGAGGTCGACGGCCCGGATGCCGTGCGCGCCGCCGTCCGCGAGGAGATCCGCGCCGGCGCCAGCGCGATCAAGCTGATCGCGACCGGCGGCGTCCTCACCCCGGGCATCCCGGCAACGTTCAGCGCATTCACGGCGGAGGAGCTGGAGGCCGGCGTGCGCGAGGCGCACGAGCGGAACCTCTCCGTGGCGGCGCACGCGATCGGGGCGAACGGGATCCGCGCCGCCGTCCTCGCCGGCGTCGACTCGATCGAGCACTGCAATCAGCTGACCGCGTCGACGGCTCGCGAGATGGTGGCGCGCGGCACGTTCCGCTCGCCGACGATCTGTGCGGTCCGCGGGATCCTCGATCACGCGGACCGGGTGGCCGCGTACGCGGTGGAGAAGGCACGAGCGATCGAGGAGGACTCGAAGAAGGCGCTCCGGACCGCGGTCCGCACGGGCGTCCGTCCCGTCTGCGGGACGGACGCCGGCACGCCGTTCAACGCACACGGGAGCGCGCCGCGCGAGATCGTCCACATGGTGGAGTGGGGGATGCCGCCCCTCGACGCGCTGCGCGCGGCCACGGCCAACGGCGCCGAGCTCCTCCGGCTCACCGACGTCGGCACGATCGAGCCCGGGAAGCAGGCGGACCTGGTGCTCGTGGACGGCGATCCGGTGGAGGACCCGCGCACGCTGCTGGCGCGGAAACGGGTGTGGCGGGCCGGTCTGCCCGTCTAGCGTTCTCCGAGCACCCGCTCGAGCACGTCCACGCCCTCGCCCAGTGCCGCCAGCTCGGCGGGGGAGAGGGTCCCGAGCGTGGCTCGCAAGGTCTCGAGCCGTTTCGCTCGCCCTCGACGGAGCGTGCGGGCGCCGGTCGGCGTGGCCCGGACGCGCACCGCCCTCGCGTCGTCGGGGTCGTCCTCGCGGAGCGCCAGCCCGTCGCGGACGAGGCCGTCCACCAGCTTCGTCATCGTGGGCGGCTCGACCTGCTCGATCCGGGCGAGCTCTCCGATGCGCTTCGGGCCCGCGAACACGAGGACCGACAACGCGGACAGGCGCGGAGCGGAGATGCCCAGCGCCTCGTCCTCCACGCGCAGGCGCCGCAAGAGGTGGATGGCGGCCGAGTGCAGCCGGTCGGCGACCCGGCCCACCTCGCCCACCTCTCGCGTCGGGGAAGTCCGCCTTGACGTGGTCATCGGTATTTCGTTAGGCTATCTAAATATCGTCTCAGGATAGGCCGAGGAGGGAACGATGGCAAGCACCTCGGACGAGCTGTTCATCGCGATCGAGGCGGGGAACGTGGGCGGCGTCGAAACGGTCCTGGACGCAGATCCGTCCGCCGGGGCCGCTCGAGACGGAAGCGGGGTCTCGGCGCTGATGCGGGCGCTCTACCGCTTCGACCCCGAGCTGGTGGAGATCGTGAAGGTCCGGGCGGGAGCCTTCGACGTGTTCGAGGCGGCGGCGCTCGGAGACGTGGACCGCCTCCGGAGCGTGCTCGACGACGAGCCCTCGAGGGCCACGGCGTACTCGGGGGACGGATTCACCGCCCTGCACTTCGCGGCGTTCTTCGGATATCCGGAGGCCGTGTCGCTGCTCATCGATCGCGGTGCCGAGGTCGACGCGTTCGGCCGTGGATGGATGACGGGGACCGCGCTGCATTCCGGGGCGAGCCGTCTCCAGTCGGAGGTCGTCCGCGTCCTCCTCGAAGCCGGAGCGAACCCCGACGTGCGGCAGTCCGGGGGGTGGACGCCCCTGCACGCCGCGGCGATGAACGGCGACCTCGCGAGCGTGGAGCTCCTCCTCGCCGCCGGCGCGGACGCCGCGGCGACGAACGACGAGGGACGCACCGTCGCGGACCTCGCGACGGAGAGCGGCGATGACGCCACGATCGAGCGGATCCGCTCGGCGCTTCAGCCCTCGCCGTAGCCGGCGAAGGCGTACTCCTGCTCCATCGAGTCGCACGGGTTCCCACGCCCGTAGGCGATCCGTCCCTCCGTGACGTCCGCGATGCACCAGAAGACGGTCTTGGAGGTGGGATGGCCCCACTCGGGATGCCGGCACACCTCGTCCGGCTGGTTCTGGTGATCGGAGAGGATCTCCCGGAGCACCTCCGGCGTCACGGATCCGGGCGATCGGTCCGCGAGCAGGTCCCGTGCGCCGGCAGAACCGGACGTCGGAGCGGACGGCGTAGTCCGGGTCGCCCTCGTAGGGCTGCATCCGCTCGCTCACGTAGTGATTCGTGTGCGCGAGATGGTCGCGCTCGTCGAGATGGGTGATCTCGACGTCGGTCGCGCTCCCCTCGACGTTCGCGACGTCGCCGAACCGATCGGCGAGCACGTTGTTGTACGACGAGGCGCGATCGGGCCGGATCGCGTAGGCCACCATCTCGTGGAGGTTGCGGGCGCGCAGCATCTCGAACACCTGGTGCGATCGTGAGATCCCCACCCGCTCGTCGTTCGGGCTGAGCTCGTTGCCGGTGAGGGAGAGGCCCGCCTGGTTCCATCCCACGCTGAGCCACGGGACGCCACCGATCTGCAGGACCACCGGCTCGTCCTCCACCGCCTTCTCGATCGCGACGATGTCGGCTTCTGCCTCCGGTCGGAGATCGTTGTTGTGGCCGACCCAGAGATGCCCATCGGCGGTCGCGGCCGGACCGGCCACCACGTCGCTGCACCGGCCCTGGGTGCGCTTCGGATACGGGGAGTACCAGAGCTCCTCGACGGTCGTCGCGAAGAACTCGAGCGGGTCCACGCCCGCGCCCTCCGCGCAGCCGTCGAGCTCCTCGATCAGCCACGGGAGCGACGGCGCCGTGACGTCGCGGTAGGCCTGCGCCAGCCGGAGCTGTTCGGTCCGGTCCCTCCCGGCGGGGAGATCGGCATCGAACGACCCGATGACCCGGTGGATCTGTTCGGCTCCCAGCTCGCCCATCTGGATCCCCACTTTGTGGTGGGTGCCGCTCAGGCGGTAGAGCTCGATCGGGTGCGGGGTCACGGACGGATGGTATCCCGGACTTGCGCTCGGTTGCGCGGTTCTGTCACACCCTCGGGGTACGGTTCGGCCATGACCCCCTCACAGGTGGACCCGTGACGAACGACGTCGTGATCGCGGTGCTCGCCGCGTTCGTGGGCATCGCGGTGGGCGCGCTGATGATGCTCCGCCGGCAGCCGACGGAGCAGCAGGATCCGGACGCCGTGAGCGCCCTCGACGCCCAGAACGCCCTGAACGCCCAGCTGCACGCGGAGCTCACCGCTCGGTTGGAGGTGCAGGCCGCCGAGCTCCGCCGGATCGCCGACGCCTCGGGTCAGCGGGACGTCTCCGCCGATCATCTCCGGGCGGGTCTGGAGGCCACGCGCCACGCCCTCGAGCAGCTCCAGGTGCGCGACGAGGAACGCCGGACCTCCGAGACCGAGAACCGTGAGGTCGTGCGTCGGCTCGCCACCGTCCTCGCCGGCGGGAACACCAAGGGCCGAGCCGGGGAGCACGTCCTCCGCGAGCACCTCGGGCAGCTGCCTCCGTCGATGCTCGCATCGGACTTCCGCGTGAACGGCAAGGTCGTGGAGTTCGGCCTGCGCCTCCCGGACGGCCGGCGCCTGCCGATCGATTCCAAGTGGTCGGCCGTGGCGGAGCTCGAGGCGATGGAGGCCGAAGAGGATCCCACGCGGCGCGACGCCTGCGCCCGCAAGGTGGAGAAGGCGGTCGCCGCGCGGGCCAAGGAGGTGGGGCAGTACATCGACGCGTCGGTGACCGCGCCGGTCGCGGTCGCGGCCGTCCCCGATGCCGCGTACCAGGTCCTGTCGCGGGCCCACACGGAGGCGTTCATGCGCGGCGTGGTGATCGTGCCGTACTCGAGCGCCCTGCCGATCATCATGTTCCTGTACGCGCTCGTCGAGCGTTTCGGCGATGCCGCGGACGTGCAGGCCGCGCTCGCGGAGGTCGGGACGCTGCTCGACGCGATGGACGCGATCGTCGAGAACAAGTTCTCGAAGGCCGGCACGATGATCGCGAACGGCGCCGACGAGTTCCGCTCCAGCCTCGGCAAGGCGCGCGGCTCCATCGCGCGCGCGCGGCACGCCGAGCAGCTGCAACTGATGGACGCGCAGAGCGACGAAGAGGTCCTGTCGATCGTTCGCTGACGGCCGGCCGGTAGGCTGGGTCCGTATGGAGTTCGGCGACGCCCTCGAGCGCTTCGGGTTCCGGCTGCGGGAGGAGCGTGGGTTCGGGAAGGGGGCGCAGCTCTACGTCGCCCAGCCCACTCCGTACCTGACGTACACGGTGCACGCCTACCCGGACGGGACCGCCATCTTCAGTTGGGAGTTCGCGCTCGGCGAGTACCTGTTGACCAAGGGCATCCAGGTTGGTTCCGACGAGACACTGAATCAGTTCGCCTATCCGCGCGAGGAGCTCCGTGGACCGCAGGACGGCACGTGGCTCACGTCCGCGGTCGAGCGCACCGAGGGGCTGCTCGCCGATCTCCGGTTCGATCGACTCGTGGACTGACCCGAACATCGAAGGAGGGGCGGCGCGCTTCGCGCGCCGCCCCCTCCGTTCGCTTCAGGTTCCCTGGTCTTAGGTGATCCGGACGTTCTGAGCTTGAGGGCCCTTCTGTCCGTCGACGATGTCGAACTCGACCGCCTGTCCTTCCTCGAGGTTCTTGTACCCCTCCCCGGTGATTCCGGAGAAGTGCACGAACACATCGGGGCCTTCGGACTGGGTGATGAAGCCGAACCCCTTCTCGGGGCTGAACCACTTCACGGTGCCTGTTGCCACTGGCGTTCCCTCCTTCCGCGGCCGGTGCGGACCTTTTCGCGATGCGTGTCCGTCGGCCTACCCGGCCTCGGCCGGGGAGGGAACTGCCAGAACAACGGTGCCACAAGAACCGGTGCTGCATGAACCCTCGACAGGGAGCGTACCCGATGGGGCCGACACGTGCCATGGCTCCGCCGAGGGATGGGGCGGATGCGTTGTTCCACGCCTCATCCGGACGTCTCCTGGGCCGGGGACCCGTCTACGAGTCGCAGGTACTCGGCGCGGCGAGCGAACGTCTCCTTCATCTGCTCGGCGATCCGTTCGACCACTTCGTCCCGATAGGCTTCGTCGAGCTGGGTCGCCGCGGCGTAATACAGCGCGGCGAACGATGCCATGCCCGTCGCGACACGCAGGAGCTCCTGCGTGATCACGACCACGGTGTCGCCGAAGAACGGGATCCGCAGGACCTCGGTCCCGAGCGTCCCCAGCCAGGCCTCTCGCACTCCGGCGCTCACCAGGAGCGACCCGAACACGACGAAGAAGAGCCACACCGCGAACGCCACGAAAACGACCTGCAGGAACTGGCTGAGGAACATCACGAGGCCGACGTTCACGCGCTGTGTCCTGCTGAGATGCTCGCCCGGAAGCTCGGCCTCGAGGCCGCGAACGCTCCCCGGGAGCCGGAGCAGCAGGAATCCCGCGGCCAAGAGCACGAACAATCCGGCTGCCGCGATGAACTTCGGCAACCCCGGCACCGTCCAGATCTGCCACGTCTCGGTCGTGAAGAAGATCACGAGCAGGAAGAAGAGGAGGAGCGAGAGCGCGCGCACGAGCACCGTGAGCGATGCGGCGAACAGACTCACGAACCGGCGCACGGCCCACTCGAGGATCGAGACCGCGCCGAATCCCAACACCAGGTAGACGAGACCGAGGAGCGCCGCGTTGCCCACGAGCGTGACGATCGCGCTGGTCCTCTGCCTCCCGAAGAGGAATGGGAGCACGGCGGGCACCAGCACGAACACGATCATCTCCGGCACGCCGACCAGCCGAGGGATCGAGAGGAACCGCTGCCCACGCGCTAGGTTGAGGATCGCGATCATGCCCAGCGAGATCGCGATCCCACCGGCCAGGAACCCCACGTTGGTCCAGAAGTCGAAATCGAAGTTCAACGCGTTCAGGATCTCGAGCACGAAAACGATCGCGAGGAGTGGCAGCGCCTTCGCGAAGGCCCGTCGGGCCGAGTACCCGCGGATGAACGTCGGGAGGCCGGCCCGTCGGAAGGATCGCTCGAGCTCCCCGATCCGGTCGTCGTCGGCCATCGCGCTATCGAACCACAGGCCTCCCCGGTTCGAGCGAAGAGCTCAGGCCTTCGTCATCTCGGGGTGCTGCGGCACAGCCGACGACCCGCGTGCTCCCCGGTGTGAGGCGCTACCCTGCCGGTGATGACCTTCTCTCGGGCGATGGTCCTCTTCGCGCACCCCGACGACGCGGAGTTCTTCTGCGGCGGCACGGTGGCGCGCTGGAGCCGGGAAGGCTGCGACGTGCACTACGTCTGTGCCACGGACGGGTCCGCGGGGTCGAACGACCCGAGGACCACGCGCGAGGCGATGCGCGAGGTCCGAGAACGGGAGATGCGGGCCGCGGCCGACATCCTGGGCGTGGTCTCGGTCACGTTCCTCGGTGAGGTGGACGGCTTCCTCGCGGTGACCCCGGAGACGAGGAGGAACGTGACGCGGGAGGTTCGGCGGCTCCGCCCCGACGTGCTCGTGGCGCCCGATCCTGCACGCTTGTGGAGCGGGAGCAGCTACATCAACCACGCGGACCACAAGGCCGCGGGCGAGCTCGCGCTCTGCGCCGTGATGCCGGACGCGCCCACCCGCGTGATGTTCCAGGAGCTGGAGGACGAGGGCCTGGAGCCGTTCGAGGTCCCGAACCTCTACCTGTCGGCGGAGGAGGCGGATACGTTCGTCGACATCACGGACACGCTCGCCGTCAAGCTCAAGGCGCTGTCCGCACATGCTTCGCAGCTGGGACCGGATGTGGAGGAACGGGTCACCGCCCGCGCCCGGGAAGTGGGGGAGCGAGCGGGCTGCGAGTTCGCGGAGGGCTTCCGTGGGTTCCGACTCGATCGACGACGAGGACGACTGATGGACGACGAACGCGACGAGCCGTACGAGCTCACCGCGGAGGAGCGACGGGACATCCAGTCGGACCTCGACGATCTCTCGTCGATGCGCGCGGTCTTCGCCAGCCAGAGCGTGAAGGGCGTCGTGATCGCGTGTCAGGAGTGCGGCGCGAATCACTTCTACGAATGGGAGCTCCTCCGGGACAACCTCGAGCACATGCTGCGGTCGGGTGAGCCTCGCATGCACGAGCCTGCGTTCGACATCGTGGAGGAGGAGTACATCCAGTGGGACTACGGCAAGGGCTACGTGGACGCGCTCACCGACACCGGGCTCGAACCCGATCGCCGGATCGAGCTCACGCGATGCCCGTGGTGCCAGGTCCCCTTCGCCGAGGATCATGCCTTCTGTCCCCGTTGCGGGCGCTCGATGGGCGCCGTCCGCCTGTACCAGGAACTGATCGGCAAGGGCATGGAGGAGCGGGACGTCCGGGCGATGCTCGTCCGGGCGGGGTTCGAGCCGTTCTGACGCGTCGCGCTATCGCTTCCGACGGACCTTGTCGAACGCCGGCGGCTCGAGCACGCACTCCTCGGGCGTCTTGTCGGGCCGGAGACCACGGAACGACGGCGCCCGCATCTTGCCCGACGACTTGGTGATCTCGAGGTACTCGACCTCGCAGACGAGCTCCGGCTCCACGAACCTCGCCCCCTTGATCTTGCGCAGGGACGGGTCGGCGATCGGGGGGTCCTCGCGCACGAGTGGCGTGAGCTGTTCCATCAGTCGGTCCAACATCTGGTGGTTGAACCCCGTCCCCACCTGTCCGACCCACCGCATCGCGCCGTCGTCGATCGCGCCCACCAGGAGCGCCCCGAAGCTCCCCGCCCGTCCCCCCTGACCGAGCGTCCATCCGAGGATCACGCAGTCCTGGGTCGAGATGAGCTTGATCTTCTTCCAGTCGGGCGAGCGCCTGCCCGGGGCGTACTTCGACCCCTTCCGTTTGGCCACCACGCCCTCGAGGCCGAGCGCGCGCGCCCCGTCAACGAACGCCGTGCCATCGCCTTCCTCGTAGCTCATGAGCTGCAGCCGGTGGTCCTCCTCGACGATCAGGTCGAGGAGCTCCCGTCGCTCCTCCAGGGCCAGGTCGGTGACGTCGTGCCCGTCCAGCCAGAGGAGGTCGAAGACGACGAAGGAGACCGGGATCTGCTTCGCCACCCGCTTGATCTCGCGTTCGTTCTGGAGGTTCATCCGCTGCTGGAGGAGTTCGAAGGACGTCCGGCCTCCGTCCTCCACCGCCACGATCTCCCCGTCGAGCACCGCGTTCACCTGATCGACGAGCTCGTGGATCATGTGGATGTCGGGGTACTGGAACGTGACGTCACGACCCCTGCGGGTGCGGAACACCGTGCCGCCCGTCTCCATCTCGGCGAGGGCGCGGATGCCGTCGAGCTTCGGCTCGAAGCGCCATCGCGGATCGTCGAACGGCTCTCCTCCTCCCTCGGCGAGCATCGGCTGGAACCGCGGCGGTGTCGCGATCCGTGGTGCGTCCTGGGCGGAGGCGAGGAACGCGAGCCAATCGGTCCGTGTCTTGACGAAGTGGAACTCCAACCCCGGGTAGCGACGGCCGTGGAGACGGAAGCTCACCTTCGAATCGGTCCACTCGACCGGCTCGTACCAACCGTCGTCGAAGATCCGGACCTCGCCGGCGCCGTAGTGCCCCTCGGGGATCGTCCCTTCGAACGCTCCGTACTCGAGCGGGTGCACCTCGGTCTCGACGGCGAGTCGCTTGTCGCCCTTGGTGGTCGGCAGGCCGCGGGGGACCGCCCACGAGGGGAGGCCGCCGTCGCGTTCGAGCCGGACGTCGTAGTGGAGCCGGGTCGCGCGATGCTTGTGGATCACGAAGGAGTTGCCGGTCCCCGCCACCTCGCCGGGTGCGGGCTCGGTGGTGCCGGTCTCGCCGAAGTCGCGCCGCCGCACGTACTCGTGCAGGTTCGGGTCCCTCGATTCCTCCACGATCTCCTCGGAGGTCTTCCGGACGACGGAAGGAGCCGCCGTCCTCGGGAGCGCCGACGAGAACCCGGGACCGTCGTCCTCGGGTCGCACGTCGAGGGCGTCGAACGCCGTCGAGAGATCCATCGCCTCCGTGCGCACGCCCGCGAAAAGATCTCCGCGCTCGGCGAACCGGTCCCAGACGTTGTCGATCCGGAAGTCCTGGGGCTCGAAGCCGCCCTCGAACACCTCGTCCCACGTGAGCGGGGTCGAGACGGGCGCGCGGGGCTCGGGGCGCAACGAGTACGCGGCCGCGATGTTGGCGCCCTGTCGGTTCATGTTGTGGTCGATGAAGATCTTCCCGGTGCGGTCCGCGATCTTCCACGCCATCGTGACGCGGTCGGGGTCGGCCTTCGTGATCATCCGACCGCAGGCGCCCACGAACGCTCGCACCTGCCCGTAGGTGTAGGTCCCTCGCTTCACGGGGAGGTAGATCTGGAGTCCAGTGGCTCCCGACGTCTTCGGATACGCGGTCAGCCCCAGCTGATCGAGGACGACCTTGATGTGGCGAGCGACGGCCAAGACATCTTCGTAGGTGTACGGCTCGAACGGGTCGAGGTCGAAGAACAGGTAGTCGGGATGCGCGACGTCCTCGCAGCGGGAGTGCAGCGGATGCATCTCGATGCAGCCGAGGTTCGCGACGTAGAGCAGCGTCGCGGTGTCGTCGACCATCAGGTAGTCGATCCGGCCGCGCTTCGAGTCGTCCGAGTGGACCTGGCAGCGATGGACCCAGTCCGGCGTGTGGGAGGGAGCCGTCTTCTCGTAGAAGTGCGGCCCCTCCGCGCCGTCCGGCATCCGCTTCATCGTCAGGGGCCGCCCTTCGAGGTGCGGTCCGATCAGGTCCGCGATGTTCCAGTAGTAGGCGAGGAGGTCGCCCTTCGTGTACCCCTCGTCGGGCCAGAAGACCTTGTTCAGGTTCGAGAGGCGCAGGTCTCGTCCGTCAACTTCGACCCACCACGCGTCGCCGTCCTTGCGTGCATCCAGCGGCCTGGGCAGGTCCAGTGTGAAGGCGGGACCGGTCGACGTAGTCCGGCGGCGCGACGGCATCGCCCTCGATGCTACGTCGGAGGGCGATATCCCCCATCCGGGGGGTCAACCGAGTGGGTGCATCGACCGATACCTCCATCCTCGGAGGATCGCGATGGGCGACACGGCCACGACGAACGGACAGAACGAGGAACGGCGCTGGCGCCCCCGGCCGCTGCTCAGTTTCGCGCTGCGAGCCGTCTCGGTGCTCGTCCCCGCTGCGGTCGGGGCCGCCAGCGCGTACGCGTTCGTGGGAGCCCTGCCGATGCCGCGGGGGTTCGCGGTGGTCCCGTGGGCCCTCGGACTCGTCGCGACGTCGACGGTCGCCACGGCGATCGCCGAGCTGGTGGGCAAGCGCTTCCTGCCGCTCGCGGTGCTCTTCCGACTCTCCCTCGTCTTCCCGGACCGCGCGCCGTCGCGCTTCGCGATGGCACGCGGAGCGGGCAACATCCGCCAGCTCGAACGCCGCATCCGTGACGCGCGCGAGCGCGGCGTGGATCCGGAGCCCGTCAGAGCGGCGAGCGAGATCCTCGCGCTCGTCGCCGCGCTCTCGGCACACGATCGGAAGACCAGGGGACACAGCGAGCGCGTCCGAGCGTTCACCGACCTCCTCGCGGGGGAGCTCAGGCTTCCGGAGGCGGATCGGGACAGACTCCGATGGGCGGCGCTCCTCCACGACATCGGCAAGATCCACGTGCCGGCCCGGATCCTGAACAAGGCGGGCCGCCCGGACGCGAGGGAGTGGGAGCGCCTCCAGGCGCATCCCGCGATGGGCGCGCGCATCGCCGAGCCCCTCATGACGTGGCTGGGACCGTGGGGTCGAGCGATCGAGCAGCACCACGAGCGATTCGGCGGTGGAGGCTATCCTCATGACTTGGCGGGAGACGAGATCTCCCTGGCCGCGCGCATCGTGAGCGTCGCCGATTCCTTCGAGGTCATGACGGCCGCCCGCTCCTACAAGAAGCCGATGAGCGTTCCCGCCGCCCGACGAGAGCTGGCAGCATGCGCCGGAGAGCAGTTCGATCCCGCGATCGTTCGCGCGTTCCTGAACGTGTCGCTCGGGCGGCTCTGGTGGAGGGTCGGACCGATGTCGTGGGCCGCTCTCGCGCCGATCCTCGGACCGGTGCAACGCGCGGGGAGTCAGCTGGCCGCCGCGGCGACCGGTACCACCGCCGCGGTCGTCGTCGGCGTCGCCGGGCTCCTGCCCGGCGCGACGAGCGCCGCTGCGACGCCCGTCCCCCCGGTGCGGGCCGCGACGCAGGCCCCGGAGGTTCCGGCCGCCGATCATCCCGCAGCAGACGACGCCCGGAGCGGCGGGATCGGTGCGGACGGACCCGGGACTGGAGCCGGTGCGCATGGTGACGTCCCGGCCGACGACACGGGCCCCGGCTCGGGATCGGGCCCGGGTGAAGAGCCGACCGGGAGCGGAGGAGGCGGTGGCTCGGGCGGTCTTCCCGGCGGCGGGATCGGCGCGGACGACACGGTCGGCGGCCTGAACGACGTCGTGAAGGACACCACCGACACCGTCGACGACGTCGTGGACGGTGCCGCCGACGCGGTCACCGGCGCGGTGGATGGTGCGACCGACGTGGTCGACGACCTCGGCGGAGGGGTCTCGGAACTCGTCGATGAGCCCGTCGAAGACCTGACCGACCTGCTCGGCGGGCTGCTGGGCTCCTAGTCTCGCCATCCAGGGGCCATGGGGCCCAACGCCTGAGGTGTCCTCCAGCCGGACTAGGATGGGACGATCCCGGGTACGCCTGACGGGTACGCCTGGGGCGGGTGCCGCTCGAACGAGGCGACCCCCACGACGACCGACCGACGAGGACTGGAGGACGACATGCCTCGAGCGATGTGGAAGGGAGCGATCTCCTTCGGCCTGGTGACGATCCCCGTGAGCGTCTACCCCGCCACCGAAGAGAAGACCCTCCGGTTCAACCAGCTCCACGACGACGACGGCGGACGGATCCGGATGAAGCGCGTGTGCTCCGTCGACGGGGAGGAGGTCGGCTACGAGCACATCGTCAAGGGGTACGAGTACGAGAAGGATCGCTACGTGATCCTGACGGACGACGACTTCGAGGCGATCCCCGTCGAGTCCTCCCGGGCCATCGACATCCAGCAGTTCGTCGATCTCGAGGAGATCGATCCGATGCTGTACAAGAAGTCCTATTACCTGGTACCCGAGGAGACCGGCGCGAAGGCGTACGCGCTGCTGCGAGAGGCGCTCAACCGCTCGGGCAAGGTGGGCGTAGCGAAGGTCAGCTTCCGCGACAAGGAGCACCTCGCCGCCCTGCGCTTCCGCGACGACGCCTTCATCCTCGAGACGATGTACTGGCCCGACGAGATCCGCGAGGCGGACTTCGGCGGGGTCGACGTCTCGATGAAGGTCCGCCCCAACGAGCTGGACATGGCCCAGACGCTGATCGACAACCTGTCGGCCGACTGGGATCCGGGCGAGTTCAAGGACGAGTATCGAGAGGCTATGCTCCGCATCGTCGAGGCGAAGATCAACGGCGAGGAGATCGAGGTCGTCGAGGCCGAGCCCACCGCCAAGGTCGTCGACCTGATGGAGGCGTTGAAGGCCTCGGTCGCCGCGGCCAAGAAGGAGGCCAAGGCGGAGCCCGCCACCAAGAAGAAGGCCCCGGTCCGGAAGAAGACGGCGGCGAAGAAGCCGGCCGCGAAGAAGCCGGCCGCGAAGAAGCCGGCGGCCCGCAAGAAGGCCGTCGGGGAGTGATCCTCCCGCCGGCCGGATTCACGGCCCGGCCGGCGACCCGAGACGACATCGATCGCATGGCCGGCCTCGCGCAGGCGGTCGATCGCTTCGACGACGGCGTGGTCGAGCCGGTGCGTGGGCACATCGAGGACGAGTGGGCCAATCCGCTCTTCCGTGACGAGGACGACTCGATGCTCGCGTTCGCGCGCGATGGCTCGCTGGCCGCGTGCGCCACGTGCTGGGGGATCGAGCCGGCGTCCTCGCTCGAGGCGTGGATCAACGTGCATCCCGATCACCGTGATAGGGGCCTCGGCACGTGGTTCGTGGACTGGGCGGAGGCCCGGGCACGCCGCTCCCTCGTCGAGACGCGGGACCTCGACGCTCCTCCGCCCGATCGTCTCGTCGTCCGGAGACGGCGGCGCGTTCCTGGAGCGGCTGGGGTACCGCCACGTCCGCACGTTCTGGCACATGGAGCGCCACCTCGATGGCTCCGAGAGCGCCGGCCGGCCACCCGACGGCGTGACGATCCGACCGTTCCGGGACGGCGACGGGCCGGCTCTCCATCGCGTCCTCGAGGCATCGTTCGAGGGTCACTTCGGCTCCGAGCCGATGGCCTACGAGGCGTGGGAGGAGGCGAACCTCAAGGCGCCCTCGACGGAGCTCTCACTCCTGTTCATGGCCGAGCGGGGAGGGGAGCTGGTCGGCGCGCTCACGACGGCGATCGACGAGCAGGCGTGGGTGGCCGAGCTGGGCGTGCTCGAGGCCCATCGCGGGGCCGGGATCGGCCGGGCGCTCCTGCGGAGCGCCTTCGCCGAGCTGGCCGCGCGGGGCCACACGATCGTCAAGCTCAACGTGGACGGCGAGAACGCCTCCGGGGCCACCCGCCTCTACGAGGGCGTCGGGATGACACGGGGACGGTCGTGGCTCTTCTACGAGAAGCGGATCGACGCCGACTAGGATGCGGCGCATGAAGCTCGTCACCGCGATCGTGAAGCCCCACCGGCTGGACGAGGTGAAGGACGCGCTGCGCGAGATCGGCGTGAACGGGCTCACGACCACCGACGTCGAGGGGTTCGGGCGCCAACGCGGCCATACCGAGGTGTACCGAGGAGCGGAATATCAGGTCGACTTCGTCCCGAAGGTTCGCGTCGAGGTCGTCGTGGACGACACCGAAGCGCAGGGCGTCGTCGACGCGATCGTGAAGGCCGCCCGGACCGGCAAGATCGGGGACGGCAAGCTCTGGGTCACCGAGGTGGAGCAGCTCGTCCGGATCCGGACGGGCGAGATGGGCCCTGACGCCCTCTAGTACCCCGATGGGCGCAGCGCCCGACGCCGTCGGAACGCTCCGGGCCGAGGTCCTGGCGCTGGAGCGGGCGTACTCGCCCGGGCACCACGGGGTGTGGGCGGCGCGCCGGCGCGCCGAGCTCGTGGACGCGGCGATCGTCGCGCTGTTCGCGCGCGCCGGCGCGCCGCCCGGGACGGCGATCGCGGCCGTGGGGGGGTACGGGCGAGGGTTGCTCCTTCCCCGGTCCGACATCGACCTGCTCGTCATCCACGACGGCTCCGATCCGGACGCGGTGGCGCGGCTCGCCGACGCCCTTCTGTATCCGCTCTGGAACGACGGACTCGACGTAGGTCATGCGGTCCGCACACCCCAGGAGTGCGAAGCTGCCGCCGGCCGCCTGGACGTGGGCGCCGCGATGATGGACATCCGCTTCCTGGCGGGCGACGCGAACCTCGTGGCGGACGTCGCAGCGAGGATCGAGGCGTGGGCTCGACGGGACCCGCGCGCGTTCGCGTGGGCGCTCCGCGACGACGCCGCACGCCGCGCCGAGCGGTTCGGCTCGACCGCGCACCTCCTCGAGCCCGACCTCAAGGAGGGTGCGGGCGGATGGCGCGACCTGCACTCCGTCTGGCTGCTCGAGTCGGCGGTCGGGATGCCGCTGGAGGAGGCCGGGCTGCTCCGCGGCCGCGAGCGCGAAGCGCTCGCGGCCGCGGAGGAGTTCCTCGTCCGTGCGCGGAGCGCCCTGCACCTCGAGACAGGGAAGCGGGGGGAGCGGTTGGTCCTCGATCACCAGCCGGCGATCGCGCGGGCGATGGGGTTCGAGGACGAGCCTCGGCTCATCGCGATCGATGGTCTGATGCGGGCCCTGTTCGAGCACGCGCGGGACGTCGAGTTCGTGTTGCGTGCGGTGATCGAACGGCTCCGCGAGGCGGGCGCGTCCCCGATCACCCCGCCGACGACCCCGGCCGGTGTGCTGGAGGCGCTGGCCGCCGAGGCGGAGGCCGATCGGGAGCCGCCGGCGGCTTTGCTGGATTCGATCGACGATCTCGAGATCCGCGACGAGGTGGTGTGGGACGTGGACGTGCGAGCCGCCTTCTCGCGACTGCTCCGGGCGGGAGACAGGGGCGCCGCGTCGCTCGAGGCCCTCGACCGTCTGGGGATCCTCGGCGCGTTCCTCCCGGGATGGGCCGACGTGCGTTGTCGTCCGCAGCGCGATCCGTACCACCACCTCACGGTGGACGCCCATCTCACGGGGTCGCTCCGCGCCATGGGCCGGCTCTTCGCGGGCGAGGGGGCGGGCGACGATCCGGTGCAGGCCGAGGCCGTCGGGCAAGTCTCCGACCGCGATCCGCTGCTCCTCGGGGCGCTCCTGCACGACATCGGCAAGAACGGGGAGGGTGGGCACGTGCCGGTCGGCGCGCGGGTCGTCGCATCGATCCTCGACCGGATGGGTGTCGAGCCGTCGGCCCGCGACCTCGTCCGCTTCCTCGTCGAACGGCACCTGCTCCTGCCGGACACCGCGACCCGTCGGGATCTGTCCGACGAGAACCTCGTGCTCGACGTCGCAGCGGTGGTCGGTTCCCCCGATCGCCTCGCCGCGCTCTATCTGCTCGCCAAGGCCGATGCCGAGGCGACCGGTCCCGCCGCGTGGACGTCATGGAGACGGACGCTGATCCACGAGCTCGTGGCGAAGGTCGAGCACGTCCTGGAGCGCGGCGAGATGGGGACCGAGATCGCGGGACAGCTCGCCGAAAGGATCGAGCGGATCCGCGGCATCCTCGGAGACGAGCCGGGGGAGGAGGTCGAGCGCTTCCTCCGGCGGATGCCGCGCGCCTACCTCCTCGCCGCCGACATGGCCCGGGTCGCTCGGCACTACGCGACCATCGCGCCGCCCGTCGGCGTCAAGGACGTCCGAGCCGTCCACTTCGATGGGACGCGACCCGGTACGTACGAGGTGCTCGTCGTCGCCAAGGATCGCGCGGGACTCCTGTCGTGGATCGCGGGGTCCCTCGCGCTCGCGGGCATGTCGATCCTCACCGCCCAGGTGTTCACCACCGACGACGGGGTCGCCGCCGACCTCTTCGAGGTGGAAGGGGTGTGGGAGCCGGAGGTGCCCGAGCGCCGCTGGCGCGAGTTCCGCGGGATGCTCCGTCGCGCTGTCGACGGCTCGATCTCGCTCGAACAGAGGGTGGACGAGAAGCGGCGCTGGTACCCGGCACCCAGGGTGCCGACACCCGTCACGGTCACCGTGGACAACGAGGCCTCCGACTTCTCGACCGTGATCGAGGTCGGCGCCCCCGACCGGCTCGGTCTCCTCTACGACATCACCAGGACCTTCGCCGAGCTCGGGATCGACGTGCACCTCGCGAAGGTGGCGACCTACGAGGGAAGGGTCATCGACTCCTTCTACGTGCGGGACACGCTCGGTCCCAAGCTCGCCGGCGACCTCGACGCGCTGGATCGCGCGCTCCGCAGCCGGCTCGAAACCTGAGTCCGCTCAGCAGACGCCCAGCTCGCAGCCCGGTTCGTCCAGGATCCTCGGCAGCTGTTCCTTCCCCTTCGGCTCCTCCTTCCGAGCGGTGAACGGCGTGAAGAACCCGCGTCGTCTCGGCCGGCTACAGGTTTCAGACGCCTCGCGCGTTAGACCGACGTGATGGGTGAGATGGCGCGCATCGAGGAGAGGCGGAATGCTTCCGTGGTGCAGGGGGAGTCGAGGCCGACCACGTTCGAAGACTTCTTCCACGCTGAGAAGGATCGTCTCCTCCGTGTCATGCGTGTGATCACCGGAAGTCGCGCAGAGGCCGAGGACATCACGCAAGAGGCGTTCCTTCGCTTGTTCGAGCGGTGGGAGACCGTGGCGGAGATGGACAACCCGGAGGGGTACCTCCATCGCGTCGCGATGAACCAATTCCGGAGCCGGTATCGGCGGGCAGCGGTCGGGCTCCGCCGCGCCGTTGCGATCGGTCCGTCTCGCGATGTCTTCGCCGACGTGGACGACCGCGATCTCGCGTTGCGAAGGCTCGGATCGCTGTCCCCTCGCCAGCGCGCGGCGCTGGTGCTCACCGAGGCGCTCGGCTATTCGGGGGAGGAGGCGGGGCGGCTGCTCGGCATCAAGGCGACGACCGTATGGGCCCTCACGCATCAGGCGCGAGCGGCCCTCGCGACGATGGAGGATCCCGATGGATGATCCCCGGAGCGTCATCGAGCGCGGTCTCGCCCGCGCGGGATCCGAGTCCTACACCTTGGAGTCGTTCTACCGCAGGCGCGACCGCAAGCGTGCGCGGACTCGGTTCACGGCAGGGGTCGTCGGCCTCGCGATCGCGATCGCGATGGCGGTCGTCGGCTCGGCGATCCTCCGGTCCGCCCCCGATAACAAGGACGTCGGCGAGAAGGGATCCCGGATCCTTCGTGAAGGCGAGGTGCTCCAAGTCGTAGATCAGTTCGGGGATTCCGCGACATTCGTCGCGACGGATCTCGCGACCGGAACGCAACGCCTCCTCCATCGATGTGCCGTTCCCGCGGGCGACCCCAATTGTGGGTTCATCGATGAGTTCGCGCTCTCGGCCGACGGGGGTTGGATCGCCTGGGAGCAGGGGTGCACAGGCGGCGGCACCGAATCTTGCACTTCTGGGCTGTGGGTGGGAGGCGCGGACGGTCCCCCGGTCCAGGTGACGTCGTCCGGCGGCACGGATTCCCCGGGTTGGATCTGGGCCTGGTCACCCGCGACGGAGCAGCTCGCATTCGCGACCCAACGCTCGGGCTCAGCGGAGCTCGTTCTTCTCGACCCAGCAACCGACGAAAGAACGAGTATCCCAACGGTCACGGGGATCTCCTCCCTGTCGTGGTCGCCGGACGGGAACAACATCGCGGTCGCATCGCCGTCCTCAGGTGCCTCCGTGGTCGACCTCCGTACCGGTGGCACGACGGAGATCGGCCAGGTGGGAGCCGTCGAGGCGGTTTCATGCTCGCCCGATGGAACGCGTCTCGTGCTTGATGTGAGCAGCGGTGGAAGGGACCGGATCATCGTCGTCGACGCGGTGGGATCGGGCCGTCGGATCCTCGTCGATCAGGACGCATCCCAGGACTTGAGCGCGCCGGTCTGGTCCCCGGACGGCACGAGGATCGCGTACGTGCGGACGCCAGGGAATGGAGCCTCCTCGGAGGTCTGGGTCATCGGAGCCGACGGCACCGGTGAGGCCCGTCTCTTCCATGGCGAGTGGTGCTGCATCGATGGGCCGTGGGGGCTCGTCTGGTCTCCCGAAGGCGATCGCATCGCCTTCAATGACCGCGACGTGATGTTCGGAAGGTTCGTGGTGAACGCCGACGCCACCGGCTCGGCCGAGCAGATCGACGAGGTTGTGGTCGACGGATGGATCCAAGGATGAGCGTCCTCGCGGCGATCGCGACGACGACGGGAGTTCGGAAGGAGACACGCAAGAGATGACCGGTACCTCCTGCACTCGGTTCGCTCGATCCCTCGTCCTCGCAACGGCCCTGGCGGTGCTCGCGGGGTGTGGGCAGACTGACGATCCTTCGACCACGGTGCCCTCCGATTCGTCCTCGACCCCCCCTGCAGCGTCGTCGGCCGCGGAGCCGGGCGTGGGCGATATCAAGGGCACCTTCGAGGTCGGCGGACACGACCTGTTCCTGGACTGCGAGGGGGCCGGCACGCCGACCGTCGTGCTGATGCACGGCAGCATCTTTGAGCCCGAAGACCTCGCTGATGGAGGTTCATCAGAATGGGCCTGGACCCGGGACGAGCTTGGGGACACCCGCACCTGCGCCTACGATCGCCGCAACGTCGGGCAGAGCGAGCAGGTCCCCGGCATGAGCTCCGCCGAGGATGCGATCGAGGATCTGCACGGGCTGCTGCGGGCGGCCGGCGAGAAGCCTCCGTACGTGCTGGCCGGGTACTCGTTCGGAGGCCTGCTCTCCCTTCTCTACGCCGGCACCCATCCGGACGAGGTCGACGGGATCGTGCTGGTCGACGCCACGCTGCCGCTCGAGTGGGATCTCGACCCGCCGGGCATCGCCGAGGAGGTGGAGGATGACTTGAACGACAACGCCGAGCGGATCGACTTCTACGGCGCCGGCGCGACGACCGAGGCCGCGCTCCACCGCCTCCCCGAGGTCCCGATCACGTACATGTTCGCGCTGCAGCAGGACCCCTATCCGAAGGAGTGGAAGGGCGCCTACCCGGGAGCGCTGTGGAGGTTCATGCGGGATCTGCCGGAGGGAAAGCTCGTGGAGTTCGACACCACCCACGACATGGTGTTCACGATCCCGGGCGATGTCGCCGATCAGATCCAGCGGGTGCTTCGCCGTGTCGGAGTCTGATCCGAGTTGCCGCTACGCCCTCTCCTCGAGCGTGGTGTCGAGGCGCTTCGCCATCTTCGGACCTGCCCCGTCCTCCTCGTGCTTGAAGTAGCAGAAGACGTCGGCACCTGCCTCGAGCGCGGGGGCGATCCGATCGGCCCACCCTCGGAGCTCGTCGTCCGAGTACTCGGTCTTCCGCAGGCGCAGGTAGCCGACCGGCTCCCACGAGAGGTCGTCGGGTCCCGGGTCCTTCTCGTCCGTCTCCGCGACGCACCACGCGACCCCTTGGGACAAGAGCAGGTCCTTCGCCTCGATCCACGAGGGGTGGCGGAACTCCATCGCGAAGCGTCCTCCCGGGGGGAGGTATCCGACGAAGGCTTCGATCAGCCCGCGATCGTAGTGGAGCGAGGGCGGACACTGGAAGAGCACGCACCCGAGCTTGTCGCCGAGGATCTTCGCCAGGTCGAGGAACATGCGGACGTCCTCGTCGGTGTCGGCGAGGCGCTTGAAGTGGGTGATCCGCTGGTTCGCTTTCAGCGTGAACGTGAAGCCGTCGGCTGCTTGCTTGCGCCAGGCGGTGAGTGACTTCTCGGTGGGGAAGCGCCGGAACGTGTAGTTGATCTCGACGGACGACAGTTGCTGCGAGTAGTACGAGAGCATCTCCCGGTTCTTGAGCCCTTCTGGGTAGAAGACGCCGTGCTTCCAACCGTCGTAGGAGAAGCCCGAGGTGCCCAGGTGGAGGGTGCCGGCCATCGCGTGCATCATGGCACGCGATGGCTGGCCCGGAAGAGACGCTCCAGATCGAGACCGTGAAGGGGACGGTGTCGGCGAAGTACGCGCGGCCGCGGTCCCCGATCGCCACGATCGTGGTCGCCCACGGCGCCGGCGCCGGGATGGACCACCCCTTCCTCGTCGGGTTCGCTCGCGCCTGCCAGGAGGAGGGACTCGCGACGATGCGGTTCAACTTCCCGTACATCGAGGGCGGCAGGCGCTCGCCGGACACCGAGGGCGTCCTGCGCGACGCATGGCGCGCAGCGTTCGATGCCGCGTCCGCGCGCCAGAAGGCCGAGCCCGTGTGGGCCAGCGGCAAGTCGCTCGGCGGTCGGATCGCCTCCATGGCCGCGGCCGACGATGAGATCGACCCGGCCGGTCTGGTCTTCCTCGGCTATCCGCTGCACCCGCCTGGGAAACCCGAGCGCATCCGCGACGAGCACCTGTACCGAGTTGACGCGCCGATGCTTTTCCTCCAGGGAACGTCGGACCCGTTCGCATCGCCCGAGCTGTTGGGCCGTGTGGTAGAGAAGCTCGGCGGCCGGGCCGAGCTCGTCCCGTTCGAGGGCGGAGGGCATTCGTTCGAGGTGCGCGGCCGGAAGCGCGATCCTCGCGCGGTTGGCGCGTCCCTGGCTCCGCATGCCGCGGCGTTCATCCGGGATCACGGCTGATGCCGAGGAAGAACCGCCGCGATCCCGAGTACTTCCAGCCGCAGGAGGCTCCGCGGCCGCGGTCGGCCGCCCCCCGCTGGGCCGAGCTGCCCGGCTACGACGTCCGACATGTCGGTGGGGAGAAGGAGTATCGATGCCCGGGCTGCGACCACGTCGTGCGGGCGGGCATCTGGCACCTCGTGGTCATCCCGCTCGACGCGCCCGACGAGCGCCGTCACTGGCATACGGAGTGTTGGCGGAAAGAGTTGCGGCAGATCGGCGCCTATCGGCATCGGCCTCCCGAGTGACGTCGGTCGGCGGGTCTATCGTGGCGAGGATGGACGCTCCGGCCGAGACCGATCGCTGCCTGCCTCCCGCGGAGTCGAAACGTCTGCCGTGCGACGTCTGCGGGACACCGATGGAGCCCGAGCACGCGCACTACCGCTGCCCGTCGTGCGGCTACCTCCTGCCCTGCTGCGGGTGGTAGACGGACCGGCGACGTCCTCGAACGGCCGCGCTAGCATCCCGACATGGCGGTTGGCGAACCTGCCCGGGCCCGCATGTGGGAGACCGGAGGGAGATGGTTCGCCCACATCCTCGACGTCTCCGCGTACATCGAGGTCACCGCGACGAGCCGAGCCGGCTGTCTCGAGGAGCTCCGGAAGGTCACGGGCGACGACGTGGATCTGATGATCGAGGTGATCCCGGCGGTGGTCGGCGTCGCGGAGGCCGCCGAGATCATGGGCTGGGACAAGCGCCGCGTCATCACCTACATCGACCGTGGGTCGTTCCCGGAGCCCCTCACCACGCTCGCGTCGGGCCGGATCTGGATCCGCGAGGACATCGAGGGGTATGCCGATCACTGGCGGGCGACCCACCCTCCGGCCCCGCCGAGCCGTTCGACGACGCTCTCCGCGCCCGCGTGACCGAACGCGTCCTGTACCTGATCCGGCACGGTCAGTCGGATTTCGGCTGGCAGGGCGCGCCATGGGCGAGCGCCCGAGGCGAGCAATGGGACCCGCCGCTGTCGGAGCGCGGAGCCGAGCAGGCCGCTCTGCTCGCGGGCCGGCTCCTCGTGATGGATCTCGAGCCGTTCGTCGTCTACTCGTCTCCGCTCCGACGCGCGAACGAGACCGCCGAGGCGTTCGCGCGGCTGGCAGGAAGCGACGTCACCGTCGACGACGAGCTCGTCGAGGCGCACATCGGCGGATGGGAGGGCAAGCCGTTCGAGGAGATCATCGGCTCCGATCCCGACGTCGTGCAGCACATCCGGAACCAACGCGCGATCTGGCATCGTGCGCCGGGTGCAGAGGGCGCGGAGGGGTTCCGCACCCGGGTGCGAACCGCGGTCGACGCGATCGTCGACGGACACCCCGGCGAGAACGTGCTGGTCTTCGCCCACGGAGGCGTGATCAATGCCTATGTCGGCGACCTCCTCGGGCTGCGGCAGGAGATGTTCTTCCTCCCCGAGAACACGAGCCTGAACAGCGTCGACCTCGACGGCGGGACGCGGACCGTCCGCTTCCTGAACGATGTGCTGCATCTCACCGATCCGCTCTTCTTCGAGTGAGGGCCCTCCTATACTCCCGGCACTCCACCGCACCCATCCACTCCAGCCATCGACATCCGAGGGGGTCATCGTGTCCGTGAAGTTCCTGTCAGACGAATGGGCGCAGGCGCTCAAGGCGGAACTCAATGAGAGCGAGGAGTTCCGCCGGGCGGCCGCGGGCCAGCACGCGACGATCCAGCAGGTCATCACCGGTGGCGACGCCGACACGCACTACTGGATCACGATCGAGGACGGCCGCATCGACCTCGGTGTGGGTGATGTCGAGGGTGAGGACGCCACGATCACGCAGAGCTACGATTCGGCGGCGGGGCTGGCCCGCGGAGAGCTCTCGCCCGTCACCGCCTTCATGACGGGCAAGCTCAAGATCGCCGGCAACATGGGTCTGATCCTCGGCCTGCAGGGAGCCCTGGCGCAGCTTCCCGCGGCCATGGCGAAGATCGACGTGGCGTACTAGGTCTCGGTCCCGCGGACCGAGAAGCGTGACTGGGCCTTCGCCAGCAGCCGGCCTTCACCGTCTTCGATCGACGCCTCCGCGAAGGCCAGCGAGCGTCCCACCTTGATCGCCTTCCCCCGTCCAACGAGCCTGCCCGGCTTCGCCGGAGCGAGGAAATGGATGTCCAGGTCCGCGGTCACGTGGAGCCGGCCGGGTTCCAGAGCCGATCGGATCGACAGGCCGCACACGGTGTCGGCGAGGATCGCCAACATGCCCCCGTGGACGAGGCCCTGGAGGTTCACGTGGCGCTCCTCCACTCGCATCGCCACCGTCACCTCGCCGGGACCAGCGTCGACGACCTCCATCCCCGCCCACGTGTGGAAGCCCGAGTTGGCGAGTCGATCTCGAAGCGACGCCAGCAGTGTGTCGGGTTCCCCCATCCCTTCCGGCCTCCGTTCTCGTAGTCTCCCACGGGCCCAGGCAGCATGGTTTGACGGATCCTGTGTCCGCCCGGAGAATCCCTTGCCGGCGGCCAAGGCCGTCCCGAGAGAGGGGGAGAGTATGAGAGCAGCCCGAGGGCTGCCCGCGATCGCGTTCTTGATCCTGCTCGGCGCGTTCACGGCATGCAGCGGCGGAGGGAACCCTTGTGAGATACCCGACGATCTGGTCAACGAGAACGGTGTCTCGGTAGGTGTGGCATTCGACATCGGTGGCATCGGTGATAAGTCGTTCAACGACGCGGCCAAGCGGGGCTTCGATCAAGCCGTCGATGAGGGGCTCATCAGCGAGGCGACGTGCATCGAGCCGAACGAGTCCGGCTCGAACCGCGATGAGAACCTGCTCGCCCTGGCCGACGACGGCTTTGATCTCGTGTTCGGGATCGGGTTCGCGTTCTCGCCGGCGGTGAACGAGAACGCCGGCGACTACCCCGACCAGCAGTTCGCCATCATCGACGGGTACGCGACGTGTCCGCCCGATGTCTGCCCCGACATCCCCAACCCGGCTCCGCCAAACGTCACCGACCTGACGTTCAAGGAGGAAGAGGGTTCGTTCCTGGTGGGCGTCGCGGCTGCGATGAAGGCGCAGGAGGAGAACTGTGACACCGTCGGCTTCCTCGGCGGGCAGATCGGCTTCTTGATCGGGAAGTTCGAGGCCGGCTACACCGAGGGCGTCCACGCCGTCGACCCCGACATCAACGTCCTGGTCGAGTACATCGGTGACAGCACCGCCGCGTTCAACGACGCGGCCGCGGGCGACCAGCTCTCGACCGCGATGTACGACGACGGAGCGTGCATCATCTACCACGCCGCCGGCGCGTCGGGCGCGGGGTTGTTCACGGCAGCCGTCAAGGCCGACAAGATCGCGATCGGCGTCGATTCCGACCAGTACGAGCTGGTGAGCGACGAACAGAAGCCACACGTGATGACCTCGATGCTCAAGCGGGTCGACACGGCCGTCTACGACGCGATCGTGGCTGCGAACGACGACTCCCTCGAAGGCGGGGTGGCCGAGGTCTTCGGGATCGCGGAAGACGGGATCTCGTACGCGACGAGCAATCCCGACCTGTTGACCGAGGACATCGTCGCCGCGATCGAGGAGTACAAGGCCCAGATCCTCGACGGGACGATCACGCCGCAGTTCTGCATCGTCAAGCCGGAGATGCCGTGGTGTGAGGCAGCCTAGTCACGAGCCGGTGACGGTGCACTCGTGAGCGACGACGAGAAGGCGGGGCGCGCGAGCGCCCCGCCTTTCGTCGTCATGGAGCACATCACGAAGCGGTTCCCCGGCGTCGTGGCGAACGAGGACGTCTCGCTGGAGCTGCGAGCGGGCGAGGTCCACGCCCTCATCGGCGAGAACGGTGCGGGGAAGTCGACCCTCATGCGGGTGCTGTACGGGATGTACCCCGCGGACGAGGGTCGGATCGTCGTCAACGGTGACGAGGTCAAGATCTCCTCGCCGCGAGTGGCGATCCAACACGGGATCGGCATGGTCCACCAGCACTTCGTGCTCGTGGACCCGTTCACGGTCACGGAGAACGTGATCCTCGGCGACGAGGGCCAGCGGATCCTCGACATGGATGCGGCTCACGAGAAGGTCGCCGAGCTCGCCAACACCTATGGCTTCAATGTCCGCCCGAGCATCGTGGTCGAGGAGCTGTCGGTGGGTGAGGAACAACGGGTCGAGATCCTCAAGGCGCTCTATCGGGGCGTGGATCTCCTGATCCTCGACGAGCCCACGGCGGTGCTCACGCCCCTCGAGGCGAAGGAGCTCTTCGAGAACGTGCGCAAGCTCCGCGACGACGGCAAGGCCATCGTGTTCATCAGTCACAAGCTCGACGAGGTCATCGACATCGCCGATCGCATCACCGTGTTGCGCCGTGGTCGCGTCGTGGGTGAGACGCGCCCGGCGGAGACCACGAAGGCGAAGCTCGCCGAGATGATGGTCGGGCGTCCTGTGTTGTTCCGGCTCGAGAAACCCGAGGTCGAGCCGGGAGAGCCGGTCCTCGAGGTCGACGGCCTCCTTGCGGAGGGGAAGCTGAACGGCATCAGCCTGCACGTGCGAACCAGCGAGATCCTCGGGATCGCCGGGGTCGAGGGGAACGGGCAGCGCGAGCTCGCGGAAGCGTTGATCGGTCTTCGGCCGCCGGCCGCCGGTTCCATCACGCTCGCCGGGCAGGACATCGCCGGATGGTCGGTGGCGGAGATCAGGAACGCGGGGGTCGCGTACATCCCCGAGGACCGACAGGAGCAGGGATTGGTGCTCACCATGACCCTCTGGGAGAACGCCGTGCTCGGCCGCGAGGACGACACGGCGTTCTCGGGCCGCGGCGGCTTCCTGTTCATCCAGAAGATCAAGGAGATGGCGCAGCGGCTGATCAAGCTCTTCGACGTCCGGGCGAAGACCATCAACGTCAGCGCAGGCACGCTGTCGGGTGGGAACCAGCAGAAACTGATCCTTGCCCGCGAGCTGGACACCAGCCCGAAGCTGTTGATCGCGTCCCAGCCGACCCGGGGGCTCGACGTGGGCGCGATCGAGTTCGTCTGGCGTCAGATCCTCGACCAGAAGGAGGCAGGCCGTGGGGTCCTCTTGATCTCGGCCGAGCTGGATGAGATCTACGCACTCTCCGATCGCATCGTGACGATCTACGAAGGGCGGATCACGGGCGAGTATCCGCCCGATGCTGCGCCGGAGGAAATCGGTCTCGGCATGCTCGGACGCACCGACGCCAAGGAGGCGAGCTGATGGCCGCCGGCGCGGCATCGATCGCGGCGGCACCCACTCGCTCGCCCGGAGTCGACGCCGCGATCGTCCAAGGCGTCGCGCTTCTGGTCGCGCTCGGCGTGGCCCTGCTCGCAGGATCGTTGATCGCGGTGGGGTACGGGGCCAACCCGATCGAGGTGTACGGAGCGATCCTCAACTTCGCGTTCAGGGATGGGACCGCCTTCGCTGCGGTCCTCGCCACTGCGACTCCGCTCGTGTTCTCGGCGCTCGCGCTGGCCGTGTGCTTCAAAGCCGGTCTGTTCAACATCGGGGTCGAAGGTCAGTACCTGTTCGCGATGGTGATCGCGAGCGTCGCGGCGCTCGGCCTCGACTTCCTTCCCGCGGTCCTGCATCTGCCGGCCGTCCTGGTCGCGGGGATGGCGGGCGGCATGCTCTTCGCCGCCGTGCCCGCCGTGCTGAAGGTGAAGACGGGTGCCCATGAGGTGGTCACCACGATCATGATGAACGGGATCGCGATCAGCTTCGTCGCGTGGGCACTGACGGGACCGTTGAAGGCGAACCTCCCGAGTGGCACCAACGCGGACCTCCGGAGCGAGATCTTCCCCGCGAGCGCCCTCGTGCCCCGCTTGGGAGCGTTCCTGGGGATCGAGGACTCCTCCCAGTTCTCGTGGCTGTTCCTTGTCGCGATCCTCACGGCGTTCGGCGTCTGGTTCCTCTTCCGCAGGATGCGCCTCGGGTACGAAGCCCGGGCCGTCGGCGCCTCTCCGGGCTCCGCACAGGCGGGCGGGATCCGGATCGGCTCGATACAGGTCAAGGTCTTCCTCATCAGCGGCGCCCTCGCCGGCCTCGTCGGGATGCAGCAGCTGCTGGTGGAACGGGGAGCGCTCGTGCAGAACTACGAGGCGTTGCTCGGTTTCAGCGGGATCGCTGTCGCGTTCCTGGCGCGGAACAACCCGATCGGGATCATCTTCGCCGCGATCGTCTGGTCGGTGCTGTCCCGGGGCGACACCGCGGTGCAGCTCGACGCCGGTCTGCCTCGGGAATTCGTCATCATCTTCCAGGGCATCCTGATCATGTCGGTCGTGGTCGTGTACGAGATGGCGTCACGTCGCCTGGCGAGGCGCCAGTTGCAACGAGCAGCGGTCGTGGAGCAGGGCGACGTGCCGCCGGAAGGAACGACCTAGATGTTGGACGACCTCGGCGCCTCGATCCAGATCGGCCTGACCTACTTCACGATCCTGTACCTGACCGGACTCGGCGGCCTGTTCAGCGAACGATCGGGCATCGTCAACATCGGCCTGGAAGGTCTGATGGTGGTCGGGACCGTGACCGGTGCGTTCGGCGCCGTGTTCTTCACGAACGACGTCGGCCTCGGTGTCCCGCTGGGCCCTGCGCTCGGGCTGTTGTTCGGGATGGTCTGCGGGGCAGCGTTCGCCTCCGTGCACGCCCTGGCCACGATCACGTTCCGGGTGGATCACATCGTGTCGGGCGTCGTGATCAACCTCGTCGCGATCGGGCTCGCGAGGTTCCTGTCCACGGTCTTCTTCAATCAGGCAACCCAATCGGACCCGGGCGGTCCGCACCTCGACTTGATCGATCTCCCAGGACTTTCGCAGCTGCCGTTCGGCTTGGGTCGCGCGTTCCAGGATCTGTCGCCGATGGTGCTCGTCGCGGCGCTGTCGGTCGTGCCCGCCACGTTCTTCCTCTATCGGACGCGCTGGGGGCTCCGGCTGCGTTCGGCCGGAGAGAACCCGGAAGCTACGCGGTCGCTCGGCGTGGCGGTGGCGCCGCTGCGCTGGCAAGGTGTGCTCATCTCGGGAGCCCTCGCGGGGCTCGCCGGCGCATACCTCGCCGTCGAGGTCATCAACAACTGGCGCGAGGGCCAGACGCTCGGCCTCGGGTTCATCGCGCTGGCCGCCTTGATCCTGTCCAATTGGAACCCGGTCCGCCTGCTGGGGGCCGCGTTCCTCTTCGGCTTCGCGCAGGCCATCCCCCGCCGGCTCGACGACCTCCCCATCATCGAGCTCCTGCCTCAGCAGTTCATCCGGATGATCCCGTACGTGATCACGATCGTCGTCCTGGCAGGCTTCGTCGGGAAGGTGCGCCCGCCGGCCGCCGCGGGGCGCGCGTACGAGGGAGCGGGCGGGAGCTGAGGTCAGTCCGTGCCGTGGAGCCGGTCCCCGAAGTCGCCGAGACCGGGGACGATGAAGCCGACGTCGTTCAGCTGACGGTCGAGGGCCCCGGCAACGATCGGCACCTCCGGGTGGTCGGCCTCGAGCCGCGCGACGCCCTCCGGCGCCGCCACGATGCAGACGAACGAGATCGCGGTGGGGTTCGCGTGCTCCTTGACGTGCGCGATCGCGGCGCTGCCGGAGCCGCCCGTTGCGAGCATCGGGTCGAGCACCAGGGCGCGTCGGTTCTCCATCCGGGGGAGCTTCGCGTAGTAGTCGCGCGGCTCGAGCGTTTCCTCGTCGCGCTCGAGGCCGAGGTAGCCGACGATCGTGTCCGGATACAGGTCCGTGACCGCGTCGAGGAGCCCCAGGCCGGCTCGGAGCACCGGGATCGCGACGAGCGGCTCCGCCACGCGTGCCGCCTTCGTCTCCTCGATCGGGGTGTCGACCGTCACCTTCTCGGTCAGGAGATCGCGGGTCGCTTCGATCACGAGGAGCCAACCCAGCCGCCGCGTCAGTGTCCGGAACTCAGCGGGTCCCGTCCCTCGTTCGCGCAGTCGCGACAGGAGGTCGTGCGCGAGCGGGTGGTCGAGGACCGTGAGCGACATCGGCTGCATCCTAGTCTCGGCCGGGAGAACGCGCGGCCGGTTGACATCAGAGGCGCCCTCCGGTCACCATGACCGCCTGATGCAGCAGCGGTGCTTCGGCGACTGGTACTTCTCCTTCGGGCGCTGCCCGGAGTAGTCACCTGCAGCCGAAGCGACAGGGACCCCGGGCGGCAGACCCGGGGTCGTTGCGTCTCTGGGGCTGTCGAGCCGGAAGAGGTCATTGCCGAGGAGGTCGTGGCCGAGGAGGTCATGGCCGAGGAGGTCACGGATGGTCGTCGTGATGAAGCAGGACGCGACGGAGTCGGACATCGAAGCCGTCTCCGAACGCGTGCGTGGGGCGGGTGGCGAAGCGTTCGTCTCGCGCGGTGCCGTCCACACGATCGTCGGGCTCGTCGGCGACACCGACCGATTCCAAGCGATCGACTGGAAGCAGATGCAAGGCGTCGATCACGTCATCCGGATCGGCAAGCCCTACAAGATGGTCGCGCGCGACCTCCATCCCGAGACCACCACCGTCAAGGTGGGGACGACGCCCGTCGGTCGGGAGACGTTCACGCTGATCGCGGGGCCGTGCGCCGTGGAGAGCATGGAGCAGACGGTGGCCGCCGTGGAAGCGGCACGGGCGGCGGGCGCGACGATCGTCCGCGGCGACGTGTACAAGCCGAGGACGTCGCCGTACTCCTTCCAGGGCCTCGGCGAGGAGGGGCTCGCGATCCTGGAGGAGGTCCGGCGGCAGACCGGCCTCCCGTTCATCGTCGAGGTGGTCGATCTGAACCAGGTCGAGCGCGTGGCCGAGGTCGCGGACTGCATCCGGATCGGGACGAGGAACGCCCAGAACTTCGAGCTCCTGAAAGAGGTCGGTCTGGCCAAGAAGCCGGTCATGTTGAAGCGAGGGCTGGCGATGACGATCGACGAGTGGCTGCAGGCTGCGGAGTACGTCGCGCAGCGAGGGAACTCGGAGATCATCCTGTGCGAGCGCGGGATCCGCACCTTCGAGCCGGCCACGAGGAACACGCTCGATCTCGCGGGGATGGCCGTCGCCCAGTACGAGTCGCACCTGCCCGTGATCGTCGACCCGTCACACGCCGTGGGGAAGCGACACCTCGTGGCCGCGATGGCGAAGGCGGCCGTGGCCGCCGGGGCCGATGCCGTGATGGTCGACGTGCACCCGAACCCCGAGGAGGCGATGGTGGACGGCGCGCAGGCGCTCCTCCCGCACGAGGTGGAGGAGCTCGGTGAGCAGCTCGGCGCGATCGCGGCCGCGATCGGCCGACCGATGAACCGCCCTCAGTAACGCTTCCGGCCGGCCGCGAGCGCCGCGCTCGCTACGTCGAGCATGATCCCCATGCCGACGGCCATCACGACGACGACGATCCCCGCATCAGCCGACTTCGCGATCGTCAATGCCACCGCCGTGAACGGGAGGAAGATCAAGCCGAGGAGCGGGAAGATCCACGTGTTGAACACCGTGTCGAACGCGTCGGTTCCCAGCCAGAGCGTGAGCACGAGGATCCTGGCGATCACCGCGAAGCTCGATCCGAGCAATCTCTCCTCCTTCACCATCGACGCCGGTCGTCCCCGCGGTCGGGGATGGCGTTCGAACGCATATCCGGCCTGTGACCCGAAGCCGTCGGTCAGCCGGTGGCCCCCACGTTCGGCGTGAGCTCCACGATGTCGACCTTCCCGCGCCACCGTGCGAGGGACTCCTGGGGTGGTCCCGACTCGGCTCCGGCGGCGATCCACGAGCATCTTCGCCGCGTTCTCCCACTCGGACCCCTCCAGCAACCGCTGCGCGGCCGTGAACTCCTCGAGCGCCGTATCGCGAAGCTTCCGCCGCGTCACCACGACGAGCTCCTGCGCGTCCGGGACGCCGGGCACCATCTGCTCCTGGAGGTCGGGGTCTCGGCTCGACAGCACGTAGACCTTCCCGTCCTTGTACGCGAACCACACCGGTGCCATCCGCTTGTTGCCGTTCACCCGTGTGCCGACCCAGATCACGTCGGACTTCCGCAGTCCCTCCTCGGTCTCCTTCGGGAGCTTCTGCGCGGCCGCCTGCACATAGACCGGGAACTCGATCTCCCCGAGGACCTCGCCCTCGAGGATGAACGACGCGACGTAGGTTCCGGTCTCGTCCACCACCGCGTCGTCGATCCGGTCGACCTCTGTCGTGAGGTCCATCGCCCCTTTCATCCGGCGAACTTCCGGTCCCCACCGGTAGAGCGTCCGGCCGGAGGGTCCGACGAGCCTGACCTCCTCCGAGACGAAGCCGGTGGGTACCTTCCACGCCCGGAACACGACGAACGGGAGCGCCGGGCCCGGCTGACCGACGAGATACACGCCGTCCGGTGCCGTTTCCCGGTAGGCGTCCCAGACCCGCTCGTCGACGACCGCCGCCGAGATCAGCTCTCCGATGGACATCGCCGGCGATGATAGCCGACCGGCCCGCGCGTCCCGGAGTCGCTAGACGGTGCGGGCGAGCCAGAGCCGGGGCTCGTCCAGCTCCGGGAGCGAGGGCATCGCGTCGGCCGACTCCCACATCCGGGCGAGGGTGGCCTCGTCGGACTGCTCGACCACGACCTCACAGAAGGCTCGCCCCTTCCGGTACTGCTCTCGCTTCATGTCCACGCCGAGCAGCCGCTCGAACACCGGATCGCCGGGCTCGCCCTCGCGGTATCGCTTCATGGCTTCCTCGATCTGCGCGGAGCTCCCCAGCAGCTCGGCGCCGAGCGACTGCATCACGTGGTCGCCGTAACCCTCCGCCGCCGCCATGAAGGCCTGGATCCTGCCCAGCTTCAGCCGCTGCTCGTCGTCCAGGTCCGCCCAGAACAAGCCCTCGTCCGACCCCGCGAGCTCACGGAGGGCCTCGGGGTCGGCTGGATCGACCGAGCTGAGTCGCGCCTGCATACCCTCGACGTCCAGTTTCAGCGTCGAGAGGTAGTCATCGAGGAGCATCTGGAACCGGCCGCGCGCCCACGGCTGTGCGAACTCGAACCGATGGGTGACCTCGTGCAGCGCGACGAACGTGCGGAACTCGCGAGGATCGAGCGACCAATCCCGCTCGAACGCCGCCAGGTTCGGCACGACGAACAGGAGCTGACCGGGGCCGGACCGGGGCACGGCGATGTCGTATTGCCCGAGGACCCGCTGCGCGAGCGTCCCCAGCACCTGGCCCACCTGCGTTCCGAGCAAGAGCGGTGAGAGCTGTCGGAGGAACGCCGAGAACTGCGCCATCTCCGGGGGGAGCTGGTCGCCGGCGCTCCGTTGGATCGCGTCGGTCAGCTTCCCCGCGGCCGGCTCGAGCAGGGCCTTCAGATTCTCGGCGTTCGCGTTGACCCAGCCGGCTCGTCGAACCGCCAGCACCTGGGCGACGTCCGCTGGCGCCGCCAGACCGGTGAACCGGCCGACCTGGAGCTCCGCGACGCGCACGGCCTCCTCGAGCATCCGGTGGTCGCCCTCGGTGGGTTCCGTGTCGGGTCCCGCCTCCACGGCGTTCGCGACGCCCACTTGGCGCGCGAGCTCCCAGTTGACCGGCCCGCTCGACGCGGACATGACGCGCTGGAGCTCCCGGAAGAGAGGGGCGTCCCGGAACGCCTCGGGGTCGCCGGAGCCGAAGTCGAAGCCGCTCATCGATCCATCACCACCCTGGCCATCGTACGTGGCCCTCCGGATACGATGGCCGCCGTGTCCGAGCCTGTGCTGACCCGCGTCTCCGCCGACCCCCTCTCCGTCGAGGAAGCACTGGCGTTCATCGCCGATCCGGGTGCCGGCGGTACGTGCGTTTTCATCGGCACGGTCCGAGACCGGTCCGACGCGGGCGAGGTGACCGGACTGCACTACGAGGCGTGGGACGATCTCGCGACCGGGCGTCTCGGCGAGATCGCACAGGAGATGCTGGATCGATGGCCGCTCAGGCGGGTCGCGATCCTGCATCGCACCGGGGACCTGGCCATCGGGGAGGCCTCGGTCGTCGTCGCGTGCTCCGCCCCGCATCGCGCGGAGGCCTTCGAGGCGTGTCGGCACGGTATCGAGCGCCTGAAGGAGGACGTCCCCATCTGGAAGAAGGAGGGGCTCGTCTCCGGCGACGCACGGTGGATCATGGGGAGCTAGTTGGGCCGCGACCTCGCGATCGATCTCGGCAGTGCCAACACCCTCGTGTATCGGCAGGGAGACGGCATCGTGTTCGACGAACCCACCGTCGTGGCGTTGCACGGCGGGACCGGGGAAGTGGTCGCGATGGGCGAGGAGGCCTGGCAGATGCTCGGCGGCGAATCGGGCAACGTGCTGGCGGTCCGTCCCCTTCGCGAAGGCACGATGACAGAATTCGATGTGACACAACGGATGCTGGCGGTCGTCCTCAGGCGGGTCGGCGTCACGCGGTTCCCGAAGCCGCGCGTCCTCGTCTGCGTCCCGCCGCTGTCGACCAACGTCGAGCGTCGCGCGATCGAGCGGGCGATCCGCTACGCCGGCGGGCGACAGGTGGTCCCCGTCGAGGAGCCGCTGGCGGCGGCGGTGGGCGCCAACCTCCCGGTGCACGAGCCGCTCGGGAACCTGATCGTCGACATCGGCGGCGGGCGGACCGAGATGGCCGTCGTCTCGATGGGGGGCGTCGTGTCGGGGCGTTCGGCGAGCGTCGGCGGATTCGACCTCGACGCGGCGATCCAGGAGCACATCCGGATCACCTACGGTGTCTCGATCGGGGAGAAGTCCGCGGAGGAGCTGAAGGTGGCGATCGGGTCGGCGTTCCCCTCGCCCACGGGTCGCGCGGCGAAGGTGATCGGACGCGAGCTCGCGACCGGGAACACCGTGGAGGTCAAGGTGGACGAGGACGAGATCCGACAGGCGATGGCACCGGCGGTGAAGACGATCGTCGACGAGGCGCGGATGACCCTCGCGGAGGCGCCGCCGGAGCTCACGCACGACGTCTTGGAGACAGGGATGTTCCTCACGGGCGGCGGAAGCCTCCTCCGCGGGTTGGACATGCTGCTCGCCCAGGAATGCGAGGTGCCGGTCCACGTGGTCGAGCGCCCGCTCGAGACCGTCGTCAGCGGGGCCGGCCGGATGCTGGAGCATCTCGACGACTACCGGACCTCCTTCCAGCTGCTCCGCCGAGGATGAGCCGATGACGTTCTCGATCGTCGCGGCGGATCTGGATGCCGGCGACTGGGGCGTGGCGGTGGCGTCGAAGTTCGTATCGGTGGGCGCGGTGGTCCCGTGGGCGAAGGCCGGTGTGGGCGCGGTCGCCACGCAGTCATGGGCGAACACCTCGTTCGGACCGGAGGGTCTCGCGCTGATGACGGACGGCGCGTCGGCGGAGGATGCCCTGGGCACGCTCATCGACGGCGACGAGGGCCGTGCGGATCGGCAGGTCGGTGTGGTGGATGCGGCCGGCCGCACCGCCACGTTCACCGGCTCGGCGTGTATGGAGTGGGCCGGCGGCGCGACCGGCCGCGGGTTCGCGGCGCAGGGCAACATCCTGGTCGGCGAGCAAGTGGTGGACGCGATGGCCGGGGCGTTCTCGGAGACGGACGGCGACCTGTGCGACCGGCTCCTCGCGGCGCTGCTCGCGGGTGATGCGGCCGGCGGGGACAGGCGCGGCCGGCAGTCCGCCGCGCTCCTCGTGGTCCGTGAGGGAGGTGGCTACGAAGGTCGGAACGACCGCTACATCGACCTCCGGGTGGACGATCATCCCGACGCGCCCCGCGAGCTCGCCCGGCTCTTCGACGTCTACGACGCGACCGTCCTGATCCGCAACGATCCCCTCCTGCCGGCCGCCCCTGACCTCGTCGCGGATCTGCAGCGGCGCCTGGCCGCGCTGGGGAGGTACGCGGGTGAGCCGACCGGTGTCTACGACGACGCGACGCGCGCCGCCCTGGCGGGATGGGCCGGCGAGTACAACCTGGAGGGCCGGCTCCGCGACGACGACCAGATCTCGAACCAGCTGGTCGAGGAGATCCGGGACGTGACGCCGGATCTGCCTCCGCCTTAGGGGCCGGCGGCCTTCTCCAGCAGCGACAGGGCCTTCGAGGCGACGAAGTAGACGACGAACGCGACCGTGGCCGCGCCGACCGTCACGACGACCACGAGGCCGAGGGTCCCGATGATCCGATCGTGCCAGGTCAGTCGATCCCGCGCGATCGAGAGTCGCTCGAAGTTGGTCGGGGGTGGGACCGGCGCCTGCTCCGCAGGCGCCGGTCCCACCCCCGACCACGCGTCCCGATCCGCCTCCGCGACCGCGACGGTCTCGGTCATGCGGTAGACGGCCACGCCCACCGCCACGGAGATCGCGATGATCAGGAGGTATCCCATGCCTCGGTTCGAGCGTACTCCAGGGCGCTCAAGGAGCGAAGCGATAGCGCGGAACGAGGTCCGGGGGATGGCGACGACCGCCGGACGCAGGCGGGTCGCCGGCGCGCCGCCGCTACCATCGTGCGATGGGACGATCGTTCCGCTCCGCCGGCTCCCTGCTCCTCATCGCGGCGGTCATCGCCGTGAGTTGGATCCGCCTCCCGTTCTACTCGTTCGGAGCCGGCCCCGCCCGGGAGATCGCGCCGCTGATCCACGTGGAGGGCGTGCCGACGTACGGATCGGCTGGGCACCTCGTGATGACCACGATCCGATTCGACAAGCTGACCGCGCTGGGGATGCTCGCGACATGGATCGATCCCGATCGCTCGGTCGAAGCGGAGGACGTCGTCTACCCCCCGGGGCTGACCGCCGAGGAAGAGACCCGGCGAGCGATCTCCCAGATGGATCAGAGCAAGATCGATGCGGCGGTGGTCGTCCTCTCGTTGCTCACCGACTATCCGAAGGAGCACGGGCCCGGGGCCCTCGTGGAGGCCGTCGGTCCGGACTGCCCGGCGGACGAGCGGCTGTTCCCCGGCGACCTGATCGTCCGGATCGATGACGAGCCCGTGGATTCGCGACGAGAGGCTTCTCGGCTCATCGACGCCGTCCCGATCGATGATCCCATCGAGTTCCGGGTCGACGCGGACGGTGCGATGCACGACGTCAGCGTCACCCGCGGGAGCTGTCCCGGCATCGACGACCCGCTGATCGGCATCGTGCTCGTCGAGTCGTTCCCCTTCGAGATCACGATCGAGAGCTCCGCGGTCGGCGGGCCCTCGGCCGGTCTGATGTGGGCGCTCGGGCTGTACGACCTCCTCACCCCCGGGGACCTCACGCGTGGGCGGACGATCGCCGGGACGGGTGCGATCGACCTCGAGGGCAACATCGGGCCGATCGGTGGGATCGCCGACAAGGTGGGCGCCGCGCAGAGCGTGGACGCGGACATCCTTCTGGTTCCACAGGACAACTTCAGTGAGCTCCGGGACGTCGACACCGGAGACCTCGAGTTGATCCCCGTGTCCACACTGGAGGAGGCCGTGGAGGCGCTCGACCCATCGGAAACGACGGCCTGAGCTAGGCTGCTGACGATGTCGACCACCACCGTACGGATCCCGTACCCGAGGCGCCGCTGGCCGCTGGTCGCCGTCGGCATCCTGGTCGTGGGCTTCCTGATCCTCACGTTCCTCTCGAACCTCTACATCGACGTCCTCTGGTATCGGGAGGTCGACCTCTCTCAGGTCTTCTGGACGCGGATCTGGGCCCAGGCCGGTCTGGCGGCGGCGTTCTTCGTCACGTTCTTCGTCCTGCTCCTCGCCAACCTCGTCGTGACGCGACGCCTCGCGCCGACGATCGTGGCGCTGACGCCCGAGCAGGAGATCGTCGAACGCTTCAAGGAGAACATCGAGCCGTACCTGCGCTGGGCGATCCCGCTGGGCGCCGCGATCCTGTCGATCTTCGTCGGTCTCGCGGCCGCCGGCCACTGGCAGGAGTTCCTCCTCTGGCGGTCCTCAGGGGGGATCGCGTTCGGCAGCCCGGACGAGGTGTTCCAACGAGACCCCGCGTTCTACGTCTTCACGCTCCCGTGGCTGAAGTACCTCCAGAGCTGGCTCTTCGCCTCGCTCGTGGGCGTCACGGTGATCGTGGCGATCGGCCACTTCCTCCAGGGTGGGATCCGGCCGCAGGCGGTCGGGCTCCGCGACAAGGTGGATCCGCAGGTGCGCGCGCATCTGTCCGTGCTGCTCGGTCTGATCCTGCTCGCGAAGGCGTGGGGCTACTACCTCGGTCGGTTCGACCTCCTGACGTCGGATCGCGGCGTGGTCCAGGGCGCCTCCTATACCGACGTGAACGCGCAGCTCCCGGCACTCACGTTCCTCACGATCGTGGCCGTGATCTGCGCCGTGATGTTCTTCGTGAACGCCCGTTACCGGGTCTGGAGCCTCCCGATCATCGCCGTCGGACTGTTGCTGCTGGTGTCGATCCTTCTGGGGACGGCGTACCCGGCGTTCATCCAGCAGTTCCGCGTCAATCCGAACGAACAGCAGTACGAGGAGATCTACATCGAGCGCAATATCGCGGGGACCCAGCGCGCATTCGGACTGGATCAGATCCGTCTGGAGGAGCAACCTTCCTTCAGTTCCACCGTGACGGCCGCCGACGTGCAGGCGAACGAGGCGACGATCGCGAACATCCGTCTGTGGCGCCCGTCCGTCCTGAAGGAGAACTTCGAGTCCGTCCAGCGGATCCGGCAGTACTACGACTTCGCCGACGTGGACGTAGATCGTTACGAGGTCGACGGCGTGCGGCGCGTCCTGATGGTGTCGGGCCGCGAGGTGATCCAGAGCGGCATCAGTCAGCAGGCGCAGACCTGGCAGAACGAGCACCTCGTGTACACGCACGGGTACGGGACCGTCGCCGCCCAGGTGAACTCGATCACGGCCGACGGTGGACCGCTGCTCACGCTCGAGGACATCCCCCCCGACGGGCAGCCGGTCACGGAGCAACCGAGGATCTATTACGGGGAGTTCAACGACGTCGACTTCGTCGTCACGAACTCCTCGACGGACGAGCTCGACTTCGAGGGTGCCTCGGGGGAGACGCCGTTCACGTACACGGGGGAGGGAGGCATCGAGCTCGGCGGATACTTCCGCCGTGCCCTGTTCGCGTGGCGCTTCCAGGACGCGAACCTGCTGATCTCGGGCCAGGTCGACAGCGAGAGCCGCATCCTGATGCGTCGCGACATCGAGCAGCGCGCTGAGGAGACGATGCCGTTCCTCACCTTCGACCACGATCCGTACCTGGCGGTAACCGAGGGAGGGTACGTCTGGATCATGGACGCCTATACGACCTCGGACGCCTACCCCTACTCCCAGGCCGTCAACCTGGCCGAGGTCACGGCCGAGCTCCTCCCCCGGCAGGAGGTCAACTACATCCGCAACTCGGTCAAGGTGGTCGTCGATGCCTACGACGGCACGGTGACGTACTACGCCGACCTCGATGAGCCGATCATGCAGGCGTGGGACCTCGCGTTCCCGGGTGTCTTCACCTCGATCGACGCGGCCCCGGACGAGATCCGAGACCATTTCCGCTACCCCGAGAACCTCTTCCAGACCCAGGCGTTCCAGTACGCGAACTACCACGTGGAGGATCCGGCCGCCTTCTACCGGAAGCAGGACTTCTGGGAGATCCCGACCGACCCCACCATCCAGAGCGCCGGGACCGAGCCGGCCGAATCGCCCGTTCCGGGATCGAGCGCCCGGAAGCTGCTCCCGAGCTATCAGCTGCTGCGGCTGCCCGGAGAGGCTGAGGAGCGGTTCCATCTCATGATCCCGTTCGAGCCCGAGAACCGGCTCAACCTGGTGGGGTGGATGGCGGCGAACTCCGACCCGGATGGCTACGGGGAGCTCGTCGCGTTCACGCTGCCCGCGGGCCGGGACGTCGACGGACCGAGTCTGGTGTTCTCCCGGATCAACTCCGACCAGGCGTTCTCCTCGGCTCGGACGCTGCTCGGCAGCGGGGGCTCGGAGGTGCAGTTCGGCGACCTGCTGACGATCCCGATCGAGGACTCGATCCTGTACGTCCTGCCGATGTACGTGCGCGCGAGACAGGAGTCGGCGGTTCCCGAGCTGAAGCTCGTCATGGTCGTGAACGGGACGAGCGTGGCGGTGGCGAACAACCTGCCGGACGCGATCGAGGACGCGACCGGCGCGGTCTCGGGCGAGGGACCGGAGCCGCCGGGCGACGGCGGCGGCACGGTCGATCAACAGATCGAACAGCTGTTGGCGGAGGCCGTCCAGCACTTCGCCGCCGCCGAGCAGGCGCTCCGGGCCGGTGACCTCGCCACGTACCAATCGGAACAGGATCAGGCGCAGGCGCTCGTCGAACAGGCGAGCCAGCTCCTCACGGGCGAGACCGGCGACGCGGCGTCCCCGTCCCCGACGCCCTAGCCGGTCGGCAGCCGGAACCCGAGATCGGCGTCCAGCTCGGCCGTGTCCATCTGCGCCTTCTGGAGATGCCCCGAGTAGTCCCAGTTCATGGCCTGCCACCGGGTGAACTGATCGAGCACCCACAGGCCGGATTGCCGGCTCCCGTTCCCGGAGCGTCCGTTGCCACCGAACGGCAGGTGCGCCTCCGCGCCTGACGTGGAGTTGTTCACGCTCACCATCCCCGCCGAGATCCGGTCGCGGAAACGGAAGACGTGCAGGGGGTCGTTCGTGTAGATGCTGCTCGACAACCCGTATCCGTGCCCGTTCGCGAGGTCCATCGCCTGATCGAACGTGTCGAACGCGGCGACCCCCACGATCGGACCGAACGTTTCGGTGCGGTACAGATCGTCTTCGATCGTCACGCCGTCGACGATCACCGGGTGGTAGTAGAGCCCGGTCTCCGGATCGCCGACGAAGCCGGTCCGTGGGTTGTCGGCCGTGATGCGCCCGATGCCGTCGGAGCCTGAGGCGGTGTGATGCGGGCGGATCAGTTCGAGCCACCGCTCGAACCGCTCGCCGAAGCGGGCCGAGATCATCGGCCCGTACAGGACGTCCTCGGTGGGATCGCCGATCGGAGCGTCCGTCGCGGCCTTCGTGAACCGGGCCATGAAGTCGTCGTGGACGTCCCGATGGACGATCGCGGTGCCGAGCGACGTGCAGCGCTGGCCGGCGGTCCCGAAACCGCTGAACAGCGCGCCGTCCACGGCGAGGTCCAGGTCGGCATCGGGCATCACGACGAGCGGATTCTTGCCGCCGAGCTCGAGGCACGGCGACTGGAGGTGACGGCCGCACAGCTCCCCGATCCGGCTTCCCACCTCGGTCGAGCCGGTGAACCCGACCTTGTCGAGCACGTCGCCCTCCAGGGCGCGTTCGATGCCCTCGAACGTGTGCGGTCCGTCGGCCAGCACGAGCTGGAAGGCTCCCCGGGGGAACCCGGCGTGCAGGATCAGCTGGGCGAACGCCTCGGCGGTAGCGGGCGTGTACTCGGCGGGTTTCCAGACCACCGCGTTCCCGCACAGCAGGGCGGGCACGATGTACCACGAGGGGACGGCGACGGGGAAGTTGCCCGCGGTGACGATCCCCGCGACCCCTACGGGTACGCGGAACGTGAAGAGCTGCTTGTCCGGCATCTCGGACGGGACCGTCTGGCCGTAGAGGCGGCGGCCCTCGCCGAGGAAGAAGGTGCAGGTGTCGATGACCTCCTGCACCTCGCCGCGCGACTCGCGGATCGGCTTCCCGATCTCACGGGTGATCAGCCGGGAGAGGGACTCGGCGTTGTCTTCCACGAGCCGGCCGAGCTGCTGGATCGCCCTGCCTCGGACCGGAGCGGGGACCGCGGCCCAGGTCGGTTGCGCCGCCTTCGCCCGCCGGCAGGCGTCGAGGAAGGTGGCCGCGTCGCCGAGCTGTGCCTCGACGACCGTCTCCTCCAGGCGGGCAGGGTTCAGGATCGTGACGGTTCCGCCCGGCGCGTGCCCCCCGGCGCTGCCGTCGAGCAGGGACGTCACGGTGCGGGCGGCGGTCATCCTGCCGCGATGCTACCGAACCCCGTCTGGTCGTAGGGTTCCAACGCAGCATCAGAGGGTACGGCCCGATCGAAAGGGTGATGAGGACATGGCGTACGTGATCGCGGAACCCTGCATCGACGTCAAGGACAAGGCCTGCGTGGACGAGTGCCCGGTCGACTGCATCTACGAGGGCCCGCGGATGCTCTACATCCATCCTGACGAATGCGTGGACTGTGACGCGTGCGTGCCCGTCTGCCCCGTCACCGCGATCTTCCCCGAGGACGACCTGCCGTCCGAATGGAAGCAGTTCACGGCGGTCAACGCCGAATGGTTCGAGACGACCGGTCTCGGCTCCCCGGGTGGTGCCGCGCAGGCCGGTCCACAGCCCAAGGACCACGCGGTCGTGGAGGGATGGGAAGCCGTCTAGGACTCCTCCCGGACACCGGACGGCAGCAGGGTCAGGAGTGCGATCGGCGCTCCGAGGAGGAGCCACATCGCCGAGTGCAGTCCCCACCGTTCCGCGACGGTGGCGATCGCGAGCGGAAGGAGGACCCCGACGAGGTCGGCCGGGGCGCCGATCGCGATGGCGGTGCCTCCACGGGTCGGGAGCTCGGAGTACAGGCGGGCCTGCACGATCGCGTACCACCCGGACCTGACCAGCCCGAGCGGAAGCAGCAGGATCAGTTTCCCCGTCAGGGACCCGACCACGAGGAACGCTGGATAGACGACGAGCGCGCCCACCGCCGACCACCGCAGCCATGCGAGGCCGTCCATCCGCCGAAGGATCCGGATGACGAGCGCGTCACCCAGCAGAGAGGCCACCGACAGGATCCCGACGCCAACCGCAGCGACGCTGGGTGAGGCACCTCCCTCGTCGACCAGATACAGCGCCGAGAACCCCACGAAGACGTCGCCCAAGAGGTCCGTGAGCTGTACCAGCGTCAGCCATCTCAGCACCCGGCGTTCCCGCAGCGCGGCGATCGCGCCGCGGACCGCCGCACGGAGATGGGCGGTGTCAGGGTGGGGCGGCGGGAAGCGGAGACGTCGCGCGGACAGCAGGACGGGAACCGTCATCAGCGCAGCGATCACCGTTGCCCCGCGCCAGCCGGATCCGAGTCCGACGACGCCGACGAGGAGGAGGGGGCCCACGATGCCGCCGACGGACCCGGCGACCACCCATCTCGCCATGTTCCGCTCCGTCGATGCCGGCTCGAGGTCCATCCACGTCGCTTGAGCGAGGCTCACGAATGCGCCGGACGCCGGGAACAGCAAGCAGGTCGCGGCCAACAGGGAACCGAAGCCCGGTGCAGCCGCCGTTCCGAACAGCGCCAGGATGAACGTGACACCACCGCCCAGCACCACCCAGCGGCGCCATCCGATGTCGGAGAGGAGGGCGAGGCCAGGCTCGACGAGCGTGCTGAGGATCCCGGGGATCGACAGCAGGAGCCCGATCTGGATGTAGGAGAGCGAGAGCTCCCGACGGATGAGTGGCCACGCAGCTTCCCGAAGGCCGAACACCAGCTCGTCCATGAACTCGATCGCGAGGAAGATCGCGACCGAGGCGAGAGCTCCTAGGCGAGGTCAGCCGAAGGGGCTGGGCACGCGCATGATCCGAAGGCTACCGCACGCGCGCACGAGGTACGGCAGGATGGCGGCGCATGGATCGGCCGAAGGATGACGAGATCGCCCTCGCACGGCGGCTGCTCCTGGTGGTTGGGTCGGTGTTCCTCGTCGCCCAGCTCCTCGCGTTCTCGCTCGACCGCCCGCCGAGCTGGGACGAAGCGATCTACCTGTCCCAGGTGGCTCCCGGGGCCGAAGCGCTCCCGTTCGTCCCCTCGCGGGCGCGTGGCATCACCTTCTTGGCGGCCCCGGTGCTGCAGCTCGGGGGTTCCCTCGTTCACGTGCGGTTGTTCCTCGCCGTCGCCTCCGCGGTTGCATTGACGGCGGCGTTCCGCTCGTGGGCGAAGGTGATCGGACTGGGCGCGGTCGCGGCAGCCGTGCTGTTCGCGGGAGCCTGGCCGGCGCTCTTCTACGGATCCGAGCTGATGCCGAACCTGTGGGTTGCCCTCACCGGCGTCGCTGCGACGGCCATCCTCGCGCGCCGGCTGATGAACGGCGAGGGTCGGTACGACGAGCTGCTGGCAGGAGGGCTCGTCGCGGTCACCGCCCTGCTGCGACCCCTCGACGCGGTCGTCCTCGCCGCGGCGCTGATCCTCCTGCCGATCGCGGTGCGACGAGCGACGATCGCGTGGACCGTGCACGTCGTGCTCGGACTCGTGGCGGGGTGGATGCCCTGGCTCGTCGAGATGATCGGTCGTTTCGGCTCGCCGGGCAAGGCCTTCACGGCCGCGGCCCGGCTCGGCCACACCGGCCGGTGGGCCTTGCTCGAGAACGTCCATCAATACCTCGCTCTGAGCGACGGTCCCTCGATCGGCCCGGTCGCAGAGCCGCATATCCCCCTGTCCGGGATCGTCTGGCTCCTGGGGATGACGGCGCTCGTGATCGTCGGGATCCGTGCGGCCGCGGGCGCCCGTCTCCTCCCGTCGCTGGTCGTGCCCACCGCGACGGGTGCCGCGCTCGCGGCCGAGTACATCGTGTTCACCGACGCACAGGCACCCCGGTTCCTGCTTCCGGCGCTGGCCCTGCTGGCGATCCCCGCCGGATCGGGCTTCACGTGGATCGTGGATCGGGCTCGAGACCAACGCCGGGCTCGGACGGGCCGATGGGTCGCCGTCGTGGCAGCCTCGGCTCTCGTCGTCGGGTGGGCCTTCTTCCAGGTGGGGATCGGCACGAGGCTGGAGGCGAGCGTCACGCAGCAGCGAGCCTCCGCCCAACGGGCAGGCTCCCGGGTCCGCGCGCTCGCCGGGAGGCGGCCGTGCCTCGTGTACAGCGAGGCCAGCTTCCCGATCGTCGGGTACGCGGCCGGCTGTCGCGCGGCCCCGATCGGCAACGTCGTCCGAGCGTGGCCGGGGCGAGCGGCCCGGCTCGAGCGTGACGGCGTCCGGCCGTTCCTGGTCCTTCACCGAACCGAGCAGCCGGCCGTGCCGGCGGGGGCATCGCCCCTCGCGAAGGTCCCCTCGGACGGTCAGGCCTCGTGGTTCATCTACGGCACCGGATGATCCGCCGGATCCTCATCGCCGGTGTGGACTGTGGGCCGGCCGGGCATCGACCACCGCATCACGACGAGCCACACCAACTCGCTCGCGACGATCGCCGGTAGGACGAGCCACGGTGAAGCCCGCCACGCGAGCGCCGCGACCACGATCCAGCCCAGCAACCGGAGGGGCCACGCGAGCCCGCCCGGGAAGAGGAAGAGCGTCGCTCGATGCTGGAGGCGAGCGACCCGGCCAGAACGCTTGTAGACCGCGAGAGGTCCACGCGACCCCTTCGTCCGCTCCGCGCGAGTGCCGGCCGATCGGATCACGAACGACGGGTCCGCGGGGACGTTCCGGCGGTCGAGCTCCGCGCCGATCGCCCGGACGACCGGGTTCGTGCGCCTCCCGAACGTCAGGGTGGTCGTCGTCTCGACCACGGGCCCCAACGCGTTGCCCCACGTCCACCACAGGAACCTTCGCGCGGGGACCCACGTGATCCTCGTCACGGGATGATGAGTGAGTCGGAGGATCGGGCGGCCATCATGCTGTTCGCCCTTGGACCATCCAACGACCTGATCGAACGCCAGCGGATCGAGGAACCAGTTCCGGCCTCCGGACGGGTCCCGTAGCTGCCGTGCGGTGAGGATCCGCGATCCGTGACGAGTGAGTCAGAGCCGCTTCGCGCGATCACTCGTTCCCCGGGCTCGAGCGATGACTCCAGGAAGGTCTCTCGATCGGCGACCCGCTGGCGCCGTCGCGCGAGTGCCCTCACTCCGCCGCGACGCAGCTCCGAACGTCGCCGACCGGCGCCGCCCTCCGGAAGCACCGGCTCGCGCATCTGGCGAGGCTAGCTCGGAGGCGCCACGGATGCGCGCCGGCGCGCACCGCCGCTCACCTGTCATCTCCCGCTCGCGTCGCTATCCTGGAGATGCGGGGTGGAGCAGTCTGGTAGCTCGCTGGGCTCATAACCCAGAGGTCACAGGTTCAAATCCTGTCCCCGCGACGGGCTGCACCAGCGCAAGCGGAGGGGCCGGTGATCCCGGCCCCTTCTCGTTCCCCGATACTTCCCCACGGGCGAGATCGTCCGACCCTCGATCGCTCGGCCCACGATCTCGGCTGCCTCGGTCGCAGCGGCGTCCGAGACGTGCGCGTACTTGTCGGCACTGAATGCGCTGGACGCGTGGCCGAGGGGCGGCTCACGACGTCCAACCGCACACCGGCGGTCAGCGCTATCTCGGCGTAGCTGTGGCGAGCGCCGATGAGCCCGATGGGTGTGACGCCCGCCACCTTCACGACGTCTCCACCGCCGAGGAGCGTGTCCGGGTGGACGACCCCGCCGCCGGCCTCGGTCACGATCCTCCCCTCTCGCCAAGCAGGCGCGGCCTTGGCGCGATGGCGGGTGCGGTCGACCGTCCGAGCCTCGACGGGCCTGCAAGGTTCGGCCCCGCCATCCCTACAATCCTGGCGTCTACCGACGCGGGGAGAGCGCCTTTGGCAGGTGACGTCATCGGGCGCGAGTCCGAGCTCGCGATCCTCGATCACTTCCTGGACTCGATCCCGGCCGGTCCGAGCGCACTGCTCCTCTCCGGTGATCCCGGCATCGGGAAGACCACGGTTTGGCAGGACGGGCTGGCGAGCGCCGTGCGAAGGCGCTACCGCAGTCTGTCCTGCGGCCCGGTCGAAGCGGAGACGCGCCTGTCGTACGCCGCCCTCGGCGACCTCCTCGAGCCCGTCCTCGAGGAGGCACTTCCTGCGGTGCCCGAGCCGCAGCGCCGGGCTCTCGAAGTGGCCCTCTTGCGCTCCCCGAGTTCGGGCGTTCGAGTCGACCAGCGAGCCGTTTCCCTGGCCGTCCTCGGATGCCTACGGTCGGTGGCCTCCACCTCCCCTGTCGTCGTGGCGATCGATGACGTCCAGTGGATGGACCTCCCTTCGGTCCGTGTGCTCCAGTTCGTCATGCGGCGCCTGAAGGGCGAGCAGGTTGGTTTGATGACGGCCGCTCGAGGCGCCCGTGCCGATGACGACCCCCTGGGCGTCGTGTCGGCCTTCGCCGAGGATCGCGTGCACGCCGTCCACGTCGGACCGCTGTCGCAGGACGCCCTCGAACGTGTGCTCCGGGCGAAGGTGGGGGAAGGGTTCTCCCGAACGACGCTCCTGAGCCTCCACGAGATGTCGGGAGGCAACCCCTTCGTCGCTCGGGAGATCGGATTGGCGCTCATTCGCCGTGGAGGTGATTTGACGGCCGGAGATCGGCTCCCGATCCCTGAGCGCCTTCAAGAGCTCATCGAGGATCGCCTCGGGGGGCTCCCTGCGCGGACTGTCGAAGCCCTGGAGGTCGTCTCGGCTCTGTCGGCTCCGACGTTCGATGCGATCGCTGCGGCGACCGATCCTTCCGAGGTCGACCGTCGCCTGGATCCAGCGATCGAGCACCACGTCGTCGAGGTCGTCGGCGACCGCCTTCGGTTCACCCACCCCCTCCTTGCTTCCGCCGTCTATCAGAAGATCCCGCTGGCTCGGCGTCGCGAGCTGCACGCGCGGCTCGCGACGATCGTTCACGATCCCGAGGAACGAGCCCGCCACCTCGCTCTGTCCGTCGAGGGCCCGGACGTTGCCGTTGCCGGCGCTCTCGATGAGGCCGCGTCGCTCGCCGGTTCCCGGGGAGCACCTCAGTCCGCAGCCGAGCTCTGGGAGATGGCCCGCCGAGCCACCCCGAAGGATCGCGACGAGGACCTGGTGCGTCGGACCCACCAGGCGGGCGTGGCTCACTTCGAGTGCGGGGACACCTCGCTGGCGCGGAGCGTCCTGGAGCAAGCGGTGGATCTCTCGACGGCCGGGCCGGCTCGGGCCCGCGTGCTGCTGGACCTGGGGATGGGCATCGCCGAGGCCGAAGGGTGGCGGGGAGCATGGGCCGTGTTCGAGGCCGCTCGGGGCGAGGCGGGGGACGATCTCGCGCTGCGGGCGCTGATCGAGCAGAACCTCGGGTACGCCTGGCTGTTCAGGGGAGACCTCGCGGCATCGGAACGGCACGCTCGCGCCGCGCTGGAGCTGGCCGAGGAGCTGCAGGACCCACGGGTGATGGCCGAAGCGTTCCAGGCGTATCCGTTCGTCGAGTTCCTCCTCGGACGCGGGGTCGATCAGGAGCTGCTCGATCGCGGGATCGCCTTGGAGAGGCACATGGAGGGCGAGTTCAAGTCCCACGTCCTGCGCGCGAGCTTCGTCGTGGCGCAGCTCCTCAAGTTCACCGATCGGCTGGACGAGGCCCGCCGGACGTTCACCGAGCTCCTGGGCGATGCCGTGGCGCACGGCGTCACGGGCCCGATCCCGCAGATCCGATACCACCTCGCCGAGCTGGAGAGCCGGGCGGGCAACTGGGATGCAGCCATGGAGCACGCCCGGGCGAGCACGGCGGCCGCCCAGCGGATAGGCATGGGGGCGATGTCGTCGGAGGGCCACTTCGCGGTGGGACTGGTGGAAGCCCATCTGGGGCGGGCCGACCCGGCGAGGCTGGCAGCCCACGAGGGGCTGCGGGTCGCCGAGGCGGCCGGGGAGATCCTCCTGCTGATCCCGAACCTGTCGGTCCTGGGGTTCGTCGAGCTTTCTCTGGGCCGCCCCGCCGAGGCCGATGCGTATCTGTCCAGGGCCGTCGAGCTCGAGCAAGCGATGGGTGTTCGGGAGCCCGCGTACTTCCGGATCGTCCCGGACGAGGTCGAGGCGCTCGTGGCCCTCGGGCGGCTCGACGAAGCCGAGGCGCTCCTCGCGCCCTTCGAGGACGCCGGCCGAAGCCTCGATCGGGCGTGGGCAAGGGCGACGGGAGCCAGATGCCGGGCGCTCGTGCTCGCGGCCAAGGGTGATCTCCAAGGTGCATCTGATGCAGCCGATGAGGCCGTCCGTCACCACGATCGCCTGCCCCTTCCCTTCGAGCTGGGTCGGACGCTGTTGGTGAGGGGAACGGTTCAGCGCCGGGCGAAGAGGAAGCGTGAGGCTCGGGACACGCTCACGCAGGCCCTGGAGATCTTCGAGGGGCTCGGCGCCGCGGCGTGGTCGGAACGCACGCGTGCCGAGCTTGCCCGGATCGGGGGACGGGCCGCCTCCTCGGTGGACCTGACCCCGACCGAGGCCAGGGTGGCGGAGCTGGTCGCCGCCGGGAGCACCAACCGAGAGGCGGCCGACGCCCTGTTCGTCAGCGTCCATACCGTGGAAGCCAATCTCAAGCGGATCTACCGAAAGCTGGGCATCCGCTCCCGAACGGAGCTGGCCTCGAAGTTCCCATCCGGCCCCCCGGGATCCTGAGCCAAGACGTACCGATCACCGCCTCGATCGGTACGGATTTCGGGGATTCCCCGGGACGATGCTCCCTCTAGCCTCGGGCTCAGGGATCTGTCCCTAGGTCAAAGGAGGAATCACGAAGCGGTTGTAGCGACCGAGAAAGGGGAAGCGACATGAGCGCCAAGGCAGAGAACGTCGGACTTTGGGAACGGCATGTCATGGCCTACGTGGTGGCCCTGCTCATCACACTCGCGATAGGGGCAACGATCGGCAGCCTGATCACCCAGGCAGTCACCTCGACCCCCACCATCGCGGAACAGCAGGCAGTCGGGATCGCGCCTTGGGACCAGCAGAAGCTCGACGCCATGGAGGGGTTCCAGGCTTCAGCGAGCGAGCGCTAGCCGGGCGGCGTTCAGAAGAAGTGACGAGACACTCCCGGGTTTCCGGCCCGGGAGTGTTGTCGTTGAGCTCTCATCCGTTCCTCATCTGTATCTGTTTGGTGCATGCTCAGCACGACATACGCGCGCTCGTGGTGGAGGAGGGCTCGATGGCTGCCCTCCTGCGGCGACTGGACGTGATGCTGCCGGACATCGACGGGTCGAGATCTGCCGGCGCTTGCTACGAGATGGGCGTTTTCCAGGATCGTGGGGCTACATCGTCCCGGGTCAGACTCCGGGGAGATGGTCGAGAAAACACGCTCTGAGCTCCAAGGAACGCCCTCGGCCGGGGAGTGGCCATTCTTCCCGGACAGCTCCGGGGTCCCTCCGGCCGAGGGCGTTCGAGGTCAACGATAGTCCACAACCGGATCCTCCATGCGGCGGGCTCCACGACTGCCGCTCGCCGCTGGATCGTGTTCGGCTCGGACTTCCCCACCGCCGACTCGGATAGAGCACGCGGCCAGCGAAACAGCTCGTTCTCATCTCCGCCCCCGTCGATGCCGATGACGTCCGAGATGGACTCCTTCGCACCGGTGCAGCTCCCCGACGACATCCAACGGCGCCTGAACGTCGCCAAGGCGGCCGGCGCGCTCCTGTTGATCGCGGTCTGGGACTGGTTCGCCCTCGTCAAGGGGGATCAGACGCCCTTGTTCGTGTATCTCAACATCGCCGTGCACGAGATCGGTCATGTCCTCTTCCGGCCGTTCGGGGAGCTCACGATGCTGATCATGGGATCAGGTTTCGAGGTCCTGTTCCCGTTCGCGGTCGGCGCGTACTTCCTCCTCCGCAAGCGCGACCTCGTGTCCACGGCCGTCGCCTGGGGATGGGCGGCGAGCGCCCTGTCCAGCGCGGCCACCTACGTCGGCGATGCGGACGACGGTCAGTTGGCGCTCCTGGGAGCCACCGGGCCCGATGCGGCCGGCGACTGGGAACGGATCCTGGGTGTCGAGTTCTTCGACAAGGTCTACCTCGCCGACAGGATCGCCGGGGACGTACGGACCGGGGGCTTCGTGCTCTGGGGCGTGGCGCTCTGCCTCGCCCTCTGGGCGATCGTCCGCAACAAGCAACTCGCGCGGGCGGCTGGAGCAGGTCCGAAGGCACGTGTGACGTCGGAGCCTCGAGAGCCGCTCGTCCCCATCCACGACGAGGAGATGTGGCGCTGATCCACGCGGACGGGCCCTCCCTCGAGTTGGAGTACGATGCTCCGGCCCGAACCCGAGGGAGCGTCGTATGGCTGGAAGCACCGTCGTCATCGAATGGCTCAGGCAGGTGCCGCTGTTCTCCGCGTGCTCGGCCCGTGAGCTCCGTGCGATCGCGGGCGTGGTGAAGGAGGTCGATCACCCGCGGGGCACCGTGATCGCCACCGAAGGGGATCCCGGCGTCGGACTGTTCGTGATCGTCGACGGTGAGGCCGAGGTCACGATCGGGGGCAAGCGGATGGCGATCCTCCGCCGCGGGGACTTCTTCGGTGAGATCGCGTTGCTCGACGGGGGACCTCGTTCGGCCACGGTGGCCGCTCGGACGGACATCCGGCTCCTCGGCCTGACCGAATGGGTCTTCCGAGGACTCCTCCAAGAGCACCCGTCGATCGCCGTGAAGACCCTCGAGTCGATGGCCGGCCGACTCCGCGACGCGACGCAAGCCGCGACGGCATAGCCCTCCCCGGCCGATGCCGGTCCTGACCCGTCCGGACGGCGTTCGCCTGTACCACGAGCTGCACGGGCCGGACCTCGCTCCGCCGCTGATCCTGCTCGAAGGCATGGGCGGCGACATCCCCGGGTGGCGCCGGAACATCCCCGTCCTCGCGCGCGAGCTCCGCGTCATCGCCTACGACTTCCGCGGCAACGGGAACAGCGACGAGCCCTCCGGCCCGGTCACGATGGCGACGTTCGTCGAGGACACCCTCGCGGTGCTGGATGCGCTCGGCGTGGACCGGGCTCACGTCTACGGCCAGTCCTTCGGCGGCATGGTGGCCCAGGAGCTGGCGCTCGCCCATCCCGAGCGCGTGCGCACGCTGATCCTGGGGTGCACGCACGCCGGACCGCGACACGTTCTGCGGGGGAAGCGCTCGCACGTGCCCAAGGGTGAGCCGTGGCGCTCGATGTACGCGCCCGGCTTCCCCGACCTCCACCCCGAGCATGTGGCCGAGGATCTCCGGGTGGGTGCCGCCCAGCCGAAACATCCGGAGGGCGGGCGGAGACAATGGGAGGCGATGCAGGGGTTCGACAGTTTCGACCGCCTCCCGAACCTCCGCGTTCCCACGCTCGTCGTGCACGGAGCCGAGGATCAGGCGATCGCACCGGAGAACGGAGAGCTCCTCGCGGAGCGGATCTCGGGGGCGGAGTTGCTGCTGCTCGAGGGCGCCGGCCACCTGTACCACTCCGAGCAAGCCGGACGGGCGGACGCGGCGGTGCTCGACTTCATCCGGAGGCACGACGATGCCTGACGCACCCGAAGAGGTCGTCCGACTGGCTGAGGAGCGGGCAGACGCGCGGAGCTCCCGGGACTTCGCGGCGGCCGACGCGCTCCGCGAGCGGATCGCCGGCTCGGGCTGGACCGTGGTGGACGACCCCGGCGGCTACCGGCTGGAACCGATCTCAGGCAGCGCGACCGAGCTCCCGGCGCGAGGTCGTGCCTCGGAGGTCCCTTCGATCTTGCAGGATGCGCCCGACATGGATGCGACCGTCCACTGGGTCTGCGAAGGCTGGCACGAGGACATCGAGCGGGCGATCGCCGCCTTCCGCGCGCACGAGGGCGGCCGGTCGGTGCAGTACGTGGTGGCGGACGTGACCGACCGAGATCCGACGACGTGGGGTGAGGGTGTCGACGTCGTGTGGTTGGAGCAGGGAACCGGCTGGGCGGCGGCGCGGAACGCGGGCATCCGGCGCACCCGCGGGCGCATCGTGCTGATGGTCGACGGTTCGCTCGAGCCCACGGGCGACGTGTTCGGGCCGCTCGAGGAGGCGCTCGAGGATCCGCGGATCGGCGTGTGCGGACCCTTCGGGATCGTGACCCACGACCTGCAGCAGTTCGACGAGGCGCGCGCCGGAGACGTCGACGCGATCGAGGGCTATCTGATGGCGCTCCGACGCGAGACGCTCCTCGAAGCGGGGTTCTTCGACGAGAAGTTCCGCTGGTACCGCACGGCCGACATCGAGTTCTCGTTCCGGGTGAAGGACCTCGATCGCCGAGCCACGATCGTGGAGGTCCCCGTCAGGAAGCACGATCACCGGATGTGGTTCGAGACGAGGCCGGAGGACCGTGCTCGATGGTCCAAGAAGAACTTCTACCGGTTCCTCGACCGGTTCCGCGATCGGTGGGATCTGCTCGTGGATCCGCTCCCCGAAAGCGAGCGGTCGCATCGCCATCACGGCGATCACGACCACGACGAGACCGGCGGCTAGTCGGTCGCGGGCATCGGCGGGGCAGGTGGGATCGAGACCGCGCGTGCCACGGGTGTCGGCTCGGCCGGGGCCCGCTCCTCGGCCGCCGCCGGCTGGGGGATCGGCCTGATCGTCGCGGGATCCGGGATCGGCTTCGTCCCCTCCACGTAGGCCTTCAGCTCGTCCCCGTCGATCACCTCGGTGGCGATCAGCAACGCCGCCAGCCTGTTCAGCAGGGCACGGTTCTCGTTCAGGATCTTGGCCGCGCGGCCGCGCGCCTCCTCCAGGAGCCGCCGGACCTCCTTGTCGATCAGCTCCGACGTGTGGGCGCTCACCTTGGGCACCGAGCCGGGCATCCAGCCGTTGGGATCGGGGCGGCCGAGGGAAAGGGGCCCGACCTCGTCGCTCATCCCGAACTGGGAGACCATCGCGCGCGCGAGATCCGTGGCCTTCTCGAGATCGTTCTGCGCGCCGGTGGAGATCACGCCGTCGAAGTAGATCTCCTCCGCCGCCTGTCCGCCCATCGCGAACGCCATCTGGTCCTTCAGCTGCGGCTCGGTCACGACGTACCGATCCTCGAGCGGCCTCGTCATCGTGATCCCGAGCGCCGCCGCGCCCCGCGGGATGATCGTGACGCGGTGCAGGGGATCGATCTCCTGACAGTTGAGCGCGACGAGCGCGTGGCCCATCTCGTGAACGGCCACCCGCTCCTTCTGCGAGTCGGAGACCACCCGTGACTTCCGCTCGAGGCCCGCGGTCGCCCGATCGATCGCCTCTTCGAGCTCCTCCATCGAGACCGCGTTCTTCTCACGGCGCGCCGCGAGCAGCGCCGCCTCGTTCACGACGTTCTCGAGATCTGCCCCGGTGAACCCGGGCGTCCGCGCAGCGATCGTGTTCAGGTCGACGGAGGGATCCAGCGCCACGCCGCGGGCGTGCACGCGGAGGATCTCCTCGCGTCCGTTCAGGTCGGGGAGATCCACGACAACCTGGCGGTCGAACCTGCCCGGCCGGATCAGCGCCGGATCCAGGACGTCCGGTCGGTTGGTGGCCGCCATGATGATCACGCCCTTGGAGGCATCGAAACCGTCCATCTCGACCAGCAGCTGGTTGAGGGTCTGCTCGCGCTCGTCGTGGCCGCCGAAGCTGCCGCTCATCGGGCCGGCGCGCCCCTTCCCGATGGTGTCGATCTCGTCGAGGAACACGAGGGCCGGTGCCTTCTCCTTCGCTTGCTGGAACAGCTCGCGGACGCGAGCAGCGCCGAGCCCCACGAACATCTCGACGAACTCCGACCCCGACATGAAGAAGAAGGGGACGTTCGCCTCGCCGGCGACCGCCCGGGCGAGCAGTGTCTTCCCGCATCCGGGCGGACCGAGCAACAGGACGCCCTTGGGGATCCGGCCGCCGAGTCGTTGGTACTTCTTCGGGTTCTTCAGGAAGTCGACGATCTCGCGGAGCTCCTCCTTCGCCTCGTCGACGCCCGCGACGTCCGTGAAGGACGTCTTCATCTCCTTGCGGTCGTAGATCTTGACCTTGTTGCGGCCGAGGTTGAGAGCGGAGGTCGCGCCCCCGCCGATCCGGCGGAAGAGGAAGTAGTACAGGCCGCCGAAGAGGGCGACGAACAGGACCATCTGGAGGAGGAAGCCGGTCAGCGCGTTCGGCTGCTGACCGTCGACCTCATAGCCCCGCGCGCTGAGGTCGTCGACGAGGTCGGTGGGGACGTACCCGGGCGGGATCGTCGCCACGTGGGTCTCGTCGCCGTCGGGGGTTCGGACCACACCGCTGATCGTGGTCGTCGTGATCGTGACCGGCTCGCCCTTCACGAGGTCGCCGTTGTCGATCGACCTCCGGAACTCCGAGAACGGCACGGGGGTGGATGCCGCCTGCGTGAGGAACGTGTTGAACAGCACCAGGGAGCCGGCCACCACGAGCACGACGACCAGTGCCGATCGCGGCCGCGGCTGTGCCGAGCCCGGAACGGGGCGGCGTCCGAAGGGTTTGCGGTCTTGCTCGGGCATGGCCCAATCTTCCCACCGCCTTGTAGTTGTGACGACCGACGAAGGCGCGGGGCGGCGCACCAGGGATACTGGTCTTCGGATGGCGAACGCGAGCAGGGTGCCTGCACCGGCCGACCAGGACCTCCTGGATCGGTTCGACCGGGATGTGCTCCCACTGCTCCCTGGCCTCTATGGGGCTGCCTTGCGGATGACGAGGAACCCCGCCGACGCTGAGGATCTGTTGCAGGAGACGACGCTCCGCGCCTATCGGGGCTTCGCGTCGTTCCGGGAGGGAACGAACCTCAAGGCATGGCTGTACCGGATCCTTACGAACTCCTTCATCAACATCTACCGGAAGAAGCAGCGCGAGCCGAAGACCGTCGATGGTCCCGACGACATCGACGAATGGTTCCTCTTCGACCGGCTGGGCGCCAAGAGCGTCGAGCGCTCGGCCGAGGAAGACGTGCTCGAGAAGATCCCCGATGCCGACGTGAAGGCGGCCCTCGAGTCGATCCCCGAGAACTTCCGGATGGCGGTGCTCCTGGCAGATGTGGAAGGCTTCTCCTACAAGGAGATCGCGGAGATCACGGACGTGCCGATCGGAACGGTGATGTCGCGTCTGCACAGGGGAAGGAAAGCCCTGGAGCGCGCGTTGTACGGCGTAGCCAAGGAGCGAGGACTCGTCGATGGGTGAGAAGGGCGACATGGGGTGCGATGAGACGCTTCGCGAGGTCGAGCGCTACGTCGACGGCGAGTGTCTCCGCGAGCTCACGGTCCAGGTCGAGGCGCACCTCGCCGGATGCACCGACTGCAACGACCACGCCGAGTTCAAGAAGCACATGAAGCTCCTCATCGCGACGAAGTGTCGCGGCGAAGTGCTCCCGGAGGGATTGGCCGAGCGGATCCGCGAGCGGATCCGCACCGCGAGCCCCTAGCGGGAGCGCTCTAGCCGCATCACCGTTGCCCGGCTAGCATCCGTCCGCATGATCGACGTGGCCGATCTCGGGACGATCCTCGGCGTCTGGGCGCATCCGGACGACGACATCTATCTCTCCGCAGGTCTGATGGCGGCCGCCGTCGCGGGCGGTCAGCGGGTCGTCGACGTCACCGCGACGCACGGTGAGGGCGGGTCGATGGACGAGGAACGGTGGCCGCCAGAGTCGATGGGCGACGTCCGCACGACCGAGCTCCTCAGGAGCCTCGACGTCCTCGGCGTGAAGGAGCATCACTTCCTCGAGGGTCCGGTGGACATCGACATGGAGACGGGCCTCGACCCTGCCGGCGCCGAGCAGGTGCGCAGGCTCATGGAGGAGGTCGATCCCGACACGATCCTCACGTTCGGGCCTGAGGGGATGACGGGTCACGTAGCGCACCAGGACGTGTCGCGATGGTCCGGCGAGGCGTTCGCTCAGGTTGCGAAGGCCGGCGCGCGCCTGTACCACGCTGTCTTCCCGACGAGCATGGCCGACGAATGGCTCGAGAAGCTCGCGCCGTTCAACATCTTCCTTCCCGGCACCCCGAACGTCGTGCCGGACGAGGAGATCGACCTGTACTTCGAGCTCCCGCCCGCGAACCTCGATCAGAAGATCGCCTCGATCAAGGAGCACGCCAGTCAGATCGAAGCCCTCTACGAGGTCTTCGGCGACGAGGGCTTCCGCCGCTTCATGGCGAAGGAGGGCTTCGTGCTCGCGGCGACGAAGGAGGCGTGATGGTCGAGCGGCCCGAGCCCGTCCGCGATCTCGACTGGGACCCGAAGCGCGCGCGAGCGTTCACCGACGGGGTCGCCGACATCTACGAGGAGTTGCTCACCCGGCTCCGCGATCTCCCGGTCTCACGGGGCTGGGGTGTCCAGGAGGTCCGCGACGCCGTCGCGATCCCCGTTCCCGACGAGCCGATGCCCGAGGACGAGATCCTCGAGTACCTGCGGACGATGACGTTCGACTACTCCGGCTACCTCGGACATCCGCGCTTCTACGCCTACATCTCGGGCGCGGGGACGGTACCGGGCGCGGCCGCCGACCTGCTCGCGTCGGGCCTGAACATGAACACCGGTGGATGGCGCCTCGCACCGTCGGGGACCGAGATCGAGCTGGCGTTCACACGATGGTTCGCGCAGGAGATCTTCGGTCTGCCCGTCGGCTCGGGCGGCGCGCTGACCTCGGGCGGGGCGATGGCCAACTTCATCGCGCTGAAGGTGGCGCGGGACGCGAAGGCAGGCTGGGACATCCGGAAGGACGGCGTCGGCGCAGGTCCCACGCTCGGCCTGTACGTCTCCACCGAGACGCACATCGTGTCGATCCGCGGCGCGGACATGCTGGGCCTGGGGTCGGGCAACGTCAGGAAGGTCGCCGTGGACGACGGCTACCGGATCCGCGTGGACGACCTCCGCGCGGCGATCGCCGAGGATCGCGCGGCCGGCGTCCACCCGATCGCGGTGGTGGCGAACGCCGGAACGGTCTCCACTGGCGTCGTCGATCCACTCGAGGAGATCGCCGACGTGTGCCGCGACGAGGATCTCTGGTTCCACGTCGACGCCGCGTACGGCGGACCGGCGATGCTCGCCGACGACCTGCGTCCTCTGTTCGCCGGCATCGAGCGCGCCGACTCGGTGGCGTTCGACCCGCACAAGTGGCTGTACACGCCGCAATCGGGCGGCTGCGTGGTCGTCCGGGACATGGAGTTGATGCGGCGGGCGTTCGACGTCGACTACGTCGCGTACGTGGTCAAGGACGAGGAGCACACGGACTGGGGCATCGACCTCGGACGGAACTCGCCCAACTTCAGCCGGGGCTTCTGGGCGCTGAAGGTGTGGGTGTCGCTCCTCGCGCACGGTCGGACGGCCTACGGGCGCCGGATCTCCCACGACGCCGCCCTCGCTCGCTACCTCGGCGCGCGGGCGGAGGAGTCGGACGAGTTCGAGCTGATGACGCCGGTGGGCCTGTCGATCACGTGCTTCCGCTACGTGCCGGCAGACCTCTCGGCATCGGGCGCCAGAGGAGGCGAGCCGGACCGAGACGCGTACCTCGATCTGCTGAACAACCGGCTGATGACCGAGATCCAGCTGGACGGGCGCGTCTACTGCTCGAACGCCGTCCTGGGCGACCGCTTCTGCCTGCGGTCGTGCATCGTGAACTACCGGACGGAGGCCGAGGACATGGACGCGCTCCTGGATGTGGCATCCGAGCTCGGCGCGAAGCTCGACGTCGAGCTCCGTCCCGAGGCCCTGCGATGACCTGGTGGTCGCTGCTCGGCTCGGGGGAGTTCCAACCCTGGTCGGAGCCGGTCGACCGCCGTCTGGTCGAGGAGGCGGACGGTGACGGCCGGGTGCTGATCCTCCCCACCGCGGCCGCCCCTGAGGGAAAGGACGTGTTCGAGCGCTGGGGATCCCTCGGCCTCGCCCACTTCTCGCGACTGGAGATCGCCGCCGAGGTGCTGGAGCTCAAGACGAGGGAAGACACGGACGATCCGCGGTTGATCGAACGGCTCGAGGGCGCGTCCGCCGTCTATCTCTCCGGTGGGAACCCCGCGTACCTCGCGTCGACGCTCACCGAGAGCGACTTCCTGGCCACGCTCGTGAAGCAGCTCGACCGGGGGATGGCGTACGCGGGCTGCAGCGCCGGCGTCGCGTGCCTCAACGAGGTCACGTTCGACAGCGACACGACCGACGTCGACCAGATCTTCAAGCCGGGATTGAACCTGATCCCGCGCACGCTCTTCGCACCGCACTGGGACATGGTGGACACATGGATGCCGGGAGCAGCCGAGTTCCTCGTGGCGTCCGCTCCGGAGGGTTCCACGTTCATCGGGATGGACGAGGACACCGCGATGGTGGGCGATGGCTCGGCCTGGGAGGTCCTCGGCAAGAGCGGCATCCACGTACGGATCGACGGAACCTGGACGACGTACCGGGACGGCGAGCGGTTCGACCTCGCGCTGGTCTGAGGGGTGGCAGAGATGGACGAGATGTACCACGACGGCAATCGCGAGCTGCAGGATCGCTTCGACACGCGCCGGCTCGCCGATCGGATCGAGCAGTTCCTCGTCCACGACACGTTCACGGAGCGGGATCGCGCGTTCGTCGATTCGAGGGACATGTTCTTCCTCGCTACCGCCGACGAGGACGGGAAGCCGAACGTGAGCTACAAGGGCGGTGACCCTGGGTTCATCCGCGTGGTGGACGAACGCACCCTGGCGTTCCCGAACTACAACGGCAACGGGATGTACCTGTCGATGGGGAACCTGCTGAAGAACCCCCATGTGGGCATCCTGTTCATGGACTTCGAGGGGCGCGACCGGATGCGCGTGAACGGCGAAGCGTCGGTGGACTTCGACGACGAGCTCCGCTCGTGGTGGCCCGAAGCACAGTTCGTGGTCCGGGTGCGCGCACGGGAGATCTTCCCGAACTGCCCGCGGTACGTGCACCGCTACGAGAAGGTCGCGGCCTCGGTCTTCGTCCCGCGTGAGGATTGCGAGACCCCCGTGCCGTCGTGGAAGCGGGCGGACTGGGCGGTCGACGTGCTGCCCGACGGTGACCCCGCACGCGACCCGAACGCGACGGTGGTGTGATGGAGACGGTCACGGTCGCCGCCGTCCAAGCCACCCCGGAGTTCCTCGACCGCGACGCCACGGTGCAGAAGGTGGTGCGACTGACGAAGGAAGCAGCCGGCCTGGGAGCGCGCCTGATCGTGTTCCCGGAGACCTTCATCCCGACCTATCCGGATTGGGTGTGGCGGGCGGCCGCGTGGGACGGCCCGTTCGAGGCGCTCACGGCACGCCTCCGCGAGGAGTCGGTCCAGGTGCCGTCGTCGGCGACCGACGAGCTCGGGAAGGCCGCTCGAAGCGCGCGAGGGCCTATCTCTCGGTCGGAGTGAACGAGCTCGACGGCGGCACGATCTACAACGCCCAGCTGCTGTTCGGTCCCGACGGGGAGCTCGTGCGGAAGCACCGGAAGCTGATGCCGACCGGCGGCGAGCGGTTGGTGTGGGGGTTCGGCGACGGGTCCGACCTCGACCCCGTCGAAACGCCCTTCGGGCGAGTCGGCGGGTTGATCTGCTGGGAGAACCTGATGCCGCTCGCGCGCACCGCGATCTACGCGAAGGGCGTCGACATCTGGACGGCGCCCACATGGGACAACGAGGAGAACTGGATCGCGAACCTCCGGCACATCGCGCGCGAGGGCCGGGTCTACGTGGTCGGCGTGTGCACGCTGCTGCGCGGGAGCGACATCCCCGACGACGTTCCCGGCCGCGAGCTCTGGGGCGGCGAGGACGACTGGGCGAACCCCGGCTGGTCGGCGATCGTCGATCCCGACGGCCAACTGCTCGCCGGTCCGCTGGTCGAGGAGGAGGGCATCCTCACCGCTGAGATCGACGCCCAGGTCGCCCGGTCGATGCGCTACAAGTTCGACCCGGTGGGCCACTACAGCCGGCCCGACGTGTTCACGCTGGTCGTTCACGACGAGCCGAAGCGGTCGGTGACGTCCGAGTAGCATCCGGGCGTGCCCGCGAAGCAGCAGCTGACCCGCAACGATCCGATCGAGGAGCGCGCCCCCGAGATCATCCGGCGCCTCTCCGAGGCGTACCCCGACGCGAAGGTCGCCCTGCACTTCACGAACCCGCTCGAGTGCCTAGTCGCGACCGTTCTCTCGGCCCAGTCCACCGACGAGACGGTGAACAGGGTCACCGAGACGCTGTTCCAGAAGTACCGGACCGCTGAGGACTACCTGCGCGTGCCCGAGGACGAGCTGAAGGCGGACATCCACGCGACCGGGTTCTTCAACCAGAAGGCGATCTCGATCCGCGAGGCATGCCGTCGGATCGTCGAGGAGTACGGCGGTGAGGTGCCCGGCACGATGGAGGACCTGATCACGCTCCGCGGCGTCGCCCGGAAGACCGCGAACATCGTCCTCGGGAACTCGTTCGGGATCGTCGAGGGGATCGCAGTCGACACCCACGTGAACCGGCTCGCCCATCGGTTGGGGTTCAGCGAACAGAAGAACCCGGACAAGATCGAACAAGACCTGATGCGGTTGGTCCCGAAGGATCAGTGGTTCGCCTTCACCTACATACTGATCGACCACGGCCGCGCGCTTTGCACCGCGAAGAAGCCGAACTGCCCCGAGTGTCCGGTCGAGCCGTTGTGCCCGGCCAGCCAAGCGTGAGCGTCGAACGGCCTGCACGGCCGATGGTCGTGGCGCATCGCGGGGCGTCGATCGAGCAGCCCGAGAACACGATCGAGGCGTTCGAAGCCGCGATCGACGCTCGGGGCGGACGCCGTCGAGTTCGACGTCCGGATGACGGCCGACGGACACGCCGTCGTGATGCACGACCCCGACGTGTCGCGGACGACCGACGGGACCGGGCTCGTCTCGGAGATGACGCTGGAGGAGATGCAGGACGTTGGGCGTGCCGACCGTGGTGGAGGCGCTCACGTGCCTGTCCGGTCGTGCCGCCGCCGACATCGAGATCAAGAACCTGCCGGGCGAGCCGGGCTTCACGCCCGATCGCGAGGCGGCTGTTGAAGCGACCCTCGAGGCCCTTGACGCGATCGGGTTCACGGGTCGGGTGATCGTCTCGAGCTTCAACCCTGCCTCGATCGCGCACAGCCGCGCCCTGCGACCGGACGTTCCGACCGGGTTGCTCACCGAGTACGAAGTCGACGCCGAGGACGCCCTCGAGCAAGCCACATCGCAGGGCCACCCATGGGTCTTGCCGTTCGTGCTGAAGGTTCTTGAGGCAGCCGCCGGTCTCGCCGACCGAGTCCACGCCGGCGGCGCGCTCCTGGGTGTGTGGATCGCCGACGATCCGGATACCGCGCGCCTTCTCTTCGAGCTCGGAGCGGACGCGGTCGCAACGAACGACCCGCGTGCGATCGTCCCGGTCCGCAACGAGACCGTCCTCTAGATGTTCCGCCGGAAGCGGCTCTCGCCGGAGCTGGACGCGGCCCTCGCGAGTTTCCGAGCCGTGGTCGAGCAGGTCGAGGCGGCGAAGCTGGTGATGACCGGCACGGTGCCTTCTACACGGTCGGCGGGGACGCCGCTCGCGGAGGGGATCCTGGAACTGGAGCAGCGCCTCAACGCCGCGCAGGCGCTGATGCCGGCCTGGCGCCACCCGGAGCTCGAAGACGAATGGCTCGCGTGCGGCGCCGGGATCCGTGAGTCGTTGAAGCGAGCCCGGCAGCTCCGGGAGGATCCTCCGGAGCTCGGCGGCTTCGAGGGCTTGATCTGGGCCGTCGATCAGCTCCTCGCGCCGCTCGAGGCGTTCGAGGCGGCGGCCGAGACGGTTCCGTACGCTTCGTCGCTGAGATGTCCGTCGTCAGCCTCGTCGGGGTGCACAAGTCGTACGGCACGTGGCCCGTGCTCCAGGGGGTCGACTTCATGGTGCCCGACGGCGCCCGGATCGGGATCATCGGGCCGAACGGCGCCGGCAAGTCGACGATGCTCCGGATCGTCGGTGGCACCGAGGATGTGAACGAGGGCGAGGTCGTCCGGCGGCGCGGGGTCAGCGTGAGCTACCTCGAGCAGAACCCCGAAGGCGACGACAGGACGGCGGAGGCGTGGGTGCTCGCCGGGAGGCCGGATATCGCCACGCTCGACGACGAGCTCAGGACGATCGAGGCGGAGTTGGCGCGGCCCGCGGTCACGGCCGACCTCGCGAAGATGGATCGCGTCCTCGTCAAACAGCAGTCGGTGCTCGATCGCTGGGTGGAAGCCGGTGGACCTGGGCTGGCAGGAGAAGCGCGGAGCCTGCTCGTCCGCCTGGGCTTCGACGATCACGATCTGACGCTTCCGACCGCCGCGCTCTCCGGCGGCCAGCGCAAGCTCGCGGCGTTCGCCGCGTGCCTGATCCGCGATCCGGATCTCCTCCTCCTCGACGAGCCCGAGACGCACCTCGACTCCGACAAGCGCGAGATCCTGGGGGACGTGGTCGCGGAGTTCCCCGGCGCCGTCGTCACCGTCTCCCACGATCGCTACCTCCTCGACGACACCGTGAACCAGATCGCCGAGCTCGATCGCGGCGCGGTCACGATGTGGCCGGGCACCTACTCGGCCTACGCGGTCGCCAAAGAGCTCGCGCTCCAGCGTCAGCAGCGAGTCTGGGTGACGCAGCAGAAGGAGATCGCACGGCTCGAGGCTGCGATCGCTCGGTTCGAACTCTGGGCTTCCTGGGTGCCGAACGAGCGACACATCAGGCAAGCGAGGAACAAGCAGCGCCAGATCGATCAGATGGACAAGGTGGATCGCCCCGTGTTCGAGCGCCGGAAGATGGCGCTCGAGCTCCGTCCAGCCGAGCGAGGGGGACAACGGATCGCGCGGCTCCGCGAGATCTCGATGGCGTTCGACGACGACCCGGTGCTGCTCGATGTCACCTTCGACGTCTACCGCCGAGAGCGGTTGGGTGTCGTCGGGCCGAACGGCGCCGGGAAAACCGTGCTCGGGACGGATCCTCGCCGGTGAGCTCGAGGCGACATCGGGAGAGCGCTGGGTCGGACCATCCGTCCGGATCGGCTACCTCGAGCAGGGCTTCCAAGGCCAGGACCCGTCGCTCACGCCCGTCGAAACCGTTCGCAAAACGAAGGCGATGTACGAGGGCGAGGCGGTCGCCCTCCTCGCGAAGTTCCTCTTCCGCTACGACCAGATGCGCACGCCTGTCGGGTCGCTCTCCGGCGGGGAGCGGACGCGGCTCGAGCTCTGCCTGCTGATGCTGTCGGGCGCGAACTGCCTCGATCCTCGACGAGCCGACGAACCATCTCGACATCGAGAGCATGGAGGTGCTGGAGGGCGCGGTGGAGTCGTTCGACGGGACCGCGATCCTGATCTCGCACGACCGCTACCTGCTCGATCGGCTCTGCGACAGGATCCTGGAGGTCCGAGACGGGGAAGTGCGGAGCTTCGACGGCGGCTACGACGACTGGATCGCCGTGAAGGCCACCGTGTGAGCATGGACGACACGCTCGAGAGGATCCACGACGAGGTCGTGGCGTGCCGCGCGTGCCCGCGTCTCGTGGAGTGGCGCGAGCGCGTCGCGCGCGAGAAGGTGGCTCGCTTCGCGGACCAGGAGTATTGGGGACGGCCGGTCCCGGGCTGGGGTGATCCGGACGCCGCGATCGTCATCCTCGGGCTCGCTCCTGCAGCCCACGGCGGGAACCGGACCGGGAGGATCTTCACCGGCGACCGGAGCGGCGACTTCCTGTTCGCGTCGCTGCACCGGACCGGTTTCGCGAACCAAGCGACGTCGGTCTCCGCAGAAGACGGCCTCCGTCTCCGCGACGTCTACGTCGGCGCAGTGAACCGCTGCGCGCCGCCCGCCAACAAGCCGACGCCGGAGGAGCGCGACCGCTGCCTCCCGTACCTGGAGCGCGAGCTCACCGTTCTGCGCGACCTCCGCGTGCTCGTGGCGCTCGGGGCGTTCGCGTGGGACGGGGCGCTGCGGGCGCTCGCCGCGCTCGGTCACGTCGTGAAGCCGCGCCCGCGCTTCGGTCACCTGGTGGAGTCGAGCGTCGGGCCCTTCACGCTGCTTGGCTGCTTCCACCCGAGCCAGCAGAACACGTTCACCGGGAAGCTCACGACGCAGATGCTCGATTCGGTGTTCGACCGAGCCCGCGAGCTCGCGACTCGTTGAGGGAGACCGTCCGCGCCGGTAGGGTCGGCGGTGAGTGACGGAGACGGAAGGGGAGGGGAAGATGCGGATCGGTCGACCGATCGTGGTGCTCGGTGCGGTGATCGCCGCAACGCTCTCGCTGGGGCTCGCCCCGGCGGCTGCACCGCCGGCGTGTACCTGGACGGGGACGCCGGGCCCGGACGTGAAACACGGAACGCCCGGCGACGACGTCCTGTGCGGCAGGGGCGGTGACGACAAGCTCTACGGCGGCCGGGGGGACGATCGCCTACGAGGCGGGTGGGGTGATGACTTCCTGACGGGAGAGGGCGGCGACGACATCATCCACGGCCAGCAAGGCAGGGACACCATCATCGGACGCGGCGGGAACGACCGGATGCACGGCGGGGACGGCATCGACGATGGTGACGGGGGCATCGGGAACGACGTCGTGGACGGGGGTCCCGGCCGCGACCTCACCCTGTACGGCGGCTCCGCCGGCGCGGATCGCGTGTACGGCGGCGACGGGAACGACTTCTGCGTCACGACGATCGACTCGAGCGGGAACGACGCGGTGTTCGGCGGTCCCGGGACCGATCGCTACTGGTCCGACCCCGGTGACGACGTGACGAGCGCCGAGATCTTCGGTCCCTGTTTCGCGGAGTAGCTCGGCAGAACGGGGGCGGCGGGCGTAGCTCGCAGCCCCCCGTATGCTCGATCCATGGGTCGTCACGGCTTCTTCCGCGTCTCTCCGATCGACGAGGATCACCGGAAGGTCGACCGTGCGACCGTCCGTCGCGTGGTCGGTACCTTCCGTCCGTACAAGGGCAAGGTCGGTCTGGTCGGGCTGATGATCGGCGTGACGTCCGGGCTCGGCGTCATCAACCCGTTGATGATCGTGCTGGTCTTCGACGAGGCCCTGTTCGGTCCGAACGGGGTCTGTCAGGGGCAGCCCTGCCCGAACCTGCCGCTGCTGTACCTCTACGTCGGGATCATGATCGCGGTCCCGATCGTGACGAGCATCATCGGGATCGGCCAGACGTACCTCACGAACGTCGTCGGTCTGAACGTGATGCAGGACATGCGGAACCGGCTCTATCAGCACCTCCAGGCGATGCCGCTGCGGTTCTTCACGACGACGAGGACCGGGGAGATCCAGTCCAGGCTGGCGAACGACGTCGGGGGCGTGCAATCCGTGGTCACCGACACCGCGTCGACGGTGCTCTCGAACATCGTCACGATCATCAGCACGATCATCGCGATGCTCGCTGATCTCGCTCCCGCTCACGATCCTGTCTCTGTTGCTGCTTCCGTTGTTCCTCTGGCTCACGGTGAAGGTCGGCAGGGCCCGGCGGGAGGTCGCGACCAACACCCAGCGGACCCTCGCGGACATGACCACGATCACCGAGGAGACGCTCAGCGTGAGCGGGATCCTGCTGTCGAAGGCCTTCGGTCGTCAGCGGTTCGAGAGCGACCGCTTCCGGGGCGAGAACGAGCGCCTGACCGGTTTCCTGCTCCGTCAGACGATGATCGGCAGGTCGTTCTTCGCGCTCGTCGGCACGTTCTTCTCGATCACGCCCGCGCTCGTGTACCTCGTAGCCGGCTGGGTCAACTCGAACGCCGGATCGGACGTGATCGAGGCGGGGATGCTCGTCGGGTTCACCACGCTGCAATCGCGGCTCTTCTTCCCGATCGGCTCGATGCTGCAGGTCTCGACCGAGGTGCAGTCATCTCTCGCGCTCTTCGATCGGATCTTCGAGTACCTGGACCTGCCGCACGAGATCCAGGACGCGCCGGATGCCGTTCGGATCCACGACGTGAAGGGCCGCGTGCGGCTCCGAGACGTCCGCTTCCGGTACGAGGACCCACCTCCCGAGGAGCGGGGAGGCATCCCGGTCTCGCCCGACGCCTCACCGCTGCGTGACGACGACCCCGTCCCGAGGGAGTGGACGCTCGACGGCGTCGACCTCGACATCAGGCCGGGACAGCTCGCGGCGCTGGTCGGGCCGTCGGGTGCCGGCAAGACCACCGTGACCTACCTCGTGCCTCGGCTCTACGACGTCCAGGAAGGCGCGGTCGAGATCGACGATCTGGACGTCCGGAAGATCACGCTCGAGTCGCTCGGCGAGGCGATCGGCGTGGTCACGCAGGAGACCTACCTCTTCCACGACACGGTGCGGCGCAACCTCCAGTACGGCAAGCCCGACGCGACCGACGAGGAGCTGATCGCCGCCGCACGCGCGGCGAACATCCACGACCGCATCGCCGAGCTCCCCGAGGGCTACGACACCGTCGTCGGGGAGCGCGGATACAAGTTGTCGGGCGGTGAGAAGCAACGGCTCGCGATCGCCCGGGTCGTCCTGAAGGACCCGCGGATCCTGATCCTCGACGAGGCGACGTCGTCGCTCGACACGACCTCCGAACGGCTCGTCCAGTCGGCGCTCGAGCCGCTGATGAAGGGACGCACGACGATCGCGATCGCGCACCGTCTATCGACGATCCTGTCCGCCGACGTGATCTTCGTGCTCGATCGGGGCCGCATCGTGGAGCGAGGGACGCACGATGAGCTGCTGGCGCACGGTGGCCTGTACGCGCAGCTGTACGAGCAGCAGTTCCGCGGCGGCCTCGTCCAGGCCGAGTTCGAGGACGGCGTGATCCTCGCCTCCGGCGAGGTCGTGCGCACCGAGAGCTGAAGCTCTCGCGCTAGTACCCGCCGTTGCCGCCCGGGCAGGACACCAGCAGGACGGTCATCGCCAGCACCGCGATCCAGATCCGCGAGGGCCAGATGGAGGCAGGGAACGCCGCTATCCGTTGCCGCATGCCGGGACCATTCCCTCAGGTCCGGCTCCTCGAAACCTCGAGCTGCTTCCTGTAGGTGAGCAGGACGAACCCGTCCGGGTACACGCGATCTTCGAGTCGCTCGTAGCCGAGGCGCTCGTACATCGCCTGCGCGGCTCCCATCCGCTGGGTCGTGTGCAAGGTCATGAAGGTCTTTCCGGCCTCATGGGCTCGCGTTTCCGATGCCGCCATCAAGGCCCGCGCCACGCCCCGGGACCTCGCCGTCGGGTCCACCCCCAGCATCCGGATGTGCGCCTCGCCCGGGTCGAGCGGGCGGTGTTCCTGGTCGCCGTCGCGCACCCGCCCGTCGAGCTCGAGGGTCAGGGATCCGAGGACGCGTCCTTCCTCGACGGCCACCATGATCGTCGTCTGGTCGGCGCGAGCTCGGACGTCGGCGATCCGCAGGAGATAGCGCTCCCAGTCGTCCTCGCCCGGCCGAACGTACTCGCGATACGCCTCCGCGGTGACCCGTCCGGCCTCGGCGTAGTCCGCGGGGGTGGCTTCCCGGACCTCCATCGCCGGAAGGCTAGCGGAGTGTTCCGCGCGCGACCGCGGCGTCGATGACCGTCAGGTTCGTTGACTTCCCGAGGAGGAAGGGGAGGATGAAGCGGTGACGGAACCCCAGCTGGGACGCCAGCTCCTCGCGGCGCACCGGACGCTCGCCGCAGAGCTCGCGGTGGAGCTCGAGGAGCGAGGATGGCCCGAGCTCCGAGCGTCCCAGGCGTCGCTGGTGCTGAACGTCGACCGGCGGTCCGGCACCCGGCTGACCGAGCTCGCCCGCCGGGCCGGGGTCACCAAGCAAGCGATGATGGTCGTCGTCGACGAGCTCGAGGTCCGAGGGTTCGTTCGCCGGACACCGGACCCGGACGACGGCCGGGCGAAGGTGGTCCGGCTGACGGCGCGGGGCCGGACGCTCGGCGCCGAATGCCGCAGGGCCGTCGCGGCGGTCGAAGCTCGGACGAGGAGGACGCTGGGGGGGCGGCGCTACGAGGGATTGCGGGAGGCGCTCGACCTCCTGCTCGAGAGCGAGGAGGAGACCGCGTGAGCGGCCTCAGCCGCGGAGGGCCGGCCGATCGGCTCGGAACCGTTCCAGGGGGATCTCGGGCGCTTCACCCGTGACGAGATCCGCCAGCACCTCGCCGATGAGCGGTGTGAACTTGAAGCCGTGGCCGCTGCACGGGGATGCCACCACGAGCGGTCCGACCCGATCGAGGATGAAGTCCTCGTCGGGCGTCCTCGTGTAGAGGCACGTCTCGGTGCGGAGGGATCTGGCACCGGACACGAGGCGCCGCCCCACCCAGTCGGCGACCTGACGCTCGCGCGCCTCGTCGGCGTCGAACGACCTCGTGTCCGGATCGACGACCGGGCCGGACAGATGTGCGCCTGCCTTGATCGTGCCCGGCTCGAAGGGGTCGGGAACGATGTACGGCGGCTGCTCGGGCGCCTCGTCCCAATCGATCACCGTGGGCAGGTCCGTGGCGTCCGCGTCGAAGTACGTCGACTGCTCGAGGGTCGGTCGCAGCGTCAGTGGGATCCCCGCCCGCCCCAGGAGCGAGCCGGACCACGCGCCGGCTGCCACGATCGCCACCGGCGCCCGGATCGTGCTCGACGCCGTCGCCACCTCCACGCCGTCCCCGCTCGCGGCGATCGATTCCGCCGCCGTCTCCTCCCGAACCTCGGCACCGTGCGCGGTCGCCAGTCGGGCGATGGTTCGAACCGCCTCCTGGGAACGCAGGACCGCCCCGTCGGGCTGGTACACGAAGGACGAGCGCGGCGAGAAGCGGAGCATCGGCCAGCGCTCCGCGACCTCGGCGTCCGAAGGGCGCTCGAGGCGCTCGCCGGCGTGCTCGAGGGCTCGCGCCGACGCCTCGGTCGCCGTGCCCACGTCGAGCCCGCCCACCACGCGCATCAGTTCCACGCCGGCCTCGTCCTCGAGCTCCCGCCATCGCTCCAACGAGCGCCTCGCCATCCGGACGTAGAGAGGATCGTGATATGTGAGGCGGAAGTTGCGGGTCGTCCCCGCGGTGCTTCCCCTGGCGTGCCCGAGGGTGAATCGCTCGAGCAGGATCACGGCACGCCCCCTCGCGCTGAGCGCGCGCGCCGCGGCCGTGCCCATCGGTCCGCCTCCCACGATCACGACGTCGACATGCTCCATCGCCGGCGGGAGCGTAGCGGGTAGTGGACGCGGCCCGTGGGCCGGGCGAGACTCGGGTGGTGACGGAGCCGGGTCCCCCCACCGTGGAGACGCCGATCGACGTTCCCGAGCCGGACCGGGAGGCGTGGCGGCGCCGGTGGCCGCCGATGTCCTACTGGATCCGGCTGCTGCTGACGATCGCGGCCGTCTCCGCCCTGCTGATGGCTCTGTGGTCGGTGATCAACATCGTGATCCTGGTCCTGATCTCCCTGGTGCTGGCGATCGGCCTGGATCCGGCGGTTCGTTGGATCGAGCGGCGGGGACGGTCCCGCGGCCGGGCGGTGACGATGATCTTCCTGGGAGCCCTCGCCGTCGTGATCCTCTTCGCCTCGTTGGTGATCCCGCCCCTCGTCACCCAGGTGGGCGAGCTCGCCGACGACATCCCCGGATATGCCGCGCGTCTGTCCCAACGGGACGACGCCATCGGGCGCTACGTCCGCGAGAACGATGTCGCGGAGCGACTCCAGAAGTTCGTCGAGGAACTCCCCGAGAAGATCACGAACTCCTTCGGCACGATCGTCGGGGTCGCGGGGAAGGTGGGGGGCTTCATCTTCAACGCGGTGACGGTTGCGATCCTGACGATCTACTTCATGCTCGCGTTGCCCCGGATGCGCAGAACCGCAGCGATCTGGTTCGCCGCCGAGGCCCGGGATCGCGCTGAAGATGTGATGGATCAGGCGATCTCGAGGATCGGGGGATACGTGGCCGGCATCCTCACGACCGCATCGATCGCAGGTGGCTCCGCCCTCCTCTTCTTCACGATCCTGCGCTTGTTCGATGTCAGGATCCCTTTCGCGGTGCCGCTCGCGGTGTTCTCAGGCGTCGCGGGATTGATCCCCGCCGTGGGTGCGTACATCGGCGCCGCGCCCGCGGTGATCGTGGGGTTCTTCCAGTCGACCCTCACCGGGATCCTCGTGCTCGTCTACTTCATCGTGTACCAGCAGGTCGAGAACTACGCGATCCAGCCGCGGATCATGAAGAACGCCGTGAACCTGTCGCCCGACCGCGGTGATCCTCGCTACGTTGGTGCTGGGTTCCCTCGGCGGATTCGCCGGCGCGGTGCTCGCCCTGCCGGTCGCCGCGATCATCAAGGTCATCATCGTGGAGGTCTATCTGCGCGACCGCGTGGCCGAGGGTGATCCGGTCGCGCGGGCGACGCTCGAGAAGCACGATCGCGCCGAGGCGGAGGCTCAAGCCGAGGCGCGTCAGCGAGCGCATGCTCGTCGCCGCCTCGTCGGACGCGTGCGGGACCGCTTCGGGCGAACACCGCCCGAGTAGCATCATCGTGTGCCCTCCGGAGACGATCTGCGCAGGCAAGAGGCGACGGGAAAGACCGGCAAGCCCACCGAGACGCGGAACAAGCCGGAGCGACCTCGCGATCGTCTGGGTCGACCCGCTCCCATGGGGATCTGACAGCGATCTCGAGCTCGAGGACTTCGATGCGCTGAGCCTCGACGAGAATCACGAGCTCGGGCGAACGCACGCTCGATCCGGTCGCTGGTTCCCCGCTCACGAGGCCTGGGAGACCGCGTGGAAGCAGGCGCGTGGCACGGAGGAAGCGGAGCTCTTCAAGGGGCTGTCGCAGATGGGGGCTGGCTACGTGCATCTCTTGCGGGGCAACGCACACGGGGCGTCCACGTTGCTCAGGCGGGCGGCCGGACGGATCGGGTCGTACGAGGACGGAACCCGGGGTGTTCCGACGACGGCGCTCGCAGCGCGCCTCCTCGCGGATGCGGACGCGGTCGAGCGAGGCGACCTCGCTCCCGGGGAGCACGCGCCGGTCGCGCCCGTGGCCGTGTAGCCTGGAGTGGTGAGCCAGGCCGTGAGTGAGGTCAACTGGACCGGGCGGACGGGGCCATTCACGTTCCGCGTGAACCCGGGCGTGTTCGCGCCGACCCACACGAGCAAGACGATCGCCGAGGCGCTCGACGTCGGTCCGGGCGACACCGTGATCGATGTCGGTTGTGGCTCCGGAGTGCTGTCGTTCGTCGCCGCCCGCCTCGGGGCTCACCGCGTCGTGGGCTGCGACATCTCCGAAGAAGCCGTGGAGATGGCGCGATTGAACGCGAGGGCACTCGGGCTCGAGGAGCGGTGCGAGTTCCGCGTGGGCAGCCTGCTCGACCCGGTCCGTGATCTCCGGGCCGACGTCCTGATCGGGGACGTCTCGGGGATCCCGGACGAGATCGCGCAGGTCGCCGGTTGGTTCCCCGACGGAAGGGCCGGCGGGCCGACGGGAGCCGAGCTCCCCTCCGCGATGCTCGAGTCGATCGGGGAGACGCTGAAGCGGGGAGGGCACCTCTATCTGCCCACGGGCACGATCCAGGACGAGCGGACCATCCTCGCGAAGGCCCGTGAGCTCTTCGGCGAGCGGATGCAGGCCGTCATCGAGCGAGACTTCCCCCTCCCGGATGTGGTCGGCAAGTCGCTCGCGGCCGCGCGCATGATGAAGGACGGGCTCCTGAACCTGCACAAGCGGGGGTCGCGCTTCCTGTGGCATCTCCGCGTCTGGCGCTGCGAGCGATGACGCGCTCGTCGGCCGACGGTTAGTTCTCCGGCGCTTAGTTCTCTGGCCGCAGCACCGCCACGGCACGCACGTCGTACCCCGCCTCCCGGAGAAGATCCGCGCCTCCGCGATCGATCGCGAGGAGGATCGCCGCGATCTCCGCCCCGGCCGCCTCGAGCACCTCCGCGGCCGCCCGCACCTGATGGCCGGTCGTCGACACGTCCTCGATCAACGCGACCCTGGCGCCGGCCTCGACCACGCCCTCCACCTGTGCCCTCGTCCCGTAGTCCTTCGCCTGCTTCCGGACGACGGTCACGGGCAATCCGGTCTCGAGGGAGACGGCCGCGACGAGGAGCATCGCGGCGCCCTCGGGAGCGCCGAGCAGGGTGACGCCTGTCGGGAGGAGGGCCGCGGTGGCCCTCGCGACGTCGCGCAACAGCGTGGGGTCCGTGAGGAATCGGAACTTGTCGAAGTACACCGACGACCGTAGCCCGCTCGAGAGCACGAAGTCCCCGCGCAGCTCCGAGGCGGCCACCATCCGCCGCACGAGGTCGTCTCCCGTGGGCGGCGGAGTCGTGGTCACAGGGCGGATAGCATACGGGCGTGGGTCGTCGCGACGGCCAGCGAGATGGCTGGTACGGAACCGTCGGGCGGCCGGCGTTCTTCGCGCTCCCTCCCGAAGCGTCGCACCGCGTCGCCACCTCCCTGCTGTCCCTGCCGCTGCCGTGGGAGCGGATCGGTGGCGTGGTGGACGATCCCTCCCTCGAGGTCGACCTGTGTGGGATCCGCCTCCGGAACCCGATCGGGCTCGCCGCGGGCTTCGACAAGTCGTGCCGGCACCTCGGCCCTCTCGGGAGGCTGGGGTTCGGGTTCGTCGTGGGTGGGACGATCACGCGGGCCCCGAGGAAGGGGAACGCCAAGCCGAGGATCGTCCGAGCGACGGAGCGCCGCGCGATCGTGAACTCGATGGGCCTCCCGAATCCCGGGGCCGACGTTGCCGCCGAGAACCTTTCGCGCGCCCCCGGCACCGCGTCGCGGTTCGCCAGCGTCGCGGACGAGGACCTTCCGTTGGCGATCGAGACCGTGGAGCTTCTCGCCCCCCATGTCGACGGGATCGAGCTGAACGCGAGCAGCCCGAACGCGCCCTGGCGCCACGACCTCGCGCACATGACCCGGCTGTTGGCGGCGTTCCGAGGGCGAACGGACCGACCCCTCCTGCTGAAGTTGCCGCCGTTCACGACCGACGAGGACCGCGCGACCGTGCTGGACCTCGCTCGGGCGGCCGTGGATGCGGGCGCCCACGGGCTCGTGTGCTCGAACACGCTCCCGATGGAGGAGCCACGACTCGCGACCGGCCGCGGTGGTCTCTCGGGCGGCCCCCTGACCGAGCGAACGCCCAGGACCGTCTCGGACGTAGCCGACGCGACCGGCCGCGCGGTCCCGATCGTTGCGTGTGGAGGCATCTTCACGCCGGAAGACGTACGTCGGTCCCTCGATGCGGGAGCGTCGGCGGTGCAGCTCTACACGAGTCTGATCTACCGCGGCCCGGGGATCGTCGGCTCCCTCACGCGTGGTCTGCTCCCTGGACGCGCTCCCGCCTGACCGACCGGCGCGGCAACCCCGTTGCACGCCTCGGTCTTCGCGGTCAAGATTGCCGGGTTCGCCACGCTGCGGGTCAGAGAGGGGGAAGCGGCGAGTGGCTGAAGCTGCCCCGAGGGATGAGGCGGCCGCCGAGACGGCCGGCGCCGCGGCGGTCGCGCTCGAGAGCGTGGTGAAGCGCTTCGGCGACGTGGTCGCGGTCGACGGTGTCAGCCTGGACGTGCGCCCTGGAGAGTTCTTCTCGCTTCTCGGACCGTCGGGATCGGGCAAGACCACCTGCCTGCGGATGATCGCCGGGTTCGAGCGCCCACATCGGGGCGGATCTTCCTTGACGGCCGAGACGTCTCCGACCTCCCGCCGTTCGAGCGCGACGTGAACACGGTGTTCCAGGACTACGCCCTCTTCCCGCACATGACCGTGGCGCAGAACGTCGGCTACGGGCTGATGGTCCGCAAGCTCCCAACGAGTGAGCGGGCGAGTCGCGTCGTCGACGCCCTCGAGATGGTCCGCCTCGGACATCTCGGCGATCGCAAGCCGGGGCAGCTGTCGGGAGGCCAACGGCAGCGCGTGGCGCTCGCCCGCTCGCTCGTGATGCGCCCGAAGGTGCTCCTCCTCGATGAGCCCCTGGGCGCGCTGGACCTCAAGCTCCGGCAGGCGATGCAGATCGAGCTGAAGGAGATCCAGCAGGAGGTGAGCCTCACCTTCCTCTACGTCACCCACGATCAGGAGGAGGCGCTCACCATGAGCGACCGGCTCGCGGTCTTCAACGCGGGTAGCGATCGAGCAGGTTGGGTCGCCGGCGGAGGTGTACGAGCGGCCCGCCACGGCGTTCGTCGCAGGCTTCATCGGCGTCTCGAACGTGCTCGAGGGTGAGGTGGCCGCGCGGATCACGGGGAGCCCGCAGGCGTTCACCGTGCGGCCGGAGAAGATCGCCTTCGTCGCGGCGGAAGCCGACGTGGACGGTTCGCATTGCACGGCAACCGGGCACGTGCGCGAAGTCGTATACCTGGGTGCGATCACGCGGTACATCGTCGAGCTCGATGAGGGGGGAGAGCTGGTGGTGATGGAGCAGAACCTCGCCACGAGCTCGATGGAGGCGCTGCAGGTGCGCGGGAAGCCCGTGCGCCTCCGGTGGGAGCGAAGCAACAACCGGCCCGTGGAGACGACCGGCGGGAACGAGGGGTCCGGGACGGACCCGGAACGAGGGGGCTGCATGAGGAAGGTCAGCCGATGGCTCGTCGTCTGTGGCCGCGCTCGCGCTGGTCGCGGCCGCGCTGCGGCGACGACGCCGACGCGAACCGGGTGGCGGCGGCGACGACGTTGCGACGTCTACGACGAGATCGGAGAGGGCGAGGGGTCAGCTCAAGCTGATCGCGTGGCACGGCTATACCGAGGACGGCACCACCGAGGGCTACGAAGAGTACGACTGGGTCACGCCGTTCGAGGACGAAACCGGCTGCCAGGTCGACGTGACGTACGCGGACAGCTCGGACGAGATGGTGCAGCTGATGCGGCAGGGCGGCGGACGCAAGTACGATGGCGTCTCCGCGTCCGGAGACGCGTCCAACCGGCTGATCGCGGGCGGGGACGTCGGCGCGATCGACCCGACGCTGTTCCCGGAGATGGGGAACGTGATCGCGCCGTTGAACCCGGACGGGGGAACGAACACCGATCACTACATCGTGGACGGCAAGCGTCTACGGGTCGCCCGTACATGTACGGACCGAACTTCCTCATGTACAACACCGAAGAGGTCAGACCCGGCGCCCGACGAGCTGGGACGTCACGTTCGAGGCGGACTCTCCGTACGCGGGGAAGGTGACCGCCTACGATTCGCCGATCTTCATCGCTGATGCTGCCATGTACCTGATGGCGACACCAGCCTGACCTGGGGATCACCGATCCGTACGAGCTGACCCAGGATCAGTTCGACGCGTCGGTCGAGCTGCTGAAGCAGCAGGCGGAGCTGATCAGCGCGTACTGGGCGCTCTACACCGACGAGATCGACGGTTTCGTCGACGGCTCGATGGTGGTCGGGACGGCCTGGCCGGTGAACCTCACCTACACGAAGGGCCCGGATGCCGCGAACGCGGCTGCAGTGGTCCCGAGCGAAGGGGTTACCGGATGGGCCGACACGTGGATGATCTCGGCCAACGCGCCGCAACCCGAACTGCATGCTCATGTGGATGGACCGCACCCTCCAGCCGGACGTCCAGGCCGAGGTCGGGATCTACTACGGCGCCGCCGGGTCCAACGTCGACTCGTGCGCGGCGATCGCCGAGGCGCTCGGGAAGGGGGGCGAGGAGCTCGTGGACACGCGTGGAGTACTCGTTCTGCGGTGACGCGGAGTTCCTGAACTCGCATCCACCTCTGGAAGACGCCCGCAGGTGACCTGTGGTGATGACCGTGGGGACACCTGCGTGGACTACTCCCAGTGGACGCAGGCCTGGACCGAGGTCCGGGGGACCTAGGAGCGCCGTGTGCATCGGTGACCGGGGCGGCGGACGGCGGAGCCGTCCGCCGCCTCAGCGCCGCGCTGTACCGACATCGGGGGGGCAGGCTGCTGCTGACCCTGGGGCCACCCCTCGTATGGATGGTCGTCGTCTACCTGGGGTCGCTCGGGCTCCTGCTCGCGTTCTCGTTCTGGCGTCTCGATGTCTTCACGCTCGGAGATCGTCCACGACTGGGGCTTCACGAGCTTCCGGACCCTCTGGGAGGGAGAGGTCTATCGCACCATCGTCCTCCGCACGCTCGGGATCGCGGCGGCCGTCACGGTGACCGACATCGTCCTGGCGTTCCCGCTCGCCTACCACGCGGCGCGGCTCGCCACCCCGCGGATGCGCAACGCTCTCCTGATCGCGGTCGTCTTGCCACTGTGGGCCAACTACCTCGTGCGGGTGTTCGCCTGGCGGATCATCCTCACTCCGAACGGGTTCTTGAACTGGCTCGCCGAGCTCCGTCGGGCTGGGTTCCCTCCAGCTCGGTCGCTCGAACTGGGCGATGTGGCTCACGTCGCGTCTACCTCTGGCTCCCGTTCACCCTGCTGCCGATCTACTCGGCGTTGGAACGCATCCCTGAGTCGTTCCTGGAGGCATCGAGCGACCTCGGCGCGCGCGGGTGGGTCACGTTCCGCCGGGTGGTGTTCCCGCTGATCCTGCCGGGGATCGTGGCGGGCTCGATCTTCTCGTTCTCGCTGACGCTCGGGGACTACATCGTGCCGGAGCTCGTCGGGAACACGCAGTTCATCGGGAACGTGATCTACGACAACGTCGGCGTGGCGGGCAACATCCCGCTCGCGGCGGCGTTCGCGCTCGTGCCGATCGTCGATCATGGCCGTCTACCTCCTGCTCGCGAAACGCGCGGGCGCGTTCGAGGCGCTGTGACGGCCATGGAGATCGACGTGGGCGAGGAACCTGGATCCGGGCGGGGAGCCTGGTCACGCTCGCCTTCCTCTACGTCCCGCTCGCGATCGTCGCGATCTACGCGTTCAACGACGCGATCGGACAGTCGTGGCCGATCAAGGACTACACGGCGAAGTGGTTCGGGATCGCCTTCCGCGACGCAGCGGGTACGCGATGCGCTCGTGACCTCGCTGGAGGTCGCGTTGCTGTCGACGACGATCGCGCTGATCCTGGGCAGCGCGGCGGCCTTCGCCGTCCATCGCTTCCGGTTCTTCGGCCGCAACGCCGTGTCGTTCCTCCTCGTGCTCCCGATCGCGTTGCCCGGGATCGTGACCGCGATTTCGCTTCGGTCGTCGATCGAGACATTCGCCGTGGGGTTCGGGGTCCTCACGATCGTGATCGGCCACGCGACGTTCTGCATCGTCGTGGTCTACAACAACGTGCTGGCTCGTCTGCGTCGGACGCCGACCTCGCTGATCGAGGCCTCGATGGATCTCGGTGCCGACGGATGGCAGACGTTCCGCTACGTGACGTTCCCGGCGATCCGCACCGCGGTGACTGCGGGGGGGCTACTGGCGTTCGCGCTGTCGTTCGACGAGATCATCGTGACGAACTTCCTGGCGGGAAGCACCGTGACGCTCCCGAAGTTCATCTACAACAGCGTCCGCCAACCCCACAATCGTCCGGTGGTGAACGTCGTGGCCGTGGTGGTTGTCCTGCTGATGCTGATCCCCGTCTACATCGCGCAGCGACTGGCGGGCGGACCCGACGTGCAAGCGGGGGGCGCGAAGGCGCAGGCGGACGAGGTGCCTTAGAGGTACTGACCCCGCGGCGCGCCGCTCTGCTCGGCCTGCTCGGGTTGCTGCGGGTTCTGCGCCATCAGGCCGCGCCGCCGGATCTCCTCGAACTGTTGCCGCGCAGCCATCTGCTGGGCGAACATCGCCGCCTGGATCCCGTGGAACAGCCCCTCGAGCCATCCCACGAGCTGGGCCTGCGCGACCCGCATCTCGGCCTCGCTCGGGACGTCGCCGAGCGGCGGGAGGAGCTCTTCGAGCTCCGCCTTCAGGTCGGCGCTGACGGATCCGCCCAGCTCCTCGACGGAGCGGTGGTAGATGTCAACGAGTCGCTTGCGTCCCGCCTCGTCCATCGATGCGTGACGGGTCTCCTCGAGGAGCTCTCGCACCATGGACGCGATCCGGAGGAGCTTGGCCGGCTCCGTGATCGTCTCGGGCGACGGCCCGTCGCCCGTCGGCTCCGGCGTTGCCTCGACGGGGACCGCCTGCACGGGTGGAGCCTGGGGATCGCTCACCGCTCCAACCTAACAGCCGCTTCCTCGGACACCCCGCCGAGGTTCCGGAGGAACAGCGCCTCCGCGAGCGTGATGCGCTCGACCTCCGAGAGCTCGACGCTCTCGTTCACGGAGTGGATGAAGGAGCGCTCGTCCATCGCACCCCAGATCAGGATCTCGATCCCCGGGAACGTCTGGGTGAGCATCGGGACGAGTGGGATCGAGCCGCCGGATCCCATCTCGATCGCCTCTCGCCCGTAGGCGCGGGCCAGCGCATCCATCGCCGCGCGGCTCGCCGGCCTCGTCGTGTCGACCAGGTGCCCGTGGCCGGCTTCGAAGCCGGACGTCCCTTCGAACGTCACCTCGACCCCCCACGGGGCGTGCGAGCGGAGGTGGTTCACCAACGCCTGTCGGGCCGCGACCGGATCGTCTCCCGGGGCGATCCGCAGGCTCACCCGGGCGCGAGCGAACGGCACGATCTGGTTCGAGGAGCCCGCGATCGCGGGTGCGTCGAATCCCAGGACGGCCACCGCGGGGCCCGTCAGCAGTCGGTCCGAGAGGCTGCCGGCCCCGATCAGCTCGACCTGATCGAGGACCCCGGACTCCTCGCGGAACTCGTCCTCGGGGATCTGCATCCCGGTCCATCCGAAACGCTGCAAGCCCTCGATGGCGACGCTCCCGTCGTCGTGGTGCAGCGAGGCGATGATGCGCGCCAGCGCCGTGATCGCATCGGGGATCGGCCCGCCGTACGAGCCGGAGTGCTGCGCCCGGGGCAGGACCCGGACCTGCACCACGATGTCGGTCACGCCCCGGATCGACGAGTTCAATGTGGGCACGCCGGTGCGGTAGTTCCCGCCGTCGGCGATCACGGCCACGTCCGCACGGAGCAGGTCGGCGTTGCCCTGGACGAGCTCGGGCAGATGCTCGGTCGAGCACTCCTCCTCACCCTCCACGACGACCTTGATCGAGACGGGCGGCAGGCCGTCGGCGAGGAGCGCTCGGATCGCTGCCGCGTGGACGACGATGCCGCTCTTGTCGTCCGCGGCGCCGCGTCCGTACATCCGCCCGCCCTTCACGACCGGCTCGAAGGGCGGGGTGTCCCATTGCTCGAGCGGCCCCTCCGGCTGAACGTCGTGGTGCGCGTAGAGCAGGACGGTGGGCGCGCCGTCCGGGCCGGGGATCGCGCCGAAAACCGCGGGATGGCCCCCGTCGAGCTCGAGGAGGCGGGCATCGGTCACACCCGCTTCGATCAGGATGTCCCGCGTCGTCTCGGCGGAGGCGCGCACGTTGGCGGGGTCGTAGCCCGGGTAGCCCATCGAGGGGATCCGCACCAGACGCTCGAGCTCATCGATCGCGCGCGGCATGCCCGCGGCGATGCGCTCGCGGAGGGCACGGTCGTCCATGGGGGTGCGAGCCTATCGGCTACGGCGAGAGTCGCCGGATCGTCCAGCCTTCGCGGCTTCGCTCGTATCGGAAGCGATCGTGGAGGCGGTGCAGTCGTCCTTGCCAGAACTCCACGGTGATCGGCGCGACCCGGTACCCGCCCCAGAACGGGGGTCGCGGAACGTCGTCGCCCTGGTAGCGGGCCTCGAACGTGGCGACGCGCTCCATCAGCTCGTCACGAGACGTGAGCTCCGAGCTCTGCCGCGAGGCCCACGCGCCGATCCGCGCCTCACGGGGACGTGTGGCGAAGTAGGCGTCGGACTCCTCGGCGCTGACGAGCGCGACGTCGCCGGTCACGGAGATCTGACGGTCCAGCTCTCGCCAATAGATCGAGAACGCCGCCCGCGGGTTCTCGGAGAGCTCGGCGCCCTTGCGGCTCCCGTGGTTCGTGTAGAAGACGAAGCCGTCTTCCTCGACCCCACGGAGGAGGACGTGGCGGATCGACGGGCGCCCGTCGGCTGACGCCGTCGCGAGCGCGATCGCGTTGGGGAGGCGGATGCTGGCTCGCTCCGCTTCCTCGAACCAACGCCGGAACAGCACGACCGGCTCCGATGGGAGGCTCTCCTGGTCGAGCGGCTCGTCGTCGGCGTTGCCCACGGCGCAACCGTATCGCGACTCCTCGCCGACCCCGGCCCCCGGCGAAGGTGCTCAGTCCGGGAGCAGCGGTACCGACAGCCCCTGGCGGCGGCCGAGGAGCACCGCGCGGGTGATGGACGACGATCCGAATCGATCGCGCACCTCGTCGAGCGTGGTGTCGATGCCGGCGGCGAGCGAACGATCGAAGGGCAATGCGAGCTGGACCGCGGAGTCGTCGTCGAGGTTGCTGAGGGTCAGGCCGATGAGCGTGATCCCTCGGTCTCGGATCATCGGCATCGCCGCGGCGAGCAGGACCCTCCCGACCGTGAGGATCGTCTGGGTGCGCGCGGTCGCCTCCCAGAGTGTGTGCGACCTCGTCGCGCGCGTGAAGTCGTCGAACCGCAGCCGAAGGACGACCGTGCGGCAGACGCGGTGGGCCGCTCGCAGCCTGCACGCGAGCCGGTCGACCAGCGCGACGAGGTCCGTGTCGAGTGAGTCGGGTGATCGCGGTCCTCGGCCGAGCGCGCGCTGCGTGCCCATCGAGCGGCGACGGCGGCCGACCTGGACCCGCCGCGGATCGCGGTTGTGGGCAAGGGCGTGGAGATGCCGGCCGCCGGCCGCGCCGAGCATCCGGACGAGCGCCGCCTCGCCGAGCTGCGCAACCTGGCCCACGGACGTGATGGAGTCGGCGCGGAGCTTGCTCGCGGTGACCGGCCCGACGCCCCACAGCCGTTCGACCGGGAGCGGGTGCAGGAACTCCAGCTCACCGTCGGTCGGCACCCGCAACAGACCGTCGGGCTTCGCCACTCCGCTGGCGACCTTGGCGAGGAACTTCGTCCTGGCGACACCCACCGTGACGGGAAGGCCGACCCTCTCGAGGACCTCTCGCCGCAACCGGACGGCGATCTCCATCGGCGTCCCGGAGATCCGCCGCAACCCACCGACGTCGAGGAACGCCTCGTCGATCGACAGCCCTTCGACGAACGGCGTCGTGTCGTTGAACACCTCGAACAGCGCCGTGCTCGCTTCGCTGTAGGCATCCATCCGCGGGGGAACGACGACCGCCTGGGGGCACAGCCTTCGCGCCTGGGCTCCGCCCATCGGTGTGGTGATGCCGAACGCCTTCGCCTCGTAGCTGGCTGCAAGCACCACGCCGGCCCCGACGATGACGGGACGGCCACGGAGGCTGGGGTCGTCCCGCTGCTCGACCGACGCGTAGAACGAATCGACGTCTGCATGCAGGATCGACGGCTCGTTCGACACGAACACATGTTCGCATCTGGCGGTGACGCCGGACTCACGACGCTCGTCAGGTCAGGTCAGGACGGAGAATCGGAGGTGGGTCGCCCTCGGCGTATCGATCGACGTCGTCTTCCTCAGTTCGATCCCCGCGGCGTTCAGCTCCCGGAGCAGGCGCACGCCGTTGCCCAGCAGGATCGGGATCACATGGAGCTGCAACTGGTCCAAGAGTCCGGCCTGGAGGTACTGCGTGACGATGCTGGCTCCTCCCCAGGTGCCGACGTCCTTCTCGTCCGAGGCGGCGCGGGCGTCGGCCAGCGCAGCGTCCAGCCCGCCGGTCACGAAGTGGTACGTCGTGCCGCCTTGTCTCGGCAGAGGTTCACGTGACTCGTGCGTGACCACGAACACGGGCATCCCGAACGGCGGAGGGTCACCCCACGGCTCCACGCCGACATCGAACATCCGCTTGCCGATCAGGACCGCTCCGGTGGTCGCGTAGAGCTCGTCGACGATCTCGGCATCGGCGGCGGTCTTCTCGGAGAACATCCAATCGTGCAGGCGGCCGGGGTCATCACCTAGGGGATGCTCGCCTCCCGGGTCGGGTTCGGTAACGAAACCATCCAGCCACATCGAGATATCGGCCGTGACCTTGCTCATCGCGCACTCCCTTCCGGGATCTCGCTCATCCCGCCCGCTCAGGTCGCAGGCCGCGTCTGGATCCTGACCACGAGCGCCGGAGGTGGATCGCACGGCCTGGGTTGCGCGCCTCGGCCCGACAACGTCCGGATCACCCAGCCGCGATCACATGATGATGCCCTCTCGGCGCCCCCGGCAGGATTCGAACCTGCGCCCCCGGCTCCGGAGGCCGGTGCTCTATCCCCTGAGCTACGGGGGCTCGTGGCGGGAAGTGTACCCACCGAGGATCACCCCCGGGCCGGTGTGTCCCACCTGCCGATGGCATGACTCCCGATCACGAGCAGACCACGCACACGGGCGCCGGTACCATCCGGGCATGCCGCGGGTGCTGTTCGCCGACGATGACCCGATCCTGCACCGGCTCCTCGAGGTCAACTTCCGGGTGGTGGGGATCGTGATCGAGTCGGTGGGCAGAGGCGACGCCGCCCTGGAGCGGGTCGTGGCCGCGCCTCCCGACGCGCTGGTCCTCGACGCGACGATGCCGGGGATGGACGGGCACGAGGTGTACCGGCGCCTCCGCGAGGTGCCCGCGCTCGCGGAGCTCCCGGTGATCTTCCTCACGGGACGCGGCGCCGAAGAGTTCGAGGCGTATGTGGGACCCCGCGTGCGGATCATGACCAAACCCTTCGACCCCACCGAGCTCGTCCAGGTGGTCCGCGAGGCGATGGGGGAAGGGGGATGATCGAGGAACGCCTGGTGACGCTCCTCACGGAGGCGATCGCGAAGGCCGCGCCTTCGCTCGGCGCGGCGACACCGGTACCGGAGCTGCAGCGACCTCGCCAGAAGGGGTTCGGCGACTTCACCACGAACGTCGCGATGGTCATCGCGTCGCACGCGGGAGCCGATCCGCGGAAGACGGCCGCCGCGATCGTCGAGGCGATGCCATCCGCGACGTTCCTCGCGAAGGCGGAGGTGGCGGGGCCCGGCTTCATCAACCTGTGGACCACCGACGATTGGCTCCACGACGTGGTGCGCCGTATCGTCGGGGAGGGTGGGCGCTACGGCGCGGGCGCCCCGACCGGTCGGCGCATCCAGGTGGAGTTCGTCTCCGCGAATCCGACGGGTCCGCTCACGATCGGTCACGCGCGGAACGCCGCGATCGGGGACGCGCTCGCCCGGTTGCTCACCTTCGCCGGTCACGAGGTGGAGCGCGAGTACTACTTCAACGATGCCGGCGGGCAGATGGACCGCTTCGGCGCGTCCGTCGAGGCGCGGTTCCTCGAGGCGCTCGGCCGCGACGCGGAGCTGCCCGAGGACGGCTATCACGGGGAGTACGTCGCGGACCTCGCCCGCGAGATCCTGGACGCCGAGGGACCCGGCCTCGCGGACCTGCCGGAGGAGGAACGGTTCGTCCGCCTGCGCGAAGAGGGCGCGCGCCGAGCGATGGAGGAGATCCGGGCGACGCTTCTGCGCTTCGGCGTCACGTTCGACACGTACTTCCTGGAGGCGTCGCTCGTCGAGCGCGGCGAGATCGCGCAGGCGATCGCGAGCTTGCGGGAGGCCGGCTTCGTCTACGACGCCGACGGCGCCGCGTGGTTCCGCTCGACCGCGTTCGGCGACGACAAGGATCGAGTCGCGATCCGGTCGGACGGGACCCACACGTACTTCGGCGCCGACATCGCGTACGTGCTCGACAAGTTCTCCCGCGGCTTCGACCGTCTGCTCTACGTCTGGGGAGCGGATCACCACGGTGATGTCGCGCGCGTGCGAGGGGTGGCCACGGCGCTCGGCTTCGATGCCGACCGCGTGGAGATCGTCCTGTATCAGTTCGTCTCGTTCCTGCGCGGGGGCCAGCCCGTGAAGATGAGCAAGCGCGCGGGGACTTTCGTCTCGCTCGACGAGCTGATCGACGAGGTGGGGGCCGACGCCGCCCGATTCCACCTGCTCCTGTTCTCCAACGATCGGCCGATGAACTTCGACATCGCCGAAGTCGCGCGGCAAACGCTCGAGAACCCCGTCTACTACGTCCAGTACGGGCACGCCCGGATCGCCTCGATCCTCCGGAAGGCGTCGGAGGAGGGGATCGAGCTCCGCCCGATCGAGGAGGCCGACCTCACGCTGCTCGCCTCCGAGCCGGAGCAGGACCTGATGCGAGCGCTCGCGGATGTCCCCGGGACGATCGCGATCGCGGCCGAGCACCGGGCGCCACATCGCCTGACGCACGCCGCGCAGGACCTCGCGGCGACGTTCCATCGCTTCTACACCGAGTGCCGCGTGGTATCCGACGACGATCCGCTCACACAGGCCCGACTCTGGCTCTCGTCGGCGACGAAGCAGGTGCTCGGCACCCTCCTCGATCTCGTCGGCGTCTCGGCCCCCGAACGCATGGACCGTCTCGACGGTGCCGAGGGGTCCGATCGCGGTGCGGCCGATGACGGCTGAGGGTGTCGACCCGGACGCTCTCGAGATCCGGCGCGCGAGACCGACCGACGCCCGCGCGTTCCTCGCGTTCTGGAAAGCGATCGTCGCCGAAGAGCGGTTCGTCCGGACCGAGGAGGTGCGCACCTCCGTTCGCGCCTACCGCCGCCGGTTCCGCGGGAGGTCCGAGCTCGAGACGGACATCGTCGCGGTCGATGGCGGCCGTCTGGTCGGCCACGTGACCGTCCAGCGCGAGCGGCATCCGGTGACCCACCATGTCGCGTCGCTCTCGATCGCCGTCGCGGCCGACGCCCGAGGGCGGGGGATCGGCCGGCGGCTGATGGATGAGGCCATCGCCTGGTCCACGCGCGCCGGCGTCGAGAAGCTCGTGCTGTCGGTCTACCCGCACAACGAGGCGGCGATCGGTCTCTACCGGAGCTTCGGCTTCGTCGAGGAGGGACGGCTCGCGAGGCACTCGCGCAAGTCCTACGGTTACGAGGACGAGATACTCATGGCGGCCTGGATCGGGGGCGACGGGTGAGCGCGCGGGAAGCGAACACGGGGGACGGGCGCACCGTTCGCGTCGGGTTGCTCGGCAGCGGGACCGTGGGCGCCGCCGTGATCCGGCTCCTCCACGAGCACGGCGACGACGTCGCGAGGCGTGCCGGCGTGCACCTCGAGGTCGTCCGGGTGGCGGTACGTGACCCCGGCCGTGAGCGAGGGCTGCCGCTCGCCGCGGACAGGTTCACGGACGACGCCGGCGCGGTCGTCGACGACCCGACGATCGACATCATCTGCGAGCTGATGGGCGGCGTCGAGCCGGCCCGCGGGCTCTTGGTCCGCGCGCTCGCGAGCGGGAAGTCCGTCGTCACGGCGAACAAGGAGCTCCTGGCGTCGCACGGCGAGGAGCTGTTCATCGCCGTCGAGGAGGCCGGCGGCGATCTCTACTTCGAGGCGGCCGTGGCGGGCGGGATCCCCTTGATCCGGCCGCTACGGGAGTCCTTGGCGGGGGAGCGCGTCGATCGGATCCTCGGCATCGTGAACGGGACGACGAACTTCATCCTCACCCAGATGTCCGAACACGGATGGACGGCGGACGAGGCGGTCGCCGAGGCGCAGCGACTCGGGTTCGCGGAAGCGGATCCGACCGCCGACGTGGAGGGATACGACGCGGCGGCGAAGTGCGCGATCTTGGCCTCGGTCGCGTTCGGCGCCCGGGTCGTGGCCGACGACGTCTACCGCGAGGGGATCTCGGCGGTCACCCCGCAGGACTTCCAGGACGCGGCACGACTCGGCTACGTGATCAAGCTGCTCGCGATCGCGGAGCTCGACGACGAGGCGATCGCGGTCCGGGTGCATCCGGCGATGATCCCCGACGTGCACCCGCTCGCGTCGGTTCGGGGCGCGTCGAACGCGGTCTTCGTCGAGGGACCGAAGATCGGGCAGCTGATGTTCTACGGCGCCGGCGCGGGTGGCGATCCCACCGCGACCGCGGTTGTCGGCGATCTCGTGAGCGTCGCGAGGAACCTGCTCCAGGGCGCACGCGGACCGGGTTCCGGCTCGACCAACACGCGACGCGTCCGCCCGATGGATGACACGCACGATCAGTACTACCTGAAGCTCCGCGTGGACGATCGCCCGGGCGTCCTGGCCGAGATCGCCGATCGGTTCGGCCGAAACGGCATCTCGCTGGAGCGCGTCTGGCAGGAAGGAACGGGTGAGGAAGCGACCCTCTCGTTCATCACGCACCGGGCCCAGGAAGGCGCGTTCCAGAAGACGATGCGCGAGCTGCGTGAGCTGGATGCGGTCCACGCCGTGGCCAGCCTGCTCCGGGTGGAAGGCGAGGAGTGACGGCCGCGGGGGCGCCGCAGTGGCGCGGCATCGTCGAGGAGTACCGCGAGTGGCTGCCGGTCACGGCCGACACGCCCGTGGTCACCCTCCGCGAGGGGGGAACGCCCTTGGTCCGGTCCGAGACGCTGTCGGCCGAGACCGGCTGCGACGTCTGGCTGAAGTACGACGGGGCGAACCCGACCGGGTCATTCAAGGATCGCGGGATGACGCTCGCGATCTCGAAGGCGATCGAGGAGGGCGCGAAGGCGGTCGTCTGCGCGTCGACCGGCAACACGAGCGCGAGCGCAGCGGCCTATGCGGCCAAGGCCGGCCTGACGTGCGCGGTCCTCGTGCCGAAAGGGAAGATCGCGCTCGGCAAGATGGCGCAGACCCTCGTCCACGGCGCCCGCGTCCTCGAGGTCGACGGCAACTTCGACGCCGCGCTCGAGCTCGCCAAGGACCTGGCCGACCGATACCCCGTCACGCTCGTGAACAGCGTGAACCGGTTCCGGCTCGAAGGGCAGAAGACCGCGGCCTTCGAGATCTGCGACGCGCTCGAGCGAGCGCCCGATCTGCACCTCGTTCCCGTTGGCAACGCCGGGAACATCTCGAGCCACTGGGTCGGCTACTCGGCGTACCTCGAGGCCGGCAAGATCCGTGAGCCGCCTCGGCTGTTCGGCTTCCAGGCGCAGGGTGCGGCGCCGATCGTGCTCGGGGAGCCGGTGAAGGACCCGCAGACGATCGCCACCGCGATCAGGATCGGGAACCCGGCGTCGTGGGACAAGGCCGTCTCCGCGGCGAAGGAGTCCGAGGGCGCGATCCTGGCCGTGACGGACCGGGAGATCCTCGCCGCGTATCGTCGGGTGGCCCGGGAGGGGCTCTTCGCGGAACCCGCGTCGGCCGCGAGCGTCGCCGGGCTCCTGCACCTCCACGCCGAGGGCCAGCTCCCGGCCGACGCCACGATCGTGTGCGTCCTCACCGGGCACGGGCTGAAGGATCCGGAGTGGGCGATCGCGGGGGCCGCGCAACCGCAGACCGTCCCGGTCGACCCCGCGGCGGTGGCTGCCGAGCTGGGGCTCTAGTGCGCATCACGGTCCGGGTGCCGGCGACGTCGGCCAACCTCGGTCCGGGGTTCGACTGCTTCGGGCTCGCGCTCGATCTCTGCAACGAGGTGATGGTCGACACCGAGGCCGAGCCGGGCGTTTCGTGGGAGGGCGAGGGCGCCGACGAGCTGCCCACCGACGGCACGGACATGGTCAGCCGGGCGATCGCCCACACCGTCGATCTGCAGGAGCGGATCCATCCCGGGGCGGCGTTCCCGCCTTCCGTCTGCACGGGCTGAATCGCATCCCGCTTGGAGCGGGGTCTGGGTTCATCGTCGGCGGCGGCCGTCGCGGGTGTCGTCCTCGCCAGGACGCTCCTCGGTCCGGCCGGGTTCGACGATCCCTTCACGACGTTCGCGTATGCCTCGGAGCTCGAGGGGCATCCGGACAACGCGGCCCCCGCCAGCATATGGCGGCCTCACCGTGTTCGCCTCCGGCTCGGGGTGCATCGACTCGATCCCCACCCAGACCTTGATCCGGTGGTGCTGGTGCCGGAACGGCTCCGACTCGCGACCGGGGAGGCCCGGAGCGCGCTCGCGTCAACGGTCGATCGACAGGACGCGGTGTTCAACATCGGCCACGCCGCGCTCGCCGTCGTGGCGCTCACGGAGGGAGATCTGGATCTCCTGCTCGTGGCGCTCCACGATCGTCTCCATGAGAGCGTCCGCGGAGCGATGATCCCCGAGGTCGCGGACCTCCTCGACGACCTGCGTCATCGCCAGCTCGCCGCCTGCCTCTCCGGAGCCGGGCCGTCGATCCTGGCGTTCGAGCGAGACGGTCGTGTCGTGGGGGAGCTGCCGGACGGCTGGCGCGTGATCCGGCCGGGTGTGCGCGCCACGGGTGTGGAGGTCGACGTCGAGGGCTGACTCACGCGGCACAGCGGCCGGTGCTGACGGGGGCCGCGCGACCCTCAACCTGTTCGACGAGGGGGATCAACCGTGGGGACGTGAGCGCGTAGCCGAGATCGCCGTGCGTGAGCGACGCCCCGAAGACGAGACCGGCCACCCTGCCGCCGGGCAGCGCGAACGGCCCTCCGCTGTTCCCGGGTCGCACCGTGACCTGGAGCTCGTAGACCCGCCGGCGGATCTCGTCCTCCGAGTAGATGTCGCGGCCCACGGCATCCAACGCCCGCCGGGCCGCGGCGCGGAGCTCCGTGTACCTGCCATGCGGAAAGCCGAGCACGGCGCCGCCCGTCCCTCGCGCAACCTCTTCCGGCTCGAGCGCGAGCGCCGGCGCGTCCAGACCGTCGACGCGGAGGATCGCGGCGTCGAGATCGTCGTCGAAGAGCACCGGGACCGCGTCGAACGTCTGACCATCCCATTCGACCCGCGGGCTCGCGCCTGCGACCACGTGCGCGTTGGTCAGCACCAGATCGTCGGCGACGACGAACCCGGTTCCCTGCAGGATCTGATCGCACGCCGGGCCGGAGATCAACACGAGCGAGGGGCGAGCGTCCCGAGCCGCCTCGGCCGCGAGTCCCTCCGTCGGCTGGCGAACCGGTTCGGCGGGAAGCGGCGGCAGCCCGGCGAAGATGTCCGGGAACCCGATCACGTCGAGGACGGCGCCGAGCTGCGCCGCGAGAGCGGGAGGGGGCGGGAGGGCCGCATCGACCGTTCGAACGACGGCTGATCGTTGCAGTGCACGCGCGACCGAGGGGAACGGACCCGCGGCGAGGTTGATCCCCAGGAACCAGATCGCCAGGACGAGGGCGCTCACGGACAGGGCGGCTCCCCCGAGCGCGTCCGCCTTCTTGAATCGCGCCCCGATCGCGCGTCGATGCAGCTTCGCGCCGAGGACCGACCCCACCGCGTCTCCTAGGACCCCGAAGACGAGCACCGTGCCGAGCTCGACGCCTGCCTTGGCCAGATCGGAACGGACGAGATCGGCGACGAGGGGCGCCACCCGGATGCCGACGAGGAACCCGATGGCGAGGCCGGCGAGCCCCGCCACCTGGAGGAGGGCGCCGCGTCGATAGCCGCCCCAAGCGGACAGTGCGAGCAACAGCAACAGGGCGACGTCCAGGACGGTCACGGGCCGACATCGTCCCACGCGTCGGCGCGCGGATCGCGAGCGACGTCATCCGCCGTCCCCGCCCCCTACACTGCCGACGTGGTCATCCTCGCCCACATCTCCGACCCGCATGTGGGTTCGCCCCACTTCGTGCCGAACATGCTCCATCGCGTGATCGAGGAGATCAACGAGTTGGGTCCCGCAGCCGTGGTCTGCAGCGGCGACCTGACGACCGACGGCTATCGACAGGAGTACCAGGCGTGGCTGTCGTACGCGGAGCGGATCAAGGCGCCCCTCCACACGATCCCGGGGAACCACGACTCCCGCAACGTCGGCTACCTGCATTTCGAGGAGCTGGTCGGTGCGCGCAACTGGTCCGTGGACGTGGAGGGCATCCGGATCGTCGGGGTGGACTCGAGCGAACCGGACCTGAACGAAGGGATGGTGGGACGTAGCCACTACACCTGGATCCGGGAGCAGTTCGCGCAGCCTGCCGATCTCAAGATCTTCGTCCTGCACCACCATCTGATCCCGATCCCCGGCACGGGCCGGGAGCGGAGCACCGTGATGGACGCCGGTGACCTGCTCGAGGTCCTCGTGCGATCGGGGGTGAACGTGGTCCTCGCGGGACACAAACATGTTCCGTACGTGTGGCGGCTCGAGGATATGTATCTCGCCAGCGCCGGCACGTGTTCCTCCCTCCGGGTGCGAGGACACACCAAGCCCTGCTACAACGTGTTGGAGATCGACCGCGGCGAGGTCACGATCTTCCGGAAGTTCCCGTTCGGCGAGCGGCAGCAGATGGCGCGGGTCGCCATCGCCACGGGAACGCAGATGCAGCGCGAGGACGAACACCTCGTACAGGAGTCCGCGCAGGCTGCTCCTGCCTCGGCCGACTGACCGCAGGACCCGACCCATCCACCCAGGAGACCCATATGCGAACGCTCGCCCTCGTGGACGGTGAGCACTACCCCCCGGTGACGCGCGCGGCTCTGGCCGTCGCGGCGGAGCGCGGGCACGAGGTCGTGGCCGCGCTCCTCGTGGGCGGTACCGAGAAGCTCGGAGCGGGGGGAGCGCTGCCGGATCTCGGCGTCCCGGTGCGGCTGGCCGCCGCGGATCGGATGGTCGCGCTGCGACAGGCGATCGCGGACCTCGCGCCGGAGGTGATCCTGGACCTGTCCGACGAACCCGTGCTCGGCTATCGGGAGCGGATGGAGCTCGCCTCGGTCGCGCTGGCGGCGCGGATCCCCTACGTCGGGGCCGACTTCCGCCTCGACCCTCCGGAGCAGGGCCCACCGCTGTCGGTCCCGACCCTCGCGGTGATCGGGACGGGCAAGCGCACCGGCAAGACCGCGATCGCCGGGACCGTGGCCCGGCTGGCGGCTCGCCGCGGCCTCGAGCCGGTCGTCGTGGCGATGGGCCGCGGCGGACCGCCGGAGCCGACCCTCGCACCGGCCGGCTCGATCGACCTGGCTCACCTCGTCCGCCTCGTGGCGCAGGGGGAGCACGCCGCCTCCGACTATCTGGAGGACGCCGTGACCACGGGCGTGACCACCGTGGGGGCGAGGCGCGCCGGCGGTGGGCTCGCCGGCGCGCCGTACACCTCCAACGTCCCGGAGGCCGCCGACCTGGCGGCCTCTCTCCACCCCGGGATCGTCATCGTGGAGGGGTCCGGGTCGGCGATCCCGCCGGTCCCCTGGGACGCGGCGGTCCTCGTGGTGCCCGCCACGGCCCCCCCGGAATACCTGGGCGGCTACCTGGGCCCCTACCGCCTCTTGCGGTCCGACCTGGTGGTTGTTACCATGGCCAGTGACCCATCCGGGTCCGAAAACCTTTCCGCGCTCCGTTCCCCTGTTCGGCGCTACCTGAACGATGCGGCGTTCATCGTGACGAACTTCGTTCCGGTGCCGCTGGAAGAGATCCGGGGCAAGGAAGCGTTCTTCGCTACGACTGCACCTCCTGCGGTCGTCGAGGAGTCGATCAGACGTCTCGAAGCCGATCACGGGTGCACCGTCGTGGGGTGGAGCGCGCGGCTGGCGGATCGCGCCGGCTTGGTCGAAGACCTCGATGCCGTCCAGGGATACGACGTCCTCCTCACGGAGCTGAAGGCGGCGGCCGTCGACACGGCGGTTGCCAGGGCCCTCGACCGAGGGGCGGAGGTCGTGTTCGTGGACAATCGCGCAGAGGCTGCGGAGGGATCCGTCGACCTCGACACCGCGCTCGGCGGGGTGATCGACCTCGCGCTCGATCGGGGCAGCACCCGCCCCACCTCATGAGAGACCGATGACGAGAGACAAGACACCGCACATCACGATCTCCGATCGCGACGGCCTTCCCTATTCGAAGGGACTGATGGCCTCCCAGGTCATGGTCACGGGATTGTCGGTCTACCGCTCGTACGAGGTGGCGGAGACGATCGAACTGCGATTGCTCGACGCCGGACGGTCGTCGGTCGCGAGCTCCGAGCTCTCGGACCTCGCCCTCATGGTCATCCAGGAGCTGGCAGGCGATCGCTACGCCACCAACTTCGGCCGGTGGCGGGACGTGGAGCGGCTCGACGTGCCGCTCGTGATCCTGATCGGCGGAGCGACCGGCGTCGGGAAGTCCACGATCGCCACGCACCTGGCGCACCGGCTGGGGATCGTGCGCGTCGTCGCCACGGACGGCTCGATCCGGGAGGTGATGCGCTCGATGCTCTCCGCCGAGCTCATGCCGACGCTCCATGTCTCCTCGTTCCAGACCGACACGGTCGTCCGGGAACCCACGCGACGTTCCGACGCGCTCGTCGCCGGGTTCCGGGAGCAGACGGCGGCGGTCTCGGTCGGGATCGAGGCGCTGATCACGCGGGCGGCCGCCGACGGCACGAGCATCGTCATCGAAGGCGTGCACGTCGTCCCCGGGTTCTTCGACCCCGCCGCCCACGGGGATCGCATCGTGCCGGTACCGTTGGTCGTCGAGGTGGAAGAGGAGAGTCGACACCTGCACCACTTCGCCGCCAGGGAGACGGGCGTGCGGCCGGCCGAGCGGTACGCGAACAACTTCGGCAACATCAGGAAGCTCCAGCGCTACATCAAGAGCCAGGCGCTCTCACACGGCGTGCCGATCGTGCCGAACCACAGCTTCGATCAGGCGATCTCGGCCGTGCTCGACCTCGTGATGGATCGCGCGACGGCGAGGATCGCCCAACACGCGGAGCTCGGACAACAGGGGAGGACGGCGTGAGACTGTTCCTGGACACGGCCGACATCGAGGAGATCCGCGAGATCAATCGTTGGGGCGTGCTGTCCGGAGTCACCACGAATCCGACGCTGGTCGCGAAGGAAGGCGGCGATCCGGAGGCGGTCTGGAAGGAGATCCTCGCGGAGGTCGAGGGCGATATCTCGCTCGAGACCACCGAACTCGAGGCGGGTCCCATGTACGAGGAGGGACTGCGGCTGGCCGGCATGGCGCCGAACGCGGTCGTCAAGGTCCCGATGACCCCGGCGGGGCTCGAAACCGGCAAGCGGCTCGGCGGCGACGGGATCCGCACGAACGTGACGCTCGTCTTCTCGCCGGCGCAGGCGATCCTCGCCGCCGAGATCGGCGCGTACTGCGTCTCACCGTTCCTCGGACGGCTCGACGACGTCGGCGCGGACGGGATGAAGCTGCTGCACGACATCTGCGAGATCTTCGCGGTGCAGGGCTACACCTCGAACGTCCTCGCGGCCTCGCTCCGTCACCCGATGCACGTCGTGGACGCCGCGCTCGCCGGCGCGGACATCGCGACGATGCCCTACGACGTCTTCACGAAGCTCGTGAAGCACCCCTTGACCGACTCCGGGCTCGAGCGGTTCCTCGCCGACTGGCGAACGCTCGGGGGCCAACAGCCCGCGGCGGACGGACCCGACCGGCCCGACACGAACACAGACCAACAGCCCTAGCGAGCCAAAGCCCTCGCGAGAAAGAAAGGCAGGGCACCGATGGAAACCATGGACCGCAGCACGCTGGAGGGGAAGCTCCTCCCCGAGCTGCAGCAGATCGCACAGACGATGGGGATCGAAGGAACCCAGCGCCTGCGCAAGGCGGGCCTCATCGACGCGATCGTCGAGGCCTCGTCGAACGGCGAGCGACCCGAGAACGGGGAGGCGAAGTCCTCTGCCTCCCTCGAGAGCGCCGTCGCGCCGATGGAGCGCGCTCCTACGAGCGTGCGCGACGCCGATGACGGAGACGACGGCGACGACGGAGATGAGTCGCAGCCCTCGGACGGCGGGAACGACCGTTCGGCCGCGTCGGTCGAGACCGAATCCCCGCGCCGAGACGATCGGCGGCCCGGCGGTGAGGACCGTCCCAGGGACGATCGCCAGCAGGGCGGTCGTGGCGGATCGCGGCCGCAAGGCGGCGATCGCGACGACCGAGGGGACTCCGGCGATCGGAACGATCCGCGGAACCGTCGTCGTCGCCCCACCCGCGAAGAGCGTCGGCAGATGCGAGAGGAGCGCCGGGAGCGGGAGGAGCAGGAGCGCATCGAAGCGCTGAAGACGGCCCCCTCCGCCTCCGGGATCCTCGACCTGCTCCCCGACGGCTACGGCTTCATGCGCACGTCGGGATACTTGCCGGGCCCCGACGACATCTACGTCTCGATGTCCCAGGTTCGCAAGCACGTGCTCCGCAAGGGGGACGTCGTGACGGGCAAGGTGCGCCAGCCGCGCGACAACGAGAAGTACTGGGCACTCCTCGAGGTCGAGAAGGTCAACGACATGGACCCGGAGGCGTCGAAGGAGCGGAGCAACTTCGACAAGCTCACGCCGCTGTTCCCCGACGAGCGGTTCCGGCTCGAGTCCGGTCCCACGGCCGTAACGGAGCGGATCATCGACATGATCGCGCCGATCGGCAAGGGACAGCGCGGCATGGTCGTGTCGCCGCCCAAGGCGGGGAAGACCACCGTCCTCAAGCAGATCGCGAACGGGATCATCAACTCGAGCCCCGACACGCACGTGATCGTCCTGCTCGTGGACGAACGGCCCGAGGAGGTCACGGACTGGCAACGGACGGTCGAAGCCGCCGAGGTCGTGTACTCGACGTTCGACAAGCCCACGGACCAGCACATCCAGGTCACGGAGCTCGTGCTCGAGCGGTCGCGGCGCCTCGCCGAATCGGGCAAGGACGTCGCGGTCATCCTCGACTCGATCACCCGTCTGGCGCGGGCCTACAACCTGGCTGCGCCCTCGTCGGGCAAGATCCTGTCGGGCGGTATCGACTCGGGCGCCCTCTACCCGCCTCGCCGGTTCTTCGGCGCGGCGCGCAACATCGAGGAGGGCGGGTCCCTCACGATCATCGCGAGCGCGCTGGTCGAGACCGGTTCCCGGATGGACGACGGCATCTTCGAGGAGTTCAAGGGCACCGGGAACATGGAGCTCCGTCTGGATCGTTCATTGTCGGAGAAGCGGCTGTTCCCGGCGATCAACGTGGACGCGTCGGGGACCCGCAAGGAAGAGCTGCTCATGCCCGCGGAGGAGCTGGCCCTGGTGATCAAGCTGCGGCGCGTGCTCCACGCCCTCGATGTGGGCGCCGCGCTGGAGCTCCTGGTCGACAAGGTCAGGGCCACCAAGTCCAACGAGCAGTTCCTCAAGGAGATCGCGAAGGCACCTTCCGGGGGATAGCCGGCACGTCGACCGGGCCGATGGAACGGCCGGGGAATCGAGACGTCGTCGCCGTCGGCTACCCTGGAGGGGCGAAGAGGAGAAGGACATGAAACAAGGCATCCACCCCGACTATCAGATCGCGAACGTGCATTGTTCGTGCGGCAACACGTTCCAGACCCGCTCCACCGTCAGCGAGATCCGGGCCGAGCTGTGCTCGAACTGCCATCCCTTCTACACGGGGAAGCAGAAGTTCGTGGACGCCGGCGGCCGGGTCGAGCGGTTCCAGCGGCGGTACGCGAAGACACAGGCGGCCCAACAGGCCCAGCAAGGCTAGCCGACCAGTGGCGGAGGCAGAACTCCCCCGACCGGCGTCGCCGCGCACCCATCTCTACGGCGGCCAGGCGGTCGTCGAGGGGGTCATGATGCGTGGGGCCGGGTTCTGGGCCATCGCCGTGCGCAAGCCCGATGCCTCGATCCACATCGAGTCGCACGAGATCGATTCGATCGTGCTTCGCGTGCCGATCCTCGGGAAGCCGTTCCTGCGGGGGATCATCGTGCTCGGCCAGTCGCTCGCGATCGGCATGCGCGCGCTGATGATCTCCGCGAATCAGTCACTGGACGAGGAGGAGCGCCTCACCCCTCGGCAGGTGATCCTCTCGGTCGTACTGGCGCTCGCGTTGTTCGTCGGCATCTTCATCATCGGCCCCGCCACCCTCTTCGCCTGGTTCGAGAACCGCACCGGGTCTGCCGGCATCCTCACGCTCGTCGGCGAGGGGCTCTTCCGTGTCGCGTTGTTCGTCGCGTACCTCTTCCTCATCGGCAGGACCAAGGACATCCATCGGGTCTTCGAGTACCACGGCGCCGAGCACAAGACGATCGCGGCCTACGAGCACGGCGAGGAGCTCGACACCGAGGCGATCGACCGCTACCCGAAGGAGCACGTCCGCTGCGGCACGAACTTCCTCATCATCGTGATGATCATCACGATCTTCGTCTTCACCCTGTTCGGCACGCCGGCGTTGCTCTGGCGGATCCTCTCGCGGGTCATCGCGATCCCGATCATCGCCGCGATCTCGTACGAGGCGCTCCGGCTCGGTGCGAAGCATCCCGGGTCGCTCGGCATGCGCATCCTGATGACGCCGGGGATCTGGCTGCAGAAGATCACGACGCAACAGCCAGATGCCTCGCAGATCGAGGTGGCCGTCACGTCGTTCCGTGAGTTGCTCCGCCGCGAGGCGGAGGCGACCGCGGTCGATCGATAGCCGAGCCCCGGCCGAGTTCGGGGAGGTCGTTGCATCCGCGGATCCGTGCGCGAAGATGATGCGGTCCCCATGACCCGGGAGGTTTTCCCCATGCCGACCAGCGACCTGGACATGCCGCTGCTACCGAGCGCGGAACAGATCCGCAGACGCGAATTCGCAACGGTCCGTCGTGGCTACGACCCCCAGCAGGTGCGGACCTACCTCACGTCGATCGCGAAGCAGGTGGGGACGCTGGAACGGGAGCTGAGCCAGCTCCGTCTGGAGGTCGGTTCCGCGGCCGCACGTGGCGAACCGTCGACGGCGACCTCTCCGACGACGACTGCACCTGCGCCGTCCGAGGCCGGCGATCCCTACGACGCCCTGTCGAAGCGCTTCGCCACGTTGATCGAGATGGCGGATCAGGAGGCTGAGCGGATCCTCGAGAATGCGCGGTCCGAGTCGGAGCTCGCCCTCGACGAAGCGAGGACCGAGGCCGACCGGATCAGGGTGGACGCGCAGGCGCACGCCGAGGAGGCCCGGCAGGAGGGGACGGAACTCCTGGAGCGCGCCCGAACGGAATCGAACCAGGTGCTGGCTGGCCTCGCCGAACGACGTCGCGGACTCATCACACAGTTGGAGGAGATGCGCTCGAAGCTGCTCACGGTGGCCGAGGACCTGGGAGCCCCGATCGAGGAGGCCGCGAGAGCTGAGGCGGAGGATGCCGATCTCGTCCAGCCCATCGCCGAGGCCGGTGCGGACGAGGCTGCGAACGTGGGCGACGCCGACGAGGGCGAGACACCCATGGACCCGCGCTACGAGGACCTCTGGGTTCACAAGGACGCCTCGATCGAGATCCCCGATCTCACGGCGATCGACCTCGAGTTCGACGAGCGCGACGAGTAGCGGACCCGGGGCGGCGCGAGGGCGCCTGGGAGAATCGTCGGCGTCATGGACGTCGAAGACCGCCTGAAGGAGATCGAGGCCCGCTTCGAGCAGGTCCAGGCCGAGATGTCCACGATCGAAGCGGCGACCGATCACGATCGGATGCGCACGCTGGGCCAGCAGTTCGCCGAGCTCGAGCAGATCGTCCGTCCCTACCGGGAGCTCCGGCAGGCGACGGCGGACGCCGCGGAAGCGCGTGAGCTCGCCGCCGCGGAGACCGATGCCGAGATGGCGGAGGCGTTCGAAGAGGAGGCTCGCGCGGTCGCGGAGCGGGCGGAGGCGCTCCGGTCCCGGCTGGAGGAGCTGCTCGTCCCGAAAGACCCCAACGAGGGCAAGGATCTGATCCTCGAGATCCGGGCGGGCGCGGGCGGCCAGGAAGCAGCCCTCTGGGCCGGCGATCTCTTCGAGATGTACCGGCACCTCGCGGACCGACGCCGATGGAAGACCGACGTGCTCGCGTCGGCTCCAGCGGAGATGGGTGGCTACAAGGAGATCGTCGCTGGGCATCCGCGGGCGCGACGCTTACGGTCGGCTGAAGCACGAGTCGGGTGTCCATCGCGTCCAGCGGGTCCCGGTGACCGAGTCGCAGGGCCGGATCCACACGTCCACCGCCACCGTCGCGGTGATGCCCGAGGCCGAGGAGGTGGAGGTCGACATCCGGCCGGAGGACCTGGACATCGACGTGTACCGGTCGAGCGGGCCCGGTGGTCAGTCCGTGAACACGACCGACTCGGCCGTGCGGATCATGCACAAGCCGACGGGCATCAAGGTCGAGGTCCAGGAGGAACGGTCCCAGCTCCAGAACCGGGAGAAGGCGATGCGCTACCTGCGCGCGCGCTTGTACCAGAAAGCCCTCGACGAGCAGCAGGCGAAGGAAGCGGCGGCCCGCCGCTCGATGGTGGGAACCGGGGAACGGTCCGAGAAGATCCGCACCTACAACTTCCCGGAAGGAAGGGTCACGGACCATCGGATCAAGCACACCTCGCATCAACTCGCGAACGTGCTCGCGGGCGGCGACGAGCTCGACACCTTCACGGAACGGCTACAGGCCTCGGAGCGATCGGCCCAGCTCGCCGATCCGGACGACGCGCGGCCGGAGGGGCCGAGGGCGGACAGGCCACGGCCGGACAGGAAGGAATGATATGGGCCCGGCGCAGGTGGTTCGCCGAGCGGCCGAGTACCTCGAGCGCCACGGCGTGGAGAGCTCGGTTCCCACCGCCGAGCGGCTCCTGTCGCACGTCCTGGGGACGGATCGAGCGGGGATCTACGCTCGGGAAGGGCTGACGTCGCAGGAGGCGAAACTCTTCGGTCGCGCGCTCTGCCGGCGGTGCGTGGGTGAGCCGCTCCAACACGTGACCGGTGACCAGGGGTTCCGCCGCATCGTGGTGCGGGTCCGACCCGGAGTGTTCGTCCCGAGGCCCGAGACCGAGATCCTCGTCGGGGCGGCGATGGACGAGCTCGCGTCGGTGGCCGACCCGTTGGTGGTCGACGTCGCCACCGGGACCGGCGCCGTGGCGCTGGCGATCAAGGACGAGCTGCCCGGCGCGACGATGTTCGCCACCGACCTGTCGCCCGAGGCGGTCGAGCTCGCCCGCGAGAACGCGTACTCCCTCGGTCTCCCGGTGACCGTCCTCGAAGGGGACCTGCTCGAACCCCTCCCCACGGACCTTCGCGGGCGAGTGGACGCCGTCGTCTGCAATCCGCCGTACGTGGCCGAGGAAGCCCGAGACACGCTTCCAGACCGATGTGCTGGCGGAGCCGCCGCTCGCGGTATTCGGCGGGATCGAGATCTACGAGCGACTCTTCGCCCAGGCCGTCGGTTGGCTCGTTCCCGGTGGGATCGTGGCCGTGGAGATCGAAGAGACCGCGGCCGGAGTCGTGGCGAAGGCTGCGGCGCAGGAGGGATTCGAGGGGATCACCGTGCGTCACGACCTCACGGGCCGGGACCGGGTCGTGGTCGCGCGACGGCCGCTCACGTGACACCTCTCGAAGGACCGTTGGCGGAGGCGGTGACCGCCGCCCGCCGCGGCGAGCTGATCGTCTTCCCGACCGACACCGTCTACGGGCTAGGGACGCGTCCCGACGACCGCGCCGCCACCGCCCGCGTGTTCGCAGCCAAGCACCGGCCGCGTGACCTCGAACTGCCGGTGCTGGTCGCGACGATCGAGGTGGCTCGATCGGTCGCCGTGTTCGACGAGCGCGCGGAGCGGCTCGCCGGCGCCTGCTGGCCCGGCCCGCTCACGCTCGTCCTCGCGCGGGGCGCGGACGCCGCGGCGTGGGATCTGGGAGGGGACCCGGCGAGATCGGCGTCCGCGCCCCGCACCACCCGCTCGCCCTCGCGTTGCTCGCTGAGACGGGGCCGCTCGCCGTCACCAGCGCGAACCGCTCAGGCCATCCCCCCGTGCAGACGTGCGACGCGCTCCATCGGCTGTTCGGGAGGGACGTCGCCGTCTACCTCTGCCAGGGCGAGCCGCTGGAGGGAACGGCGTCCACCGTGCTCGACCTCGCCCACGGTCCGGCGTCCATCCTGCGCGAGGGTGTGCTCGGACGCGATGCGATCGCCGAGCTTCTGCCGGACGAGGCCCCGTTGTTAGACTCGCGCCCTTCGTCATGAGCGGGATCCTGGTGGTGTGCACGGGGAACATCTGCCGCTCGCCGATGGCCGAAGGGTTCCTGCGCGCCGCGCTCGAGGCGCGGCTCGGGGATGGGGCGCCGGTGGTCACGTCGGCGGGGACCGCGGCCTGGGAGGGCTCAGCGGCGACGGCGGAATCGATCCGGACGGCGGCGGAGCGAGGCGTCGACATCGAGCCGCACGTCGCCCGGAAGCTCCACGGGGCCATGCTCGAAGACGCGGATCTGATCGTGTGTATGGCTGCCGATCATCGATCGACCATCGTCGACGCGATGCCGGACCTGGCGACCAAGACGTTCACGATCAAGGGGCTCGTGCGCCTGTTGGAGGCCTCCCGGCCCGGCGGACCGCTCCGGGCTCGCGTCGCCGCCGCGGCGGAAGCGGCAGCTCGGAACGGGTCGTCGAAGCGATCGGAGGACGTGCGGGACCCGCTCGGCGAGCCGATCGAAGGGTATCGAGAGGTCGCCCGAGAACTCCACGACCTGGCCAACCGTCTCGCGGTGGCCCTCGCTGAGGATCCGGGCTGATGCGTATCGCCCTCGGCGCGGATCACGCTGGCTTCCCGCTGAAAGAGCATCTGAAGGTGTTCCTCGCCGAGGAGGGACACGAGGTCCTGGATCACGGGACCGACTCGACCGAACCGGTGGACTATCCGGCCTTCTGCGCGGCGGCAGCTCGCGCCGTGGTCGCCGGGGCTGCGGACCGGGCGATCGTGCTCGGAGGATCGGGCCAGGGGGAGCAGATCGCCGCCAACAAGGTGGACGGCATCCGGGCTGCCCTCTGCCACGACCTCTTCCTCGCCCGTCTCGCTCGCCAGCACAACGATGCGAACGTCCTCGCGTTGGGGGCGCGCGTGGTCGCGCCCGCGTACGCTCGCGAGATCGTGCAGCTGTGGCTGGAGACGCCCTTCGACGGGGGCCGCCACGAGGCGCGTGTGGAGCAGATCGCACTGATCGAACGAGGGGAGCTGTAGAGATGAGGGAATACCCCGCCGACTGGGAGGCGCTGAAGGCTGCGGATCCGGAGGTGGCCGACGCGATCGCGAACGAGCTGCAGCGGGAGCGGACGAACCTGCGGCTGATCGCCTCCGAGAACTATGCGAGTCCTGCGGTGCTGGCGGCGCTCGGATCGACGATGACGGACAAGTACGCCGAGGGCTATCCGGGTCGTCGCTACTACGGCGGATGCGAGTTCGTCGACGTCACCGAGCAGCTCGCGATCGATCGGGCGAGGGAGCTCTTCGGCGCGGAGCACGCGAACGTCCAGCCGCACGCGGGCGCCCAGGCCAACCTCGCCGTCTTCGGTGCCTTCCTCGAGCCGAACGATCCCGACTCGAAGGTCCTCGGGATGGAGCTCGCCCACGGCGGTCACCTCACGCACGGCTCGCCCGTGAACGTCTCCGGGATGTGGTTCAACTTCATCGGGTACCGCGTCGACGAGGACACCGAGCAGCTCGACATGGACGAGGTGCGGGATCTCGCGAAGGAGCATCGTCCGAAGATCATCCTCGCGGGCTACACGGCCTACCCGAGGGCGATCGACTTCGCCGCGTTCCGGACGATCGCCGACGAGGTGGGTGCGCTCCTGTGGGTCGACGCCTCCCACTTCATCGGCCTGGTCGCAGGCGACGCCTATCCCTCGCCCGTGCCGCACGCCGACGTCGTGACGTTCACCACACACAAGGCGCTTCGAGGACCCCGCGGGGCGATGATCGTCTGCAAGGAGGAGCACGCGAAGGCGATCGACAAAGCCGTGTTCCCGATGATGCAGGGCGGCCCGCTCGAGCATGTGATCGCCGCGAAGGCGGTCGCGCTCAAGGAAGCGATGCAGCCGGCGTTCCGCGACTACGCGCATCGCGTGGTCCGGGATGCGCGGGCGCTCGCCTCTGGCTTGGCCGACGAAGGTCTCCGGGTGATCTCCGGAGGGACGGACTCGCATCTGATCCTCGCGGACGTCCGCCCGGTCGGCACCGACGGCAAGACGGCCGAGGCCGTCTGCGACGAGGTCGGGATCGCGCTGAACAAGAACCAGATCCCGTACGACCCCAACCCGCCCTCGTCCCCCTCCGGGGTCCGCGTCGGCACGCCGGGTCCAGCGACGCTCGGGATGGACGAGGCAGAGATGGGCGAGGTGGCGTCGATCATCGGGGACGTCCTGAAGCACCCGGATGACGGGTCCGTGAAGGAGAAGTCCGGGCAGCGCGTCCGGGACCTGATGGAGCGATTCCCGCTCTACCCGTGACGGTGTGGCCGTGACGACGTTGGCGTAACGATCTGGCCATGAGCAAGGTCGCCGGTTGCCGGGTGGCGAGTACCCCCGCACACTGAGGCCACCGTGGTCGCGTATCTGATCGTGTTCCTTGTGGCAGCGGGGACCACGTTCGCGCTGACGCCTCTCGTGCGACGCCTCGCCATCCGGTTCGGCGCGATCGACGCGCCGTCGGAGCGCAAGCTCCACACGGTCCCCACGCCGACGATGGGCGGGCTCGCGATGTGGGCCGGCTTCCTCGTGGCGATCGGAGTCTCCCGGCTCCTGCCGTTCTTCGAGCCGATGAACGCGACCGCCGTCGAGCCGCTCGCGGCGGTCGTCACGTGCACGATGATGGTCGGTCTCGGCGTGATCGACGACCGGCGGGGCACCTCCGCGCTCGCGAAGCTCACGGCCCAGATCTTCATCGCCGGCATCCTGATCCTGCTCGGCGTCCAGCTCGCGTTCTTCGTCCTTCCGGGCGAGGGGCTCGCGGTGCTCGGGACCGACGAGGCAGTCCCGCTCACGATCCTCTGGGTACTGGTGGCAGCGAACGCGATCAACCTCGTGGACGGGTTGGACGGGCTCGCGGCCGGCATGGTGGCGATCGCCGCCGCCACGTTCTTCATCTACATGGTCCGCGGAGCCGATCTCTCCGAGTCGGCGTCGGTCGCCGCGCTCCTGTCCGCGATCACGGTCGGCGTCTGCGTGGGCTTCCTCCCCTGGAACTTCCATCCCGCGAAGATCTTCATGGGCGACACGGGGTCGATGCTCCTCGGGATGCTCGTGGCAGTCGCCACGATCTCGGGGGTCGGCCTGAACCCCTTCCCGCCGGAACGGGGAGACGTCGCGGTGATCGCGTTGCCCCTGCTCGTGCCTCTGCTCGTCCTCGCGATCCCGTTGCTCGACGTGGTCCTCGCGATCGTGCGTCGCACGCGGAAGGGGCTCGGGATCGCCCACGCGGACAAAGAGCACATCTTCCATCGGCTCATGGACATCGGTCACGGTCACCGACAGACCGTGCTGCTGATGTACCTCTGGTCCGCCCTGGTCTGCGGCTCCGCGCTCGCGATCGGGGTGATCGACGGCCTGCTCGTCGCCGGCGTGATCGTCGCGGGCGCGGTCACGCTCTTCCTCGTGACGGCGCTGCCACGTCTCCTGGAGCGTCGGCGCAACGGGGATGCGAACGGGGAGGGCGAGGAGGTACGGGCCGCGGATCCCGCCGAGACGGGCGGAGCCGCCATGCCCGCGTCGGGCGTGACGACGAAGGCCCCGCCTGGCGCGGCTCCCGTGGATCCGAGCGCCCCTTGACGGACGCGATCGGCGGATCGACGTCCGGCCCATGTGAAATCATTCACAAGCTCGCCGACGCAGGTTCCGGAAACAGCCTCTGACCAGCGGAAACGCAGGATTCCGCGGTTTGACGGCACGTGAAAGGGCCGATTAGAGTGTCCGCCTCCGATGAGCGGATCCCGCAAGAGCGATGCGTGGTCCGGCATGGGGATCGGTTGGGCGATCACCTCTACCCTCATCGGAGGGATGGCCACGGTCGGAGGGTTGGGATATCTGCTCGACCGGTTCCTCGATACGGGATCCGGGTTCACGGCGCTCGGCATCGTCCTCGGTGCGGCGAGCGCGATCTACATCGTGTATCTGCGGTACGGCAGGGGAGACGAGTGACGACCACGGTTGAGCCGGAGCACGAGCTGGTGCGTCGGCTCCTGCCGTTCGCCGTCCCCGCCCTCGCGATCGCGGCCGGCGTCGGTGCCGTAGTCGGGGGATCGGGAGCCGCGTGGTCCGCGGCGATCGCGATCGTCGCCGTCGCCCTGAACTTCGTGGCCTACGCGGGCTCGGTGGCGTGGGCGGCGCGCATCTCCCCGATGCTCGTCATGGCCGTGGGCCTCGGAGGCTACGTGGTGCGGGTCGCCGCCTTCACGGTGGCCCTCCTGCTCCTGAACCGACTCACCTGGTTCTCTCCGCTCGCGTTCGTGGCCGCGTTCGCACCGGCCACGATCGCGCTCCTCGCGGTGGAGATGCGACTGCTCGGCGGCCGGATGCAGGCTGACCTCTGGTACTTCCCGGAGAAGACGGGCTAGCGGTCGATCCCCGGCTGATCCTCGCGGCCGAGTTCCATCCGCCCTCGACGAAGGACTTCGTCTTCGACTGCTACTTCAGCGTGGATCTCTTCGGCCTCGAGATCTGCTTCAACTTCATCATCGCCCTCGTCGTGGCGTCGGTCCTGATCTACGTCCTCCTGTTCCTGTTCGCGTTCCGCAAGCGCGCGTGCCGTGCCGGGCAAGCTGCAGGCCTTGATGGAGATGGGCCTCGAGTTCGTCCGCGAGCAGATCGCGATGCCGATGCTTGGGCCGGCGGCGGACCGGTTCCTGCCGCTGCTGGTGACGTTCTTCTTCTTCATCTTCTTCATGAACATGTTCGAGATCGCCCCGTGGGTGAACTTCTCGGCGAGTAGCCGCGTGGCGTTCCCGCTCGTCCTGGCGATGATCGCCTGGGTCACGTACAACGCGGTGGGGATCGCGAAACATGGGTTCTTCGGGTACCTCAGGTTCACGTGCATCATCCCGAGCGCACCGGCGATCCTGCGCTACACGCTGCTCCTGGTGATCGAATTCGTCTCCAACATCGTGATCCGCCCGATCACGCTGACGATCCGTCTCGCGGCGAACTTCGTCGCCGGACACTTCCTGCTCGCGCTCGCGTTCCTCGGGACCGAGTTCTTCTTCTTGAACGGAGGACTGAGCTACCTGGGCCTCACGGTGACCCTCCCGATCTCCGTCGCGCTCGTCGCGTTCGAAGTGTTCGTGGCGGTCTTGCAGGCATTCATCTTCGCCATCCTGACCGCGTCGTACATCGGCGGGGTCCTGGCGGAAGAGCATTAGAGACCAGGCCGAAAGAAGACCAAGGAGGAATGGATGTTGGGGTTGCTCGCACAAGCCGCCAGTGATTTCTCGGGGCTGGAGACGATCGGGAAAGGGCTGATCATCGGACTCGCGGCGATCGGGCCCGGGATCGGGCTCGGGATCTTGATCGGGAAGTCGGTCGAGGCGATGGCTCGGCAGCCGGAGTACGCGAACCAGGTCCGGACCACGATGTTCATCGGGATCGGGTTGATCGAGGCGCTCGCGCTGTTCGGCATCGCGTTCTCGTTCATCATCTGAGGAGGGGAGACCGCTCGTGCATGCACTGATCGGGTCGATCCTCGCCCAGGCCGAGGAGCACGGAGAGGAGGTCTCCGAGGCCAAGGATCTCTATCCCGCGGTCGGCGAGCTCATCGTCGGGTTGCTCGCCTTCGCCGTCCTGTTCTTCTTCACGTGGAAGTGGGTGCTCCCGAAGTTCAAGGAGGTCCTCGAGCAGAGGAGGGAGCAGATCCAGGGGGAGATGGAGAAGGCGGAGGCCACCCGCGGGGAGGCCGAGAAGCTCCAGGAGGAGTACCGGACGCAGCTCGCCGGCGCGCGGGACGAGGCGAACCGCATCATCGAGGAAGCTCGGGCGACGGCGGACCAGCTGCGCCGCGACCTGCAAGCCAAGGCCGAGGAGGAGTCCCAGGCGATCGTCGGCCGAGCCCAGGAGGAGATCCGGGCCGAGCGCGACCGCGTGTTCCAGGAGCTCCGGGCCCAGGTCGGATCGATCGCGGTGGAGATCGCCGAGAGGATCGTGGGCCAGTCCCTCGACGAGCGAGCGCATCAGCGACTGATCGACGAGTTCATCGACGAGGTCGCGTCGGGCGCGGGCGTCAACGGCAACGGCAAGGGAACGGCCAACGGCGGCGCCAAAGACAGTGAAGGTGAGGCCTGAGTGGCGAACGAGGACACCGTCCGCGGGTACGCGCAGGCACTGCTGTCCGTCGCCGAGGCGGAGGGCGCTCTCGATCGCGTCCAGGACGAGCTCTACGCGTTCGCGAAGGCTGTCGAGCGCAACGAGGACCTCCGCGAGGCCCTGACGGACGCCGCGCTCCCGCCCGAGCGCAAGAAGGCCGTGATCGACGAGCTCCTCGGAGCGCGCGCGCACCCGGTCACCGCGACGCTGGTGGGGTTCCTGGTGGACGCGGGGCAGGCGCGCCGGATCGGGGCGATCGCCGAGGAGCTGGCCCGCGAGGCAGCTCACCGATCGGAGCGCACGCTGGCGGAGGTGCGGGTGGCCGTCCCGCTGAGCGATGCGAAGAAGTCGTTGCTCACCGAAGCGCTCGAGCGGGCCACGGGCCACCCCGTGGAACTGAAGGTCGACGTGGATCCCTCCGTGATCGGCGGCGTGGTCGCCCGCGTAGGCGACGAGGTGTTCGACGGCTCGCTCGCGAGCCGGCTGACCGAGGCGAAGCAGTACCTCACAGGGAGCGTGTGATCCGGATGGCTGTGGACGCAGAGAGGTTCGACTCGAACGACATCGCGGAAGCCCTCCGCAAGCACGTCGAGAGCTGGAACGCCGTCGGTCGAGCGCGGCGAGCTCGGCCGCGTCATCGAGGCCGGCGACGGGATCGCCCGCGTGTCGGGTCTGCCCGGTGCGATGGCGAACGAGCTGCTGGAGTTCCCCGGCGGCGTGCTGGGGCTCGCCTTCAACCTCGACGTCGGCGAGATCGGGTGCATCGTTCTCGGGCGACGCCTCGCACATCCAGGAGGGCGACCCGGTCAAGCAGACGGGTCAGATCCTGTCCGTGCCGGTCGGCGACGGGTTCCTCGGGCGGGTCGTGAACGCCCTCGGCGAGCCGATCGACGACAAGGGACCGATCCCGTCGCAGGACCGGCGGATCCTCGAGGTCCAGGCCCCAACGTCGTGAACCGGCAGCCCGTGAAGGAGCCGCTCTACACGGGGATCACGGCGATCGACGCGATGACGGCGATCGGACGCGGCCAGCGCGAGCTGCTGATCGGGGACCGGCAGACCGGGAAGACCGCGGTCGCGGTCGACGCGATCATCGCGCAGAAGGAGCTCTGGGCGACCGGGGATCCGAAGAAGCGCGTGAAGTGCATCTACGTCGCGGTCGGGCAGAAGTCCTCGACGGTCGCCGAGGTCGTGGCGACTCTGGAGGAGAACGGCGCGCTCGAGTACACGGTCGTCGTGAACGCGCCGGCCTCGGACCCGGCCCCGTTCCAATACATCGCCCCGTACTCCGGCGCCGCGTTCGGTGCGCACTGGATGTACAACGGCGAGCACGCGTTGATCGTCTACGACGACCTGTCGAAGCAGGCGACCGCGTACCGGACGCTGTCGCTACTGCTGCGCCGGCCGCCCGGGCGGGAGGCGTTCCCGGGCGACGTCTTCTACCTGCACTCGCGTCTGCTCGAACGCGCGGCCAAGCTCTCCGATGAGCTCGGCGGCGGTTCGCTCACCGCGCTGCCGATCATCGAGACGAAGGGCAACGACATCTCCGCGTACATCCCGACGAACGTGATCTCGATCACGGACGGGCAGATCTTCCTCGAGCCGGACCTGTTCTTCGCCGGCGTCCGGCCGGCGATCAACATCGGCATCTCGGTCTCGCGTGTCGGCGGAAGCGCGCAGACCAAGGCGATGAAGAAGGTCGCCGGTCGTCTCCGCCTCGACCTCGCGCAGTTCCGGGCGCTGGAAGCGTTCGCCCAGTTCGGCTCCGAGCTGGACAAGGCGTCGCAGCAACAGCTCGCCCGAGGCGCGCGGGTGGTCGAGGTCCTGAAGCAGCCGCAGTACGAGCCGCGTCCGGTGGAGCGCGAGGTCGTGATGATCTGGACGGCCACCGGCGGCTACCTCGATCCGTTCCCGGTGGAGGACGCGAGGAGGTTCGTGGAGGAGTTCACGGCCTATCTAGACTCCCGGACGGATGTCCTCGGCACGATCAAGGAGTCGGGTGACCTCTCCGACGAGACCGAGGCGACGCTGAAGGAGTCGGTCGACGCGTTCGCGCAGACGTTCCGGACGAGCGAGGCGATCGCGGGCAGCGAGGCCGGCCGGGGCGCCGGGACGGCCCCCGACGAGGTGAAGCCGGACATAGGCTGGGATCGGATGTCGTCGGTCGACGACGACGACGGCGACGCCGATGCAGAACCGGAAGGTCGTGATCGCGAAAGGGAAGAGACCGGGGGCCCCTCGCTCGCCGAGGAGGACGACGTGCAGGGGCAGGTTCCGCTCCCGGACGACGAGGACGAGGGCGCGTCGTAGGTGGGTGCTCAGCTCCGCATCGTTCGCCGGCGGATCCGCACGGTGCAATCGACGAAGAAGATCACGCGCGCGATGGAGCTGATCGCGTCCTCGCGGATCGTGAAGGCGCAGCAGCGCGTCGAGGCGTCGCGCCCGTACGCGATCCAGCTCACCAAGGCGATGGAGGACCTGGCGCGCCAGAGCGGCGCTCCGTGCAGCATCCGCTGCTGGAGGATCGCGAACAACCGGCGAAGGCCGGCGTGCTCGTGCTGACGTCGGACCGGGGCCTCGCCGGCGCGTACAACGCGAACGTGCTGAAGGTGGCGGAGGGCGTGATCCGCGAGGTCCGCAGCCGAGGGCTCGAGCCGGTCCTGTACGTGATCGGCAAGAAGGGCATCGGCTACTTCCGGTTCCGAGGGCGTCCCGATGCGCGAGCAGTGGCAGGGGTTCAGCGAGGTCCCGCCGTACGAGGAGGCGGAGCGCATCGGTCGCACCCTGATCAAGGACTTCGCGGACGAGGAGATCGACGAGCTCCACGCCGCCTACACCGACTTCCGCTCCGCGTTCACTCTCCGCGCGACCACGCAGCGATTCCTGCCGATCGCGCCGGAAGAGGTCACGGGGAAGGGCCTCGGGGTCGTCCACGCCGAGTACCTGTTCGAGCCGGAGCCGGACGAGATCCTCGACCATCTGCTGCCGCAGTACGTGGTGACGAAGGTCTACGCGGCGCTGCTCGAGTCGGCAGCGTCGGAGAACGCGGCCCGGCGCCGGGCGATGAAGGCCGCGACCGACAACGCGGAAGACCTCATCAAGATCCTGACGCGCCAAGCGAACCGCGCGCGCCAGGACGAGATCACGACCGAGATCATGGAGATCGTGGGCGGGGCCGAATCGATGGCCGCCGGCTCGGAGGGATGACGATGCCAGAACGGAACGAGCGAAGAAGAAGCACCCAGAGGGGCGCGTGGTCCGGGTGATCGGCCCGGTGGTGGACGTGGAGTTCCCGCCGGCGGAGCTGCCCGAGATCCACACGGCGCTCACCGTGGACCTGACGCTGGAGTCCGAGACCACGACGATCACATGCGAGGTCGCCCAGCACATCGGCGACTCGATCGTCCGCACGATCGCCCTGAAGCCGACCGACGGTCTCGTCCGCGGTACGCCGGTCGTGAACACGGGGGCACCGATCAGCGTCCCGGTGGGCGAGGGCGTCCTGGGGCACGTCTACAACGTGATCGGGGAACCACTGGACACGGACGCCTCCGAGATCCACGCGAGCGACCGCTGGCCGATCCACCGGGAGCCTCCGCCGTTCTCGGAGCTCGAGCCGAAGAAGCAGATGCTCGAGACCGGCATCAAGGTGATCGACCTCCTCGAGCCGTACGTGCAGGGCGGCAAGATCGGGATGTTCGGCGGCGCCGGCGTCGGCAAGACCGTGATCATCCAGGAGATGATCCGCCGGCAGGCGAAGGAGCACGGCGGTGTGTCCGTGTTCGCCGGCGTCGGAGAGCGGACCCGCGAGGGCAACGACCTGTTCCTCGAGATGACCGAGTCGGGGGTCATCGACAACACCGCGCTCGTGTTCGGCCAGATGGACGAGCCGCCCGGCGTCCGCCTCCGCGTGGCGCTCTCGGCGCTCACGATGGCCGAGTACTTCCGCGACGTCGAGCGGAAGGACGTGCTGCTGTTCATCGACAACATCTTCCGGTTCACGCAGGCCGGCTCCGAGGTCTCGACGCTGCTGGGACGGATGCCCTCGCGCGGTCGGGTACCAGCCGACCCTCGCCGACGAGATGGGCGAGCTCCAGGAGCGGATCACGTCGGCGGGTGGCCGGTCGATCACCTCGCTGCAGGCGATCTACGTCCCCGCGGACGACATCACGGACCCGGCGCCGCACACGGCGTTCGCGCACCTCGACGCCACGACGGTCCTCTCGCGCGACATCGCGGCGCTCGGCATCTACCCGGCGGTGGACCCGCTGGACTCCACGTCGCGGATCCTCGACGCGCGGTACGTCGGACAGGAGCACTACGACGTGGCGCGTCGTGTGCAGGAGATCCTCCAGCGGTACCGCGACCTCCAGGACATCATCGCGATCCTCGGGATCGACGAGCTGTCCGAGGAGGACAAGGTGATCGTCAGTCGCGCGCGCGCAAGATCCAGCGGTTCCTCTCGCAGCCGTTCTTCGTCGCGGAGCAGTTCACGGGCCTGCCGGGCAAGTACACGCCGATCGACGAGACGATCGCGTCCTTCAAGGCGCTCTGCGAAGGCGAGTACGACCATCTCCCCGAGCAGGCGTTCTTCCTCGTCGGCGGGATCGAGGAGGCCGTCGAGCAGGCGAAGACCCTCGAGGCCGCGTAGTGGCGCTCGAGGTGCACGTCGTCACACCGGAGCGCGAGGTGTGGTCCGGACAGGCCACCGAGGTCATCGCGCACGGGGTCGACGGCGACGTCGGCATCCTCGCGGGTCACGCCCCCTTGCTCGTCCATCTGGCGGTCGGACCGCTGCAGATCCAGGAGGAGGACGGCACCTGGCTGAAGGCCGTCGTGGACGGGGGCTTCCTGCACGTGTCCACGGAGGAAGGATCATCGCGCGTGGATGTGCTCGCGACGAACGCGCAGCTCGAGACGGAGATCGACGTCTCGGCGGTCACGCGGCGCCTGGAGGAGTTGCGATCGGCCGCGGACGGCGCCGACGACGAGCGGGTGAAGACCGAGATCGCCCGCGCCGAAGCCAGGATCGCGCTCAGCGACGCGCGCTGACCGTCGCGGACCCGAACCGTCCCTCAGGCCGGCCCCGGTACGATGCGAAGATGGACCGTCTCTTCGTGACGGGGGGCGCTCGCCTCGCCGGTTCCGTCCGCATCTCGGGCGCCAAGAACTCGGCCCTGAAGCTGATGGCGGCGTCGTTGCTCGCACCCGGACGTTCCGTGCTCCGCAACGTTCCTCGCATCCAGGACTGCTTCACGATGGGCGAGGTCCTCGAGCATCTCGGCGCCGGGGTCTCGTGGGAGGACGGAGGCGTCGCAGTGGATGCCACCCACCTCTCGTCCGTGGAGGCGCCGTACGAGCTGGTGCGGCGCATGCGGGCCTCGATCGCCGTGCTCGGCCCGCTCCTCGCCCGTACCGGTGAAGCGCGTGTGGCGATGCCGGGCGGCGACAACATCGGCTCACGTCCGATCGACCTTCATCTCGATGGGCTGCGACGGATGGGTGCCCGGATCGACGCGGAGCACGGGTTCCTCGTCGCGAGCGCCGAAGGGCTCACGGCCGCACCGATCACCCTCGACTATCCGAGCGTGGGGGCCACCGAGAACCTGATGATGGCGGCCGTCACGGCCGAAGGGGTCAGCGTGATCGACAACGCCGCGCGGGAGCCCGAGATCGCGGACCTGGCTGCGTTCCTCGCGGCGATGGGGGCCGGGATCCACGGCGCCGGGTCCGCGACGATCGAGATCGAAGGGGTGGGCGCGCTCGAGCCGGCCGAGCACACGGTCATCTGCGATCGGATCGAGGCGGGAACCTGGGCCGCGGCCGCGGTGGCGACCCGCGGGGATCTCGTGCTCGACGGGGCGCGTCCAGAGCACCTGGAGCTCTTCCTCGAGAAGCTCGGCGAGGGTGGCGCCGAGATCCGCAGGACCGACGACGGACTGCGCGTGCGGCAACCGGAGCGGGCGCGGGCCGCCGACTTCGTGACGCTCCCGTACCCGGGGATAGCGACCGACTTCCAGCCGATCCTGCTGGCCATGCTCTCCACGGCGAACGGGACGAGCATCGCGACGGAGAACGTGTTCGAGGGGCGGTTCACGTACGTCGACGAGCTCCGGCGCATGGGAGCCGACATCCGCACCGAGGGGCACCACGCGGTGATCCGGGGCGTCGAGCGGCTCTCCGCGGCACCCGTACGGGCCATGGACATCCGCGCCGGCGCCGCGATGGCGATCGCCGCGCTGACCGCAGACGGCGTCACCGAGATCGCCGACATCGAGCACGTCGATCGGGGCTACGAGGACTTCGAAGCGAAGCTCTCGCGACTCGGCGCCGAGGTTCGGCGCGACCCCGAGCTCGTCCGCCTCCCGTGAGGCGAGCGCTCCTCGCGACGTGCGCCGGCCTGGCCCTCGTCACAGCTCCGGTGCACGCACAGGTAGGGCGCCGGAGCGCGATCCTCATCGAGACGGCGGACGCGTCCCTCCGGGATCTCCTCAGCGTCTCGGAGATCAGAACGTTGGCTGCCCTGGGGGGATCCGCCCTCATGAACGGCCGCACCGGCTCGGAGGACGCGATCGCCGACATGCTCGAGGACAGAACGGCGAACCGATCTCGCTCCCGGGGCTGTACAACGCTCGCGTCGGGGACCTCGGCATCGGTCCTCATGTGGCCGAACTCGTCGAGGAGGGCCTCTCCGTCGCGGATGGCCCCACGCTCGTCTTGATCGTCTCCCGCTCTTCGCTCATCACCGGGAGGAACGAAGGCGATGAGCTCGGGGCCGTCGTCGCTGCATGGGTGGATCCGGACGAGATGTTGGATGCGGCAGGTCGGCTGATCGTGGCGGACGAAGAGCCGAAGGCATTGACGTCGGATTCCTCGCGGCGCACCGGCGTCGTGGCCGACGTGGACCCCGCGGCGACCCTGGCCGACTGGCTGGGCCTTCCGTACGACGCCGGCGCACCGGTCGAGCCCACCGGCGAGCCCGCGCCCCTCGACCTCTACGAGCGCTACCTCCAGCAGCGCCGGCTCGCCGTGCCGATCGCCGCCGCCAGCTGGGGCGTGATGATGCTCTTCGGTCTCGCAGCGGTGATCGCCCTGGCGCTCCGCGCTCGGCTCTCCTCCGGCACGCTCCGAGCGGTCGAAGGGCTCACGTCGTCACTCCCGTGGCTCGCGCTCGGGCTGTTGCTGGTGGGCCATCTCCCGTCCCTCACCTACGCGACCATGGTTCCGTCCCTGCTCCTGATCGTCGTGGTCGGCGTCGCGTTCACCGGGTGGGTGGAGGCGCGCCGGGGGATCTTCGTCTCCGTCGCCGCCTGCGGTGCCGTGATCCTGGTGATCCTCGGGATCGAGGCGGCGCTCGGGTGGCCGGCGGCGGTCACTCCTCTGGCGGGCGGCGGACAGCTGGATGGGGGGCGCTTCTTCGGGATGCCGAACGTCGAGATCGGGATGGTGCTCGGATCCGCGATGTTCCTCGCACATCGCCTCCCGGTGAGCAGCGGTGTGCTCCTCCTCGCGGCATGCGCTCTCATCGCTGGCTCGCCGTGGACCGGATCCAACTTCGGCGCGGCGATCACGCTGTTCGCGGCCGCCGGCATGTGGCTGGCGATCCGCCGCCGCCAGCCATGGTGGATGATCGCCGTGATCACGGGACTCGTCACGGCCGTCGGGACGGCCGCGGTCGCGTTGATGCACCGTTATCTGACCGATCGGTCCACCCACGTCACGGCGTTCCTCGAAGAGACCGACGGTGTCATGGGCGCCATCGAGCGGCAGCTCGACCGGCTGGGCGTGGGGCTCGATCTGATCGCCGACAACCCGCTCGCAGCGATCCCGGTGGTGGGCACGCTGGTCCTGCTCGTCTTCGTGGTTCGCCCGCGTGCCGCGATCGCTCGGAGCTTCGAAGGACACGACGCGTGGCGCGACGCCGTGCTGGTGATCCTGCTCGGTTCGGTGGTCGCCTATCTCGCGGAGGACACCGGCGCGGCCGCGGTCGGTTTCGCGTTCGGGTTCGCGCTGTCCGGGCTCCTCGGCGTGTCTCTCGCCTCCGCCCGCGGGAAGATGTCGCCATGAACGCACCGCTCCCTCCGCCTCCCGACGAGCTGCTCGTCGAGCATGCGCCGCCGAGAGCCACGTGGCGGTGGTGGGAGGCCGTCATCGTGACGCTCCTAGGGTTCGTCCTCGGGACGCTCGTTTCCGTCCCGGTGTTCCTCGCGCTCGGCGGTGCCTCGGGCCAACGGATGAACGGGCCCGGCGCGGCCGCGGGGGCGGTGACGTACCTCGTGCTCATCATCTCCCTCCTCATCTGGCTCCAGGTGGCGCACCGGGGCTGGTGGCGCTCGATCGGGTGGCCGGCGCGCGGGAACCGACTCCGTGAGGCGGCGTCGGGCGTCGGCTGGGGGCTCGCCTCCCAGATCGGCATCACGGTGGTGGCGTACTTCGTCGTCTCGGCACTCGCCGCGGTCTCCGGACGCGACGTCGAGGTCCCTCGGCAGGTCGATCCTTCGCTCACGGGATGGGCGGTGGTCGCCCTGGTCGTCTATGCCGTCGTGATGGCACCGCTCGCCGAGGAGTTGGTCTTCCGCGGCCTGATCTTCCACTCCGTCGCCGATCGTCGTGGGTTCTGGCCGGGCGCGTTCGCCTCCGCCATCCCGTTCGGGCTCATCCACGTGGTCCCGGGGGGCGCGCTCGATGTAGGCGTGCTGGTGTTCATGATGATGATCACCGGTCTGGCTTGGGCCTGGATCCACTGGCGCCATCACAACCTCCTCGTGAACATCGCGACGCATGCCGCGTTCAACGCGGTGGGCGTCGTCTTCGCGTTGCAGCTGTGGGGGTCCTGAGATGCCCGAGTTCCCCACCGAGGAGTGGTTCCAGGCGTACATCCAGGCGGTCGATGCGTCGGAGGAGTACGCCGAGTACGCGGCGACGTGGGAGGGCGACGCGGTGATCCATGTCGAGGCGGAGCCGGACAAGGGGGTCGCGACCGACGTGCGCGGGCTCCTCGACCTCTGGCACGGTGGGTGCCGCGGCGGCGGCATCGTCGACGAGGCGAGGGTGGCCTCGGCCGAGTTCGTGATCCGCGCGCCGTACTCGCGATGGAAGGACGTGATCCGCGGAGATCTCGAACCCGTGAAGGGGCTCGTCCAGGGGAAGCTCCGTGTCCGCGGCGATCTCCCGAAGATCCTGCGCTACACGAGGGGCACACAGGAACTGGCCTACATCGCCGGTCAGGTGGACACGACGTTCCCCGACGAACCCTGATGCGGGGGGTCGTGTTCGACGGGATGGGCGCCGTCCGCGTCGCCGACCTGCCCGATCCGGATCTCGAGGCGCCGACCGACGCGATCGTCCGTGTCACGCGCTCGGCGATCTGTGGGAGCGATCTCCACCTGCTCCACGGGAAGGCGCCGATGGAACCGGGGGAGCCGCTGGGGCACGAGGCCGTCGGAGTGATCGAGGCGGTCGGCGACGGGGTGGAGACCCGGCGGGTCGGGGATCGCGTCGCCGTCGCGTTCAACGTCGCTTGCGGCCATTGCTGGTTCTGTGGGATCGGGCAGTCCTCGCTGTGTGATGACGACAGGATCTTCGGCTACGGGATCTTCGGCGGTGCCTTGCCCGGCGCCCAGGCCGAGCGTCTCCGGGTCCCCGACGCCGATCTGAACCTGCTGGAGATCCCGGACGGAGTGGGGGACGAGGCCGCCGTCTTCGTCGGGGATGTGCTGACCACCGGGTCCTACGGGGCTTCGCTGACGGATGCCGGCCCGGACGACGTGGTCGCGGTGCTCGGCTGCGGCCCGGTGGGCTTCTGCACGATCGAGGGCCTCCGGACCCAGGGTGGCCCGACGATCTACGCCCTCGATCGAGATCCGTCGCGGCTGGCGCTGGCGGAGACCGCGGGCGCGATCCCGGTGCACATCGACGAGCGGAACCCTGTGACCGCGCTCGCGGAGGCGACCGACGGGCGGGGGGCCGACGTCGTGATCGACGCGGTCGGACATCCAACGGCCTTCGAGGGCGCGATCGATACCGTCCGGCGCGGCGGCACGGTGGTCGTCCTGGGCGTCTACTCGTCGGAGACGACGGAGCTCCAGCTCGGGGCGTACTGGTCGCGAGCGCTCACGCTCCGGTTCGCGGGGCTCACGCCCGTGGTGTCGTGGTGGGGCAGGGCGATGGAGGGACTGGAGCGTGGCGCCGTGGACCCGACGCCGCTGATCAGCCATCGACTTCCGCTCGAGGCCGCGGCCGAGGGTTACGCGCTGTTCGACCGCCGGGAAGCCACGAAGGTGGTCCTCGAGCCGTGACGATCACGGTGATCGGCGGCGAGCCGAGCGGTCTCGCCTCGATGGTCGCGGACCTCATCGAGCAGAACCTCGCGCGCGATCCCACACGGACGGCGCTCCTGCGCAGGTCGGTCGCGGTGCTCGACGCGCCCGACGCCGACGTGACGGTCTTCCTCCGGATCGAACGCGACGGTGTCCGGGTCGGCGACGGCGACGTTCCCGATGCCCACCTCCGTATCCGGTCGGATTCGGGGCGGCTGCTCGACCTCACCACCGCGCCGCTGCGAGGGGGGCTTCCGGACCCGCTCCGGCCGGAGGGCCGAACGATCGTCGGGGATCTCCTCCGCCGGCGCATCCGGATCCGAGGGTTGCTCCGGCACCCCCTGCGACTCGTGCGCCTCACGAAGCTCCTGTCCGTCGCCGACGGAGATCGCTGATGGCGCCGCCGGCGGCGAACGTGCCGACCCGGCCGGACGCCTCCCCGGGGATCGGCCGGCCCTTTCGAAGATGGCTCCCCACCGGCCTCGTCGCGCTCGTGATGTCGGTGACCGTGCTCGGTGGCTTCGTGGTTGCGGGGACGCTGCCAGTGCCGGACGTCCAGGCGGTCGCGCTGGAAGGCGTCGTCACGATCCATCCGCTCCCGGGTTGGGAGGTCGCGCATCGTGAGGAGGTCTCCCTCCCCTCGGCGTCCGGCGGGATCCTCTCGGGGGAGTTCGCGCAACTCACCCGCGGCAACGGCGCGCTCGACCTGCTGGCGCTCCCCGACGTGGGCGGTGGGGCGCTCGCGCTGGCGGGCCTGTACGCCGGTGAAGTGCTCAGTCACCAGCTCGAGCGCCTGTCCGTGACGGACCGGATCGAGCAGATCCTCCTCGGGAACGGGCTCGAGGCCGTCCGCTTCGGCTACATCGGGTCGGAGCCGCAGAGCGGATCGCCGGTGGAGGGGTCCGTCACCGTCGCGGTCTCGCCCGCCGGCAACGGGGTGATCTTCGACGGCTGGGCGTTCCAGGGGCAGCTCGAGCTGATCGTCGAAGAGCTCACGGCGATGATCGACGGCGCCGAGGTGGCCTGATGATGCGTCGCCGCGCGTTCGCGCACGCGCCCCTGCACCACGCGCGGTTCCTCCAACCCCGCCTGCCCGCCTTCTGGCTGTACGTGGTCGTCGTGACGATGACCGGCATGGTGGCGATCGGGGAGCAGAACCTCTTCCGCGAGATGTCGCCCGGTGGCTGGCTCCTGTCGTGGGGGCTCGTGATCGCATACGCCGCCCCGGTCGCCGTGCTCGTCTACCTCCTCGATCTCTACGAGCGGGAACCGATCCCACTCCTGATCGCCGCGTTCGTATGGGGAGCGGTGGCCGCCACCACGCTGTCGGCGATCGGCAACGCCGGGTGGGGTGTGGTGGTCGCGCGCGTCGGCGGGCCCGAGTTCGCCGCGCGATGGACCGCCGCACTCACCGCCCCGATCGTGGAGGAGATCCTCAAGGGGCTCGGCGTCGTGCTGATCGTGCTGATCGCCCGTGACGAGGTCGACGACGTGATGGACGGGTTCGTCTACGGCGCGCTCTGCGGGCTCGGTTTCGCCGTGGTCGAGGACGTCTTCTACTTCGTCGCCGTGTTCGGTGGTGACGTCGGCGGCGTGCTCGAGGGGTTCTTCGTACGCGTGATCGCGAGCGGCCTCTACTCCCACGTGCTGTACACCGGCCTGGTCGGGATGGCGGTCGGGACGCTCATCACCCGGCGCGACGGACGACCCCGGCGGGAGCGACTCGGTCCCGCGGCGCTGCTCGTGGGAGCCGCCGTCCTCGGGCACTTCTTGTGGAACTCGCCGATCCTCGAGTTCTTCCCGGCCCATCCATGGGAGGGCGGGGAGTGGTTCGTGATCCCCCTCGCGACCGCCGTCAAAGGACTGCCGCTCCTCCTGTTCGTGGTGCTCGCGGTCCGCCTCGCGCACGCGCGGGAACGACGCTGGCTCCGGGCGGCGCTGATGAGCGAATTCGAGCAGGACGCCGTGACGCTCGACGAGCTTTCGATCCTCGAGCGTCCGGGGGCGCGGCGCCGGTCCAGGCGCGCGATGCGAGACAGGGCCGGCGATCGAGCCTCCGGCGTGCTGGGCCGACTCCAGCGCGAGCAGGTCAATCTGGCGATGGTGCGGTCGCGAGTGGCGTCGGCCGACGATCCCGCCCTCCTTCGGCAGCGTGCCTTGTGTCGATCGCTCCGTGATGCGCTGGAGGCGATCCCGGGCGCGGGCTCTGCAGGCGGTGCGCAGCCGGTCCGCGCCGACCGACCGGTAGGGTGAGCGCCGTGGACGTGGCGGGGCTCGTCGACGGGGTGCTGGCGGGCGAGCGCCGCGCGGTCGCTCGGGCGATCTCCGCCGTCGAGGACGACGCGCCGGAGCTGGCCGAGCTGTCGGCGGGGATCTATCCGGAGACCGGTCGTGCGGCCACGATCGGTCTGACCGGCGCGCCCGGCGTCGGCAAGTCCACGCTCGCCGGTGAGCTCGTCCGGATCGCCCGTGCCGCCGATCTCCGTGCGGCCGTCCTCGCCGTGGATCCCACGTCGCCGTACACCGGCGGTGCCCTCCTCGGCGACCGCGTCCGGATGCAGGACCACGCCGTCGATCCCGGGGTGTTCATCCGCTCGATGGCCACGAGGGGGCACCTCGGGGGGATGGCGCTCGCAGCCCCGGAGGCCGTGCGGATCCTCGACGCGGCCGGCTACCACGTGATCTTCGTGGAGACGGTCGGCGTCGGACAGGCCGAGGTCGACGTCGCAGCGGCCACGGACACGGCGGTCGTGGTGATGGCGCCGGGGATGGGGGACGCCGTCCAGATGGCGAAGGCCGGCATCCTCGAGGCCGCCGACGTCTTCGTCGTGAACAAGGCGGATCGCGACGGCGCCCCCGACGTGGCCAAGGAGCTCCGCCAGATGCTGCATATGGGCGCCGCACGCGACTGGGACCCGCCGGTGCTGTTGGCCACGTCCGCGAAGGCCGAGGGGGTCGAGGAGGTGTGGGCGGCGATCCGCGAGCACCGCGACGGCGCCGAGACGTCCGGCGCGCTCGCTGCGAAGCGGCGAGCCCGCCTCCTCCATGAGGCGGAGAGCCTCGCCGCCGAGCGGTTCCGGGTCAAGGCGGCCGAAGCTCTCGAGCAGGACCCGGCACTCGGCGACGACCTCGCCGAGCGCCGTATCGACCCCTACGCCGCGGCCCAGGAGCTCCTCCGCCGCGCCGGAGGGAACTGACGTCGCCGCGTATCCTCGAGGGGATGAGTCTCGAGCGATCCCGCGCTCCGTGGAGCGAGCGCTCGCACCGATCCTTGTCCGGTGAGCCGGTTCCGGCGATCGTCGGGCCGGACGACCTCGACGGTTGGGAGCCGGACGAGAAGCTCGGCGAACCGGGGGGCTTCCCCTTCACCCGCGGCGCCTACCCCTCCATGTACCGGGGCAGGCTCTGGACGATGCGTCAGTTCGCCGGGTACGGCACGCCCGCGGAGACGAACGCCCGGTACCGCTTCCTGACCGCCCACGGGCAGACCGGTCTCTCGGTCGCGTTCGACATGCCGACACTCATGGGGTTGGACTCCGACGATCCTCGGAGCGAGGGCGAGGTCGGCCGGTGTGGCGTCGCAACGGATTCGCTCGACGACTTCGAGACGTTGTTCGACCAGATCCCGCTCGGGGATGTCACGACCTCGATGACGATCAGCGGTCCGGCGGTCGTCGTGTTCGCGTTCTTCCTCGCGACCGCCGAGGAGCAAGGCGTCGACTGGGGGACCCTCGACGGCACCCTCCAGACGGACATCTTCAAGGAGTACATCGCGCAGAAGGAGTGGGTGTTCCCGCCGCGGCCGCACCTGCGGCTGATCGGGGATCTGATGGCATTCTGCGCCGAGCGCGTTCCCAAATGGCACCCGATCAGCGTGTCCGGGTACCACATCCGCGAGGCGGGGGCGACGGCCGCCGAGGAGCTCGCGTTCACCCTGGCGGACGGGTTCGCCTACGTCGAGCTCGGGACGCAACGGGGCCTCGATGTCGAAGCCTTCGCGCCCGCCCTCTCGTTCTTCTTCAACGCGCACATCGACTTCTTCGAGGAGATCGCGAAGCTTCGTGCCGCCCGCCGGATCTGGGCGCGCTGGATGCGCGATCGCTACGGCGCGACGAGCCCCGAGGCGATGCGCCTTCGGTTCCACACGCAGACGGCGGGCGTGTCCCTCACCGCGCAGCAACCGATGAACAACGTCGTGCGCACCGCGATCGAGGCGCTCGCCGCGGTGCTCGGCGGCACGCAGTCGTTGCACACGAACGCGCTCGACGAGGTGCTCGCGCTCCCCACCGAGGACACGGCCAAGCTGGCACTCCGAACGCAGCAGGTGATCGCCTTCGAGTCGGGGGTCCCCGACGTGATCGATCCGCTCGGCGGTTCGTGGTTCGTGGAGGACGCGACGGACCGGATCGAGGCACGGGCGGAGGAGATCTTCACGGAGATCGAACGGATGGGTGAGGGCTCGATGCTCGAGGGCGTCCTGGAGGGGATCGAGCAGGGATGGTTCCAGCGACGGATCGCCGAGTCGGCGTTCCAGGAACAGCGACGCTACGAGTCGGGCGACCTCGTGAAGGTCGGCGTGACGGACTTCGTGGACGCGAACGAGAACCCGATCGACACGCTCGTGATCGGGGAGGAAGCCGAGCGGACCCAGCTCGCGAGCGTTCGCCGCACCCGCGCCGCACGTGACGCGGCCGCCGCGGACGACGCGCTGATCGCCCTGAAGGAGGCCGCGACCACCGACGCGAACCTGATGGAGCCGCTGATCGACTGCGCCCGCGCCCGATGCACCGAGGGGGAGATCGTGGGGGCCCTCGCGGCGGTCTTCGGCACCTACCGGGAGACGCCCGCCTTCTAGCACAGGGCGACGTGGAGGGCCAGTTGCAAGCTATTGCAAGAACGGAGTAGGCTGTCTGCATGGATATGCGACGAGGGGCGCTCGCGGCTGCCCTCCTCCTGCTCCTCACCGGCGCCTGTGGGTCAGATGGACCTGGTTCCGGGGCGGGCGTCCAGGTCGTCACCACCGTCTCGCCGATCACGAACATCGTGCAGAACATCGGGGGCGACCGCGTCTCCGTGACGGGGATCGTGCCCGAGGGGGTCAACAGCCACACGTTCGAGCCCGCCCCCTCGGACGCCGCGGTGATGGAGGACGCCGACATCGTCTTCATCAACGGCCTGCACCTGGAAGAGCCGACGCGTGAGCTCGCGGAGGCGAACGTCGGCGACGGGGTCCCCATCGTGCAGCTCGCGGACCGCACGATCTCGGAGGACGAGTACATCTTCGACTTCTCGTTCCCACGATCCGAAGGCTTCCCGAACCCCCACCTCTGGACGAACCCGCCCTACGCGAAGGACTTCGCCGAGATCGTCCGTGATGAGCTCTCTGCGCTCGACCCCGAGGGCACGCCCACCTTCGAGGAGAACTTCGACGCGTTCGCGGAGCGGGTCGATGCCTTGGATGCCGCCATCCGCTCGGCCACCGAGACGGTGGCGGGAGAGGACCGCAAACTCCTCACGTATCACGACTCGTTCCCGTACTTCGCCCGCGAGTACGGTTGGGAGGTCGTCGGGGCGATCCAGCCGTCGGACTTCGCCGAGCCGACGCCGCAGGAGATCGTAGGCCTGATCGAGCAGATCCGTGCCGAGGATCTTCCCGCGATCTTCGGCTCCGAGGTGTTCCCGAGCCCGGTCCTCGCACAGATCGCTGCGGAGACGGGTGCGACCTACGTCGACGACCTGCGCGACGACGACCTCCCGGGGGAGGCCGGCGATCCGGACCACAGCTACCTCGGATTGATGGTATTCGACTTCACCACGATCGTCCGCGCGCTGGGCGGGGATCCGGCGCCGTTCGAGGACGTCGACGTCACGAACCTCGTGACCGACGCAGCGGGAGGGACCCGCTACTGATGGACGAGCTCGTGCGGTTCGACCGTGTCACGTGCCGCTACGGCCGGGACCCGGTGCTCGTGAACGTCGACCTGCAGATCGGGGCGGGTGAATTCATCGGCGTCGTCGGGCCCTCGGGGAGCGGGAAGAGCACGTTGTTGAAGGCGATCGCCGGATCGGTCGAACCCATCGCCGGGCGGATCCAACGCGATCCCGAGCTGTCGATCGGCTACGTGCCGCAGGTCGAGACGGTGAACTGGTACTTCCCCGTCACCGTTCGCGAAGCGGTGCTCATGGCGAAGATCGACGGGCGCCGGGTCCCCTGGCCCTCGAGGCAGGAGTCCTCCCAGGCGCAGGAGGTCCTCGAGCGGCTCGGGCTGGGAGGGCTGTCCGACAGACACATCCGCGAGCTCTCGGGGGGCCAGCAGCAGCGGGTCTTCATCGCCCGCGCGATGCTCGGGCGCCCGCGTCTGCTCCTGCTGGACGAGCCGACCAGCGGCGTCGACGTCCGCACCCGCCACGACGTGATGCACGTGATCCACGATCTCCACCACGAGGGACTCGCCATCGTCCTGACCACCCATGATCTGAACGGCATCGCGTCCCACCTGCCTCGGCTCGTCTGCCTGAACCGCGAGGTGATCGCCACGGGGACGCCGCGGCAGGTGATCACCAGCGAGGTGCTGGAAAGGACCTACGGCGCCCCGCTCGAGGTGCTCTCGCACGGTGGGATGCCCGTCGTCCTCGAGCAGTACCCCGAGCTCGTCGAGGAGGAGGAGGGCGCTCGCGTGCTGCCGCTCCGGGAGGACCATCATGAGCACCCTGCTTGAGCCGTTCGGCTACGAGTTCTTCCAGCGAGCGCTGCTCGTCGCCACGATCACCGGCGCGCTCTGCGGTCTGATCGGCGTGTACGTGGTGCTCCGAGGGATGAGCTACATCGGCCACGGTCTTTCGCACGCGATCTTCGGCGGCGCGGTGGCGAGCTACATCGTCGGCGTGAACGTCTTCCTGGGGGCGGGGCTCTGGGGGCTGGTCGCGGCGCTCTTCATCAACAAGGTCGCGCGCCGGAGATCGATCGGGGCCGACGCGGCGATCGGTGCGATCACCTCGGCAAGCTTCGCGATCGGGATCATCCTGATCTCGACCCAGCGGACGTTCGTCGTGAACTTCGAGGCCCTCCTGTGGGGGAACGTGCTGGGCGTCACCGGTGTCGACGTGCTCGTCGTGCTGGCCGTCGCAGCGGGGTCGGTCCTGTTCGTGTTCCTCGGCTACCGCCAGCTGCTCTTCTCGACGTTCGATCCCGAGGTCGCGGAGGTCTCGGGCGTGCGGACGGCGCGTGTCGACATCGGGCTGGCGGTGATGCTCACCGCAACGATCGCGGCGACGATGAACGTGATCGGTGTGACGATGATCGCCGCGATGCTCGTGATCCCGCCCGTGATCGGCCGGCTCCTCACCGACTCGTTCGCCCGGATGCTCTGGATCTCGGTGGGCGCGGGGACGGTGTGCGGGTTCCTCGGCGTCTACGGCTCGTACTACCTGAACTGGTCCTCGGGCGGCACCGTCGTGCTGGCGGCCGGGCTCCTGTTCGTGGTGGCGTTCGCGTTCAGCGGCTGGCGCCGTCGGCTCCCCGCCCTCGCGGACGCGCACTAGCTGCCGTCAAGCGGCGCAGTCGCTACAGAGACCGGTGATCGCGAAGTGCGTGAGGTCGGCGACGAACCCGTGGTGACGCTTGATGAGCCCCTGGAGCTTGCGGGCCTCCTCGAGTGACAGCTCGTCGTCCTGACCGCAGTTCCGGCAGGTCAGGTGCACGTGGTGCGCTTCATCCGCGCGGTGGTACTCGGCCCCCGTCTCGACGTGGGAGTGCTGGAGGACGCCGACGCTCTCGAGGAGCGTCAGGGTCCGATACACGGTCGATGCGTTCACGCCCGGCATGTCGCCCTGGACCTTCCGTGCGATCGCGGTGGGGGAGATGTGTCCCTTCGCGCGCATCACCTCCGAGACGATCGCCCGCCGCTGCGGGGTCATCCGGAGCCCACGGCTCCGGAGCTGGGCCATCAGGTCGGCATAGGAGGCGTCCACGCGAGGCATCGTAGCAGTGCGTTGCACTTGCAACGGACGGCGAGCCCCTAGGAGGGCAGCGGGAGCCCCAGGAGTCGGGCCGCCCAGGGCAGGCTGGTCCTCGATTGGGCGAGCTGGAGAGGCCGGGCGTGCGGCGCTTGCGCGATCGGCGACAGCCCGGCGCGCGCGCTGAAGTAGCCCGCCAGCAGGGATGCGATCTGCGGCAGACCCGGCGTCTCGTCGGGAAGGATCTCGTGCGGAGCCGGTCCACCTTCGGCATGGAGCGACGGCAGCCACGCGGCGGTGTCCAGCACGGGGTTGCCCACGGAGGCGTTGTTCCAGTCCACGAACACGGCTCGGTCGCCGCGCACGCACAGGTTGTCGCTCCTCACATCGAGATGGAGCAGCGAGTCGCCGGCGATCTCGGCCGACGCCGACGCTTCCGCGAGCGTCGGCAGGTGGTCCTCGAGCCAGGCAGCCGAGCAGATCCCGAGCGCGAGGAACGGCTGGGGGTCAGCGACCACGTCCGGCCACCCGTCCAGCCCGAATTGCCGCTCGACCGCGGGCGGCACGCCGGCGGGGGGCGAGGTCGCGTGCACGTCGTCGAGGGTCGCGAGTACGGCATCGACACGAGCGGCGTCCCATGGCGGCGGCCAGGTCTCGCCGGACAGGTCCTCGATGACGAGCGCGGGCGCGAGGCCGTCGTCGTCCCATCCGAGCGAGCGCGGGAGGAACGGGTCTCCATCCAGCGCCTCGTACACGCGGCGCTCGTCGCGGAGCCAATCCGCCGTGTAGTCCAGGGCCGCGATCTTCACGAACGCCGTGCTCCCATCCTGCAGATCGACGACGAACCGTCGGTTCGACGGAGCGCCATGGCCGGACGCGTCCCGCCAGGCGACCGGCGCCGCACCGAGGGCCCGGCGAACTCGCTCGACGTCGACCGGGTCCGGTTGCACGCATCCGAGGCTACCGAGGTCCGGCGTCGCGCCGCCGGTACCATCGCCGACATGGCGGTGCTCGCTTGACGGTGATGGTCACGGGCGCGTCCGGCGTCCTCGGGCACGCGATCGTCCGGGCACTCGTAGAGCGCGACGAGGTCCGGGCGACGGTCCGGCGTCCCGAGGCGGGCGAGCCGCTGCGAGCCCTCGGCGCGAAGGTCGCCGTCCTCTCAGTGGAGGAGCCGGACGAGCTGATCGAGATCCTCCCGCGCGTCCACACGATCGTGCACCTGGTGGGCGGGGTGAACCAGCCGAGCGATGACGAGATCCTCGCCGCGAACCACGGCTCCACGCTCGCGGCCGTCGCCGCGGCGAAGGAGGCGGGCACCCGTCGGATGATCCTGCTCTCGGTTCCGGGCGCGTCTGTTGGCCACGAGCATCCGTTCCTCCGCGCGAAGGGGCTCGCGGAAGAGGTCGTCGTGCAGAGCGGCCTCGAACACGCGGTGCTCCGCTCGTCGCACGCGTACGGGCTGGGCGGCCTCTGGTTCGCCGCGACGGTGATGGGTGCCGACCACGGGTTCGTTGTCGGCGATGGCGCGCAGCGCTGCGCGCCGGTGTTGGCGGGCGACGTTGCCCAGGTGGTCGCCGCGATCGACGACCGAGAGCGAACCCGTGGAAGGCACGTGGAGTCTGGGTGGTCCGGAGGAGCTGACCGCGGACGAGGTGTTCGCGATCGAGGGCGAGGGTGGGGAGCCGGCGCATCTCGACGCCGGCGAGGCGGCGGAGCGACTGACGGAGCTGCTCGGCATCCCCGTCTCCGCCCGAGCGACCGGGCTCTTCGCGATGTCGTCGGTTCCCGCCGCGCCGGCGGCCGCCGAGCGCGTTCGGCGTCCGCATGACGGCGTTCGAAGACGGCCTCCGCGTCGTCGCAGCCGAGGTCGCCGACGTCGGGGCCAAGGTCGACGGAAGCGGCTGATAGGGTGCGCCGCGATGCCTGAGCTCGTGCATCTCGACGTCGACGACGGCGTCGGGATCGTCCGCCTGGATCGCCCACCGGCCAACGCCATCTCCCTGCAGCTGTCGATCGAACTCCTCCGAGCGCTGCAGGAGGCCGGATCGAACGCGACGACGTCGGCGCCCTCGTCCTGTGGGGAGGTCCGAGACTGTTCGCCGCCGGCGCGGACATCAAGGAGATGGTCGACCTGGACCACGACGGGATCCGGGAGCAGGTGACGGAGCTCGGGGATGCGTGCGACCTCCTCGAGGCGATGCCCAAGGTCTCGATCGCCTCGATCACCGGCTTCGCCCTGGGGGGCGGCTTCGAGCTCTCGCTCGCCTGCGATCTCCGTTACGCCGCGGACGACGCTCGAGTGGGCCAGCCCGAGATCAAGCTGGGGGTCATCCCGGGGGCCGGCGGGACCCAGCGCATGACGTGGCTCGCCGGCGCCGGCGTCGCACGCGATCTCACCTATACGGGCAGGCAGGTCGAGGCCGACGAGGCGAAGGCGCTCCGGCTGGTGGAGCGGGTCCTGCCCGCGGACCAGGTGCTCGAGGCGGCGGTCCAGGACGCGCGGTTGTTCGCCCGCGGCCCGCGGCAAGCCATCGCGGCTGCGAAGGAAGCGATCCGGGGCGCGGTCGAAACGCCCGGACCGACAGGCATCCGTCGCGAGAAGGAGCTCTTCATCGAGCTGTTCGGGAGCGGCGATCAGCGCGAGGGCATGCGGGCGTTCATCGAGAAGCGACCCCCCGCCTTCGGCAGCGACTGACGGCATCCTGCTCCATCTCTGCCCTTGGCCCGTGGCGATTCCGTGGCGACGCGCCTGGGGCCGTCACCGAGGAATGAACCGGTCTCCGGCATCGTTCGAATCACACGACGAGGACGGAGACCCCATCCGCCCTCCGGTGCGAGCAACGAAGGGACGTGAACGAGATGGCGGAGGAGAGTTTCCGCGGCCAGTCGGTCCGGTCGCTCCCGAGGGCCAACAAGCGCTACCAGGCGGACCGCACGTGCGCGGCGCCGGGATGCCGGACCAAGCTCTCGATCTACAACAAGTGGGACTACTGCTGGCAGCACGAACCGGTGCACACCTACGTCGCTCGCGGCAAGCGCCGCAGCCGCAAGGAGATGGAAGCCGCGTAAAGGCGCCCCCCTTCGCGGATCGATCGACGACCCTCCCAGCCGGGAGGGTCGTCGTGCGTCCGGATCCGCCTCGGATCTCGACAACTGCCTGATTCAAGGTACGCGGGTTCGTGCCGATGGAGGAGAGGACCGCTCCCCCCGGAGCGCCAACCTGATGCCGAACGGAACACACCAGCCTCCCGCGATGCGAGAAGGGGAATGCCCGTACTGCGAGCGGACCGTGCTCGTGTACGAGGAGCCTCGGTGTCCGCTGTGTGACTGCCCGTTGGAGGAGTTCGGGATGCGCCCGTTCTCCTTCCCCGCCGAGTCGGATCGCGACTAGACCAGGACGGCTCTGCGCCACCCGCGAGCGTCGCTGATCAGGGCGAGCTCCTCCGCCGCACGCGCGTCGTCGATCGTCACCGTTCCCTCGACCACACGCCCTTGCTCGAGTGCAACGGCGCGCCCGATCCCCGCGAGCAGCCCCGCCTCGAGCGGCGGCGTGAGCCATCGCCCCTCGATGCGCGCCGCGACGTTCGCGATCGTCGATTCCGTGACCTCACGTCGGTCGTTGACCAGGAGGACGTCGTCCACTTCGGGGTGACGACGGCGCGCCGCCTCGTATCGGTCGCGGCGGGACGTCTTGTGGAAGAGGAAGACGTCGCTCGGATCCTGGGCGACGTCGTCGATCGCCACGCGAACCGCTTCGGGGTCGTCCGTGAGCGGCGTGGCCGTCACGCGCACCGTGCCGTCCTTGCGGAGCGAGAGGCGCAGGCGCACCGTCGCGGCCGGCGCCGAGGCGGCCGTCTTCTCGACGGCTTCCCGGACGTCCAACTCGTCGAGACGGAAGTCGAAGTACTCAGCGGATGTGGTGAGGCGCTCGAGGTGCCGGTCGAGGTGGCGGACGCCCTCGGCCGGATCGAAGCGCATCGTCTCCAGGAGCTCGAACCCGGGGCGGCGCGCCGTGAGGACACGGGACTTCGCGACGGCCTCCTCGTATTCGCTGCCTGCCTCGGAATCCCAGGTGATGCCGCCGCCCACCCCGTACTCGGCGGTCGTGGAGGCCGTGTCCACCGTGACCGTTCGGATCGCCACGTTGAAGCGGGCATCGGGCCGGCCGGAGCCCTCCGGCGCCAGGAAGCCGACGGCCCCGCAGTAGATCCCTCGAGGCGAATCCTCGAGATCGCGGACGATCTCCATCGTCCGGACCTTCGGCGCCCCCGTGACCGATCCGCTCGGGAACAGACCACGGAAGATCTGGGCGAGCCCGATCCCGGTCTCGAGCTCGGCCGAGACGGTCGTGGTGAGATGCCAGACGGTCTCGTAGCGCTCGACCTGGAAGACGTCCGCCCAGGTGACGGAGCCGGCCCGGCTGATGCGCCCGAGATCGTTCCGGAGCAGGTCCACGATCATCGCGTTCTCGGCGCGATCCTTCGCGGACGCGAGCAGGTGCTCCGCCGCCGCGCGATCCTCCTCCGGCCATCTGCCCCGCGGTGCGGTGCCTTTCATCGGCCGTGTCACGATCGAGCCGCCCCTGCGCTCGAAGAACAGCTCGGGCGAAGCGGAAAGCACGCGGTAGCGGCCGAGGTCGAGGTAGGCGGAGAACGCACCCCGCTGCGCGTAGCACAGGTCCCGGTAGAGCCCGCGCGGATCGCCTTCCACCCGGGAACGCAGCCGCATCGTGTGGTTGACCTGATAGGTCTCGCCGGCCGCGATCAGCTCGTGTATCTCGTCGACGGAGGACTCGAAGCGTTCGCGCGGGGTCGTCGGCATCCACGTGCCGGCCGGAGCGCCGGGGACGACCCTCGTCGCGAGGGACCGGCAGCGTGGTCTCCTCGGCGCGCTCGAACATCGCGAACCAGGCGAGGGGGAGCGCCGCGAAGGCGTCGTCAGGACGGCGGTCCCGGACCACGAGGGCCGGGTCGAGGCCGGGCGCGGCCTCGTAGCTCACGAACCCGGCGACCCAGAGGCCGCGCCCGGCCGCCGCCTCCGCCCCCTCGAGCACCGAGACGACCTCGCCGGCGCGCGTCGCTTCCAGCACGCCGATCGGTCCCACGAGCCGGAACGACGGCGTGGCGCCGGTGAGGTCGTCGAACCGCGCCTCGAGCATGGCCGCCACGATACGAGGCTCACGCCGTGAGCCTTCGTCCCCAGGTCCGGCGCGCACCGCTGATAGCCTCGTCGCATGCCGTCCGTGCTTGTCGCGATGTCCGGCGGCGTCGACTCCTCCGTCGCCGCGTGCCTGCTCCACGAGCAGGGCTACGACGTGCTGGGATCCCACATGCGGCTCGTCCACCTGGACGGCGTCGATCACGGCTGCTGCGGCCCCAGCGCGCGCCGCGATGCCGCGGAGACCGCCCGGATCGGCGGGTTCCCGTTCGAGATCTGCGATCTGACCGCGGACTTCGATCGAACGGTCCTCGCGGACTTCGCAGCGGAGCATGAGGCGGGTCGCACGCCGAACCCGTGCGCGCGGTGCAACGGGGAGATCAAGTTCGGGGCCTTCCTGCGCCGTGCCGACGAGCTCGGGATCGACCTCGTCGCGAGCGGCCACTACGTCCGGCGGGCCGGCGACGACGCGCACGGCTGGCGGCTGCTCCGAGGGCTCGACCCCGCGAAGGATCAGTCGTACATGCTCCACATGCTGGGCCAGCCCGCGCTCGCCCGGTCAGTGTTCCCGGTCGGTGCGCTCCCCAAGGCCGAGACACGCGCGACTGGCCGAGCGGTTCGGCCTCCCGGTGGCGACGAAGCCCGACTCCCAGGAGCTCTGCTTCGCGCCCTCCGGTGACGCCGGCGCGTACGCGCGGGAGCACCTGCCCCATCTCGTGCGGGAGGGCGAGGTCGTCGACCCGGCCGGAACGGTGCTCGGCCGGCACGACGGCGCCTTCTCGTTCACGATCGGACAGCGGCGGGGCACCGGCGTCGCCGCGGGCGAGCGCCGATACGTCGTCGACGTCGATCAGGCGACGAACCGGGTCGTCGTGGGAGCCGGGGAGCTGCTGGAGCGCCGCGGCCTCGTCGCGGACCGTTTCTCGTGGGTCGCCGGCGGGCCGCCCCCGGGCGGTCCGTTCGAGGCGGAGGTCCGGATCCGCTCCCGAGGGGGCGACGTGCCGTGTGTGGCCGAAGCGCATGGGCACGACCGGGTCCGGATGGAGTTCCGTAGGCCCCAGCGGGCGGTGGCGCCGGGCCAGAGCGCCGTCCTGTACAGGGGTGACGAGGTCCTCGGCGGAGGACGGATCGTCGAGGCGATCCGGTGAGCGATGCCGCGTCGGTCGAGCACGAGAACGCCCGCATCGTACGGGGGCTCTTCGACGCCATGGCCCGTGGCGACCGTGAGGCGATGGCGGATGCCTTCGCCGATGACGTCGTGTGGCACGCGCCCGGCACCAGCCGGTTCAGCGGCATGTTCCAAGGCAAGGCCGCCGTTCTCGATCGCTTCGCGAGGCTCGCCGACGCCGGCCTCCAGACCCGCTTCGATGTGCACGACGTCGTCGCGAACGACGAGCACGCCGTCGCGCTGGTGCACCTCCACCTCGAAGATGCCGGCGGCCGCCGCTACGATCAGCAGCAGGTGCAGGTGATGCATCTGCGCGAGGGATCGATCGTCGAGTACTGGGCGATGAACCAGGACCAAGCGGTGCTCGACCTCCTGATGGGGGACTGAGCGACCTCTCGCTCCGTCTCAACCCTCGACTATCATCGGCTCGCCCCCACATCGACCGTCACGTCGACCCGCACGTCGAAAAGAGACCTGTGAGGCTCCTCCGCCGCAAGACCAAGAGTTTCGAGATCCAGGTACAGGACCTCGTCCTGAGGATCACGGCTGACGACGACTTCGCAGAGGAGTCGAGGGCCGCCGCCCTCTCGTTCTGGGAGCAGCTCCAGTCGTATGCCCTGCAACACCCGGAGTTCCGTACGAGCAAGCGCCCCCTGGATCCGCCGGCGGCCGAGGCTCCCACGATCGTGCAGGAGATGGTGGCCTCGGCGTCGGCCGCCGGTGTGGGGCCGATGTTCACGTTCCGCGGCGCCGTGGTGGACCAGGTCGGACGCTTCCTCCTCCAGTCCGTGAACGAGGTCACCGTCGCGTGCGCCGGGGACTACTTCATCACCGCGAAGAAACGGGTCAAGCTCGCGGTGAAGCGCCACGGCGGGGAGCCGATCACCGTCGCGCTCGAGCCCGATGCCCAAGGGGTCGGGGTCTCGACGACGCTCGGCCGCGGCCGTGGGGGCGGTGGGCCCGACGGGCTCGCCGTGATCGCCGATTCCTGCATGGCCGCCGACGCCGCCGCGGCCGGTGTCCAGGCGCTCCTGCCGAAGGAGTTCGGGTTCGCGCAGGCCGTGCGCTACCTCAAGGGCGTGCCCGGGGTCCGAGGTGGTGTGTTCGTCGTGGGGGAGCGGATCGGCGTCGCCGGCAACGTGGAGATCGCCGGGTGAAGGAGGCGAAGCCGGAGGAGCGGAAGCTCGCCGAGGCCGAGCTCCGGGTCGAGGAGCTCCGCGAGCTCGTCAACCACCACCTGTACCGCTACCACGTCCTGGACGACCCCGAGGTCTCGGACGCCGAGTACGACGAGCTGATCGGCCAGCTCCGCGCGCTCGAGAACGAGTTCCCCGAGCTGATCACGCCGGACTCGCCCACACAGCGCGTCGGTGCCGCGCCGGCGGAGCTCTTCCGGCCCGTGCCGCATCGCGCCCCGATGCTCTCGTTGGACAACGCGTTCTCCGAGGAGGAGCTGCGCGCGTGGGGCGCACGCGTCGATCGGGGACTGGCCGGCGCGACGCCCACGTTCGTCTGCGAGCTCAAGATCGACGGCGTCGCGTGCGCCCTGACCTACGAGGACGGCGTCCTGACGGTGGCGGCGACGCGCGGAGACGGCCGCGTCGGCGAGGACATCACGGCGAACGTGCGGACCCTGAAGTCGATCCCACGACGGCTCGAAACGGAGGACCCCCCTTCCGTGATCGAGGTCCGCGGCGAGGTCTACTTCCCCGTGAAGGCGTTCGAGGAGCTGAACGTCAGGCTGACCGAGGCGGGCGAGCGACCCTTCGCCAACCCGCGCAACGGCGCGGCGGGGTCGCTCCGGCAGAAGGACGCGAAGATCACCGCCTCGCGTCCGCTCCGGATGTGGGTCCACTCGTTCGGCGCCGCGGAGGGCGTCGCCTTCGGTTCGCACTCCGACTTCCTCGCGTGGTCCGAGAAGGTGGGACTGCCGGTGCCGCCCACCAATCACCGGACGAAGAACCTGAAGGAGATCCTCGCATTCCTCCGGCGCTGGGAGAAGAAGCGGCACTCCCTGGATTGGGAGATCGACGGCGCCGTGATCAAGGTGGATGACGCGAAGCTCCAGCGACGACTCGGCTCGACGAGCCACGCCCCCCGGTGGGCGATCGCCTACAAGTTCCCGCCGGAGGAACGCACGGCGCTGTTGAAGTCGATCGAGGTGCACACGGGCCGGACCGGGAAGATCACGCCGTTCGCGGTCCTCGAGCCCGTGTTCGTGGGCGGCGTCACGATCACGAATGCGACCCTGCACAACGAGGACGAGACACGGCGGAAGGACGTCCGCAAGGGCGACACCGTGATCGTCCGCCGCGCCGGTGACGTGATCCCGGAGATCGTGGGACCCGTCTTGGCGAAACGGCCGAAGAACGCTCGCAAGTGGAAGATGCCCAAGCACTGCTCCTCGTGCGGTACGCCACTGGTGCGCGCCGAGGGCGAGGCCGATTGGCGCTGTCCGAACAAGGCCGGCTGCCCCGACCAGTCCGTGGAGTGGCTGTTCCATTTCGCAGGGCGTGGAGCGATGGACATCGAGGGCCTCGGCTACAAGACCGGGATCGCGCTGCTCAACAAGGGATTCATCAAGGATCCCGCCGACATCTACCGGGTGACCGACGAGCAGATGGCCGAGCTCGAAGGGTTCGCCACGAAGTCGATCGAGAATCTCCGGCGAGCGATCGACGCGTCGAAGGACCGGCCGCTCTGGCGACTGCTGGCGGGCCTGAACATCCGCCACGTCGGCTCCCACGTCGCCCAGGTTCTCGCGTCGGCGTTCCTCACGGTCGATGCCCTCGCCGGCGCGTCAGCCGACGAGATCGATGCAGTCCCCGAGATCGGGCCGGAGGTCGCCGCCACGGTCGCCGCATGGTTCGAGGATCCCGACAACCTCGCCCTTATCGAGAAACTCCGCGAGGCCGGCGTCCGCCTGGAGGACGAGCCGCCTCCCGACGAGGGTCCGAAGCCGCTGGAAGGCAAGACGATCGTGCTGACCGGAGGACTGGACACGCTCTCGAGGGACGAGGCCACCAAGCTCGCGCAGCGGGCGGGAGCGCGGGTCTCCTCGAGCGTGTCCAAGAAGACGGACTTCGTCGTGGCGGGTGAGAATCCGGGCTCCAAGCACGATCAGGCCGTGAAGCTCGGCGTCGAGATCGTCGACGAGGAGGAACTCCTGCGACGGCTCGGTCGGTAGTCGTTCGACGGGAGGACGTGGCATGGCAGGGACGGTGATCGACGGGAACACGCTCGCCGACGAGCTCTCCGAGCACGTCCACGAGGAGCTCCGGCAACTCCGGATCTCCGGTGCGCGCCCGGGCCTGGCCACGATCCTCGTGGGCGACGATCATGCCGCCGCTGCGTACGAGCGCCACGTGCGGCGACTCGCGGAGCGCCTGGAATGCGAGTACGCGAACGAACATCTCCCGGACGACGCCGAGCTCGCCGACGTCCTGGCCGTGATCGGCAAGCTCAACGCCGACCCGCGCATCACCGGCATCCTCGTGCTCCGGCCGCTGCCCGTCGGCATCTCGGAGCCGCTCGTGTATCGCGCACTGGACCCGTACAAGGACGTCGAGGCCGTGCATCCCGAGAACGCGGGGTTGCTGGCCCAGGGCCGCCCACGGTTCGTGCCGTCGACACCGGCGTCGTGCTTCTATCTCCTGGACGCCTACGCCCGCTCCACGGGTCGCGAGCCGGAGTCGTTCTATCCGGGCAGCACGCTCGTGGTCGTGGGCCGGTCGGACTCCGTGGGCAAGCCAGCGGCGTCGCTCGCGCTCCAGCGGAACGCCACGGTTGTGACGTGCCACTCGCGCACGAAGGATCTCGCCGCGTTCACGCAGCAGGCGGACATCCTGATCGTGGCCGCAGGCGTGGCGGGCCTGGTGACCGGCGAGATGGTGCGCGAAGGGGTCGTCGCGGTGGACGTCGGGATCGATCCCGTGAAGGACCTCGAGACGGGGAAGGTGCGGTTCGTGGGCGACATCGAGTTCGAGAGTGTCGCGGCCAAGGCCGAAGCGATCACGCCGGTGCCGGGAGGTGTGGGGCCGATCACCGACGTCTGGCTGATCGGGAACGCGGTGAGCGCCGCCGCGGCCGCGCTCCGTGTCGAGCCCCGGTTCGGCTTCACCACGTGAGTGCCGCCGCAGGTCCCTGAGGAGCACCGTCGATAGACTCCCGCGACATGGCGGTTGAGATCGACATCGATCACGTCGCGCGGCTCGCGCGGCTCGCGTTGACCGATGAGGAGAAGACGCAACTCCGGAGTCAGCTCGCCTTGATCCTGGAGCACGCGGCGAAGGTGAGCGAGGTCGCGGCGGAGGATGTTCCGCCGACCGCGTACGCGATCCCCCGCGCCAACGTGTACCGGGAGGACACGCCTGAGCCGTCGATCCCGCAAGGGGAGGCACTGGCGAACGCGCCGGAACGGGAGGATGGACGGTTCAAGGTCCCTCGGATCGTCGAGGCGGACCGATGACAGAGGCACTCTGCGACCTCACCGGGTCCGAGCTCGCGACGAAGATCGCGGGCGGGGAGGTCTCCGCGACGGAGGTCGTGGAGTCCTCGCTCGAGCGTATCGAGGCGGTCGACGACGAGATCCACGCGTTCCTCACGCGGACTCCCGAGGTGGCCCTGGAGCGCGCGGCCGAATTGGACGCGCATCGCGGGACCGGCGCGCCGCAGCACGCGGTCGCCGGCATCCCGCTCGCGCTGAAGGACGTGCTCGCCACGATGGGGATCCGCACCACCTGCGGGTCGTTGATCCTCGAGAACTACCTCCCGCCGTTCGAGTCGACCGCCTGGGCTCGACTGTCCGGCCACGGTGGGGTCCTCGCCGGCAAGACGAACTGCGACGAGTTCGCGATGGGCTCCTCCAACGAGAACTCGGCCTACGGTCCCGTACGGAACCCGTGGGACCTCGAACGGGTTCCGGGCGGCTCGAGCGGCGGCAGCGCCGCCGCCGTCGCCGCCGGGGAGGTCGTGTGGGCGCTCGGGACCGATACGGGCGGCTCGGTCCGCCAGCCGGCTTCGCTCTGCGGCGTCGTCGGGCTGAAGCCCACGTACGGGCTCGTATCCCGCTACGGGCTGATCGCGTTCGCGTCGTCGCTGGACACGGTGGGGACCCTCACCAGGAGCGTCCGGGACGCCGCCGTGATGCTCGGTGCGATCGCGGGGAAGGACCATCGCGACGCCACGAGCCTCCACGAGGACGTCCCGGACTACCTCGCCGGGCTCGAGGGCGGCGTCGACGGTCTGCGGGTCGGCGTCGTGGCCGAGGCGTTCGGCGAGGGAGTGGAGCCGGCGGTGCGCGACTCGGTGCGAGCCTCGGTGGATCGGCTCGCCGACCTGGGCGCGTCCGTGGGGGAGGCCACCCTGCCGCACGCCGAGTACACCCTGTCCGCGTACTACCTGATCGCGCCGTCGGAGGCCTCGTCGAACCTGGCTCGATACGACGGCGTCCGGTACGGGTTCCGCGCCGAGGGCGGAACCGACTCGATCGACATGATGTTCCGCACCCGGGGCGTGGGGTTCGGGCCCGAGGTGAAGCGCCGGATCATGCTCGGCACGTACGCGCTCTCGGCCGGCTACTACGACGCGTACTATGGGCAGGCGCAGAAGGTTCGGACGCTCATCATCCACGACTACGAGAAGGCGTTCGCGGACTTCGACGTCCTCGTGTCCCCGACGTCGCCCACGACGGCGTTCCGGGTGGGAGAGAAGGTGGACGACCCGATGGCGATGTACCTGAACGACATCTTCACGATCCCGGCGAACCTCGCGGGCGTGCCGGCGATCAGCGTCCCGTGCGGCCTCGATGACGCGGGGCTTCCGATCGGTCTGCAGCTCACCGCGCCCGTGCTCGGCGAACCGGTGCTGTTCCGCGCGGCGCACGCGCTAGAGCGGGACCTCGGCCTCGTCCTCCGTCCACCGGTCCTCGCCGGCGTCTGAGCCCCGGTCGTCGCGCGCGACGCCGCCGGCCGAAACCGTGAGCGCGACCGCTGCCAGGACCACCCCGCCGGCGATCAGGGACCGGCTCCGGAGCGTCTCGTCGGCGATCAGGTGGCCGAGGTACACCGCCAGCATCGGCGTCACCCAGGCGTACGTCGCGACGAGCGACGTCCGCGCGTTCCGGAGGAGCCACACGTAGGAAGTGAACGCGATCCAGGAACCGAACACCACGAGGTAGCCGAGCGCCAGGACGGAGGCCGCCGAGAACCGGTCGGGATCGACGAGGGAGAGCTCACCGCGGGCGATCCCCCACGCGAGCGTGATCGTTCCCGCCGGCCATCATCACCATCGCGTTGCCGACGAGCGGACGATGGGGCAGCCGCGCTCCGCGGGCGAAGAGCGAACCGGCGGCCCAGCTCATCGACGCCGAGACCGCGAGCAGCAACCCGGAGATCGGCACGTCGGCGAGGCGTGCGTCGTTCACGAGGAGCGCGGCGCCCAGGAATCCGAGCAGGATGCCGATCGCGACGCGGCCCGGGAGCCGGCGGTGCCCGGCGAACCGATCCCAGAGCGCGATCCACAGAGGCACGAGCGCGAAGATCAAGGCGACGGTGCCCGAGGGGACGTTCCGCTCCGCGAGCACCACGGAGCCGTTGCCGAACGCGATCAGCCCCGTTCCCACCAGGAGCGCCGCCAGCCACTGTGGCCGACCGATCGGGTCGTCCTCGGCTCCGCGCCGCCTGGTGGAGACGGCGAACAGGACGGCGCCCGCGATCACGAAGCGCGTCCCGGCCGCGATCAAGGGCGGCAGGGTTTCGTTGGTGATGCGGATCCCGAGGTACGTCGTGCCCCAGATCACGTAGACGATCCCGAGCGCGACCCAGATCAACCAGACCGGAGGTCGGTGGGACGCGCGCGCGTCGACCGGGGTGGAGTGGGCCGAGGGACCCCGGGGGACAGACATCGGCACAGGATACGGACCGGTCCCGACCGGCCCGTCGGAAGGGTCCGATAGGCTGGCCCGCGCGATGGCCGATTGGGAGACCGTGATCGGGCTCGAGTGTCACGTCGAGCTCAACACGCGCACGAAGATGTTCTGCGCGTGCCGCAACGAGTTCGGCGCCGAGCCCAACACGCTCACGTGTCCGGTCTGCCTCGGACATCCGGGATCGCTCCCCGTTCCCAACCGGGAGGCGATCGCCGGGATCGTGAAGGTCGGCGTCGCCCTGGGGAGCGAGATCGCGCCCCACTCCCTGTTCCATCGGAAGAACTACTTCTATCCGGACATGCCGAAGAACTATCAGATCAGCCAGTACGACCTGCCCGTGTGCGTCGGCGGGCATCTCGACGTGGACCTCCCCGACGGGTCGACGAAGCGGGTGGGCATCACGCGGGTGCACATGGAGGAGGACACGGGGAAGACCGCGCACGGCAGTGCCTCGGGCCGGATCCACGAGGCGGAGTCCGCGCTGATCGACTACAACCGAGCCGGCGTGCCGCTCGTCGAGTGCGTGTCCGAGCCCGACATGCGCGCTCCGGAGGAGGCCGCCGCGTACCTCCGCGAGCTGCGGGCGCTCCTCGAGTCGCTCGAGGTCTCCGACGTCCGCATGGAGGAGGGCTCCCTCCGCTGCGACGCGAACGTCTCGGTGCGGTCCGCCGGGACCGACGCCCTCGGCGTCAAGGTCGAGATCAAGAACATGAACTCGGTCCGGTCACTGGAGCGCGCGCTCTCGTTCGAGGTGGACCGTCAGATCGCCGCGCTCGAGGCCGGCGAGCCGCTGGTCCAGGAGACGCGGCACTGGGACGAAGACTCGGGCACCACGAAGACGATGCGCTCGAAGGAGGAGGCGTTCGACTACCGCTATTTCCCGGAGCCCGACATCCCCGCGCTGGAGCCGGACGAGGCCTGGATCGAGGAGATCCGGCGCAGTCTCCCGGAGCTCCCGCGTGCGCGTCGGACGCGGTATGCGGAGGAGCTTGGGCTGAAGGCCGAGGTCGCGCGCGTCCTCGTCGCCGACCGGGCGGCGACCAACCTGTTCGAGGAGACGGTGGCGCTAGGGGCGGAGCCGGCCGCGTCGGCGAACTGGATCACCCAAGACCTGGCGGGCCTGCGCAACGAGGTGGTCGTGGCCGACGCGGACGCCGAACCCACGGTGGGGCCTCGGCACATCGCCGACCTGGTCGCACTCGTGGCCGACGGAACCGTGTCCGGAGCGGGTGCGAAGCGGGCCCTCGAGGAGGCGTTCCGGTCCGGAGCGGCGATCGCCGACATCGTCGAGAAGCGCGGCCTGCGACAGGTTTCCGACGCCGGTGAGCTGGGCGCCGTCGTCGACCAGGTGCTCGCGGAGAACGAGGACGCCGCGCGGAAGTTCCGCGACGGCAACGAGTCCGTGATCGGGTTCCTCGTCGGACAGGTGATGAAAGCGTCCGGCGGGTCGGCGAACCCGACGCTCGCGCAGGAGCTCCTGCGTGAGCGGCTTACCGGGTAGGCCGGGCGGTGCGCGTCGATCCGAAGCGGAACCGGGTCCCGTTCTGGCAACTCGCGCTCTACGCGACCGCGGCCGCGGCCGGCGGAGCGACGCACCCGATCCGCAAGATGTGGCGCGCGCAGAACGCGATCGACCGCTACGCGCTCTGCCACCTCACGAGCGCCGCCGGCGACTCGCTGCTCGCGATCTCCCTCGCGGACTCGGTCTTCTTCTCTCTTCCGGTCGACCAGGCACAGTGGCGCGTCGTCGCCTACCTCGGCCTCACGATGCTCCCGCTCGCCATCGCGGGCCCGATCCTCGTCGTGCCGCTCGACCGGGCGGGGCCGCGACGGCTGATCTCGTTCCTGGCCGCCGTGGTCCGCGCGACGATCGCGTTCTCGGTCGCGGGGTCCCTCGACACCCCTGCGATCTACCCGGCGGCCTTGGCGATCCTCGTGGCCGCCCGCGTGCACGGCATCACGAAGAACGGCCTCACGATGGCCTACGCCGGCCCTGGGGAGGGGCTGATGCGATCGAATGCCCGGCTCGGCCGCGTGGCCGTGGCGGGCGCGTTGATCGCCGCGCCGTTCGGTCTGGGGGCCGTCGCCCTCTGGGGCGCGGGCGGCGCGATGGTCCTCGCCGGCATCGTGTACTCGACATGCGCGCTGGTCACGCTTCGGCTGCCACATCCATGGGTCACGACCGAGCCCAAGCCGATCGGCCGTCGCGGGCGGATCCCGGCCCTGACGGGACCCGCGATCGGCGCGGCGGGTATGCGAGCGGCCACCGGCTTCATCCTGTTCCTCTCGGCGTTCGCGGTCCGGCGCGAGGGTTTTCCGCCCTCGTGGTTCGCGGCGATGGCGATCGCGGCCGCCGCGGGCGGCTTCCTCGCCGACATCCTCGCCCCGAAGTTGCCGGAGACGCTGCGCGAGGAGTTCATCGTGGTCGGCTGCACGGTCGCGGCCGGCCTCGGGGCGTTCCTCGCGTTCCAGGCGTTCTCGCTCCCGGTGTTGGTGCTCTTCGCGCTCACGGCGGGCGCGGCCACGGAGCTCGGCCGGCTCGCGTTCCAGAGCCTGATGCAGGCCCACGCGCCGGAGGGCGCGCTCGGCCGCGTGTTCGTGCGCTACGAGGTGATGTTCCAGCTCTCGTGGGTCGCAGGGGCGCTCGGCCCTGCCGTGCTCTCGATCGACCTCAAGGGAGGGATCCTGATGGTTGCGGGGTTCTACCTGGCGCTCGCGGCCGCGTGGGCCGTGCGGTTCTATCGCGGAGGCCGGGAGCCGGTCGGAGCATCGATGGACGTGCCGTAGGCTGACACGCGTTGTCCCCGAACGGCGGGGAGAGGGAGGTCTCGACATGGCGGAGTTCGTGACGGTCGGCGATGCGGACGAGGTCCCGGAAGGGGAGGCCAAGGCCTTCGACGTGAGCGGCGCCGAGATCGCGGTGGCCCGGGTCGACGGCCAGCTCTACGCGTTCAGCGATATCTGCACGCACCGGCACTGCAACCTCGCGATGGGTGGCGAGATCGACGGCACGACGATCGAATGCGAGTGCCACGGGAGCCAGTTCGACATGAAGACCGGCGAGGTCGTGAACCCTCCCGCCACCGAGCCGATCGAGACCTACGAAGCGCGCGAGATGGACGGGCAGATCCAAGTCGGTGTCTGAGGGCGACGGCCCTCGCTCGGTGGTCATCGTCGGCGCGAGCCTCGCCGGCTCGACGGCCGCGACCGTGCTGCGCGACGAAGGCTACGACGGCGCCCTCCACCTGATCGGGGCCGAGGACGAGCCGCCCTACGAGCGGCCGCCACTGTCGAAGGAGCTCCTCCGGGGCGAGGCGACCCTCGAGGACGCTCTGGTGCGTCCCGCCGCGTGGTACGAGGAGCATGTCGATGCTCGGTTCGGCACGCGCGCGGTGCAGATCGATACCACCGCTCGGGAGGTCGTCCTCGCCGGCGGCGAGCGGCTCCCGTACGACCGCCTGCTCGTGAGCACGGGGAGCCGCAACCGGAAGCTGGACGTGCCCGGCGCCGGCCTCCCCGGCGTCTTCGACCTCCGCTATCACCGCGATGCCCTGCGCATCCGGGAGGCGGCCACCTCGGGCGCCCGCGTCGTGTGCGTGGGCATGGGGTTCATCGGGGCAGAGGTGGCCGCGTCCCTCCGCTCGATCGGGTGCGACGTCACGGTCGTGGAGGTCTTCGAGACCACCCTGTACCGGATCCTCGGGCGGGAGATCGGCCGCGTGATCGAGGGGATCCATCGCGATCAGGGCGTGACGATGCTGTTCAGCGACACGGTCGAGCGGTTCGAGGGCGACGGCCGGCTCGAGCGCGTCGTCACGGAGGCGGGCGTGTCGATCGACGCCGACGTCGCTGTGATCGGCGTGGGGACCGAGCCGGCCGTCGAGATCATGGCGGGCACGGGGCTTGATCGAGGCGGCGGGATCCCCGTGAACGCGAGGCTGGAGACGGCCGTCCCCGGTGTCTTCGCGGCGGGTGACGTCGCCCTTCACGACCATCCCGCGTTCGGCCCGATCCGCGTGGAGCACTACGACAACGCGGTGAAGATGGGGGAGCATGCCGCCAACGCGATGCTGGGGTCCGAGGACGCGTTCGACGATCCGCATTGGTTCTGGTCGGACCAGTACGACTCGAAGATCGAGATGGCCGGCTACGCGCCCACGTGGGAGCGGATGATCGTCCGCGGATCCTTGGAGGACCGCACGTTCTGCGCGTTCCTGCTGGATGATGGAGGGGTGCTTCGTTCCACGGTGAGCCTCGACTGGAAGCGCGACGTCCGGAGGTCCTTCGGACTGATCAAGGCGCAGCTCGCCCCGGATCCGGCGTTGCTCGCCGATCCCGACGTGGACCTGCGGAAGCTCGTCGAGGAGGAGGGGGAGTAGGTGTTCGGCTCGCCCGTCGTCACGCACCCCGTGTGCAACCTCGACCTCCATCAGCGGATCCGCGACGCGCGACGCGATGCCGTGGCCCGGTCGTTACGAGTCAGTGTGCGGCGGCGCCGTCACGCTCGCGTGGTCGACGTCGACGGCGAGGTCTTCCGCCCCACAGGCGAGGACGTCGGCCAAGCTTTCCGGTTCTGACCCTCGTAGGAGAAGGAGCCACGGTGTTAGTCGACCGTGAGATGCCCGGCGACCTCCTGCGGCGTCCCTTCCTGTTCGACCACTCCGTCGCGGAAGAGCACCACGCGGTTCGCGTAGCGGAGGGCTTCGGGGTTGTGCGTCGCGGCCAGCACCGCGCCGTCGCGCCGGATCACGTCCCAGAGCGCCTCGAGGATGATGTCGGCGTTCTCGGTGTCGACCTCGGCGATCGGCTCGTCGGCCATCACGATCTCGGGCTCAGGGATCAGGGCGCGCGCCACCGCCACACGCTGCTGCTGCCCGGCCGACAGCTCGTACGTGCGGTTGTGCAGACGCGTCTCCAGGCCGAGCCGGTGGAGCCATCCCTCCGCGCGCTCGCGCGCCTCCGCCAGGTCCACACCGTTCACGCGGAGCGGCAGCTCCACGTTCTCGACCGCGGAGAGCGCGGGGAGCAACCCGAAGCTCTGGAACACGACGCCGACGCCGTGCTGCCGTAGCTCGCGGCGCTCGTCGCCCGACATCGACGACATCGGCCGACCCTTCCACTTCACCTCGCCGTCATCGGGGGGATCGAGGCCGGCGAGCACTCCCAGGAACGTCGTCTTGCCCGAGCCGCTCGGTCCCATCAGCGCCACGAAGTCCTTCGTCCGGACGGCGACGGAGGCACCTCGCACCGCGATAACCCCCTGTGCGCCTGGGTACCGGCGGACGACGTCGATCCCCTCGACGAGCGCGGGCTCAGGCATGGCCTGTCTCACTCCTTCGCCGCAGCCGCACCTCGTCGGCGGAGACCTCGGCTTCGAGGTCGACCCCTCCGATGGCGGCGATCGCCTCGTCGGGCAACCGCACCCGACCGTCCTCGGAAACGGGGTCGACCGGCACCCCTTCGTGCAGGACGCGTCCGTCGCGCACCCGGATCCGGCGGTCGGCCCGCCGGGCCGCCACGAGGTCGTGGGTGACCATGATGATCGTGACGTGGAACTCGCGGTTCACGGCGCGGAACGCTTCGAGGACCCGAGCCGCGGACTCGGAGTCCAGCTCCGCCGTCGGCTCGTCGGCCAGCAGGATCGAAGGGGTGTTGGACAGCGCCGCCGCGATCGCCACCCGTTGCTGCTCGCCGCCGGAGAGCATGCCCGGCGTGTGCTTCGCCCGGTCGTGGAGCCCGACCAGGTCGAGCAGCCCGTCGACGTCGTGTTTCTTCGCCACCTGCGTCCGGCGCACGGTTGCGGGCAACCGGATGTTCTCCCGCACCGAGAGGTACGGAACGAGGTTGCGTGCTGTGCCCTGCCACACGAAGCCGATGCGTTCGGCGCGGTACTCGGTGAGCTCCTGATCCTCGAGGAGCCCCAGATCGCGCCCTTCCACCTCGACGATCCCGGCCGACGCCCGGTCCAGCCCGCCCACCAGGTTCAGGATCGTGGACTTGCCCGCGCCGCTCGGACCGACGACGGCGAGGAACTCGCCCGGCATCACGTCGAGGTCGACGCCCGCGAGCGCCACGACCCCCATGTCACCCACGCGGTAGACCTTGTACGCGTGACGGAGACGGACGAGCGCGTCCGCGCCTTCCGGCCGGTAGCGCTCCGTGCTGACGACGTTCTCCGTCACTCGGCCTCCCCTCGGAGCACGCCGGTCACCGACGCTCGGAGCAGCGCGCGTGAGGACAGGGCCAGCGCGATCGCGGTCGAGCCGAGGATCGCCGCGAGCGCGATCCCGAGCGACGTCCAGTCCATCAGGAACACGGGCGGGGGGTACGCGACCGAGAGGCTCGGTCCCACGTACGGCATCATCAGACGGAGCAGCAGGTAGCCCAGGCCGAGCCCGGCGACGACCGCGAACCCCAGGAGGAGCACCTGCTCGAGGGCGAGCGTCCGGACGATCTGTCCGGGCGCGGTCCCCATCGCCCGGAGCGCGGCGAACTCGTAGTCACGGCGGCGCTGTGCGAAGTACAGGCCGGCCGCGACCCCCACGACCACGAGTCCCGCGCCCCCCGCCGCCGCCACGAAGTTCATCCCCAGGGCGAGGCTCTGCGGGAGCTGCGCGAGGAACCCCTCGATCGGCGCCGTCCGGGCCACCGCTCCGGGGATCAGGCCGTCGGCTCGGAGCTGCGGGATCGGGTCGCGATCCCCTTCGGCCCAAACCTCGTTCAGGACGAGGCCCGGTTCGGGGACGGCGGCAGCTCGTTCGAGGAGGGCCGGTCCGGACAGCACGATGAACGGGGCGTTCGGGATCATCGAGGGGAACTGCAGCGCTCCCACCACGGGGTCGAGCTCCAATTCCTGTCCGCCGAGGGTCGCGGGGAAGATCGGGCCGTCCGCCGCGGCGATCCCGGGGGAGACCAAGGCCGGCAGGGGATCGGAGCCCGGGACGATGCCCCCGATCACATCGGAGGCGCCCGATTCCATCTCGTAGCGGACCCCGGCGCCCTCCGGCTCGACGGATCCCGCGCTCCCGCGCCACGTGAGCGGCTCCCATCCCTCAAGGGAGATCGCCTCTCCGTCGGCCTCGATCGACCGGACCTCGAACGTCACCTCGTCGGGGGAATCCAGCGACGTCCGGTGGATCGTGATCGAGAACAGACGGACGGCGGCATCCAGGCTCAGCTCGTAGCGGGCGAGCCCGGGCTCCACCGGCTGGAGCGGAGCGGTGTGCACGAAGCCGTCCGCGTTCACCCCGGTCGCCGCGATCCGGAGGTTCCGGACGTCCTCGCTCGACTCGATCTCCATCGTGAGCGTGGACGTCGGCGCCGGCAAGGTCATGCCGAACGGAGGCGTCTGGAGCCGGCGCATGATCTCCGGCAGGGGCGTCTCGGAGAAGTCCTCGCGCCACCAGCCCGCCGCCGCATGCCGCTCGGGGTCGATCCCGAGAGCGATCGGGGGCAGGTTGAACGTGCCGCTCTCGAGCCGTGGCTCCGTGCGCACGACGGCGGTGGTCAGCGGGGGCATCCTCTCGATCACGGACAGGATGTCGTCGGGGGGCGTCACGTTGATCCGCCAATCCGCGCCCACCTGGGCGTGCGCGGCGTCCTCGTGGTTACGCAGCACGATCGCTCGGTACGACGTCGACACGACCAGGAGGCCCATCGAGAGCAGGAGTAGCAGCGCGGCGGCGAAGCCCGTCCCCGGGGATCGTCCGACGCGCCTGCCCGCGAGGTACCGCGAGAGATGACGGGTCCGGCCGATCCGTGTGTCGAGTGCGCGGAAGACGAGCAGGAGGAGCCGGAGGGCGAGGAACGATCCGCCGAACAAGAGCAGGGTGGGCGCCACGAGGATCAAGGGATCGACCTCGCCGGATCCAGCCTCGGGCCCCGCTCCCGACCGCAGCTGGAGGAACGCGAACACGCCGAGCGGCAGGACGAACAACTCGACCGGCACCCGCGCGAGGAGCGGCCGGTCCTCCCGGGACGCCGCGCGTCGCTCCTCGAGGATCGTCCGCGAGACGTAGGGGATCGACAGGCCGATCAGGATGAGGCAGCCGATCACCGCGGCGACGAGGCCCAACTGCTGCCCGGCGGCGTTCAGGCGGATCGGGAAGCTCACCCCGGGGAGATCGGGGCCGTTGGCCGTGCTCGCGAGCGCGGCCAGGCCCATCCCCAGGAGCAGCCCGAGCGGGTACGCGACGATCGCGACGATGACCGCCTGGGACGCCTGCGCCGCGAGGAGCAGGCCGCGGCGGAAACCGCGACTGTGGAGCACGGCGAGCTCGAAGGCTTGGCGCGTGAGCGCGAGGGCACCCACCCCGGCGAGCACGGCCAGCGTGACGGCTCCGATCTGGAACACCACCAGCAGGATCGGGACCGCGAGGTCGGCGATCCGCTGACGCACGATCTCGAGCAACGTGTCGAGCCCCGAGACCAACGTGATCGAGCTGAGACCGAGCTCGGTCTCACCCTGCAGGCTGGCGAAGATCCGCCCGATGTCGTCCGGAACGTGGGAGACCTGCTCGAACGGGACGCCGGCGAGGTCCAGGAACGCGTCCCACGAGTACTGGGTCGTGAGTTCGAGCTCCTGGGTGGCGCGAACGATGGTGTCGATGCCCACCAGCGCCGGCTGTGGTTGCGTCGAGTCGGGGGCCGGGAATGGGCTCTGCGAGCCGAACCAGTAGGGGTCGTTGCCCTCCGGGCTGACGTACGTCCCGACGATCGAGAGCGCGATCCGCTCCCCGGTGGGGCCGATCACCGCGAGCTGCTCGCCGGTGCGGACACCGAGGAGCTGCGCCACGCCGGAGTGGAGCACGACCTCACCCTCGCCCGGTGGCTCTCCGCGGATATCCAGATGCTCCTCGAGTCGCTCGCGCGCGAGGATCGTGACGGACGGACCGGCCGGCGAGCCGAGACGGACCGTTCCCAGGCCCTGCCGCACGGTGTCGAGCAGAGGCAGCGAGTCGATCCGATCGGTGATGACCCCGTCGGCGGCGCCCCAGTCGAACGAGTCGTCCCCGAAGACCTGGAACCGCGCGTTCTTGACGGTGGGTGCGGCGCCGGCGAGTTCGGACGACAGGATCGCCTCTCGTGCGGCCTCCGCATAGATCGGACCGGCCACGAGCACCCCCACCGAGAAGGCGAGCGTGACCACGACCGCGAGGCCCAGCAGCCGCTGAGCCGCGAAGCGCTTCAACAGGAATCGAAGGGTCGCCATGACGCACCTCGGGGCCCGGCCAGGGCCCCGTCCGAACGATGATACGGACCTGCGGTTCCTTGCCGGTTCAACGGACTGTCGGAACCTTGCCCTCACCTACCCGCTTGCTACGCTGCCTCCGGCGGAGCCTCGTCGGGGGCTGTGTCGGCCCCCTCCACCCAGACGGGCGAGAGAAGCCCCGCCGACACGACAGGAGACACGCATGGACAGGCCCGAGATCATCCTGGCGCCCGGACCCACCCCGATCCCGCCGGAAGTGCTCCTCGCCCAAGGGAGCCCGCTCGTGTACCACCGGGGGCCCGGCTTCGGTCGCTTGATGCGCGACGTGACCGCGCGCTTGAAGGAGCTCTACCGCACGGAGACGGCGGACGTCCTCTTGATGACCTCCTCGGGCACCGGAGGCCTCGAGTCGGCCGTCCAGAACGTCTTCTCTCCGGGCGACGAGGTGCTGGTCCCCCTTGCCGGGTTCTTCTCGGAGCGCTGGCGCAACCTTGCCACGGCGATGGGTCTCACCGTCCGGACGGTCGAGCACGGATGGGGCACGAAGGTCGACCCGTCGAGGGTCGCGGACGCGCTCGCCGAGCGTCCCGCCAAGGCGATCCTCCTCACCCAGTCGGAGACGTCGACGGGCGTGATCCAGCCGGTCGAGGAGCTCGCCCGGGTCGCGAACGACGCCGGCGCGCTCGTGGTCGCCGACGTCGTGAGCAGCCTGGGCGCGGTGCCCTTCGCGTTCGACGACTGGGGGATCGACGTGGCGGTGGGCGGCTCGCAGAAGGCGCTGTCGGCGAGCCCCGGGATCGCGTTCGTCGCGATCAGCGAGCGTGCCTGGGAGGCGCACGAGAGCGCCCTACTGCCTCGGTTCTACTTCGACTGGTCGATCTATCGCCGGTTCGCCGAGCTCGCCGACCCGGAGAACCCGTGGACGCCGGCGATCAGCGTGATGCAGGGACTCCACGCCGCCCTCGAGCTGTATTTCCAGGACGGGGTCGACGCCGCGTACCGGCGTCACGAGCTCTTGTCACGTGCGGTCAAGGAGGGCGTGAAAGCGCTCGGTCTGGACCTGTTCGGCGAGGGTCTCGAGGCGAACTGGACGGTCACGGCGATCAGCGCACCCGAGGGGATCGATGCGGATCTGATCAGCGATCGGATCCGCTCCGACTTCGGCTGCATCCTCGCCCCCGGTCAGGGGCCCTTGAAGGGGAAGGTGTTCCGCATCGGGCACTTCGGCTACTTCAGCGAGCTCGACATCATCCGAGGGCTCGCCGCCCTCGAGATGACCCTCGAGCGCCTCGGCCATCCCGTGAAGCGGGGCGCCGCCGTGGCGTCGGCGGAGGGGGTCTTCCAGGAGGCCGCCGTCCCGGGATGAGGGTTCTCGTCACCGAGAAGCTTTCCGAGGCGGGCCTCGAGCTCCTCCGCGAACGATTCCGGGTCGACGTGCGCGAGGACCTCGCGCACGGGGACCTCGCCGGCGCGATCGCGCCGTTCGACGCCCTCGTGATCCGCAGCGCGACCCGCGTGTCGGCCGAGGTCCTCGATGCGGCGCCCCGCCTGAAGGTGGTGGCGCGCGCCGGCATCGGGGTCGACAACGTCGACGTCGAGGCCGCCACGCGCCGCGGCGTGATGATCGTGAACGCCCCGCAGTCGAACACGATCAGCGCCGCGGAGCACACGATGGCGCTGCTGCTTGCGCAGGCTCGGAACGTCCCGCAGGCGGACCACGAGCTCCATGCGGGCCGTTGGGACCGCGAACGCTGGCAGGGCGTCGAGCTCGCGGGCAAGACCCTCGGGTTGATCGGTCTCGGGCGGGTCGGCACGCTCGTCGCCTCGCGCGCCCAGGCCTTCGGGATGCGGGTGATCGCGTTCGACCCGTACGTCTCGGGCGACCGGGCGAAGGAGCTGGGGGTGGACGTGATGCCCACCCTCGAGTCGCTCCTCGTGCAGTCCGACTTCGTCTCGATCCACCTCCCGGGCTCCCCGGATACCCTGGGACTGATCGGGGAGCACCAGCTCGCGATGGTGAAGCACGGCGCCCGGCTCGTGAACACGTCGCGCGGGGGCATCGTCGACGAGGAGGCGCTCGCGAAGGCGCTCGAGGACGGCCGTCTTGCGGGCGCCGCCCTCGACGTCTTCGCGGTGGAGCCCGCCACCGACTCGCCGCTGTTCGGGATGGACCAGGTGGTCGTCACCCCGCACCTCGGGGCATCGACGATCGAGGCGCAGGACAAGGCCGGCACGACGGTCGCCGAGATGGTTCGCCTCGCGCTCGAAGGTCAGTTCGTGCCCTACGCCGTCAACGTCTCCGCCGGCGCCGAGGTGAGCGAGGCCGTCCGCCCGTTCGTCGGTCTCGCCGAGCGCCTCGGATCGTTGGTCGCGGGTTTGGCGGATGGTGGGGTTCGGTCGATCGTCGCGTCCTACCTGGGCCGCGTGGCGGAGCACGACACACGGGTGCTCACGCTCGCGATCCTGAAGGGGATCCTCGGACGCTCCGTGAACGAGCCCGTGTCCTTCGTGAACGCCCCGTTGCTCGCGCGCGACCGGGGGCTCACGGTGAGCGAGATGCGCTCGACCGGGTCGATGGACTACGTGAGCCAGATCTCCCTGCGGGCCCAGACGGAGTCCGGATCCGAGATCGAGGTCGGCGGCACCCTGCTCGGCAAGAAGAACGCCGAACGCGTGATCCAGGTCTGGGACTTCGAGGTCGAGATCGAGCCCGCCCCGCACATGCTCTTCTTCGTGTACGAGGACCGGCCCGGGATCATCGGGAAGGTCGGCACGATCCTCGGCGAGCACGGCATCAACATCGCCACGATGGAGGTGGGCCGGAAGGCTGCCGGGGGCGACGCCTTGATGGCTCTCACGGTGGATTCGCCCGTGCCGCCCGACGTGCTGCGCGTCGTGGCCGAGGCGATCGACGCCCACACGATCCGCGCCGTCACCCTCGACACCTGACCGAAGGTCTTGCCGAACCTCGGCCGTCGGGGTGGACACCCGTGCTACCCTGGAACGACCATGAAGCGGTACACGACGAAACGACCAGTGCACGGGGCCCTCTGACGCGTCTCACGCGTCGCGCCCCGTAGTCCGTTCCTCGTCGACCCTCCGTACCACCCCCGCAAGGAGACCGCTCCATGACCCGCTCACCGAAGTCCAACGTTCGGCGTCTCGCCCTCGGCCGTCTGATCTCGGTCATGGGCGGTGCCGCCGCGTACACGGCGCTGAACTACACGGTGTGGGAGCGAACCCACTCGCCGTTCATGCAGGCGCTCTCGCTGCTGCTCACGTTCGGGGTCGCCGGCCTCATCGGTCCCTTCACGGGGGCGCTGGGGGACCGATACAACCGTCGGACGGTCATGATCTGGTCCGAGGCCATCTCGGCCGCCTTCTTCGCGGCGATGGTCTTCGCGAAGGACCCCGGCCTCCTGATCGCGCTCGCGTTCGGTTCCGCGATCGCCGAGCTGCCGTTCTTCTCCGCCTCGCGTGCGGCGATCCCGAACCTCGTCGAGTCCGAGAAGGATCTCTCGTGGGCGAACAGCCTCGTGTCGATGGGCGTGCATGCCGGGATCGCGGTCGGTCCGGTGATCGGCGGCGGTCTAGTGGCGATCCTCGCGCCGGGGGACACACCGCTGCCCGACCGGCTGCACATGGCCGGCGCGGTCGTCTTCGGGTTGAACGCGATCTCCTTCCTGATCTCCCTCGCCGTCACGCTGACGGTCCGGGGTCGCTTCGAGGAGGAGCGGTCGCCGGACGCCGAACCCGAGCACGAGGGGCTCTTCGCGGGCGCCGCCTATCTGTGGCGTGAGCGGGTCCTTCGAAGGATGGCCTTCGCGTGGCTCGTCTTCGTTCTCGGGATGGGCATGGGGATGGTGGCCGACGCGCCGCTCGCGGAGTCCTTCGGGACGGGCGGATGGGGCTTCGGCCTGCTGATCGCGTGCTGGGGGACGGGCTCCGTGCTCGGCACCGTGTTCGGGCGCTGGATGAACGCCCGCACGGAGCCCCTGTGGATGGTCTTCGGTGCTGCCGGGGTGGCCGTGTCGGCGTTCGGGGTGGGCCTGTTCGGGCTGTTCCCCCTCGTGCTCGTATCCCTACTCGTGATGGGGACGTCGGACGGGATCTCGATCGTGGCCGAGAACGGGATCATCCAGCGCCGCACGCCCGACGCGGTCCGGAGCCGGACGATGGCTGCCCTGGAGGCCGTCCTGTCCCTGGGACTGGCCATCGCCTACCTGGCCGCCGGGCCGGTCCTCCGCCTCGTCGAGGCACAGACGGTCTACGTGATCGCCGGCGTCTTCGCCGTCGGCGCGACCTTCGTCCTCCTCCCCCTCATCCGCCTCACGTCCGACGGAGGGCACGGTAGGGAGACCGGCCCAGGGACCGTAGTACACGAGCCGACTACCCCGGACCGCGCGACTGTGTGATTCTTGCCCTCGATGACGGGGGGGACAGGGCGCGCAGCGGTGCGGCGGGTCGCGTGGGCGCGTGGCATCTCCTTGACAGGGAGCGGCGCCGCGTTCGCGGCGCTGGCGTACATCGTCTATCGCTTGACCGGGGGATCTGCGGTCTGGCTCTCGGTCACCCTTCTGCTCACGATGGGCCTCCAGGGGGTGGTGCAGCCGTTCGCGAGCTGGCTCGGGGACCGGTTCGACCGCCGACGGGTGCTGGTGATCTCCGATCTCGCCGCGGCCGGAGGGTTCGTCGCGCTCGCCTTCGCCAGAACCCCTGGTCAACTCGTCGTGGTGGCCGCGATCACCGCGGTGCTCGAGTCGCCGGTGTGGGCTGTGGCGGGAGCGTCGATCCCGAACCTGATCGAGGAGGAGGACCTCCCGTGGGCCAACGGACAGGTGGCGATCGGGAGGCACCTCGGGAGCTTCATCGGTCCGCTCCTCGGGACCCAGCTGATCGTCTGGCTGGCGGGCGAGACCCCATCGGTGGATCGACTTCTCGGCGCCGGCGCCTTCGTGTTCGGGATCAACGCCGCGACGTTCCTCGCGTCCGCCTGGCTGATCGGCAGCACGCCCGGGCGGTTCAACGACGAGCGGCGCGAGGAGAGCGAGCACGCCGGGATCCGGGCGGGGTTCCGGTACGCGATGAGCGACCGCGTGCTTCGCGCGATACTGATCGGCTGGTCCGTGCTCCTGCTCGGCGTCGGATTGATCCTCGTGGCCGAGCTCCCCTACGCGCTCGGGTTCGGGCAGGGCGCGTTCGGCTACGGCTTGATCTCGGCTTTGTGGGGAGGGGGAGCGGCCCTGGGCGCCCTGTTCGCGGCGCGATGGCTCACGGCCGACCGTGAGCCGAGGACCCTCCTGGTCTCCGTCCTCCTCGGCGGTCTCGTCATGGTCGCGATCGGATGGTCGCCGGTGTGGATCTTGGCGCTCGGCCTGATGGTGACGGAGGGCATCTTCGAGGGGTTCGCGAGCGTCTCGGAACAGGGGCTGCTCCAGCGGAGGACCCCCGACGATGTTCGGAGCCGGGTGGCGGGCGCGGTGGAAGCCGCGACCCTCATCGCCCTCGCGATCTCGCTCACCGCCGGAGGGCCGATCGTCGACTGGCTCGGGCCTCGCGCCGCGTACTACCTGGGCGGTCTCATGACCGTGGGGGCGGGGCTCGTGATGGCGGGGCCGCTCCTCCATCCCGGCCTGCCGCGTCATCGGGCCGACGAGGCGTTCGTGTTCGAGCCGGCGGAGCGCTTCGTCTCCGACCGGACCGCGAGGACCTAGGAGCTCGGCAGCCGGGTCGCGGGGTCGGGGAACAGCACGCGGAACGACGCGCCCCCGCCCTCCCGGTCCTCCACCCAGGCCCGACCTCCGTGTGCCTCGGCGAACCGCGCCACGAGGGAAAGTCCGACGCCCAAGCCCGGTGAGGGCGCGGAGCGCTCACCGCGTTCGAACGGCTGGAAGAGGCGGTCCCGCTCGTCCTCGGCCACGCCGGGTCCGTCGTCGTCTACGCGCACGATCACGCCCTTGTCCACGCGTCGCGCCCCGACCCAGATCTCGGATGACGGCGGAGTGTGCTTGATCGCGTTGACGAGGAGGTTCTCCACGATCCTCACGACCATCGACTCGTCGATCCATGCGTCGATCGGCTCGGTCTGCACGTGGACCGTCCGCTCCTCCAGGACGTCGGACTCCGCGACCGTGCGGCCGAGGAGCGCTCCCAGATCCATCAGCTCGCGCCGCGGCTGGACGAGGCCGCGAGTGAGGCGATCCATGTCGAGGAGGTCGTTGACCATGGCCGTCAGGCGACGGGACTTGCGGGCGAGGCTCCGGACCAGCTGACGGCGATCCTCCTGGGAGATCCCGAGCTCGTCCGCACTCTCCAGCGTGATCGCGCTCCCGAGGATCGCCGACAACGGCGTGCGGAGGTCGTGCGAGACGGCGGTGAGGAACGTGTTCTTCATGTCGTCGGCCTCGCGCAGTCGCTCCACGGCCTTGCGCTCCATATCGAGGGCCTGCGCCAGCTCCCGCTCGGCCCGCTTCTGCTCGGTGACGTCGTACATCACACCTTGGTAGAAGAGCAGCTCACCCGCCTCGTCGCGGACCGGCACGGTCTCGTCGTGGACCCAGACCAGTCGTCCGTCGCGCGCGACCATCCGATAGTCCTGGCTGAACGGGTGCTCGTCGTCCGCCTGCTGCTCGGCCAGGAGCACCCGGTCTCGATCCTCCGGATGGAGCAGCTCGCGCCAGAGGTTGGGACGCGCCTGCCGTTCCTCCGGTGTGTACCCGAAGAGCTCCTGATACTTCGGGCTGATGTAGGCCGGGCTGTCGCCAGAACCTCCCTCTCCCTCGATGTAGACGACGGCGGGGATCTGCTCGGCCAGCGACTTGAACTTCACGGCCTCGGACCGGAGCTCGGACTCGAGGCGCTTCTGCTCCGAGATGTCGACGTAGAGTCCCTGGACGTATGCGGGATGGCCGTCCTCGTCCTTGACGACCGTGCCCTGGTCACGGATCCACACGATGCTGCCGTCGGGCCGGATCATGCGGTATTCGAGCGTGAACGGCTCCGCTCGTTGGATCGCCTCGCGGATCCCTCGCACCGCCTCGTCACGATCCTCGGGATGCAGGTGCCCGGCCCACGCGTCGTCGCTGACGAATGCATCCGCGGAGAGCCCCAGCACGCTCTCGACCTGCGGGCTCACGTAGATCGAGGTCAGATCGCCGTCGGCCGTGTCCATATACGTCACGGCCGGGAGCTGCTCCACCAGGTTGCGGTAGCGCCGCTCCAGCTCCTCGAGCTGCAGCTCGGCTTCCTTCCGCTTCGTGATGTCGAAGAAGAACCCGAGGACGTATGCGGGTTCCCCTGCGTCGTTGCGCACGGTGGTTGCGGAGTCGCGTACCCAGATCACCCGTCCGTCGTCCCTCACCATGCGGTACTCGAGCGTGAACGGGTCGCCGGATCGAACGCCCTCGACGGTCTCGCCGTGAGCGCGCTCGCGATCGTCCGGATGGACCCGTTCCGCCCACTCCTCGCCCGTCGAGCCCGAGGGCCTCCCGAGGAGGTCGTTGACCTGCGGACTCACGAAGAGGTTCTCGAGGCTCGCGTCGGGCGCGTCGATGTACGTGACGATCGGGAGCTGCTCGACCAGGGTCCGGTAGCGGTGCTCGACCTCCGCGGCGCGTGCCTCGGCCTCCTTCTCCTTGGTGATGTCCACGATCAGGCCGATCCAGTGCGCCGCCCTTCCCCCGGACGCGCCGACGTGCACGGCCTCGTCCCGGACCCAGATCACGCGTCCGCTCGCGACGACCAGGCGGTACTCCTCCAGATACGGTTCGGCGTCCGCGTCCGCCGCAACGTCGGAGAGCTCCACCCGTTCGCGATCGTCCGGATGGACGAGGGAGTACCAGAACGCGCGAGACTCGGTGAAGCGCTCCGGCGGATAGCCCGTGAGCGCCTCGATCCGCGGGCTCATGTACGCCGTCATCCCCGTTGGCCCTTCGGCCTCGACGTAGGCCACGCCGGGCATGGACCCGAGCACGTCTTGGAAGCTCAGGTCCTGGATCGGGAAGTCGCGCGCATTCAGCGGCGTCGGGGTCGTCATCGGTCGCTCGTTGTGTGTTGTTCCGGGTCCGTAGGAAGCATCGGCGCTCCCCCGCCCGCACGTGAATGGCCCTTCCGAGCCCGGCACGTTGGGCCCATGGGGCATCCCCCGCCCCACCTCAGGGGCGTTCGCCCGGTTCCGCGCTCTCGGGCACGACCTCGGGATCGCCTCTCGGGATCAGGACCCGGAAGGAGGCGCCGCCACCCTCGCGATCCTGGACCCACACGCGACCGCCGTGGAGTTCGGCGAACCTGGCGACGAGCGAGAGCCCGATGCCCACCCCCGGGTTGTGCACGGAGGTCATGGGCCCGTGCTCGAAGGGCTCGAAGATCGACTCCCGATGCTCCTCGGGGATCCCCGGGCCGTCGTCCTCCACCTCGATCAGGACGTGGTCGCCCTCGGGGAGCACCTTGACCCAGACCTGACACTCGGACGGTGTGTGGCGTGCCGCATTCATCAGCAGGTTCTCGACGATCCGGGAGATCATCTGCGGATCGACCCAGGCGCTCACCGATCGCGTGTCGACGTGGACCTGGCGCCCCGCCATCGCCTCGGAGTCCCAGACGAGCAGGGAGATGAGCCTGCCGACGGCGATCTCCTGCAGCTTGGGCTCGACCACGCCCCGGGCGAGCCGCTCCGTGTCGAGCAGGTCCGTGACGATGGTGTTGAGTCGGCGCGCCTTCGCCGCGAGGCTGTGGATCAGCTGCTTGCGTTCCTCCTCGGTGATGCCGAGCCGGTCGCCCTCCTCGAGGGTGAGCGCGCTGCCGAGGATCGCCGACAACGGGGTCCGGATGTCGTGCGAGACCGCGGTGAGGAACGTCGTCTTGATCTCGTCGGCCCGGCGGTTGTTGTCCGCCGCCCGTCGTTCGAGATCGAGCGCCCGGATGAGATCCTCCGTGGCGGCCTTGGCTTCGGAGATGTCCATCATCACGCCCTGCCAGTGCTCCGGCGTCCCCTCCTGGTCGCGCAGGAGCACGGCCTCGTCGCGGATCCAGACGATGCGTCCGTCCGCTGCGAGCAGGCGATACTCGCCGCAGTACGGTTCGCCCGACGCGTCGCTGCGGGACCATTCCGCGAGGACGCGCTCGCGGTCGTCGGGATGCAGGGCGCTCGCCCACCACCCCCCGTCGCCCGTCGCGACCTCCGGCGGGTATCCGAGCATCGTCTCGATGAACGGGCTCACGTAGGAAGGAGCGGTCGGTTCCGGGCCGGCGGGGTCCACATAGACGATCGCGGGGACGCGCTCGACCAGGGATCGGTACGGCGGTTCGACCTCGGGATCGGTCGCCGGGTCGTTCTCCGACCTCTTCGCGCTCATGGGCGTCACGGGGCATAGACCTCCGATTCCCCCATCGGACCGACGCGTCACGTCCTTGACGTCCGTCGCATCGTAGGCTCCGGCGGACCCTTCACGAGGAGCATCGATGCCGGAGACGTTCACGTTCTACATCCAGCCCTGGTACCGGAAGTCCCCGTATTTCGAAGCCACCAAACGCGCCGGGTGCGCGAGCTGGGGGCTGTACAACCACATGCTGCTCCCGACGCTCTACGACGACCCGGTGACCGAATACTGGGCGCTCCTTCGCGACGTGACGATGTGGGACGTCTCGGTCGAGCGGTGCGTCGAGATCTCGGGGCCCGACGCGTTCCCGTTCACGAACCTCCTCACGTGCCGGGACCTCACCGCGTGCGAGGTGGGGCAGTGCAAGTACGTCCTCATCACGGATCGCGACGGCGGCATCGTGAACGATCCGGTCCTGCTCCGCATCGCCGAGGACCGGTTCTGGCTCGCGCTCGCGGACTCCGATGCGCTCCTGTACGTCAAGGGTGTGGCCGCTCTCGCCGGGATGGACGTCACGGTGCTCGAGGCGGACGTCTCGCCGATGCAGGTCCAGGGTCCGCGATCGAGGGACGTCGTGCGCGATCTCGTGGGCGACGAGGTCGCCGCGCTCCGCTACTACCGGTGCGCCGAGGCCGAGATCGACGGCATCCCTCTCGTCGTCTCCCGGACGGGGTGGACGGGAGAGGTCGGCTACGAGCTCTACCTCCGTGACGCGTCACGCGGCGACGAGCTCTGGCGCCTCGTGGAGGAGGCCGGCGCGCCGTACGCGATCCGCGCGATCGCTCCTTCGGAGGCGCGGCGGATCGAGGCAGGCATCTTCAACTACGGCTCCGACATGCGCACGGAGGACACGCCGTTCCACGTCTCCGGGCTCGAGCGGCTCGTCGAGGACCAGGAAGCCGACTTCATCGGGAAAGAGGCGCTCCGCCGGATCGCCGATGATGGGGTGGATCGGAAGCTCGTCGGGATCGATATCGAGGGCGCGCCGATGAACGACGAGGGCGCCCTGAACGACTTCTGGCCGGTCCACGAGCAGGGAGGGGACCGGATCGGCCGTGTCACCGCCGGCGCCTGGTCGCCTCGCTTGGAGCGCAACATCGGCTACGCCTGGGTTCCGGCAACGCACATGGCGGTCGGCACGCCGCTCGCTCTGGACGCTCGCGACGGGCAGCGGGATGCGACCGTCGCGGCGCTCCCGTTCGTCGACCCGACGAAGGAGATCCCGAAGTCGTGAGCGGGTCGATGCGCTTCGATCGGGCGGTCGAGTACTACGACCGAACACGGGGCCTGTCTGAGGAAGCTTCGAGGGAGATGACCGAGCTCCTCTCGAGCGAGCTCCGGGGTCGCGGTCGAACCCTCGAGATCGGCGTGGGTACGGGGCTCGTCGCCCTGCCGCTCGCGGCGGCGGGTGTGCCGCTCGTCGGCCTCGATCTGTCCGCGCCGATGCTCGCCAAGCTCGTCGAGAAGGCGTGTGGGCGACCACCGTTCCCGCTCGTCGTCGGGGACGCCACGACGCTGCCCTTCGCCGATGGTCGCTTCGGCGCGGCCGTGGTCCGTCACGTCTTGCACCTGGTGCCGGCGTGGCGGCAGGTCGTGGCCGAGCTCGTCCGCGTCGTGGCACCGGGCGGGCTGGTGCTGGTCTCGAGCGGTCAGGTCCCCGCGCCGTGGCACGAGCTGACCGACCGATTCATGGACCGGGTCGGCCGCCCGTCCTTCGCCGACGCGCTCGATTCGTGGGAGACCAGCGCGATCGTGAAGGCGTTCCGGACCCACGCGGCTGAGGCTCGGGCGCTCCCAGCGATCACCTCACAGGTGGCGCAGACGATGGCAGAGTTCCTCGATCAGATGGCCGCCGGCATGCACTCGTGGACGTGGGAGGTCGATGAGGGGGAGCGACTGGAGGCGGTCGCCGAGCTCCGAATGTGGGCCGTGGAACGCTGGGGATCACTGGATCCGCCCGGAGGCCGTGACGTCGCGATCGAGTGGCACGCGTTCGACCTTCACTGAACGGCGCCGGGTATCCTGAAAGGCCGCCGAACGTCGTCAAGGAGGACTCGGGTGCCGATCACGCAGGTCGAGAAGATCTGGATGGACGGCGAACTGGTGCCGTGGCAGGACGCTCAGGTGCACGTGCTCTCGCATGCCGTGCACTACGGCAGCGGCGTGTTCGAGGGGATCCGGGCCTACGAGACGGCCCGGGGCGCCGCCGTGTGGCATCTGGACGAGCACCTGAAGCGGCTGTTCCGCTCGGCGAAGCTCTATCACACCGACATCCCCTACTCGCGCGAGGCGATCACCCAGGCCACCAAGGACGTGATCCGTGCGAACGAGCTGAACGCGTGCTACATCCGGCCGTTGGTGCTCCGTGGCTACGGCGAGATGGGCGTGAACCCGCTGCAGGCCCCGGTGAACGTCGTGATCGCCGTGTGGCCGTGGGGTGCCTACCTCGGCGAGGACGCCCTCGAGGAAGGCGTGCGCATCAAGATCAGCAGCTGGCGTCGCAACTCGCAGAACTCGCTGCCGGCCGCGGCGAAGGCCACCGGTCAGTACATCAACTCCGTCCTCGCCAAGGTCGAGAGCCTGAAGGCCGGCTACGACGAGGCGATCATGCTGAACGAGGCCGGCTTCGTCACGGACGGCTCCGGCGAGAACGTGTTCGTGGTGCGGGATGGGGTGCTCACCACGCCGCCGATCTCGGCCGGGTGCCTGGACGGCATCACGCGAGGCTCCGCGATCACGCTCGCGCGCGATCTCGGCTACGAGGTCCGCGAGGAGAACCTCGTTCGCACGGATCTCTACAACGCCGACGAATGCTTCTTCACCGGCACGGCCGCGGAGCTCACGCCGATCCGAGAGGTCGACGACCGCGTGGTGGGCGAAGGCCACCGGGGTCCCGTGACCAAAGAGCTACAGGGCGCGTTCTTCGCAGCCACCAAGGGTGAGAACGAGAAGTACGTCCACTGGCTGACGTACGTGAACGACTGATGGAGGAGTCCGAAGAGCGATACCGGCTGCCCCGGACGGTCGTTCCCTCGCGTTACGACCTGACGCTGGAGCCCGACCTCGACGCCGGGACGTTCCGCGGGAGCGTCGACGTCTCGCTCACGGTCCTCGAGCCGGTCACCGAGATCGTCCTGAACGCCAACGAGCTGCGGCTCGATGGGGCCACGCTCACCGCCGCGGACGGCGGCCGCTCGGTGGAGGTCGCCAAGATCCTCACCGATGACGACGCCGAGCGAGCGACCATCGACCTCGCCGAAGCGGCGGAGCCCGGGGACTGGACGCTCCGGCTCGGGTTCGCGGGCGAGCTGAACCCGCGGCTCACCGGTTTCTACCGGAGCACGTACACCGACGGGGATGGCCGCACGCAGGTGGTCGGGACCACGCACTTCGAGGCGACGGACGCGCGGCGTGCGTTCCCGTGCTGGGACGAGCCGGACCTCAAGGCCGTCTTCGCGACCACGCTCGTCGTGAAGGAAGGGCTGACCGCCGTCTCGAACGGCCCGGAGCTGGAACGGGAGGCTCTCGGCGACGGACGGATGCGGATCCGCTTCGCCGACACGATGAAGATGTCGACGTACCTGGCCGCTTGGGTCGTCGGTCCGCTGGAGCTCACCGATCCCGCCGACGCCGGCGGCGTGCCGGTGCGGATCGTCCACGTGCCCGGCAAGGGTGCGCTCACGGGCTTCGCGGTCGATTCGAGCGTCCACTCCCTCAACTGGTTCGCGGACTACTACGGCATCCCGTATCCGGAGGCCAAGCTCGACAACATCGCGCTCCCGGATTTCGCGCAGGGCGCGATGGAGAACGTCGGGTGCGTGACGTACCGGGAGCAGGTGCTGCTGATCGACCCGGCGCGGTCGACCCAAGAGGAGCAGCTCGGCGTCGCGGAGACCGTGGCTCACGAGCTCGCCCATATGTGGTTCGGCGACCTCGTGACGATGCGCTGGTGGAACGGGATCTGGCTGAACGAGGCGTTCGCCACGTTCATGTCGATGCTCGCGGTCGACGACTTCCGCCCGGATTGGGAGATCTGGAACACGTTCACGCGCGACCGGTCGAACGCGTTCGAGGTCGACGCGCTCGAGACGACCCGCCCGATCGAATACGAGGTCCGTTCACCCGACGACGCGAGCGGCATGTTCGACACCCTCACCTACGTCAAGGGTGGCGCCGTGTTGCGGATGCTCGAGCAGTGGCTCGGCGCAGACCGGTTCCGCGACGGGATCCGTCGGTACCTCGGCGAGCACGCTTATGGGAACACGGAGACGCATGACCTGTGGGACGCCCTCGAGGAGGAGACGGGGGAGCCGGTCCGCCGGACGATGGATGCCTGGATCTTCCAGCCGGGCTACCCGGCGATCTCGGTGAGCCTCGAGGGCGACCGTGTGCGCTTCTCGCAACGACGCTTCCTCCCGTCCCGGGACGACGACGACACGACGTGGCCGGTGCCGTTGACGGTTCGACAGGTGAGCGGCGAGCAGGAACAGGTCGACCAGATCCTGATCGAGGGCGACGGCGCGGAGATCGGGCTGCTCGCACCCGATGCGGTCGTGGTGGCGAACGCGGGTTCGGCGAGCTTCGTCCGCGTCTGGTACGACGACGATCTGCGCTCGCGGGTGGTGGACAGGGCGATGGACGTGCTGTCGCCGATCGAGCGCTACAGCCTGGTGGACGATGCGTGGGCGGCCGTCGTCGCGGGGCAGGCTTCCGCCGGTTCGTACGTCGACCTCGTGCAGGGGTTCTCGGACGAGACGGATCTCCGTGTGTGGCAGTCGATCCTCGGCGGGCTGGGTTGGCTGGACCGGTTCGTGGACGGCGAGCGGCGCGAGCGGCTGCGTGCGTTCGTGCGCGAGCTCCTCAGGCCGGCGCTCGCCCGACTCGGCTGGGACGCATCGCCCGACGAGACCGACCTGACCCGTGCCCTCCGCGGGCAGCTCGTGCAATCCCTCGCGATCTTGGGAGCCGACCCGGAGACGCTCGCGCAGTGCCGGGAGCTGGAGCTCGAGGGCCAGGGCGATCCGCAGTTGCTGCAGGCCGCCGTAGAAGCGGTGGCGGCGGAGGGCACCAAGGACGACCTCGATCGGTACTGGGAGCGCTATCGCAGCGCCACCACGCCGCAGGAGGAGGAGCGATACCTCTTCGCGACGTCGCGCTTCCCCGGTGACGCCGAGGTCGAGCGGATCCTCGGCGCGAGCATGACGGACGACATCCGGACCCAGGACGCGCCGTACCTGCTCGCTCGGTCCACCACCAACCGCGGCCAGGGGCCGAAGGTGTGGCGCTTCATCGCCGAGCACTGGGATGCGATGCAGGATCGGTTCGCATCGTCCAACATCATCGGACTCGTCTCAGGATCCGATACCTCACGGATCCGGAGTCCGTCGCGGACGTCGACTCGTTCTTCCGCGAGCACGACATCCCGCAGAACCACCTGATGCTCCAGCAGGGGCTCGAGCGGATGCGCGTGAACGCGAAGCTCCGCGAGCGCGTGACCCCCGAGCTCATCGAGCGCTTCGGCGCCTAGCGGGATCTCGGCCGTCACGGCCGGTGCCGGCCGAGGCATGGTTCTGGCGGACGCCCCGATCCCGAGGAACCCATCGCGGTCCCCCGGGCGTCCAACGGCTTTCGGACCCACTCGAAAGGAGTCCGCCATGCGGAACCGGTTCGCTCGTGCCGCAGCTGTCGCGATCCTCACCACGATCCTGCTCACCGTCGCGGCTGGGAGCGCCCTCGCCTGCGGCGGGCTGGTCACGCCGAACGGCACGGTCAGCCTGCTGAAGACGACCACGCTCGCGGCCTACCACGACGGGATCGAGCACTACGTGACCTCGTTCGAGTTCGCCGGCGAGGGACAGGAGGTCGGGTCGATCATCCCACTGCCCGGCGTCCCCACCGACGTGATCAAAGGCGGTGACTGGACCCTCCAGCGCTTGATCCTCGAGACGCAGCCACAGTTCGAAGCGCGGACCGCATTGGCGTTCTCCGCCGCTGATTCCGCGGCCGGCGCCGAGGTCATCATGACCAAGAAGATCGACGCCCTCGACATCACCGTGCTGAAGGGCGGCGCGGTCGAGGTCGGGAACTGGGCGCGCGAGCACGGCTACTTCCTCCCGCCGGATGCGCCCGAGGTGCTCGCGTTCTACGCCGAGCGGAGTCCGATCTTCCTGGCCGCTCGCTTCAACGCGGAGCGCGCTGCGGACCGCAGCGTGCAGACCGGGCAGGGCACGCCGGTCCACATCGTTATCCCCACCCCCAGCCCGTGGGTGCCCCTCCGCATCCTGGCGCTCGGCCGCAAGGCCTCCGAGATCGTGCAGGCGGACGTCTACCTGCTGACCGATCGGCGGCCGGAGACACTTCCCCAGGCCGAGCGCTCGAAGGGCTTCGACCAGAGTCAGCGCGGACTGATCCAAGAGGTGAGCGAGCCTGCGTCGACGACCCTCCTCGCCGACCTCCGATCCGACCGCGGCATGAAGTGGCTGCCCGAGAGCGACATGTGGCTCACCTACATCCGCATCAACGAGACGGCCGGCAACCTGAAGCACGACCTGGCGATCGACGCGAGCGGGTACGGGAGGCCGAGCCCCGTGGCTGCCGGTTACCCCGTTCCCACGGGTGCCGCGCCGTGGTCGGTCGTCTGGACCGTGATGGCCGCGCTCGCCGCGGTCCTCGTTCTGATGGCGATCACGGATCCGGCCGCGAGGCGCAGCGTCTCGAGGGTGTTCCGTCGGTGAAGCTGCGGGCGGCGGCGGCCGCGGTGGCGCTGGTGCTCCTCGTCGGAGCGGCAGCGGCATCCCGCGGCGCCGCCGCCCGCGCAACCAACGGGACGGTCCACATCACGATCCACTACTCGAAGTTCGATCCGGCCGATCTCGCGGTCGAGCCCGGCGAGACGGTCCGATTCGTGATCGTGAATACGGATCCGATCGACCACGAGTTCATCCTCGGCGACGAGCGCGTGCAGCTCGTCCACGAAGAGGGAACCGAGGCGCACCACGCCCCGCGCCCGGGAGAGGTCTCGGTGCCGGCGGGGGAGACCGTCGTGACGACCTACACGTTCCCGGAGGTCAAAGGGTCGCTGATCTTCGGCTGCCACCTGCCAGGGCACTACGACTTCGGCATGCGCGGCGCGGTCACCGTCGGCTGATCGGGTCACTCGGAGGAGCGGACGACCAGGACCTCCTCCATGCCGTTAAGCCCCATCGCGGGCCAACCGATCACGGCGCAGTTTGACATCGAGAGCTGAGCGTCCATACCGTTCGGGTACGAACGAGTATCGGGGAGGCCGGCACTGAGCGGGCGCGTCGAGGTCGAGGGCGTCGAGGTCTCGACCGACCACTGGATCGGCGGTCAACGCGTCGGTTCCAGCTCCACGTTCACCGACGTCTCGCCGATCGACGAAGAGCCGATCGCGGAGGTGGCCCGCGGCGGCGTCGACGAGGCGAACGCCGCGGTCGACGCCGCCGAGAAGGGTTTCGAGACCTGGGGCTCGATGTCGCTCAAGGAGCGCGCCGAGATCCTCCACCGTGTCGGCGAGCTGATCGAGGAGCGGGCGCCGGAGATCGCCAAGGTCGAGACCCGCGACAACGGCTCGCTGCTCCGCTCGATGACGAACTCCGTCATCCCGCGGGCCGGCTACAACTTCCATTTCTTCGCGGACCATCTCGACAAGCTCGACGAGCTCGAGGACTTCGACACGCGCGGTCACACCAATCACGTGAACTGGGACCCGGCCGGCGTCGCTGTGGTCATCACGCCGTGGAACGCCCCCCTGATGCTCGCCACGTGGCGCATCGCCCCCGCGCTCGCCGCAGGTGACGCCGTGATCGCGAAGCCGCCCGAGTGGGCCCCGCTGACGGCCTCGCTGCTCGCCGACATCACGCGCGACGCCGGGATGCCGGACGGGGCATTCAACGTCGTCCAGGGGATCGGGGAGGAGGCGGGAGCGGCCCTGGTCGCCCATCCCGACGTCGGTCGCGTCGCGTTCACGGGATCGGTGGCGACCGGCCGGCTCGTCGCGGCCTCCGCGGGCGCGAACCTGACGCCGGTGTCACTCGAGCTCGGGGGCAAGGCGCCGTTCCTTGTCTTCGCGGACACGGATCTGGACGCCGCGGTGAAGCAAGCCGTGAACCAGTTCGACAACGCCGGGCAGGTCTGCCTTGCGGGCACACGGCTGCTCGTCGAGAACGCGATCTTCGATGAGTTCCTCGCACGATTCACCGAGGCGTCCGCGGCGATCCGCCAGGGCGACCCGCGCGAGGAGACGTCCGACATCGGCCCGCTCATCACGCGGGAGCACTTCGAGCGCGTCGATGGCTACGTGCAGCGCGCGGAGGCCGACGGCATCGAGGTCGTGTTCGGTGGCGGACCGAACGAGGAGCTGGGAGGCCTGTACTACCGGCCGACGGTGTTCCTCGAGCCGCCGTCGGGGTCCGAGATCCTCCAACACGAGGTCTTCGGGCCGGTGCTGACGCTGCAGCGCTTCTCCGGCGAGGAGGACGGCATCGCGAAGGCGAACGACACCACGTATGGCCTCTCGGCGATCGTCTACAGCGGCGACCAGGAGAAGGCGGATCGCGTCTCCGCGGCGCTCGTGGCCGGGACCGTGTGGGTCAACTGCTTCTACGTGCGCGACCTCCGCGTCCCGTTCGGTGGGTCGCGGAACAGCGGGATCGGCCGCGAGGGCGGTTTCTGGAGCTTCGACTTCTACGCGGACGTGAAGAACGTCGTCACGGCACCCTGGGAATGACCAAGACCTGAGAGGAGCACCGACCATGGGAGAGATCGTCGGCGCGGGGATCGTCTCGCACGTCCCCACGATCATGTTGCCGGAGGAAACCCGGCTCGAGATCAACGACGGGAAGGAGATCACGCTCGTCCCAGGGCTGCGGCGGCTCCGGTCCGAGGTCCTCGATCGCGTCGGGGCCGACACGTTCATCGTGATGGACACCCACTGGGAGGTGACGTTCGAGCACATCATCACGGGGCACGAGAAGCGCGAGGGCATCTTCACATCGCACGAGCTGCCACGCGGGATGCGGCAGATCCCCTACGACATGCCGGGCGATCCCGAGCTCGCGTTCGCCGTCTCCCAGCAGGCCGAGGGGCGCGACGATACCTGGGTGCTCGCCTCCGACGATCCGTACCTCCCGATCTTCTACGGCACGGTGAACATCTGGTCCTACCTGAACGAGGGACCGGAGAACTGGGTGAGCGTCGGCATCAACCAGTGCGGGACCACCGAAGACTTCCTGCTCCTCGGGGAGCTCATCGGTGAGGCGGTCCTCTCGCTCGATCGCAAGGTGGTGCTGCTGGCGAGCGGCGGATTGTCCCACCGCTTCCTGCCGTTCCGCGAGCTCCGGGGCCGCGAGAGCTCCGATCCCATGAAGAACATCATCACGCCGGAGGCGCGCGAGGCGGACCTGCACGTCCTCGACCTCCTGCAGAGGGGGGATCACGCCGCGGTGATCGATTGGGTGCCCGAATACAAGAAGGTCGGCCCGGAGGGCAAGTTCGGGCATTACCTGATCATGGCCGGCGCGCTCGGGGGAGCGACGTGCACGGCGCCGGGCGAGCTGTTCAGCGAGTACGAGGCTTCGGTCGGGACCGGGCAGGTGCATGTGTGGTTCGAACGCCCGGCGACCGGTTGGACCGGCTCGACGGAAGCGGCATAGGGTTCGCGCCAGGGTCTGGGACGAGAGGGGGAGTTGCGTGGCAACGGAGATGGACAACATGACGGACGGGTCCGGGTACGAACGCCTGGGGAGGCGTCGCCTCAAGCTCGTCGACGTCATCGCCCAATCGGTCGGTCTGATCGGCCCAGTGTTCTCGGCGGCGTTCCTCATCCCGTTGATCGCCGGGTTCGGATTCTCCGGTGAAGGGGCGGGCATCGCGACGCCGTTCGCGGTGGTCCTGGCGGCGATCGGCGTCCTCGCGCTCGGGTGGATCGTGGCGCAGTACGCGAAACGCGTGCACGCCGCGGGGTCGCTCTACGACTACGTGACGATGGGGCTCGGCTCACGGGTGGGTGGCTGGGCCGGGTGGGTCTACTACGGCGGCACGCTGCTGCTCTCCTCGGCGATCGCCGTCCTGGTCGGGTGGTTCCTCCGCGACAACGTGCTTCCCGCGTACGGGATCGACCCGATCATGCCCTCGTGGGCGTGGTCGTTGATCTTCGTCGCACTCGTGTTCCTGATCCTGGCGGCTGGCGTGCAGATCTCGACCCGCCTCCAGCTCGTGCTGGCGCTCGTGTCGGCCGCCGTCGTGCTGGCGTTCCTCGTGAGCGTGATCATCGATGCGCCGGAGAACAGCCTCAGCGCGTTCAACCCCGCCGAGGCGCCCAGCTACACCGGCATCCTGTTCGGCGTGCTGTATGGCGTGCTGATCTTCGTCGGCTTCGAATCGGCGGCGAACCTCGCAGAGGAAACCGAGCGGCCGAAGCGGGCGATCCCGAGAGCGGTGACCCTTTCGGTCCTGATCGTCTCGGTCTTCTATGTGATCGTGGCGTACGCCTACGTCGCGGGGTTCGGCTTCGACATGTCGGTCTTGCTCGACCCGGCGATCGCCTCTGGCCCGCTATTCGCGCTGGGTTCCCCGGACTTCTATGGCTCGGACTTCATGCTCGACCTGCTCCAGCTGGTCGTCCTGCTGGACGTGATGGCGGTCGGCCTTGGCGCCGCCACTGCCTCCACGCGAGGACTCTTCGCGCTCGCGCGCGACCGCAAGATCCCCGGGGGCGCGGCGAAGACGACGAGCGGCGGCAACCCGATCGGTGCGGCGCTCGTCGTCGCGGTCGTCTCCGCCGCCTGGGTGCTCGCCACGTTCGCGTTCGAGGGGTTGTTCGCGAACGGTGTGCTGGTTCCGGTCCCGCACGAGCTCGGGGTGTTCCAATGGATCTCGACCCTCGGGGCGTTCCTGATCATGGTCGTGTACGGCTTCCTCGCCATCGGCGCGTTCGCGGGCCTGAGCGACCACCCGAACCGTGTGGGCGTGGTGATCGCGGGTCTCCTCGGCCTCGCGGTCGCGGTAGGAGCCATCTTCGGGGCGATCTACAAGGTGCCCGCGCCGTTCGACGTCGTCTGGCTCTGGGCGGCGGTGTGGGGCGTCCTCGGTCTGCTCGTCACGCTCGCGGTGAAGGGACGCGAGCCCGCTCGCAGGGCGCTCGCGGACCTGTCGACGGGTGAGGAGGGCTGAAGGGCCCGACGCGCAGGAGATGACCGACCCTGACCGACCGCTGCGGCTCGACGCGCCTCGCGAGGAGGCGCTCGAGCACGTGGCGAAGCTGGTGGCCGAGGCCTGGCGGAGCTTCGACAGGCCTCGGCCGGAGGAACCGCCGCTCGACGAGCGGCTCCGGGCGATCCTCCAGGCGGGGCTCCCACACGAGCCGGTGAGCGTCCACGAAGCGCTGGACGACGCCGGCACGAGCGATGGACGAGTCCATCGCGCAGCCGCGGCCCCGGTACTTCGCCTTCATCGGCTCCTCCGGCCTCGAGATCGGCGCCCTCGGCGACCTCCTGGCGGCGACCTACGACATGAACCTGGCGGTCGACGCCAGGGCGGCCACGGTTCTCGAGCAGCAGGCCGTCCGATGGGTCGGCGAGTTCATCGGCTACCCGGCGACGAACGGCGCGTTCACGAGTGGCGGCACGATCTCGAACATGACGGCGCTCGCGGCGGCACGCGAGCGGGCGTTGCCCGGCTCCCGCGCGGCCGGACTCGGCGGTCTCCGTCCCGCCGTCTACGCATCGGCCGAGGTGCACTACTCGATCACCCGCGCGGTCGAGCTGCTCGGGATCGGGAGCGACCGACTCCGCGACGTCCCGATCGACGACGAGCATCGGATGCGACCCGAACTGCTGGCGGAGGCGATCGATCGGGACGTCGCCGACGGCGTGACCCCGGTCGCCGTCGTCGCGACCGCCGGGACGACGCTGACCGGCGCGATCGACCCGCTCGCGTCGATCGCCGAGATCTGTGAGACGCGTGGGATCTGGTTCCACGTCGACGGTGCGTATGGCCTCCCCGCCGCCTCGGTGGTGCCCGATCGTTTCGCCGGTGTGGAGCGCGCCGATTCCGTGAGCGTCGACGCACACAAATGGCTCTACGTCCCGAAGGCGTGCAGCGTGGCGCTCGTTCGCGAACGTGACGCGCTGTCGCAGACGTTCGCCCACGAGCAGGGCTACCTGCCGCACCAGCAGCACGAGCTGCACGCCGCGGACATCACCCTGGAGTACTCACGTCCGTTGCGGGCGCTCAAGCTCTGGCTCGCGTTCCGGGCCCACGGAGCGGCGCAGTTCCGCGAGGCGATCGGCCGCAACCTCGCCGAGGCGCAGCTCCTCCATCGCTCCGCCGCCGAGCGACCGGACTTCGAGACGTTCGACGCGCCGCCCCACCTCTCGATCGTCCCGATCCGCCACGTGCCCGCGGGTGTGGCTGACCTCGATGCCCACAACCAGGCCCTCGCGGAGGCGATCCAGGCCGATGGTCGCGTCTACCTCGCCTCCGCCCTGATCGGGGGCGAGGTGTGGCTGCGTCCCTGCTTCGTGAACTACCGGACGACCGACGACGACGTGATGGCGATCCTCGACGTGGCCGCCGAGCTGGGGGAGAGGATCGCGAAGGAGGGTCGGTGAACGACGAGGCGCTCCTGCCGGCCGAGCGCAAGATCCTCGCGGAGCTCGGGCACCTCCCACTCGACTTCCGCGCGATGTGGGCGATCTCGAACGTGTTCCGGAGCTCGACGGCGCTCCGGCGGCACCTCGAGGCCACCGTGCTCGCGCCGGACCGGCTCTCCTGGACCGCGTTCACGGCCCTGTGGGTGCTCTGGATCTGGGGCGAGATGGAGTCGAGGGACTTCGCGTCGGCGGTCGGTATCAGCCGTCCGACGGCAAGCGGCGTCCTCTCGACGCTTCAGCGCCGCCGGTTCGTGCGTCGGAAGAAGGCGGCGGAGGACGGGCGGGTCGTCTTGGTCTCGCTCACTCCGAGCGGTCGTCGAACGATCGAGGAGCTCTTCCCCCGGTTCAACGCGGAGGAAGCGCACGTCGCATCGGTCCTACCCGGCGCGGACCAGGACCGCCTCGCAGCGATGCTGCGAGAGCTCCTCGCGGGGGTGGATACGAGGTCCGGAGTCGCCTCCCCGTAGTCGGAGCGACGTCAGTCCCGGCGTCGTCCGCGGAGGAGCTGCCAGATCTTCTCGTTGGGAGCGGCCCAGCCTCCACCGCTCGTCGATCCGGAGTCGGCCCCCGTATCCTCGTCTGCCTCGTCCTCGTCGAGGTCGTCGATCGAGGTCTGGTCCGCTGCGGTCAGGTCGATCACGTCCGTGGTGGGTGGGATGGTCTCGACGTCGCGTGCATCCGCCGGTGCATCGCTTTCCGTGACCTTCGGCTCGTACCCCACCCCTTCGGTCGTGGGCCTGATGCCCTCGGACCCCTTGGCGGCGACCGCCTCCCAGGGAGCCGCCGTGGATGCCGCACTGGCACGATCGGCCCACGGTTTCGGCGGAGCGGGCATCTTCGCGGCCGGCGAGGCCGATCCTGGCTCGGGGGCCGACGACCGGGGCGTCGGCATCGCCACGGGCCCGGAGGGTGTGGAGGGAGCAGCCGCTCCGCTGGGCTCTTCGACCGCAGCGACCTCATCCGGCTCGGCGACATCCGGCTCGGCAACTGCCGGCTCGGCGTCACCGACCTTCACGACCGTTGGCTTTTCGTCCTGCGCGCTCGCCGGCTCCACGGCGTCCGGAACGGCAGCGGTGTGCGGCCCGTTCGATGCCGCCTCGGAGCTGGCACGCTGGAGCTCGATCCACGGCGGCGGGATCTCGGCGACCTCCTCCGCGTCTGCGTCTTCCGGGACCGCCACGCTCTCCCGGTGCGTGATGTTGGAGACCTGGACCATCCGGCGCTCGGCCTCTCGGAGCTGATGTTGCAGTTCGGCGGCGCGGAGGCCTGCCTCGGCGGCGCGGCGTCGGTCCTGGGCGGCGAGACCCCGCTCGACCTGCGCCCGCTCTCGCGCTTCGTCTCGCTCTGCCTTCAGACGGACCGCCTCGGCGCGAGCGACCGCCGCCGCGGCGATCTTCTCCGTGACGGCGACGAGGTCGGCCTCGAGCTCGGTGTTCCGCGACCGGAGCTGGACGATCTCCGCGCGCTGCGCTTCCACCTGGGCGACGGCCAAGGCCAACGCTCGCTCGCTCTCCGCGGCGACGGCTTCCGCATGCCGGCGCGCTTCCTCGGCGTTCGACACGCGTGCGGAGATCGCGCTGAGTTCCGAGATCTCGGCCTCGTATCGGAAGATCTGTGCGCGGTCCCGTACCGCTTTCGCCGTGAGCTCGTGCTCGAGATCTCGAGCCTTGCCGAGCATCTCCTCGAGCGCCTCGATCCGCTCCTGCGCCTGCCGGATCCGTTCGATCGCCTCGCGTCCCTTTTCCTGGTCCTGCGGAGCGAGGACCTCCAACTGGCTCCTGAGCTCGGCGAGGCGCGCGACGAGCCGGTCCGTGGGGCGATACTGCTCGGGAGCGTCGCCGCTGGCGTCGGATCTCTCTGAGGGGTTGCGCTCATCCATGACCCCTCGATGCTAGGTCCCCCGATTGGATGGCGCAGCCGTCGAATGGGTGAAAGGAACACCCCTCGGATGGACTAGGTCGATCGCCACATCGGCCCAGATGGCGAGCCCTACGCGGCGACGATGCGGACCGGCATGCGCTTGATGCCGTTCACGAAGTCGGACCGGATCCGCTCGACCGGTCCCGCGAGCTCGATCGACTTCAAGCGCGGCAGCAGCTCCTGGAACAGGATCTTCGTCTCGAGCCGCGCGAGGTGCGCGCCCAGGCAGAAGTGCGGCCCGCCCGGTCCGAACGTCACGTGGTCGTTCGGTTGGCGCGTGACGTCGAACGTGTACGGCTCGGGGAAGACCTCCTCGTCGCGGTTGGCGCTCGAGTACCAGGTCACGACCTTGTCGCCCCGCTTGATCTCCGCCCCTCGGAGCTTCAGGTCGCGCGTGGCGGTGCGGCGGAAGTGGTGGACCGGGGTGGCCCATCGGAGGATCTCCTCGGTGGCGCGAGGGATGCGGTCGGGTTCCTCCTGCAGCAGCTTCAGCTGCTCCGGATGCTCCATCAGCGCGAGCATGCCGTGGCTGATCGTGTGCCGGGTGGTCTCGTTGCCCGCGATCATCAGCACGCCGAAGTAGTTGTGGAACTCCTGCTCGTTCAGCACTCCCTCGGACTGCGCGACCGTGAGCGCGTTGATCACGTCATCCTGCGGGTCGGCGAGGCGCAGGTCCCGCTGCCGATCCGCGTAGTCGAACACCTCGTAGGCTGCCGGGGAGCGGAAGGGGAGCAGCCGGTAGGCCTCGGTGTCATCCCGGTCGATGACGGCGCGGGACAGGTCCGGATCCTGGTTCGCGATCATCTGGTCTCCCCAGGAGATCAGCTGCGGAGCATCCTCCTGGGGCACGGTGAAGATCGAGCAGAGGAAGCGGATCGGCAGGTCGCGGCTGATCTCGGGCACGAAGTCGAACTCGCCCATGGGGAGTGCCCGATCCAAGACGTCGCGTGCCACGTCGCGGATCCAGTCCTCGTACTTGCCGACCCCACGCGCCGAGAACCGCTTCGAGCAGATCGCGCGGAGCTCCGTGTGCCGGGGAGGATCGGTCTCGAGCATCGACTTCCGGATCTCGAGCTGTTCGTCGTCGAGCTCCTCCAGGGAGACGGCGCCGAGCTCGGAGGAGTAGGTCCGCCAGTCCATGTGGATCGCGGTGAGGTCGTCGTAGCGGGTCACCGCCCAGAAGCCTCTGTTGGGCGAGCGCTCCGGGTGCCAGAACACCGGGTGCTCGGCGCGGAGGTGGTCGAACCACTCGTACGGCACGCCCTCGACGAACGTGTCGGGGTTCGCGAGGTCGATCTCGGGGTGTTCGTCCGCCATCGGGCGCATCATACGGGCGCCCCGACGGAGCCCGGCTGGCGGAGGTCAGCTGCCGGACTCGGCGAGCCGTTTCAGGTTGCGGAGCGAAGTCATCTGATCCGAGCGGATCGCGGGGTACGCGAGGTAGAAGATCGCCGGGTTCCCGTTCGACGTGACCCGCTTCGAGAGGCGCGTGCCGGTGCCCGCCGGCGTGAGCGTGTAGTCGTTCACGTACCAGACGTCCCGCTTGCCTTCCTGGTGCTGGTCAGAGCGGATCGCGAATCGGCGCGACGGTTCGAAGGCCGTCACCGAGATGTCGGCGGTCACGGGCTTGCGGACGAAGACGCCCGAGGAGCGGTAGGCGGAGTCGGGCCCGGGGCCGTCGCCGGCGGTCTGCTCCATCGTCATCGCGGCCTTCGGGTTCGCCCACGCCCGGATGCGTGGTGACGTCGGCAAGGTGTCGGAACACGCGCTCCGGCGGCGCGTCGATCTCGATCGAGAAGCTGACCACTGGGTTCCCTCCTCTACGCTCTGCGGTGGAGGATATGTAAGCTACGACTTACATATTGTCAAGGGTGATCAGAGGAAGGGCCTCGAAGGATGCTTGGAAGAACGGCCTAGAAGAAGGGAAGGTAGTAGTCGAGCTCCCACGACGTGACCGCGGTGTCGGAGGTCTCGCCGGACGCGACGTACCGATCCCACTCCGCCTGCTTCAGCGCCACGAACGACTCCACGAGCCAGTCGCCCATCTCCGCGGCGAGCTTCGTGTCCTTCCGGAGCTCTTCGAGCGCCTCTTCGAGCGTGTTGGGCACGGCCACGTCCGTGTTGGGGTCGGCGCCGGGCTCCTGCGCGGGGCCGAGCTCCAGCTCCTCGTTCACCCCGAGCCGCGCGGCGTGGAGCAGGGCCGCGCCCACCAGATAGGGGTTGGCCGCGGCATCGGCCATCCGGTGCTCGATCCTCGACCCCTCTCCGCGGGCGGGCGGGACGCGGACGCCCACGGTCCGATCGTCGAATCCCCAGTTCGCCAGGTAGCCGTTCAGCATGTCCGGCTTCAGCCGCTTGTAGGCGTTCGTGGTGGGCGCGCAGATCGCGGAGATGCCTCGGTGATGGGCGAGGAGGCCGGCGATCGACTTCCTGGCCAGATCCGAAAGGCCATCGGGGTCGTCCGGGTCGTGGAACGCGTTGGAACCGTCCCGCCGCCGGAACGAGAGGTTCACGTGCATCCCGCAGCCGCCGCGATCGTTGAACGGCCTGCCGAGGAACGTCGCGTGTCGGCCGTGTCGTGCGGCGATCTCGCGGACGAGCACGCGGAAGAGGAACGCCTCGTCCGCTCCCGCGATCGCGTCGCGATAGCGCCAGTTGACCTCGAACGCGGCGCTGTCGAACTCGCTGCACCAGCTCTCCACATGGAAGCCCGACGCCAGCGAGGCGGTCACCATGTCGTGCACGGCGCCGCTCGGGTCGACGGACATACCGGTGCCGTAGACCCGATGCGACGGGAGATCCGCGGGCTCCCACGAGCCGTCGTCCGCTCGCTCGCACAGGTAGAACTCGAGCTCGAACGCGATCTGGGGCTCGAGATCCATCTCGCGCCAGGCCCGCACCGCCTGCTTCAACACGTGCCGAGGGTCGACCTCGAGGGGGACGCCGTGCTGCGTGACGTCGGCGATGCCGACCACGGTGTCGTCCTCCCACCCCGGTCGGAGGGTGTCCCGATCCATCTGCGCCTCGACGTCGGGAAGGCCGACGTCGAACTGCTGGCGGCGAACCGGCAGGATCTCCTTGTCGGTCGTGAGCGGATACAGCCCGATGCAGAACGCCGCGTGACCTGCTTCGGCGACGTCGCCGAACAGATACTTCCCGCGCTCGAGACCCAGGATGTCCGAGATGAGCAACCGCAGACGTCTGCCGCTCAGATCCATGTCGCGTGCCTTCCTCGTATGGCAACCAGGACCGTATCCGATGACGGCGCGATCCGCCCCAGGTTCAGCCGCGCTTGGGAGCCCTGACCCCCCGGAACTCCCAGTCGCCGCCGAACGCGGTCGAGATGACCTCTTCGGACCCGCTCGGCTGAGCGCCCACGTCCTCGCGGACCGGCACGTCTCCCTCGACGATGAAGTTGCGGAGGATCCCGAGGCCGTCCACCTCGACCTCGACGACGTCGCCCGGTTGGACGGGGCGGGAGTTGGCGGGGGTGCCCGACAGGATCACGTCGTTGGGCAGCAGCGTGATCGTGCGCGCGATGTCGGCGACGAGGTAGCGCATGTCCCAGATCATCTCGTCGGTGGTGCCGTCCTGCACCACCTCGCCGTTCACGCGCGTCCGGATGCGCTTGCCGTGGAAGTCCCAGTCCGTCACGAGGCCGGGACCGAGCGGGCAGAGCGTGTCGGAGCCTTTCACGCGGAGCATCGAGCCGGCGTCGGTGTCTCGGAAGTCGTGGAGGCCGTAGTCGTTCGCGACGGTGTAGCCCGCGATGTACTCGTCTGCCTCTTCGGGAGCGATGTGCGTGCAGCGCTCGCCCATCACGATCGCGATCTCGCCCTCGTAGTTCAGGTACCGGCATCGCGCGGGGCGCACCACCTCGCCGCCGTGCGCGTTCAACGACGTGGTGGGTTTGTGGAAGAACGTGGGTGCCGGCCCCAGCTCGGCGAGGAACTCCGCCCGCCGGCTCTCGTAGTTGAGGTGGACGCACACGATCTTCGAGGGCTGGATCGGAGGGAGGTGGGTCGGCTCGTCCATCGGGATCCGGCGGCCGTCGGGAGCGACGAGCTCGTCGCCTTCTCGCGTCACGGTGGTCGCCACACCGTCCAGGAGGATCCGTCGCGTCTCCATCCCTCGATAGCCTAGAGGCCGTGCGCTGGGTCGTCGGAACCGCGGAGGGGCTCGTCGGAAGCGAGGGCGAGCGCTGGCTCGCAGATCGAGCCATCACCGCGTTGGCGTGGGACGGCCACGGGTGGCTCGTGCTCGTCGATGCTCGCGAGGTACTGCGCGTCCACGGAGCGGAGGTCGAGGCACTCGGTGAGATCGACGACGAAGCCGGGCGCTGTCTCCTGCCGACCGCCGACGGGGTGTTGCTCGGCACGGCACATGCGCGGCTCGGCGTGCTTCGCGACGGTGCCGTCACGATGCTCCGCTCGTTCGATGCGGCGGAAGGGCGGGACGAGTGGTACACGCCGTGGGGCGGGCCTCCGGACACGCGGTCGCTCTCCGCGTCGGCCGACGGCGGCGATCTTCGCCAACGTCCACGTCGGCGGGATCCTGCATGCAGAGGTCTCCGAGGGGGTCTGGTCACCGACGATCGACATCGACGCCGACGTTCATCAGGTCCTCGCGGATCCCCTCGACGTTTCCCACGTCGTCGCCGCGACGGCGCGCGGGCTCGCCGAGACCCACGATGCGGGGGGTACCTGGCATTTCACCGCGGCGGGACTCCACGCTCCGTACGCGCGCGCCGTCGCTCTCGACGGGGACCGACTGTTCCTGAGCGCCTCCACGGGTCCCCGTGGAGGCCGGGCAGCGCTCTACCGGCGGGAGCCGGGGGTGGATGTGTTCGAGCGGTGTGCGGATGCCCTCCCGGACTGGTTCCCGGGGAACATCGACAGTCACTGCCTCGCGGCGGGCGGGGGCACGATCGCGTTCGGAACCGAAGACGGCCAGGGTATTCGTTTCCGGCGACGGTGGAGGGTCCTGGCGCGATACCCTCGGCGGGAACGCGCGTGTGACGTGTCTCGGCGTGGCCGCCTCGGAGGGACGCGGCACGTAGACTCCGCATCCGTGGCCGAGCTGAAGGGGTTCCTCCCGCCGCGGTCGCCCGAGGGCAGGGCGTCGCTCGTTCCGGCACCACCGTGGCACTACTCCGGCGACGTGGTGACGATCGAGTACCGCACGGATCCCGCTCGCGTCGCGGCGCTCCTTCCGGACGGTGTCGACCTCGCGGAGGAGGACCCCGGCGCCGTCGCGATCGTCTGGGCCGACTGGCAATCGTGCAGCGACTCAGGCGAGGAACTGCTCGACCCCGTGCGCTCGCAGTACAAGGAATGCTTCGTGGTCGTCCGCTGCCGATACGAGGGGGAGACGTACTCGCGGTGCGTCTACATCTGGGTCGACAAAGACTTCGCGCTCGCGCGGGGCTGGTACCAGGGCTACCCGAAGAAGCTCGGCTCGATCTGGATGACGCGGCCGGTCTCGGTCGGCCGGGCGGGGCCTCGGCTCGGCGCCGGCGCGGTGTTCGGCGCGACGCTCCAGGCGAACGACCGTCGCCTCGCCGACGCCCGCCTCGCGCTCACGGGTGGCTCGGAGACCGCAGGGTTCGTCAACGCCCTCCCGATGCTGCACTCGCGCTGGATGCCCTCGATCGAGAAGGACAACGGGGACTCGCTCGCGGAGCTCGTCACGATGCGCTCGCGCGACGTTGATCTCGGACCGGCGTTCACCGGGGAGGCGGACATCCGGCTGTTCGACGCGCCGGGGGAGGAGCTCGCGGCCCTCGAGCCCTCCGAGATGATCGCCGGCTACTGGCGTCAGGTCGGCGCGACGTTCGACGGTGGGTCCAGGCTCGCCTAGGTATGCGACTCGTCCGATTCCGATACGGCGACCGCATCGCCACGGGCGCGATGGATCGCGGATCCGAGGAGATCCGGATCCTCCGCGGCACGTTCTTCGAGGATCCCCTCCCCACGGGCGAGACCGTCGCGCTGAGCGACGTCCACCTCTTGGCCCCGGTCCTCCCGTCGAAGCTAGTGTGCGTCGGCAGGAACTTCGTGGCCCACGCGGAGGAGTGGGGGCTCGCGGTGCCCGAGGAGCCGTTGCTCTTCCTGAAGCCGTCGACCGCGGTGATCGGCCCCCGCGATCCGATCCAGCTGCTCCCGATCAGCCGCCGGATCGACTACGAGGGAGAGCTCGGCGTGGTGATCGGGCGGCTGGCGCGCGGTGTGCGTGCCGAGGAGGCGTTCAGGTACATCCTCGGCTACACGTGTGGCAACGACGTGACGCTCCGCGACCTCCAGAAGAAGGACGATCAGTGGGCGAGGGCGAAGGGGTTCGACGGGTCGGCGCCGCTGGGACCGTGGATCGAGACGGATCTGGACCCGAACGACGCGATCGTGCGGACCCGGCTGAACGGCGAGATCCGTCAGCAGGCGTCCACCGCCGACATGGTCTTCGGCGTCGCGACGCTGATCGAGTACACGACCGCGTTCATGACGCTGCTCCCCGGGGATGTCCTGCTCGCCGGTACTCCGGAGGGGGTCGGCAAGCTCGCCCACGGAGACGTCGTGGAGGTCGAGGTCGAAGGCGTGGGCGTCCTCCGGAACGAGGTCCGCGGGTGAGCGTCCGGTGCCGCTTCGCACCGGCCCCGTCGGGCTCGATCCACGTCGGGAACGCTCGCAGCGCGCTGTTCTCCTGGCTCTACGCGCGTCACGAGGGCGGGACGTTCGTCCTTCGCCTGGAGGACACGGATGCGAGCCGTGTGACGGAGGAGGCCTCCCAGGGCGTCGTCGAGGACCTCCGTTGGCTCGGCCTGGCCTGGGACGAGGGCCCGGACGTCGGAGGCCCGCACGGGCCGTACCGGCAATCCGAGCGATCGGACATCTACCGAGAGATGACCGAGCGGCTGCTTCAGGAAGGGCACGCCTACCGGTGCTGGTGCTCGGCCGAGGAGCTCGATGAGCGTCGGAAGGCAGCGCTCGCCCGAGGCGAGCCGCCCGGCTACGACGGCCGGTGCCGCCAACGCCAGGCGGCGGAGATCGCCGCGTTCGAGGCGGAGGGAAGACCGTTCGCCATCCGTTTCCTGATGCCGGAGCGGGGATGGGCCGTCGACGATCTCGTGAAGGGCGAGGTTCGATGGGGATCGAAGGACCTCCGAGACTTCGTGATCGTCCGTTCCGACGGATCGCCCGTGTTCCTCCTGGCCGTCGCCGTCGACGACCTCCTGATGGAGATCACCCACGTGATCCGCGGCGACGACCTGCTCGCGAGCGCACCCCGCAACGCGGCGGTGATCGAGGCACTGGGCGGGACACCTCCCGCCTACGCGCATCTCCCGCAGGTCCTCGGACCGGACTCGAAGCCCCTGTCCAAGCGGCACGGCGACACGAGCGTCGCCGCCTTCCGCGAGCACGGGTTCCTCCCCGAAGCGATGGTCAACTACCTGGCGCTCCTCGGCTGGGCGAAGGACGATCACACGACGCTCCTGACCCGCGACGAGCTCGTGGACGCGTTCGATCTCTCCCACGTCTCGCACAACCCGGCCGTGTTCGACGTCCAGAAGCTCGAGTGGATGAACAACCATTACATCCAGTCACTCGACGAGGAGGAGCTCGCCGCGCGATGCGTGCACTTCCTCGCCGAGGAGGGGCTCTCGCTCGATCCGGACCTGCTCCGGCGCGCGATGCCGATCGTCCGCGAACGGATGAAGACCCTCACGGAGGCGCCGATCCTGCTTCGGTTCCTCTTCACGGACGACGTCCGGCCCAACGAGAAGGCGACGGACCTGATCGCGAAGGCCCCGGAGGGGTATCTCAAGGAGACGGCCGAAGCGCTCGATGCCCTGGAGGGATGGGACAGCGAACACATCCAGGCGGCGCTGGACACGTCGGCGGCCTCGGCGGGCCTGAGCCGGACCAAGGGATGGCAGCCGGTGCGCGCGGCGGTGACGGGGTCGAACGTGTCGCCGCCCCTGCCGGAGTCGCTCGAGCTGCTCGGCAGGGAACGGACCGTCGCCCGCGTGCGCGCGGCCGCCGGCGAGTGACGCGCCGGCTTCTGTTCTTGGCGGTGACCGTGGCCCAGGCCGTCGGTCTCGTGCCCGCCGGTCTCACGCCCGCCGTCGGCCTCACGCCCACGCAGCAGGCGCCCTCGACGGCGGCGGTCGTCGCCACCGAGCCGCTCGCAGCTGACGTCGCCGCACTGCGGCCACCGATCGTGTGGAAGCCGATCCCGTACGGCGACCGCCGCCGCCGTCAGATGGCCGCCTACTCGCGGCGTCACTATGGGACGTGGGGGTGGAAGCTCGACGCACCGGTCGCGATCGTCGAGCACTACACCACCGGCACGACGTGGCAGGGAGCCTGGAACACGTTCGCGTCCAACTCGAAGCATCTCGGGGAGTACCCGGGCACGTGCACGCATTTCATCGTGCACACGGACGGCACGATCTATCAGCTGGCGTCGCTCGGCATCCGTTGTCGCCACACGATCGGGATGAACCAACTCTCGATAGGGATCGAGCACGTGGGGCGCTCCGACGCGGAGGTGTTGAGGAACGCCGTGCAGATGCGGTCGTCGTTGCGGCTGACGCTCTGGCTGGTGGCGAGGTTCGACATCCAGATCCGGAACGTGATCGGGCACGGCGAGAGCCTCCAGAGCCCACTTCGCTACGAGCGGTACGCCTCGTGGAAGTGCATGACCCACTCCGACATGTCGAGGTCCGCGATGATCACGTATCGCGGGCGGCTGCGCGACCGGGCTCGCGCCGCGGACGTGCCGATCGGGCCGGGGCCCGCCTGGGTCGATATCGGCTGCTGAACGCTCGAGGCGATTTCCCCGCCGCATCATCCGGGTCTAGGATGTCGACCCAGGAGGCGCCCGTGTCGAAGGTCCTGAACCTGTCCGAGCGCCAGGACGCCGAGGGATCCTGGCACATGGTCCTGAAGGACGTCTGCGGGTGGTGCGGCTGCGGGTACCTCGTCGCCGAGGACGACCACGACCTCGTGTGGGAGCCCGGTCGCCATCACGACAAGCAGTGCTCAGACGACGCGTGTGAGTGTCATACCCGTGCCCGGGTGGGCAAGCGGCACGACGAGTGGTGAGCGGTTCGTAGACGCGCACCGAACTACGTTGAGCTAGTCCTTCTGAGCCACGCGCCGGTCCGGATTCGTTTCGAGGATCGTCAACCGACGGCAGATGTGCTCCTTCCATGTGGGCCATCTAACGTCATCCAACGAGTCCCAATGCCGTATCCGTGACGGATGACGGAGGACACGATGGTGGGCGAGGACGGATCGGTGACGATCGAGAGCGCCGCCGCGCTGCTGAACGTGGAGGTGAGGACGATCCGCCAGTGGTCGGCGATCGGGTCGCTCCAGATCGAGCGCCGGGGTGACGTCGAGCTCGTGCACCTCGGACAGGTGAAAGCGCTCGCGCGCTCCCCGATGGTGACCGGCGATGGTAAGGAGACCCAACGAGGCGGCTTGCGGGCGCTCCTCCGCGAGGCGACGCCGGTCGATGCGCCGAGCGTCTCTGGGCTCCAGGCGTTGGCCCGCGAGCGAGGCTGAGTACGACCGGCGGCGAGGCCAGGTCCGAGTAGCTCGACTCGGGGCTCGCCGGGGGACGGCCCGTCTCCCGGCGGTACGCTCCGGGCGAACAGCCGACGGTCAGGAGCAGATGCTGGAGCCTCGCGGACCGAGACCCGTCGCGGTCGACCGGACCACGATCATCGCGGTTGCCGCCCTCGTCGCGGCATCCGCGGTCGCCTGGGTGGCGCTCGTGACCTACGAGCCCCCGATGGGATTCCTCGGCTTCACCGTTGGGTGGTCGCTGATGATGGTGGCGATGATGCTGCCCTCGATCGCGCCCCTTGGCTCCTCTCCCGAGGATCGCGCGTGGGGATGGCCGTGGGGTATCTGGCGGTCTGGAGCGTCGTCGGCGTGGTGCCGTACGTGGCCATGGAGCGTGCGATGGGCCTGACCGTGCCCGTCGCCCTCGGCCTGGCCGGCGCCTACGAGCTCAGCCCGCTGAAGTTGGCGTGTCTCCGCCGATGCCGGAACCCGGCGGCGTTCCTGATGGAGCACTACCGGAGCGGGGCGGTGCGGCTCGGCGTCGAACATGGCATCTGGTGTCTCGGCTGCTGTGTCGGTTTGATGGCCGTCCTCGTCCTCGCCGCGTCGATGCAGCTCGGCTGGGCGATCGTGATCGCGGGCGCGGTGTTCGTCCAGAAGGTCCTGCCGTATGGCGAAGTGTCTGCCCGGTTGATCGGGGTCGGTCTGCTCGTGGCGGCGGCGGCCGTCGCGCTGACGTGAGAGGGGAGCCATGGGCAACACGTGGTCGATGAAGGGAACGGTCGTCGTCGCGTGCAACTGCGACTACGGGTGCCCGTGCAACTTCCAGGCCCTCCCCACGATGGGCAAGTGCGAGGGCGGATGGACCTGGCACGTCGAGGAGGGCTCCTACGGAGACGTCCGTCTCGACGGCATCACGTTCACGCTCACGGTGAACTGGCCCGGACCCATCCACGAAGGCAACGGAGTTGCTCTCCTGCTCGTGGACGAACGTGCGGACGAGGCGCAGCGGGACGCGATCCACACCCTCGCGAAGGGTGAGGTCGGAGGACCCTGGGGCGTCCTCGGGTGGACCTGGCCGACGCTCGAAGGTCCGGAGGCCGTCCCGTTCGATCTCCACCTCGACGGCATCCGGTCGAGCGTCCGCGCCGGCGACGTCTACGAGCTCGAGTCCGAGCCGATCCGGAACCCGGTGACCGGCGCCGAGATCACTCCGGGCGTGATGCTGCCCCAGGGGACGATCTTCAAGGAAGGTCTGTTCGGCTCGTCCAAGCGGCTGCGGGTCGATCGGCTCGACATCGACTACGCGAACAAGTACACGGCCGTCGCGGCCTTCGACTATCGAGGTCCCTAGATCGTCGGGGCGTCACCGTTCCGAGCGGACGGATCCCGCAGTGCCGCTTCGACCTCGTCGAGATGCTCGCCTCGGTGCGATGCGCGCAGCGCGTACAGCGGGCTGTCCGGGTCGGTCGGCCAGAGACGGTCGACCGGGAGGGTCGCCACCCGCGAGTCGGTCTCCTCCGCGATCTCGAGGGCCAGCCGAGCGACCTCGCTCGGCGGGATCGCATGGATCAGCGCACGGCTGGCGTCGTTGATCCAGTCGACGTCTTCGGGCTCCGTGTCGGAGGTCGTGAACGGCTCTCCGCGCTCGAGCTTGTCGGCGAGCGACAGGACGCGGGCGTCCCAGAACGCGATGTGGCCGAGGACGGCGGCAACGGTCCAGTGCGGGTTCACGGACATGCGGAGCTCGTCCTCGCTCACGCGCTCGACGATCGCGCGCATCCGCTCGCGCTCTCGTGTGTTCTCCTCGACGTAGGACCGATCCTCCGACATGGCTCCATGACCTTAGCGCGCGGGAGCGATGTCGGTTCCTGTCGCCAGATGCTGGTAGTCCCAACGGGATTTGAACCCGTGTCTTCACCTTGAGAGGGTGATGTCCTAGGCCTCTAGACGATGGGACCGCGTCCGCTCGATGGACCCGGTCAGCGAGGATAACACCGGTCCGGAGGCGATCAGCCGCGGTCGATGATCCGCCGGAGGACCGTCGAGTAGTCCTCGTCGCCGAGGCCGGCCTCCTCGGCATCGGCGAACCACGTCGCTGCGGCCTTCAGCACGCGTGTGTCTGCGTGGGCCGCTTCCGCCGCCTCCTGGATCAGGTCGGCGTCCTTCCGAGCCAGGGCGAGTCGGAATCGCAGTGGGAAGTTCTCGGTCTCGAGCTGTTCACGCCGCCTCTTCGAGGCCAGGCCGAGCGGCGTCAACGCCAGGATGTCCATCGTGAGCCTCCGTCCGAGGCCGAGTCGGTCCGCGAGGGCGATCGTCTCGCCCAAGAGCGTGAGCGTGCCGAGCAGGGTGGCGTTCGCGACCAGCTTCGCGGCCGCTCCGGACCCGAGCGGACCGGCGACGATCACCGAGCCGAGCGTCCCGAAGAGCGGGATCCACCGTTCGGCGAGACGGCGCGGGCCGCCGACGAACACGAGGAGCGTGCCGGACTCGGCCTCGGACAGGCTGCCGAGGACCGGAGCATCTAGCAGGCCCACCCCCGGCGGGAGCGCGGTCTCCAGCCAGCGCAACGCCCGGGGTCCGACCGTCGACATCTCGATCACCGTGGTCGACGCGTTCGCGCCGGCGGCGATACCGTCCGGGCCTTCGGTGACCGCTCGCAGCGCCTCGGGGTCCGACACGGCCGTGACGACCGCTTCTGCGTTCCGCGCGGCCTCGGCGGGAGTGGCCGCCGCCGACACCCCCCGCGAGACGAGCTCCTCGGCTTTCTCCGGCGTCCGGTTCCAGGCGATCACCTCGTGGCCGGCTTCGAGGAACCTGTCCGCGAACCGGGCGCCCATCGCTCCGAGACCGATCACGGCGACCGAGGTCATCCCGGTCATCTTGCAGCGTCGAGGTGATGTGCGACACATCCACCCGGTGGCGAAGGACACGCCCGGTTCGTATCTCCGGGCACAGCCGTGTCGTGGGCACGGGCGTACCGTCGCTCCTGTAACCGAGCAAAGGGGCGGACGATGATCACGGGAGACATGGCGCGGGAGCAGATCCGCGATCGCGTGCGCGAGGCCGATTCCTTCCGTCGGTCACGGACCACGCGGACGGCCCAGCGGTACGATCGTCGCGCGGCAGCGCGCAAGGTCTACAGCGGCTTCGTGGCGGCACTGGCAACGCCGTTCCGCCACTGAGATCCCGGTCGCGGACAACGAACGGGAGCTCCGAGGGCCGGGACGGACGGCGAAGCCGTCCGTCCCGGCTCCTCGTACGTTCCGATCGGTCAGTTCTCGCCCTGGTCCCGGGTGAACCCCAGCTCTCCGTCGAACTCCTGCAGCTTCTCGATGTGCATCCAGCGGTGCCCCCGGCTGATCGCGACCAGCAGCTGATTGACGTCACCGTCGGAGAGGTCGCCGGGGCTCTCCTTGATGATGAATCGGCACCGGTAGTGATCCACGGTGTCCGTGATCGCACCGGTGGGCGGGAAGACCTTCGTGCCTCGTGACGACACGAGCTTCAACGACAGCGGCGTGTCGTGCGTCAGCTCCATCAGCGAGGCGCCCAGCTCGTTCGGGCCCATCGGCGACTCGATGAAGACGTCCATCCCGACGACCGCGCGGGACTCGGGTCGCACGTAGTCGATCGCGTCCGAGAGCTTCGGGAGCTCGAGTGGCCGGTGCTCCCGCACCGTCCATCCCTCGGACCTGCGGCCCAGGTTGCCGATGATCGCCTCCGTGTACTGGGTCGTAGACGCACCGTTGCCGTAGCCGACGACGTCCCCGGTGAGCACGCCGTCCTCGAGGGTGACGAGGACCGCGTGCTCGATCGCGTCCGCCTGCGCGAACAGGCCGAGGTACCGGAGCATCAGGACGGCGGACAGGATCAAGGCGGTGGGATTGATCACGTCCTTGCCGGCGTACTTCGGCGCCGAACCGTGCACCGCTTCGAAGATCGCCACCTCGCTCCCGATGTTCGCGCTCGGCGCGAAGCCGAGACCTCCCACGAGGGCGCTCGTCAGGTCCGACAGGATGTCGCCGTTCATGTTCGTCATCACGAGCACGTCGAACTGTTCCGGGCGCTTCACGAGCTGATGCGCGCAGTTGTCCACGATCAGATGCCACGACTCGATGTCGGGGTAGTCGGGTGCGACCTGCTCGAACACCCGCTTCAGCGTCCCTTCGGACAGCTTCATGATGTTCGCCTTCGTCGCGCACGTGACCTGGGTGCGGTGTTCGCTCCGCGCGTACTCGAAGGCGAATCGCGCGATCTTCTCGCACCCCTTCACCGAGATCAGCTTCAGCGCCTCCGCGACGCCCGGGGTCTGCATGTACTCGATGCCGGCGTAGAGGTCCTCGACGTTCTCTCGGACCATGACGAGATCGATGCCACGGCCGGTGTAGGGCGTCTTCACGCCGGGGAGCTCACGGACCGGCCGGACGTTCGCGTAGGTCTCGAACAGCTTCCGGAGCGTGACGTTTGCGCTCTTCTCGCCGAAGCCCACGGGGGTCTCGAGCGGCCCTTTCAACATCACGCGGGTACGGGACAGAGACGCGATCGTCTCCTCCGGGACGCCCGAGGGCAGACCCTTCTTGAACACCTCGGCTCCGGCCTCGGTCTCTTCCCAGTCGATCGGGGCGTCGGTCGCCTCGACGATCCGCCGAACGGCTTCGGTCACTTCGCGTCCGATGCCGTCGCCGGGGACCAGGGTGACGGGGATCCTGTGTGTCGATGTGGCCACGAGCGCCTCCTCCGATAGAGCGCCATGCTATCGGCGAGAAGTCAGCCCTCCTTCCTGGCCGGCACCGCATGCGGCGAGGAGAAGCCGGACGACTCGGCGGTTTGCGGCCCAAGTCATCTGGGTAGTTCCTTGCGGCCCCCATGAGTGCCGCCCGCACCACCTCGCCCCGCACCATCCGACCGCGCCCCGCGCGTGGTGACGGCTGGGTCGCGACCGCGCCTTCCCTCCCGATGAGCCGAGGGCGCCTGGTGGCTTGGATCGCGATCCTCTCGATCTTCCTCCCGTTGGTCTCCGCCACGGGAGCGCTCGTCGCCCTGTATGCGACGACGTCGCTCCCCGAGATCCCGCCACTCGCGGAGACGACGGTCCTCCTCGATCGCAACGGCAACGAGGTCGCGGAGCTGCACGCGGGTGTCGACCGGGTCCTGATCCCCTTCTCGCAGATGCCGGAGTCGTTGCGCGAGGCCGTGGTGGCGGTCGAGGACGCGGATTTCTACCGGCACGACGGTATCGACAAGATGGCCTTGGTACGCGCGACGTGGAGGAACCTCTCCAGCGGGTCGCTGAGCCAGGGTGGTTCGACGATCACGCAGCAATACGTGAAGAACGTGCTGACGGGGCCGGAGCGATCGGTGTCGCGCAAGGTGCGGGAGGCGATCCTCGCCGTCAAGCTCGAGGACACGACCTCCAAGCACGAGATCCTGCGTGGGTATCTGAACACCGTCTACTTCGGACACGGTGCGTACGGCGTCCAGGCTGCGGCTCGCACGTACTTCGAACGTGACGCGAAGGACCTCACGCTCCTGCAGTCCGCGACGCTCGCCGGCCTGATCTCGGCACCGTCGGCGCGCGATCCGTTCGAGCACCCGGAGGAGGCCCGCCTCGCTCGTGACCTCGCCCTGACGAGGATGACGGACGTCGGGTCGATCGGTCCCGCGCGTGCTGAGCTGCTGCGGGCTCGGCCCCTCGGCCTCGCCGAGGAAGCGAGCGTACGTTCGGCGGCGCCACACTTCATGGAGCACGTGCGGTTGGACCTGAAGGCCAGCTACGGACTGGACGCCCTCTACCGAGGCGGGCTGCGCGTTCGAACCACCCTCGACATGGAGTGGCAGCGAGCCGCCGAGCGCGCGATCCGCACCGCCCTCCCCTCCCGGTCCGACCCGGAGGCGGCGCTCGTGGCGATCGATCCGAGGAACGGTGCGATCCGCGCGATGGTGGGAGGCAGGAGCTTCGCGCGGAGCGAGTTCAACCTCGCCACGCAGGCCCGGCGACAGGCGGGAAGCGCGTTCAAGCCGTTCGTCCTCGTCGCGGCCCTGGAGCGTGGGATCTCCCCGCTCGAGGTCCGGGCCGGTCCCGCGTCGATCACGATCCCGGATCCGTTCTGCGAGACGGACGGGCAACCCTGGAGGCTGTCGAACGCGGGCGACCAATCCGCCGGGACGATGTCGATCGAGAACGCGACGGCCGGCTCGGTGAACACGATCTTCGCGCAACTCACGGTCGAGGTGGGGCCCGAGGCTGTCGCCGAGGTCGCCCACCGGATGGGTATCCGATCCCGGTTGGCCCCCGTGTGCTCGATCGGTCTCGGAACGTCGGAGGTCACGCCGCTGGAGATGACGTCGGCCTACGGCACGCTCGCTGCGCGAGGCTCCTACGTGGAGCCGACGGCGATCGACCGGGTCACCGGTTCCGACGGGGAGGTCCTCCAGGGGCCGCTCCGCGGGCTCGCCAGCGTGGGCAGCGAGGTCCTGTCCCGGCAGGACGCCGACGCGACGACACGGGTCCTGCAGGGCGTCATCGATCACGGGACGGGGACGGCCGCCCGCCTGGGCGATCGCCCCGCCGCCGGCAAGACAGGAACCGCCCAGGACGCGACGGATGCGTGGTTCTGCGGATACGTGCCCCAGCTCGTGACGTGTGTCTGGGTGGGCTATCCCGATGGAGCCCGGCCGATGCGCGACGTCGCCGGCGTCCCGGAGGTGTACGGCGGAACGATCCCGGCCACGATCTGGCACGAGTTCATGACCGAGGCGACCGAGGGGACGTCGGTCATGGGATTCCCCGCTGCGAGCTACGACGCCTACACCGATCCGCCCCTGCCGGAGCCGTCGCCGGTGGCCGTTCCCGCCGTGCCGTCTGCCGCGCCGTCGCCGTCGGCGTCGGCGGAGCCGTCATCCTCGCCCTCTCCCGATCCGTCCCCATCCGCCCAGCCGTCCCCGTCCCCGTCGACGGAGCCGTCTCCCTCGGAGGAACCGGCGATGCCGCTCGGCACCCGGTCCCGGGACCCCTAGCGCGCGGTCCCTTCCTCCGGCGTGGGCGACGTCGTTTCCTCCGAGGTCCGCTGCTCGACATCCAGTCGTTCCGCGTCGGCGGTCTCCAGGGGTGCGCGCTCGACCTCGTGCCCACAGGTGTAGGTGTCCACCTGGCGGCTCTCGGTGTCCTGGACGTTCTCGTCGCCGCCGAAGTCGATGTCGGCCAGGGTGCCGACGCCGCAGACGGGGCAGCGGCCGCCGGATCCGATGGTTTCGGATGCGCTCATGCCGACAGGTTATCGGGCTCGCATCCGCCCGACCTCGGCGTTTGACCCTGTCGAGGCGAGGGAAGGAACCCGGCATGACGGAGCCGAGAGAGGGGCCCGCGCAGCGGATGCTGCACCGCGCCGACGATGTTCAGCGGGCGCACTCAGCGCTGGCGTTCCCGTTCGCCGTCGTGAAGAAGTTCGGTGACGATCGGGCGAGCCAGCTCGCGGCCCTGATCGCCTATTACGGATTCTTCTCCCTCTTCCCGCTCCTGTTGGTCTTCGTCACGATCGCGGCCTTCGTGCTGGACGGCAACCCCGATCTCCAGGAGCGCCTGATCGATTCGGTCCTCCAGCAGTTCCCGGTGGTCGGGACGTCGATCGGGAGCGTCATCGATCGGAGCGTGGAGCAACTCTCGGGCTCACCCGTCGCGCTGACCGTCGGTCTGGTCGGGGCTCTCTGGACGGGGACGGCGGTCGTTGCCGCGGCGCAGCAGGCGATGGATGACATCTGGGACGTGCCACGTGCGGAGCGGCCCGGTCTCCTCGGTCGGATCGCCCGCGCGTTCCTGCTCCTGTTCGTTTTCGCCGCGTCGATCGTCCTTTCGACCTTCCTCGCCGGAACGGGTACGGAGACCGGATGGGGGTCCCTCGTCCTGCGCGCGATCTCACTCGTCGGGCTCACCCTCGTGTCGGTTGCCCTGTTCGCGTTCGCGTTCCGGGTCCTCCCCGGTGCGGTCGTCGCCGCGGTCGGATGGACCGCGCTGCTGCTGGTGGGGAACTGGGTCGTCGACCACCAGATCGGGCGGGCATCCGCCATCTATGGGTTGTTCGCGACCGTGATCGGCCTGCTCGCGTGGATCTACCTCGCCGCGCAGCTGTTCCTGTTCGCCGGTGAGGTCAACGTCGTGCTGGCGCGCCGACTCTGGCCGAGATCGCTCGCCCCCCCGCCGCTCGCCACGAAGGACCTCGAGGTGCTCGCGAGCCAGGCCGAGGAGCAGCGGGCTCGGCCCGAGGAGCGGGTCGACGTCACGTTCGGGCAACCGAGCGCGGACGATCGGCGATGAGCGCGCTCAGGCGCGTGCGGTGCACCTCGCCGGGGATCTCGCGACGGCGGCAGGGTCGTGGCTTCACGTACCTGTACCCGAACGGGCAGCCGGTTCGAGACGAGGCTGCCCGTGAGCGGATCCGTTCCCTGGCCATCCCTCCGGCCTGGGGGGACGTCTGGATCTGCCCGGATGACCGGGGGCACCTCCAGGCGGTCGGCACCGATGCGGCGGGACGTCGACAGTACCTGTACCACGAGGATTGGCGGGCCCGTCGGGATCGACAGAAGTTCGATCGCGTCCTCCGTCTGGCTCGCCGACTCCCCGCGATGCGGCGGATCTGCGATCGAGCCATCGTGTCACCCGGGCTGACACGTGACCGGGCATTGGCGGGTGCGGTCCGGCTCCTCGACGTCGGGTTCTTCAGGATCGGATCGGAGACGTACATGGAGGAGAACGGTTCGTACGGGCTGGCGACGATCCGCCGGGCTCATGTGCGCGTGCGAGGCGACGAGGTGCGGTTCGACTTCTCCGCGAAGGGCGGCCAGCGCCGGATCCAGACGATCGAGGATCAGGCCCTCGCCCGCTTGACGCGAGCCCTCCTCCGACGGAAGGGCGGGGGTCGGGAGCTGCTGGCCTTCCGCGACGGGACCGCGTGGCGGGACGTCCGGTCGGAGGACATCAACGACTACCTCAAGGACCTCGCGCGCGAGGACATCTCGGCCAAGGACTTCCGCACGTGGCACGCGACCGTCCTCACCGCCGCTCTCCTCGCCTCACAGGAGGAAGGGCTGAGATCCGTCACGTCACGCAAGCGGGTGGTGTCTGCGGTCGTGAAGGAGGTCGCCGACGCGCTCGGGAACACCCCGGCGGTGTGTCGAGCGTCCTACATCGATCCTCGCGTCATCGATCGGTTCCTGAACGGAGAGACGATCGCGCTGCCGCGGAGCCGGGATCTGACTGATGACCGCGTTCGGGCGGCGGTGGAATCGCGCGTGCTCGACCTCCTGGAACCTGAGTCGGCTCGCCGCCGCCGTGCGGCCTGAGGGTCGCCGTTCAAGTTCTGGCCCGATGTTCCGACACTTCGCGTATGGAGCGGCGGGCATCGGGGTACGAAAAACGTGTGCAGACTCGTGACGACGACGACGGCTTACGGAGCGAGGTCGGGCAAACGCTCGCGCTGTTCGGGATGAGCCTGGCGGTGGTGCTCGTCGGCCTCTTGGTCGGCCTGGGTCTTTGAGATCCCCGATTCGAACGGGGAGAGGGTCCTCGCCTCGCGAGCTGGGGCGCAAGGATTCGAACCTCGACTAACAGGGCCAGAACCTGTCGTGCTGCCGTTACACCACGCCCCAGGGTTCTCGCAAGTCTACCGGAGGACCTGCGGGCGGCCTCCGAGCCCGGCACGATCGGACCGAGGAACGGAAATGCCTCCCGCGCACGCTCGCTCGGTTGACCCCTCCGGCCCGCGTTCGGTACGTTCGAATGCAACCGCGACGACCTGGAGGGAGCATCATGAACAAGGGCGGCTTGGTCACCGAGGTATCGAAGAAGACCGGCCTGAGCAAGGCCGAGGTCGGCCGCGTGATCGACGCGGCGATCAATACGGTCCGCGAAACGGTGGTGGAGGGCGATCGCGTCACCCTCGCGGACTTCGGAACGTTCGAGCGGAAGCATCGGAACCGTCGGATCGCCCGCAATCCTCGGCAGCCCGACGTCCCCATCGTCGTGCCGGAGCGCGACCTCCCGGCGTTCACGCCGGGCAAGGAGTTCCGCCACCAGGTCCTGGGCAACAACTCGGGCTAGGACGGCGCGGTCAGTCCCAGGTCACGATGCGCAGGGAACGAGCGACCGTCGCCCCGTCTCGCTCCTCCGTCTCGAACTTCACCCGCTGACCGATCCGCAGCGTGCGGATCCCCGAGGCATCGAGCGAGTCTGCGTCGATCACGACCTCCGCGCGGTCGTCGGTGAGCAGCACGCCGGTACGACCCTCCTCGTCGAAGTCCTTGATCGTCCCCTGATCCACGCTCGCTCCTGTCAGGTCCGTGCCGCCAGCCTGCCGGCGAGATCCATGTCCCGGCACACGTCGAGCGTCCGCCCCGGGCGCCGGGTCTCGAGCACCGTGAGGATATCGCCCGGCTCGTCCACGTCGAAGGACAGCTCCTCCCGCTCGACGACGGCCGTCGGCAGGCCGCGTTCGGCGGCCGTTTGGAGGTGTCGCCGGAACGAATCGGGACCGAAGCGGCTGGGGATGGCTCCCGGCGGCCGGCGGAGCAAGAGGTTCGTGCCCCGTTCGTCCGACGACGGGGCGATCACCACGGGACCGAGCGTGTGCAGCGCCGCTCGCAGTGCCTCGAGGGTCACGAGCGGTGTGTCGGCCAGGAGGATCGCGAGCGCCTCGGTGGATCGGGCCGCAGCCTCCGCCTCGATCTGGAGCGTCGCGGAGCGAAGCGTCGGTCGGAGCTCCGAGATCCCGTGCGCCCCCCGAGCCAGGGCGATCTCCAGGACGCTCTCGTCGGAGGAGACGACCCACGTCTCCCAGCCGTCGACGGCCAGGGTGGCGTCCAAGACGTCCTCGAACATCGCCAGGGCGAGCGCGCCCCGCTCGAGCGGAGCGAGGAGCGAGGACAGCCGGGACTTCGCGTGGCCAAGGGACTTCACGGGGAGGGCGATCGCGCGCACGAGCTCGCCAGCCTAGCGAGCCCTCGCGGTACCCTCACGGCGCCCGAGCGAGGAGGGACGGCAACGGAACCCTGGTATCACGTCGCCAAGGCGGTGGTGCTCCCGCCGCTGCGGTTCTGGTTCCGCTTGTCGTACGAGCACCTGGATCGCATCCCCACGAGCGGACCGGCGATCGTCGCGTGCAACCACATCTCCTACCTGGATCCTCTGACGAACGGTGACGCGATCGTGCGTGCCCATCGCCGCCCGCGGTTCCTCGCGAAGGAGGATCTGTTCACGATCCCTCTGGTGGGGCGCGCGCTCCGTGGAGCCGGCCAGATCCCGGTCTCGCGGGGCACGCGCGACCGATCCTCGCTCGACCTCGCCATCGCAGCGCTCGATCGTGGGGAGGTGATCGTCGTCTACCCCGAGGGCACGGTCACGGGGCGCGACGACGGATTGCCGATGGAGGGCAAGACCGGCCTCGTCCGGGTGGCGCTCGCGAGCGGCGTGCCGATCATCCCGATGGCCAGCTGGGGATCGCGCGCCGTGTGGCAGAAGTCGGGACGGGGATCCCTGAAGTTCGGCCGACCGATCTGGACCACGGTCGGCGAGCCGATCTCGCTCCCCGCCGAACCGGACGGGGGGCAGGTGGAGCTGCGCGCGCTCACCGGGGAGGTGATGGACGCGATCACCCGGCTCGCCGTCGATCTCCGTGACCGCTACCCGCGACGATGGACGAAGTAGGCTGCCCGCCATGAGCGACCCGGGGAAACGGCGCCGGTTCCAAACGCGCACCGTGCACCCTTATCGACCGGCGCTGCCCGAGCAGTCGTCGAGCAGCGTGCCGATCTTCCAGTCCTCGACGTTCCGGTTCGAGACGAACGAGGAGTTCGCGCGCGCGATCCGATTCGACGGTCCGGGCTACGTGTACTCGCGCGGGTACGGGAACCCCACCGTCGACGCGTTCCAATCCGCCATGGCCGATCTCGAAGACGCGGAGTCCGCGATCGGATTCGCCTCTGGCATGGCGGCCATCTCTTCGCTGCTCCTGACCGTGGCGAGCGCGGGTTCGCGGATCGTGGCGGGCACGGCGCTCTACGGCGGCACCGTGTCGATGCTGCAGCACGTCCTTCCTCGCTTCGGGATCGAGACGACGTTCGTGGACCCCACGGACATCGACCAGGTCCGTCACGCCCTCCCCGGCGCCGATCTCTTCTACTGCGAGACGATCGTGAATCCCACGACCACGGTGCCGGATCTGGCGGCGCTCGCCGAGTTGTGCCGGGATGCGGGGGTCCTGGCCGCCGTCGACAACACGTTCGCGTCGCCCTACCTCTGCACTCCCATCAGCCTGGGTTTCGACGTGGTGCTGCACTCCGCGACGAAGTACATCGGCGGGCATGCGGATCTCATCGGCGGCGTCGCGTGTACGAACGAGGACCTCTTCCGGAGGCTACGCGCCACCGTCATCGACCTGGGGGGGAGCATGCAGCCGCTCGAGGCCTGGCTCTGTCTGCGGGGCCTCTCGACCCTCGGTTTGCGGATGGACCACCACTGCGCGTCCGCCGGAAGGTTGGCCGAAGCGCTCGCCGCCCATCCCTCCGTCGAGCGTGTCCACTATCCGGGGCTCGCCTCGCATCCGCAGCACGAGATCGCCGCACGACAGCTGCGAGGGTTCGGGGGCACGCTGGCCTTCGAGGTCGCGGGAGGTCTTGAGGCCGGCAGCCGGGTCGCGGAGGCGCTGGAGCTCGGCTGGATCGGCGGGAGCCTGGGGAGCGTGATGACGCTTGTCGCGCACCCCGCTTCCACTACCCACCGACAGGTCGATCCCGACGCACGGCGGTCGGCGGGGATCGCCGACGGGCTCCTGCGGGTGGCCGTCGGGCTCGAGGATCCCGACGATCTGATCGAGGACTTCACCCGGGCCCTCGACAAGGCATGAAGCGCCGGCGCGTCGCCGTCCTGTTCGGCGGCCGGTCGGCCGAGCACGAGGTGTCGTGCCTGTCCGCTCGTTCGGTGATCGATGCGCTCGATCCGGAGCGGACCGAGGTGATCCCGATCGGGATCACCCGTGAGGGCCGCTGGCATCGCGTCGCGGGCCCGCCTGCCCTCCCGTCCGAGACCGGTCGCATGCCCGAGGTCACGGACGGAAGCGGCGGTGCGGTAGAGCTCGCAGCCGAGGAGATGTCGGCGGAGATCGTCGGAGCCGACGGATCGCGGGAGCCGATCGACGTGGTCTTCCCCTTGCTCCACGGCCCCTACGGTGAGGACGGCACGGTGCAGGGCCTCCTCGAGCTCGCCGGCGTCCCGTACGTCGGAGCGGGCGTCCTCGGCTCCGCGCTCGGGATGGACAAGGACGTGCAGAAGCGGCTGTTCGTCGCGGCGGGGCTCCCGGTCGGTCCGTACGAGGCGGTGCGGGATTCCGCCTGGGTCGACGATCCCGAGACGATCGAGGCGGCCGCGGAGGCGCTCGGGTACCCCCTCTTCACGAAACCGGCGACCCTCGGTTCCTCCGTCGGCGTGTCGAAGGTGCGCGACACCGAGGAGCTCGCCTCCGGTCTCGAGGAGGCGTTCCGGTTCGCGAGGGACGCGCTCGTCGAGAAGGCGGCCGAAGGCGCCCGGGAGATCGAATGCGCCGTCCTCGGCAACGACGATCCGGTCGCCTCCGTCGCGGGTGAGATCGTTCCGCAGGACCACGAGTTCTACGACTACGAGGCAAAGTACCTCGACGAGCACGGGGCGCGGCTCGTGGTCCCCGCGGCCCTCGAGCCCCGCGTCCTGGAGGACGTCCAGCGCCTCGCCGTAGCCGCGTTCGGAACGCTCAAGTGCGCCGGGATGGCGCGGGTGGACTTCTTCCTGTTCGGTAGGGACGAGCTGTGGCTCAACGAGCTCAACACGATCCCGGGGTTCACGTCGATCTCGATGTACCCGAAGCTCTGGGAAGCATCGGGGCTGTCCTACGGTGAGCTCGTGGAGCGCCTGCTCGATCTCGCCGTCGAACGGCATGAGGCAGAGCGCAAGAGCGCCGGTGTCCGGGCTCTGGGCGGCTGAGCCGAAGCCGGGGAGGCGTTCTCTCGGCGGTGCCCGGTTAGAGGTGGACCACCGGGCACGTGAGGGTCCGGGTGATGCCCTCGACCGCCTGGATGCGTGCGACCACCAGCTTGCCCAGGTCGTCCACGCTGTCCGCCTCCGCGCGCACGATCACGTCGTAGGGACCCGTCACGTCCTCGGCCTCGGTGACCCCTGTGGTGTTCCGCACGGCGTTGGCGACGGACGCGGCCTTGCCCACCTCCGTCTGGATCAGGATGTACGCGTGAACCACCAGGTGCCTCCTCGGGTCCGTGGGGATGCGGGCCATGCTAGTCGCGGGCGGGCAGACCGAGCAACGCTGGTGCGATGATCGAAGGAGTGTTCCGCGATCGGGAGGAGGCAGGGGAGGCGCTGGCCGCGGCGCTCGCGAGGGTCGTGGCGGAGCCCGCGACGGTACTCGCGATCCCCCGGGGCGGAGTGACGGTCGCCGGTCCCGTGGCGCGGAACCTGGGAGCGCCATTGGACGTGGTGATCCCCCGGAAGCTCGGGGCGCCCGGCAATCCCGAGCTCGCGATCGGGGCGGTGGCTCCCGGCGTGCGTGTGCTGCACGAGCGAGCGGTGCGGCAGCTGGGGGTCTCGATGGACTACATCCAGCGGGAGGCGGCCCTCCAGGAGGCTGAGATCGCGCGCCGGGAATCCGCGTATCGAGAGGGCCGGCCGCCGTCGCCGGTCGCCGGACGGACGGTGGTGGTCGTCGATGACGGCGTCGCGACCGGCGCCACCGCCGTCGCCGCGCTGCGGTGGGCGCGCGCGGCCGGCGCCAGTCGGGTCGTGTTCGCGGCGCCGGTCGGCCCGCCGGCCGTGCGTACCAGCCTGGAGGCCGAGGCCGACGACGTGGTGCTGCTCCAGGAGCCGTTCGGGTTCCTCGCGGTGGGGGAGTGGTACCGGGACTTCGATCAGGTCACCGACGACGAGGTCCTCGGTGTCCTCCGGGAGCAGCGCGGATGAGCAACGTCGAGCTGGTGGCGGCGGCAGTGTTCGCGTTCCTCGGTGTGCGGTCGATCGTGCACTGGCTCCGACACCCGATCGACGACCTCGTGGGCCGACGCGATCTCGTCCTCTACGCCCTCTTCGTGATGGCGCGCGCCGGCGTGTGGTTCGGCCTGATGGGCCTCTTCCTGCTCTTCGCGAGCGTCGAGACCCAGGGACGCGCGTTCACCGACGATGCCGCGGAGCTCAACTGGTACGTGGTCGTCCTCCTCGTGCCGATCTCGCTCCAGTTCGTCACCGGGTACCTGCTGGGGCGGTCTCGAGGAGGGCCTGGTCCTCCCCCGGACGGAGATCGAGCCGCCTGAGGAGCAGCGCGTTGAACGCGACCACGATCGTCGACAGGCTCATCGCCACGGCCCCCACCGCCGGGGCGAGCACCACGCCCCAGGGAGCGAGGACGCCGGCCGCCAGCGGGAGGGCGAGCGCGTTGTAGCCGGTGGCCCAGACGAGGTTCTGGATCATCTTCGCGTAGCTCGCCCGGGACAACCGAAGGACGCTCGATACGCCGCGTGGGTCGTCGCTCGCCAGGACCACGCCGGCCGACCCGATCGCGACGTCCGTGCCGGCCCCGATCGCGATGCCCACGTCCGCCCGCGCGAGCGCCGGCGCGTCGTTCACGCCGTCGCCCACCATCGCCACCCGGCGTCCCTCGCCCTGGAGCTCGGCCACGACGGCCTCCTTGCGCTCCGGCACCACCTCCGCGCGAACGTCATCGATCCCCAGGTCGCGACCGACCGCCTCCGCGACCTCACGCGCATCGCCGGTGATCATCAGCACCTGGAGCCCCGCGTTCTTGAGGTCGGCGACCGCCTGCCGGGATCCGGGGCGCACCGTGTCCTCCAGCGCGATCATCGCCACGGGTTTCCCGTCCCGCACCACGGTGAGGATCGAGGAACCACGGCGCCGCCAGTCGGCGATCGCATCCGAGGACCCTTCCGGCATCTCCACCTCCAGCTCCCGCAGCAACGCAGGGCCTCCCACCGCGATCTCGGACCCGTGCACGTCCGCGCGGACCCCACGTCCGGTGATCGACCGGAAGCCCGACGCGGCAGGAACGTCGAGCTCCCGACGGCGCGCCTCCTCCACGATCGCGCGCGCGAGCGGGTGCTCGCTGTCTGCCTCCGCGGCCGCCGCGAGCGAGAGCCCCGTGTCTTCGTCGCCGTCGTATGCGACGACCTCGCGGACGGCGGGCGTTCCGGTGGTCAGCGTTCCCGTCTTGTCGAAGAGCACGGTGTCGACCGTGCGCATCCGCTCGAGGGCGAGGCGGTCCTTCACGAGGATCCCGTCGCGTGCGGACATCGCCGTGGAGATCGCGACGACGAGCGGGATCGCGAGGCCGAGTGCGTGGGGACACGCGATCACGAGCACCGTGACCGTGCGCTCCAGCGCCTGGTCGGGCTCACCGGCCGCGAGCCACGCGATCAGCGTGATCGCCCCCGACGCGAGGGCCACGTAGAAGAGGAGCGCTGCCGCCCTGTCGGCGAGCGCCTGTGCCCGGGACCGTGACGCCTGCGCCTCCGCGACCAGTCGACGGATCCCCGCCAGCGTCGTCTCCTCACCCACCGCCGTCACCCTGACGCGGACCGACGAGTCGGTCGCGATGGTGCCTCCGACGATCCGGTCTCCCGGTCCCCGCATCACGGGACGCGACTCGCCGGTGATCATCGACTCGTCGAACGCCGCCTCACCCTCGACGATCGTGCAATCGGCAGGGACCCGGGCCCCCGAGCGGACGAGCAGAACGTCGCCGGGACGAAGGGCGTCGAGCGTCACCTCCTCGGTGCCACTCTCCGTCACGCGCTCGGCCGTGTCGGGAAGGAGTGCGGCGAGCGCCTCGAGCGCGCTCGTCGCCTGGCCGAGAGCACGCATCTCCAGCCAGTGACCGAGCAGCATCACGTCGACGAGGAGCGCGAGCTCCCACCAGAACTCGAGGTCGAGCCACCCGACGGCGCTGGCGACGCTGGCACCGAACGCCACGATGAGCGCGAGCGCGATGAGCAACATCATGCCGGGACGCCGCGCTCGCGCTTCCTCGAGACCGCCCGTGAGGAAGGGTTGGCCGCCGTAGACGAAGACGGCGGAGCCGAGGATCGGTGCCACGAGGTCGTCGCCGGGGAACGTCGGCAGGCTGAACCCGAGCCAGTCTTGGATCATCTCGGAGCACAACAAGACCGGGACGCTCAGGGCGAGGCTGAGCCAGAACCGATCGCGGAACATCGCCGCCGTGACCCTCGTGCCCGCCGTGACCCTCGTGCCCGCCGTGACCCTCGTGCCCGCCGTGACCCTCGTGCCCGCCGTGACCCTCGTGCCCGCCGTGACCCTCGTGCCCGCCGTGACCCTCGTGCTCCATCCCCATCATCCTCGCGTCGCTATGGGTCGGAACCATATACCCCCAGGGGGTAGCAGCGTCAAAGCGCTGGCTGGTTAGCCTGATCGTCCAGGAGTGAGGGGGGTATCCGAAGGATCCGGGAGTCAGCCCGCGGCCTTGATGATGTCCTCGGAGAGCTCCGTGAACCGTTGCAGGTGTTCCACCCGCTCGACCTTCAGCCGCTCGACGATCGTGCGGTACTCCTCGATGCGGCCCTCCCGTTGGTAGAGGAGGACCGGGCGAAGGAGCTCCAGGTCGTCGAACCCCGGGACCTCGGAGGCCACCTGGTAGCGGAAGTCCGGGTCCTCCTCGAACACGATCGTCTGTTCGGCGATCGCCTTCACGCACGCCGACGTGTGCGGGATCTTCACTTTCTTCGAGCGGTCGTCGCCGTCCTTCCCGCCGACCCTGCCGGTGTTCAACAGGTAGGTCTCGATGGGATGGGTCGCGAGGAGCTCGAGCAGGCGGTTCCCCTGGAGACCGTGGGGGAGCGGGAAGAAGGGGTTGGTGCCCGGCACGCGAAGGAACTTGCCCTCCTCGGCGGCGCCCCCCGCCGATGTTCCCGTCGTCTCTCCGAGCATGAAGTAGGCGGCCGCCTGTTCCTGGTCGAGCTTCGCGACTGACGGGATGATGTTCTCGTTCCGGTTGAGGATCAGCAGGTAGTCGACGGGGCCGACGTTCCTCGCGTCCTCGAAGGTCTGGAGGTCACGCATCTCGAAGACGGCCCGACCGTTCTGCGTGTAGCTCTCCTCGAAGAAGTTCACCGTGCCCGAGTCGTCCTGGTACGCGTTCTCGAGGTAGGTGGTTGGTTCGGTGACGGCGCCATAGATCGATGGCTCGAACTCCGGATCGAGCGAGAACGTCTTGGCGAAGCAGCCGTTCTCAGTGCCGAACGCGCGACCTCCAGGCATCAGTCCCACGAAGTCGTCCTGGATGGGCCTCGAGCCGTTCTGCGTCGTGAACGTCGTCGTCGTCTTCCCGGTCCCGGACAGACCGATGATCATGAATACCTTGTCGCCGGCCGACGTCGGGATCACCTTCAGCCCGGCGTGCAGAGCGAGGCCGCCCTTCTCGAACACGATGTTGTTCCACATCCGCAACCCGCCCTTCTTCGACTCACCGAAGTAGTCGGAGTTGAGGACGCGCGTGACGTTCGCGTCGAGATCGACCGCGATCACCCGGTCACCGGGATACCCGGGCGCGGTCAGGCCAGGGGTGTAGATCACCTGGACGTCCGGATCGGCGTCGTCGTCGCGAGGGAAGTACAGCTTCTGCTGCATCCCGGCGATGTTCGCGTACCGCTTCTCCATGAGCAGGCGGGCGCGGGTACGGAGCTCGGGGTCGTTCCCGATCCAACCGTCGATCCGGATCATGTCGTGATCAGCCAGGTACGCGTCCTGCCGGCGGGCGATCTCTTCATAGGCGTCGCGGGTCATCGTTTTGCCGCTCGACGGCCGATCGACGACGAAGGTGCTGCCGGCGCTACGGGACACCACTCGGGTCTGGACGTTCACGTTGCCGAACTCGGTGATCCGACATTCCGGCATCGCTTCGGTGAAGCGACGGAGCTCCTCCGGGGTCGGATCGGCGAACACGTCTGACACTCGGTCCTCCTGGTCCTTGGCTGATCCTCGGGTGATCCTCGGCTGGGGTCGGCGGGTACGCGAAACGCCTGAGCAAGCGGAAAGCCTAGAGTCTAGCGAACGCCCAAGCTGCCTCCTCCAGAACCGGAAACGGCCGATCGGAACGGCCAGAGCTGAGCAGATGGACCTCACCGAGGACGAACTGATCGCCGCGATCGGCAGGGTGCTCTCGGGCGCCGGGCCCGAGGTCCTCGTGGGACCGGGGGACGACGCCGCCGTCGTTCGGGGTGGTTCGGGGGAGCTCGTCCTGACGACGGACGCCATGGTCGAAGGGGTGCACTTCCTCACGGATCGGACCACGCCCCGCGATCTCGGCTACAAGGCGATCGCCGTGAACGTGAGCGACATCGCCGCGATGGCTGCGAGCCCGCGGTTCGCGCTCTGCGCGCTGACCCTCACCGACGCGATCGACGCCTCGTGGGTCGTCGAGCTGGCCGGGGGGATGCGGGAGTGCTGCGACGAGTTCGCGGTGTCGCTGGTGGGCGGGAACCTCTCGCGCGGTGATGAGCTCGCGATCGTCGTCACCGTGACCGGCGAGGTCGGAGCGGGGCGCGCCGTGCGCCGAGACGGCGCCCGACCCGGCGACCGGGTGGTCGTGACGGGGTCCCTCGGCGGCTCGGCCGCCGGGCTGCGGGTCTCCTCGCAACGCTCCTGGTCCGACGACGAGCGCGACGCGCTCCACCGCTCGATGCGCCCCGTCCCGCGTGTCGGCGAGGCCTCGATCCTGTCTGCCCACGGGGCCACCGCGATGATGGACGTCTCCGACGGCCTCGCGATCGATCTTTCCCGGCTGTGCCGTGCGAGCGGGGTCGGGGCACGGGTCGAGGTCGCGCATGTGCCGGTGCACCCGGCGTCGACCGTGCACGAGGCCCTCGGCGGGGGAGAGGACTACGAGCTGCTCGCGACCCTTCCCGGCCCCGATGCGGTCGCCGGAGCGGCGAAGGACGTCCATGAGGGGTTCGGCGTGTCGCTCAGCGATATCGGCGTCATCATCGAGGGCGAGGGCGCCGAGAGTGGAGGACTCGTGGCCGTGGACGAGGACGGAACGGAACGCCTCCTCGCGATCGAAGGGTGGGATCACTTCCGATGACCGATGGACCGTCCCCGCGACAGGGGCCTCCTCGACCGCGGGCGCTGACGATCGCCGGATCCGACTCCGGTGGTGGAGCCGGGATCCAGGCCGACCTCAAGACGTTCAGCGCGCTCGGGGTGTTCGGCATGACCGCGATCACGGCTGTCACCATCCAGAACACGAAGGGAGTCGCCGGATTCGAGGAGCTCTCACCCACGACGGTGGCCGAGCAGATCCGCGCCGTCGCCGGTGACATCGGTGTCGACGCGGCCAAGACAGGGATGCTCGCCTCGGCCGCCATCGTCGAGGCCGTGGCGGAGTCGGCCGCGGAGATGTCGCTCCCGAACATCGTCGTCGACCCCGTCTTCGTGTCGAAGCACGGGCACCCGTTGCTCGCCGACGACGCCGTCGACGCTCTCCGGCGATCGATCCTGCCCCTGGCGACACTCGTCACGCCGAACCTCGCCGAGGCGGCCGGGCTGGCCGGGTTCGAGGTGGTGACCCGCGACGACATGCGGCGCGCCGCGACGACGATCCTCGCGCTCGGACCCCGCGCCGTCCTCGTGAAAGGAGGGCACCTCGAGGGCGATCGCGCGACCGACCTGTTCGTGAGCGCGGAGCGGGAGGAGTGGCTCGAGTCCGATCGGATCGACACGCCGCACACGCACGGCACCGGCTGCACGCTGTCCTCTGCGATCACCGCGCACCTGGCCCGGGGGGCGTCGCTCGCCGACGCGGTCCGCGAGGGGAAGGCGTTCGTCACGGAGGCGATCCGCCACGCCCTCCCGTTGGGTGACGGGATCGGTCCGGTCGACCAGCTGTGGTCGATCGGGGTCGTGCGTGAGGAGGGTCCGGAAGCGCGCTGAGCTCTAGGGCTGGCGTTGCGGGATGCGGGTGACCCGGCCCGCCTTGATGCAACTCGTGCACGCGTTGATGCGACCCGGCGTGCCGTCGACGAGCGCGCGCACGCGCTGGATGTTCGGGTCCCATCGTCGGTTGTTCCGCTTGTGTGAGAACGTCACCGACTTGCCGAACCACGGCTTCTTGCCACAGATGTCACAGACCGCTGCCATAGGTGCGTCGAGGCTACCAGAGCGTTCATCCGGTCTCCGCGATGCTTTCGAGGTGTTTGCCCAGGATGTTCTCCCCGATCGGGCCGGCGTAGGCGAACTCGAAGGACCCGTCGGCTCGGAAGAACACCGTTGTGGGCTGGCCGAACTGGCCGAGTGAGGTCTTGATCACGTCCGGGACGTCGAAGACGCTCGGGAACGTCATCCCGTACTCCTCCATGAAGATCTTCGCGTCCTCCCGGTTGTCCATGATGTCGACACCAAGGAACTGCACCCGGTCGCCGAACTCGTCGTGCGCGGCGACGAGACGGGGCATCTCGTCCTTGCAGGGCGGGCACCACGATCCCCAGAAGTTGACGAGGACGGGTGTCCCTTCCAGCTCGGAGAGCAACCTCTCGAACGTGTCCGCGTCCATCGTCGGCAAGGTGTCGGCGTATGTCGGCAGCAGCGGGGTCTCGGTGGCGTTCTGGGCCGGGATCTCCCCCTGGGGCGTGGGATCCACCGGCTCGCGGTCGCACGCGACGAGGAACAGGAGCCCGGCCATGACGGCGATGAGGCGTCGAGAAGTCACACGTGGATGGTAGAACCGTTCGCGAACGTGCCCGGCTCTCCCTCCGCCCTCGCGCTCGATTCCCCGGTCCTGGACGTGGACCGGAAGGTCGCGACCCGCCGCACCGGCCTGCGGGACAAGGGGGAGGAGGCGCACGTGATCCTGGCGAGGATGGGCGTCCGGACCGTCGGCGATCTGCTCCGGCACTACCCGAGGCGGTACATCGACCGCTCCGCGGTGGAACGGATCCGCGACCTGCAGGTCGGGGAGCAGGCGACCGTGATCGCTCGGGTGCACGCCACGGTGAAGCGACTCACGCGTCGCCGGCAGTCGATGGTGACGGTGACCATCTCGGACGGCACCGGGAAGCTGGACCTGACGTTCTTCAACCAACCCTGGGCGGCGGGCATCTACAAGGCGGGTCTGGAGCTCGCCGTCTCGGGCACCGTGACCCGGTACCGGGGCCGCCTCCAGCTGGCCAACCAGGAGGCGGAGGTCCTCGGCGGCGACGAGCGGGAGCTCGTGCACACGGGACGGATCACCCCGGTCCACCGAGCCTCGGACGGGATCGCCACCCGGACGATCCGGGAGCTGGTGTTCTCCGCGCTCGAGCGGCTCCCGTCGATCCCGGACCCGATCCCCCCGGACGTGACCGAGACCGAGGGGCTCGATGATCTCGACACGGCCCTGCGGCGTGTGCACTTCCCGGAGGACGCAGAAGAGCTCGCGCGCGCGATCGGACGGCTCAAGTTCGACGAGCTGTTCACGCTGGAGCTCGGGGTCGCGCTTCGCAAGCATCGGCTCGAGTCGGAGGAGACCGGGATCCCGCATCAGGCGGAGGGAGAGCTGACCGACCGGCTGCTCGCGACCCTACCCTTCGAGCCGACGAAGGCCCAGACCCGTGCGATCGAGGAAGTCGGGACCGCGATGGCCGCCGCTCGCCCGATGAACGTCCTCCTGCAGGGCGACGTCGGCTCCGGGAAGACGCTCGTGGCCGTGTCGGCCTGCCTCGCGGCGATCCAGTCGGGCCATCAGGCCGCCATCATGGCGCCCACCGAGGTCCTCGCCACCCAGCACGCCCGCTCGGTCGCGGCCCTGCTCAGGGGGATCGGTGCGATCGATGTCCTCGAACGCGGTTCGAGCGGCGCGCCTGCGCCCCACGGCCAGGGGTCCCTGCTCGAAGAGCTCGTGGTGACGCCATCGGAGGGCGATCCGGTCACGTACGCCTTGCTCACCGCTGCCGTCACCGGGAAGGACCGGGCCCGGATCCTCGCCGGCGTCGCGGACGGAGGTGTGGACCTCGTGATCGGGACCCATGCCCTCGTGCAGGAAGCGGTGTCATTCGCCGATCTCTCCCTGGCGGTCGTTGACGAGCAGCACCGGTTCGGTCTCCACCAACGGATGGCACTCAAGGGCAAGGGCGAAGGCGACATCGACGTCGTGATCATGACGGCGACGCCCATCCCTAGGACGCTGGCGCTCACGTACTACGGCGACCTCGACGTGGTGGTGCTCGACGAGATGCCGAAGGGTCGTCAGCCGATCCGGACGTCGGCGGCCCGCTCGGAGGAGGAACGCGCCGCGGCGTACGACCTGGTACGGCGCGAGGTGCGGGAGGGACGACAGGCCTTCGTGGTGTGCGCCGCGATCGACGAGGGGAATCGTTCGCAGGTGCGGGCGGCCGAAGCAGAAGCCGAGCGGCTCGCCACGTCGATCTTCCCCGATCTCCGGGTCGAGCTCCTGCACGGACGGATGCGGCCGAAGGACAAGGACCGCGTCATGGACGACTTCCGCGCCGGCCGCTCCGATGTGTTGATCTCCACCACCGTGATCGAGGTCGGCGTCGACGTGCCGAACGCGACCGTGATGCTCGTCGAGAACGCCGAACGATTCGGTCTCGCGCAGCTCCACCAGCTCCGAGGGCGGATCGGCCGCGGCGCGCACGACTCGTACTGCGTCCTGTTCGACGAGTCCGACGAGACGAACCAGGATGCCCGCGCCCGGATCGAAGCGATGACCAGGACGACCGACGGGTTCGAGCTCGCGGACGAAGACCTCAAGCTCCGAGGCGAGGGCACGCTGTTCGATACGAAACAGTCGGGCATGCCCGACCTGAAGCTCGCCCGTCTCGCCGAGGATCTGGACCTCGTGAAACGCGCCCGAACCCGCGCGTTCGAGGTGATCGAGGACGACCCGGAACTCGACGATCATCCCGCGCTCCTCGCCGAGTTGCGCCAGCGGTTCGAAGATTCGATCGCCTGGCTGTTCAGCGCCTGAGGGAGTGGCCGGGGTTCCCTGCCCCTCCCCGTATCCTCGATGCGATGCGCGTCATCGCGGGCACGGCGAAGGGGACGCGCCTGGGGCGGGCGCCGGCAGGCGTCCGACCCGTGTCCGATCGTGTCCGGGAAGGCCTCTTCTCCAGCATCGGTCCGTGGACCGAAGGTTCGCGCGTCCTCGATCTCTATGCCGGAACCGGTGCGGTGGGCATCGAGGCTCTCTCCAGAGGAGCGGAGCACGCGACGTTCGTCGACAGCTCCCCTGCGGCCGTCGCCGCGGTCCGCGACAACCTTCGGCGAGCCGGCTTCGAAGGTCGTGGCGCGGTCCGTCGGTCGAACGTTCGGACGTTCCTCGAGCGCGCCGGCGGGCCGGGTTTCGACCTCGTTTTCCTCGATCCGCCGTACGGAACGGGCCCCGCCGAATTGGATCCGGTTCTCGCCGCCCTGGACCTGAGTTCCCTGCTCAGGGAGGGTTTCACGGTGGTCATCAGCCGCGGATCGAAGAGTTCCAACGGTGTGATTCCGCTACACTGGGAAGCCGCGAGGCGGCTCTCCTACGGAGACAGCGTCGTCTCGTTGTTCCGGTCACGGATCCCGCCGGGGACCCCAGGGGACATGCCAGGAAACTTGGAGGTGTGATGGGCCTGACCGCCCTGTGTCCGGGGACGTTCGACCCCGTGACGAACGGTCATCTCGACATCATCGGACGTGCATCGCAGACATTCGAGACGGTGGTCGTCGGTGCGCTGGAGAACCCCTCCAAGCAGCCGATGTTCACGCTCGAGGAGCGGGTCGCGATGCTCAAGGAGGCGTGCTCTGGCATGTCCAACGTCACCGTGGTCTCGTTCCGGGGTCTCCTCGTGGACCTCGCGCGTTCCCAGGAGGGCGATGCCGCGATCGTCAAGGGACTCCGCGCCGTCTCTGACTACGAGTACGAGATCCAGATGGCGCAGATGAACCACCGGCTCGCCGGGGTGGAGACGCTGTTCATGCCCACGAGCCCGAAGTGGTCCTTCCTCTCATCCTCGCTCGTGAAGGAGGTCGCCCAGCTCGGGGGGAACGTCGCGGGACTCGTCCCGGACCACGTGCGGACGGCGCTCGACGACCGGTTGGAGGAACGCTGATGGATCTCGCGGCCCGACTCGAGCAGCTCGACGAGCTCGTGCGAGAGGCGAAGTCGATGCCGTTGTCCTCGTCCGTGCTCGTCAACCGCGACGAGATCCTCGAACTGATCGCCGAGATGAAGGAAGGGCTGCCGGAAGAGATCAAGCGCGCTCGGTGGATCGTGCGGGACCGAGAGGAGTTGCTCACGAAGGCGCGCCAGGACGGCGAGCAGATCGTCGAGCAGGCGCACGAGGAGCAGCTCCGGATGGCGCGCAAGGAGGAGATCGTCGCCCGGGCGACGACCGAGGCGGATCGGGTGGTCACGGAGGCTGAGGAGCGTGCCCGCGAGATGCGCACCGAGGCCGAGGATTACGTCGACGCCAAGCTCGCGCAGTTCGAGAACTCGATCCGCAAGATCCTCGAGGCTTCTCAGGCATCGACGAAGTCGCTGAACCGGACGCTCGATCAGGTCGAGGTCGGGCGCGAGCGGCTCCGCGGGCCGGCGACCGTCGCGGAGGCGGAGTTCCGGCAGGAGCACGACCTCTTCGACGAGGAAGGGGACGCGTGATCGGCGCGATCGACGTGCGCGACCTCGTGGGACGGCCCGGCGTGTGGCGGTCCGAGCAGGTCTCCGGCACGATCGACGATCTCGAAACGGAGCTCGCCGGTCTGCCCGCGGATACCCCGGTCACGGCCGACCTCATCCTCGAATCCCTGGCGGAAGGCATCCTCGCCAGCGGTCGGCTCCGAGGGGTGTTGTCGTTGCGGTGCGCCCGATGCCTGAAGGGGTTCGAAGAGGAGCTCACCGTCGAGGTTCGCGAGCTGTTCGCCCCGTTCCCTCACGAGGACTCCGACGAGTACCCGCTGGAGCCGGAGGGCTTCCTCGACCCCGACCAGATGATCCGCGACCTCGTCGGTGTCGAGCTGCCGTTCGCCCCGGTGTGCCGTCCCGACTGCCGGGGTCTGTGCGGCCGCTGCGGTGGCGACCTGAACCTCGGCGAGTGCACCTGCACGGAGCCCGACATCGATCCCCGCTGGGCAGGTCTCGGCGAGCTGTTCGAAGCCCTGCATCGCTCGGAGTCAGACCCCGGCCAGGCCCACGACCAGGGCGCGGAGCTGTCTGCGGAGCAGTGATCGACACGACGCCAGAGACGCCACGACATATGGCCGAACCTGTGCCAGAACATGTGAAGGGATGAAGAGATGGCAGTTCCCAAGAAGAAGCAGAGCAAGACGCGGGGTGACAAGCGCGCCGCGAACTGGAAAGCGAAACCTCCCGCGTACTCGGAATGCCCACAGTGTCATCAGCCCAAGCTTCCCCACCGCGTGTGCGGGAACTGCGGGTACTACGCGGGCCGGCAGGCCATCGAGGTCGAGTGACGGCGTGACCCAGACGGAAACCTCGTCGCTGCCCGGGCCCGAGGCCCTCGATGCGGCTTTGGGCATCCGTTTCGTCGACGAGGGTCTGCGTGAGATCGCGCTCACGCATCGTTCATACGCGTTCGAACATGGCCTGGACGCCACCAACGAGCGGCTCGAGTTCCTCGGAGACTCGGTCCTCGGCCTGGTCGTCACCGACATGGCCTTCGCCTCCTTCCCGGAGTTGCCCGAGGGGGAGCTCGCCAAGCTCCGAGCAGCGATCGTGAACGCGCAGGCGCTCGCCGACGTGGCGCGGTCGCTCGGGCTCGGCTCGCTGGTGCGGCTCGGCAAGGGCGAGGAGCTGAGCGGAGGACGGGACAAGGCGAGCATCCTCGCCGACGCCCTCGAAGCCGTCTTCGGGGCCGTCTACCTGGACCTGGGGCTCGACGAGACGCGTCGGCTGCTCGAGCGGCTGTTCCGTCCGCTGATGGAGGCCTACGCCCGCGGGGAGGGTGACCGCGACTACAAGACGATCCTGCAGGAGCTCGCCTCCCGGGAGCTCCACACGATGCCGGAGTACCACCTCGAGGAACGAGGCCCCGACCACGAGAAGGAGTTCACCGCGACCGTCTTCCTCGGCGGCGAGTCGTTGGGCATGGGGATCGGCCGGTCGAAGAAGGAAGCCGAGCAGCGGGCGGCGCGCGAGGCGTTCGACCGCATCTCGGAACGCGTCGGGGCATAGGGGGCCGGGTGGAGCTGCCAGAGGTCGAGGTCATGCGCCGGGACCTGGAGAAGGACGTGGTCGGCCGGCGCGTGAAGACGGCGGAGGTGAAGACCTCCCGGAACGCGATGCGCGTGATCCGGCGGCACGGGAAGCGCAAGGAGTTCACCTCGCGACTGGAGGGCCGGAAGCTCGCGAAGGTCGAGCGACGAGGGAAGTACCTCCTCGTTCACCTCGATTCGGGCGACGTCTTGGTCACGCACTTCGGGATGAGCGGACAGTTCCAACGCGGGAACGGCCGTGTCGCGATCGAGCCGCACACCCATGTCATCCTGACCTTCCAGCAGGGAGGGGACCTCCGGTTCATCGACCCTCGCACCTTCGGTGAGATGTTCGTCACGTCCGCGGATGAGATCGGCAAAGTCAAGGAGCTGCAGCACATCGCGATCGATCCGCTCGACCAGGTCTTCACCTGGCCGACGTTCCAATACCTCCTCGCGGAGCGCGGCGCGAAGATGAAGCAGCTCCTGATGGATCAGAAGTTCATCAGTGGTCTCGGCAACATCTACTCGGACGAGGTGCTCTTCGCGGCGGGGCTCCGCTACGACCGCGTGTCGGACACGCTCTCCTCGCAGGAGGTCCGCCGCCTTTATCGGGCGATCCAGGAGACGATCCAGGAGGCGATCAAGCTCCGCGGGACGACGTTGGACGATGAGGCGTACGTGGATCTCTTCGGCAAGCCCGGCGAGTATCAGGGGGAGCTCAAGGTCTACGGGCGCGAGGGCGAGCCGTGCAGACGGTGTCGGAGCCCGATCGAGACCGTGAAGGTCTCGCAGCGAACGTCCTACTTCTGCCCGCAGTGCCAGAGCTAGGTCTCAGGTGACGGCGGCGCCGGCCTCGCGCATCCGCTGGATCGCCCGCTCGCCCGCGCCCGCCTTGCGGTCGACAGCGCGGATGCCGTCGCGCACGACCACGACGTCGTAGCCCAGGTCGCGCGCATCCGTCACCGTTTCGACGACGCAGAAGTCCGTGGCCAACCCGCAGACGACGAGTCGCTCGACGTCGTGTTCCTGGAGGAGGCGCTGGAGGATCGTCGGCGCCGTCTCGCCGCTGAGCGGGTCCCGTTCGCTGAACGCGCTGTACCCGTCCGCCCCCTGGTCGCCCTTGTGCACCACGTCGCCCACCACCTGCAGGTCGGGGTGGAACGTCGCACCCCACGACCCCTGCACGCAGTGGACGGGCCACAGCCCGCCGTCCTTCTCGAAGTGCGGTGTGGTGGGCGGGTGCCAGTCCTGCGAGTACACGATGTAGCGACCCTGCCGAGCCGGCGGCGGAGATCTCCCGGTTCGCCACCGGGATCACGAGCTCGCCCTCCCGGACGGACAGGGAGCCCGAGGGGTCCGCGAAGTCGTTCTGGAGGTCGACGACGATCAGCGCGGTCTCTCCGTCGTAGCGGCCATCGCTGCTTGACATGGCGCCGCGCAGCCTAGCCGGGCCGGTGGCTTCGCCACCGGCCCGGCCCGCCAGATCCCGGATCTCAGTCGGAGCGGTCTCCGCGCTCGGCGGTCGTCGGCCTCGATGCGATGCGCATCGCGAGCGTGCCGATCACCAGGAGCGTGAGCATGCCCGCGAGGAGCCACGGGACATCATCCGTGCCCGTGAACGGCAAGGGCCCGGGGCTGGAACCGGAGCCCCCCAGCACGGTGGGCGGCGGGGTGCTGGAACCGCCACCGCTTCCCACGGGGGGCGTCGAGGTCGTCGAGCCGCCGCCGCCGCCCGGAGGCGGGGACGAGGGCGGGGGGGCGAGAAGGCGGAGGCGGTGACGAGGGTGGAGGGCTCTCGCTCGGGCTCGGACAGTTCGTTCGATCCGTCGTGCCCTCGGTCGAGTAGTAGACGCCTTCGCCGGGCAGGCCGAGCCTGATGCGGTAGAAGTGCGACTCGCCGATTGGGACGTCGTAGACGCGCTCGACACGCTCGTCGGGAGCGAGTCGACCCTGGTCCACGAGCCGGCCGTCGATCCTGATGAGCCAACCGAGCTCGATGGCCGTCGTGTTATGCGCGCGGAGGATCGTCGTTCCGTCGTCGCAGTTCCCGAGGACGATCTCGACCTCATCGGTGGGCCCGGGGTCGGCGAACGCGGGGAACGCGAACACGACCACGAGCAATATCGGAACTACCAGTAGTTTCTTCACCCCATCCTCCTCATGGTGGGTCTTCTGTAGGAAGCGTGACCTAGAGCGACGTTACCCATGTACCCGATGGGAAACACCCTCCCTAGACCCTAGACCATTCGCCCCACGATGAGACCATAGTCCATCCGTCGAGCGAGAGTGAAGATTTCGGGGAACGTTCAGGGGGTGTTCTTCCGTACGTCCTGCGCCGATGCGGCGCGGGCCGTCGATGTTTCCGGGTGGGTTCGCAACGTCGCTGGTGGGGCCGTTGAGGCTGTGTTCGAAGGAGACGATCGAGACGTGGAAGCGATGCTGAGGTGGTGTCGGGAAGGTCCGCCGCTCGCGCGCGTGGATCGCGTCGGATGGATCGATGAGACCCCGGCCGGCGAGACTGGGTTCCGGATCGAGCACTAGTCGAGCACTGGGAAAAAGCACACGAGCGGTTACCCGGTCGCGTCCAGGACCACTGTTAGCATCGCGCCGCATGTTCTTGCGACAGATCCAGATCCGCGGGTTCAAGTCCTTCGCGGACAAGACCGTCCTTGAGTTCATGCCCGGCGTCAGCGTGATCGTGGGTCCCAACGGTTCCGGGAAGTCGAACCTCGTCGACGCGATCAGTTGGGCCCTCGGGGAACAGGGCCCTCGGGCGCTCCGCGGCGGTCAGATGGCCGACGTGATCTTCGCCGGGACGCCGAGCCGGCCCGCGCTCGGGATGGCCGAGGTCAAGCTCGTGATCGACAACGAGGCCGGCTTGATCCCGGTGCCGATGTCCGAGATCGAGGTGAGCCGCTCCATCTTCCGTTCGGGCGACAGCGAGTACCGGATCAACGGGAAGCTCGTCCGCCTGCTCGACGTCCAGGAGCTGCTGAGCGAATCCGGGATCGGCAGGGCGCTCCACACGGTGGTGGGCCAGGGCCAACTCGAGGAGGTCCTCCTCTCCCGGCCGGAGGACCGTCGGAAGTACATCGAGGAGGCGGCGGGCATCGCGAAGCATCGCCGCCGCAAGGAACGCGCGGAGCGCAAGCTCGCGGGTCTGGACCACGATCTGCTCCGGCTCCAGGATGTGATGACCGAGCTCCGCCGCCAGCTCAAGCCGCTCAGACAGCAAGCGGAGATGGCGAAGAAACACGAGACGTTGACCGCTCAGGCGGAGGAGCTCTCCCGCAAGCTCGCGGCCGCCCGGCTCCGGGGCCTGCTGGCCGAGCGCGAACGGAGGCAGGGCGGCTGGGACGAAGGCCTCGCGCAGCGGCAGGAGGCCCGCGCCCGCCTCGATGCACTGGATGCCGAGGTGCTCGCCGGGGCGGACGCCCGAGCCGCTGCCGCTCGTCGCCTCGCCGACGTCGAGCTCCGGTTCCGGGATGCGCAGGCGGACCGGACCGAAGCGGAGCAGGCGTTCCGCAGCGCTCTCGATCTCGAGGGCGTGGCGCGTCAGGCGCTCGCTTCCCAGGCGGGGAGCGCGGCCCGGATCGACGCGATCGAGGCCGAGCTCGCCCGCGTCGAGACGGACCTCGAGCGGACCGTGGGTGAGCTCGCCGACCGGGAGCACGAGCTCGAGGAGGCGGAGACGGCGTTCCGCGAGGCAGACCAGCATCGACGGGAGATCGACGAGCTCCGCCGCCGAGCGGGCGAGGAGGCCGTCGGACGCCGGGTCGAGGTCGAGGCGCTGGAGCGCGCGATCTCCTCGGGCGAGCGGGAAGGAGACCGCCTCGAAGCGGAGCTCGCCGGCGTGCGCGATCGGCTCGCCGCGCTCCGGACCGAACGCGAAGGGATCGAGGCGGACATCGAGAGCCTCGACGGCCAGACGTCCCCGCTCGCCGAGCGTCGCACACAGCTCGAGAACGAACGGCGCCGCGCGATCGAGAAGGTGGAGGAGCTCGACGACATCGAGCGGCGGCAGCAGTCTCGCCTCGAGCTGCTGGACGCGCGCCGGCGCGACATCGAGGAGACCCCGGGGTCTCGCTTCCTGAAGACGCACCGTGGCCGCGCCGCCGGCGTGCTGAAGGATCTCGTCCGGGCGGAGCCGGGCCTGGAGCGGGCGTTGCTCGCCGCGCTCGGGCCGCTCGCCGACGCCGTGGTCTTCGAGGATCGGGAGCACGCGCTCGCCGCGACGCCGGACGGCGACGGTGCGATCCTCGCGATCGCCGCCGGCGGGCCCGTCCCACAAGGCCTGTCGGGGGAACGACCGCTGCTCTCCGTGGTGGATGCGGATCCGGCCGCCCGAGGGATCGTCAGCACCGTGCTGCGCGACGTCTACCTCGCGAGCTCCACCGAGGAAGCGGCCGAGAAGCAGGACGCCCATCCGCGGGCTTCGTTCGTCACGTCCGACGGGACCCTCGTGGGGCCGGCCGTCATCCATACGCCGAAGGCGACCGACGGCCGCGCCCGCGAGATCCGCGCGGAGCTGCAGGTCCTCGCGCACGATCTCGCGGGGACGAGGAGCCGACTGCAGCCGCAGCGGCAGCGCATGGAGGAGACGTCGGAGGAGATCGACTTCCTGAACCAGCAGATCGAGGCGGCCGACGCCGACATCACGTCGGCGGCCGAGCGTCTGGGGGCCATCGAGCGAGATCTGGCCGCGGCGGGCACCGAGGAGGATCTGTTCTCCGAGCGCTTGAGCGGCGTGCGCGACGCCCAGGCGGTCGCGCGGAGCCGCCTCGCGGAGCTCGGGCCCGCCGGTCCGGAATCGATCCCGGAGCTGCCGCCGCTCCCACAGCCCCCGGTGCAAGCCCGGGTGATGGTCGAGACGCTCCGGCGCGATCGCGCTTCGCTGGACGCGCGTCTCGCACGCGTGCGAGCGGAACGGGATGAAGCGACCGCGCAAGATCCGCAGCAGCTCCGGTCGGACCTCGAGGAGGCGGAAGCCGCGAGGGCCGCCGCCGAACAGGCCACCGCCGTGGCCGAGGAACGGGCCAGAGCCGCGGCAGAGGAACGGGACCTCGCCGCGACGGCGGAGCGAGCGGCCGCCGCCGCCGAGGCCGAGATCAACAAGGCGTGGAGGGAGGCTTCGACCGAGCTCGACCGCCTCCGCGAGACCTACGAGGACGACGACCGGCTCCGCGGCGACATCGAGCGACGGGTCCGCGACGCCGAGCGGCTGCTCCGCGAAGGACACGGGCTCGAGCCGGAGGCCGCACTCTCGATGGTGACGGAGGACGACTCGGTGCAGTCCCTGGAGAAGGCGAGCGAGCTCGTCCAACGGCGGCTCGGCCTCCTCGGGCGCGTCAACCTTCTCGCGACGGGGGAGTTCGAGGCCGTCCAGGAGCGTCACGACTTCATGCAGCGAGAGCTGGACGACGTCCGCACGGCGCGCCGCGACCTGCTGGAGCTCGTCGCGCAGGTGGATCGAGAGATCCAGGAGAGCTTCGACGGGGCGTTCCGCGATGTGGCGGCCCAGTTCGAGCGATTGGTGAAGGAGCTCTTCCCCGGCGGGGAAGGACGTCTCGTGCTCACGGACCCGGCCCACCCGCTGGAGGCGGGGATCGAGATCGAGGCGAGTCCCGGCCGCAAGCGCGTGAAGCGGATCTCCCTCCTCTCGGGAGGCGAACGATCCCTGGCGGCGCTCGCCTTCCTCTTCGCGATCTTCACCGCGCGACCCTCACCCTTCTACCTGATGGACGAGGTGGAGCCCGCGCTCGACGACCTGAACCTCCACCGGTTCCTCCGGCTGGTGGCGGGATTCGCTCGCGACGCGCAGGTGATGATCGTCACGCACCAGAAACGCACGATGGAGATCGCCTCGATGATGTACGGCGTCTCCCTGAACAAGGACGGAACCACGAAGATCCTCTGCCAGCGCCTGGAGCATCCGGAGGTACCGTCGGATCCGGGCGAGGCAGCGTCTCCCGAGCTGGTCGAGATGCCAGAGAGCGAGCGGGTCGGCTAGCGTCCGGGCGTGGAGATCTTCGTCGCCGTCCTGTTCGTCTGTCTCGCCATCGGGTTCATCTTCGTCCGACTCTCCAGTGCACGGAAGGAAGCCGAACGACTCCGCGACGAACCCGAGGTGGAGATCCCGGCTCCGACGGTCGAGACGCCCGCGCCCGAACCGCGAGAGCGCCTCGGGACGCGCGTCCGGACCCTCCTGTCCCGTGGCGGGACCGAGGCATGGGAGACGCTCCACGACCTCCTGCTGAAGGCGGACGTCGGTCCCTCGGCGGCCGCTCGGCTCGTGGAACGGGTCCGTGCGCGGTGGTCACGGGAGGCTGATGCGGAATCGCTGCTCCGCGAGGAGATGGTCGAGATCCTCGGTCCGGATTCGCGGCTCTCCCTGCCGGACGAAGGGCTCGGCGTGATCATCGTGGTGGGGGTCAACGGGTCGGGGAAGACGACGACGATCGGCAAGCTGGCGAGACGTCTGGCCGGTGAAGGCCGGACCGTGAGCATCGCCGGCGCCGATACGTTCCGCGCCGCGGCCGGCGAGCAGCTCGAGGTATGGGCGGTGCGTGCGGGTGCGCACCTCGTGTCGCAGGAACGAGGTGCCGACCCCGGCTCCGTCGTGTTCGACGCCGTGAAGTCGGCCGTCGCGAGGGGCTCCGACGTCCTGATCGTCGACACGGCGGGGCGACTGCATACGAAGTCACCGTTGATGGACGAGCTGCAGAAGATCGGACGGGTGGTGGAGAAAGCGGGCGCGTCGGTTTCCGAGACCCTGCTCGTGCTCGATGCCACGACGGGGCAGAATGGGATCGCCCAAGCCAAGGCGTTCACCGAGGCGGTGGACGTGTCCGGGATCGTCCTGACGAAGCTCGACGGAACCGCGAAGGGCGGCGTCGTGCTGGCGGTACGCGAGGAGCTCGGTGTGCCGGTGCGGCTCGTGGGCACCGGTGAGGGTCCGGACGACATCCAACCGTTCCGCGCGGAGATCTTCGCGAACAGGATCCTGGCGTCGTGAGCAAGCGGATCTTGATCGTCGAGGATCACCCGACGATGCGGGAGGCGATGCGTCTCGTCCTCGAGCGCGAGGGGTTCGACATCGACGAGGCCTCGGACGGCGACCAGGCGCTCGCCGCGGTGCGCGACGACGCACCGGACCTGGTTCTCCTCGACATGAGCATCCCGGGCACGGCCGGCCCGGAGGTGCTCGCCGCCATCAAGAGCGATCCCTCCACGTCGCACGTGCGGGTGATCGTGGTGACCGCGACCGGTGAGGAGGGCAGGTCCGCCGCCATGGCGGTGGGCGCGGACCACTACTTCACCAAGCCGTTCAGCCCGATCGCCCTCCTCCAAGCCGTCGAGGAGGTCATGGGGACGGAGACGGACGGGCCCGACGGGTAGGATGCCGGTTCTCGCCGGCACCTCGGCCACGAGCGCGTGGGCCGCCGGCTCGTCAGGGACGCCCGAAGGAAGATCTCTCTCGATGTTCGACACGCTGACCGCCAAGCTCGACGGCACGTTCAAGAAGCTGCGCTCCCGCGGCAAGCTGCATCCGAAGCAGGTCGACAACGCTCTCGACGACATGCGGACGGCCTTGCTCGAGGCTGACGTCGCGCTCGAGGTGGCCGATGCCTTCCTCGGTCGGGTCCGGACCCGTGCGCTCTCCGAGGAGGTCATGAAGAGCCTCACGCCGGCGCAGCAGGTGATCAAGGTCGTTCGGGACGAGCTGCAGGCGACGCTGGGTGGCGAGTACGTGCGGTTCGTGGTGCCCTCGGCTCGGAGGGCCGTAGTGATGATGGCGGGCGTCCAGGGTTCGGGGAAGACCACGGCCTGCGCGAAGCTGGCCTTCCGCCTCAAGAAGGACGGCCGCCGGCCGGTACTGGTCGCGGCGGACCTCGAGCGTCCGGCGGCGGTCGAGCAGCTGTTCACGCTGGGGGGAGAGATCGGCGTGCCGGTGATCTCCGAGGGCCGCGATCCGGTCAAGGTGGCGAAGGCCGCCCTGAAGGAAGCGGACCGGAAGGGGTACGACGTGGTGATCGTCGACACGGCCGGCCGGCTGCATGTCGACGAGGAGATGATGCGGCAGGCACGGCGGATCCGCGACGTCGTGAAGCCCGATCACGTCTTGATGGCGTGCGACGCGATGACCGGACAGGACGCGGTGATCCAGGCGCGCGCGTTCCTGGCGGAGGTCGAGACGACCGGCTTCATCCTCACCAAGCTCGACGGCGACGCGCGCGGCGGCGCCGCGCTCTCGATCACGGCGGTCACCGGCAAGCCGGTGTTCTTCGCGGGCGTGGGGGAGAAGCCGGCGGACCTCGAGGAGTTCCATCCCGACCGGATGGCCGGCAGGATCCTCGGGATGGGCGACGTGCTCAGCCTGATCGACAAGGCCACGGACACCCTGGACGCCGACGAGGCGAAGGCATCCGCCGAGAAGATGCTCCAGGGAGCCTTCACCCTCGAGGACTTCCTCGCGCAGCTCCGGCAGATGCGGCAGCTCGGTCCGATCCAGGACCTGCTCAAGATGCTCCCGGGCATGCCGGGGGGCAAGAACGCCTTCAAGGACCTCGCGGACCAGGTGGACGAGAGCAAGCTCCGGCAGGCCGAGGCCCTGATCCTGTCCATGACGCCGGACGAGCGACGGAATCCCGGTATCATCTCCGGGTCTCGCCGCCTGCGGATCGCCCGCGGGGCGGGCTCCACCACCTCCGACGTCAACACGCTCCTCAAGGACTTCGAGGGCGCGAGGAAGATGATGCGGACGATGATGGGCGGCGGGAAGGGCCTTCCGGGCATGTTCTCGATGCCGCCGAAGGCATCGAGAGGGCCGAAGCGCTAGCGAGAGGAACGCGGAGATGACGACCAGGATCCGGCTGCGGAGGATGGGCTCGAACAAGCGCCCTTTCTTCCGCGTCGTGGTGGCCGACCAGCGGAGCCCCCGCGATGGCCGCTTCATCGAGAACATCGGCAAGTACCACCCGCTCGACGATCCGAGCGTGATCGAGATCGACCAGGACCGCGCGCTGCACTGGCTGCGCGTCGGCGCCCAACCGTCCGATCAGGTCCGCAACCTGATGCGGAAGATCGGGATCTGGGACGAGTTCGTGAAGGAGCGCCCGTCCGCGGCGCCGGTCCCGTCGAAGGACCGACCGGACAAACCGAAGATCTCCAAGAAGGCGAAGGCGAAGGCGGAGGCCGCCGCGGCGCAACCCGAGACGCCTCCGGCCGACGAGCCCGAAGCGATCGAGGGTGAGCCCGCGATCGCGGAGGCAGATGCCGCCGAAGCCGTGGAGGCCGTGGATGGACAATCCGAAGACGCGACGGCCGGAGACACCACCGCCGTGGACGCGCCCACGGACGACACACCCGCTGCCGAGACGCCCGAGGGATCGTGAAGGACCTCGTCGAGTTCCTCGTCCAGGAGTTGGTCGATGAACCCGACGCCGTCACCGTCGAGGAGTCGTTCGACGACCGGGGACCTCGTTACCGCGTTCGCGTCGCCCCCGAAGACATGGGCAAGGTGATCGGCCGCGGGGGCCGCACGGCCAAGGCGATCCGCACCGTCGTCCGCGCGGCCGCGCAGCGCCAGGGACACGGCGCGATGGTGGACATCGAAGACTGAGGTGGACGAGCCGACCGTCGTCGTCGGCATCGTGACGGGCGTTCACGGACTCCGCGGCGAAGTCTCCGTGCAGAACCGTTCCGACAACCCCGATCGATGGACGCCGGGGGGCACCGTGTTCCGTGAAGACGGCGCCGCGCTCACGATCTCCGCGAGCCGCCGTCACGGGCGCCGGCTGCTGGTGAGCTTCGGCGGGGTCTCCGACCGGAGCAGCGCCGAGGCTCTCCGCGGAACCGTTCTCGTGGTGCCGGAGAGCTGGCTCCCCGACCTCGCTCGAAGGCGAGTGGTGGGCCCATCAGCTCGAAGGGTGCGAGGTCAGGACCGTGTCCGGCCGGATCCTCGGAGCGGTCAGGGAGGTGATCCCGAATCCGGCGAACGACCTGTGGGTCGCGGTCGACGACGCCGGTCGGGAGACGCTCGTGCCCGCCCTCGCGGATCTCCTGATCGACGTCGACGTGGCGGCCCGCACGATCGTGGTCGACGACGTGCCCGGGCTCACCGCGCCCGAGGAGCCGGAGGACGAGTAGGGCTAGAGGTCGGCGATCTTCGCCAATCCGGCCACCTTCTTGAGCACGTACCGGTGGCCGTCGCGCTCGATCAAGCCCCGTCGCTGCCACTCCGTGAGGATGCGGGTCACGTTCTCGCGGCTGCCTCCGCACAGACTGGCGAGATCGGCGTGGGTGACCGCCGGGACGAGCACGCCGTCGGTCGGGAGATCGTCCAGGGTGGGCGTGACGAGCTGGAGGAGCCGTTTGGCGACGCGTCCCTTGAGGTCGAGATGCAGCAGGTCGTCGGTGAACGACTGGTGTTCACGGACCTGGCGGGCCAGCGCCTGGAGGAACCCTCGGGAGGCCGTCGGCTCCGCGGTCACGAACTCGAGGAACGACTCCGGCCCGATGGACCAGACGTCCGAGTCGTCGAGGGTGAGGACGCTCGCCGTCCTCGGCATCTTCCCGAGCGCCGACAGTTCGCCGAGGAAGCCGGGTGTGTCGAGGGTCGCGTGCAGGACCCGGTTCCCGTTCGCCGTCTCGGAGCTGATCTCGACGCGGCCGGCGACCAGGAAGAAGACATCACCGTCGGGGTCCCCCTGGTGACACAGATACGTGCCTCGGCGGAAGCGATGGACGGCGCCCTGCGCGGCGAACCGGTCGAGCTCCTTGCGGGGAACCTCCTCGAGGAAGGGCGCGCCGGTCATGATCCTGCCGATCTCGAGGTCGTCGGCTCGCCGCATGGAACGGAGCCTACCGGCGCGTCGCCACGCCCGCGAGCCCGCGAACGTGCCAGGAACGCGAACGCCAACGCGAAGGGCGGGGGCCGAGGCCCCCGCCCTGGTGCGCAGATGTGTGGAGGATCAGTTCTTCTTCGCGCTCAGCTTCTTCGCGGTCTTCTTGCTGGTCTGCTTGTGCGTCCGCTTGAGCGAGACGCGAGCGGCGGCGCGGTCGCCGGCTTGCTTGTCCTTCGAAGACGCTGCCTTCGGCGTGATCTTCTTGTCTGCCATCCCGGATCCTCCTCCTGTGCCCGTGGGCCCCTCTGGCCCTTCGACACCCGAAGCCTGTCACCCCGGTCACGGTTCGACGGTGTGCCCGGTCACGTTCCTCGCGTGACGTTCGTCACGCCGTCCTGTGTGACGTGGACCCGACCTCGGGTGTGACGTACGTCACAACCCGAGGGCTCAGCTATCCAGCTCCGGCAGGTCGACCGGGTCGGGCCGGGGCGTGCAGACCTTGCACCAGAGCGCGTCCTCGACGACGAGGGCGCGCGTCACGTCTTTCCCTTTGAAGAGCTCGAGCACGAACGGCTGGGTCTCCGCGTGGTCCTCGCACACCCCGCGTCCGCAGAAGCGACACACCCCCACCGCGTTCCTGCGGCAGTGCCAGCAATCCACGCGATCCCTCCTCAGTGCTGCCAGATGCGGTCGGCGGCGGGGCGGAGCGTACCGCGTCGGAACGCGTCGGCGACGACGAGCTCGAACCCGTCGCGATCGAGGGCGAACAGGCGCATCGGCGTCGAGGCGGTGACGGTCGCCGTCCGGGGGACGTCGCGGAGCAGCGCCACCTCGCCGAAGTACCGGCCCTTCCCTAGCGACCCCACCGACGTTCCGTCGCGCAGCGACCTCCGCTCGTCCCGACGCGATCGCGTAGAACCGGTCGCCCGCCTCTCCTTGCGTGATGAGCGCCTCCCCGGGGGCGGCGGTGATCCATACGCCGTGCTCGAGGATCACCGTGAGCTGCTCCGAGTCGAGGGCACGGAAGACCGGGAGCTCGCGCAGCTCCGCCAGGGCCTGCATCGTGTGGCCGAAGTCCGGTGCGCGCATGTCCTCGGCGAGCAGCCGATCGAACGTCCCCTTGTCCACCTCGAAGAGCTCGACCTCGTCCATGGCGCGAACGGTGGCCTGGCGCCGATGGGAGCCGAGGAGCCCCATCTCACCGAACGACTCGCCCCTGGACATCGTCCGGAGGACGCGGGTGTCGCCGGTCTCCGGGTCCTCGTCTTCGATCTGCACGGACCCCGTGCGGACGACGTAGAACGCATCCGGACGGTCGCCCTGGCGGAACACCGGCTCGCCGGCACGGAGGATCTTGAGGTGGACCCGGCCGGCGAGATCCGACAGCACGTCCTCCGGCAGAGTCGTCGAACGCCGGGAGCTCGTCGATCAGCTCCGCGGCCTCGACCCGCCAGGTGGTCTCGAGTCGGAACCGGATCGCCCGTACGAGGCCGCCGATCCGACGGAGCAGGACCCGGAGCAGGTTGAGCAGCCCTCGGATCACGGGACCGGCGAGGAAGGCTGCCAACAGGAACAGGAGGATCTTCGAGCCGATCTTGCCCCGCCAGAGGGTGAGGATCAGCTCACCGAAGATCACCTTCCAGAAGATGAAGGCGGTGATGAAGGAGAAGATCGTGAACGCGATCCCGGCGACCGCGTAGCCGCCGAGACCCCACTCCTGCGGCGTGAGCCGCTCGCGCGCGCGGAGCTTGTGCCAGAGGTCGTGTTGCACGAACTGGAGCGAGCGCGGACGGAGGTCGGGGACCTGGATCAGGTCCGAGAGGATCCAGTACCCGTCGAGCTCCAGCAACGGGATCAGGTTCAGGAAGATCACGAGGTAGTTGAGGAGCGCGAACTTGTAGAGCAGGTCCGCGAGCGGCCCGCCGGGGAAGAGGAAGACGGCGAGGCCGGCGACGCCGGCGATCACGAGCTCGGTGAACGGTCCGGCGGAGGACTGCAGGATCCGCTGCCGACGGTCGAGCATCAGGCTGTCCGTCGCCTCCACGAAGAACGCCGGCGCGCCGAAGTAGATCATGAAGCCCGCGCTCTTCACCTTCCGGTCGTAGCGCGAGATCACGACGGCGTGCCCGAGCTCGTGCATGAACGTCAGGAAGAACGCGAGGGCGAGCAGGATCGCCGATTCGACGGCCGCATTCTGACTCCCCAGTTCGAAATCCCGCGCGATGGCGACGTCCAGGAACGCGATCAGACCGGCGATCGCGACCACGCCCGAGATCAGGGCGACGGGCCACCAGAAGAACGGACGCAGGACGTACCGATAGCTGAAGCGGACCAGCCGGTCGGCGCCCTTCCAGTCGATCGAGAGGGTCTTGCCGAAGCGCTTGAGCTTCTTGCGCCCCGGAGACGAAGGATCCAGCCGGTCGGCGATCAGCTCGTCGGTGGGGATCGGCGCGGGATCGAGGAACCCTCCCGAGTACAGCGCGAGCACCAGGTCGGTGACGGGTTCCGCGTCGAGGCCTCCGCCCTCCTCCATCCGTTCCACCACGAGCTCACCGACCGTCCGCGAGCCGTCGATCTTCGGCAGGAGCTCCGCCTCCCACACCTCCAGGCGGTAGTGGAGCTCGCGGTCGTCCCTCGCGAGCATCGCGTAGTCGTTGCCCCATCGGAGCCGGAAGATCTTCACCTCGCACCCGTCCCGCATCCGAGGGCGCTGATCGGCGATCTCCAGGGCACCGGTGAGACGGACGTAGACGTCCGCCCGCACCACCGGGCGCTCGGCGAGCGCCCGCTCGAGGGCGGTCGCGAGGATCGGCGCGGTCGGCTCCGCGAGCCGGGTGGTCACGAGCCCCCGCAGGTCGATGGCGCGCGTGGCCCGGATCCGTCGCTGCCGGAGGTTCGTCGACGGCGATGACCAGACCCGACCCCGAAGAGCACGAACAGGATGATCGTCGGCATCGATGCCCTCTCGCCCGGCCGGGTGCCGGTCGGCGGCATCCTGCCTCGCGCGGCGCCGAGACGCAACGTTGCTAGCCTCGCGGGGTGCGGATCGACGTGTTCACGATCTTCCCCGCGATCCTGGAAGCGCCTGTGCGGGAGAGCCTCCTGGGTCGCGCGATCGCGGAACGGTTGCTCGAGGTGCGGATCCACGATCTACGGACCTGGTCGACGGATCGTCACCGGAGCGTCGACGACGAGGCATACGGAGGCGGCCCCGGGATGGTCCTGAAGCCGGAGCCGATCTTCGCGGCCGTGGAATCGCTCGATCCCGATCGCGGGCGGGTGTTGCTGCTCTCGCCCGCCGGCCGACGCCTCGAGCAGTCACTCGTGCGAGAGCTCGCGGGGGAAGAGCACCTGACGCTCGTCTGCGGTCGCTACGAAGGCGTGGATGAGCGCGTCGTCGAAGGTCTTCCCGCCGAGGAGGTTTCGATCGGCGACTACGTGCTCGCCGGGGGTGAGGTCCCGGCCCTGGTGGTGATCGAGGCCGTCACACGTCTGATCCCGGGTGTGATCGGCAAGGAGGAGTCGCATGAGCGGGACTCGTTCGCGGAGCCGGGGATGCTCGACCACCCCCACTTCACGCGCCCCGCGGAGTTCCGGGGGATGGCCGTCCCCGAGGTCCTGCGATCGGGCGACCACGGGGCGGTGGACCGTTGGCGCCGAGAGGCCGCACGGGAGAAGACCGTCCGCAACCGTCCCGACCTTGCGGGCTAGCTCGCGGAGGACGGGTCAGACGCTCGATCCCGGAGACGGTCGCGCGGGCCGGAGAGGGCTCGCTGGTATCCTTGCTCGCCCGCCATGAACACCACCGATCTCGTCGAGCAGTCCTACCTGCGCAGAGGGCTTCCCCAGTTCCGACCGGGTGACACCGTCAAGGTCCATGCCCGCGTCGTCGAAGGCAACCGGGAGCGAGTGCAGGTCTTCCAGGGCGTGGTGATCCGGCGCTCCGGCGGCGGTCTCCGGGAGACCTTCACCGTCCGCAAGATCTCCTTCGGCGTGGGTGTGGAGCGCACGTTCCCGCTCCACTCGCCGTCGATCGCCAAGCTCGAGGTCGTGCAGCACGGGCACGTCCGCCGCGCGAAGCTCTACTACCTCCGCGATCTCCGCGGCAAGAAGGCCCGGATCAAGGAGCGCAGGATCGACGAGGCCAAGCTCGCCGCGATGGAGGCGATGAGAGCCGAGGAGGAGGCGATGGGTGCCGCGGCCGAGGAAGGCTCCATGGAGGCCCTCGAGGAGGCGGAGACCGCGGCCGAGCTCGAACCCGGCGCCGAAGGCGAGGCCCCCGAGGACGGGGCGGAGCCCGCCACGGAGCGAGGCGGCAGAGATCGGGGCCGCGTCCGAGGACGGAGCCGAGCCATCCGCCGACGAGGCGGGGGAGCGGGCCGAGGCCTGAGGGAGTGACCGAGACGCGGGATCCGGCCGAGGTGGCCGACCCGGCGCCATCCGAGCCACCGGTCCCCTGACAGCGGGGCGAGCACCTCCGAACGGCGCCGGACCGCCCGCGCAGGTCGCCACCGAAACGAGCCGCAGCACGTCACCGGGACCCTCCGCGAGCTGGTTCCGCTGGTCCTGTCGGCACTCCTGCTCGCGATCGTGATCAAGAGCTTCCTGATCCAGGCGTTCTTCATCCCCTCCGGCTCGATGGAGCCCACCCTGCGACCGGGCGATCGGATCCTCGTCTGTCGGGCGTGCAAGCTGTTCTCCGACGTGACCTACGGCGACGTGATCGTGTTCTCCGACCCTGCTCCTGCCCCGCACGAGGACCGGGGTGATCGTGGGGGGCTTCGTCCACTGGTTGGGGGAGGGCATCGGCGTCGCGAGGCCCGAGGACGACGACTTCATCAAACGCGTCGTCGCCCTCGAGGGGGATACCTGGGAGATGCGCCGAGGTCTGCTGTTCGTGAACGGGGCGCGGGTCCCGGAGCCGTACGTGGCCGACGAGCAGGATCGCCGAGACTTCGGTCCGGAGACGGTTCCGGATGGCATGCTGTTCGTGCTGGGCGACAACCGGTTGCATTCGGGCGACTCGAGGTTCCCCCCGCCTGGAGGGCTCGGCTACATCCCGGAGGAGAAGGTGATCGGCGAGGCGTTCGTGATCGCATGGCCGTTCGACAGGATCGGAGGGATCGACTGACCGTCGACCTCGTCCGCTTCGAGCGCGCGCTGCGCGAACAGGGCTTCTCGCGGGTCGCGGGCGCCGATGAGGCCGGTCGCGGCGCGCTCGCGGGGCCGCTGGTGGCCGCCGCCGTGGTGCTCCCCGACGGGTTCGACCCCGAGGGGATCGACGACTCGAAGGTCCTCACGCGGAACCAGCGCGAGTCCGCGTACGAGCGGATCGTCGCGGTGGCCGCGTTCGCCGTCGCGAAGGCCGAGCCCGGCGCGATCGACAGCCGCGGCCTCCATCGTTCGAACGTGGCGCTCCTGCGGCGATGTGTCCGCGCGCTCGACCCGCCGCCCGAGTACGCGCTCACCGACGGGTTCCCGGTGCCGCGGATGCCGTGCCCCTCCCTCGCGATGAAGAAGGGCGACGCCGTGGCCGTCTCGGTCGCCGCGGCGTCGATCGTCGCGAAGGTGACCCGGGATCGGATCATGGTCCGCATGCATCGGCGCTATCCGGCGTTCGGCTTCGATCACAACGTGGGCTACGGCACGCCGGAGCACCTCGAGGTGCTCGACCGTCTCGGGCCCACGCCGATCCACCGGCTGTCGTTCGCGTGCGTCGGGCAGCCGCTGCTCCCCGGGATGGATCGGTCGGTCGGCCTCCCGACGTGGGAACCGCCCTCGCATGAGAGCATGACCCCATGAACGAGGACGACATCGAGCGCTTCGAGGAGGAGCGGGAGCTCGAGCTCTACCGTGAGTACCGCGACGTCCTCCCGATGTTCGCGTTCGTGATCGAGACGGAGCGGCGCTTCTATCTCGCGAACAAGGTGGATCATCGAGCACCTCGACGGCGGTTGGGTGCGCCTCGAGCTGAGCGATGCATGGGTCTGGGACATGTTCCGCCCGGCCCGGTTCGTCTCATCCGTGCGTGTGGTCACGCGGCACGACGTCAACGTCGAGGAGCTCCGGCAGGACGCCACCACGATCCCCGACGCGCCCGACGTGTGATGCCCTCCCCGGAGGTGTTCGCGGCCTTCGCGGCGGCGTCGCTCGCCCTGTTGATCGTGCCCGGCCCCTCGGTCCTGTACATCGTCACGCGCTCGGTGGACCAGGGGAAAGCCGCGGGGTTGGTCTCCGTCCTGGGCATCCACACCGGCTCGATCGTCCACGTCGCGGCGGCCGCGCTCGGGTTGTCCGCGATCCTGGCGTCGTCGGCCCTCGCGTTCGGGATCGTGAAGTACGCGGGCGCCGCCTATCTGATCTGGCTCGGGATCAAGGCGATCCGCGACACGCGGTGAGGAGCGGACGGACCTATGGGGACGCGAGCATTCCCTGGCTCGGATCTACGCCCAGGGAGTCGTGGTGAACATCCTGAACCCGAAGACCGCACTGTTCTTCCTCGCGTTCCTGCCGCAGTTCGTGGACGTGTCGAAGGGTTCCGTGCCGCTGCAGGCGGTGATCCTGGGCGCCACGTTCATCGTGCTGGGGTTCATCTCGGACGGGACGTACGCGTTGGTCTCCGCCCGCATCTCGCGAACGATCAGGGCACGACGCAGCGCCGGACCGGCGCGGCGGTGGCTTCCCGGTCTGACCTTGATCGGCCTGGGCGTCGCGTCGGCGCTCACGGGCCGCCGCCCGTCGCCGCGTAACCCTGTCGGCGACGACCGGCTAGCGTCGTGGCGTGTCGACGGGACCCATCGGGCCGAGGGGAGAAGATGCGGCCGCCGATGCGTACCGTCGACGCGGCTATCGGATCGTGGCGCGCAACTGGCGCTGCCGGATCGGCGAGCTGGACCTCGTCGTGGAGCGGCGAGGGGTGCTCGTCTTCTGCGAGGTGAAGTCCCGTCGCGGTCGCGGGTTCGGGGTCGGTTTCGAAGCGGTCACGCGGCGCAAACAGGCGAAGCTCCGGTCGCTGGCGGAGGCATTCCTCCAGGCAACCGGCTCCCGGCCGCTGGTGATCCGGTTCGACGTGGCGAGCGTGGCCGTTCGAGGAGAGCGTTCAGCCGTCGAGCTCTTCGAGGATGCGTTCTGAGGCGGCCGTCAGGGTCTCGATCACGCGGTCGGCGTCTTCGTCGGTCGACAGGTAGTTGATCACCCCTGCGCGGAGCCATGTTCGGCCACGGAGCGTCGTCGTAGAGAGCCAGCCGGTCCCCGAGACCTCGAGCGCCCGCTGCAGTCGCTTCTGGAGCTCATCCGTCACCGCCGGGTCCAGGCTGGGCGGCGCGAGCCGCAGGCATACCACGGCGAGCTCGGGCTCGATCACCTCGAAGCCGAGCTCCCGAGTCCGGTGCGCGAGATGCTGCGCCAGATCGACGTTGCGCTCGATCAGCTGCGCGAACCCGTCGGACCCGAGGTGCTTCCACGAAAGCCAGAGCTTGAGCGCCCGGAACGGGCGCGTGCCCTCGATCGAGTATTGGTACCAATGCAGCGGCTGCTCCTCCGGGCTCCAGACCGCGTAGTACTCGGGCTCGCGATGGAACGTGCGGAGCAGATCCTCGCGACGCTTCACGAGCAGCCCGCCGAGGTCGTAGGGCTGGAACAGCCACTTGTGGGGATCGACGGTGAGCGAGTCGGCCCGCTCCAGCCCCGGGAGCTTGCGCGCTTCGCGTGGCGAGAGGCGGGCGGCGGCGCCGTACGCGGCATCGACGTGGAGCCACAGGTCTTCCCGTTGGGCGAGATCCGCGAGGGCGGGGACGTCGTCGATCGAGCCCGTGTTGGTCGAGCCGGCGACCGCGCAGATCGCGAGCGGCGTCAGGCCGGCGGCCCGGTCGTGGGCGATCGCGGCGACGACCGATCCGGGCTGCAGTCGGAAGTGGGCGTCGGACGGGATGATCCGGAGCGTGCCCTCCGGGAAGCCGAGCAGATCGACGGCGCGCTCGACAGAGAAGTGCGTCTGGTCGGAGGCGTAGACGCGGATCCCGTCCAGCGCGGCGCCCCGGGGAAGCTCGCCGAGGAGCTTCGCGAGGTGGACGTCCCTGGCGACCGTGAGCGCCATGAGGTTCGCCATCACGCCGCCGCTCGTCAGGACGCCCCAGGCGTCGTCGCCGAAGCCGCAAGCGTCGCACAGCCATCGAACGACCTCCTCTTCGACGAACGGGCCCGCCATCCCCGCGAGCCAGAGGTCGATGCCCTGGTTCAGCCAGCGGGAGAGCGTCTCGCCCGCGATCGACATCGGGAGCGGTGGCGGGGTGAAGTAGCTGTTCGAGCCCGGATGCTGCGCCGCGAAGGCGAACGGCGCGAGGCGGTCGCGGAACTCGCCGAAGACGTCATCCGAGCTCGAGCCCTGTGACGGCGCGGGGCCGGGCCGGCCGCGTTCCCCGAAGAACGTGCGCCGCATCTCCGGGTACAGGTCGGGGGCGGTGGGGCGATCCGCAGCGCGTCCGTACAGCCAGTCGAGCGCCTCCCTCCAGGTCCGTTCGCCGAGTCGCTCGAGCGCGGCCCGCGAGCGCTCGGGATCGCGGACATCGATCAGCTCCGGTTCCGGGTGGTCGAGCGGCTCGGGCATCGGCGGGGATGCTAGCGCGGGGACTCGAGGTGACAGCCTCGTGTCGGTGGTCGGGGGTATCGTCCGGCGCCCATGTACGGGCGGGTCCTGGGGGTGGCGGTGCTCGGCGTCGGGGGACACCTCGTGACCGTTGAGGCGCACGTCGGTCGCGGACTTCCGGCGCTCATCGTCACGGGGCTTCCCGGTGCAGGCGTCCAGGACGCTCGCGAACGGGTCCGTCCCGCCGTGGAGGGTGCCGAGCTCGAGTGGCCATTGCGGCGCGTCGTCGTGAACCTCGCGCCGGCGAACGTCCGCAAGGAGGGCCCCGGACTCGATCTCCCACTCGTGATGAGCGTGCTGGCGGCGACCCGCCAGATCCCCCACGACCGGTTGCGCGCGCTGGCGTTCGCGGGCGAGGTCTCCTTGAAGGGCGAGCTGCTCTCCACCCCCGGCATCCTCAGCGTCGCGATCGCGGCCGCGACGGCGGGGCTGGAGGGGATCGTGGTGCCGAGCGCGAACGCGGTGGAGGCCGCGCAGGTCGAGGGTCTCCGCGTGATCGGCGCGCAGACCCTCTCCGACGCCGTGGGGTTCCTCCACGGCACGTGGTCGGCGCCCGAGGTGGCCGAGGCTGCCGACGATGCGCCGGCCGCGGCGACCGTCGACCTCTCCGAGGTGCGCGGCCAGACGCAGGCGCGCCGGGCCCTGGAGGTCGCGGCTGCCGGTGGCCACAACCTGCTGATGGTGGGGTCGCCCGGCGCCGGGAAGACGATGCTCGCGCGACGGCTGCCGACGATCCTGCCGGAGCTGTCGCGGGAGGAATCCCTGGAGGCGACCCAGCTGCATTCGGTCGCTGGGCTCCTTGGGGCGTCGCGCGGACTCCTGCGAGTTCGTCCGTTCCGGTCGCCGCATCATTCGGTCTCCACGGTGGGGTTGCTCGGAGGAGGCAGCGCCTTCGTACGTCCCGGCGAGGTGAGCCTCGCGCATCACGGCGTGCTGTTCCTCGACGAACTCACCGAGTTCCGCCGCGACGCCGTCGAAGGCCTCCGCCAGCCGCTCGAGGACGGCCGTGTCGTGATCACGCGGGCGGTCGGCTCGGTGGAGTTCCCGGCGCGGTTCACGCTCGTCGCCGCCGCGAACCCCTGCCCGTGCGGGTTCCACGGCGACGGTGTCCGGCGATGCGTGTGCCGACCCGACCGGGTCCAGCTGTACCGCAACAAGCTCTCCGGCCCGCTGCTCGATCGGATCGACATCCGCCTCCGCATCCCTCGGTTGACCAAGGAGGAATTGCTCGGCTCATCCGCAGGGGAGACCTCGGATGTCGCCCGCGGGCGCGTCGTGGAGGCCCGCGATCGACAGCGCCGCCGATGGACCGCTCTCGGTGTGTCGTGCAATGCCCACCTGCCCGGACCGGTCGCACGCAGGACCTGCTCGTTGTCGTCCGGCGCCGAGGCGCTCCTCACGAGAGCGGTGGAGATGCTCGCACTCACGGGTCGAGGCTTCGATCGGGCCATCAAGGTGGGTCGGACGGTCGCCGACCTAGCCGGGTCCGAGCGGATCGAGACGGAGCATCTGGCGGAGGCGTTGTCGTACCGCACCGGGTTCGGGACGGAAGAGCTGGCGCGTGCCGTCTGATCCGCAGGGTCCGCCGCCTCGCGGCTGGCCACCCGGGTTCGGAGCGGGAGAGGTCGAACGTCGCGCGATCCTGGCGCTCTCCGAGCTCCGCAGCCTCCGGCCGCTCTCCCTTCACGCGGAGGCATGGGAGCGCGGCACGGCGGTTGGATGCCTCGAGTCCGTTCGCTCAGGCCGGCTCGGGAGCGACGGCGACCGGGAGTGGCTCCACCGGATCGACCCTGACGCGGCCGCCGCGCGCGTGGCGGATGTGGGGGCTCGGTTCGTCACGCCGGCCGATGTTGAGTACGACCACCGGCTCCTCGACCTCTCGGACCCGCCGGTGGGCCTGTTCCTCCGGGGGCTGTCGATCACGGACCTTCCCGACCGCGTCGCGATCGTCGGCTCGAGGAAGTGCTCTGATGTCGGCAGTTCCGTCGCGGAGGACCTCGGGCGCGCTCTCGTATCAGCGGGCCTCGCGATCGTCTCCGGCGCTGCGCACGGGATCGATGCCGCCGCCCATCGAGGCGCGCTCCAGGCCGGAGGCCGCACGGTCGCGGTCCTGGGCTCGGGCATCGACGTGGCCTATCCCGCGAGCAGCCGAGAGCTCCTCGGCACGATCGCCCGAAGCGGCGCGATCGTGAGCGAGTACCCGCCCGGCGTCCCGGCCGGCCCCCGGCACTTCCCGGCACGGAACCGGATCGTGGTCGCCCTCGCGAGAGCCCTTGTGGTCGTGGAAGGCGAGGCCAGGAGCGGCTCGCGGATCTCGGTCGATCATGCCCTCGAGCTGGGACGAGACATCTTCGCCGTGCCGGGGCCCGTTACGAGTCCCCTTGCAGAGACCCCGCTCGAGATGATCCGGGACGGTGCGACGCTGATCCGCGGTGCCGACGACCTCCTGGACGATCTGGGCGTCGATCGGGAGCTGTCGCCCCCCGCGCCACCCGACCTCGACGGGCCCGAGGAACGCGTCTGGAACGCGCTCGCGGGCCGCCTGCTCGCCGACGCCGTCGCCCGCCGGGCCCGGATGTCCGTGCCGGACACGATCACGACCCTCGTCCGGCTCGAGCTGCGGGGTCTGGTGATGAGCTCTGGCGGCCGATTCGAGCGACGCCATCGAGCCACGGTGCAGGTCGCGGGCGCGGAACCGTCGCCCTCTTGACGGTGGGCCTTCCGGCCGACAGGGTGACCGCCGCACCCCCCGTGTGGGGGCTTGCGTCGCACCCTTCTGGTTGATAGACAGGCAGCGACCCCGGGAGCGTGCATGCCCGAAGGACTTCCCCCAACCGAGTTCGCCCTGCTCAGCGACTTCGAGGACCATCTGGCCCTCGAGCGTCGCCTGTCGCCGAACACCATCGCGGCCTACCGGGGCGATCTGGAGCAGCTGGCCACGTTCCTCGCGCGGAACCGCTCCTCCCTGGGCGGCGCCCCCTACCCGATCCTGCGCCGGTTCCTCGCGCAACAGCACACACTCGGGTATGCGCGGGCAACGATCGCGCGCCGCGTCGGAGCCATCAAGACGTTCTATCGATGGGCGGTCTCGGCTGAGCGGGTCCCCGCCGATCCGTCCCTTCTCCTCGGCCGCCCGAAGGTCGTGAATCGCCTTCCGACTGTCCTCCGGCCGAACGAGGCCGAGGTGCTCGCGGAGGCGCCGCAGGTCGATGGGGACGGCGATCCTCTGGAGCACGCCGTCGCCCTCCGGGATCGGGCTGCCCTCGAGCTCCTCTACGGCTCCGGGCTCCGGGTGGGAGAGGTCGCGAGCCTTACCGTCGACCGGATCGACGTGCGTCGAGGCCGCGTGCTGGTGCTGGGGAAGGGCTCGAAGGAGCGAGACGTCCCCATCTCCGAATATGCGGCCGACGCCCTGCGCGATTATCTGGAGGCCGGACGGCCCAAGATGGCCTCCGAGGGAACGCGTCAGCTCTTCTTCAACCGGCGCGGGAAACCCTTCAGTGAGCGCGACATCCGTTCGATGGTTCAGCGGTATGGCGCTACCCTGCTGCCCGGAAGGCGTGTCACCCCACACACGCTCCGGCACTCGTTCGCCACGCACCTGCTGGAAGGAGGGGCCGACATCAGAGCCGTGCAGGAACTGCTCGGGCACGCGAGCGTCGCGACGACGCAGCGATACACGCACGTCTCGCGTCGCCGGCTCTTCGATGCCTACGAGCGCGCGCACCCGAGGGCCTGAGATGGCGACGGCGAAGAAGGTGGCCACGAAGCCGGCGGCCCGTGCCCGGAAGACGCCCGCCAAGAACGCGCGGGCCAAGACGGTCACGATCACCGCCGCACTCGACGACGAGTTGGCGATCCGTTGGGACGTCTTCAAGCGGACGGCCGACGGTGACGCACGAGAGAAGCTGATCCTGCACTACGCGCCGCTCGTGAAGTACGTCGCGAGCCGTGTCGCAAGCGGCCTGCCCTCCAGCGTCGACCAGCACGACCTCGTGAGCTACGGGATGTTCGGGCTGATCGACGCCCTCGAGAAGTTCGAGCCCGGACGGGGCAACAAGTTCGAGACGTACGCCATCCCACGGATCAAGGGCGCGATCATCGATGAGCTCCGCGCGATGGACTGGGTCCCCCGGTCTGTCCGCTTCAAGGCCCGGGAGCTGGAGAAGGCACAGGCGGATCTGGAGGCGATGCTCAAGCGGCAGCCCACCGAAGAGGAGCTGGCCGACCGGCTCGGCATGAATCGTCGCGAGCTGCACGAGATGGTGTCGCAGATCTCCTTCGTCTCCGTGCTCGCTCTGGACGAGGTCGTGAGCGCCGGCAGCGACCGCGGGGAGTCGGTCGCGTTGATCGACACCCTCGCCGACAAGGGGATCGATCCGACCTGGGGCGTGGAGAGCCAGGAGACCCGCGGGATGCTGGCCGCCGCGATCAACTCGCTCTCCGAGCGCGAGAAGATCGTCGTGACGCTGTACTACTTCGAGGGGCTGACCCTCGCCGAGATCGGGGAGATCTTGGGCGTGACCGAGTCGCGTGTGTGCCAGATCCACACCAAGGCCGTCGGCGGGCTCCGCGGACAACTCTCCGAGTTCGACTGACCCGAGTTCCGTGTGACGCGCTTCACGGCGTCCGCGGGCCGGACCTCCTAGCGTCCTGCGCGTGAGGAAGCTCGTCCTGTGGTGTGCGGTGTGGAGTGCGGTCTTCGTATCCGCCGTGCCTGCGCCGGCGCACGCCTCGGGGGATTGGACCTGGCCGATCGTCGGACCCGTGATCCGCGGATTCGATCCGCCCGATTCTCCGTTCGGATCGGGCCATCGCGGGATCGACATCGCCGCGCCGGTCGGCACACCCGTCCGTGCAGCGACCACGGGCTCGGTCACGTTCGCCGGGCCGGTGGGCGGGCGGCTGTTCGTCACCGTGGACCACGGCGCCGGCCTCGAGTCGACCTACTCGTTCCTGGACTCGGTCGCGGTCCGAAGAGGCGATGTCGTTTCGCAGGGAGAGGTGATCGCCCGCTCGGGGACCGGGCATGCGGGCGACGTCGTTCCCGGCCTTCACTTCGGCGTGAAGCTTTCCGACATCTACGTCGACCCGCTCGAGTACCTCGGTCCGGTCGAGGTCTGGCGCTTCATCCGCCTCGCGCCGCTGGAGTCCTGAGGCGCCCCGTCACAGGCGACCGGCTAGGATGACGCGCCTTGCGCGCCGCTCACCGTTCCCGTATGCCCCGACGTTCGATGACCCTGGCCGGGTGCACCCTCGCCGTGGTGCTCGGCATGCCGCTCGCGGCGCTCGGCGAGTGGCCCCAATTCCAAGGCGGGCCGTCGCACGACGGTCGGTCCGATGGACCCTCCGCCCCGCTGGAGGTGGCCTGGCGTCACCGCGACATCGCGATCGACGATGCGGACGTGACCGGAGGGCTCTCCTCACCGATCGTCGCGGACGACGGCACCATCGTGGTCGTCGGGCCGCACGAGGTCCTCGGCTTCGACGGCGAGGACGGCTCGGAGGTCTTCACAGCGCCACGGGACCTCGGACCGTCCGTCACGCCGGCGATCGGATCGGGCCTCGACGGCCCGGTCGTGGTGTACGCGGAGGGGTTCGGCGACCGGGGCCCGGCCACCACCGCATCTCCGATCGCGTCCTCTACGGCATCGCCCTCGGCCTCTCCTGGCGAGGAAGGTGACGCCGGCTCCCACCTCGTCGCGATCGATCTCCGGTCGGGAGAGACGGTGTGGCCTTCGTCGGTCCCCCTCGAGGACGTCGTCCGCACACCGGTCACAGCCGACGAGACCGCCGTCTACGTCGGCGACTTCAGCGGTCACGTCACCGCCGTCGAGCTCTCGTCGGGGGAGCTCCGATGGTCGACGGACATCGGGAGCTCGATCGCCGGAGCGGTGACCGTGGACGGGGACCGAGCGCTGGTCGCCACGGTCGGCGAGCAACAGACGCCGGGGGCGGTGGTCGCGCTCGATCGTTCGACGGGCGAGGAGCTCTGGCGGACGGGCGAGGACGCGGTCCAAGGGAACCTCGTCTCGGGACCGGTGGTCGCGGACGGGATGATCCTCGTGTTGGAGCCTGGCTCCGTCATCGCGCTCGAAGCGGCGGAGGGTGGGTTCCTGTGGCGGTCCGAGATCGTCAACCCCCTCACCACGCCCTTCTCCCCCCAGGGGATCTCCACGCTGGCGCCGGTCTCGGCGGACGGCACGGTCTACGCCGTGGACGTGACCGGACGCGCATACGGGCTGGACGCCGAGACGGGGACCGTCCTCTGGGACCACGCGTTGAACGATCCGTCCCCGCTCACGCCGCCGGTGCTCACCGACGCGCACCTGTTGGTACCGACGAACTCCGGTTCGCTCTACGCGATCGATCGCCGGACGGGGCATCTCGCGTTCCGGATCGACGCCGGAGACGCGTTCCTCCGGGGGCTCGCCGACGCCGGAGACGTTCTCGTCGCGGTCACCGGCGTCGAGGACGCCGAGATCGTGGCGTTCGCGGAGGACCCGGATGGCGTCCTGACGGACGAGCCGTCCCCGACCACGTTCGATCTCGGCAGTCTCCTTGCCGGGTTCGCGCTCGGCGGTCTCCCGGTCGCGATCGTCGCGTTCGCACTCGCATGGCCGTTGCAGCGGCGCCTCGGTCCCACGCCGAGGCCCGGCTCGGATCTCGATCCGGAGGAGGGGGCTTGATGAGCTCGGACTCCCGTGGCACCCGAGGACGGTCGGCTCCGGCCCGCCGGGGCGGCCTCTTGTCGCGGATGTCCGTCCCGCCCATGGACTCGATGCCGCCGATCCGTACGGCGTTCGCCCGTGGCCTGGCGGCAACCTGGTCCAGTCCGCTCGTCGTCGGGGCGACGGTCGCGTGGCTGCTGATCGAGTGGCTCGTCGTCGTCGCGCTCGGCTACCCCGGGCCGTTCGCGCTCCTGGCCCACATCGTCGCGCCCGCGCCCCTCAGCACCACCACCGACCTCTCGGTCTCGATCGGGATCCTCGGCGTCAGCAAGGGGCTCCCGCTGGTCCTGATCCCTGCTCTGGTGCACGCCCTGTGGCACGCGATCGTCGTGGGGCTCGCGGTGGAGGCGGTCGAGACCGGTCGTGCCAGCCGGTGGGGGGCGATCCGCGGGTTGCGAGCGCTCCCCGTCGCGTTCGCGATCCACGCCTTCGGCGTCGCCGTGTTGTTCACGTCACAGATCGTGGCGGGGTTCGGAGGTGGGGGCCTCTCGTTCATCCTGCAGCTGTCGATCCTGGTCCTCGCGGCCTGGGTGTTCGCGTTCGCACCCGTGATCGCGGTCACGGAGGGGCGCCGGTTCCTCGACTGCCTCGGTCGCGCCCTCCGAGCCGCTCGCCTGCCGGGATCGGGGAACCTGACCTTCGCCGTGCTCTACGTCGTCCCGTGGTTCGCGACCTCCGTGGCGACGATCGTCGGGTCCGTCCCCGGATCGGGACTCGGCGTGAACCCCCCGTTCTCGGCCTGGATCTTCGTGGTCGTGGTGAGCCTCCTCCACACCGCGATCATCGGGGCGATCGCGATCCGATACCTGGCGATCGCGAGCGAGGTGCCGGATGCCCCCGTCCGTGCGGCGCCGGAACGGCGTGCGCCGAGGTCCCGTGGGGTGCGAACGGGTCGGGCCTGAGGTCACATCGCCGCTGGTAGACTGCCCCTCGCCGGCGCCGGAAGGCGCCGAGCACGCACGTCCGAGGACCGCGAAGGCGGGGTCCCAGCCCCAAGAAGCCAGCCAAGAAGCACAGATGGAGCTGGGCCGCCCACGGGAAGATCCGGACGGAGGAAGAAACCAACAGCAGGAGGGAAACGTGCCTGTCGTCACCAGGCGGGAGCTCCTCGAGGCCGGCGTTCACTTCGGCCACCAGACCAGACGGTGGAACCCGAAGATGCAACGCTACCTGTTCGGGGAGCGATCCGGTATCTACATCATCGATCTCGAGAAGTCTCTCGCCGGCATCGAGGAGACGTTCGAGTTCGTTCGCGATCTCGGCCGCCGTCGCGGCACGGTCCTGTTCATCGGGACCAAGAAGCAGGCCCAGGAGGTCGTCGAGGAGCATGCGAGCCGTGTCGGCATGCCGTTCGTGAACAACCGATGGCTCGGCGGCATGCTCACGAACTTCAGCACCATCTCCAAGCGTTTGGTCCGGCTCCGGGAGCTGCGGGAGATGGAGTCCTCCGACGCGATGGACAACCTCCCCAAGAAGGAGGTCATCCGCCTCAGGCGCGAGCGCGAGAAGCTCGAGCGCAACCTCGGGGGCATCCAGGCGCTCGAGCGGCTCCCCGACGCCGTCTTCGTGGTCGACACGAAGAAGGAGCAGATCGCGGTGACCGAGGCGCGCAAGCTCGAGATCCCCGTGATCGCGATCGTGGACACGAACTGCGATCCGGACGAAGTGGACTACGTGATCCCGGGCAACGACGACGCGATCCGCGCCGTGAGCCTCGTCGCTCGTGTCGTCGCGGACGCGCTCGCCGAGGGCTACGGGATGGCGAAGGACGAGGTGATCGAGAAGTCCGCCGCACGACGCCCCACGGCGGCACCGCGCCGGTCCACGACCGCCGCCCCGGCTCCCGCGGACGAGGACGTGCCGTCCGCCGAGGACGCCGCCGCGATCGCGGCCAGCACGGTCTTCGAGCCCGATCTCCCGACGCCGGAGACCGCCGAGGAGGAGCCGGAGGTGGTCGCCGAAGCCGCGATCGAGGAACCGGCGTCTGCCGCTCCGTCGACGGGCAAGGCATGATCGACATCTCCGCAGACCAGGTGAAGACGCTCCGCGAGCGGACCGGCGCGGGGATGATGGACTGCAAGCGTGCGCTCCAGGAGACCGACGGCGACCTCGAGAAGGCGATCGAGCTGCTGCGCGAACGGGGACTCGCGTCGGTCGCCAAGCGGGCCGGCCGTACGGCCGATCAGGGTCTGATCGACAGCTACATCCATTTCAACAACACGGTGGGCGTGCTCATCGAGGTCAACAGCGAGACGGACTTCGTGGCGAACACGGTCGAGTTCAAGCAGCTGGTGAAGGACATCGCGCTCCATATCGCGAGCCCTGCCGCTCCCCGCTGGCTCACCCGCGAGGACGTCCCCGCGGACGTCATCCAGCAGGAGGAGCACATCGCCCTGGCGCAGGCCAAGGAGGCCGGGAAGCCCGAGAACGTGCTCGACAGGATCGTCGAGGGCAAGCTCAACGCCTTCTATCAAGGCTCCGTGCTCCTGGAGCAGCCGTACGTGAAGGACGACGCGAAGACGATCCAGCAGTTGCTCGATGAGGTCGCCGCCAAGGTCGGCGAGAAGGTTGCCGTCCGCCGATTCGTCCGATACAAGCTTGGTGAATCCACCGAGGCCTGATGGCCCTCGACGCCGACGCGGCCGGGACGATCACGAGGGGAGCGCACGCGAACGTGACGGAGAGGAGTCCCGGGGGGACCGGATACCACCGCGTCCTCCTCAAGCTCTCCGGCGAAGCGTTCGCACCCACCGACGGTATGGGGATCAGCACGGAGGCGACCGCGCTGATCGGCCGGCAGCTCGCCGAGGTCGTCGACCTGGGGACACAGGTCGCGGTCGTGGTCGGTGGCGGCAACATCTGGCGGGGGCGGCAGGCCCCCGCGATCGAGCGGAGCCGGGCCGATTACATGGGGATGCTCGCCACGGTGATGAACTCGCTGGCGCTGCAGGACTCGCTCGAGAAGCTGCACGTACCCACGCGGGTGCAGACGGCGATCCAGATGACCCAGCTCGCCGAGCCCTTCATCCCTCTGCGCGCGCGACGTCACCTCGAGAAGGGGCGCGTGGTGATCTTCGCAGCCGGTCTGGGTGTGCCGTACTTCTCCACCGATACCTGCGCCGCACAACGAGCGCTCGAGATCGGTGCCAACGCGCTCCTCAAGGGAACGAAGGTGGACGGCGTGTACACGGCCGACCCCAATCTCGTCCCGGGGGCTTCGCGTCTGGCGGAGGTCGGCTACGTCGACATCCTCCGCGAGGGCTACCAGGTGATGGACGCCACGGCGATCTCGCTCTGCATGGAGAACGACCTCCCGATCATCGTCTTCGATCTCTGGGAAGAGGGGAACATCCGGCGCGTGGTGATGGGTGAGACCGTGGGTTCGCTGGTCCATGGAGGGACGCGATGACGATCGATTCGTCCCTCAAGGAAGCGGATCACAAGATGGAGCAGGCGCTCGCCCACCTCCGGGAGGACCTCTCCTCGGTCCGGACCGGCCGGGCCTCGGGATCCGTGCTCAGCCGGATCACCGTGGAGTACTACGGAACGCCCGTTCCACTGAATCAGCTCGCCTCCGTGAACGTGCCCGAGCCTCGCCTGCTCGTCGTCCAGCCGTTCGACAAGAACTCGATCTCACAGATCGAGAAGGCGATCCAGCAGAGCGACCTCGGGATCACGCCGTCGAACGACGGGCAGGTCATCCGGCTGGCGTTCCCTCCGCTCACGGAGGAGCGCCGGAAGGACCTCGTGAAACAGGTCCATCATCGAGCCGAAGAGGGTCGCGTCGCGGTCCGCAACGTCCGCAGGCACGCGAAGGATGATATGGAGAAGCTTGAGCGGGAGCATTCCATCTCGGAAGATGAGCTCTCGAGGGGAGAGAAGGAGCTCCAGAAGCTGACGGACCGATACGTGGCATCGATCGACGAGGTGCAGCGCCACAAGGAATCTGAGCTCATGGAGGTCTAGTGCCCGACGACGAGCGCGAGAGCGACGACCTGTTCGAGGATCTCGACAAGTTCTTCGCCCCGATCAAAGACGTCGATTGGGACGAGCGGGAGGGGGCTCCGGCCACGGCGGCCTCGCCGGGTCCGGCGGTATCCGAGGAAGAGCACGTCACGGTGCGGAGCGAGCCTGAGCAGGTCGTCTCGGTGCCGGCAGCGGACGATGAGACGCCCGCGTCCGTCTTCGATGACGACGATGACGACGATGACGACGATGACGACGCGGACTGGTACGACACCGCCTCGCTCGAACCGGTGGGGCAGGCCCTGGGAGGTTCCGTCGGCAGCGACGACGACGCGGACGAGGTGTCGCTCGGTGGCCCCGCGGTGATGCAGGGCGCCGACGAGGACCAGGCGGATCTGTTCGCACCGCCCGCCGCCGCCGATGACGACTGGCCCGCCGACGAGGCCGAGGACCAGCCGGCGGCGGGTCCCTCCGACGCGGAGCTCGAGGAGGCAGCGGCGCACTTCGCGGGCTCTCTCGGCGATGAGGGCACCGCTGCCGCACCTCGCGTCGTCCAGATCGACGAGGAGAACGCGACCGACCTCATGGAGGAGCTCGGCGCCGAGCCCTATCCGCCGGATGAGCAGGAGGACGTTTTCGCCGCGATGGCCGAGGAGGATCCGTCACGAACGATCGTGGTCGGTGGAGAAGGTCTCGGCGGGCCGAGCTGGCAAGAGCCGGCAGCGGTCGAGGTCGGGGCCGACCTCGACCGGCGCGGCGCCGAGCGAGACATGCCGGCCGCGTTCCTCTCCGGGATCGTCCTGGCCGGCGTCGCGGTGGTCGCGCTCCTGATCGGCGAAGGGGTCTTCGCGATCGTCGCGGCCGTCGTGGCGCTCGTCGCACAGGGTGAGCTGTACGGGGTGATGGTGAAGCACCACCGGCAACCGGCCACCGCCGTGGGTTTGGTGAGCGGGGCGCTCGTCCTCGCGGGTGCGTACTACCACGGTGAGGCGGGGCTGACCTCGATGGTGTCCTTGGGCTTGCTCGCCACTTTCCTGTGGTACCTCACCGTTCCTGCACCGCACCGGAAGGACCTGGTCGGCAACATCGGTCTCACGTTGCTCGGTCTGGTGTGGATCCCCGCCCTCGCGGGTTCGGTGCTGATCATCCTCACCACGTTCGGCGCCGAGGTCGTGGTGGCGGTGATCGCGCTCACCTTCGTCTTCGACACCGCGGCCTTCTTGATCGGCTCCGTCTGGGGCGGATCGTTCGTCCAACGGCCGCTCGCGCCTGCGACGAGCCCGAAGAAGTCGATCGAAGGGCTCGTCGGTGCGTCGCTGATCACCGTGATCGTCTCGATGGCGTTCATCACGTCGTTCGTCGACGTGGCTCCGGAGATCTTCTCCGGGGCGCGCGTGAACGCGGCATTGCTGGGCATCATCGTCTCGCTGGCGGCGACGTTCGGGGACCTCGCGGAGTCACTGATCAAGCGCGACGTGGGTGTGAAGGACATGGGGAGCGTTCTCCCCGGACACGGGGGCGTCCTCGACAGGATCGATTCGCTGCTGTTCGTGGCGCCGGCCGCCCTCCTCCTGCTGCGGGTTATCGCCTTCTAGCGACCCGTTCCAAGATCGTGGCGTTCTGGTCCGGTTGCTCCTTGTTCCCTTGCGCACGGGGGTAGTCTGTTGCAATGCGGAGCGTCACCATCCTCGGATCGACGGGCTCGGTCGGGACCCAAGCGCTGGATGTGGTCCGTCGCAATCCCGAGCGGTTCAAGGTCATCGGCTTGTCCGCAGCGGGGACGAACCAGGAGCTCCTCGCCGGCCAGATCCGCGAGTTCCTGCCTCCGGTCGTCGGGATCGCCGATGAGGCGGCGGCGGAGGAGGTCCGGACGCACCTCGGCTCGATCCGAGGTGTGGACTTCGTCGTCGGTCCCGACGCGGCCGAACGCCTGGCATCGGAGGCCGAAGCGGACATCGTGCTGAACGCGCTCGTGGGCTCGTCGGGACTGGGTCCCACGCTCGCCGCACTCCAGAGCGGGAAGACGCTGGCCCTCGCCAACAAGGAATCCCTCGTCGTCGGCGGCGAGCTGGTCATGGACCTGATCAAGGGTGAGCCGGAGCGGCTCCTGCCGGTCGACTCAGAGCACGCGGCGCTCGCGATGGCGCTCCGCGGTGAGCGCCGGGAAGACCTCAAGCGCGTGGTGCTCACGGGCTCGGGCGGCCCGTTCCGCGGGTGGACCGCCACCGAGCTGGCCAAGGCCTCGATGAAGGAAGCCCTCCAACACCCCGTCTGGTCGATGGGGCCCAAGATCACGATCGACTCCGCCACGCTCATGAACAAGGGCCTCGAGGTGATCGAGGCGCACTACCTCTTCGGCTTGGAGTATTCGCAGATCCACGTGCTCATCCATCCGGAGGCCCTCGTGCACGCGATCGCGGAGTTCCGTGACGGCTCCATGCGAGCCGAGATGGCGACGGCGGACATGCGGCTGCCGATCCAGCTCGCCCTGGCGTGGCCGGAGCGGCTGCCGACGGGCATCGCGTCGCTCCCGCTCACGGAGTCGCCGCTCACCTTCGAGCCCGTCGATCACGAGGCCTTCCCGGCCGTGGACCTCGCCTATCGGGTCGGCGGACTGGGACTCACGTTCCCCGCGGTGATGAACGCCGCGAACGAGGTGGCGGTGATGGCCTTCCTCGAGGGGAAGATCCCGCTCCCTCGCATCGTGGAGATCGTTCAGACCATCGTCGACGAGCACGAGCCACCCTCGGTCGTCTCCGTCGTGCACATCGAGCGCGCGGACATCTGGGCCCGTCGCCGCACGGCGGAGATCATCGAGGCTCGCTAGGTGGGCGGCCCGTTCGCGATCGTCGGGTTCCTCGCATTCATCCTGCTCGTCGTGATCCCGATCCACGAGCTCGGCCACCTCTTGGTCGCGAGACGGTTCGGGTTCAAGATCCAGGAGTACTTCGTCGGCTTCGGGCCGAAGCTCTGGTCGATGAGGCGTGGCGAGACGGAGTACGGCATCAAGGCGATCCCTGCCGGCGGCTACGTGAAGATCGCCGGGATGAATCCGTACGAGACCGTCCCGGCCCGAAGATGTCGCGCGCGCGTACGGGTCGAAGCCGATCTGGCAGCGCGCGCTGGTGATCCTGGCCGGTCCGTTGTCGCACGTGCTCGTCGCCGCGCTCCTGTACTTCATCTTGTTCGTCACGTACGGGGATCCGAACACCGAGCTCGTGGTGGTGGGCGAGGTCGCCCCGACGCTCGACGGAAGCTCCTCGCCCGCGCTCGAAGCGGGGCTGCAGGTCGGCGATGTCGTGACCCGCGTCGGCGACCTCGAGGGTCCGACGCCCGATTCCCTCGGCCGGTACGTCACCCGATACGCGCAGGACCGTCCAGGCGAGCCGCTCACGTACGTGATCGAGCGCGATGGCCGTTCCCTCACCCTGGAGATCGTCCCGCGTCTCGTCACGGAGGACGACGTCACGAGGGGACGGATCGGGTTCACGCTCGGCGCCGAGGACCTGTCGATCCCCGGGTCGGTGGTGGAGTCGGGGGAGTGGGTGGGGAGAGCCGCGTGGAACAGCGTGACGACCATCCCGAAGGTCTTCACGGTGGGTGTCGGTCGCACGTTCTCGGTGTTGTTCACGGACGAGCCGCGACGCGACGACGATGTCACGAGCCTGGTGGGCGTCAGCCGGCAGATCGGCGGCGCCGGCGAGCGTGGGGACTGGGCATTGTTCCTGAACTTCGTCGCGTACGTCACGATCTTCATCGGCGTGGTGAACCTGATCCCGCTCCCGCCGCTGGACGGTGGTCACTTGATGCTCCTGGCGTGGGAGAAGATGACGGGCAGGCAAGCCGACTACCGCAAGCTCGTCCCTGTGTCGGCGGCGGTCATCGTCTTCCTCTCGGTCTTCGCGATCGCGACTGTCTTCCTCGATATCACGGAGCCGTTGCCGCTCATCTAGGGTTCGTCGCTCGCTCCTGAGGACCGAGGCGTGGTTTCCCTCACCACGATTTCTCCATGCCCCGTAGGCGCTGTGGGCGGGGAGGGGTGGATACGATGATTTCGTGGCTGCTCAGACCGTGCTCGTCGTCGAGGACGAGGACGCGATCGCCGAAGCCGTTCGGGCCCGTCTCCGGAGCGAGGGATATCACGTCGTCGTTGCCTCCGACGGTCCCGAGGCCCTTCGCCGACACGCCGAGACCCGTCCCGACCTCGTCGTCCTCGACCTGATGCTTCCGGGGATGGACGGTCTCGAGGTCTGCACGCGGATCCAGCGGAACGGCTGGACACCCGGTGCTGATGCTGACCGCGAAGACCGAGGAGGCGGACAAGGTGGCCGGGTTCGCGGTCGGCGCCGACGACTACCTGACCAAGCCGTTCAGCCTCCGAGAGCTCTCCGTCCGCGTCCAGGCGATCCTCCGCCGACGGGAGCGGATCGAGAGCTCGTCGGACGGAGAGCCGATCGAGCACGAGGGACTGATGGTCGACGCCAAGCGGCGACGCGTGGAAGTGGACGGGTCGGAGATCCCGCTCACGCCGTTGGAGTTCGAGATCCTCCTCACGCTCGCTCGGGAACCCGGCGTCGTCCTGTCCCGCGATCAGCTGATGGACCGGATATGGGGCTACCGGGACCACGCCGGTGGGCGGGTCGTGGACTCGCACGTGGCGCGCCTCCGGCGCAAGATCGGGGAGGACGGCAACGATCCGCGATTCATCCGAACCGTCCATGGTGTCGGGTACGCGTTCAAGGAGTGACGATGGCCACGCGCCCGTTGGACCGGCTCACGTCGATCCGAGCGAAGCTCGGATCGACGGTCGTGATCGCGGTCGGCCTGGCGTTGCTGATCAGTTACCTCCTGATCGCGTTCGCGTTGCGCAACTCCCCGCGCGACTCCGAGGCGATCGACGCTCTGAGTCTCGCGCGGAGGGCCGCGACGGGCGGGCTGCGCCCCGTGCCGGCGGGCACGATGGTGGTGATCCTCCACCCCGACGGATCGACCGAGACCCGCGGTGCGGATCTCGGTGAGCTGCCTCGCCTGCGCGTGGAGGCTGCGCGCTGGGGGGTGCTCGGGGCGAACGTCTTCGCGACCGTGCCCACCGCCGACGGTGGGTCGGTGACCGCGCTCACGCGGTCCCCCTCGCGAGGCTTCCTCGGCCGCCTCTCCGCGACGACCGGCTTCCTGCAGAGCGTCTGGTGGCAGTTCCTCCTCGTGGGCGTCGTCGCGGCGAGCGTGTCCCTCGTCGTCGCGCGACTGATGGCGCGAGGCATGACACAGCCGCTGCGGGACATGGCTGCCGCCGCCCGGCGGATGGAGACCGGCGACTATTCCGTGCGCGTGCACACACGGAGTCGGGACGAGGTCGGCAAGCTCGCCACGGCCTTCGATCGCATGCGCGGTGAGCTGGAGCACCTGGAGCAGAGCCGCCGCGATCTCGTGGCCAACGTGTCGCACGAGCTGAAGACGCCGATCACCGCGATCCGGGCTCACCTCGAGAACCTCCTCGACGGTGTGGAGCAGCCGGAGCCGGCCACGCTCGGCGTGATGCTCTCGCAGGTCGAGCGGCTGGGGCGTCTCGTCGATCAGCTGCTGGATCTCTCGCGGCTGGAGTCCGGCGAGGTCCCTCTCCGGATCGAGCAGCTGCCGCTCCAGCCCCTCGTCGCGGATCTGATCTCCGAGATCGACGTCGCGCTGCCGGGACGCGGCGTCGATGTGCACAACGACGTTCCGTTCGACCTTCCCGCGCTGTCGGCCGACCGCGAGCGCGTGCATCAGGTCCTCTTCAACCTGGTCGACAACGCCGTTCGGTACACCCCGCACGGAGGGAGCGTCACCGTCTCCGCCCGCCGCCGGAACGGCTCCGTCGAGGTCGCCGTCTCGGATACGGGGACCGGCATCCCTCCCGAACACCTCCCGCGGCTCTTCGAGCGCTTCTACCGGGCCGACCCGGCCCGGGGACGCGGGGAAGGGGGGACCGGGATCGGGCTCGCGATCGCGCGTTCCGTCGTCGAGGCGCACGGCGGGCAGATCAAGGCGGAGAGCCGGCCTGGACAGGGCAGCATCTTCACGTTCGACCTCCCGGCCGCGGACGGGAGCGACCGTTGAAGACCGTCACCACGAGCCTCACGGTCACGCCGCCCGAGCGGTACGCGTTCCTCGACCTCACCGACGACCTCCGCCGTGCGGTCAAGGATGCGGGCATCACGGAGGGTCTCGTCGTCGCGTTCTGCGCGCACACCACCTGCGCCCTGCTCATCAACGAGTGGGAGGACGGCGCGCTCGACGACTTCCGCCGTCACCTGACCGAGCTGGTCCCGCACGAGGGCGCGTATTACCGGCACGACGACTTCGAGCTCCGGACGCAGAACCTCCATCCCGACGAGCGCAAGAACGGTCACGCGCACGTGAAGGCGATGCTCCTGTCGGCCACCTCGCACGCGATCCCGGTCGCCGACGGCGAGCCGTCCCTCGGCACATGGCAGCGGCTGCTCTTCTTCGAGATGGACGAGCCGAAGGAGCGCACGATCACCCTGCAGGTCTTCGGGAGCTGAGAGACTCGTGGTGATGGTCCAACGTCGCTCGACGCGCCAGCTCAGGGTGGGCACCGTCGCCGTGGGAGGCGACGCGCCGATCTCCGTGCAGTCGATGACCACCACGAAGACCGCGGACATCAACGCGACGCTGCAGCAGATCGCCTCGCTCGTCGCCGCCGGCGTGGACATCGTCCGGGTGGCGGTGCCTCACTGGGAGGACGCGAAGGCCTTGGAGGCGATCGCCGCGAAGTCGACGGTGCCGGTGATCGCCGACATCCACTTCCAGTGGAAGTACGCGATCGCGGCCCTCGAAGCGGGGATCCAAGGGCTCCGCATCAACCCGGGGAACATCAAGTACCAGGACAAGGTGCGCGTGATCGCGCGCGAGGCGAAGGCCCGCGGAGTCCCGATCAGGATCGGGGTGAACGCCGGATCGCTCGAGAAGGACCTGCTGGCTCGCTACGGCGCGCCCACGCCCGAGGCCCTCGTCGAGTCGGCGCTCGGGGAGGCGCGCATCCTGGAGGACGAGGACTTCTTCGACATCAAGATCTCGGTGAAGCACTCGAACCCGATGGTGATGATCGAGGCCTACCGGCAGCTGGCGGAGAAATGCGACTACCCGCTGCACCTCGGCGTCACCGAGGCCGGCCCGATGCCGATGGGCGGTGTCAAGAGCGCCGTCGGGATCGGGACGCTCCTCGCCGAGGGGATCGGCGACACGATCCGCGTCTCGCTGACCGACGACCCGGTGGAGGAGGTCAAGGTCGGCACGGGGATCCTGCAGTCGCTGGGCCTGCGGAAGCGCGGCCTCGATCTCGTCGCGTGCCCCTCCTGCGGACGGGCGGAGGTGGATGTGCTCGGGCTCACGAAGCAGGTGAACGAGGCCTTGGAGCGCGAGGGGCTGAAGGTGCCGATCCGCGTCGCGGTGATGGGGTGTGTCGTGAACGGCCCCGGCGAGGCGCGGGAGGCGGACCTCGGGATCGCCGCGGGCAAAGGCCAAGGGTTCCTCGTCGTCAAGGGCGAGGTCGTCGACAAGATCCCCGAGACCGACTTCGTCACACGCCTGGTGGCGGAGGCGAAGAAGATCGCCGCCACCACACCCGCCGGCTCCGACTGAGCTCGGCTCAACGCGGCCGTCGCAGCGGCCGATACCCGTGAGATGAAGCGCATCCTCGGACGATCGATCGCCGCCGCGGCGCTCGTCCTCTCGGCGGTGCCGTCGATGCCGGCCGGCGCGGCCGACGTCCCGGGCACCACGTGCTCGGTCTTCCCCGCGGACAACGCGTGGAACATGGACATCCGCAAGCTGCCCCGCCATCCCAAGAGCGGCACCTGGAAGCGTGCGACGCACGCCGGCTCCACCCGGCTGCATCCCGACTTCGGTCCTCCCTCGTACGGGATCCCGTTCGATGTCGTGCCGTCGTCGCACGAGAAGGTCTCGATCGACTTCCACTACGACGACGAGAGCGATCCCGGGCCGTACCCGTTCGGCGGGGACGTGCAGATCGAAGGCGGCTCCGACCGGCACGCGATCATGATCGACGAGGGCACGTGCCTGCTCTACGAGCTGTTCGGCGTTCACCGCAACGGCGGGCATCCCACCGCGGGCAGCGGCGCGATCTTCGATCTGCACGCGAACGCGCTCCGGCCGGCGGGGTGGACGAGCGCCGACGCGGCCGGACTCCCGATCTTCCCGGGCTTGGTCCGCTACGACGAGGTGTTCGGACCTGAACCCGGGATCCATCACGCGCTGCGGTTCACCGTTTCCTGCACCCGCCGCGCGTACGTCTGGCCCGCACGACACCAGGCCGGGGTCGCGGACCGGGACTGCCCGCCGATGGGAGCGCGGTTCCGGCTCAAAGGTGGCTACGACATCTCCAGCTACTCCGCGAAGGTGCAGATCGTTCTGCGAGCGATGAAGCGCTACGGGATGATCGTCGCCGACAACGGGAGTGACTGGTACTTCCAGGGAGCCGTCGATCCGCGGTGGACGTACGGGTTCGTCGATCAGCTCAAGCGCGTGCCCGCCGGCGCTTTCGTGGCCGTCGACGCGTCCAACTGCAAGGCGGCACCCAACTCCGCGGCGTTCGCCTACGGCCCCGGCTGTCCGGCCCCGTAGTCAGCGCGCCAGACGCAGGAAGTTCTCCACGATCCTCGGACCCTCCGGCGTGAGGATCGACTCGGGGTGGAACTGGACGCCGAACCGGGGCAGCTCGCGATGCTGGGTCGCCATCACGAGCCCGTCCTCGGTCCAGGCCGTGAGCTCGAGGTCAGCGGGCAGGTCGTCCCGGAGCACGACGAGGGAGTGATAGCGGCCCGCTTCGAACGGGCTCGGGACACCGTCGAGGATCCCCCGTCCCTCGTGATGGACGAGGGACGCCTTCCCGTGGAACGGCGTGGTGCGATCGATGGTCCCGCCGCTCGCGATGCCGAGCGCCTGGTGCCCGAGGCACACGCCGAGGACGGGGATCCGCTCAGGAAGCAGGCGGAGGAGGTCCGGGAAGGAGCCCGCGTCGCGCGGGTGACCCGGGGCCGGGGGAGAGCACGACGGCCTCCGGTTCGCGGGCCACGAGGTCGGCGGCCGGCGCTTCGTCCGACTTCACGACCTCGGTCGGGTGCCCGAGTCCCTCGATCAGCTGGACGAGGTTGTACGTGAAGCTGTCGTAGTGATCGACGACGAGGATCATGGCGAGGTCGGCGCCTCCTCGAGATCGAGGGGGCCGACCGCGGGAAGGAGCGCCTCGGCCTTGTCCTTCGTCTCGCGGAGCTCGGCTTCGGGGTCGGAGTCCGCGACCACGCCAGCGCCCGACTGCACGTGGACGCGTCCGTTCATCACGACGGCGGTCCTGATCGTGATGCAGAAGTCGAGGTCACCTGCGAACGTGAGGTACCCCACGGCGCCGGCGTAGGGGCCTCGGGCGGTCGGTTCATGTTCGGCGATCAGTTCCGTGGCCCGGCGCTTCGGCGCCCCCGTGACGGTGCCGGCCGGGAACGTCGCGGCGAGCGCGTCGAGCGGATGGCGGTCCTCGCGGAGCTCACCCTCGACGGTGGACACGATGTGCATCACCTTCGAGAAGCGCTCGACCTGCATCAGCTCCGTCGGGCCGACGCTCCCCGGCACGCACACGCGGCCGAGGTCGTTCCGGGCGAGGTCGACGAGCATCGCGTGCTCCGCCTGTTCCTTGGGATCGGCCAACAGCTCGTGCTCGAGGAGGCGGTCGCGGACGTCGGTCTGCCCCCGCGGTCGGGTGCCCGCGATCGGGCGCGCGAACACACGCCGTCCCTCGACCCGAACGAGCGGTTCCGGTGATGAGCCGGCGAGCTCCATCTCGTTCTCCGGGCGGAGCATCCGGAGGAAGAACATGTAGGGCGCCGGGTTCGAGACTCGTAACCGGCGGTAGATCGGGAACCCCCCGGCAGCGGCGTCGAAGGAGACCCGCCGCGACGGAACTCCCTGATAGATGTCCCCCGCCCGGATGTGCTCCTGGAACGCAGCGACGATCCGCCGGTAGTCCTCGTCCGACATGTTCGGGTCGCCGGTCCCCGTGGCGTCGGGGCTGTCTACCGCCGCGAGCGGGGGCGTCGTGGCCTCCGCGATCCGCCCGGCGAGCTCCTCGAGGGCCGCGACGCCCCCGCGGTAGTCGCCCCTCGGGACATGGGCCACGAGGATGAGGCGCTGCCGCCAGTGGTCGAACACCACAGCCCGGTCGATCACCAGCAGGCCGACCGGCGGGCACGGCGCCTCGGTCGGATGTGGCGCCGGGTGCCCGTCGAGCAGCGTGGCTGCCTCGTAGGCGAGGTAGCCCATCAGCCCGCCGGTGAGCGGGGGAAGATCGGGGAGACGAGGGCCGCGGAGCGCGTTCGCCGCCGCGACCAGGGCGTCGCGCGGCGACCCCGAGCGAAGGGGTTCGAGGGGCACCTCTCGTACGGCGTCGTCGATCTGCAGGCCGTCGGCGTCCAGCACGACCGTCGCGGCCGGGTCGCCGGCGACGAAGGAGTATCGACCCCACCGCTCCGAGCGCTCCACCGACTCCAGCAGGATGCCGGATCCGTCGCCGGCGACCGCGGGAAACAGCCCGACGGGGGTGGAGACGTCGGCGAGGAGCTCCGCCCACACGGGGACCATCGCCCAGTCGCGGGCGAGCGCGTCGAACGAGGCTCGGTCCGGTCGGATCTGGAGGTTCGGTCTCAGGGTTCGCTCCTCATCGTGCCGTGGGACGGAAGAACCCCGGGTGGGATGCCCGGGGTTCGTCGCGATCGGTCGAGGGGAACTAGCGCGGCGGTCCCGGGGCCCGAGGGCGCCACGAGCCCCTCGAGCCGCTCGGCCACGTCCAGGCGATCCGAGCCCTCGACATCGTGGGCGCGATGGTCCCATCTGGATTCCCCATCAGTCAACGGGGCCTGCTACGTTGAGCGGCTCATGCGGCGGCAGGGCGTCGCACCCGATCAGGAGGGATGTCCCGATGCGTCGTCGCCTCGTCTGGGGGCTCACCGCACTCGCCACCGCGCTCGCGTTCCCGGTCCCCGCATCGTCCGGGGCTCCCGCCGACGGTGCACCGAGGATCCACTTCGCCGGCGTCGATCGGTCGGTGGCGCCCGGGTCCGGACCGATCCAGATCCCGCGGCTCGTGCGGCCGGGGAGCGATCATCGACTCGACGGCGGCGGCAGTGGCGGAGCGACGCGGCCGGCCGCGACGCCGCTCGCTCCGATCGTCGCGGTGCCGGCGTTCGACGGTGTTCCCGATCAGGCCGGGAACCCGGTGTCGCCGGGAGATCCCACGGGCGCACTGGGCGTCGACTATCACCTGGCGGCGGTCAACATCAGGATGGCCTTCTTCGACCGCGCCGGCCTCGCCCTCGATCCGCCGAGGCTCCTCGAGAGCCTCGACGTCGCCCTGCCGGGGGCGGCGGAATCGTTCGATCCCAAGGTGGTCTACGACCCCTACCGGCAGCACTTCGTCCTGGTGTTCCTGTCCGCGACCAACAACCAGACCTTCATCTCCGTCGTCGTGATCCCGGAGGGATCGGAGGAGACGACCAACGACTGGTGCGTCCTCCACATGTCGGGCGATCAGGTCGGAAACAATGGGAAGCAGTTCGCGGACTATCCCATGGTCGGGTTCACCGAGGACCGGCTCACGTTGACGACGAACCAGTTCGACTTCTCTCGCGCGCCGCAGATCGGAGGCTTCCAGTACGCGCAGATCCTCTCCATCCGGAAGGTCCACCTCTACGACTGCTCCGTCGACCCGGTGCCGATCAAGATCTTCAGCCGGGGCCAGACGAGGGACCCCGACGGATCGCGGGCGTTCACGATCGTGCCGACCGTCTCCTTCGGAGGCTCGCCGTCGGCCCAGTACATGACCTCGATGGACTTCAACGGTTCGACCGGGAAGCTGATCCTCTGGCGGCTGCGGGCGGTGAACGGTGTGCTCAAGCTGGCCCGGGCGCAGGTCAAGGGCGGGCCGATGTCCTATCCGCGCTGGGGACGACAGTGTCCCGGGGATGCTCCGGGTCTCAAAGACAACTGGGACACGGGCGACCTCCGGCTCACGTCCTCCTTCTGGGACGGCGACCTCGGACGGCTCTATACGACGACCGCGCGCGACGGGAACGTCGGCGGCGGGGCGGCCGAGTCGGTGATCCGCTGGTGGGAAGTGGACCCCGCTGGCAAGCTCGGGGGCTCCGATGTGACCAGAACCGGCACGATCGGGGCGGTCGGGCGCGATCTGGCATGGCCCTCGATCACGACCGACGGCGACGGGAAGCTCTGGATCAATTACGCCCGCGCGGGCACGGGGGAATGTCTCGCCGCCTACGCCGGCGTCGTGCAGCCGGGGGAGCGCGCCGCCGCGTCGATCCTCATCAAGCCTGGTTTCGGCCGGTACGAGTTCTCGTCGGGCGCCGAGCGGTGGGGCGACTACACGGCCGTTTCGCGGGATCCCGTGACCCCCACCCGGGTGGCGACGTACGGGGCCTACCCCTTCGATGACGGCGGCGGGGCGGCGACCCGGCTCTGGCGGCAGGTGATCGCCTCGGTCGAAGACACGTAGCCGGCCGGGAGCACCCAGGTCCACCGGTATCCTGGTCCGATGCGGGTCTCCAGGCTCTTCGCACGCACGCTCCGGGAGGATCCGGCGGAGGCCGACGCCCCGTCGCATCGACTGCTGCTCCGCGCAGCGTTCATCCGCAAGGTGGCGGCCGGGATCTACACCACGATGCCGCTCGGGCTCCGCTCGATGGCCAAGATCGAACGCGTCGTACGCGAGGAGATGGATGCCGCCGGGTCCCAAGAACTGCGGATGCCGATCGTCCTGCCCGCGGAGCCATGGAGGGCGACGGGTCGCTACGACGCCTATGGAGACCTGATGTTCAAACTCGAAGACCGTCACGGTCGCGACTTCGTGCTCGGTCCGACGCAAGAGGAGGTCGTCGCCGAGCTCGCGCAGCTCGAGCTCCCGTCGTATCGGGACCTGCCGGCCAACGTCTACCAGGTGGAGTGGAAGTACCGGGACGAGTTCCGCCCGCGGTACGGGCTCCTCCGAGGTCGTGAGTTCCTGATGAAGGACGCGTACTCGCTCGACCGGGACGAGGACGGGATGCGCGAGTCCTATCGGGCGATGTACGAGGCCTACGAGCGCGTGTTCGATCGCCTCGGCTTGGCGTACGTGATCGTGGAGGCCGACCCCGGGACGATCGGCGGGGGCGTGAACCACGAGTTCATGGCGCTCGCCGACGTCGGTGAGGACCTGTTCGTGCGGTGCGAGAACGGCGACTACCTGGCCGACACCGAGGCTGCGACGCCGCGACCGCCGGAACCGGCTGCCGCCGAGGACCTCGAGGCGCTGACCGAGGTCGAGACGCCGGGGGCCGCGACGATCGAGCTGATGTCGGCGCAGATGGGACTGCCGGCCGAGGCAACGATGAAATGCATCCTGTTCGACGTCGAGGGCCGATCGGTCGCGGTGCTCGTGCCCGGCGACCGCGAGGTCAACGAGGAGAAGCTCGCTCGCCTGCATTTCCCCGAGCGCGTCCGGCCCTTCGAGGATCAGGACTTCGCGGAGCGGGGGTTCGCCAAGGGGTTCGTCGGTCCGCAGGGCCTGGGATCCGATGTCTCGATCTTCGCCGATCCCGGGATCCGCGGCCGCGCGCACTGGGCCACCGGGGGGAATCGACCCGACGTGCACGTGACGGGGGCGACCCTCGACCGAGACTTCCGCGTGGATCGGTGGGAGGACCTCGTGCAGTTCCGCGAGGGCGATCGCTGCCCGGTTGACGGCGGCCAACTGGAGATCGCACGCTCCATCGTCGTCGGCCACATCTATCAGCTGGGGACGTACTACTCGGAGCCGCTCGGGGCGACCTACCAGGCCGAGGACGGATCGCAGAAGCCGTACGTGATGGGGTCGTACGGGATCGGGATCAGCCGGATCATGGCGGCGGCCGTCGAGCAGCACCACGACGACGCCGGGATGATCTGGCCGAGGCTCCTGGCTCCGTTCGAGGTCGCTGTCATCATGGCGAACGCCGACGCCCCCGTGGTCACGGAGCACGCAGAGCGGATCTACCTCGAGCTCACGGATCGCGGCGTCGAGGCGGTGCTCGACGACCGGGAAGAGCGGGCGGGGGTCAAGTTCACCGACGCCGACCTCGTGGGCTACCCCGTGCAGGTGGTGGTCGGCGCGCGCGGCATCGAGGCCGGGACGGTCGACCTGAAGGTGCGAGCCACCGGTCAACGGTCGCAGGCGCCTCTGGCGGACGCGGCCGAGGCCGCCGCCGGCCTGCTCACCACCGCTCCCTGAGGGGCCCTCGCGCTCCTCCGATCTGAGGAGGCCTGTCTATACTGGCTGTTCGAGGACCAACTGCACGGCCGGAAGTGGGCTCCCCGCCCACTTTCTTTGTGGAGGGGCGAAGCCGCTCGAGAGAGGGAGAGGAGGGAACGTGGACGCGGAGGCGCTGGTCAGACCCGTGATCGAGGGCGAAGGCCTCGACCTCGTCGACGTGACCTTCGGCCGTGAGAGCGGCCGCCGGATCCTCCGCGTGACGGTGGATCGCGACGGTGGTGTCGACTTGGACATGATCTCGCAGATCTCTCAGAAGGTGTCGCGCCGGCTGGATCTCGAGGGCTTCGAACCGGGCCCGTACGCGCTGGAGGTATCGACGCCCGGCATCGAGCGACCCCTCCGACGCCCGCAGGACTTCCGGCGTGCCGTCGGTGAGCGTGTCCAGGTGAAGACCGACGACGGCGTGCTGGTTGGGGAGCTCCGCGCGGCGGAGGACGACGCGATCCGGATCGCGGCCGCCGAGGGTGAGCAGCTCCTGTCCCTCGAGGAGGTCGCCGCGGCCAAGACGGTCGTCGACTGGGACGAAGAGCTGAGGAAGGGGGGCGACCGATGAACGCGGAGATGATCGCCGCGTTGCGGGAGCTCGAGCGCGAGAAAGGGATCGCCTTCGAGACGATCCTGGGGGGTCTCCAAGAGGCGATGGCGTCGGCCTACAAGGCACACTGGAAGCAGGAGCATCCGGAGGCCGACGACGAGTTCGTCGGGTTCCGCGCCGTGATCGATCCGGAGACGGGCGATCTCCGCATGTGGCAGCAGGAGCTCGAAGAGGTGGATGTTCCCCCGGCGGAGGGGAGCGACGAGCCTGGGGTCGAGATGAAGGTGATCTCCGAGGCCGAGGTGGAGGTCACGGACGACTTCAAGGGACGGATCGGCGCCCAGACCGCGAAGCAGGTGATCTTCCAGAAGCTCCGGGATGCCGAGCGGGAGATGACCTACGAGGAATTCGCCGGCCGCGAGGGCGACGTCGTCACGGGGATCGTCCAGCAGCAGGAGCGTCGGTACACCCTCCTCGACCTCGGGAAGGTCGAGGCGCTGCTGCCGCAGGGCGAGCAGGTCCCGTCGGAACCCTTGCGGCACGGGGAGCGGCTCAAGGCGTACATCACGGAGGTCCGTCGGGGGACGAAGGGTCCACAGATCGTCGTCTCGCGGACGCACCCTGGACTGTTGAAGTCGCTCTTCGCACTCGAGGTGCCCGAGATCAACGAGGGGATCGTCGAGATCATGGCCGTGGCTCGCGAGCCGGGCCATCGCTCGAAGATCGCGGTGGCCTCCAACGAGCCCGCGGTTGACCCCGTCGGTGCGTGCGTCGGGCCGAAGGGCTCGCGCGTGCGCATGGTCGTGAACGAGCTCCGCGGCGAGAAGATCGACGTGGTCCCGTGGTCCGACGAGTCGGCGACGTTCGTCGCGAACGCGTTGCAGCCTGCGAAGGTCAGGGAAGTGACCGTCAACCCCGAGACCCAGACGGCGCTCGTGATCGTGCCCGACTACCAGCTCTCGCTCGCGATCGGCCGGGAGGGCCAGAACGCCCGGCTCGCGGCACGACTGACCGGGTGGCGGATCGACATCAAGTCCGAGAGCCAGGCGGCCGAGCCCACCCCCGCGCCGGCCCCGGTCTCGGTCGAGCAACCTGCTGCGGAGGAACCGCCTTCGCCGGAGGGCGGACCGGCGGCATCCGAGACGGGATCGACGGAGACTCCCGAAGACGCGCAGGCAGCGACGGTGGAGGAGGTGGCCACCGGCGCCGGCGCCGAGCCGACACCCGAGGAGTCGGAGCCCGTCGAAGCGGTCCCGGCCGCGCCCGCGGAGGCGGAATGAGGAACCATGGCGCGCCAGCCGGAGCGGTCGTGCGTCGGCTGTCGGAAGCGCGCCCCCAAGGCTGATCTGCTTCGCATCGTCCGGTCGGCGGCGGGGGCGCGGGTGGACCTGATCGGGTCGGCGTCCGGTCGCGGCGCGTACGTCCACCGAGACCCGGCGTGCGCCGACGCTGCGGTCCAGCGCGGCGCGCTGGCGAGCGCGCTGCGCTCGGGGTTGACCCAAGGGGAACTCGCTAGGCTTAGGAACGAGATCGAGGAGGCGTCACAAGCGACATGAGGATCCACGAGCTCGCGAAGGAGCTCGGCGTCTCGAGCAAGGAACTGCTGGAGACGCTCGAGAAGATGGGTGTGGCGGGGAAGTCCGCCTCCTCCAGCGTGCCCGAAGACCTCGTGCCTCGCCTCCGAGCCTCGGGCGGCAAGGTTACGAAGCCCGCGAAGCCGCGCCAGGTCATGGAGCCGCCGCCGAAGCCTCGTCCGAAGGTCAAGCCGAAGCCGAAGGCGGCCCCGAAGGTCGTCGCCGTCCCCGACGCGGAGCCGGCTCCGACCGAGGACCCCGAGGGCGCCCCGGAGCCGGCGGCTGCGGCCGCCGCTGTGCCAGCGGCGCCCGCTCCCCTGGCCGCCGTCCCCGATGGAGCGGCTCCCGCCGCTTCTCCGGCCGCCCCCGCCGGGCCGATCCTGCAGGTCGTTCGGGGTTCGACGCCGCAGATCTTCGCGGAGAAGACGAACCGATCGCCGGCGGACATCGTGAAGATCCTGTTCATGGCGGGGGAGATGGTCACCGCGACGACGTCGCTGTCCGACGAAGCCCTCCAGACCCTTGGTTCCGAGCTCGGCTATCACGTGGAGATCGTCGGGATGGAGGACGAGCTCCAGGCCGAGGAGCTCGGGGAAGAGGTCGACGAGTCCAAGCTCGTGCCCCGCTCACCGGTGGTCACCGTGATGGGGCACGTCGACCACGGGAAGACCAAGCTCCTCGACGCGATCCGTACGACCGACGTCGTCTCCGGCGAGTTCGGCGGGATCACCCAGCACATCGGCGCGTACCAGGCGCACGTCAACGGCCGGGAGATCACGTTCATCGACACGCCCGGCCATGAGGCCTTCACCGCGATGCGTGCCCGCGGCGCCCAGATCACCGACATCGCGGTGCTCGTCGTCGCCGCCGACGACGGCGTGATGCCACAGACCGTCGAGGCGCTCGACCACGCGAAGGCGGCCGGCGTGCCCGTGGTGGTGGCGGTCAACAAGATCGACAAGGAGGAGGCGGATCCGAACCGCGTGCGGACCCAGATGGTCGAGCGGGGCCTCGTGCCCTCGGAGTGGGGAGGCGACACCGAGTTCGTCGACGTCTCCGCCAAGACGAGCGCGAACCTCGAGGGCTTGCTGGAGACCGTCCTGATCGTCGCCGACCTCGCGGAGCTCAAAGGCGATCCCACCGGCCGAGCGCGGGGGACCGTCCTGGAGGCGCACCTCGACAAGGGTCGCGGGCCCGTGGCGACGGTCCTCGTGCAGAAGGGAACCCTCGAGGTCGGGGACTCCCTGGTCTGCGGCATCACGCATTGCAAGGTGCGGGCGATGGTCGACGAGAACGGGCAGCCCGTCGACGTGGCCGGGCCGGCGAAGCCCGCGCAGGTGCTCGGCTGGAACGGGGTCCCCAACGTCGGGGACGAGTTCCGGGAGGTCGACGACGAACGCGAGGCGCGTCACATCGCGTCCGAACGCGAAGCACGCGTCCGATCGGCCGAGGTGGTCAACCAGCGGCCCGCGTCACTCACGGAGCTCCTCCGGCGCCAGGAGCGCCAGGAGATCCCCGAGTTGAACCTCGTGGTGAAGGCCGACGTCCAGGGCTCGCTCGGAGCGCTGACGGACGCGTTCCTGAAGCTGCCGCAGGACGAGGTCCGCGTGAACATCGTGCACTCCGGCGCGGGCGCGATCACCGAGCACGATGTCGACCTCGCCAAGACGGCCGCCGCGATCGTCGTGGGGTTCAACGTCCGGCCCAACGCGAACGCGCGCGAGCTCGCCGAGCAGGAAGGCGTGGACATCCGGCTGTACCGGGTGATCTACGACGCGATCGACGACGTGAAGGCCGCGCTCTCCGGCATGCTCAAGCCGGAGGAACGCGAGTCGATCGTCGGCGAGGCGGAGGTCCGCCAGACGTTCCGCGTGCCGCGGCTCGGCGTGATCGCCGGGTGCTACATGACCCGAGGGACGATCCGCCGGAACTCGCAGGTACGCCTGATCCGCGACGGCGTCGTCGTCTACGAGGGCCGCGTGGGGTCGCTCCGCCGGTTCAAGGACGACGTCGCCGAGGTGCGCGAAGGGTTCGAGTGCGGCATCGGACTCGAGAACTTCCAGGACGTGAAGGAGGGCGACGTGATCGAGGCCTTCGAGGTCGAGGAGGTCGCCCGCCAGATCTCCTCCTGATGCTGGTCGCCGCCCTCCGGCTCGATCTCCGGATCCCGGCGTGCGGATCGTTGAAGGAGAAGCGTCACGTGATCAAGACCCTCGCGAACGGGATCCGGTCCACCTTCCAGGTGGCGGTGGCCGAGACGGGATATCAAGACATGTGGCAGCGTGCGGAGCTGGGCGTGGCGGCCGTCGGGTCGGAGGGCCACCACCTCAAGAAGGTGATGCACGGCGTCGAGCGCTTCGTGGAGCGGTGGGCCGAGGTCGACATCATCGACATCGATCTGACGCTCCATTCGCCGGAGGACTGAGGACCGGAGAAGGCGGGATGCAGACATGACGCAGGGAGCCCGGACCGCTCGGGTGGCCGAGGAGTTCCGCGAGGTCCTCGCCGAGGAGATCCAGAAGCTCAAGGACCCTCGGATCGGCTTCGTCACGGTCACCGGCGTCCAGGTGACGGCGGACCTGCGGCGGGCGTGGGTCTCCTACACCGTCCTGGGTGACGACAAGCAGCAGCGTTCGACGGCGGCGGGGCTGCGATCGGCGACGCCGCACCTCCGGCAGGCGCTCGGTCGGCAGGTCCGGCTGCGGAACCTCCCGGAACTGGAGTTCCAGGTGGACCAGACGCTCGCGCAGCATCAGCACATCGAGGAGATCATCGAGCGTCTGCATCGCGAGGGGCGATCCGATGCCTGACGGGAGCGAGCACGAAGGGCTTCGCCGGGCGGCGGAGATCCTGTCGGGGGCCGATGAGGTGGCGATCGCCTGCCACCTGAACCCGGACGCGGACGCGCTCGGGTCGATGCTCGGGCTCTCGAACTTCCTGCGGGCGCGGGGGAAGCGCACGGTGGGCTCGTTCGCGAACGAGCCGTTCGAGCTGCCGAGGTGGATCTCCTTCCTTCCCGGCGCGGATCATCTCGTGCCTCCGGCGGGATTCCCGACGGCTCCGGGCGTCATGGTGACGTGCGACTGCGCATCGTTCGACCGGTTGGGTGTCCTCGGGGAGGCGGCCTCGCGGGCCGGCGAGCTGATCTGGATCGATCACCATCGCTCGAACGACGGCTTCGGCACCGTCCGTCTCGTGGATCCCGACGCATCGTCCACGTGCGAGATGGTCTTCCGCCTGATCGAGACGATGGGCGGCGACTTCGATCGCGACGTCGCCGTGTGCCTCTACGCGGGCCTGGTCACGGACACCGGGCGATTCCAGTACCAGGCGACCACCCCGGAGACGCTCCGGATCGCCGCTCGGCTGCGCGAGGAGGACTTCGACCACGCAGGACTCGTCCGCGCGATGTACGAGGACAACGACCCAGGCTTCCTCCGCTTGCTCGGGACGGCGCTCGGCCGCATGACCGAGGTGCCCGAGGCGAGCGTGGTCTGGACCTACCTCACGCAGGCTGACCTCGCCGAAGCCGGCGTCGCGGCTGGCGAGACCGACGACGTGATCGACGTGCTTCGCACCGCCCGCGACGTGGACGTCGCCGCGGTCCTGAAGCAACAGCGAGACGGGCGATTCAAGGTGAGCGTGCGCTCCCGCGGCGGGCACGACCTGTCCGCCGTCGCCTCGGCGTTCGGCGGTGGCGGTCACCGTCTCGCGGCGGGCTACACGTCGGAGCACGGACCCGAAGGGACGATCGAGCGGCTCGTGGCCGCCTTGCGCCAAGCGCCCGTTCCGTCGTGACCGCCCAGGACGTCGAGGGTCTGCTCCTCGTGGACAAGCCGGCGGGGGTCACCTCGCACGATGTCGTCGACAGCGTGCGCCGGACCCTCGCCACGAGGAAGGTCGGGCACGCCGGGACGCTCGATCCGATGGCGACCGGGCTGCTGCTGATCGGCGTGGGACGGGCGACTCGGCTCTTGCGCTTCCTGGGCGATCTCGCTGAAGACCTACGAGGGGACGCTCCGGCTCGGGGTCGAGACGGACACGCTCGACGCCGACGGCGAGGTGATCCGCGAGGCCTCGGTCGACGTGACCAAGGAGCAGGTCGCCGAAGCGATGCGACTCGCTCGTGGGGGAGTCCTTCCAGCGGCCACCCGCGTACAGCGCGGTCAAGGTGGGCGGGCGGAAGCTCTACGAGGCCGCGCGGGCCGGCGAGCATCTCGAGGCCGAACCGCGCGCGATCCGGGTCGACGCCTTCGACCTCCTGTCGTTCGATCTGCCGGACGTGACGTTCCGCGTGATCTGCTCCGGGGGAACATACGTGCGGGTGCTCGCCGCCGACGTGGGTGGCGCGGTGTCGACGGGAGCGCATCTGACGGCGCTCCGTCGCACGGCGATCGGTCCCTACCGGGCAGAGGACGCGGTCATGCCGGAAGCGGTGCGTGAGCCCCTGCCGATCGAGGCCGCCGTCGGCCATCTCCCTCGGCTCGACCTGGAGGCCGACGAGGCCGAGGCCGCCTCTCATGGGAGGCCGCTCGGCCCCGCCGACATCGGCGGGCCATACGGCGTGTTCGGGCCGGACGGCCGCCTGATCGGCGTCTACGAGGACGACGGTCCGAGGGCGCGTCCGCAGGTCATCCTGGCCGGTTGACCGGCCGGTACCCTGCCGACGATGGACATCGTCCGCGGTCTCGACGCCCTGCCACTTCCCGACGGTCCGTCGGTCGTGACGATCGGGTTCTTCGACGGGGTCCACCTCGGCCATCAGGAGGTGTTCCGCCGCACCGTCGACGCCGCGAGGGAGCGAGACGCGAGGAGCGTCGCGGTGACGTTCGATCGGCATCCGCGCGAGACGCTGACGCCGGGCGAGGAGCCCCGCCTGCTCACCACCGTCGAGCGCAAGGCGTCGCTGATCGAGGGGTGCGGAGTCGACGTCCTCCTTGTCCTCGGGTTCACGAAGGCGTTCTCGCAGGTCTCGGCGGAGGACTTCGTGCGCGATGTCCTGATCGGTGGGTTGCACGCGATCCACGCTCGCGTCGGCGCGAACTTCACGTTCGGGCACCGCGCGGCGGGCACGGTCGCGACCCTCCGTGAGGTCGGCGAACCGTTCGGCATGACCGCGGACGAGGTCGATCTGTTCGAGCTCGAGGGCCGCGTCGTGTCGTCCTCGTCGATCCGGAAGGCGCTGGCATCGGGCGACCTCGCGTGGCCACGCACGGCGCTCGGCAGGAGGTACGCGGTGGACGGAGAGGTCGTCGCCGGGGCGGGCCGTGGGAAGGGACTCGGCTACCCGACGGCCAACCTGCGCACGTGGCCGAGGCTCCTGCTCCCCGGCCAGGGGATCTACGCGGGCGTCGCGGAGCTGCAGGACGGCGGTCGCTACATCGCTGCGATCGACGTCGGGACGAACCCGACGTTCGGGACTGAGCCCCTCCACGTCGAGGCGTTCCTGCTGGATTTCCCCGACGACGAGCTCCGTGGGGACACGCTCACCGTGGAGTTCTGGGAGCGCCTGCGCGACGAGGTGAAGTTCGATTCGGTCGATGAGCTCGTCGTGGCGATCGCCGACGACGTCGAACGCACCCGCTCGATCGTCACCGCCCAGGGCTAGAGACCGAGCGCTTCGACAGCATCCGCAGAGCGAGTCGGACCATGAAGACGAGCGGGATGGTGACGTTCACGCGCTGGATCAGACCGTTCCCCGGGCGCACCACGTCGCGAAGGAACCACGCCGAGATCCCGGCGCTCGCGCCGGCGGCGTTCAGCGCGGGCTTCGCCAGATCGCGGAGCACCGGGTCCCGGGCAAGCGCCGGAACGAGCGCGACCAACCCGACCGTCCCCGCCATCCCGCCGAGAACCGCCGCCGCGTCGTGGACGTCGTTCACCCACGACTGACCCTCGGGCTCGCCGGGGGCTGGGAAATTGGATCGCCTGTCGCGCCGGAACGCGCCCGCGGCGATCGTGGCGAGGCCCGCCACCCCGATCAGAGCTGGCCCGATGCCGGCACGCTGGCCAAGCCGCCGTTCCAGCGACGAGGCGAAGACGACCGTGCTTGCTCCGAGCGCCGCGAACCCGGCCGTCATCACGTGCGGGTCCGTCGCATCCCTCGCCGCGAGCCCGCTGATGTGCTCGTGCCGCACCTGGTACTCGTCCTGCCGCCGCTGGGCCAGCAACCAGGCGGCAGTGAACGCCACCGGCCCGAGGACGCCACACAGAGCTCCCAAACGTCCGCTCCTCGACATCCCGACATCGTAGAGGCGCTTCAGGTGCAACCATGCGCCCATGCGGCGACTCGCGGACCGGTTCGTCCGACTGATCGCGCGGACCGCCACACTCGGATGGTTCCGGGCCGTCGAGGTCACCGGCCTCGAGCGGATCCCACGGACGGGACCGGTCCTGCTCGTGGCGAACCATCACGGAGGCTTCGTCGATCCCGCCCTCCTGCTGGCCACGGTCCCGCGACCGGTCCGCTTCGTCGCGATGGCCTCGCTCTTCCGGATCCTCCCCCTCCGGCCGCTGCTCGCGCTGGCCGGAGCGATCCCCGTCCATCGCGCTCGGGATGCCGAGGGAAACGGAGCGGAGCCGGGCCGGAACGTCGACGCGTTCGCAGCCGTGCTTCGCCCAGCTGCGCAACGGTGGCGCGATCGGGATCTTCCCCGAGGGGCAGGCGAGCGACGAGCCACACCTCCTCCCGGTCCGAACCGGCGCGGCGCGGATCGCGCTCGGGGCGCACGCACGTGGAGCGATGGGTATCCGGATCGTGCCGGTCGGGCTGATCTACGAGGACAAGCAGCGTGCGCGGTCGCGCGCCTACGTGCGCGTCGGAGCTCCGATCGCGATGGACGAGGACCTCGCCACGAACCCGGCCGTGCCACCCGACGAGACGGACCGTGATGCCGTGATCGCCCTCACGAGGTCGATCGAGGAACGTCTCGCCGATGCGGCGCTCGATTTCCAGAGCGCCGAGCAACGATCGGCTCTCCGTCTCGCCGCGAACGTCGCGCTGCGGTGGGAGCACGCCGACCCTCGCGGGCGCCCACCCGTCGGAGAGGTGGAGCGACTGGCGGACCGTCTGTCCGACGCCCCGGCCCCTGCCGAGGCGGCCGTCCGTGCCGCGGCGATCGACGTACCGGGAAGGGCTCGCGGCGGCGGGCGTCTCGGACGCGGTCGTGGCGCCGGGTGCCGAGGAGGCGCTCGCCCGGCGGAGCCGGGTCGGGTGGCTGCTTCACCCTGGCGCTCTCGCCGCTCGCCGCGGCGGGGCTCCTCGCCAACGCGGTCCCCACGGTGCTCGTGTACGCGGTCGGGCGACGTCCGATGCCGCCGGTGACCCACGCGACCGCCAAGTTCCTGACGGCGATCGTCGCGTTCGCGGCGAACTGGGCGCATGCTTCGCTGGTGGGTGTTCGCCGACACCGCCCAGCCGTGGCTCCTCACGCTCGCGGCGGGTCCGGTCTGCGGCCTCGCCGCGCTGTGGTGCGTGGGGAGGGCTGATCCGGGCGCGGCGGGCGCGACTCGGCCTCCGGACGCTGGCCGGTGCTGCCGCTGTGCTCGAAGACCTCCGCGCCCGCCGGGTTCGCCTCGTCGAGGCCGTCCGAGCTGCGGCACGGGCGGACGTCGCAAGGCCCGGGACCGGACCGGTGACATGAACAACTGGGATCCCGAGGTGCGCAAGCTCCTGCACCGACTGACGGACGGGCAGCACGATCTCCTACCTTTTTGCTGGAACCTGGCTGATCGAAGGAGGCGCCCCGGGCTCGCCCCGTTCCTGCTGGTAGCCTTGACGTTCGCATGACGTTGACCAAAGAGGCCAGGCAGCAGATCATCCAGGAGCACGCCCTCTCCAGCGGCGATACCGGCTCTGCCGACGTGCAGGTGGCGGTACTGACGACCCGCATCGCGGAGCTGACCGAGCACCTGAAGACCCACAAGTCGGACCACGCCTCGCGGCGCGGTTTGCTGAAGATGGTGGGTCGTCGCCGGCGCCTCCTCGAGTACATCAAGCGCGAGGACATCGAACGCTACCGAGCGCTCATCGCCAAGCTCGGTCTGCGGCGTTGACCTCGAGCGCCCGCCCGCATCAGCAGCATCGCGACGGCGGCGCAGGAAGAGGAGTGATGCCCACGACCCACTGACCGACCCGACCGGAGGCGGAGGCCCCACACAGGTCGGTTCTCAGTCGCGGACCCCCGGGATCGCGCGCAGCGCCCAGAACCCGCGCGCGCGCCGAACATCGAAACCGGAGGCCCACCACTGACAACCGGCCCAGCCGCCTCCCGCAGCTGCGGCGCCACGAGGCGCCGCCTACAACAGGAGGTACGAGGCCTATGGCCACCAGCAAGTCGAAGCAGATCGGGAGCAAGGATCTGCTCCTCGAGTCCGGTACGTTCGCGAAGCTCGCAGACGGCGCTGCCGTCGTTCGCTACGGCGACACGATGGTGCTCGCCACGTGTGTGAGCTCCGCACCCCGAGAGGGGATCGATTTCTTCCCGCTCACGATCGACGTCGAAGAGCGGATGTACGCGCGGGGGAAGATCCCCGGCAGCTTCTTCCGCCGTGAGGGGCGTCCGTCGGAGACGGCGATCCTCACCGCGCGGTTGATCGACCGTCCCCTGCGGCCTTCGTTCCGCGAGGGCTACCGCGACGAGGTGCAGGTCGTCGTCACGGTCCTGTCGGTCGACATGGAGAACCAGTACGACATCCCGGCGATGAACGCGGCCTCGCTCGCGGTCGGGATCGCGGGTCTGCCGTTCGACGGTCCCGTCGGGTCGGTCCGTCTCGGGCTGATCGGCTCGGACTGGGTCGTGAACCCCACGTTCCAGGAGCTCGAGGAGGCCACGTTCGACATCGTCGTCGCCGGCTCGAAGAACGAGCAGGGCGGCATCGACATCCTGATGATCGAGGGAGAGGCCCCCGACGAGACCTGGCCGCTCCTCGCCGCCGGCGAAGGCGCCACCGCCCCCACCGAGGAGATCGTCGCGCAGGGCCTCGAGCGGGCGAAAGAGGTCATCACCGAGATCATCGGGCTCCAGGAGGAGTTCCTGGCAGAGGTCGGCGTGAAGCCTTCGGACTTCGAGCCGCACCCGCTCTATCAGCAGGACCTCTGGGACGCGCTCGAGTCGTTCGGGAAGGACAAGGTGCTCTCCGCCCTCGTGTCCGACCGGAAAGAGCGCGAAGCGAACATGTCCGCCGTCAAGGACGAGGCGAAGGCCCACCTCGCCCAGACGCTGGGAGAGGACGTCTTCGCCGCCCGCGCGAGCGAGTTCTCGCCGGCGTGGAAGTCGCTCGAGAAGAAGGTCATGCGCGCGCGGGTGATCTCGGACGGGGTCCGGCTGGACGGTCGCGGACCGAAGGACATCCGGCCGCTCGCGGCCCACGTCGGGCTCCTGCCCCGCGCCCACGGGTCGTCGCTGTTCGAGCGCGGTGACACGCAGGTGCTCAACGTCACGTCGCTCGGGATGCTCCGGATGAACCAGATGATCGACACCCTCGATCCCGAGGACTCCAAGCGATACATCCACCACTACAACTTCCCGCCGTACTCCACCGGGGAGACGGGCCGCGTGGGCTCGCCTCGCCGCCGGGAGATCGGTCACGGGGCGCTCGCCGAGCGGGCGCTGATCCCCGTGGTCCCCTCGGAGGAGGAGTTCCCGTACACGCTGCGACTGGTCTCCGACGTGCTGTCCTCCAACGGCTCGACGTCGATGGCCAGCGTGTGCGCTTCGACGCTCTCGCTGATGGATGCCGGTGTGCCGATCAAGGCGCCGGTCGGTGGGATCGCGATGGGGATGATCGCCGAAGGCGAAACGTTCGTGACACTGACGGACATCCTCGGTGCCGAGGACGCGCTGGGCGACATGGACTTCAAGGTCGCCGGCACGCGGGAGTTCGTCACGGCGATCCAGCTCGACATGAAGGTCAGCGGGATGCCCGCGGACGTGCTCGCGGGTGCGTTGCAGCAGGCCCGCGAAGCGCGCTTCACGATCCTCGACGTGATGGAGGCGGCGATCCCGGCTCCGCGCGACGCGGTGAACCCGATCGCGCCGCGGATCATCACGATCACGATCCCGGTCGACAAGATCGGCGAGGTGATCGGCCCCAAGGGGAAGCGGATCAACGAGATCATCGCGCAGACGGGTGCCGACATCGACATCCAGGACGACGGCACGGTGTTCATCGGCTCTCACGAAGGTGAGGGTGCCGACGAAGCGGCCCGGATGATCGACGAGATCGCGAACCCGCGTCCCGTCCTCCAGGGTGAGACCTACGACGGCACCGTCGTGAAGACGACGACGTTCGGGGCGTTCGTGAACCTCGTGCCCGGCAGGGACGGTCTCGTGCACATCTCGAAGCTGGGCAAGGGCAAGCGCCTCAGCTCGGTGGAGGAGGCTGTCCGGGAGGGCGACAAGCTGACGGTGCTCGTGGAGGACATCGACGCCCAGGGCAAGATCAGCCTGAAGCCGACCGGTCCTGAATGGGAGGCCCCGGAGGGCGAGGGTTCCTCGGGCGGCGAGCGCCGCGAGCCACGCGAGCCGCGTGAGCCCCGCAACGGGGCCGATCGTGGGCCGCGTCGCACCGGACGCCGGTTCCGCGACGCCGACAAGGGGTCCTCGGCCTAAGGCCGAACGATCCGGAGGCGAACAGTGGGGATCGAGCGAACCGAGTTCTCCTCGGGCCTGCGAGTCGTCACGGAGCGGATGCCCGGCGTCCGCTCCGTGTCGCTCGGCTTCTGGGTGCTCGCCGGATCCCGCGACGAGCCTCCGGTGATCAGCGGCTCGAGCCACTTCCTCGAGCACCTGCTCTTCAAGGGAACGAAGACGAGGTCCGCCCGCGAGATCGCGGAGGACTTCGACGCCGTCGGGGGCGACGTGAACGCGTTCACGTCGAAGGAGTACACCTGCTACTACGCGCGCATCCTCGACGGTGACCTGGAGATGGCGGTCGACCACCTCTCCGACATGTTCCAGCACTCGATGCTCCGGTCGGCCGATCTCGACGCGGAGCGGCAGGTGATCCTCGAGGAGATCAACATGCACGAGGACTCGCCGGAGGAGGTCGTCCACGACCTGTTCACGGAGAGCGCTCTGGCCGAACCATCCGCTTGGGCGGCCCGTCCTCGGGACTGCCGAGACGATCCGCGCGGCGACGCGAGACAAGGTCCACAGGTTCTACCGGCGAGCACTACGTGCCGGGAGGACTCGTCGTGGCGGCCGCGGGGAACCTCCGTCACGAGGAGCTGCTCGACATGCTCCGCCGCCGGATGGATACGGGGCGGATCGTGCGGACCGGGGACCCGCAAGGATGGAACCTCCGCGCGAGCGGGACCGCGCCGGAGTCCTCGGCCGAAGCCGCTGGTGAAGCGGCGGAAGACCGAGCAGGCGCACATCTGTCTCGGTACGAACGGGCTCGCGCGGAGCGACCCGGACCGGTTCCCCTTCCTGATCGTGAACGGCGCGCTGGGAACCGGGATGTCCTCGCGCCTGTTCCAGGAGATCCGCGAGAAGCGCGGCCTCGTCTACTCGGTCTACAGCTATCACTCGCAGTACACGGAGGCGGGGCTCTTCTCGTGCTACGCGGGGACGACGCCCGCCCGCGCGCAGGAGGTGATCGGGTTGCTCCGTCGCGAGCTGGAGGACGTCGCGGAGGGCGGTCTCACGGCCGAGGAGTTCGATCGCGCGAAGGGACACGTGAAGGGCTCGATGGTGCTCTCGCTCGAGGACCCCGGGAGCCGGATGTCGAGGATCGGGAAGTCCGAGATCGCGCACGGCGAGATCCTCACGGTCGAACCAGTCGCTGAAACGCGTCGAGGACGTCTCCCTCGAGGACGCACGACGGGTGGCCAAGCGGGTGCTGTCGCAGCCCATGACGCTCACGGTCCTCGGGCCGTTCGCCCAGCGGGATCTCGCGGGGGTGATGACGTGATCCGCGTCGGCGTGCTGGGTGCCACCGGCAAGGTCGGCGCCGAGGTGTGTCGCGCGGTGCACGCCGACACGGACCTCGAGCTCGTCGCCGGGATCTCCCGCTCGAAGGCGGGCGAGCCGGTCTCGACGGCGCTCGCCCTGGAGGGCTCCGACGTCGTCCTCGCCGAGAACCTCGACGCGCTTCGACGCGGCTGAGGTCGAGGTCGCGGTCGACTTCACGAGCGGCGGCTTCGCCGCCCGAGCACGTCGCGTGGGCGATCGAGCACGGCGTGCACATCGTCGTCGGGACCACCGGCTTCGACGATGGACGAGGCGTGGCGCGAAGCGCCGGTCGGTGTCTTCGTCGCCCCCAACTTCGCGATCGGCGCGGCGCTGATGCAGCGGTTCGCTCGCGAGGCCGCCCGGCACCTGCCGGCCGTCGAGATCGTCGAGCTCCACCACGACGGGAAGGCCGACGCACCGTCGGGGACGGCGGCTGCGACGGCGGACGCCATCGCGGCAGCCCGCCCCGACGCGTGGGCCGGGCCGTCCTCGGAATCCGTCCCCGGCGTTCGCGGTGGCGAGCGGGCGGGGATCCGGATCCACTCGATCCGGCTCCCCGGCCTCGTCGCGCACCAGGAGGTCATCTTCGGTGGCCAGGGACAGACGCTCACGATCCGCCATGACTCCATGGACCGGACGTCGTTCGTGCCCGGGGTGTTGACGGCGATCCGATGGGTGCCGACCCACCCGGGCCTGACCGTCGGCCTCGACTCGATCCTCGAGTAGCCCGCCGGCCGGACGACCCGCCTCTCCCGTTAGGCTCGGGCGCATGGACCTCGAGATCCGTCCGATCACGTATGAGGAACGCCCCGAGTGGGTTCGGGCCGCCGAGACCGCCTTCAGCTCTGTGGCGAAGGAGGACGAGGTGGAGGCATCGCTCCCCGTCATCGAGCCCGATCGGTCCTTCGCGGCGATCGACGGCGGCAGGATCGTCGGCACATCGGCTGCGGTCACGTTCCGGATGATGGTTCCCGGGGGCGCGAGGATCCCGACGGCGGGCGTCACGATGGTGGGCGTCCACCCCACCCATCGCCGCAGGGGGATCAACACGGGGTTGATGCGGGTCGTCCTCGATCAAGCCGCGGAGCGGGGCGAGCCGATCGCGGCCCTCTTCGCGTCCGAGGGAGCGATCTACGGCCGTTTCGGATACGGCCTCGCCGGGCTGCTCGGCGAATTCCAGGCGGAGTCCGCCCGGATGGCGTTCGTCCGCGGATACGAGCCGAGCGGCCGCGTCGAGCTCGTCTCGAAGGAGGAGGCGTTGCCGATCATCGACGAGGTCTACGACGCTGCGATGCGCCCCGGAGGCGTGGAGCGGAACGCGGCCCTTCGCGACCACAACTTCGCCACGGTCGGGGAGGACAAGGACCGCCCCTGGATGTACGCGGTGCACCGCGACGACGCCGGGACGGCGGATGCGTACGCGGTCTACTGGACGAAGCACGACTGGCCCCGCTCCGTTCCGTCCGGGACCATCACGGTCCATGAGTGCGTGGCCTCGACCCCTGCCGGCAACGCGGACATCTGGCGGTTCCTGTTCGACGTCGATCTGGTCGCAACCGTCGAGGCGTGGAACCGCCCGGCCGACGAGCCGCTGCTTCACCTCTTGCGCGAGCCGCGACGCCTGCGGTTCTCGGTGAACGACGGGCTGTGGGTCCGGCTCCTGGACGTCGTCCCGGCGCTCGAAGCTCGGCGCTACGGCGCCGATGGACGGCTGGTGTTCGAGGTCACGGATCCGTTCCGTCCGGACACCGACGGCCGGTACGAGCTGGTCGTCGAAGGCGGGCGGGGTCGCTGCACCCCCACCGACACGGTTGCCGACCTCGCGGGCACGATCAACGTCCTGGGAGCCACCTACCTCGGGGGGTCGAGCTTCCGCCAGCTGTGGTGGGCGAGACAGGTCGAGGAGCGCACCCCGGGTTCGCTCGAGCGGGCGGATGCGATGTTCGCGTCCTCGCCCGCCCCCTGGTGCGTCGTCGACTTCTGACCGCCGAACTACGACCATCGACCCTTGTGCGAAGACGCAACCGCGGGATAGGGTCCGCGCACCTACCCCGACTGGAGGTCGCGATGCCTCGAGGATCACGAGAGAACGGCACCCGCAGGCGTCCGCTCCTCGCAGCTGCCGCATCCCTCCTCGTCGCCGGGTTGGTATCGACGGGGCCGGCTTCCGCCCACACCTTCACGAAGACCGACGGCAACGACAGCCCGGGCAAGCTGGATATCCGCACAGCATCGGTGGGGCACGGGAACAACAACGTCGTACACACGGTGCGGACCTTCGAGGGATGGACGCCGAAGAGCCTCGGGAACGACTCGTTCTTCATCGTCGAGATCGACAAGAACTTCGACGACGACTTCGAGCAGTGCGCCTTCATCTTCTTCGCGGGCGGTCGGCTGCGCGGCGCACTCACCAACTGCCGACGGACGTTCATCCGGAATCTGCCGGTCTCGAAGCCGTCGAAGGCGGCGGCGTGATCACGATGCCCACAGCGAACACGGGCAAGGCGTATCGCTGGGTGGTGTTCAGCTTCTGGACGGGTCTCCCCGCCCGCTGCTCCGAACTGTGCTTCGACGCGGCACCGAACCGCCCGCCTCCCATCCTCCACGACCTCAAGCCTCCGATGGTGTCCAGTCCCTGACACTGAGCCGATCAGCATCTGGGAGGTATCCACCATGCCGACATTCGCGTTCCCGTTCACGGCCACCGATGCGAACACGAGCGTGACGTGGCGGGTCCAGCACCGCGCGATTGGGCTCACTGCATGGACGACTGTCGCAAACGGAATCCGGGGGGGGTGCCCAGAGCCCCCCGATCACGGGCGTCGATCCGGGTGTGTACGACTTCCGCGTCGTCGCGATGGATGGACACGGCAACAAGACGAGCCGGACGCGAACGGTGTGGATACCAACCGACGATCCCGAAGATCATCCGGCAGATTCACGAACCCGAGCGAGGTCTTGGATGATCGAGGCCTACGGTGGCTCGTACCAGGAAGTGGACACCTTCACAATCGAACTCGAACTGATCGGTGACTCATGTTGGCGACCGTTGATCGTGATCGGGCCTGGCGGAGGAGACTGGCAGGTGTCCGTGACCGGGCCGTCCGCAGACGTGATCAACGGCACCGCCATCACGGCGGCACCCCGTCAGACGCTGTACAGTCGCCTTATCTGCGCGCCCAGCACGGTTACCTTCACGCAGACGGGTGGTATCTGAGCGGTTCGGCGTCGACGCCGTGCTGATCTAGCGGCTCGTGGGTTCGTCCTCGCCGGCTCGGCGGCGGGCGAGGACGAACACCAGATCGCTCAGTCGGTTGAGGTAGCGCCTGACCTCGGGGTTCACGTCACGGCCTTCGTGCTCGAGAGCCACGACCTGACGCTCCGCCCGCCGGATGACGCTCCGGGCGAGGTCCAGCGCCGCGCTGCCCTCGTTGGCCCCGGGGACGATGAAGGCCTGGGGGAGCGCTCGCTCGGCGACGAGCTCATCGATCCGCCGCTCGAGCCGTTCGGTCATGTCGCTCGTCACGAGCGACACGCCCGGCTGGAGTTTCGCGCGCTCGGCCGGGTTCGTCGCCGAGATCCGCGCCCACGATGAAGAGCTCCCGCTGGAGCGCGAGGAGCTCTTCGGCCATCACGGGCTCCGCCGAGGCGCGTGCGAGTCCGAGCGCTGCCACCGCCTCGTCGGTCGTTCCGTACGCCTCGGTCGCCGCGTCGTCCTTCGAGATCCGGCCACCGTAGAGGAGCCCCGTGGTGCCGTCGTCGCCGGTCTTCGTGTAGATGCGCGGCATGGGGAGCTAGCATAGGGCGTCACTGCGGACGCCCCGCAGATCCGGCCGGATCGCGAGGCCCGCCCAGACCGAGGAGGATGCGCGTGGCCGGAAGGTTCGGATCCGTCGTCACCGCGATGGTCACGCCGTTCCGTCCCGACCACGGCGTCGACCTCGATGGCGCCCAAGAGCTCGCGTCCTGGCTCACGGACAACGGCTCGGACTCGGTGTTCGTCGTGGGATCGACCGGCGAGTCGCCCACCTTGTCCCATAACGAGAAAGCGGACCTGTTCCGCGCGGTCGGGGAGGCCGTCCGCGGGAAGGGCAAGATGATCTGCGGGACGGGGACCTACTCCACCGCCGAGACCCTCGAGCTGACACAGGCCGCCGAGGACGCGGGCGCCGACGGCATCGTCGTCGTGACTCCGTACTACAACAAGCCTCCGCAGCGCGGGCTGGTCGCGCACTTCGAGCACATCGCAGACGCGACGGAGCTGCCGATCATCGTCTACAACATCCCGAGCCGCACCGGGACCCGGATCGAGCACGAGACGATGCTCCGGATCGCCCAGAAGCCGAACGTCGTCGCCGTCAAGGATTCCACCGGCGACTTCAAGGCGATCTCGAACCTGATCTCGGAAGCTCCCGAGGGGTTCGAGGTCTACTCCGGCGACGACTGGGCGACGTTCGGCTACGTCTGCCTCGGCGCCGTCGGGGTCGTGAGCGTGGCGTCGCATCTCGTCGGCTTGCAGATCAGGCAGATGATCGAACTGATCGAGACGGGCGACGTTCCGGCCGCCCGCAAGCTGCACGAAGACCTCTCGCCCCTGTTCAACGCGCTGTTCGTCACGTCCAACCCGATCCCCGTGAAGGCCGCGTTGGACATGCTGGGCCGGCCGGCGGGCCCGCCTCGGCTGCCGCTGGTGCCCGCCACCGCTGACGAGCGCGAGCGGATCAAACGAGCACTGGAGGATGCCGGTCTCCTCTGAGTCTCCGGCGCGACTCGTCTTCCTCGGCGGGGTCGGCGAGGTCGGCCGCAACATGGCCTGCCTCGAGCTGGACGAACGCATCCTGATCATCGACGTGGGTCTGTCGTTCCCATCGGGCGACATGCCCGGGATCGACCTGGTCCTGCCGGACTTCGACTTCCTGCGAACGAAGGCCGATCGGATCCAGGCGGTCGTCCTCACGCACGGGCACGAGGATCACATCGGAGCGCTGCCGTACCTGCTCCGCGACATCGACCGCCGTCTCGAGGTCTACGGCACGCCGTTCACGCTCGCGCTGCTGCAGGGCAAGCTCGAGGAGCACGAGGTCGAGCACCTCGTCGATCTCAGGACCGTCTCGCCGGGGGAGCAGGTGTCGACGGGCCCGTTCACGATGCGGTTCCTCCGCGTCACGCACTCGATTCCCGATGGGATGGCGGTCGTGGTCGACACGCCGTTCGGCTCGATCCTCCACACGGGCGACTTCAAGATCGACCAGACCCCGCTCGACGGCAGGGCCACCGACCTCCACGGCCTGGCCAAGGAGGCAGGCCGCGGCAAAGGCGTCCATCTGCTGCTCTCCGACTCCACGAACGCCGAGGAGCCTGGGTACTCCGTCAGCGAGCGCACCGTCGGGCCGGTCCTGCTCGACATCGTCGAGAACGCCGGGGGCCTCGTGGTCGCGGCCTGCTTCTCGAGCCACATCCATCGCGTGCAGCAGATCGTGAACGCCGCGCGCGCGAACGAACGGGTCGTCTCGTTCCTCGGACGCTCCATGCTGAAGTCCGTCGATGCCGCACGGCGACTGGGTCACCTGCACGTCGACGACAAAGATGTCGTCGACATCTCGGAGATCGACCGACTTGATCCCGGCCGTGTGGTGGTGATCTGCACCGGCTCGCAGGGGGAGCCCTACTCGGCCCTCTCGCTGATGGCGCAACGACAGCACAAGTGGGTCAAGATCGGCCCCGGCGAGACCGTGGTCCTGTCGTCATCGTTGATCCCCGGGAACGAGCCTGCGATCCATCGCGTCGTCGACTCCCTCTACCGGACCGGCGCCGACGTGTTCCACATGCCGTCCGATCCGGTCCACGCCTCCGGACATGCCGCCCAGGAGGAGCTGCGCCTGATGCTCTCGCTGGTCCGGCCGCGGTGGTTCATCCCGGTCCACGGCGAGCGCCGGCACCTGCAGCATCACGCACGCCTGGCGCACGAGGTGGGCATCCCGCCCGAGCGGACGCTCGTCTGCGAGGACGGTGACGTCGTGGAGGTCGGCGAGGAGGTGCGCCACGTCGACCGTATCCAGGCGGGGATGACGTTCGTGGACGGTCTCGGGATCGGCGACGTGGGCGGGGAGGTGCTCCGGGACCGGCGGAAGCTCTCGGCCGACGGGGTGGTCGTGGTGGTCATCATCGTCGATTCGCAGACCGGCGAGCTGGTGGGCGGCCCCGACCTCGTGAACCGCGGCTTCGTGCACGAGGAGTCCTCCGCCGACATCCTGGACGAGGGTCGCCTGCGCGTGATCGAGGCGGTGAAGGAGTCGGCGGACGCCCGGGTGACCGACCCGTCCGCGTTGCAGCAGAACGTCCGTCGCGTCCTCAAGCGGTACTTCAACGAGGCGACCCAGCGGAAGCCCGTGATCTTGCCCGTGATCATGGAGGTCTGACCCGCTCGGGTCCTTGAAGCGTCCGCCTCAACAGTCATGCTTGTCCGCACATGGCAACGAAGACTTCCCCCTCCCGGAGGTCCGGGGGCAGCGGGTCGCGTTCGCGTCCCTCGAAGAAGGCCGCCCCTCGGAGCAAGAGCCGGAGCAAGAGCAGGAAGCCGTCCAAGACCCCCGTCAGGACGGTCCTGTCTCCCTGGGCGCGAGACGCCCTCGGCATCGGGCTCATCGTCCTGTCGCTCCTCACGGCCCTGTCCCTGTGGCTCGAGGCTGGCGGTGTCGTCGGTCGTGGGATCACCTGGTTCATCCGCGGAAGCTTCGGCATCGGTGCCTACGCCTTCCCGGTGCTCGGCGCGTGGTGGGGGTTCGTGCTCCTGCGAGACATCGCCCGCGAGGACCGCGTGCGCATGGCGATCGGGTTCGCCGTCCTCGTCGCCGGCGTCCTCGGGCTCATCTCCTTGTTCGCCGGCAATCCCAGCTTCACGGAGGGATGGACGGGCGATGAGAGCCTTTCCGAGGCCGGTGGGGCGATCGGGGCGCTCGCCGCCTGGCCGCTCGCGCGGGTCATCTCTCCGATCGGCGCCGCGATCGTGTGCGCCGGGCTCGCGAGCCTCGGACTGCTGATCTTCACGGGCACGCCGTTCGCCGCCGTCAAGGAGAAGTTCGACTCGCTCCGAGAGGAGCGCGACGAACGCGATCCGGTAGCCGCGAGAGCGAAGGACTCGGATCACGCGAAGCCGCGCCGCCGATGGTCGCTCCGCGAGGCGTTCGGGCTCACCGACGACGTGATCCACTTCCCCGAGGCGGACGACGGGAACGACGCCGCGACCGAGACGATCGCGTCGGTTCCGCAGGACCCTGCGTTCCCCTCCGAGCCGGCGCTCCCGGCCACGAGCGGCTCTCGCTCGCGTACCGTCAGGACCCCGTTCGGGCCGTACCAGCTCCCCCCGCTGGACCTGTTCCGGACGGCGCCTCCCTCCAACGCGGACTCGCGCGCGGAGAAGGACACGCTGGCCGCACTCGAGCGGACCCTGCACACGTTCGGCGTCGACGCCCAGGTCGTGGGGGCGCACCGCGGTCCCACCGTCACGATGTACGAGGTCGCGGTGGCTTCGGGCACCAAGGTGAGCAAGGTCGTGGCGCTCTCGAGCGACATCTCGTACGCGCTCGCCTCCCCGGACGTCCGGATCCAGGCACCGATCCCGGGCAAATCGGCGATCGGGATCGAGGTTCCGAACACCCATCGGGACTTCGTGATGGTGGGCGACGTGTTGCGTTCCTCGGCGGCGAAGCAGGCGACCCATCCGCTCGAGGTCGCACTCGGCAAGGACGTCCATGGCCGCGCGCGGATGGTGAACCTCGCGGAGATGCCGCACCTGCTGATCGCCGGCGCCACCGGCGCCGGGAAGTCCTCGCTCGTGAACTCCTTCATCACCTCGCTGCTCGCGCGCACGACCCCGGAGGACGTCCGGCTGATCCTGGTCGACCCGAAGCGTGTGGAGCTCAGTCACTTCGGCGATGTGCCGCACCTGCTCTCCCCGGTGATCGTCCATCCGAAGCGGGCAGCCGAGGCCTTGCAGTGGATCGTCCGCGAGATGGAGATGCGGTACGAGCTCCTCGCCACGGTCGCCGTCCGCGACATCGACTCCTACGAGGAGGGACTCCGCGACGGCACGCTCCGGATCCCACCCGGCATGGAGGAGAAGTTCGAGCACATGCCGTTCATCGTCGTCGTGATCGACGAGCTCGCGGACCTGATGATGGTGGCGCCGCGCGACGTGGAGGACGCGATCTGTCGGATCGCCCAGATGGCGCGAGCCGTCGGGATCCATCTCGTGGTCGCCACCCAGCGCCCGTCGGTCGACGTGGTGACCGGCCTGATCAAGGCGAACATCCCCTCGCGCATCGCGTTGATGACCTCGTCGCAGGCGGACTCGCGCGTGATCCTCGACATGAACGGCGCCGAGAAGCTCGTGGGACACGGCGACATGCTGTTCGCGCCGTCGAACATCTCGAAACCGGTCCGGATCCAGGGCGCCTGGGTGACGGAGGCCGAGGTGCGTGCCGTCTGCGAGTTCATCCGAGGCCAACGCGAGGTCGTGTACGAGAACACCGTCGAAGGGCTGGCGCTTCCCCCCGGCGAGGGCGGCGGCGAGCACGGCCTCGGCGACGACGACGACCTGCTCGAGCAAGCTGCGGAGCTGGTGATCCGGTCGCAGCTGGGTTCCACCTCGATGCTGCAGCGCAAGCTGAAGGTGGGATTCGCGCGTGCCGGGCGGATCATGGATCTCATGGAGGAGAAGGGTCTCGTCGGGCCGTCGCAGGGCTCGAAGGCCCGCGACGTTCTCCTCACGTGGGAGGAGTGGGAAGAGCGCCGCTCGGCGTAGTCCTAGATCGCGCCGACGCGGCGGGCGACCTGGAACAGGGTGTCCGCGTGCTGCTGCGGATCGATCATGAGCTTCCCCGCGACCCCGACGTGCGCCTGCCAGTAGGCGTAGATCCGTTCGATCGGCCAGCCTCGTGACTGCGCGCTGCGGAGGTTCCGCACCATCTCGCTGCCGGCCCAGATCGCTTCGGGACAGACGAAGAACCCGCCCTTGCTGCCGTCGATCGTCCGCCAGAACGCGCCGATCGAGCCCCATGTTCGGTCGTCGCGCTCGCCCGCGAACAGCAGGTAGCGAACGGGGCCGTCGGACAGGACGTACGCAGATGGGAGGAACTCACGGACGGTCGCCAGCGGCGAGTCGTCGACGGGACCCCAGGGCGTGCGTTTCTCCATCTCTGCCATCGTCGGTCGATTCCCTCCCTGCGGGGCCAACTGTAGTCCCCCGTGCGAGGCGCTCCACCCATCGGACGCCCGATTCCGAACGAGACGATGGACCTAGTTCGGTCGGCGCGAGCCGCGGCGATCCTCGATGGTGATCGCCCAGTGCTCGTGATCCCGCCACCGGCCGCCGATCTTCAGATAGCGGAGCGAGAGCCCTTCCTTGCGGAAGCCCGCCGATCGCACGAGGGCGATCGAGCGCTCGTTCTCGGGCTGGATGCTCGCCTGTACCCGGTGGAGCTTGAGGGCGCCGAACGCGTGGCGGAGCACCAGCTCCAGTCCCTCCCGCATATATCCGTGGCCCGCGTGCGGCTCGAAGGCGTAGTAGCCGAGGTAGGCGTTGCGGAAGTGCCCGTAGAAGATCTGGCCGAGGCCGAAGTACCCGACGATCGCCGCGTCGTCGTTCCGGCAGATCACGAGGCGAGCGTCGCCGGGTCGGCTCGCCGCGAGCTCACGGAAGCCGTCCGGCGTGGCGGGCGGGTGCGACCAGGGGCGGTGCAGGGTGCGCGACCGGCGCACGAGGCGGAGGAACTCTGCCTCGTCGGCGGGGTCGAGCGGCCGGAGATGGACGCGGGGTCCGCGCGCGAGGGCGTCGGGCATCGCGGGAGTGTAGGTCCGTGACGGCTATCCTTGCGTTCTCATGGCCGGCTCTGTGACGGATCCCCGACCAGGGGTCGGCTCGGCCCTGCAGCGTGCTCGCGAGGTGCGAGGGCTCTCGCTCGACGAGGCGGCGCGCGACACCAGGCTCCGGGTCGATCAGCTGGATGCCCTCGAGCGGGAGGACTTCGACGTGCTCCCCGGCGAGGTCTACGTCCGGGCGTCACTGCGCACGTACGCCAACTACCTCGGGCTCGATGCGGACAAGGTGAGCGACGCCTACGCGCGCACGGCCGTGGAGGCCGAACCAGCGCCACCGCCGGGAAAGCTCGGCACGGTGGAGCGGATGATCGCGGCCAGCCGGATCCGGGACAACCAGCGGTTCCTCCTCGTCGCGGCGATCACGATCCTGCTCATCCTGTTGGCGCTCGGCGTCCTGTCGCGCGGCGAGGCGGCCCCACCGGCCGGGTCGATCCCCGCTGCGACGGCCTCACCGGTCCCGACCGACCCCACGATCAGGGTCGTGGTGGTGGCCAGGAGCGACGTGACCGTGGAATCCGAGGCCGACGGGACGCGTGATGCCCAGGTGCTCCGCCCGGGAGAGACCATCACACTCGTGGCGCTGGAGCACCTCGATGTGTCGGTGACCGACGCCGCTCTCGTCGAGGTCAGCCTGAACGGGAAGGCCGTGACCGAGGGCGTGGCCGGCCTGCCGCACACGTATCGGTTCGAGGCCGGCGGCGACGGAGGGGACCCATCGTCGAGCGGGTGAGACCTCTCGGGCTGGGCTGGCCGAACGTCCTGTCGATCGGACGGATCGCGCTGATCCCGATCGTCGTCGTGCTCCTCGGCACGGATCAAGCCGAGACGCGATGGCTCGCGGTCGTCGTGTTCGTCGTCGGCGCGCTCTCCGACCTCGTCGACGGGTACCTCGCGCGCCGACACGAGATGACGACGGCGGTCGGGGCGTGGCTCGACCCGTTGTCGGACAAGCTCTTCGTGATCGTCCCGGCGGTCGCGCTCACGATCGGCGGTGAGTTCCCCTGGTGGGCGACCGCGGTGATCGTGCTCCGCGAGGTGGCGGTCTCGTTGCTCCGGTGGCGGCTGGATCGGGGGGGCGTGTCGATGCCCGCCTCCCGAGCGGGGAAGGCGAAGACGTTCAGCCAGATCCTCGCGGTCGGCCTCGCGATCGCGCCGCTCTCGGCAGACCTCGACCCCTTCGTGCTGGCGGTGATCGTGGTGGCGGTGGTGCTGACCGTCGCGAGCGGGCTTGAGTACCTGCTCACGGAGCGTCATCGGCAGGAGACCGGGTAGTTGAGGGTCGAGATCCTCGCGGTGGGGACCGAGCTGCTCCTCGGTCAGATCGCGAACACGAACGCCCGGTGGATGTCGGAGTCCCTCGCCGCGATCGGCGCCGACGTCCTGCACCATCAGGTGGTCGGAGACAACCTCGACCGGATCGTCGAGGCGATGCGCCTGTCGGCCGGCGCGCGCCGACGTCGTGATCGTGACCGGCGGGCTCGGGCCGACCCAGGACGACATCACCCGGGACGCGCTCGCCGTCGTGATGGACGCGCCGATGGTCCGCCATCCCGAGCTCGAGGACCTGCTCCGCGAGAAGTTCCGGTCGTTCGGCAGGCGCGAGATGCCGGAGAGCAACCTCCGTCAAGCCGATGTCCCCGAGGGAGCGCGCTACCTCACCCCGTCGAGAGGGACCGCGCCCGGCTTGGTCGCGGATCTCCCGGAGGCGACGCGGATCTACGCCGTGCCGGGTGTCCCGGAGGAGATGGTGGAGATGATGGAGGGCACGATCCTGCCGGAGCTGGCGTCCGAGGGCGCCGCCGTGGTGCGATCCCGGGTGCTCCGGTGCGCGGGGATCGGCGAGTCGGCCCTCGCCGAGCGCGTCGACGACCTGTTCTCGAGGTCGGCGAATCCAACGATCGCGTTCCTCGCGTCGTCGGGTGAGGTGAAGGTCCGGATCACCGCGAAGGCGGCTACGGCGGAGGCGGCCGAGCGCCTGATCGAACCGGTCGCCGAGGAGGTCCGGCGGCGTCTGGGCGACGTGGTGTTCACCACGGACGACGAGACGCTCGAGGCGGCCGTCGTTCGCCTGCTGACAGACGCGGGAGCGACGCTCGCGTGTGCGGAGTCGATCACGGGTGGGGGGGTAGGAGCGCGCATCACGAGCGTGCCGGGGGCGTCCGAGGTCTTCGTGGGATCGGGGGTCGTGTACCGGAACGAGGCGAAGGCGGGGGTGCTCGGGGTGTCGAGGGAGACACTGGAGGGGCCGGGGCCGGTGAGCGAGGAGTGCGCGCTGGAGATGGCGGCGGGGGCCCGACGGGTGTTCGGATCGGACCTGGGGCGTCTCGTTGACGGGAGCCGCCGGCCCCGAGTCCCACGGGGGCTCTCCCCCCGGGGTCATCTGGATCGCGCTCGACGGCGACGAGGTGACGCACGCGCGGGGCTTCCAGGTACCGGGCGAGCGGGACCGCGTCCGTCGCTGGGCGGAGCAGGCGGCGCTCGACCTCGTCCGCCGTCACCTGGAGGGCCGACCCCTCCCGGCGTCCGATCGCGCGATCTGATGGCTCGCGATCGGGCCGCTCGTCCCGAGGCGAAGCCGCTCCGCCTGTTCGTCGCGATCGAGGTCCCCGACGCGGTGAAGGATGCCGTCGAAGGGGCGTTCGCTCCCTGGCGCGAGGCGTTCCCGCGGGCGCGATGGGTGCCTCGCGAGAACCTGCACGTAACGCTGAAATTCCTCGGCCGGACGTGGCCCAGGCTGACCGATCGGGTGCCGGAGCGGGTGGAGGCGGCGGCCGCCGACGTGTCGCGGTTCACGGCGCGACTGCGGGGCGTCGGGAGCTTCCCATCCGCGAAGCGAGGCCGGGCGCTCTGGGCCGGATTCGACGACACGGACCCGCTCGCGGTGCTCGCGGCGGAGATCGAGGCATCGCTCGCCGACGAGTTCCCCGCCGAGAAACGTCCCTTCCATCCTCATCTGACCGTTGCGCGCAGCGATCCGCCCCTGAAGCTCCCGGCCGCCTACACCGCAACCGAGCTTGAGTCCGACGAGTGGGAGGTGGGCCACGTCGTCCTGTTCCGGAGCCACCTCGGGCGGCCCGCTCCCCGCTACGAGCCGCTCGCCCGCTTCCCGCTCGCCCGGTGATGCTTGCGTTCGAACATCTGTTCGATTAGCCTTCGTCTGATCCAGGACCGACCCGGATCGGGAGCCGAACACCAAGAATGACAGAGGTGTAAGTTATGTCGGAGTCGCGCGCTAATCTCCACTCGTCGCTCGCACATGCACTCTCCCGGCCCCCCTCCGGGCAGGGCCAGAGGTTCAGAGAGGGAACGAAGGAGGGGAACGTGGACCGGGACAAGATGCTCGACGTCACACTGCAGCAGATCGAGAAGCAGTTCGGCAAGGGTGCCGTGATGAAGCTCGGCGAGCACCCGATGGGGGCGGGGATGTCCATCGTCCCGACGGGCTCGCTGGCGCTGGACATCGCGCTCGGGGTCGGAGGGATCCCGAAGGGTCGCATCGTCGAGGTCTTCGGCCCGGAGGGCTCGGGGAAGACCACCGTCTGCCTGCACATCATCGCGGAGGCGCAGTCCAAGGGCGGGATCGCCGCGTTCATCGACGCGGAGCACGCGCTGGACCCCACGTACGCGCGCGAGCTGGGCGTGAACATCGACGAGCTCCTCGTGTCCCAGCCGGACTCCGGCGAGCAGGCGCTCGAGATCGCGGACATGCTCGTCCGCTCCGCGGCGCTCGACCTCGTGGTGATCGACTCGGTGGCGGCGTTGGTGCCGCGTGCGGAGATCGAGGGCGAGATGGGCGACACCCACGTCGGGTTGCAGGCGCGGTTGATGTCCCAGGCGATGCGGAAGCTCTCGGGCTCGCTGTCCCGGTTCGATACCACCGCGATCTTCATCAACCAGCTGCGCGAGAAGATCGGGGTGATGTTCGGATCGCCCGAGACCACGCCGGGTGGACGAGCGCTGAAGTTCTACTCCACCATCCGGCTCGACGTCCGCAAGATCGAGAACCTGAAGGACGGCACCGAGGTCGTCGGCTCCCGCACACGGGTCAAGGTCGTCAAGAACAAGGTGGCTCCACCGTTCCGCCAGTGCGAGTTCGACATCATGTACGGCAAGGGCATCTCCAAGGAGGGCTCGCTGCTCGACGTCGGTGTCGATCTCGAGATCGTGAAGAAGTCGGGGGCGTGGTTCACGTACGAGAACGAGCAGCTCGGCCAGGGTCGTGAGAACGCCAGGCAGTTCCTCGCGGAGCACATCGACATGCGGGACGAGATCGAGCGGAAGGTGCGCGAGGCCGTCGGGCTCACGTCCTTCGGTGAGGGCGACGACGAGCCCATCCGCATCGACGACGCCGAGTCGCCGCCCCCGGAGGAACCGCCGGTCGAGGAGCCACCGGCCGCGGCCAGCAGGTCGAAGACCAAGACGTCGGCGTAGCCCCCATGGGCCGGCGTGGAGCGCCGAAGAACCCGAAGAGCTGTCACGACCGAGCGCTCGGTCTCCTCGCGGTGCGTCCGCGGAGCAAGCGGGAGTTGGAACGCCGCCTCCTTGCTGCGCGGTTCGAGAGCGATGAGGTCGACGACGTCCTTGCGCGGCTGGAGCGGGTGGGTCTCGTCGACGACGAGGCGTTCGCTCGGCAGTTCGCTGAGCATCGGTTCGGATCCCGCAAGGAGGGGAGCCGAGCGGTGATGCAGGGACTTCGGGCGGCCGGGATCGCCTCTGGATTGGCCGAGGCGGTCGCTCAAGATGCCCCGGGCGACGACGAGGAGCGGGCCGCCGACCTGGCGAGCTCGCGGGTCTCCCGGCTCGCCGGCGTGCCGCCCGAGAAGGCGTTCGCCCGCCTGTCCTCCCTGCTCATGCGACGGGGCTACGGGCCCGAGATCGCCCGCAGCGCAGCGCGGAAGGCGCTCGAGATCCCGTTCGGTGAGTGAGAGCGGCCCTTGTTTCTCCCACGGCCCCGGCCGTAGCATCGGGGAAACGAGAGGAATCGATCTCCCGAACATCCAGCGAACCGACCGAAGGGCTTCCGTGACCGAGTTCGAAATCGACCCGACCACCCGTTCCGACCCGCACGCTCCGAGAAGGAGAAGGGTCAGGAACCGCTAGCCTCTTCCGTCGCACCCTGATCGGGGACCGAGATCCCTCTCCCGAGACATCGGGAGGAACGATGGACACCGTCATCGCCGGCCTCCTCGGCCTCATGGTCGGGGGCGTCGCGGGATTCGTCGTCCGGAACACGATCGGAGCGTCCAACGCGCGCTCCGCCGAAGCACAAGGGAAGAAGCTCCTCCTGGATGCCGAAGAGGAGGCCGCCAAGACGCGGGCCCAGGGGCTCCAGGAATCCAAGGAGGAAGCCGCGCGGATGCGGCGCGAGACCGAGGAGGACCTCAAGCACCGCCGCGAGGAGGTCGGGCGCCTCGAACGCCGCATCACCGAGACCGAGGCCGACCTCCGCGAGCGCGGCCAGCGGATCGACGGGCGAACCGCGGAGCTGAAGGAGCGGGAGGACAAGCTCACGTTCGTGCGGGAACAGCTGGAGAAGGCCACCGACCAACACAAGGCGCAGCTCGAGCGGATCGCGGGGATGACGTCCGCCGAGGCCAGGGAGCAGCTCGCCTCCCAGGTGGTCGACGAGGCCAAGCGGGGCGCGATGGCGCAGGTCCGCGAGATCGAGCAGCGCGCCCGCGAGGAGGGCGAGGAGCGGGCCCGCAAGATCGTCACGATCGCGATCCAGCGGGTCGCGTCCGAGCAGACCGCAGAGTCCAGCGTCAGCGTCTTCACGCTGCCGAGCGAGGACATGAAGGGCCGGATCATCGGCCGGGAAGGCAGGAACATCCGCGCGTTCGAGGCCGCGACGGGCGTCAACATCATCATCGACGACACCCCCGAGGCCGTGGTGCTCTCCTGCTTCGACCCGGTCCGCCGGGAGGCCGCGCGCATGACGCTCGAGAAGCTCGTCCAGGACGGGAGGATCCAGCCGGCTCGCATCGAGGAGGTCCACGAGCGCTCCGTTCGGGACCTCGAGGAGCAGATCCGGAAGTCGGGGGAGGACGCGGTGGCGGAGGTCGGCCTCACCGACGTGCACCCCGAGCTGATCAAGCTCCTGGGGAGGCTCCAGTACCGCACCAGCTACGGCCAGAACGTGCTGAAGCACCTCGTGGAGTCCTCCCACATCGCGAGCGCGCTCGCCGCGGAGATCGGGATCGACCCCACGATCGCCAAGCGTGGGGCGTTCCTGCACGACATCGGCAAGGCGGTCACCCACGAGGTCGAGGGATCGCACGCGATCATCGGCGCCGAGATCGCACGGCGGCTGAAGGAGGACCACGAGGTCGTCCACTGCATCGAGTCCCATCACGGGGAGGTCGAGCAGCGAACCGTCCACGCCGTCCTCGCACAGATCGCGGACTCGATCAGCGGCGGTCGGCCCGGCGCTCGCAGGGAATCCCTGGAGACCTACATCAAGCGACTCGAGCGCCTCGAGGAGATCTGCACGGCGCACGAGGGCGTCGAGAAGGTCTTCGCGATGCAGGCCGGTCGCGAGGTGCGCGTGATGGTCACCCCGGGCGACGTCGACGATCTCCAGGCCCAGACGATCGCACGGGACATCGCGAAACAGGTCGAGGAGGAGCTCCAGTACCCGGGGCAGATCAAGATCTCGGTGATCCGCGAGACGCGCGCCACCGAGTTCGCACGGTAGCCTCGATGGCGTGAACGGGACGTTCCTGATCCGCACCTTCGGGTGCCAGATGAACGAGCACGACTCCGAACGGATCGGAGGGATGCTCCGCGCGGACGGGATGACGCCCACCGACGACGTCGCCGACGCGCGGGTCATCGTCCTGAACACGTGCGCGATCCGTGAGAACGCCGACAACAAGCTCTACGGCAACCTGGGTCATCTGAAGCCCCTGAAGGCCGAGCACCCGGACCTCCGCATCGTGGTCGCGGGCTGCCTCGCCCAGAAGGACCAGGGCGCGATCCAGGAGAAGGCTCCCTGGGTCGACGTCGTGGTCGGAACGCACGCGCTCCCGCATCTGCTCGACCTCCTCCGGCGGGCCGAGGCGGACGGCCCCCAGATGGATGTCGCCGAGTACACCGACCTGTTCCCGTCGGCGCTGCCGTCGGCGCGCGACGATGCCTTCCGCGCCTGGGTCGCGATCGCCGTCGGATGCGACAACGCCTGCACGTTCTGCATCGTGCCGTTCGTCCGTGGCGCCCAGCGCTCGCGAGCGATCGGCGACGTGCTCGCCGAGGTCCAGGGGCTCGCACGGGAGGGCGTGGTCGAGGTGACGTTGCTCGGTCAGAACGTGAACACGTACGGGCGGGACATCAGGGTCCCGGGGTCGTCGCGGCGACCCCTCTTCGCCGACCTGCTCCGGCAGGTGAACGAGGTCGAGGGGCTCCGCCGGATCCGGTTCACGTCGCCGCATCCGCACGACTTCACACCCGACGTGATCGGGGCGATGGCGGAGAGCGACAAGGTCTGCGAGCACATCCATTTCCCGCTGCAGTCGGGCTCGGACCGCGTCCTGAAGGCGATGCAGCGCTCGTATCGGCGGGAGCGGTACCTGGGATGGCTCGACGCGATCCGCGACGCGATCCCCGCGATCGCGGTGTCGACGGACATCATCGTCGGCTTCCCCGGCGAGACGGAGGAGGACTTCGCCGACACGTTGGACGTGGTGTCGCGCGCGCGGTTCGACTCCGCCTATACGTTCCAGTACTCCCCGCGACCGGCGACCCGCGCCGCCTCGATGCCGGACCAGGTGCCGAAGGAGGTCGTCCAGGAACGGTTCGACCGGTTGGTGGCGCTCCAGCAGGAGATCTCGCTCGAGAAGTCGCGCGAGCAGGTCGGTACCGAGGTGGAGGTGCTCGTGGAGGGGGCGGGACCGCGACGATCCTCGACGCAGTCACGGACCCGGGCGAACAGGATCGTCCATCTCGCGGAACCGCTCGATCCGGGCACGTTCGTGACCGCGCGCATCACGGAGGCCGCGGCGCATCACCTCGCCGGCGAGGTCGTCCCGGCACCCGCTCGCGTGTGAAGCAGACGGGCTGAGGGGTGGAGCCGTTCCTCGCCTTGGTCGGTCCGACCGCATCCGGGAAGACCGGTGCCGCCCTCCGGATCGCCGAGGCCCTGGGCGCGGAGATCCTCTCGGTCGACTCGATGCTCGTGTATCGCGGGATGGACGTCGGAACCGCCAAACCCACGGCGTCGGAGCGTGGTCGGGTCCCGCACCACCTCGTGGACCTGGTCGAACCGAGCCAGCCGTTCAGCGTCGCCGCGTTCCAGGCCTCGGCACGCCGGTCCGCGCAGGACGTGCGCCGTCGCGGGAAGACCCCGCTGCTGGTGGGCGGCTCCGGGCTGTACTTCCGGGCGGTCGTGGACGACCTGGAGTTCCCGGGAACCGAGGCGGGGATCCGCGGCGCCTTGGAAAGCGAGGCGACGGCGCTCGGCCCCGACCGGATGCATCGGCGCCTCGCCGAGTTGGATCCGGTGGCAGCGTCGAAGATCGAGCCGGGGAATGTCCGGCGGACCGTCCGCGCATTGGAGGTGGCCGCGATCTCGGGGAGGACGTTCAGCTCCTTCGCGGCGGCGTGGGAGCGGTTCGAGCCGGAACGCGTCCGCGCCGCCGGCGTCCGTCTCGGGACCCAGGACCTCGCGGCGAGGGTGGACGCACGCGTCCAGGAGATGCTCGCAGCGGGGTGGCTGAGGGAGGTCGATGCGCTCGTGGCCCGGGGGCTCGGCGGCTGGCTCACCGCCTCGCAGGCCATCGGCTACGCTGAGCTCGCCCGCCATCTCGCAGGAGAGCTCAGCCTGGAGGACGCCGTCCAGCAGACCGTCAAGCGCACCCGATCCCTCGCGCGGCGGCAGATGGCGTGGTTCCGCCGCGACCCCCGCATCCGGTGGTTCGACGTCGGGATCGGCGGAGCCGTCGAGGCGACCGCTGCGATGGCCTCCTACCTGGAGGGTGCGTGAGCGACGTCCGCGTCTGGAAGTACCAGGGGACCGGCAACGACTTCGTGATGACGCTCGACCTCGAGCAGGAACGACCTCTGGATCGCGACGAGGTCCGGGCGCTCTGCGACCGTCGGTTCGGGATCGGCGCGGACGGCTCGATCCGTGTCACGCGGGGGCCGGACGGCGTCCCCTTCATGGACTACCGGAACGCGGACGGCAGCATCGCCGAGATGTGCGGCAACGGCATCCGCTGCGTCGCCGTGTTCCTCCGGGACGTCGGGGAGGAGACGCGGCCGTCGTTCGACGTGGGCACGCGGGCCGGCACGCGGCGGGTGACGTTCCGGTCGGACGATCGCGTCACGGTCGACATGGGGGAGCCGAACTTCACGAAGGCGGCCATCCCGATGCGAGGGCCGGCATGGGAGACGTTCCTCGACGAATCGCTCGACCTGGGAGGTGGCGTCGTCGTGCGCGCGACCGCGCTGTCGATGGGGAACCCGCACCTCGTGCTGTTCCTCGACGAGGAGCCGGAGCGGTTCCACGTCTCCCACATCGGGTCGTTCCTCGAACGGGACGACCGATTCCCGGAGGGGACGAACGTGGAGTTCGCCCGCGCCGGCACCGGCGAGATCGCCGCGAGGGTCTGGGAGCGGGGGAGCGGCGAGACGATGGCGTGCGGGAGCGGGGCGTGCGCGATCGCCGTTGCCGCGCACGAGACCGGTCTGGCCGATCGGCGGACGAGGATCCGGTTCCCGGGCGGGACGATCGAGGTCGAACGCCATGAGTCGGGCGCCGTCACCCTGACAGGCCCGGCGGCGCGGGTGTTCGAGACTGCGATCGACGTCGAGGCGCTGGCCGAGGCCGCCGACCGGTGACGGACCTCTCGGAGCGCCTCGCCGCGCGCACGGAGGCGCTCGTGGCGATCCCGTCGGAGAGCGGGAACGAGGCGGCGATGCTGGAGGCCGCCCGGGCGCAGCTCCCGGGCCTCCTCACGGTCGTCGACGACGAGGACTCGGTGCTCCTCGCCCTCCCGGCGCGGCGCCCAGGGGCGCCCCTGATCCTGCTCGCCGGCCACGTGGACACGGTCCCGCTCGGCGAGAGCGCCCCCGCGCGCCGCGAGGGCGGCACGATCCACGGCCGGGGAGCCGCGGACATGAAAGGCGGGATCGCGGTGCTCCTGCAGGTCGCCGAGGCGCTGGCCGACCACCGTGTCCCGTCCGAGCTCGACGTGGGGCTCCTCTGCTTCGGTCGGGAGGAGCTCCCGTTCGCGGAGAGCGCCCTCGTTCCCCTGTTCGCGCGACGCCCGGAGATCCGCGACACCGCGCTCGCGATCGTCCTCGAACCCACCGACAACACCCTCGAGCTGGGCTGCCTCGGGAACCTGAACGCCACCGTGCGGTTCGAGGGCGAGGCGGCGCACACGGCCCGGCCCTGGCTCGGACGCAACGCGATCCACGCCGCGGTCGCCGGGCTCGGGCCCGTCGTCGACCTGCCGGTCACGGACGTGGAGGTCGGCGGGCTCACGTACCGGGAGGTCGCTTCCGTCACCTCGATCGAGGGCGGCCTCGCGACGAACGTCGTGCCGCCCGATGCCGCAGCGCGCGTGAACCTCCGGTACGCCCCCACCCGGACGCCCGAGGACGCGGAGCGCTTCCTGGGCGAGCTCCTCGCGCACCCGTCCGCGACCGTCACGATCGACGGCAACGCGCCGCCCGGCATGGTCCCGGTGAGGAACCCGCTGGTCGACCGGCTCCGTGCCGCCGGCGACCTCGCCGTCGGTCCGAAACAGGCCTGGACCCCCGTGGCCGAGTTCGGTCTGATCGGCGTCGATGCGGTGAACTTCGGACCGGGCGACCCGCAGTACGCTCACAGGGACGACGAGCGCGTCGAGGTCGACGCGCTCGTCCGGTCCCACGACGTGCTGTGCGCGTTCCTGGAGGGCGCGCCCGGAAGGGAAGGTCGCGGAGAGGCGTAGATGGTGCACCTGTCGCCGGGGATGCGAACCTCGGATCCGTACCCGTTCGAGGAGCTGGACCGCCGGAAGGCCGCCGCGCTTGCCGCCGGACGTCCGATCGTCGACTTCGGTGTGGGCGATCCGCGGGAGGAAACGCCGGCGTTCATCCGCGAGGCGCTGAAGGACGCGATCGGGCCCACCTCGTCGTATCCCCGCGCCGCCGGGCTCCCTGAGCTCCGCGCCGCGATCACCGCTTGGGTCGAGCGGCGGTTCGGCGCGCGCCTCGACCCCGATGTCCACATCCTGCCCGACCCTGGGTTCGAAGGAGCCGATCTTCCATCTCGCGCAGTCGCTCCTCGACCCCGCCGGAGGCAAGCACCTCGTGACCGTGACGACCCCGGGCTACACGATCCCCGAGCGGGGCGCGCGGTTCGCCGGCGGCGACGTCGCCCGCCTGCCCCTCACCGAGCCGAACCGGTTCCTCCCGGATCTGGACGCGGTCGACGCCTCCACCTGGGACCGCACCGCGATCCTGTGGCTGAACTACCCGAACAACCCGACGGGCGCGACGGCGCCGCTGGACTTCCTCCGGGGAGCGGCCGACCACAGCCGCGCGCATGACGTGCTGCTCGCCTCCGACGAGGCGTACAGCGAGCTGTTCTTCGACGGCGAGGCACCTGCCTCCGTCCTCCAATCGGGGGACCTGACGAACGTCCTCGCGTTCCACACGTTGAGCAAGCGCTCGTCGATGACGGGCTACCGGTCGGGGTTCGTCGCGGGTGATCCCGAGCTGATCGCAGCGCTGAAGGCGCTCCGGCCGTCGGTCGGGGTGACGCCGCAGGAGTTCGTGCAGCGTGCCTCGATCGCGGCGTGGAGCGACGAGGGTCACGTCGAGGAGGTACGTGCGGTCTACGCCGGGAAGCGGAAGCTGTTCCTCGATCTCTTCGCGTCGCGCGGTGTGCGGGTCGCGGCGAGCGAGGCCACGTTCTACCTGTGGGTAGCCGTCCCGACGTCCGCCACCTCGCTCGACTGGTCGCTCCACCTGCTGGAGCACGCGGACGTGATCGTCGCTCCCGGGTCCTTCTTCGGACCGGACGGGGAGGGATACGTCCGGATGGCGATTGTGCCGACGATCGAGGAGTGCGAGCGTGCCGCGGAGGCGCTCGACGGGGTGCTGGGAGCAGCCGAATGAGCACGGATCACGCGGACCTCGCGGACAGGATCGAGCGGTCCTGGACCGAGCCCGATCGGCTCGATGCCGCGGCCGTGGAAGAGGCGGTCGGGATGCTGGATCGCGGGGAGCTCCGCGTGGCCGAGCCCGACGGCGACGACTGGAGGGTGAACGAGTGGGCGAAGAAGGCCGTGCTCCTGTACTTCCGGGTGCGTGACCTCGAGACGACCGAGGTCGGCCCGTTCGAGTATCACGACCGGCTTCCCCTGAAGTCCGGCTACGAACAGGCGGGGGTGCGGGTCGTCCCTCCGGCGACAGCCCGCTACGGCGCGTTCCTGTCACCCGGTGTCGTGTTGATGCCGAGCTACGTGAACATCGGCGCCTGGGTCGGCCCCGGAGCGCTCGTCGACACCTGGGCGACGGTGGGGTCCTGCGCGCAGATCGGTGCCGGTGTGCACCTCTCCGGTGGTGTCGGGATCGGCGGCGTCCTCGAGCCGGTCCAGGCCGGCCCGGTGATCGTGGAGGACGGTGCGTTCGTGGGCTCGCGTTGCATCGTGGTCGAGGGCGTCCGGGTGCGTTCGCGCGCGGTGCTGGGAGCCGGGCTGATCCTCACCGGCAACACGCCGGTGATCGACGTCACCGGCGACGAGCCCGTGGAGCACCGGGGCGAGGTACCGGCAGGGGCGATCGTCGTGCCGGGCTCGCGCGCCCGCGACTTCCCCGCCGGCGGGTACGGCCTTCCGGCCGGACTGATCATCGGCTACCGGACCGAGGCGACGGAGTCCAAGCTCCAACTCAACGAGCTGCTCCGCGAGTTCGGCTCGTCGGTGGGCTCCTAGCGGATGGCGGAGCGTCAGAAGATCCGACGGGAGGCGGAGGACGGTCGCCGGACACGGGACCGCGCCACCCTCGAGTCGCCGCTGTCCGCGACGTGGCAGCCACGCGTCCGCGAACGGGCCGTGCTCGTCGGTGTCGGCCCCGGCATCAGCGAGGCGGACCTCGACGAGCTCGACGCGCTTGCGGACTCCGCCGGCGCCGACGCCGTCTCCCGGATCGTGCAGAGTCGCCGGGAGCCCGATCCCGGCACGTTCATCGGCCGAGGCAAGCTCGAGGAGCTGCATCACACGGTGCATCGCCTCGGCGCGGGATCGGTGATCCTGGATCAGGAGCTCACGCCCGGGCAGCTCCGGAACCTGGAGGAGCGGCTCGGCGTGAAGGTGATCGATCGCACGGCACTGATCCTCGACATCTTCGCCCTGCATGCGAGGAGCCGGGAGGGCAAGGCACAGGTCGAGCTCGCCCAGCTGAACTACCTGCTGCCCCGGCTCCGTGGCTGGGGTGAGGCGATGAGCCGCCTGGGAGGAGGGATCGGCACGCGGGGTCCGGGCGAGACGAAGATGGAGGTCGACCGTCAGCACATCCGGCGCCGCATCTCGAAGCTCCGCCGTGACATCAAGACGCTCACGAAGACCCGTGACCTCAAACGTTCCCGCCGTCAGGATTCCGGGATCCCACAGGTGGCGATCGCCGGCTACACCAATGCGGGCAAGTCGACCCTGATGAACCGGCTGACCGGGGCGAAGACGGTCGTGGCCGACCAGCTCTTCGCGACGCTCGATCCCACCACCCGCCGGATCGAGCTCCCCGGCCGGCGTCGCGCCGTGATCTCCGACACCGTCGGGTTCGTGGGCAAGCTGCCCCACGACCTGGTGGAGGCCTTCCGGTCCACCCTCGAGGAAGTGGTCTTGGCCGACCTGATCGTGCACGTCGCCGACGCCACGTCGCCTGCGCTCGACGACCAGGTGGACGCCGTCCGGCGGGTGCTCGGGGAGATCGGGGCCGGCCAGATCCCGGAGGTCCTCGCGTTGAACAAGATCGACGAGGTCCCCGGATCCGCGCGGGCGAGGCTCGCCGGCCGGTTCCCGGGGTCCGTCGCGGTCTCCGCGCTCACCGGCGAGGGCTCGGACGGTCTGCTCGAGGTGATCGGGGCGCGCGTGCCCCATCCACCCGTCGAGGTGACGCTCCTCGTCCCGTTCGGACGGGAGGACGTGACGGCGCGCCTGTATCGGGAGGCCGAGGTCCTCTCGAAGGAGACGGACACCGACGGGACGATCGTGCAGGTCCGCGTGGGTCTGCGGCTGCTGTCCGCGATCCGTCCGTTCGTCGTGGACGGAAGCTGAGCCCTACCGATCCGGCCGACCCAGCCTCCAGAGTCCCTCATCCGCCCAGTTGCCGGTGATCACCGTGTCGGGATCCTGACCGCGTTCGAGCGCGAGCCGGAGGGCGAGGATCTGCAGCCGGACCGTGAGCGGGATCTGAGCCAGGAGCATCGGGAGGGGCTCCGGCTCGCCCAGCGTGGAGACCGGGATGCCCTCGGCGGCGGCGGCGGCCGTGACGGCCCGTACGAAGCCGTCCGCATCGGGCGTCGTCAGGCCGAGCAAGGCGTCCCGATGATCGAGTGGCACCGCCGAGCCGTGGAGGAGGTATTCGATGTCGTGACCTTCGGCCATCACCCGGGCGCCCTCACGGAGCTTGAGCGCGCCCTCGCGGGCGGTGAACGCGGCGGGCCCGGCGCCCGCGATCACGAGCGTCCGCTCGGGGACCCGCACGGACTCGGTCCCGGGCGCCTCGATCGCGTGCCGCACCGCTCCGGGAACGAGCGCGAGCGTGTCCTCCGTGATCGAGTCCGCACCCATCTCCTTCGCGATCATCGCGAGCACGAGCAGCGCGGTCGTGTAGCTCACGGTATAGGTCTCCGCGGTCTCGGCCGGGCACGTCTCGACGGCATGCGGGAAGGGCGTGCCGCGCTTCGTGATCATCATCACGTCGAGACCGGCGGTCGTCGCGAGCGCGCGGGCGGCGAGCGCATAGGCCGTCTCGCCCGTGTGGGTGATCAGGATGATCGCGTCGTCGGGGCCGACGATGGGCGCCCAGACGACGAAGCGCATCGACGAAACGGCCACGGCCGAACGCCCCGCGTCCTGGAGCATCCCGGCTCCGAGGATCGCGGCGTGATGGCTCGTGCCGGTCCCGACGAGCCAGATCCGCTTCGCCCGCTTGAGGCGGTCGGCCGCCACGACCGTCTGATCCCGGGCACGATCGGAGGTGAGGAGGTGGGAGAGCTCGTCGGGCTGCGAGCGGATCTGACTCTCAAGCTTGGTGTTCGACTGCATCGACATCGGTCGGGTCCCCTCTCGCCTTTCGGGTCGCCGGGGAGCTTAGCCCGACTCAGAGCTTCCTGAGGACCGCCACGACCTTGCCGAGGATCCTGCCGTCGAGCATCTCGAAGGGCTCGAGCGCCGGGTTCTCGGGGATGAGCATCACGCGCGCTCCGTCGTGACCGAGACGCTTCACCGTGGCCTCGTCCTCCGCCGGTCCTGGCAGGAGCGCGGCGACGATGTCGCCGTCGGTCGCCGATCGCTGGCTCCGCACGACCACGACGTCGCCGTCGAGGATGCCCGCGCCGACCATCGATTCGCCCGCGACCCGCAGCGCGAAATGACCGTCGCCCCGCACGAACTCGGCCGGCACCATGATGCGGTCCTCGACGTGCTCCTCCGCGAGGACGGGCTCACCTGCCGCGATCCGGCCGATCAGCGGGACCGGCGTTCCCTCCGCACGTCGCTCGTCCGAGAGCGTCATGGCACGTGGCTTGCTCGGGTCCTTCGTGAGGAGCCCCTTCCGTTCGAGGTTGGCCAACTGGGCGTGGACGGACGACGAGGAGGTGAGGCCCACGGCTTCGCCGATCTCACGGACCGTCGGCGGGTAGCCGCGCTCGCGCACGGTCTTCTCGATGAAATCGAGGATGCGCTGCTGCCGCGAAGTCATGTCAGACATGGTGCGTAGCCTCCTGTTCCGGGCGGCGCCTCTTGGGCCGGAGGTCGGCGCCACTGCCGGAGAGGACGCTAGCACCCGCCCGGAGGAGACGCAAACATATGTTCGGTTCTCGCCTTGACATCGAACACGCGTTCGGCCACGATGGGCGCATGGGTCGAACACGCGTTCGGCGGCGTCGCCTGGTGGCGTTCACCGTCGTCATCGGGGTCGTCGGGGTCCTGTCCGGACCGGTGGCCAACGCCGTGGGTGTCGGCGGCGGCGCGGACGCACGCTCCCCTCGCACGTACGTCGTGCGTCCCGGGGACACCCTGTGGTCGATCGCCCGGCGGTCGTCTCCGTCGGTGGATCCGCGCCTCGTGGTGGGCGCCATCGCGTCGGCCAACGGGGTGGATCCCGGTGCGCTGGTCCCGGGACAGGAGCTGTCCATCCCCGCGGTCGGCTGACGGCACGGTCGATGGGTTTGACCACACCACATCCTGCGGGTACCGTGCCCGCGGCCACCACATCTTGTGGCCGCAACCGATATGAGATGCCCATGGTGCGGCGCGGACGACGACCGGGTCGTCGACTCACGGCCCGCGGACGGTGGATCGGCGATCCGCCGTCGCCGGCAGTGCGCGGCCTGCAGCCGCCGGTACTCCACCTACGAGCGGATCGAAGACGTCGGGCTCGTCGTTCGCAAGCGGGACGATTCGAGGGATCCGTTCCGTCGGGAGAAGGTCACCGCGGGCATCCTCAAGGCGACGAAGAATCGACCGGTCTCGGAGTTCCAGGTCGAGGAGCTCGTGGACCGCGTGGAGGAGCGGCTCCGGCGCAAGGGGCCCGAGGTCACGTCCGAGCAGGTCGGTCTCGAGGTCCTGCAGCAGCTCCGCAAACTCGACGAGGTCGCCTACATCCGGTTCGCGAGCGTGTACAAGGACTTCCAGGAGATCACGGACTTCGAGCGGGAGCTCGGGACCCTGCTCAAGCGGGTGCCCGCCAAGCGCCGGCAACGCAAGCCGAAGGGCTGACGTCGGGCGAACAAGGTCGCCAAGGATCGTGTTCCCACCGGTCGTCCACTGGCGTTCCACAGCGCTGCCTCGGCTAGCTTCAGGGCCGGTCCGGAGTTCGTGCTGAAACCACAACATCTAGTGGTAGGAGGTGGGAGTAACACCCCACATCTAGCAAACTAGAGACTTGACACGAGGGTCGCTCGGGGGTTGGATGACATCCTTGTGATTCCACGGATGTGATTCATCCACCGGGACTCCTGACCCCCTCAGGACTCCCAACAGGTTCTTCCCCAGGAGAGGAGGGCGACGCAGGTGGCGAAGACCAGCGACGACCTGCAGGACGTGCAGGTGATCAAGGCCAAGGAGCAGGATGGCTTGACCTTCCGTCGGCACTTCTCGACGGAGGGGACGCATCCTTTCGACGAGGTGGAGTGGGAGACGCGCGACGCCGTCATCCCGAACTTCAAGGAGGGCGGCAACGCCTTCGAGCAGCGGAACGTCGAGTTCCCCGTGTCCTGGTCGCAGAACGCCACCAACATCGTCGCCCAGAAGTACTTCCGCGGACACCTCGGGACGCCGGAGCGGGAGTCCTCGGTCCGGCAGCTCGTCTCCCGGGTCGTCGACACGATCCGCGGCTGGGGGGAGAAGAACCACTACTTCGCCACGGAGCAGGACGCCGAGGTCTTCGCGCACGAGCTGACCCACCTGCTCGTCAACCAGAAGGCCGCCTTCAACTCGCCGGTGTGGTTCAACGTCGGTGTTCCGGACACGCCGCAGCAGTGCTCGGCGTGCTTCATCCTCGCCGTCGAGGACCACATGTCGTCGATCCTCAACTGGTACGTCGAGGAGGGGACGATCTTCAAGGGCGGATCCGGATCGGGGATCGAACCTGTCGCGGATCCGTTCGTCGAGGGAGGGGCTCGCGGGGGGCGGGACCGCTTCGGGACCCGTGAGCTTCATGCGCGGCGCCGACGCGTCGGCCGGCACGATCAAGTCGGGCGGGAAGACGCGACGCGCGGCGAAGATGGTGATCCTCAACGTCGACCACCCCGACGTGCGGGACTTCATCTGGTGCAAGGCGGTCGAGGAGCGCAAGGCCAGGGTCCTGCGCGACGCCGGGTTCGACATGGACCTCGACGGCAAGGACAGCCACTCGACCCAGTATCAGAACGCGAACAACTCGGTCCGCGTCACGGATGAGTTCATGCGCGCCTTCGAGCAGGACCAGGACTGGAAGCTCAAGGCCGTCCTGTCGGGCGAGACGGTCGAGAGCACACGGGCCCGCGACCTGATGCGGGACATCGCTCAGGCGGCGTGGGAGTGCGCCGATCCGGGCATGCAGTACGACACGACGATCAACGAATGGCACACCTGCCCGGCGTCGGGGCGGATCAACGGCTCCAACCCGTGCAGCGAATACATGCACCTCGACAACTCCGCATGCAACCTCGCGTCGCTGAACCTGATGAAGTTCGTGAACGAGGACGGCACGTTCGACGTCGCGGACTTCAAGCACGCGGTGGAGATCGTCTTCACGGCGCAGGAGATCCTGGTGGGGGAGTCGAGCTATCCCACGGAGAAGATCGGGATCAACGCGCGGGCCTACCGCCAGCTCGGTCTGGGCTATGCCAACCTCGGCGCCCTCCTGATGGCGCGCGGCCTGGCGTACGACTCCGATGCGGGCCGGGCGTGGGCCGGTGCCATCACTGCGCTGATGACCGGGCACGCCTATCGGACATCGGCGCTCGTGGCCGAGGCGATGGGTCCCTTCGAGGGATACGACCCGAACGCGGACGCGATGCTCCGCGTGATGCGCAAGCACCGGGAGGCGTCGGACGAGATCGAGGGAGAGTTCGTCCCGGAGGGACTCCTCTCCGCCGCCAAGCACTCGTGGGACGAGGCCATCTCGCTCGGTGAGCGCCACGGGTATCGCAACGCGCAGGCTTCCGTCCTCGCGCCGACGGGCACGATCGGACTGATGATGGATTGCGACACGACCGGCATCGAGCCCGAGCTCGCGCTCGTCAAGACGAAGAAGCTCGTCGGGGGAGGCACGATGCAGTTCGTGAATCGGACCGTGCCGCGGGCGCTCGAGCGGCTCGGCTACGACGCCGCCGAGGTCGAGGACATCGTCGCGTATATCGCGGAGCACAACTCCGTGAACGATGCACCCCATCTCAAGCCGGAGCACCGCTCCGTCTTCGACACCGCGATGGGCGACTCCCCGATCCACTACATGGGGCACGTTCGGATGATGGGGGCGGCGCAGCCGTTCATCTCAGGCGCGATCTCGAAGACCGTGAACATGCCGGAGCACGTCACGGTCGAGGAGGTCGAGCAGCTCTTCGTGGAGAGCTGGAAGCTCGGCCTGAAGGCGGTTGCGATCTACCGCGACAACTGCAAGGTGGCGCAGCCCATGTCGGCCGACAAGAAGAAGTCGGCGACGGCGCCACAGAGCGAGGGGGCGGGGGAGCCGCAGACCCTCCCGTGGTCCGCGAAGAAGCGCCTCCCGCGCTCGCGGCCCGCGATCACCACCTCCTTCCGGGTCGGCGACGCCGAGGGCTACATCACGGCGGGGTCCTACCCGGACGATGGCCTCGGCGAGATCTTCCTGAAGGCCTCGAAGCAGGGATCCACCCTCTCCGGGATCATGGACGCGTTCTCGATCGCGGTCTCGGTCGGTCTCCAGTACGGCGTTCCGCTCGAGGACTACGCCTCGAAGTTCATCAACATGAAGTTCGAGCCGAGCGGGCTGACCGACGACGCCGACATCCGGTTCGCGTCCTCGATCGTCGACTACGTGTTCCGCCGACTGGCGATCGATCACCTGCCGCCGGAGAAGCGGGAGGCACTCGGGATCCGGTCGATCGAGGAGCGCAAGGTCGAGGTCGCGGAGAAGACCGCTGTCCCGGAAGCCACCGGGGGAGAGACCACGGCCGTGGAGGAAGCTCCGATCGAGGCGTCGGAGGGAGCGGTGATCCGTCCCATCGAGATGGTGGCCAAGCCCACTGCGAAGGAGCTGGACGCACCCCTCTGTTACCAGTGCGGCTCCAAGATGCAGCCGGCCGGTTCCTGCTACGTCTGCGGGACCTGCGGCAGTACCAGCGGCTGCTCGTAAGATAGGCGCCCTCGCAAGGGGGACGAGGACCGATGACTCACGCTGAGCCCGGCAGGCTGCTCGGGCTGCACCACGTGCAGCTCGCGATGCCACCCGAGGAGGAGCAGACGGCGATCGACTTCTACGAGGGAGTCCTCGGGCTCGAGCAGGTGCCGAAGCCCCAGGAGCTGGCCGACCGCGGCGGGGTCTGGTTCCGGTCGGGCGATCTCGAGGTTCACCTCGGCGTCGAGGAGGGGTTCCAGCCCGCGATGAAGGCGCACCCCGCGTTCCTGGTCGAGGACCTCGAGCGGATGCGCGCCCGTGTGGAGATGAGCGGCTACAAGGTGATCGAGTCCGATCAGTTCTCCGGCTTCCGGCGGGTGCACGTGCGCGACCCGTTCGGCAACCGCCTCGAGCTGATCGAGCCGGTCTGACGATGGATCTTCCGTTCCGGCGCGTCCGACCCGAGGGGGAGCTGCCGAGCGCGCAGCATCCGGGCGACGCCGGCCTCGACCTCCGGGCAGCCGAGGGCGTCACGGTCAAGCCGGGCGAGCGTGCGATGGTGCCCACCGGCGTCGCGGTTGCGATCCCGGATGGCCACGCCGGTCTCGTCCTCCCGCGGTCCGGGCTGGCCTCGAAGCGAGGACTCACGCTCGCGAACGCCCCCGGCCTGATCGACGCCGGCTACCGCGGTGAGGTGATCTGCGCGGTGGTCAACCTCGACCCGCACGAGCCAGTCGAGATCGCCCGCGGCGATCGGATCGCCCAGCTCGTGATCGTTGCGGTGCCGGAGGTCTCACCGACATTCGTCGAAGAGCTCCCGGACTCGAGTCGCGGCATGGGAGGGTTCGGCTCCACGGGTACCGTCTGATCGACCACCGGTTGAAGCTGCGAATCCCGGTGCCTAGGATGGATGCGCAGTCTGCGGACGTGGCTCAGTGGTAGAGCACCACCTTGCCAAGGTGGGGGTCGCGGGTTCGAATCCCGTCGTCCGCTCCAGATCAGGGCCGCCTCTCTACTTCTTGGCGTCGGACTGCTCGTACCGGCGATCGAAGTGAGCTGAGAGCCAGCCGATGAGGCCGACCAACAACCCCATGTTCTGCGGGTGTGGGACTCCGAACCAGTAGGCGCCGATCGCGCCGGCGAAACCGAACAACAGCGGGAAGGCGATCTCCCTGTCGACGTATCGCACGATGACGTGCGTGAGCGGTGGGTACCGATCGTCCTGTTTCAAGGTGCCGATGAACTCCGGGATGCCGAACGCGAACAACGTCAATGTCAACCAGTGCCAGATGCCCATGAAGAACACCGAAGTCAAGAGCGCGGCGGCGATGGCGACCCACATCCCGATCCACCATGGTGACCACTGGGTGATGGGAAGGACCTCGTCGGCGAGCTTCCTACTCTGTTGCGTATCGTCCATCACGAGCCGACATTCCGTACCTCGACCGAGGCGACCTGCGTGGATCGTTTCGACCACGACGCGAGGCAGTACGCCTTCGCCATGGGTCGGACTTTCGCAGAGGCGCGCCGCCGCCGGTAGGGGTGTCTGTCCTACGGCCCAGTCCATACGAGTGATCGGAAGCACGATCGTGGATCTCGGCGATGGAGGCTCGCGTCTCTCCTGAGTAGTGGTCAGCCCGCCGAAGTACCGTCGACCCGTGACCATGCTCGCGACGCTCGAGTCCATGCGGAGGTGCGCTCTTTGGCTGGCGGTCCTGTCGATGCTGGCTGCCTGCGCCCCGCAGGAGTACCACGCCGATACGCCTGCTCAGTACCAGAGCGCCGCCGGATGTGCGCAGGTGAACCGAGACAACCTCTATGCCGCCGCCGGATACGCGAACGCCTATCTGACCGTGGCCACCGGCGATCCTGCCTTCCCGCCCTGGTGGGAGGGGGGCACCACCGACGAGCACTCCGAGTGGACGTTGAACGACCCGTACCTCGGTCAGGGCTTCGAGGGCGCCGTGACGTTCGAGGTAGCCGAGCACCTCGGCTTCTCCGAAGACAGGATCAGGTTCGTCCCGATCGGGTTCGCGGAGTCGTTCGCGCCCGGTCCGAAGGGCTTCGACTTCGTGCTCCAGCAGATCTCCTACCTGCCGGAGCGCACGGAGAGCGTGGACTTCAGCGAGGGGTACTACGACGTGCACCAGGCGCTCGTGTCGGTCCGGGGCTCGCCGATCGCCGGCGCCACATCGCTCGAGGAGCTGAAGGATGCCACGCTGGGCGCACCGATAGGTACCACGAGCCTCAGCTTCATCGAGGACACGATCCAACCGACCACGCCGCCGGCCGTCTATGACGATCTCAGCGCCGCGGTGGAAGATCTGAAGAACGGACAGGTCGACGGCATCGTGGTGGACCTGCCGAGTGCATCCTTCATCACCGCGGTGCAGGTTCCGGAGGGCGTGGTCGTCGGCCGTCTCCCGAGCGTCGGCTCGCAGGAGTACTTCGCGATGGCGTTCGAGAAGGGGAGCCCGCTCGTGGAGTGCGTGAACCTCGCGCTCCAGGAGATGAAGGACGATGGCACCCTCGAAGCGATCCGCCGGAGGTGGCTTGCGGACACGACTGGCGCGCCATTGATAGGGGACTGACCTCGGGCGAGCGACCGGCAGGCGGAGACGCTCACGTTTGGCATCGCGAGATGGAGTCATCCCAGAGGACTCAGAACCTCGATTCTGTTGTCAGAGTTGTCCAACCAGAGTCGCGATTGCCGACCGCGGCGGGAAGCCGGGTGGGAGGAACACCTGTCGGTGGCTTTCGATAGCGTGCCTCCCGTGCTGATCAGGCTGTTCCGGGGGGTTATCCGGGAGGGAGCGCACGACCGACTCCTTCGCGGGCTCCACGAACACGTCCTCCCGCGACTCGAGGCACACCCGGGGGTGACGTCCACCTCGCTCGCCCTCGCCTTGGCGGGCTCGCCGGACGAGTACCTGGTGGAGTCCCATTGGCGTGATGTCGATGACCTGATCCGGTTCGCCGGCGACGATTGGAGGACTCCCCGTGTGGAGCCCGCCGAGGAGGAGCTCCTCGTCTCGGTCTCCGCTCATCACTTCGTGACGGAGGGACCTGTTGCCCCGTCGACGGCGAAGCACATGACGACGCCGCTGTCGATGCGGCTGGGCGACGTGGAGATCGACGGTGCCGGCCTCCGGCTTGCCTGGAACGGATCTGCCGTGCATCTGCCGCCACGGGAGATGGCCGCGATGCTCGCGCTCGCCCGAGACGTAGGTGCCCCGGTCGCCTCCGCCGAGCTCGCGCGGCGTATCTGGCCCGGGAGCGCGATGGTCACGCCGTACGACGTTCGCCGGGTCGTCCACCAGCTGCGTGTGCTCCTCCGGTCGAGCGGCACGCCCATCCACATCCGCAACGTGCATGGTGTCGGATACCGGCTGGAACTCGAGTGGCCCGACGAGTCCGCGGTCATCCGGGACACATCCAGGACATCTCCAGGCCGACACCAGGTGTAGAAACCGGTGAGCGACCGCGTGGGCGGCCGCCTGGACGCGAGGAGGAAGCGATGGCCGGGACCCATGAAGACGCCGCGCTCGTGGTCGAGCTCGCCAAGTTGGGAGCGATGAACGGGCTGGGAGAGGCGGTGGGGAAGATCTTCGCCGATGACTTCGATCCCGACGCAGCCGAGCTCAGCGACCCGTCGGTTCGCATCGTCCTCGGCTGGAACGAGACGGTGGCGACGCTGGTGAAGAACGACCTGCTGAGCCGGGACCTCGTCTACGACTGGCTGTGGGTCGCGGGTACCTGGGACCGGGTCGGTCCGGCCGCCCTCCGAGCCCGCGAGGCGGCAGGTGTTGCCGTTCTCTACGAGAACTTCGAGGCGCTGGCAGCAGGGCAGCGATGAACGACGGATACCGAGACCGGAAGCTCAGAGGTTGAGAGCGGAGACGCCGTGGCTCCCGAGGATCTGTGAGATCTCGCCGCCGTGGTGGAGGTCGTGCTCGACGAGGTGCCAGATCACCCACTGACGGGTGAACGTCTCCGTGCCCGAGCGGCGCTCGCGAGAGAACTCGACGGCGAGGTCCTCCGGCTTCCAACGCCGGAGGCAGTCCTCGATCATGGTCCAGGTTCGATCGAATGCCTCAACGATCTCGGCCGCGCTGTGAGGGTGATCCTCGTCGTCCTCCCACCCGGCGTCCTCCAGGGGCAGGTCGGGAACGGTCGTGCTCGCGACGCGGAACTGGTCGCGGGTGGCGGGATCACCTTCGCCGAGGATGTCATGGAACCAGTAGGCGCGGGATCCCGCCACGTGACCGGCGAGCTGCCAGACGGCCCACTGGTGCGGAGCGGTCCGAAGTCCCAGCTGCTCGGGGGTGAGATCGCGGATCGCGGCGACGACGAGGCTCTGGTAGTTCGCCCAGCCCTCGTAGAAGGTCTCCGGTCCGGACGTCGTGTTCGACATGCGGCGCATGGTAAGCGCCCCATTCCCTCAGGTCACCTCTGGGCGCGAACGCCTTTCAGCCGTCGGGATCGGGCGGGCCTCCTTCGCCCTGGTCAGGAAACCACTTCGAGTAGCTCGTAGACGTCGATGGTCTCCGTCCTGCCCTTCAGCGACGTGGGACCGAGCGGTTCGACGCGCACCCGATCGCGCATCCGCTGGTACGTGGCGTCCGCGAGGAGCACCTGCCCCGGGCGGGCGAGCGCCTGCACTCGCGCCGCGACGTTCGTCGTGTCGCCGATGGCGGCGAAGCTCCGCTGATCTGTCGCGCCGACGGTCCCGATCACGGCCGTGCCGGTGTTCACACCGATCCGGAATCGAGGCCAATCCGGATGCTCCGTCGCGGTCACCTGCGTGAACGCCTGCATCGCGAGCGCAGCCCTGGCTCCCCGGAGGGCGTGGTCCGGCTGGTCATCGAGCGCGTTGAACACCGCCATGACGGCGTCCCCAGCGAACCGCTCGATCACGCCGCCTTCAGCCTCGACGACCACCGGGACGACACCCTCCCAGTATCGATTGAGCATCTCGATCACGTCCGATGCGGACTTCCCTTCACTGAACGTTGTGAATCCGACGAGATCCGCGAACAGCGCGGTAACGTCGGCTTCCCGGCCTCCGAGCTCGCCGAACTCGGGCTCTTCGTGCAATCGTGCCGCGAGCTGCGGGCCGACGTAGGAGCCGAAGAGGTTGTCGACGCGGACGAGCTCGTGGGCGGCGCGCTCGAGAGATGCAGCCTCCTCGGCGCTCATCCCCTCGGCGAGGAAGCCCTCCACGACGGGCGCGAGCGGCTCCCCTGACCGGATCGATGTCACCATCGCGGCGAGTGAATCGGCCTGTCGGCGATCGATGCGTTCGAGCGTCCGCTCCATGTAGAGACCCCCGAAGGCCGCCGTGATCGATCCTTCGTGCTGGTACTCGGCCCGAGCGGTCAGCAGCACGATCAGGAACGCGACCGCCATCAGCACGTGCCATTCCCACCAGGATGCGTGCCAACTGCGGGCGACGATGATCGTCAGGACGGCCTCGGCGAGGAGGATGAAAGCGGTGGCAACAGCGAGCGGGAGCGGCCTCCGCCTGCGGGCGTAGACGGACAGGTAGCGTGCCGCCGCGAAGGCGTAGAGCCCGATCGCGACCGGCGCGAGGATCCGCAAGAGCGTAGGTGCTTCACTGGGGGCGGGCCCGCGGAGCAAGGACACTCCGGAGAGGGATGCCGCGGCCCAGATCACCAGGAGCGCGATGAGGGCCCACCGGAGCCATCGCATCGTGGAGCGTGAGAGCGTCCCCGGTCCGTGCTCCGGTTGCATCGCGGAGGCGGCCGCGAACCCGGCCGCGAGGAATAGCCCGATCGGCGTTGCGATCACGAACCCGTTGTTCGGCTCCTTCACGATGGCCTCGGGAGTCGCGAGCGCGTGCAACGCGAGGAACCCGGCACTCGCGAGGAGCGCCATCGACACGAGGAACAGTCGGGCATCGTCTCGGCGGGTGGCCGCCTCGCTCATCGCGATCCCGAGCACCGTGTCGATGAAGGCGACGCTGAGGACGAGCCAGAAGTGGGAGGGGTGATGTTCCCAGTGCACGTCCAGATCGGGGACCGCGAGGAGCAGTGCGAGCCCCGCGAGCGGCAACGAGAGCGCCGCCGCGAGCACGATCGCCTTGGTCCGGGAGCTCTCCACCCCTGCATCCTCCCTGCGAGCCGATCGGACCTCAACTCGATGCGGAGAGGATCAGCGATGTACGGGCACGACGAAGGCCGGCCCTTCGGGCCGGCCTCCTGATCGTGCGGGATCCCTGCTGGTTACTCGAAGCGCCGGCGTGTCAGGCTCGTGACCAATGCCCCCGCCTCGACCGGGCGGAACGCGAGCGTCAACCATGCCGTCGCGGTGATCAGGATCACGACGGTGCCGATCGTGCCCCAGCTCGTGCCGAGGGCGACGACCGCCAGTGCGATGGCTCCGATCAAGAACAGCATCGTGCTTTCCTTTCCTCGAGACCGCGCCGTGGCGCGGCGGTGGCCCTGCCTTGCTCTTCGAGGCTACCGACCGAGGGATCCTGTGAGGCCGGTGCCGCGTGAACACTGTGTGAACACCCACCAGGTGGTCGGATGTTCCCGTCTGGCCGATCTTCGGGGGTTTCGGTACCCTGCACCCTTCGAGGGGCCAGCCTGTCGCGAGCCGCGGCTAGACTGACCCCTCGTCCGGCGGGGTGGCCGAGTGGTTAGGCAGAGGCCTGCAAAGCCTCGCACACCGGTTCGATTCCGGTCCCCGCCTCGAGGCCCGCTACGATGAGGGCTCGGGCGCTTAGCTCAGGGGGAGAGCGCTTCCTTGACACGGAAGAGGTCGGAGGTTCAAATCCTCCAGCGCCCACCGGAAGCCAAGTTATGCACCTCCTGGCCCACGGCCTACCAAAGTCCGAACGCGAGGGGTGGGCTGGCGGGCTCGGCTGCAACGGGCTCTGGTCCAGCCAGACGTCCTCAGGTTGCGTCGTAGCGGGCCACCACGAACTTGCCGTCGCCCCCACCGCCGTACGCGGCACTGCCCGCGACCACGATCTTGCCATCGGTCTGGAGTTCGACGCCGAGGCCGTTCTCGCCTGTCGAGGTGACGTTCGTCATGACGCGGCCGAAGGAGCTGTCCAGGCTCCCGCCTGGGTTGTAGCGCATGAGCGCGAACGTGGAGTCGATCCGCTCGGCACGTGCTTCACCGACGACGACGATGCGTCCGTCGCCTTGGATCTGGACGTCGTTGGCGTAGTCCACGAACGAGGTGAAGTCGGTGACGACCTTCCCGTCGCCGTGAAACGAGGGATCGAGAGATCCGTTGGAGAGATACCGGGCAACGGCAACCTTGGGATTCACCGCCGCCGAATCCCGCACCACCGACCGCCACGATCTTCCCGTCGGCCTGAAGAGCCAGACCGAGAGCTTCGTCGTACTTGCGAGTGAAGTTCGTGGTCACTCTGCCGTCGCCGCCGAAGGTCGTAGTCGAGCGTGCCGCCGGGGTTGTACCTCGCGATCGCGATCTTCCCGTTCGAAAGGCCAGCCGCACCAGCCGACGACGATCTTGGCGTCGGGCTGCAGGGCGATCGCCCACGCGGCATCGCATGTCGGAGTGAAATCGGTCATGACCTTGCCGTCCCCGCCACCGAACGACAGTATCGAGGCTGCCGTCGGGGTTGTAGCGGGCCAACGCCATCTTCGGGTTGGCGCCGACGGTGCCCGGCGATGCCGGCGGCGACGATGTCACCGTCGTCCAAGCACAACGACACCCTGGACGCTGTCGTTCTTGGGAGTGAAACTCGTTGTGACCTTGCCGTCGCCGCCGAAAGTCGTGTCGAGCGCGCCGTTCTCGTGATAGCGGACGATCGCGAAGTTGGCCTGGCTTCCACGTGTGATCGCCAGCCCCGACGCGAGGATCTTGCCGTCGGGCTGGATCACGACGTCGTTCGCAGCATCCTTGAAGGCCGAAGAAGTCGGTGCGCACCTTGCCATCGGAGCTGAACGTGGAATCGAGCGAGCCGTCCGACCCGTATCTGATGACGGTGAGGTTCGCATCCGCCCGCTCCCCACCGGAGATCCCCGCGGCCACGATCTTGCCATCCGCCTGCAGCGCGACATCGATGGCGAAGTCCGACCTGGGCGTGACGTTCGTCAGAACCTTTCCGTCGCCGCTGAAAGTCGGATCCAACGCACCTGGGACCGCGAGCGCTGGGGCCGCAACGAGGAACGAAGCGATGAAGGCCCCACAGACGAGCAGTCTCCGCATGGAACTGATTCCCTTCTTGGCTGCTAGGATGCTACCCCGATGCGTCAGCGGACGCAGGGCGGGGGCACTCCTGATACCTGTTGGTCAACATCAGATCAAGGAGCCGAGACTGCACCGGGGGCGACGAGACAAACAGGGAAACTTGCCTTGCGTTCGTGGATCGAAAGGAACAATCTCAGCTTAGGCAGAGGTGGAGGTGGCTTACGAAGAGGTAAGGGTTCGCTGCTTGCCTCGATCGCCCTCATCGCCGGCATCGTCATGGTGGCGCCTCATCGAGCAGCCGCCACAGCTCCGGGGTTGAACGGTGTCATCGCGGGCATCGGCGGGTTCCAGGACCGAATCATCCTGTTGAACCTGAACGACGGGACACGCACGGCTCTCCTGAAGGGAGGTTCCCAGGAGGTGGGTCCATCTTGGTCACCGACTGGTGACAAGCTCGTCGTGACGGAAGGCACTGATCTCGTCAGGGTCAACGCAGATGGAACGGGGAAACTGACTCTCGTTGACGGTCCCTGCGGCGGTTCTGGAGGGACTTGGAGCCCCGACGGCAGCAAGATCGCCTTCCACACGTGTACCGACATCTCCATCATCGCTGCAGATGGAACGAACCCAACGGCCGTTCCGAACACCTCGAGCTTCGGACTCGGCGAATGGTCACCGGACGGGCAGTGGCTCGTTGGAGCGAGATGGGTAGACGGCGACTACGACATCTGGAAGATCAGACCGAACGGGAGTGATCTGACGCAACTCACTGATATCCCAGGAGACCAACTGAGCCCAACCATTTCCCCCGATGGCACAACGATCGCGTTGGAAGATCGCGAGACGACGGACTGGGAGATCGACGCCGTGGGGATCGACGGGGGATCAGTGACGAACCTGACGCAGACGGCCGGCAAGGACTTCGATCCGAGCTGGTCACCAGACGGCACCAAGATCCTCTTCGGCTCCAGGCGATCCGGGAGGCGGTTGGTTCACGATGGCGCCCGACGGCAGCGGCGCCGCTGCAGGCCGCCAATGGTGATGGGATCAGCTCGGCCGTGTGGCAACCTGCACAGGTCGCGGTGTCCCCTCCCGGAGCGTCGTGACCTCGGGTGCACGATCGATCTGCTGCTGACACTGGCGTGGCCTGGGACGGACAACCCTTCGATCACGGTACAACGGCGCACCGCTACGACGGAGTGGACGAACTGGCAGACGGTCGACGTGGACGCCTCCGGGCGGGTGTTGGTGGAGGCCACGATCCGGCAACACTCGTGGTTCCGGGCCGTGTGGTCTGGCGACGCCTCCCATCAGGGAAGCATGAGCATCCAAGCCCGCGTCCAGGCGAAGGTCACCGTCTCCGGCCGCTATCTGTTCCGCTTCTACTCGACGAAGTCCGGATGGCACCTCTACCACGCCGGCAAGCGCGTCTGGTACACGAGTGACATCACACCGAACCGCGCTGGGAAGAAGATGTGCTTCGAGGCTCAGCGCTTGAGGGACGGTGCGTGGCGACCTGTGTTCCTCGATTCGTTACACCATCGCGTCGGATGGCGTGACCACGATCTACATCTCAACGTCCCGGTCGGCGAGCGGGCGCGGGTTCGGGCCGTCTTCCGGAACGATGCCGATGACCTCGGGGATCAGGCCGCCTGGGACCGGTTTCGCGTCACTCGCTAGATGGCGGGCTCCTCGGAGGAGCCAGAGGGACGGTCCAAGTCAGACATTGAGCTGCCGGCCAGACTCGAGGCCACACATAAAGAGTCCGACCATCGAATGAGCGCCTTCCGATTCGATCGGGGCAATCGAGGTGGGCTTGATGTTGGTCAACACCTGGTCAAGAAGCCGACCGAAACAAGCGGTACTCGACGGTACTCCTGTGACAGGTCGCAGCTGGCCTGACCTGCGAAAGTGCTGGTCACGGCCTTGCGCAGGTCTTCCTTGACACGGAAGAGGTCGGAGGTTCAAATCCTCCAGCGCCCACCAATGGACGGACCACGGCCCACTGATTCTGTCGGACCGACGTATTCGTCCTCGTCATAGATCATCGGTTCGGCACGATATCGCCGAGGCGCGCGACCGACTCGATCGCACGCCGGAAGGCCCCGGTGCGAGCGCGCTCGCTCTTCGTGCGATGCACCCTCGATGTTCATCAGATCCCGCGAGTTCCAGATCGGGGCCCGCGCGGGCGTGCTGTAAAGTATGGGTTCTGGTCGATGCCGGCAGCAGCCAACTACGGCCGGGCCAACACGAGGGGGTTGTCCATGGGAATGAGGCGACGGTCGAGGCGCCGGGGGCTCATAGCAGGGGCGGCGATCGGTCATCACATGGCCACGAAGAACGCGGAGGCGCAGCAGGCGCCTGCCGACTACCAGGAAGAGCCGGTGCAGTACGCGCCGCCTCCGCCAGACCCGGCTGACGAGATCGAACACCTCGCGCAGTTGCACACGTCGGGTGTGCTGACAGACGAAGAGTTCGCAGCGGCCAAGGCGAAGGCTCTGGGGATCTGAACGCGCCGCGACGAAGACGTTCGTTCGATCTATGCGTGCGGAGGGCAGGTGGCTGCAGATGAGTGGATCGCGTAAGGACGTGCTGCTGAAGGCGATCGAGGCCGAGGTCGGTGGTGAATCGGCTGATTTTGGCACCCTGTTCACCGACGATGTCGTCGGTTGGTCGCCCTACGCGTCCGTGTCCGGGCTCACAGCACTCGCCGAGCTCGCCGCCCTCCGCGAGGTGGCGTTCTCCAACGTCGTCATCATGTTCCGGGGACTCGACGAAGTGGGCAACAAGGCGTTCGCGGAATGGATCATCGAAGCCGACCACACGGGGCCGCTCGTCCTCAGTGAGGATGCGGTCGTCGAAGCGACGGGACGGCACGTAGAGTTGCCCGGAGCCACCGTGGCCGACTTCCGCGATGGGAAGATCCGGTCGTACCGGACGTACTTCGACGACATCTCGCTGATCGAGCAGATCGTGGGCGACTAACGAAGCCGCCGAAGTGGAGTTCCAGGTCGAGGACGATCCGGATCCGCTCGACATCAGATTCCTCGAAACGCAGATCCGTCGTGAGGCGTCCGCCGCTATGGAACTCGGTGACGAGGTCGAGCTCGCGATCTTCGTGCGCGACGCCGGCAAGGTCGTGGCCGGCATCAGCGGCTGGACATGGGGCGACTGCTGCGAGCTGCAGAGCCTCTGGGTGGAGCCGAGACTCCGCGGTCGCTGGCTCGGGCCTAGGCTCCTTGCCGCCGCGGAAGCCGAGGCGGCGGCGCGAGGGTGCACTCAGACCGTCCACTTCACCTACGGTTTCCAGTCTCGTCGCCTTTATGAGTGGGCCGGCTACGAATTAGTCGGTCGAGTCGAAGATTTCCCATCAGGAACGGACGTCCTCTGGTACCGCAAGCGCCTCAACCCACCGGGCCAAGTGGGCTAACGCGACAGATCTCCCTCTCGAATAACCTCTCTCCAGTCCTAGGCCGCCCCCCTGGCGAGCGCCCCGACCCAGCGCTCGGGTGTTTCACTCCGGGGGCCTTTTGAAGGTCTCCTAACGAGAAGCCGAGAGCAGGCCGTCTCTCGTTCACGAAGCGCTGCCTTGTGCGCTTCGGCACGGCGCTGTCGGGCAGCGCCCACCAACTCAGAGGCGATTTCGTCGCTGTTCGTTTCCTTCCGGACGAGGGACGAAAGCCACGCAGCACGTTCCTGCAGGTCGACGCAATGTATGCCTACAGGCCTGACGCGTGTGGACTGCCGACCGCGGAGGCGAAACGAACACCGTAGGAACTCGAATGCTGCGGGTCCGAGCCTAGGACGGATCAACCGCCTCGTGGCGCTCGAGCTGGTCAGGAAGGAACAGCGCTGCACCTAGGCCGATGAAACCGACCACCATGAGCGTGGCCATCGCCAGCGCATACGAGCGGTTCCCCGTGGCCAGGCTGGACACGAGGATCGTGCCTGCGATCGCGGTGCCGAATGACGAGCCCAGGTTCGACACGCTGCGGGAGAGTCCCGATATCTCCCCCTGCAACTCCTCGGGGAAGCTGGACTGCACGACATTGACCGAGGGGGTCAGCATGATTCCGAGCCCCAGGCCGACCAGCAGAAGTCCGGGGGCGAAGGCGAGGACGCTGTCCGATGCCTGGACCAGGCTGAGCAAGAGTGCGATGCCGGCCACGGTGGCGACGAATCCCGCCAAGATCAAGGTCTTCTGCGTGCGACGCTTGGCAAATCGCTCCGCACCGAAGGATGAAACCAGGATGCCGAGAGTCGCCGCCGTGAAGATCATCCCGGTCTCGATGGCGTTGTACCCGCGAACGGTCTGCAGGAAGACCGAAACGACGAACGACGTCCCCATGAGGAGAAGCCACTGGACGTTCTGGGTGACCAGGCCGAGGTTGGAGATCCGGTTCTTGAACAATCCGGTGGACAGCAGCGGTTCCTTCCCGGCCCGCTCCCGCGAGCGGATGTAGAGGAAAAACGCGACCAGGAAGCTGGCCCCGATGGCCAGGAGAACGGCCATGAGCGCCGCGTTGGTGTCGGCTTGCAGGATCCCGAACACGACGAAGAACATGCCGACCGCCGAAAGGATCGCTCCGACCACGTCGAACGGCCGCGTCGGATCAGGCGCCACGGGATCGACCATCCGGCGGCTCAGGAAGATGATCGTGGCTACAACCAGGGCTTGGAAGATGAACGCGGCGCGCCAGCTGATCGCCGTGGTGATGAGCCCTCCGATCAGTGGTCCCGCCGCGGCGCCGATTCCTCCCAACCCGCTGATCACCCCGAACGCGCGGGCGCGAGACGTCAGATCGCTGAATGCCATCGTCGTGAGGATGTAGACGGGCGGGATCAACAGGGCCGTGCCGACCCCTTCGAGGACCGAGTTGCCGAGGATCAGTACGCCGAGACCGGGGGAAAGCGCGCTCAACAGGGCCCCGATCCCGTACAGGATGAGGCCTCCAAGGAAACACCGCTTACGGCCCCAGCGGTCCGTCAACTTGCTGCCGGGGATCATGAGGACGGCCATGATCAGCAAGAACAGCGTGATAGCGAGCTGCACACCCTGAACCGTCGTGTCCAGCTCCTCGCTGATGTCGTTGATCATCACGTTCATGTTCGAGCCCGCGAAGCTGCAGATGAACTGGGCAAGAGCCAGCGGGAGGAGGAAACGCCGCCTGGCGACACCCACGAGATCGGGCATCGCGGCCCGGCTCTCCGGCGGTGGCTTCTCAGTCACGTGGTTGGCTGCCTTCCTCTCCCGCTACAGCGATGGCGTTCGCCGCACCGATCAGGGTTAGATGGCTGCAGTCTCCGATTCGCACGGCCCCCCTTGGTTCTCAGCCCAGCACCTGGGTCGGTCACCATAGCTAACACACGGCCTTCAGGTCGTCCTCCCGCGTATGCCTTGGCAGTCGGGGTAGTTCTCGGGCTTCTGGTGGTCAACACCAGGTCAAGGAGCCGACCGTAACGGGCGGTACTCGACGGTAGTCTTGTGACACTTCGGCAGATGCCCTTACCTGTGAAAGCGCTGGTCAGAGCCTTGAGGGGCCTTCCTTGACACGGAAGAGGTCGGAGGTTCAAATCCTCCAGCGCCCACCAGGTTGACCAGCGGGTTTGCTCCCGCCACCCGACAACGATCCGTCGCGCAGGAACCACCTAGGAACCAACTTCGGGCGTGTCGGACGGCGATGCTAAAGTCAGGGTGCCATGCAACCGGCGTGGCCGGTCGGCGAGCCGGGTCGGAACCAAGACCTGTGGGGGAAGCCTCTCAGCCAGAGGGGAGACCCGGACTAAGGGCGGCTCCTACCGACTGATGTGGACGACCTCCCCCGGAGGCTGAACGTTCGCCTCCGCACGGATCGCTGCGTCCATCCGCTCAACCAGTTCATGCTGGCTGGTGTCCCAAAGCTCCCATACACATCGAGGGTGATGCTCGGCTTGGCGTGACCCACCATCCGTTGAACGTCGTACACGTTCGCGCCCAATCTGATAGCCCACGACACGGCGCTATGCCTCTCATCGACACAGCGGGGAAACACCAACCGAGAGATCGCCACTCAACTGTTCTCAGCCCGAGCACGGTTGAGTACCACCTCCGGAAGGTGTTCCTGAAGCTCGATGTGAAGTCACGGACACAGCTCGCGAGCCGGATCTCGTAGGGTCAGTCCCCCGCCGGAGGCGGCCTCCACCTGCCGAGGTTGACTGGCGGTCGGGGAGGCGAAGCCACTGAGAGGCAGGCCAGCGTCTCGCCGGTCGGATTCGGCCCTGGTTTGGTCGACACCACACCAGGGTTCGTTCAGGTGAGATCGGCCGAGAACCATCTCCGAGGCCGGCGCGGTCGACTATCCTCCTAGCCTCCTAGCGGTCTCAGAGGAGCAGTCGTGTTTGCCGATCTCGGGCGTTGGTGTTTCCGCAACCGGGGCAAGGTCGTCTTGCTCTGGGTGGCCGTATTGATCGTGGCCGGCGGCATCAGCGGCATGATCGGCACCGCGTATAGCACGGAGTTCACCCTTCCCGATGTGGAGAGCCGCCGCGGGTTCGACATCCTCGATGAGCACTTCGCCGACTCGAGCGCCGGTGGTGAGGGCGGAACGATCGTGTTCCGCGCCGAGCAGGGCGTCACCGACCCCGAAGTACAACGGGCGATGAGTGCCTTCTTCGACAGAGCGGGCCAGATCGAGGGGATCACCATCGTCAGCCCGTACGCCCCGGAGGGAGCACAGCAGATCGCCGCACAGGGTCCCGACGCCGGCCTCATCGCGTATGCCCAGATCGGGCTCCCTCGTGACATCACGCTGGAGGAGGCGACCGACATCGGCGCGGAGCTCAGGGAGCTGAGCCCCGAGATCCCCGGTGTCCAGATCGAGATCGGGGGACAGATCCTCGCCGAGTTCGAAGTGCCGAGCTCGGAGCTGCTGGGCCTGGCCTTCGCCATGATCGTGCTCATCCTCGCGTTCGGGTCGGTGCTCGCTATGGGTCTCCCCGTCGGCATCGCCCTTGCCGGCATCGGGGTGGGAACGATCCTCGCCGGATTCCTGACCCACGTCCTGTCGATCCCCGACTTCGCCACGACGATCGCCGTGATGCTCGGCCTCGGTGTCGGCATCGACTACGCGCTCTTCATCGTGACCAGATTCCGGGAGAACCTGCACGCGCGGGCCTCGATCGAGGATGCAACCGTCGTTGCCCTCGATACCGCCGGCCGAGCGGTCGCGTTCGCGGGCACCACGGTCGTCATCTCACTGCTCGGCATGGTCCTGATGGGGCTGGCGTTCGTGACGGGGCTCGCCGCCGCCTCGGCCACCGTCGTCGCCGTTACCGCGGTCGCTTCGTTGACGCTGCTCCCCGCCCTCCTCGGCTTCGCCGGCCAACGGATCGAATTGACCCGATGGCGGGGACTCATCACCGCTCTCTTGGTTGCGGTGGGTCTCGTCGGCGTCGCCCTCACGATCCAGCCGCTTGCTCTCGTCGGGATAGCGCTCGCCGCCGTCGTGCTCCTGGTGAGCTTCGCGTTCAGACCGCTCCGGCGAGAGGTCCCTCACCGCAAGCCGAGACCGTTGCGCGAGACGGTCGCCTACCGATGGAGCCGCTTCATCCAGCGCCGCCCGTGGGTCTCGGCGATCAGCGGCGCGTCGATCCTCATCGTGCTCGCGATCCCCTTCTTCAGCCAACGGCTCGCCTTCTCCGACGAAGGCAACTACCCGGAGGAGACGACCACCCGCAAGGCATACGATCTGTTGGCAGCCGGCTTCGGACCGGGCGTCAACGGGCCGCTGCTGCTCAGCACCGAGATCCCCGAGGGGACGGATCCCGCGAGCCTCGAAACGGTGACCCAAGCCCTGGCCGCCGACCCCGGCACGGCCTTCGTAACCCCTGCGGTCCCCAATGATCCCGAGGCGCCCACGGCAGCGTTGTGGCGGCTCCTCCCGACGACCGCCCCGCAGGACGAATCGACCACTGACCTGGTGTATCGCCTACGCGACGAGGTCCTGCCTAACGCGACACAGGGAACGGGGCTGGACATCTCCGTCTCGGGCGCGGTGGCGGCCGCGGTCGACTTCTCCGAATACCTCACCGCGCGTCTGCCGCTCTTCATCGGTGTGGTGCTCGGTCTTTCCTTCCTGTTGCTGATGCTCGTGTTCCGGTCCCTGCTGGTTCCGCTCAAGGCGGTGGTGATGAACCTCCTCTCGATCGGAGCGGCCTACGGTGTCGTCACCGCGATCTTCCAATGGGGCTGGCTCGGGGACGTGATCAACATCGAGCCCGCGCCGATCGAGCCGTTCGTACCGATGATGATGTTCGCCATCCTCTTCGGGTTGTCCATGGACTACGAGGTGTTCCTGCTGTCCAGGATCCGAGAGGAATACGTGCGGACCGGCGACAGCAGACTCTCCGTGGCCGATGGCCTGGCGTCCACGGCACGGGTGATCACCGCGGCAGCCGCCATCATGGTGGTGGTGTTCGGCAGCTTCATCGGAGAGAGCGACCGCATCGTCAAGCTCTTCGGCGTCGGCCTCTCCATCGCCGTGCTCCTCGATGCGACGATCGTCCGCATGCTGCTCGTGCCGGCCACGATGGAGCTTCTCGGCGACGCCAACTGGTGGCTCCCGAGGTGGCTCGACCGGGCGCTGCCGCGGGTTGCCGTCGAGGGTCACCCCCTCGAGGTGGCACCGCCCGAGCTCGAGACCGTGTGAGTTCAGGACAAGCCGAGGCTGCTCCTGCAGCGCTCCTCCGCCAAGCACCCGTCAGTCGGGCCACACCTCCGTCATCTTGGTTGGAGGGTCTCGGGCGATGCGTCGGGGAAGAACCTGGCGCGGAGCGCCTCCTGCGAGGTGACGTCCTTCGGACGAGGCGGTCCGACACCTCCCGCCATCGTGATTCCCGCGCGGATCTGATACAGGGCGAGCGGCGATACCGTGCGCATGGCGATGCCATCGAGATCCGACACAGGGGAGTCGAAGACACCGTCCGAGAGGTCGACTCGAAAGAGGCGCCCATCTTGATCTGGGATATGGAAGAACACGATGCCATCTGTCGTCCGGTCGTACACGCTGATCTCAGGTCCAGGTTGCCGTCGGTGGCTCCGATGACCATGGGCATCCCTTCGATCGGCTCGAATCGAACCTCGTGTGATGAGAACCCGATCGCGCGAGCGTTCCCGAGCTGCGCTTCCAGCTCCCCCTGCCCACCAGCACGTCGACGTCGTCGTGTGATCTCACCGACGGTCCGTGGAGCACCGCGTCCTCCGCGAACCCACCGAACACATGCGCGGGCGGCTTGAAACGTCATGAGGGTCTCGAGCAAGGACCGTAGCTATCCATCGGACGGCATCTTCATCATCTTCGGCCATCCGAGCAAGCCGACCTAGGTGTCGTGTCGTTCCCTCGTTGGGGCATCGAGGACTCGGGCGGAACTCCTGGACCCGGCGCCGAGTGGTCCCTAGCGCTCCGGACCTTGAGGTTGATGCCGACCAGCCCGGCTCTCCAGGAGCTTCTTGAGGCCCGTCCAGATCCTTCGCTCCTGCCGACGCCCCATACTTCCAACCACCGACCCCATGACACGCAGGAAGCCGTGCGGCTGGAGGTCCCAATGCCATCGCATCCTCGTGCCGTCGTTGAACGGTTCGAAGGTAAGGCCGCCGGTGAGGTCCATGGACTCCATGTCGACCTTCTCCCAGATCCGCTTGGGCCTGTCGAACTCGGTCACCCGGATAGTCATGGGGACGACCCGACCCCTGCCGGTCATCTCGGCGTGGAACGATGTCCCGACGCCGATCGGGCCCTCTGTGGTCTTCTTCGCGATGCGCATCTCCGGGTTGTACTGGGGCTCGTTCACCTGGTTCGCGACGAAGTCGAAGACCTCTTCCAGGGGCCGCTCGATAACGATCTCGCCATTCACCTGGACCATCGCTTCTCAACCCCTCTCGTCACCTCAACGGTAGAGGCGCTTCCGCCTGAGATGAAGGCCAACCAGCCCCCTCCCGGTGGGACTAGCGGCTCGCCCCCGAGCGGCTGACTGCCGTCCCATCAGACGAGGACCTCTGGGGGGCCGGATGGTTGCTGTGCCTCTCGGCGACAGTCGTCGCGCCGAACGGGATCTTGTTGGCGAGCCTGATCGCCCCCTCGGGATTCTCGCCGCAGTCAGTAGCCTCCGAGCCGTGCCGGAACTGCTACGAGGCTGGTGGGCTCGCGGCGACGGCGTCAACCCATCGGAGGAGGTCTCGCTCGGTCACGATCCCCGCCAGCTGGCCACCGTCGATGACGGGTAGTCGCCGGATCCCCTTTTCCGTCATGAGGCGGAAGATGAAGACCACCTCGTCGGCCGGGTTCACTGTCGTGACAGGGGTCGACATGACCTCGCCGACCTTGCGATCGAGGAGATCCTCGTCGTCCAGCAGACGCCTTGTCAGATCACGCTCGGTGAAGACGCCAACCACCGCCCCTTCGTCGACCACGATCACCGCACCGATGTCGTGGTCGATCATCGTGCGGAGTGCCTCGGCGACCGTGGCGTCGGGGCCCACATGAACCACCGGGCTACTCATGATCCCTCTCACGTGATCCTCTTCCACGGACATGCTCGCCACCTCTAGTTACAGGGTCGGCTGCATTATGCCCAACTGTTCGACCCGCGGAGAATCGGTCACCGGGGCAGTTGCAGAGTTGAAGTGGTCTTAACTCTCCCCTTGCGTGTTTCCGTTGCCTGAGCTTGCTGTCGAGTCCTCTGGTGTTGGACGACCCTCACATCCTGGCCGAGCTTCTCGCCCCATGCCCGAGCGCGCTCCGTCTCCCCCTCAACGAGCGGTCCAGCCGTTCCCGCCACGTAGAAGCTCTCCGAGGCGGCGACGACCCGGAATCCGAGTTTCCGCAGACACTTCTCCGCCGCCCGGGCGGCCGAGCCCGGGACACGTGGCTTGGCGATCCGCGTATCGAACGCAGCGACCGCCACGCCCCCGCCGGTTCGCGCGAGCGCCGCAAGCCACTCGCGCAACCCGATCCCTTCGGACACGACCCGCCCTCCGGCTTGTCGGATCGCGTTCTCCCGCGTCCCAGTGCGGCTCAAACCGAACGCGTGGGTCGGGCCCCCAACGAGGAGGAGGTCGACGTCGTCCGGAAGGACGGTGGGGGCTGCCCCGACCTCGAGGATCACCGTAGGGAGAGAGGACGACAGCCCCTTTGCCACGGCGCCTGCGATCTGTTGCGTGTTCCCGAACATCGATTCGAATACCACCAGCGCGCGTCTCATGGTCTTCCCTCCTTTGATGCAAGCCTCGTCGACCAGATCTCGACGAAGGAGGGGCGAAGGTCCCGCGCTGGCCGGGCCGATGAGGAGGTCGGAGGTCTCGACGACGACGCCAACGAGCAGGGCGGTCCGTTGGACCCCACGAGTGGGGGACACCTGGCCCGCGGAACCATCGGCTCCCATACGCACCATGGAGGGGCGATATTGATCACCCGTGGACGTCCGTTCCGGGTTCCACGAGGAGGAGGTGTTCGCGATGCGCGCCATCGTCTATCACGGACCGGGGAGCAAGGGATGGGAGGAGGTGCCGGCTCCCACCATCCAGGAGGACTCCGATGCGATCATCAGGGTCGACGCCGTCACGATCTGCGGGACTGACCTCCACATCCTGAAAGGGGATGTGCCTGCCGTGACCGAGGGACGGATCCTTGGGCATGAGGCTGTCGGCACGGTCGAGGAGATCGGATCCGGCGTGACCACGATCGCGCCCGGTGATCGGGTGCTCGTCTCCTGCATCACCGCGTGTGGTCGCTGCCGATTCTGCCGGGAGGGCCGATACGGGTTGTGTGTAGGCGGAGGAGGCTGGATCCTCGGACACCGGATCGACGGCACCCAAGCCGAGTACGTCCGGGTTCCCTTCGCGGACACGTCCACCCACCTTGTGCCCGACGGCGTCTCGGACGAGTCCGTGCTGATGCTCGCCGACATCTGCCCGACGAGTTACGAGGTCGGTGTGCTGAACGGCCGGGTCCGCCCGGGCGACACCGTGGCGGTGGTCGGGACGGGGCCGATCGGACTCGCAGCGATCCTCACCGCGCAGCTGTTCTCGCCGAGCCAGATCGTGGCGATCGACATCGCAGATTCCCGGCTGGATGCCGCGAAGCTGTTCGGCGCCGGGGTCCTCGTGAACAACGAGCGAGACGACGCGGTCGAGAGGATCCGAGAGATCACCGGAGGGCTCGGTGTGGACACAGCGATCGAGGCAGTTGGGGTCCCGGAGAGCTTCGAGCTGTGCACGAGTCTCGTACGGCCGGGTGGTGTCGTGGCGAACGTTGGCGTTCACGGAAGGCCGGCGACGCTCCATCTCGAGGACCTGTGGATCAAGGGCGTCACGGTGACAACCGGGCTCGTCGACACCTACTCGACGCCAACGCTCCTCAGGCTCATCCGATCCGGGCAGCTCGACGTCGGTCGATTCGTCACCCACCGATACCCGATGGACGGGTTCCTGGATGCCTACGACACCTTCTCGCGAGCGGGCGACACGGGAGCATTGAAGGTCGTGCTCTCGCGATCTTCAGGCGAGTGACCGTCGTCGGGTAAGCAGCGAGAGATGAGAGCCCCTCACGTCCACGGCGCGAGGATCGGCCGCGTCCTGGCGGCCCTCCTCGCGTCGGCGCTCGTCACGGGTGCGTGTTCCGCTCCGAAGGAGGCCCCGGAACCATCCGTCTCCACGATGGGGGCGACCTTTCTCGGCGGAGAACGGATGGACGCGTGCACCGTGGAGGGGACGAGGGCGTTCTGCGGGAGTCTCCGCGTGCCTGAGGACCGGGCGGTGCCGTCCAGCCGGGAGATCAGCCTCAGTGTCGTGGTGATCCCGGCAGCAGGGCCGGGGAGCGAGGCCGACCCCGTGTTCTTCCTCGCCGGCGGCCCCGGCGGGGCAGCGACCGAGTCGTGGGCCGCAGCGGCGACGATCTTCCCCGGGGTCCACGAGACGCGGGACATCGTGTTGGTCGATCAGCGCGGCACGGGACGATCCGAGCCGCTGGTCGGACCCGAGCTCCCGAACGTCGTGGGGCTCTCCCGGCGCAACAGCGAGAAGCGGCGGCGGCGTGGATCCGAGAGGCCCTCGGGCAGACGGACGCTGATCCCCGCTTCTACACGTCATGGCAAGCCGCAGACGATCTCGACGATGTCCGTTCGGCGCTCGGATACCACACGGTCAACCTGTACGGCAGCTCGTACGGAGCGACGCTGGCGCAGTACTACCTTCGCCAACACGGCGAGCATGCGCGGGCGGTCGTGCTGGACGGCGGGACGCTGCTGGACGTCCCGGTCCTCGAGCTCATCGCGGCGCGAAGCCAAGCGGCGCTCGATGCGGTCTTCGCTCGATGCGATAGCGACGATCCGTGCCGGAACGCGTTCCCTCACGTCGAGAGCGAGTTCCAGACCGTGATGGACGAGCTCGCCGCCCGGCCCGTTCGAACTGACGTCACGAACGCCGCTACTGGCGAGCAGGTGGTCGTGACGGCCGACGCCTTCGCAGAGTTGATCCACCAGCTGCTCACGGAGAGTCGGAGCGGCGAGGTGCCGGCCATGGTCCACCTCGCTGCCTCAGGCGACGCAGAGGCGATCGCAGGGCGGATCGTCGGGTCCGATCCGACGGCGAGCCTGTTCCGCCAACTCATGCTGTGGTCGATCTTCTGTTCCGAGCCATGGGCCGAGTACGACGTGCGCGACGTCGCGCGGCTGGGTCGGCACAGCTACCTGGGACGATCCCAGGTCGGGTTCGCGAGGAACGTCGGCCTGGTCTGCAGCATGATGCCGCGGAGATCCTCCCGGTCGTGGGAGGAGGGACCCGTCCGGTCGACGACTCCCGTCCTGCTCTTGAACGGAACCGCGGATCCGCAAGACCCGCCGGAGAACGTGGTGGACGCTCCTCTCGAGCTCGCGAACAGTCTCACGGTCCCGGTTCGCGGTTACGGCCACACCGTCGGCCACATCGGGTGCCTCCCCGGCATGGTGGCCGCGTTCTTCGCGGCGGGGACGACGGAAGCCCTCGATTTGAGATGCGCAATGGCGATGCCGGCACCAGCGTTCTCGATCCCCTGACCTTCAGGCCGGCACCATCGGGTACTCCTCGATGAGGAACCAGGCGCCGCCCTCGAGCGCCAGCTCGTTCCGCCACCTGGTGACGGTGGGATCCGACGCATCCCATGTGAAACGGAGTGCTCCGAGCCAGGCATCGACTCGAACACGAGCCGATCGCCATCGATGTGTCCGCGGTACACGTCGGCGTGTCCGTAGTTGTCGACCATCGACGCCCGGTTACTCGCCGTGCTCGGGGTCCCACCCCGAGACCAGTGGAGCTGCCATCTCAGGACGAACGAGCCGTCCTCGAGGAACTGATCCTGTTCGAAGTCGCCGGCGATCCACCGGCCACCTTGGATCGGCTCCACGACGCCACGTCCCACACCGCGCATGGCGGGTGTGCCAGGCCCCATGCCGCCCTCGTGGATCGTGCCTTCCCACGTGCAAGGTCGGAAGAAGCGCTCCAGCGCCTCCATCTCCGGCCCGACGTCGATCGGTTTCGGAATCGCGGCAACATCGATGCGGGTCCCCACGACTTCCTCCTTCCGTGCGGTGCGCTGCTCACCGTGCCGCTGCAGATCTGCGAAGCCGTTCGACCTCTCGGTCGATGCGATCCTCCGACAGGGGCTCCGAGAACGTGTCCCAGCCGTGGAAGAACACGCCGATGCCCCACCCGAAGATGGGGAACACCGGCCAGAAGAAGCCGGCGCCGGTGAACGCCCAGATCGCTACGAGGAACACGTTGACGAGTGCGTATGCGGCGAGGTGCGCGGTGAACTCCCGGCGCTTGACGAGCCTCGACCGGGCCAGCCCACGCAGATCGTCGCTTTTGATCGTCTCGTTCTCCATCGTTGCCGCCTCCATCCCTTGCTTCTGCCCCGACGGTAGGTTCGGATGTGGAGCGTGTCCCCGGCCGGATGACCCATGACGTCCGGGACTTCCGGAGGACGCGAGAAAGGCGGGGCCGAAGCCCCGCCTTCGCTCGCCTTGGATCGATCAGTACAGGTACCTCCGATCCTGCACGAACCCGACCCGCTGCCAGACCTTGCCGAGGCCGTAGTAGCGGCCGGCGTTCGCGAGGATCAGCCCGACGAGGATGATCGCGTAGACGAAGTGATCGTCCACGAACGGGTTGTGCTCCGGCCAGATCGCGGTTCCCAGGTAGAAGGTCGCCATCCAGACGATGCCGCCCACCGCGGCGAGCCGCGTCATCACGCCGCTGATCAGACCGAGGCCGATCAGCAGGAGAGACACCATGTACACCCAGTCGATCCAGCCGGCCACCTGCGGACCGGCCTGGGTCATCTGGAAGCTCGTGATGCTCTGGATGTTGTCGGCGAAGGGACCCTTCAGCCCGAAGCCGATGGCGCCTGCCGTGGGGCTGGCTCCGTTGATCCACGCGTCCGGACCGAAGAAGTCGATCTTCACCGTCTGCCCCGCCTCGTTCAGGACCCGGCCCGTCGAGAATCCGAGGGCGAAGGCCTTGTCGAGGAAGGCCCACAGGAAGGTCCAACCCATCAGGAGTCGGAGCGCTCCGAAGACCCGCTGCAATCCCTTGGTGTGGATCGGCTCCAGCCGCTCCAGCGCCGGGATGTCGAGAGCCTTTCTCTCGATCGTTTCCATCAATCCCACCTCCTTGTTCGGATGACCCAAGAATCCACGGGATACCGAGGGGCGCGTACGGCCGGGTGCCCCTGTTCGGGAGGGACCTTCGGCCCCTCATCCGTTCCGGGCCCCCGAACCGTCTCCGAGCAGGGATCCGTCGAACATGGCGATCACACGCCGTTCGTACTCCACCGGATGCGTCTGGAGCGCCTGCGTGTGGGGTGTGTCCGGGAGCGACCAGAGCGTGATCACGTCGGGGGCAGCGTCGGTGTACACGGGATCGAGCTTCCGCTCGATCGACGGAGCACCGGAGATCATCAGGACCGGCGCGTCGATCTCGGCCACCAGATCGATCAGGGGGAGCGGTCGAGGCTCGGGGGCCAGAACGTCTACGAGCACGAACATCAGCCACTGGTTGACGTAGCCAACGGGGTGAGGGTTGGGCTCCAGCTGCGAGTCGGCCCACGAGCGTGCGGAGACGCCTTCGACGACGGCCGCGTCGATCCGGGGATCGAGCGCGGTCGCTGCGAGACCGACCTCGCCTCCGAGCGATAGGCCGAGGACACCCACACCTCGCGTGACGCCGGGCCTGCTCAGGGTGAAGGAGACGGCGGCGCGGACGTCGGCCTCGGCTCCCCAGCCGAACTCCATTCTCCGACCCTCGCTTTCGCCGTGGCCCCGCCAGTCGAGGAGGAGCGCCCCGTACCCGTGCCGAGCGACGAGAGCTGCGTGGTCGAGCACGGCGTGTCTCGTCGACCCCGACCCCGGGAGCAGCACGATCGCCGCACCGTTCTCGGGCGGGATCCACCACGCGGACAGGAGCGTCCCGTCGCCGCTCCGGATGCGCACGTCTTCGAACCGGAGGCCGACGTCCACCGGGGTCCGGCTCGATCCCGTGGGGCGAGGACGGTTCGTGACGTCGAGCGCGACTCCCGCGGGCAGGAGAACGAATTGCGCGACCAACAGCGTCGACACGATCGCGATCGTGGCCCGCGCCCACCTTGCCGCGATGCCGGCCAGGCTCAGTCGCCACCCGAGGACCACGAGGACGACTCCCGCCGTCGAAGCAGCCGCCCCCAGCAGATCGACCGGCGACACGTCACCGACCAATCGCTTGGCGACGACGCCCCCGGCCACCGCCATCATCGTGAAGCCGATGAGGAGCATCAGCGCGCCTCGCGAGCGCGCGGGTGCCCGTCGGAAGGCCGCCACGACGAGTGCTGTCGAGGCGAGGAGAGCGGCCCCGATCACGAGACGCGCGCGGAGCGATGGTCCGCCGTCCGGGAGCACGACGAGGGCGGCGAGGGCGTACAGCGCCACCGCTCCCACCGCGCCGATCGGGACACGGGTCGTTCTCCGACCGGCCGGGCCGGACCGGCTGGGGACGGAGACGATGCTCGGGCCGGCGGGAGCGCGGGTGCGCGTGAATGCGGTCATCGGACACCTCCCCGACGGGCGACACTCAGAGCGAGGACGACCACGCCTCCGACGATGGAGGCGGACATCAGACCGAGCGCGCCGAGGAACGACGGGAGCGCAGCTCGCGCCGCGTCCTCGCCGATCGCCACCACCGCGCCGCTCGTGGCGCGGCCGTCCACGCGGACGGTATAGCGGGCTGCGGTAGCCGCCTCGAAAGTCGCAACGCCGCGTCCGACCCGACCGGGCTGATCGGGGACGTCGTAGCGGAGATCCCCGTCGTAAGGATCGACCCGCACGGCGATCCCATCCGGACCGACGACGGTGAAGCGCAGGTCGGAGGCCGCAGCTTGCCGATCGTTCTCCACGGAGACCACCTGGGTTCCTGCATCGAGCACGACCACCTGTGTGCTGGGGATCGTGACCCGTCGAAGCGCGGCGAGGTCGTCGACCATGCCGAGGTAGGTCGTCGCTCCCCACCAGATGGCAACACCGAACGCGAGGAGCGCGAGGAGTCCTCCCGTCCACCCCGCCATCCATCCGCGACGAGTGCTCGCGGGAGGCGGTGGGAGCGGAAGATCGACGTGGGGCCGTTTGGTTCGGGTCAACGCGGTCATCGGAGTGCCTCCCTGCCCGGCTGTCCGGGTCTCATCCCGAGTCTGCTCATGGGATGAGGGTCCGAAGGTGTCGAAGGTCCCGTGTTCGCGAGGTCGGTCGCCACGGCACGCTCAGCCGGAGGATCGGCCGTGGGTGATACTTCCGCAGGATGCAGGTCGAGACCTTCCTCGTTCGCTTCCCGCCCTTCGACTCCCTCGAGCCGGACGCCCTGGAACGGGTCTGCGCGGCGACCGAGATCGAGTTCTTCCCCCGGGGAACGACGATCCTGCAGCAAGGGGGACCGCCCTCGAGGTTCCTCTACGTGGTGCGGACCGGGGGAGTGGAGCTCCTCGACGATGAGGTCGTGATCGACCTCCTGGAGGAAGGTGAGATGTTCGGCCATCCCTCCCTCGTCGCCGGGCTCCCGCCGACGTTCAGCGTTCGAGCGTTCGAGGACACGATCTGCTACCTGATCGAGCGGCAGGTCGCCGAGGACGTGATCGGCACACGATCGGGGATCGAGTTCCTCGCTCGCGGCCTCGCGCGGCGCAGCAGGCAGGTGGCGCTGTCCTCGGAGACGGAACGGATGGCTCGCCCTCCCGTCCCGCTCTCGACGGTCCTGCACCGGGAGGCGATCGGGTGCGCCCCGACCGTCTCCGTCAGGGAGGCAGCAACGACGATGGCGCGGGAAGCGATCTCGTCGATCCTCGTCCGTGGGGATGATCTCCTCGGCATCGTCACGGATCGAGACCTCAGGACGAAGGTCGTGGCCGAGGGGAGGGATCTCACGGCAGCCGTCTCCCAGGTGATGACCTCACCCGTGATCACCGTGCGCGACGACGCGATGGCGGACGCGGCCCTCCGGCTGATGCTGCAGCACGGGATCCACCACCTGCCGGTCACGGCTGCGGATGGACGCATCGTCGGTGTCGTCTCCGATACCGATCTGATCGGACTGGAGCGGAGCGCGCCGTTCACGTTCCTTCGAGCCCTCGATCGTGCCGAGACCACCGACGACGTGGCCGCCCGGATGTCCGAGCTTCCCGCCGTCGTGATCCCGCTGGTGGAGATGGAGACCGACCCCGTCGACGTCGGGCACGTCATCGCGAGCGCGATCGACGCCACCACTCGGCGCCTGATCCATGTCGCGATCGCCGAGATCGGCGACCCGCCAGGTCCCTTGGCCTGGCTCGCCCTCGGGAGCGAGGCCCGTCACGAGCAGTCGCTCGTGACGGACCAGGACCACGCGTTGGTCTTCGGGGCATCCGATGTGCCTCCGGAGGAGGCTGATGCGTACTTCGAACGGCTCGCGCGACGAGTGACCGACGGGCTGGCCGAGGCCGGGATCCCACGATGCCGAGGCGGTGTCATGGCCGAGTCCGCCGCGTGGCGAGCGGATCGGGAGACGTGGGTGCAGACGTTCCGCGAACAACTGGCTCTGTCCGACGTCGGAGGGACGGCGTTCTCGAACATCGCGCTCGACTACCGCCGGGTCGCGGGCGGGCTCGATATCGAAGCGACGATCGATCAGCTGGTGCGGACGGCAGCGGCCGAGGGATGGCTCGTCCGGAAGCTGGCCTCGTCGGCTCTGGACCTCCGGCCCCCGACGGGCTTCTTCCGGGGATCCCTCGTGGGGTCGGACGGCTCGCGGGCAGGAACGCTCGATGTGAAGCACGGCGGGATCACGCCGATCACGAACCTCGCCCGGACGTTCGCGGTCGCGTCGGGGGTCGCATCGAACAGGACGATCGACCGACTCCGCGCTGCCTCCTCCCTCGGCGCGCTGGATCCCGACCTCGCCGTCGGGCTCGAGGAGGCGTTCCGCCTCCTATGGCGGATCAGGCTGCGGCACCAGGTGCGTCAGCTCCGCGCCGGTGACCCCGCGGACGACCAGGTCGATCCCCGTCTCCTCGGCCCGCTGACACGGAGGAGCCTGCGGGAGGCCTTCAAGCTGATCACGGCAGGTCAACGTTTGCTGTCGACCACCTACGGCCTGCGCCACCGATGAACGCTCATCCCGCGCGTCCTCGAGGGATCGGAGGCGGGCCTTGGCGACGGGCCGCGTACGCTTCGCTCGACTTCGAGACGACCGGCCTCGACCTCGACGGGGACGACATCATCTCGTTCGGCGTGGTCCCGATCGAGGGAGGGAGGATCCTCCCTGGCCGCTCGACGTACCGCGAGGTCCGGCCCGAGCGTCCGCTGAAGCACGCGTCGATCGCGGTGCACGGTCTGCGACCGGTGGATCTGGACGAGGCGTCTGCTCTCGGGATGGTCGTGGACGACCTGTACGATGCCCTGGCGGGACGGTACGTGCTCGCGTGGGCAGCGGAGATCGAAGCGGCGTTCCTGGCGAGGGTGTTCGGGCGCCGGTCGTCGTGGTGGCGGAAGCAGATCGTCGATGTCCTCCGGCTCGCGCTCCTCGTGGAGCGGACAGGCGACGGTCACGATCAGGACTTCTCGCTTACCGCCGTCGCCGATCGGCTCGGCGTCCCGGTCGAGCGCCCGCATCACGCGCTCGATGATGCGCTGACCACGGCCGAAGTCTTCCTCGTCCTGCAGCCGGAGTTGGAGCGGCGAGGGATCTCGACACCTCGACGGCTCCTTCGAGCCAGTCGCGGCTGAGCGGGCGGATCCTCGACACGATCGTCGCCTCGGGTTCGCCTGACAGGCGTGCGAGGCGGGGCTACGGTTGCCGCGTATGAACGCGACGCCGCCGAAGCAACTCGAGGGGGAAGTCGTTCTCCGTGACGGCCGAACCGTTCACCTTCGACCGGCGCGGGCAGAGGATCAGGCCCAGGTCGAGGACTACCTGATCGGGCTGTCGGACGAGACCAGGCGCCTCCGGTTCTGGACGACGTCGATCGATGTGACGGAAGTCGCGACGAAGGCGGTGCACGGTGACGCTCCGAACCACCTCACGCTCTTGGCCCTCACGGGGAAGGATGGCGGCACGGTCATCGGAGGGGCTCAGTACATCCGCGAGAACGCCACCCGAGCCGAGCTGAGCGTGAGCGTGGCGGACGAGCTCCAGGGGTCGGGACTGGGCTCGTTGTTGGTCGGAAACCTGGTCGCGGCCGCCTTCGACGCGGGGATCATGATCCTCGAGGCGAAGGTGCTCCCCGAGAACCACAGGATGATCCAGGTGTTCCGACAGAGCGGGTTCCCCATCTCGATCCACGCGAAACCGGGAGCCGTCTCGGTCGAGATCGCGACCGCACCCACCGAGGAGGCGGCCGTGCACTTCGAGGAACGGGAGGCCACGGCGGCGGCGAACGCGGTCCGGTCGATCCTCTCCCCGGACAACGTGGCGGTGATCGGGGCTTCGAGGGACGAGGAGAGCATCGGGGGGCGTCTCCTTCGGAACCTCCTGACGCATCCGTTCCAGGGGACCGTCTATCCGGTGAACCCGTCGGCGCCGGCGGTGCAGGGTGTGAAGGCGTATCCGACGATCGAGGACGTTCCCGGTCCGGTCGACGTCGCGTTCATCGCCGTCAAGGCGCCGCTCGTCATCGAGGTCGCGGACGCGTGCGGCCGCAAAGGCGTGCGGGGGCTCGTCGTCATCTCGGCCGGGTTCGGAGAGACGGGAGGCGAGGGTCCGAGCCGGCAACGGGAGCTCGTCGACGTGTGCCGCCGATGGGGGATGCGACTCGTCGGCCCGAACTGCATGGGGGTGATCAACACCGACCCGGAGGTCGCCCTGAACGGCACGTTCGCATCGATCGCCCCCTATCCCGGCACGGTGGGATTCCTGTCGCAGAGCGGCGCGGTTGGCCTCGCCGTTATGAGCGAGACGAGAAGGAGGGGGATCGGCCTGTCCTCGTTCGTGTCAGTCGGGAACAAGGCGGACATCTCGGGGAACGACCTGCTCAGCTACTGGGCCGAGGACCCACGAACGAACGTCGTCCTGCTCTACCTGGAGTCCTTCGGGAACCCCAGGCGGTTCTCGCGTCTCGCCCGCCGGATCGGGAAGCGCACACCGATCGTGGCGGTCAAGAGCGGACGGACGCAGGCAGGGCAGAGGGCCGCCGGGTCGCACACGGGAGCCCTCGTGGCGACATCGGACCTCACGGTGGATGCGTTGTTCCGGGAGAGCGGCGTGATCCGCATGGACACGCTCTCAGAGATGTTCGACGTGGGGATGCTGCTCGCCACACAGCCCCCACCGCCCGGTAACCGCGTCGCGATCGTGACGAACGCCGGAGGACTCGGCATCCTCTGCGCCGATACGTGCGAGGCGAACGGGCTCGTTCTGCCACCGCTTACCGCGCCGACCGTCGAGGCGCTCCGCACGTTCCTGCCGTCAGAGGCGTCGACGGGCAATCCCGTGGACATGATCGCATCGGCGCAGGACGAGGACTTCGAGCGGGCGATCGTCACGGTCGCCGAGGATCCTGACATCGACCTGGTGATCGTGATCTACATCCCGCCCCTCGAGCAGCACGCCGACGACGTGGCTCGTGCGATCGGGCGGGCGATCGGACGGCTGGAGGGACGGACGCCCGTCCTCACGACCTTCATGTCCGGGCGGAAGATCCCGATCGATCCCGACACGGGCCGGAGCCTGTTCGCCTCCTTCGCGTTCCCCGAGCAGGCGGCGATCGCCGCCGCTCGAGCCGTCGACTACGGCCGGTGGCGGGAGCGACCCCCCGGCTCCGTACCCACCTTCACCGATCTCCGACCGGACGAAGCCGAGGCGATCCTGGCCTCGGCCCTTTCCCGGGGCACCGGCTGGCTGGAGCCGGACGAGGTCGACCAGGTGCTCGCTTGCTACGGCATCCCTCTCGTCAACTCGAAGGTTGCCAGGACACCCGAGGAAGCCGGCCGGCACGCGGCGGAGCTCGGCGGACCCGTGGCCCTCAAGGCGATCGGTCCCCTCCATAAGACCGACGTGGGCGGTGTTCGACTGAGCATCCAGGGGGAGGCGGAGGTCACCGCAGAAGCGACGGCGATGCGGGACCGGATCCAGGCACTCGGCCAGCCCCTGCGAGGCTTCACGGTCCAGCAGATGGCGGAGGGCGTCGAGATGCTGGTCGGGATCACCCACGATGACGTCTTCGGGCCGATCGTGGCGTGCGGCGCCGGTGGCACGATCGCGGAACTGCTCAAGGACGTCGCCGTCCGGGTGGCGCCGGTCACCGACGTCGCCGCTCGCGAGATGGTTCGTTCGCTCGCCACCTTCCCGCTCCTCGACGGGTACCGGGGCGCGCCACGCGCGGATGTTGCCGGGTTGGAGGAGTTCGTTCTTCGGGTGAGCGCTCTCGCTTCCGGTCACGACGTGATCCGGGAGATGGACTGCAACCCGGTCCTGGTGGGGGAGACGCGAGCCGTGGTCGTCGACGCTCGCGTCCGCGTTTCGTCTCCCTAGCTCACGATCCGATCGACGAGCTCGAGATGGGCTCCGAGGAAGTGGGTGGGAAGGAACCGAGCGCGGACGCGCTGCCTGGCGGCGTGCCCGATCGCTTGTGCGAACCCGGCGTCACGGATCAACGAGGACACGGCGCCGCCGAACGCCCGGAGGTCGGTCGGGTCGACGAGCAGACCACTCCTGCCATCGACGATCTGATCCACGATCCCGCCGACGAGGCTGCCGACGACCGGACGCTCCTTCCACATCGCTTCCGCCACTGTCAGCCCGAATCCCTCGGCCAGGCTCTTCTGGGCCACGACCTCTGCCTGCCTCTGGAGCGCGTTCACCACGAGCGCGTTCTCGAGCCGATCATCGACGGGGAGGCTCAGCACGTGAACGGCTGCCCGTTCTCGGGCGGGCAGCCGGCCCCATCCAGCGAGGATCTCGGCGAAGACCTCCGCGCCCTCGGGGTCGTCGGCGACGGACGCTGCCGCCGGTCCGACGAGCAGCAGGTGCGCATCCAGGTCTCGCCGAACGTGTCGGGCGAAACCCCGAAGGACCCCGACGTGGTCCTTCAATCGATCCCACCGGGAGATCTGCACGACGAGGGGCACGCCCGCCGGGGTCGGCGCTTCCTCGATCGCGCTGGCACGGTTCCGCACGTAAACCGCGCCGATGTTGGGAAGCTCCACTCGGACGGTTCGAGGTTGGCCGGTGGTCGCGACGACTCCGGCGGATCCCAAGATGGCTTCCAGCTCTCCATGCGGGAGTTCGACGTTCTTCGCGGAGGTCGGGTCGATGCAGGGAGGGATCACGGTCGCCTTCGGGCGATCGAGTCCCTTCCAGACGTACGCCCGGCGCGAGAAGACATACGCATGCGCGGGTCGGACGTCGTCTCGGAGGAAGTCCCACGCGGAGCGGACGACGTCATCAGGTGTGTCGACACCGACGTGGCAGACCCACACCACACGCATCCCGGAATCCACGAGGGGAGCGACCAGGCCTGCCGTCTGCGGATCGTGGAGGATCACGACGTCGCCCGGACGAGCTTCGTCCATGAGAGGCGCCTGTTCGTGCCGGAGGACCCGCATGTACGCCTCGCGCTCCGGGCTCCCGAGGGGGCCGCCGTCACCCATCGACCCATGGAGCCGATTGTGGATCCGCTTGGTCACCCAGAAGAAATCCTGGTCGCCTTCGACGACCAACCATCGGCATCGGATCGAGAAGCCGGTGACGTAGCCGAGGAGTTGATGGAGGAGTTCGGCAACCCCTCCTCCATCGGCCGTGGAGTTGACGTGCCAGATGGAGTGACCGTCGAGGCTTTCGGCGGCGGTCGCTCCCGCCCGTCGGAACCGATCGAGGTCTCTCGGGCGAGCCGCGCTCTCGAGTTGGCTGATCGAACGAGGCGCGAACGTGACCTCTCGCACGGGAATCCTTCCCGGTCCGTCCCGCGACGCGTGATCGGACCCACGATGTGACGACGTTCCCCGGATGATGCCAGGCCGAAGGAAGGGGTGAAGGGATATCGACGGCAACCCGGTGGTCCTGCTCGCGCCGGGACCATCGTCCCTCGCTCGCGCTCGAGCCGGCCCTAGCGTTTGTATCACCACGATCGGTGAAGGGGTGAGCACGATGGAGACCAAGGTCGTGCAGGAGAACGGTCAGCGACCGTTGATGCGGGACATAGGGAGTCACAGCCTCCGGAAGCCCTTGCGGAACGCGTTCCGGCTCTCCGTCGCGATCGCGATCCTGATGGTGATCGCATCGGCGGCCGGGTTGCTGATCGACGGACTGTACACCGATGGAGCTTGGGCGCGAGAGGCGCTCCGAGGTGGGGATCTGACGACCCTCGCGGTCGCTGTTCCCGTCCTCCTCGGATCGCTCGTGTTCGCCAGACGCGGCTCTCAGGCCGCGCAAGCGGTTTGGCTCGGTGTGCTCGCGTACTCGGTCTACAACTACGCGTACTTCGCGTTCGGAGCGGAGTTCAACGACATCTTCGTGCTGCACATCGCACTGTTCTCGCTGTCGATCATCACGCTCGTGCTTGCGGTGGCCAGCGTCGACATGGACGCGATCGCCGATCGGTTCCGGGGAGTCAAGGGAACCAGGTGGATCGGGGGACTGCTGGCGGTGGTGGGAGCGGTCCTGGGCGGGCTCTGGGTGTTCCTCGCGATCCGCTTCGCGATCACCGGTGAGCTGATGGCCGACATCCCGCTCGACGGGATCCACCTCGTGTTCGCGATCGACACGTCGCTCCTCGTGCCGGCGCTCGTGATGGCCGGAGTCCTGTTGTGGCGGCGCACCACCGGAGGCTTCGTGTTCGGCCCGACGATGCTCGTCATGGGAGCGATCTATCAGGTGAATCTGCTGGTCGCCGGCGAGTTCCAGGCGAACGCGGATGTCGCCGGCGTGAAGGCATTCCCCCCTGAGGGGGTCGTCTTGGCCGCCGGATTCGCCGCGGCGACCGCGGCGATGTTCCTCCGGCGTGGGCGACCCCGATAACGGGGGATGGCCTGAGTGGGGCGCACGAGCTAGCTTCACACGGCGGCGAGAGGAGTGGTATCCATGACGGTCCTGGTGGCATATGCGAGCAAGCACGGTTCCACCGAGGGGATCGCCCGGGCGATCGCGGATCGCCTGAGCGAGCTCGGCGCGTCCGCCGATGTACAAGCGGTCGGCGAGGTTCACGACCTCGGGCAGTGCGAGGCCGTGGTGCTGGGGAGCGCGGTGTATGCGGGTTCATGGATGAAGGAGGCCGTCGAGTTCGCTCATCGACACGCCGAGCCACTCGCGGAGCGCCCCGTGTGGCTGTTCAGCAGCGGTCCACTCGGCGAGGAGGTCCAGGACGACGAGGAGCAGCCGCGACAGCTCCCGGAGCTCCGTGGGTTGATCGGCCCGATCGATCACCGGATCTTCTTCGGTGCCCTGGACCGTAGCAAGCTCGGCTTCGGTGAACGGATGATCGTCAAAGCCGTGAAGGCTCCGGACGGCGACTTCCGCGACTGGGACGCGATCCGGGCATGGACCGACGGCATCGCCGCCGAGCTGCGCTCTATCGGAGACTGACCTCATCCGGCGGACGTCCGTCCCTATCAACCGGGGCCGTTCGGCCCCTCCTGCGTGGGCTTCCAGCGAGCATCGTGGAGGCACGAGGAATGGGGGAGCGATGTCAGGAGACCTTGTGATCCAGACGAACGGGCCCTATCTGCGGGTCGTCCTACCCGACTTCGAGCCGGACTGGGTTGGTGTCTGGGAAGCGCTGGACATCGAGCTCGAGGATGGGATCAACCGGGCGGAGATCATCGCTCCGTGCTACCTCGATGACGGATGCATCGCCGGTGTGCGCGATCTCGTCGTGTGGCTCGAAGCGCGGGGTGTCGAGACGATCGTCGAGTGGCAGGGCGCGCCCTCACCGGCGACAGCCAGAGCAGAGGCAGTTCTGATCAGAGAGGGGTGACAACGATGTGGCGGTTCCTCTTCATCGCATTTCTTATCGCACATGGTCTGGTGCACCTGGCGATCTGGCTCATGCCGAAGCCCGCGGACCAGAAGGCGCCGTTCGATCCCGATCACTCGTGGTTGCTCGGTGACCAGAAGACGGTAGCCGTCGTCCTCGCCGTTGCTGCTGCTGCGATCCTGATGGCAGGGGGCCTGGGCCTCTGGGCGCACGCTGGGTGGTGGCGAAGCGTCACCGCGATCGGACTGGCGACCTCCTTCGGCCTCATGGTTGCGTACTTCAACCCCTGGTACCTGTTCATCGAAGGAGTCAACGCAGCACTGATCGTCGGCATGGTGTGGCTGACCTGGCCGACGAAGACCATGGTCGGCGCGTGAGCGACTCGGCTCGAAGGGGAGGTGATTCTGATGCGGATCATCGATCGGTATCAGAACGATATGCGAACTGCCGAGCGAAGGCTGAGGACTATAGAACGTGCGGTCATCGATACCCCGTTCGGGAAGGTCGAGTACATCGACCGAGGAGACGGCCCCACAGTGCTCGTGATCCACGGCATCACGCAGGGCGCCGACGGAGGTCTTCAAGCACTCGCTGACGACCTCGTTCCCGACGGCTACCGGGTGATCGTGCCCTCGCGCTTCGGCTATCTCGGTTCCGAGATGCCGAAGGACGCGACGCCTGAGATGCAGGCTGATGCGTTCTCCGCGCTGCTCGATGCGATCCACGTGGAGCGAGCCTTGGTGCTCGCAGGGTCGGCAGGAAGCACGTCCGCGCTGCATCTCGCGCTCCGTCACCGGGATCGAACGCGGGCACTCTTGCTGGTGTCAGCGAATGTCCCCGGCCCACACCAGGCCAAGGGGATGCCACCGAGACCGGTCTTCCGAGCGATCTTCGGAAGCGATCCCGTCCTGTGGTTCGTCATCACGTATCTGCCTGGCCTCATGGCACGGTTGAGCCAAGTACTGAGTGTCCCGGAAGGCGTTCGACCGACCGAGGAGGACGAAGCGAAGCTCCGACGAGCGACGCAGAACGTCTTTCCCGGAGCGCTGCGTGTGACCGGAGAGGTCTTCGATGCGTTCGTGTCGAATCCGAGCATCAACGAGATCGAGCTATCCCAAATCTCGGTCCCCACGATGGTCATCCACGCCATGGACGACCCGGGTCCTCCGTACTCTGCGGCGGTCGCCATGGCCCGGCAGATCCCTTCCGGGCGCATGCTCACGGTCAACCGGGGCGGTCACTTGATGCTGGGGAGCCATCCGGCGGTGCACCGATCGATCGGAGAGTTCCTCCGTCAGCACAGCTCGGAGCCAGTGAAGGTGTGACATGGGTGTCTCCGCTGTCTCCGGATCGGATCGGGAGGACTCGATCGCGCGGGCTACCTCCCATGGAGGAATCGATCTGTACTGGCTGCCGCTCGGAGCTGGGGGCTGGTTCGTTCGCTTGAACGGGCGCATCTACGAGGCGATCCGCGCGCGTATGGATGGGCGGCAGACTCTCGATCTGTATCACTCGGCGCTTGAGGTGCGCGTGCCCGAGGGTCGTTTCGTTATCGAGGTCTCCTGGCCGATCCAGGATGCCGAGGGCGCGGCGCGCGGAGTGGCATTTGAAGGACCAGTCGGTAGCCGCAGTCTCGCGCGCTTCCGCGTGTCTCGATACGAGTTGCGGCGGTGGCGGAACGGGATCATCCCCGACGTCGATGAGGCAGTCGCAAGTCCGCAACGGCTCACAGACGATCCGGCCCTGGCGCATCGTCTCCTGGATCTCATCGCGTCTGTGCCACGACTGGTATGGGGCCGGGACGAGATGGGCATCGGCGAGATGTGGAACTCGAACTCCGTCATCTCGTGGCTGATCGCGCGGAGCGGGCTCCCGACCCACGCGATCCAACTCCCGGCGGGCGGACGCGCACCGGGGTGGGACGCTGGGCTCGTCGTGGCCCGCCGTCGATCGTCGCCGCTGATCTCGGTCATCCCTGCAGCGTGAAGACGGCCATGTGACCCCTTTGCGGTGGGGCAGGAGACCCTGAGCCACCGCGCACCTTCATCCGATGACCGGATCAACGGACGAAGGAGGTCAGAAGATCATGGTGCACATCGAGCTCTTCGAGAAGTTGTTCGAGGTCGACCTCAGATCGCCCAACACTACCGCCAAGTGGTGGTTCCACGACGGTTGGGTGGATCACGTCCTGACGAACGAAGAGGTCCTCTTCAACCGGGATGCGAAGCCGTTCGCGGAGCGCTTGGCCCGAAGCCGTCGAGACCTTCGGGCGCGTCGGCGTCGGCTAGTCGTGCGCTCCAGGCCGCGGGTGGTCATGCACTACTCGACCGAGCCAGGCGTCGTGGTGTGTCGTGCGAGGTACGCGGCGGCTTCTGCCCGCCGGGCCACCTCGAGTTTCGAGAGGATCGAGGAGACGTAGTTCTTCACCGTCTTCTCGGCGAGGGAGAGCTCGTCCCCGATCTCTTTGTTGGTCCTGCCGTCAGCGATGAGCGTCAGGATCCGTTCCTCCTGAGGGGAGAGGCGGGCGAGCTTCTCGTCCCGCATCAGGTGTTTCCCCTTGCGGAGCCGGTCGAGGACGGCGGTCGTCACGGACGGATCGAGCAGGCTGTCGCCGGCTCCCACCGCACGGATCGCGCGGACGAGCTCGCCGGAGCGGACCTGCTTCAGCACGTAGCCGGAAGCGCCCGCCATGATCGATGCGAAGAGCGCTTCATCATCCGCGAACGAAGTGAGCATCAGCACGCGGATCGCGGGATGCCGCGCTCTGATCTCGCGAGTCGCCTCGATCCCGCTGCCATCGGCGAGACGGACGTCCATCACCACGACGTCCGGCTTCGTTCGGTCAGCCTCATCGATCGCATCCTGGACCGTGCCGGCCTCCGTGGTGACGTGGATGTCGTCCTCGGACGCAAGCATGGCCCGGATCCCGTCTCGCACGACCTCGTGGTCGTCGACGAGCATGACCCGAAGGGGAAGGCTCTTCGGTTCGGTCATCCGTGGATGTTAGCCCGCTTCGTTCAGGCGGACGTCGGCTCGGCCAAGTTCGGACAGGCGAGATGCCTCGCTGCTCGCCGGCAGGATGGTGTCGGCGACCCGGTCGAGGAAGTCTTTGAGCGTCGCTTCGGCGACCCTCGAGAGGACCGCACGGTCGATGACCCGGCCGACGGCGCCGAAGGGAGGGACGTACCGAGCGCTGATCGCGAGCTGGGTGCGTCCAGGGCGGAGGGGTGCGACTTCGAGGTCGGCGTCGAGCGCGGGGAAGAGCCCAGCTGCACCGGTTGCCGCCCACCGCAGCGGGAACACGATCTTGGATCCGGAGCGAACCGACTCTCCGAGCTCGACGATCACCCGTCGCTTGATCCGTATGGCTTCACCGAACCCGATCTCCGCAAGGAGTACGTCCCCACGGTGGTTCGCTCGTTCCGCCAGCCCGGGCAGCCACAAGTGGGGGTCCCGAGACAGGGCCAGCTCGACCTCCTCCGGGGAGATCGGCACCTCGACGAAATACCTGGCGAACATGGGACAAGCATGCGTGCGTACCGAGCCCGGGGGAGGGGCCATTGGTCCTCACTCCCACGGGACTCACGACGGGAACGTCGCTCGGACGGTCGTTCCTTCTCCGGGTGTGCTCTCGAGCTGGAGCACTCCACCGAGTGTCTCTACCCGTGCCCGCAGGTTGCTGAGGCCCATCCCCCACGTGGTCATGTCGACGTCGAACCCGCGTCCGTCGTCGTCGATCTCGAGGAAGAGTCCGGTGTCTCCCCGTCGGAGCGAGACCCGACACGTGGTGGCAGCCCCGTGCCGCCCCACGTTCGAGAGGGCCTCACGCACCAGCTGGACCACATCGCCGGCGCGCGAGGCGAGCTGTGAGGCAGCCTCGCTGTCGACATCGACGACGGTCACGACACCGGAGCGTGCGCCGAACTCGCTGGCCATCTCCTTGAGCGCCTGATCGAGCTGGCGGTCGGCCAGGATCCCGGGCCGGAGTCCGAAGATGTAGTTGCGCAGGTCTCGTATCGAGTGATCGACATCCTCGACGGCGGTTTCAAGGCGACGGGCGATGTTCTCGTCGCTGGTTGCTGCCGCGAGTCCCTGCAGGCTCATCCCCACCGCGAAGAGGGATTGGATGACGCCATCGTGGAGCTCCTTGGCGATCCTTTCTCGCTCCTCGAGCACCTGCAGTTTCTGGAGCTCCCTACTCTTGCGCTCGGTCTCGTCGTAGAGACGTGCGTTCTCGACCGCGATCGCAGCCTGGGTCGCGAGTACCCAGAGGACGCGTTCGTCCTCCTCGTCGAACGACTCGGCGTCCTGTTTGTCGGTGAGATAGATGTTGCCGAACACCCGTCCACGGCCCGCGACCGGAGCTCCGAGCAGGGACTTCATCGGAGGATGATTGGGGGGAAAGCCCACCGACCGGGGGTCCGCGCTGATATCGGGGATCCGGAGAGGACGGGCCTCGGTGATGAGGGCCCCGAGGAGGCCGTGGCCGGTCGGGGGGTCTCCCAGGACGGCCCGCTCCTCCGGCGTGATCCCCACCGTGATGAACTCTTCGATCAACCGGCCGTCGGGTGTCAGCACGCCGAGCGCCCCATAGCGCGCGTCGGTGAGGTCCACTGCGAGCTCGACGATGCGGAGGAGCACCGCGTCGAGCGTGAGCTCCGAGGCGAGGATCATCCCCGCCTCGATCAGACGCCGATCTCCATCGCCCGCGACTCGTCCAGGCACGGCCCGAGGGTAGTCCAGCGCCCCCGATCGGTCTCCCGGCAATCGAGGGTCCTGGGCAAGTCCCAGCTCGAAGGGGGTCTAATGGCCCGTGAGAGGAACGTCCTCAGGGTCGACCATGACATCAACGGGTCCCCTATCGGAGCGGTGGCCCCAGGAGCAAGGAGCAGACGATGGACAGGAGCAACTGGGACAAGATCGTGAGCGGCGCAGGTGCCGTGGTCGCGGTCGTGCTCATCGCGCTCGGCGCGATGGCTATCTACGGTGGCAACTTCGGTCAGCAGAACGTGCGCGACCGCTTGGAGCCGCAGAACATCACCTTCCCGCCGGCCGAAGCGATGACGCCGGAAGAGCGGGCCGAGATCGGTGAGTTCGCCGGTCAGACGGTCGAGAACGGTGTGCAGGCAGAGGCGTTCTCCCGCTACATCGGCGGACACCTCGTGGCCATCAACGATGGAGCCACCTACTCGGAGACGAGCGCAGCGGCGCGCGAAGAGGGGCTCGACCCCGACGTCGCAGCTGAGCTACAGGGCAAGGCTGACACGCTCTTCAAGGGTGAGTCCCTGAGGGCGATGCTGCTGAACGCCTACGGCTGGTGGACCGTCGCGACGATCGCCATGTGGGCCGGGATCGCCATGCTGCTCGCGGGTCTGTTGCTCGGGATCCTCTCGATCCTCGGGTTCAGGCACGCTGGCAAGGTCGCCGGCAAGGTGTCGGTCACAACGCAGGAGCACCGGGTCACGAGCCCGGAGTACGCGGACGCGACACGCTAGACGAGCGGCCTCAGCTCCGGGCCGCTTCACGGAAGGAGTCCGCCTGCAGGCGGGCTCCTTCATCTTGTCCGTGAGGCGGGGGGCGCTTGATCGATCGATCGCGCCTGTAGTCCAAACTGGTCAACGCCACGTCAAGGAGCCGACCGAACCAAGCGGTACCAAACCGAACTCGTGAGACAGCTCGAATACGGTCCTGACCTGCGAAGACGCTGGTCAGAGCGTTGTGCATCCCTCCTTGACACGGAAGAGGTCGGAGGTTCAAATCCCCCAGCGCCCACCAGCAGACGGCTAGAGGCTCGCCGGCGGTGTCAAGACGTTTCAGCGGGCGTCGTTCAAGATGACCAGATGGAACTCGCTCTTACCGTCGACGACGTCTCGTATGAACAGCTGGCCAAGACGATCGACCACTCCCTCTTGAGACCGGAACTCAAGCTGAGCGAGGTGGAGGAGGGCTGCGAGCTGGCCGCGAGGTACGGCGTCGCGTCGGTCTGCGTTCGTCCCGCGGACGTCGAACTCGCGGCGGAGCTTCTCCCCGGGAGCTCGGTGGCTGTGGGGACGGTCGTTGGGTTCCCCCACGGCGCGCACACGACGGCGACGAAGGTATTCGAGGCTGAGCACGCATTGGCTGCAGGCGCGTCGGAGCTGGACATGGTCATCAACATCGGCTGGCTACGATCCGGTGAGGATGCTCGAGTCGCCGCAGACATCGAGGCCGTGGTGCGCTTGGCCGGCGGCGCCGCGCTCGTCAAGGTGATCCTCGAGAACGCATACCTGAGCGATGACGAGAAGCTGCGGGGTTGCCAGATCGCCGAATCGGCGGGGGCCGACTACGTGAAGACCTCCACCGGCTTCGCTCCGGGGGGCGCGACGATGGAGGACCTCCGGTTGATGCGGGGCGCCGTTTCGCCGCGGGTCCGCGTGAAGGCCGCCGGCGGCGTGCGCACGCTCGACGCTCTCCTGGAGGTCATCTCCGTCGGAGTCGACCGCATCGGCGCCACCCAGACCGCCTCGATCCTCGACGAATTCCGATCGCGAACAGCCGCTTGAGCGATCGGCGACTGTGGTCAGGACCCTGACGGCGCCCTGGTCATGAATCTCCTGGTGTCCAGGTCCTGACGTTCCCTGACCGTTGAACTCCCTGCCGCGGCACACTTTCGATGTCCTCGAATCGAGTCAGCGCGGCGCCGAAGGACTCTCAAGTTCTCGCCGTTAGTTAGCCAACTTCGTTCACGAAACGCTGATCTTTCGACGTTGACAGGTCGAAGTTCGCCCTCCTAGACTCCGGGCATGGCGAGGCCGCCCGAAGCAGGCGTCTCCATCGGTTCCTCCGGGGACCTGTTGCGGCTCATCGTGGCCGGAAAGGCGAAGACGCGGGCGGAACTCGCACTGATCACCGGCCTTGCCCGCTCGACGGTCTCGCAGCGCGTGGACGCGCTGGTCCAACGGGGCTGGCTCGTCGAGGCGGGGGAGGCGCCGTCCACCGGGGGCCGCAGGCCAACGGTCCTCGCGTTCAATCGGGACGGGGGGATCATCCTCGTGGCCGATGTCGGTGCCACCCACTCTCGGATCGCCGTCGCGGATCTGGCCGGGACCCCGCTTGCCGAGTCGCGCGGGGACATGAACGTCGCCTCAGGTCCCCACAAGGTGCTCGGGTGGGTCTACGACCGTTTCCAGGCGCTTCTTGCCGAGGTGGGCCGGGCGGACTCCGACGTCCGTGGGATCGGGATGGGAGTCCCTACGCCGGTGGAGTTCGCCACCGGACGGCCGGTCCACCCGCCGATCATGCCTGGATGGGACAACTTCGGGATCCCGGAGTGGTTCTCGGAGCGGCTCGACGTGCCGGTTCTCGTCGACAACGACGTGAACATCATGGCGGTGGGCGAGCACTGGTCGAACTGGGCCGACCAAGAGAGCCTTCTCTTCATCAAGATCGGCACCGGCATCGGATGCGGCCTCATCGCCGGCTGGCAGATCCATCGAGGGGCGCAGGGAGCCGCCGGCGACATCGGTCACGTTCGGGTCGCAGGGTACGAGGAGATCCTCTGCGAGTGCGGGAATCTTGGCTGCCTGGAGTCGGTCGCCTCGGGCAGGGCGCTTGCTCGGCAGCTCACCGCCCTGGGCACCGAGGCCAGGGACGGACGCGATGTGGTCAGCCTCGTCAAGTCGGGCAACCGGGACGCATTGCGTCTCGTTCGCGATGCGGGCCGGATCATCGGTCGAGTGCTCGCGGCCGCGGTCAACCTTCTGAACCCGGCGATCATCGTGATCGGGGGCGACGTGGCCGAGGCCGACCAGCATCTGCTCGCCGGTATCAGGGAGGCGGTGTACGGGCGTTCCACGCCGCTCGCGACACGGGCTCTGAAGATCGAGAAAAGCGTCCTCGGTGACCGTGCAGGGATGGTCGGGGCCGCGATCATGATCAGCGAGCGCCTGATCTCGCCCGAGGTCGTGGATGGAGCGCTGGCATTCGATGCCGGCCGCGAGGGAGGTGAAAGGTAGGCGCTGATTGGATTGCGGATGGGCGTGAGCGCGCCTACCTTTCGAGGAGGCTTCCGGCCAGTACCACCGGAGATTCGTAGCGCGATCGCCGGCTCTGACGAGGGGCGAGGGGAAGGGGTAGGCATATGCAGAAGAGGACAGGAATGCGGTGGGTCGCGGCCCTCGCTATCGCCGGGTTGATCGCGGCGTCGTGTGGCGACGACGGCGGAGGCGGCGGAGGCGGCGGAGGCGGCGGAGGCGACGGAGGCGGCGGCGAAGAAGGTCCGTTCACGATCGGTGTCAGCAATACGCTGGTCGGGAACCAGTGGCGCGAGCAGATGGTCTGCGCCATCAAGGCGCAAGCTCGCGTGAGCGAGGTCGTCGACGAGGTCGTCCTGGCGAACCGCGACACCGATGCGACGGGTCAGATCGCCGACATCGAAGGCCTGATCTCCCAAGGGGTCGACGCGATCATCGTCAACCCGGCCGATGCCACGGCGCTGGACGATGTGATCGCCCAGGCGGCAGAGCAAGGGATTATCGTCGTGTCGGTCGACCAGGCCGTGACGGCGGAGGACGCGTACAACGTGACCAACGATCAGGTCGCCTACGCTGAGCTCGGCGCGAAGTGGCTCTTCGATCAGCTCGGCGGTTCGGGCAGCGTCGCGTACATGCGAGGGTTCGAGGGCGTCCCGGCCGACACGGACCGAGACGAAGGATTCAAGGCTGCGCTGGCCGAGTATCCCGATATCGAGATCGTGAGCGAGGTGTTCACAGGCTGGGACCCGTCGACAGGTGCTCAGCAGGCGCTCGAGATCATCACGACGGAACAGGTCGACGGGATCTGGACGTCAGGGATCGACTACCCGGTCGTGGAGCAGTTCGCGAACGCGGACGAGCCCTACGTGCCGATCGTCGGGGCCGATAACAACGGCTTCATCGAGCAGCTGATCGACCTGAAGGATGAAGGACTCGTCGGCGCCATCGTGACGAACCCGCCGCCGGTTGGGGGCGTGGCGACCGCCATCGCGATCGACCTGCTGACCGGGGCCAAGGACCACCCCCGGGACACGCTGCTCACGCCGACGGTCTACGACAACGTCAGCGACACGGCTGCGCTGGAGGATCTCTTCCTTCCGGACCTACCGCAGGGCTTCGTGTCGACGATGGAGATCGAGCCGTATACCACCTATACACAGCAGGACGTCTTGGACTGCAAGGGCCCAGGCGAGTAGCGAGCTGATCGTCGTCGAGCGGAGGTCGGGCGTCTGTTCGAGCGCCCGACCTCCGCGCTCAAGCGTGGAGCGTTCGTGAGCGACAGACCACCACTTCTGCTCGTCCGAGGCCTCGCGAAGCGATACGGCAGCATCGTGGCGCTCCGCTCGGCGGACCTGACCGTCCAGCCGGGCGAGATCCATGCGTTGCTCGGCGCCAACGGGGCGGGCAAGAGCACCTTCGTCAAGATCCTGGCGGGCGTGATCCATGCCGACGCCGGGTCAGTCGAGGTGGACGGGAACCTCGCCCATCTCCGTCGTCCCTCGAACGCCCTGGCAGCGGGCGTGGCGACCGTGTTCCAGGACCCGGCGCTGATCCCCGATCTGACCATCGAGCAGAACCTCCGCCTCACCGGCATCGATCCCGGCCCGATTCGGGAGGGCCTCGAGCGGATGGGCGTACGCGATCTCGACGTCGACGCGATCGTCAAGGAGGTGCCCCTTCCCGTGCTTCGGGTTCTCGACCTCACGCGGGCGCTCGTGCACGACCCCCAGCTGCTCGTGCTCGACGAGATCACGGCGGCGCTGCCCGCCGACCTCGCGGCGCGCGTAGTGGACCTCATGCGGGAACGGCGGGATCGGGGGCGATCCGTCCTATTCATCACGCACAGGCTCGGCGAGGTGCTTCGCGTCTGCGATCGGGCGACGATCCTGCGCGACGGTCGCGACGTGGCCGCGCTCGTCCCCGGCGAGGGCGGCGAGGCACGTCTGGTCGACGCGATGCTCGGCGGCGAGGTCGCCGCCGGTTTGGTGGAGCCGACCGCTCGGGCGGCGCGATCGGCCGATGCACCCGTGGCGCTCGAGGCTCGAGCGCTGACGTCACGCCACTACCTCCGGGGGGTGTCCTTCGAGCTCCGCGCCGGCGAGATCCTCGGCCTGGTCGCGCTCGAAGGCCAAGGTCAAGACCGGCTCTTCGACGTGCTCTCAGGCGACCGGCCGTCGGACGGAGGAGAGATGATCGTGAGCGGTCTATCGATCCGCCCGAGGTCGCCGTTCGATGCGATCACAAACGGCGTCGTTCTCATCCCATCGGATCGGCTCCAGGCCCTGCTGCCGCAGCGATCGGTGCGGGAGAACCTCGCGTCGGCGCTGTACAACCGGGTGGGGCGCTGGCTCCGGCTCGTGAAGGACGAGGAGCAACGAGTGGACAGGGTGATCGAACGCCTCGCGATCGATACGCGGGCGCACCGACAGGCGAGGCGTCTGTCCGGCGGAAACCAGCAGAAGCTCGTCGTCGGTCGATGGCTCGCGGCCGGGTTCCGAACGTTGCTGTGTTTCGACCCGACCAGGGGCATCGACATCAGAACGAAGGAGCAGATCTACGAGCTGCTCCGGGAGCTCGCCGACGAGGGCCTCGCGATCCTCTACTACACGAGCGAGCTCGCGGAGATCCCGCTGGTATCCGATCGGGTGCTGGTGATGTACGACGGGGAGATCGTTCACGAGCACGATGGAGCGACGGCCGATGAGGCCAGGCTGCTGAGTGCCGCCCACGGGCTCCAGGAGGCCACGGCGTGAGCGCCGCAGCCGGGAGGCTCGGCTCGGGTACCTCGACGAACGCACGCCGTCGGGTCCTCCGACGGTACGGTTGGACCACTGGCGTCTGGCTCCTCCTCCTCTTGCTTATCGGGTGGTACGCCACGCTGATCCCGGCGTTCGGCAGCTTCACGATGGCGTCGATCGCGAAGAACAGCTTGCCCACCGTGTACCTGGCAGTCGCGCAGTCCGTCGCCGTCATCGCCGGCGGCATCGATCTCGGCGCGGGGGCCATGATGGTGCTCGCAAACTCGGTCTCGGCGCGACTGATGGACGGGCAGCCGTTCTGGGTGACCGGCGTCATCGGCTTCGCCGTCATCGCCGGCGCCGCGCTCCTGAACGGGCTCGTGGGATGGGTCATCGTCCGATCACGCGTCCCCGACATCATCGTCACGCTCTCGACCCTGTTCGTCTTCTCCGGCGTCGCGCTCATGGTCTTGCCGACGCCCGGAGGAGGGACGAGCGGTGGCTTCCGCTGGATCTTCACGGGCTCGGATTCGGGGGTCGGCACCAACTTCGTACCCTCGCTGTTCGCGCTGGCCCTGCCGGTGGCCATCGTCGGCATCTGGCTGCGGCGAACGCGGCGTGGGCTCTCGCTCTACGCGGTCGGCAGCGATCACGATGCGGCGTATCTGTCCGGCGTGAACATCGGGCGGGCCAAGATCACGGCGTACGCTATCGCTGGCGCGTTCGCCGGCCTTGCCGGCCTCGCTATCACCGCGATCACGGCCACCGGCGACCCGCGATTCACGAACGCCGCCAACGGCACGCTGAACAGCGTCGCCGCGGTCGTCCTCGGGGGGATCGCGTTGGCCGGCGGGGTCGGATCGGTAGTGGGAGCGGTGGCTGCTGGCGTGATCCTGTTCATCCTCTACCCGATCCTGACTGCGATGTCGATCGACCCGAACACCGCGCAGGTGGTCCAGGGAGTGCTCATCGTCGTCGTGATGATGCTGGCGGGCCTCCTCGAGCTGCGGCGCCGGAGGAGAGAATGAGCGTCGTGGTGGGGGGGACCGAGTCGGGACCCGAGACAGGTCTCGGGGTCGAGCCACCCGCCCAACGGACATGGATGCGGTTCCTTTCTGAGCGACCGCTCATCGTGCTCGGGGCCGTGCTGGCGGTCTTGGTACTCGTCACGGGCCTCATCCAGCCCGGCTACCTCAGCCTCCGCGGGCTTCGCAACACACTCCTACTCGCTGCCCCGCTCGGCATCATCGCGGTCGGACAGACGCTGCTGATGCTGACGCGGGGGATCGACCTATCCGTGGCGATGGTCGCCACGGCGGCCGCCTACGTGGCCGGCAACCAGTCGCCGAACGGCGCTGGGATCGCGATCGTCCTGGGCCTCATCGTCGGGTGCGTCGCGGGCGCGATCAACGGGACGGGCGTCGGGATCTTCCGGGTGAACCCGCTCATCATGACGCTGGCGATGGCGGGGATCCTGCTCGGGCTCTTCACCCAATGGGCCCAGACGTTCCTGCAAGGGTCGACCTCGGTCGCGCCGTTCATCAGAACGCTCGGCGCCGGGTCGTTCCTCGACAACCGGATACCGTGGAACGTCCTGATCTGGGGTTCCGTAGGGTTCGCGGTCATCTGGGGACTTCGGCGAACCGGCCTCGGTCGCATGATATACGGCGTCGGCGACAACCCGGTCGCGGTCCGGTTGGCGGGTGTCCGCACCTGGCAGGTGCTGCTCGCCGTCTACACCCTCAGCGGGTTCTTCGCGGCGATGGGCGGGATCCTGCTGGCCGGGCAGACCGGGGCGGTCGACCTTCGACTCGCCCAGAATTTCCTCCTGCCGTCGGTGGCGGCAACGGTGATCGGCGGGACGTCCATCTTCGGCGGCGTCGGATCGTACTCGGGGACCATCCTCGGGGCGCTGATCCTCAGCGTACTCAACGCCTTGTTGACATTCCTGGACGCCGGCCAGGCTGAGAAACAGGTCGTGTACGGGTTGATCGTCCTCGGGCTCGCTTGGCTCTACGCGGCCGTCACCAGGGCGGAGTGACCACGATGTCGTTCGCCGAGATCAACGCGGCTGTCGTGGGCGTCGGATTCGTCGGGGTGGCGCACGTGGAGGCGCTCCGACGGATCGGCGTCAACGTGATCGGTGTCGTCGGGTCAACGCCTGAGCGCGCTGCGGCGAGAGCCCGAGCGGCGAACCTGCCGCGCGTCTACGAGAGCCTCGAGGCGCTCCTCGCCGATCCGGCGGTTGACGTCGTCCACGTGGCGAGCCCGAATCACGCACACGCCGAGCAGGTTCGCGCCGTGCTCGCGGCCGGCAAACACATCGTCTGCGAGAAGCCGCTCGCTTTGACGACAGAGGAGACGGCCGACCTGCTCCTGCGGGCCGAGACCTCCGGACGTGTCCACGCCGTCTGCTACAACATCCGCTTCTATCCCCTGTGCCATCAGATGCGTGCGATGGTCGCCTCCGGCGCGATCGGGGAGCCGCGTCTGGTATCGGGCTCGTATCTGCAGGACTGGCTCCTGCTACCGACCGACTGGAACTGGCGGCTCGAGCCGGAGAAGGCGGGCGCCCTCCGGGCGATCGCAGACATCGGATCACATTGGTTCGACCTGGCGCGCTTCGTCATGGGGCGGCGCGTCGTCCAGGTGATGGCGGATCTCTACACGCTCGTGCCGGTGCGGCATCATCCACCCGGCCCGGTCGAGACGTTCGCGTCGACCTCCCCCGACCAGGACATGATCGAGGAACCCATGACCTCGGATGACGGCGCTGGGATCTTGCTGCGCTTCGACGACGACGCGAAAGGTGTGCTGACCGTTTCCCAAGTGTCGGCGGGGCGGAAGAACTCGGTGAGCATCGAGGTCGCCGGCTCCGAGTCCGCCATCGCCTGGTCCTCGGAGGACTCCGACCGACTGTGGATCGGGCACCGGGGCCGTGCGAACGAGATCCTGCACCGCGATCCTGCCCTCGTGGATCCGGATGTCCGAAGCGTGATCGCCTACCCCGGCGGACATGCGGAGGGATACCCGGACACCTTCCGCGCGCTGTTCGCCAAGGTGTACGCAGACGTGGAGCGGGGCGCCCCTTCGCCGGAGCCGGCCTACCCGACGTTCGCCGACGGCCACGACGCCCTGTGCGTGCTCGAGGCGGTGCAGCGTAGCGACGCCGAGGCGCGCTGGGTCAAAGTCGAACGCTGAGGGAGGAGGCAACGTGAAGCTCGGATTCATCACGGCACCGTTCCCGGGAACCCCGCTCGAGGAGGTGGCTGACTGGGCTACCGGAGTCGGGTTCGACTTCTTGGAGGTGTGCTGCTGGCCCAGCGGCGCGAGCGACGCCCGACGGTACGCGGGGACTTCCCACATCGACGTGGACGGGCTGTCCGCAGCTCGAGCGAAAGAGATCGTCGACGACATGGCCGAGCGGGGGATCGACATCCCGGGGCTCGGCTACTACCCCAACCCGCTCGATCCGGACCCGGAGCACCGCCGGCAGGTGATCGAACACCTCAAGAAGGTCATCACCGCCGCCTCGCTGATGGGCGTGCCCGTGGTGAACACGTTCATGGGTGCCGACCCGGCGAAATCGCAGCCGGAGAATTGGGACGATGCCAGGCGGATCTGGCCGGAGATCGTGAGCCACGCGCGGGATTCCGGCGTGCGGATCGCGCTCGAGAACTGCCCGATGATCTTCTCGATGGACGAGTGGCCCTCCGGGAAGAACCTCGCCTACTCGCCGTCGATCTGGCGTTCGATCTTCGAGGAGTTCGGCGAGACGATCGGGCTGTGCTTCGACCCGTCGCACCTCGTGTGGCTGATGATCGACATCGAGGCGGCGATCGTGGAGTTCGGTCCGCGCTTCTACTTCTTCCAAGCCAAGGATGTGATGATCGACCGACGCGGGCTGTACGAACACGGCGTGATGTCCGTCGGGATCGACTGGCAGGTCCCGCGCTTGCCCGGTCTGGGCGACGTCGACTGGAGCAGGGTGTTCTCCGCGCTCTACCGGGTCGGTTACGACGGTCCGATCTCGATCGAGCACGAGGACCGTGGCTTCGAGGACACAGACGAGCTGATCAAGCGTGGCTTCCTGCTCGCGAGAGACGTGCTGGCTCCGTACGTGAAGTGACGGCCGCGGGCGCCGCGAGCTCAGGCGCCGGCGACGATCCGATCGACGAAGTCTCCGGTGTCCTTGTCCCTGAGGATCAGCTTGCGGCGGCCGTCGGGAAGGATCTCCGACTTGATCACATCGTGCCCTCGTACGTCTCGGTGGTTCGCCGGATCCGTGGCGTCGCGCCGCCACGCCACTCGAGTTCGACCGGCTCCCATCTCTTCGATCCTGCCGACCGATAGCAGGCGTCCATGATGGCATTGACGACGTACCCGTCATACATCGTCTCCTGGGGCGGCCGGCCTTCGTCCATCGCGTCGAACATGTCCGCGAACATGTCCGTGTACCCGAGTTCCCCGATCTCGTCACCGACCGGGAAGAGCCAGCCCTTCTCGGACTCTGCCTTCTCCGCCACATAGCCGCCGCTTCCCACCGCGGTGAACATCTCGAGGCCGGTCCGCAGGAAGTGGTTGATCCAGATCGTGCCCTCCGTGCCGGCGACCTCGTCGCGAAGGTCCATCCCACCGCGGAACGTCCAGCTCACCTCGAACTGACCGATCGCTCCGGACTCGAAGCGGATCAACGCGATCGCGTTGTCCTCATCCTCGATGGGATGGACGAAGGTGTCCGTCCAGCACATCACCTCGACCGGCCGGTTCCTTTTGCCGACGAAGTTGCGGATGAGCTCGATGCAGTGGCAGCCGAGGTCGACGATGGCGCCGCCGCCCGTGAGCCGACCGTCCCAGAACCACGCCGAGTGGGGGCCGGGGTGAGTCTCACGGGATCGCACCCAGGTCACGTCACCGATCGCCCCTGCGCGGACGGCTGCGAGCGAGGTGAGCGTCTTCGGCGTGTAGCACAGGTCCTCGAGGTAACCCGCGAACACGCCGGCTCTCTCTACGGCCTGGAGGATCCGATCCGCTTCGTCCGCGGTGCGCGCCAACGGCTTCGTGCACAGGACTGCCTTCCCGGCCTCGGCGGCCAGGGTCACCGCTTCCTCGTGGAGGTGGTCGGGGAGTCCGACCACGATGACGTCGGTCTCCGGGTGCTCGATGGCCTGCTTCAGGTCGGTACTGCTCTCGTGGATCCCCCAGCGCTCGCAGAACGCCATGCCGCGTTCGGGTGTTCGAGAGTAGGCGACCCGAACCTCGTCGAGGGTCCGACCGGTCTTCAGCGTCCTCGCGTAGAAGTCGCCGATGAATCCGGTTCCCAGCAGCGTGATGGCATGCGCTCCCATCGATTCCTCCGCTCATCCTGACGGCGCCCGATCGTATCGACAGCGGCCGAGTTCGCAACGGATGGACCACGTCGACGGCAAAGAGTCAGGCCACCCGGAACGAGGATCAGCGCCAGCACCAGCACCCTCCCTCGATAGGCTCCGTCCTGTGGGAAGCGACACGCCTCTCGTGAACGAGATCCGGCCCCGCGTCGCCCTGACGTTCGACGCGGAACGCCCCGACCGTCCCGGCGCCGGCGCCGGGACGGTCGACCGCATCCTCGCGACGCTCCAGGCCGCCCAGGTGCCCGCGACGTTCTTCGTTCAGGGACGTTGGTCGCAGGCCGAGCCGGCGACGGCGCGCCGGATCGCTGCCGATGGTCATCTGGTCGGCAACCACTCTCACTACCATGCCCGGATGACGCTGCTATCCGACGACGGGGATCCGTGCGGATGTCGAGGAGGCGGATGCGGCCGTCTCCGGGGCCACGAAGGTGCCGACGAGACCCTGGTTCCGATGCCCGTTCGGCGACGGTCACGACGATCCACGCGTCCAGGGTCTGCTGCGCCAGCTCGGGTATCGGAACGTGCACTGGCACGTGGTGCTCGAGGACTGGGAGCCGTGGCGAACCGCCGAGGCGATCGCACGGGACGCGTTCGACGGGGTCGAGCGCCAGGGAGACGGAGCCGTGGTCCTTCTCCATACCTGGCCGGAGCGGACCGCCGGCGCGCTCCCGGCGATCGTGGACGGACTGCGAGCGCGCGGATCCGACCTCGTGCGACTCGATGACCTGCCGGAGGATGGCCTGCCGTGAAACGGCCCGCGCTCCGGCGAGGGGCGGGGGTGATGCCCGAGGCACCGGACTATTCGACCGAGCCGGGCATCGTCGTGTGGCGCGCGAGGTACGCGGCGGCTTCTGCTCGCCGGGCGACCTCGAGCTTCGAGAGGATCGATGAGACGTAGTTCTTCACGGTCTTCTCGGCCAGGGTGAGCTCGTCGCCGATCTCCTTGTTCGTCCTGCCGTCGGCGATGAGGGTCAGGATCCGTTCCTCCTGGGGGGAGAGGCGCGCGAGCTTCTCATCCCTCATCAGGTGCTTCCCCTTGCGGAGCCGGTCGAGGACGGCGGTGGTCACGGCGGGGTCCAGGAGGCTGTCGCCGGCTCCGACCGCACGGATCGCGCGGACGAGCTCGCCGGAGCGAACCTGCTTCAGGACGTAGCCGGAGGCGCCCGCCATGATCGAAGCGAACAGCGCCTCGTCGTCCGCGAACGAGGTCAGCATGAGCACGCGGGTCTCCGGATGCTTCGCGCGGATCTCGCGCGTCGCCTCGATCCCGCTCCCATCGGCGAGCCGGACGTCCATCACGACGACGTCCGGTCGCGTGCGGTCGGCCTCATCGATGGCCTCCCGGACCGTCGCGGCCTCCGTGGTCACGTGGATGTCGTCCTCGGCTGCGAGCATCGCTCGGATCCCGTCGCGTACGACCTCGTGATCGTCGACGAGCATGACCCGGAGGGGAGGACGCTTCGGCTCGGCCATCAGGGGATGGTAATCCGGTCGTTCAGGCGGGCGCCGGCGCCACTCGACGCGGCTCGGCAGGGCTCGGTACTTCCCGCGAACCCATGATCGCGTCCGCGACCCGGTCGAGGAAGTCCTTGAGCGTCGCCTCGGCCACCCTCGAGAGGACCGCACGATCGATGACCCGGCCGACCGTGCCGAACGGAGGAACGTACCGAGCGCTCATCGCGAGCTGGGTGCGTCCGGGTCGGATGGGTGCCACCTCGAGGTCGGCGTCGAGCGACGGGAAGAGGTCCGCACCCCCGGAGGCCGCCCACCGCAAGCGGAAACACGAACTTGGATCCGGTGCGGACGGAGGCTCCGAGCTCGACGGCGACCGTTCGCTTGATGCGGACGGCTTCGCCGAACCCCACCTCGGCGAGGAGGACATCCCCTCGATGGTGGGCTCGCTCGGCCAACCCGGGAAGCCACCGGGCGGGTCCTGAGACAGGGCTTGCTCGACTTCCTCCGGGGAGATCGGCAGCTCGACGAAATACCTTGCGAACATATGGACAAGGATGCCTGTCTCCGGGTGGCGGGGGAGGGGTCGATGGTCCCGATTCGGACGGGACCTCTCAGGACGGGAACGTCGCTCGGATCGTCGTCCCTTCGCCGATCGTGCTCTCGACCTCGAGCAGCCCACCGAGGGACTCGACCCGTTCCCGAAGGTTCTGCAGGCCCATCCCCCAGGAGGTCACGTCGGCGTCGAACCCGCGGCCGTCGTCGTCGATCTCGAGGAAAAGACCGGCATCTCCCCGCCGGAGCGAGACCCGGCAGGTCGTGGCTGCCCCGTGTCGGCCGACGTTCGAGAGGGCCTCCCGCGCGAGCTGCACCACATCGCCGGCGCGCGAGGAGAGCTCGGCCGCAGCCGCGCCGTCGACATCGACCACCGTCACCACACCGGTTCGCGAACCGAACTCGCCGGCCATCTCCTTGAGGGCCTCATCGAGCTGGCGGTCGGCCAGGATGCCAGGGCGGAGACCGAAGATGTAGTTGCGGAGGTCCCGGATCGCGTGATCGACGTCCTCGACGGCCCCTTCGAGGCGACGAGCCATCTCCGCGTCCTGGATGCCGCCGCCAGTCCTTGCAGGCTCATCCCGACCGCGAACAGCGACTGGATGACGCCGTCGTGGAGCTCCTTCGCCGATCCGCTCACGCTCCTCCACGACCTGGAGCCTCTGGAGCTCCCTGCTCTTGCGCTCGGTCTCGTCGCGGAGGCGGGCGTTCTCGACGGCGATGGCAGCCTGGGTCGCGAGCACCACGAGGACGCGTTCGTCCTCCTCGTCGAACGTCTCGGCGCCCTGCTTGTCGGTGAGGTAGATGTTCCCGAACACCTTTCCTCGGCCCGCGACCGGAGCTCCGAGGAGAGACTTCATCGGAGGATGGTTCGGGGGGAACCCGAACGATCGGGGATCCGCGCTGATATCGGGGGTCCGTAGTGGGCGGGCCTCGGTGATGAGAGCCCCCAGAAGGCCGTGGCCGGTCGGAGGGTCGCCGAGGGCGGCTCGGTCCTCGGCGAGATCCCGACCGTGATGAATTCTTCGATCAGTCGGCCGTCGGGCGTGAGCACACCGAGCGCGCCGTAGCGCGCGTCGGTGAGGTCGACCGCCAGCTCGACGATGCGGAGGAGCACGGCGTCGAGCGAGAGCTCCGAGGCGAGGATCATCCCGGCCTCGATCAGCTGCCGGTCCCCGTCACCGCATCTCGTCCGGACACCGCCCGAGCGTAGCCCAAGGACACATGCCCTTCGGCCCTGCTGTCCTCCCACCGTCGCGCAGGGTGCGAGAAGAGGGAAGGAGAAAGGGATGTCTGATGATCTGGTCGTCTAAGCGAATGGGCCATACCTCCGCGTCGTGCTCCCGATTCCGAGCCCGACTGGGCCGAGGTCTGGAGCGCTGTCGACTTCGAGCTCGAGGAGGGAGTCGAGCGCGCCGAGGTGATCGCTCCCTGCTACCCCGACGCCCACAGCCTTGCGGTCGTGCGTGAGGTCGGTCGAGCGACTGGAGCGATGTCAGTGGAGACGATCGTCGAGCTGGAGGGCGCGCCTCGTCCCAGCGGTCCGGGCAGGTCCACGGCCCCGGGACCGACGACCCGTGAGTCGGGACCGTCCCTGAACGAACATCTAGCTGTCGAGCGCCGAAGGACGGCGCCAGAGAAGAGAAGGAGTACGACATGGACAGGAGCAACTGGGACAAGATCGTGAGCGGCGCAGGTGCCGTGATCGCGGTCGTGCTCATCGCGCTCGGCGCGATGGCGATCTACGGTGGCAACTTCGGCCAGCAGAACGTGCGGGACCGCTTGGTGCCGCAGAACATCTCGTTCCCGCCGGCCGAAGCGATGACGCCGCAGGAGAAGGCCGAGATCGGCGAGTTCGCCGGCCAGAAGGTCGAGAACGGCGTGCAGGCAGAGGCGTTCTCCCGCTACATCGGCGGACACCTCGAGGCCATCAACGACGGCGCGACCTACTCGGAGACGAGTGCGGCCGCGCGTGAGGAAGGCCTCGACGCCGACAACGCCGCGGAGCTGCAGGGGAAGGCCGACACCCTGTTCAAGGGTGAGTCGCTGAGGGCCATGCTGCTGAACGCCTACGGCTGGTGGACCGTTGCGACGATCGCCCTGTGGGCCGGCGTCGCGATGCTGATCGCCGGGGCTGCTCATGGGGATCTTCTCGATCCTCGGGTTCCGGCACGCGAGGAAGGTCGTCGTGACGACCGCCGACTTCTCGGCGGACCGGCACGAAGAGCCTCGTGGGCTCAACGGTCTAGGAACCGACAGCACGGGCGATTCACCGGAGGAGCTCGCCAGATGGCGAGCTCCTCCTCACGACTGTCGGACCTGGTGCGCTGCACCGGCCTCCCGCACCTCGGATCCAGGCGACTGGTTGGCTTCTGTATGCCGAGTGGGGTCTGGGGGCCGGACGGCCCCATACGCGCCATCTGGGTGCGGGCAACATCGGTGCCAAGGGGACGAGCTGGTGTGAGGCGAAAGATGCAACTCGAGGGACGTCGCGTGATCCAGGTTCCGATCGTGGCGTCGCTCCAAGAAGCTTTGGAAGGTGGTTGGAAGCCGATGATGGAAGGTCTTGATCCAGCGAAGCGGTGCGGCCGGTGGGGAACGTCGCGCGCCACGATGGGTGGCGGGCTGGGAAGACGAGACGCGTCGTCGGTGCGTCCTGCGTGTGCGCTTCGGTCCTGCTGCTCGTCGTAGGTATGAGCGCTGTCGCGGTTGGGGCGAAGGCCCCCCCGCCCCAGCCCCAGCCCAACGGTGCGGTAAGATGGCGCTTCCAGGTCAGCGGACAGTACGTGCTGCATCCGCCGGCCGTCGGTCCTGATGGAGGGGTCGTCGTCGCGAGTTCGACCGGCGACGTCTACTCCTTGACAGCCAACGGGGTACTCAGATGGGTCGTCCGATCCATCGGCGCCGATGGTGGGCCCTCGATCGGCCCCGACGGGACCGTCTACGTGGCGTCGATGAACACGATCACCGCGATCGCCCCGAGCGGCTCGATCCGGTGGACCTTCACCGAGCCGTCCTCGGGTCAGGGTGTGATCGCCGGGCCGACCGTCGGTCCGGACGGCAATGTCTACGCGATCTCGGACATCGGCGGCCTCGGCGCGTTCGCGCTGTCGCCGGCCGGCCAGCTTCTCTGGAGCAACGGGGGCGCTCCGACCTTCGGGGAGCGCGGGCAGCTCGGCGCCAAGATCGTCTTCGGCTCAGGCCGGCTGTTCGCGGCGTTCGACGAGATCAGCGTCGCCCCGAGCACGATCTTCGGCCTGTCGCTCCAAGGCACACAGCAGTGGGCGAAACCGCTCGGAGGCAGCGACGACCCGTTCATGCAGCAGCAGCGCCAACCGGCGACCGGCGTGGACGGCTCCCTCTACCTCACGGCGATGGGTGGCGCGAACGGCTGGAGCCTGTTCCGGGTCGACCCGGCGAGCGGGAACGTCCTCTGGCAGCGGTCACCGACACGTCGAACGGGATGTCTCCTCCGAGCGTCGGGCCGGATGGGTCCGTCTACTTCTCCCGGAGTCTCAGCTACCTGGACTCGGTGACATCGACCGGGCAGCCGCGCTGGACGTTCTTCGACGGTTCGATCATCGATCACCCCGCCGTCGCCCCCAACGGGAGCGTCGTCGTCGCCGGGAACCGGCCGAACTTCGGTGAGCCCGGATCCGTCCGCGGATGGAACGCCGCGACGGGCCAGCTCGCGTGGCAGATCGCACTGCCGAACGAGGACGGTGGGTACAGATCCTCTACACACAGCCGAGCTTCTCCGCGGACAGCGGGACCGCGTACTTCGGTACTGCCGTCCTCGGCGGTGCAGGTCAGTTCTCCTTCCTCTATGCGGTGAGCACGGGCGCGGGTGCGCCACCGCCTCCGCCGCCGCCGCCGAACCAGTGTGTGGTGCCAAGCGTCGTGGGAATGACGCTGAACGCCGCCCAGTCGCAGATCGTCAACGCGGGCTGCTCGGTTGGAACTGTGAAGAGCGTTCAGTCGATGCAAGTGGGGATCGTGCTCACCCAGAGTCCCGTGCCGGGCACGACGCTGCCTTCGGGCGGCCGGGTCAACCTCACGGTCGGTCGCACGTAACCACCGGAGACGGCAACGAGAAGGGCGCCCCGTACTTCGACGGGGCGCCCTTCCGTCCTGCAGGCCTTCGCGGGAGGTCGAACCCGCTCAGGCGAGCAGGGCGCACACGTCCTGGAAACTGCCGGTTTGGGACACGAGCGTGACCCCAGCGTCGTCGAATCGCCAGGTCCACCGACCGCTGGTCAGCCACAGCAGCCCGTCCGGGTATCCGACGACCTCGCCCGGGAAGAAGAAGAAGAGCCACTGTCCGGTGGCGACCAGGGTTTCTCCGTCTTCGTCGAACGTCGACGTGCCCGGGCCCGAGATGTTGCGCGTGATGCTCCGCACGGGCTCGCCCTGGTCGTCGAGGCGCGTGATCTGCTCGATGATGAGGCCGTTCCCGGAGCTCCTCACAAGGTTGCCGTGCCGGTCGAAGAAGTCCGTGATCACGAGCTGGTTGACGACATCGTGCAGGAGGACGTCGAACTCGCAGACGCCTTCGATCACCAGATCCGGAGCGGGTCCCAGGTGGAACCGGTCCGGTCGGAGCGCCTGCGCGGCGGGGGCGGACAGCGCGAGGACGATCAGGACCAGTACGAGGGCAGAACCGATGCGTCTCATCGTGTACCTCCGATCTCGGAAGCCGACGGCCGCATGCGAGGCTCGTTCAAGTGTCACCGCCGTCAATCATGCATCTGCGCTTTCTTCCGTACGCTCCCCGGCCGACGCTCGCCGGTCCTCGTGGCCGTGTCACGGCGCGGTCACGGCGTTGGCTCAGGGTGGCACCTGACATCGGGCCAACGAGCTTTCGGGGGAGGGATCTCATATGGCCGGGATGGGAGCATCGTCGTGATCGAGGCCAAGGGTCTGAGCAAGCGGTACGGCGACGAAGGTTGCCGTCAACGATCTGAGCTTCGAGGTGAACCCCGGCCGTGTCACCGGCTTCCTCGGTCCCAACGGATCCGGGAAGTCGACGACCATGCGGCTCATGCTCCAGCTCGATCACGGTGACGGACACACGACGTTCGACGGACAGCGGTACGCCGACATCCAGTACCCGACGAAGCACGTCGGTTCGCTGCTCGACGCTCACGCCGTCCACCCGAAGATGACGCCGAGGAACCATCTCCGCGCGCTCGCGGCCGCCAACCGGATCCCCGAAAGCCGGATCGAGCACGTCTTCGGGCTGGTGGGGCTCACCGATGCCGCAGATCGCCATACGGGAGGTTTCTCCCTCGGGATGTTCCAGCGGCTGGGCTTGGCGACCGCGCTGTTGGGCGATCCTGGGACGCTGATCCTGGACGAACCGATGAACGGCCTCGACCCGGAGGGCATCCATTGGATCCGGTCACTCCTGAGGCAACTGGCGGGCGACGGCCGGACCATCTTCGTCTCGAGTCATCTCCTCGCAGAGATGGCGGAGACCGTCGATGACCTCGTGGTGATCGGTCGCGGTCGATTGATCGCGCAGTCTGCCCTCGACGAGTTCATCGGGCACGCCCAACAAGGGGTGAGGGTTCGGAGCCCGCAACTCGACGAGCTCGGCAGCATGCTCGCAGGGCTCGGTGCGACGACGACGCTCGAGGCAGACGGAAGTCTCATGGTCTCCGGTGCAGAGGCTTCGGCGATCGGTGACCTCGCGGCACAACGGTCGATCGCACTTCACGAGCTCAGCGTCGTCAGCTTCTCCCTGGAGGAGGCCTTCCTGGATGCGACCGCTGGCTCCGGCGAATACGTGACGATGCCGGACGATGAGTCCCAGTCGTCGTCAGCGAGGAGGACCGGTGAACAAGCTCATCCGTTCAGAGTGGATCAAGCTCCGCACGCTCAGGACCACCTGGATCCTCGCGGCCCTCGCGATCCTCACGGCGATGGCGATCACCGGGGCCGCGACCGGCTCGGTGAAACCGGGCACGAGCGCCTTCGAGCGGGTCGACCTCTTGCTCACACCGGCGCCCTTGCTCGTTCGGCTCTTCGTCATCGTGTTGGGCATCATGGCGTTCTCGAACGAGTACCGCTACGGCACGATCATCCCGAGTCTTTCTGCGGCTCCGATCCGCGGTGAGCTCCTCGGCGCGAAGCTCATCGTGATGGGAGCCTTCGGCCTGCTTCTGGGAGCGGTCGTGACGGTGGCCTCCACCGTGACCGGGCTCGCGGTGCTGTCCATCATCGGCCAGCCGGTATCGGTGTTCGACGGAGAGATCCCACGAGCTCTCGCCGGCACGGTCGGGTTCTACGGGATCTGCGCGGTCGTCGGTGTCGGTGCCGGAGTCCTGGTGCGTCAGCCCACGATCGCGATCGGGATCCTCATGCCCTGGGCCTTGTTCGGTGAGAAGGCGTTGGGATCGTTCCTGCCCAACCTCGCGACGTACCTGCCGTTCACTGCCGGCGCACAGCTCTACGCGGTCACGACGACGGGCCCGCCCCTCGATCCGGGTGTGGGTGCCGCGCTCTTCCTGACGTGGACCGCTGGGTTGGTCATCCTGGGGATGGTGCTAT
>CAVPCM010000004.1:0-48419 GCA_963702405.1 uncultured Actinomycetota bacterium
CAGCCCCCGCTCGAGGCCGGCCTGGACGAGGGATCCCGCCGGTCCGGGGGATCGCGAGATGACGACGAGCTCCGTCACCGAGCGCACGGCACACATCGCCTCGAGGTGCGCTCGAGCCTGCACGCCCGCCCCGAACACGACGAGCCGCGCCGCGTCCTCGCGTGCGAGGTGCCGGGTCGCCAGTCCCGAGACCGCCGCGGTCCGGAGTGCGGTGAGCGCCGTTCCGTCGAGGACCGCCTCCGGTGACTGCGTGACGTTGTCGAACAGCACGTAGCCGGCCTGGATGTACGGGAGCCCGCGCCCGGGGTTGGACGACGTGAGCGTGACCAGCTTCACGCCGACCCCCGCCTCGCCGAACGCCGGCATCACCAAGAGCGACCCGGCCGGCGTCTCCAGGCTGGTGCGGAGCGGGCCGGTCCCGGATCGAGCGTGCGGAACGCCGTCTCGAGGGCGTCGATCGCGTCGATCATCGGGAGGCGGGCCCGGAGCTCCTCCGCGCCGATCAGCCGCAGCTCAGCGCTCACCCTTCAGCGCCTACCCCTCACAGCTCGCCGAGGTAGGCCTCGCGCATCAATGGGTTCTGCAACAGGTTCTCGGCCGTGTCCGCCAGCACCACCTGTCCGGTCTGGATCACGTAGCCGCGATCGGCGATCGACAGGGCCATGTTCGCGTTCTGCTCCACGATGAAGACGGTCTTCCCGAGCTCGCGGATCTTCTTGATGATCTCGAAGACCTGCTCGACCAGGATCGGCGCGAGCCCCATCGAGGGCTCGTCCATGAGCAGGACCTTGGGGTCGGCCATCAGGGCGCGGCCCATCGCCACCATCTGCTGCTCCCCGCCGGAGAGCGTGCCGGCCTTCTGCTTCAGTCGCTCGCGGACCCGGGGGAACGTCTCGAACACGGTTTCGTGGGCCTCCTCCACGGCCTTGCGGTCGCGACGCAGGTACGACCCGAGTCGGAGGTTCTCCTCGACGGTCATGTCGGGGAACAGGCGGCGGTTCTCGGGCACCATCGAGACGCCCCTGCGGACGACCTCGGTCGTCGACAGGCCCGAGACGACCTCGCCATCGAGGAGCACCTCTCCTTCCGAAGGCGTCACGTACCCGAGGATCGTCTTCAGCGTGGTGGTCTTCCCACTCGCGTTGCCCCCCAGCAGGCAGACCATCTCTCCCGCGTAGATGTCCATGTCGACGTCCCGGAGCACGGCCACCAACCCGTAGTGGGTCGAAACGTTGCGGAGCTGCAGGATCGGGGTCCGCTCGTCGACCGCGGCCGGCTCGCTCATCCGGCCGCCTTCGTCCCGAGATAGGCCTCGATCACCCGTTCGTCGTTCGCGACCTCCTCGTACGTGCCTTCCGCGATCTTCTGTCCGTAGTCGCAGGCGATGACCCGGTCCGACACGCCCTTGACGACCCGCATGTCGTGTTCGATCACGACGACGGTGAGTCCCAGCTCGTCGCGCATGCGAACGATGTGATCGCGGAGCTCGAGCGTCTCCCGAGGGTTCATGCCGGCCGTCGGCTCATCCAGGAGCAGGAGCTGCGGGTCGGTGGCCATCGCGCGGGCCATCTCCAGCCGGCGTCGGTTCGCGTAGGAGAGGGAGAACGCGGGCTGCTCCAGGCGGTACCCGGACAAACGCTTGCCGAAGAAGGCGAGGGCGTCCTCGGCGCGCCGGCGGATCCGCTCCTCCTCCGCGCGGATGCCGGGCGTGCGGACGATCGAGCCGAACACGCCGCCTTTGCTCCGGCAGTGCTGGCCCACCATCGCGTTCTCGAGGATCGTCATGTTCGCGAAGAGCCGGACGCTCTGGAACGTCCTCGCGATCCCGAGCTTCACGAGCTGGTGGGGTCGCAGTCCGACGATGCTCGACCCCCGGTAGACGATGTCGCCGGCGTCCGGCTCGTAGATCCCGGTGATCACGTTGAAGAGCGTGCTCTTCCCCGCGCCGTTCGGTCCGATCACGGATACGATCTCGCCCTGGCGGACCTCCATGTCGAGGCCGGAGAGCGCGTACAGGCCGCCGAAGTGCTTCTGGAGGCCGCGGACCTCCAGCACGGCGTCCGGGCTCGGTGCCGAGGCGGGCTCGCTCACGTCGTCGCCCCGGTCGCGGGGGCGGCGTCGGGCGAGGCCCCCGCTTCTTCGACGGTTTTCGCCCATTCGTCTTGCGCGCTCTCCTCGTCCTTGAGCTCGCGGCTGCGGCGGACGTTCGGTACCAGTCCTTCCGGCCGCAGGATCATCACCGCGACGATGGCCGCGCCATAGGCGAGGAAGCGATACTCCTCGAACTCTCGAAGCAGGCCGGGCAGACCGACCAACACGAGCGCCCCGACGAGCACGCCGGGGATGCTTCCGATGCCGCCGAGGATCACCAGACCCAGCACCTGGATCGACACGATGACCTGGAAGCTCGCAGGGGTGAGTGACCCGATCTTCACGGCGAAGAGCGCCCCGCCGAGCGAGCCGATCGCGCCGCCGATCGCGAACGCGAGCAGCTTGAAGCGGGTCGTGCTGATCCCCATCGCGTCGGCGGTCTGCTCGTCCTCCCGCATCGCGGTCCACGCCCGACCGATCCGCGAGGAGGCGAGCCGCCACGAGACGAACGCGGCGAGGGCGACGAACGCGAGCGCGAGGTAGTAGAAGCTCTGGGGATCACGGAACGCGAACCCCCCGATCGCGGCGTCCGTGATCCCGCGCATCCCGCTCGGCCCGCCGACGAGCGGCACGAGCCACGGGCTCGCGAGGAGGACAGTCACGATCTCGCCGAGGCCGAGCGTCACCAGCGCGAGGTAGTCACCGCGGAGCCGCAGCACGGGGGCGCCAACCAACAGCCCCGCCGCCGCGGCGATCACCATCACGATCGGGATCGCGACATAGAAGTTCAGACTCCCGGAGATCGCCGGCTCGGGCGGGATCCCGTACGCGTTCAGGGTCGCTCCGGTGAGCAGCGCGAGCGAGTAGGCGCCGAGCGCGAAGAAGAAGACGTAGCCGAGATCCAGCAGGCCCGCGTAGCCGACGACGATGTTCAGCCCGATGCCGAGCAGGGCGAACACCATCACCGTGCCCAGGACCTCGGAGATCACGGATCCGAGCAGGAGCGGCGCGGCGATCAGGAGGGCGAGGGCGACGACACCCGCGATCAGCCGGACGGGGCTCATCGCGAGCCCACTCCGTCCACCCGTTCCGGTGAAACTTCCTCGGACGCGCTTCCCGTACCGCGAGTTCAAGAGGCTCAGACCCGCGCTGACCGCAGCTACCACGACGGCACCGAGCCAGGTGAGGCCGTCGTAGATCGGGTGGTAGAGCCAGTCCCGTTCGAGCGACAGCTGATCGAGCGCGATCGGGATGACCCGCTGGAGGAAACCGAACAGGATCGTCACGGTCAGGGCCGCGGTGATCGCGCGGCGAGCGGTCGGCGGGGTCACGCGGAGGAGACCGCCCAGCACGCCGGCCACCGTGGAGATCACGACGATGATCGCGGCGCCGACGGGGGTCGACCGCCCGAAGGTCACGAAGTCCATCAGGACTTGCGTGACGTTGAGGAAGATCGGCCGGATGCGCTCGACCCCGATCAGGTCTGCGAGGACAACGGCCAGTCCGAACACGGCGCCGGCCGAGGCGGCTGCGATCGCGGCCGCGACGGCCGCCTCGCCGAGTGACATCTCTCGTCGTTCGCCACCCTCGACCCGTGGCGCGGCGGCGACGACCCCGGCGGCGAAGGCTGGCAGGATCAGCATCAGTCCGGCGAACGAGACCTCGTCCCCGATCATGAACACGTCCGTGAAGCCGCCGATCAGGCCGACGAGCGCGAGGAAGATCGTGACGATTCCGGCGAGGGCTCCCGTGCGGACGTGGCGTCGCACAGCTCTCAGACCTTCTCCGCCTCGCCGGTGCCGAGCAGCCCTCCCGGCCGGAAGACCAGGACGAGCACGAGGACCAGGAACACGAACGCGTCCCGCAGCGAGAAGACGCTCGGGATCCCGAACCCCGTGAGGATCAGCGGCGGCCCGACGGCCTGGAGCAGGCCGATCACGAACCCGCCGAGGGCAGCGCCGCCGATGCTGCCGATGCCCCCGAGGACGGCGGCGGTGAACGCCGCGATCCCCGGCCGGAAGCCCATCGTGAACTGCACCTGTTCGAACGTGAGGGCGAACAGGACGCCGGCGATCCCCGCCAGAACCCCGCCGATCGCGAACGTGGTCACGATCACGCGATCGACGTTGATCCCCATCAGGCTGGCGATCTCCCGATCCTGGGCGACCGCCCGCATCGAGCGACCCGTCCTCGTCGTCGAGACGAACCACTGGAGCACGATCATCGAGATCACCGCGACGGCGAGGACGAGCAACTGGGTGCGCTGGAGGGTCACTCCCAGGACGGTGACATTCCCGGCAAGCACGTCGGGCTTCGGATACCCGTACGGTTGAGGCCCGAAGAACCCTCGGAACGCGTTCTGGAGGAAGAGCGAGGCGCCGATCGCGGTGATCAGCGGGACGAGCCGGGGCGCGTTGCGGAGGGGGCGATACGCCAGCCGCTCGAGGAGGACGGCCGTCCCCACGGACACGGCTGCCGAGCACGAGCATCAGGATCACCACCGCGAGGACCGGGCTGCTGTTGAGGAACCCGCTCTTCACGAACGCGTCTGCGAAGAAGAAGGAGCCGAACGCCCCGGCCATGAAGACTTCCCCATGAGCGAAGTTGATCATGCGGAGGATCCCGTACACGAGGCTGTAGCCGAGCGCGATCATCGCGAAGATCCCGCCCTGTGCCGCGCCCTGCACGATGAAGTCTTGCCAGGCGTCCGCGGAGTACCCGCCTTCGGCCGGATCCAAGGCGAGCGTGCGGGCCGCCCCGATCCCGACGACGGCGATGACGACGATCCCCAGGATGACGAGGATGATGCGCCTCCACGGCAGCCGCTCGAGAAGGCTGAGCTGCGCGCTGGCTACGGGTGGCGCCTCGGTTCCCGCCGGATCCCCCTCCTTCGAGGGAAGGGGCCGCGGGCGAGCCTCTCGGCTCGGCCCGCGGCCCCTCCGCCGTGGTCCTGTGATCGCTAGAGGACTTCGTCCAGCGACTTCGTGTCGGTGTACACGGCAGGAGCGTCCGTGCCGCCCTCGACCGGCCAGCCGGGAGCGAGGAACAGTCCGATCGTGACGTCCGTCGCGCAGTCTCCCGTATCGAGGCACGAGATCGTGCCCGTGACGCCCTGGTAGCCGTTCGTGGCGAAGATCGCGTCACGCAGCGCCTGGCGAGGGATGGAGAGCGATCCGTCGCCGTTGTCGATCGCGACCTCCTCGATCGCTGCGAACACGACGTTCGCGGCGTCGAAGGAGTGCGCGTGGAACACCGCGAGCGGCTCGGTCCCGAACGCCTCCTGGTACGCAGGGATGAACTCACCCGAGTAGAACTCGTCCGTCTGGAACGCCGAGAGGTCCGGCGACGATGCCCAGACGCCATCGGCGGCAGGTCCCGCGTTCTTCAGGGTGTCGCTCGACAGGCATCCGTCGGCCACGATCAGCTCGGCGTCGGGCATGATGTCCTGCGCTTGCCTGATGATCAGCGTGCACGCTGCCACGAAGATCGGGAAGTACAGGACCTCCGGATCCTCTTCGGCCAACGACCTGAGGACCGGCTTGAAGTCGGTGTCCTCCGAGTTGACCTGCTCCGATCCGGTGATGGTGCCGCCCCCGGCCTCGAAGTTCGCCTCGAAGGCACCGACGAGTCCCTGGGTGTAGGGGCTCTCGTCTGCGATCGTGGCAGCCGTGGTGGCGCCGAGGTCTTCGCCAAGCGCGAACTCGGCGCCGATCGCACCCTGGATCCGGTCGTTGTGAGCGGTCCGGGCGTAGAACGGGTTGTGCAGCTCGGGATCGGTCAGCGCGGGGCTCGTGTTCGAGCCCGAGATGAGCGTGATGCCCTTGTCGCCGAGGATCGTGTCCGCGACGCCGAGCGCCGCGCTCGAGCAGCTCGTTCCGACCACCGCGACGATCGAGGTGTCGGCGGCGAGCGCCGTGCCCGCCGTCTGACCGCCTTCGGCCGAGCACAGCTCGTCCTCGACCGTGAGCTCGACCGGGTGGTCCAGCAGCGTGCCGTGGTCTGGTCGAACGACCGTCGAGATAGTCGATCGCGAGGTTGAGCGCGTTGACCTGGTCCTGACCGAGCGAGGCATCCGCCCCGCTGATCACCTGCGCGGCGCCCAGGTTGATCGGCTCGTCCGCGCCTACCTCGACGCATCCGAACTCGACGGTGGCACAGTCGACCTCGCCGGCGCCGGTCCCTCCGTCGCCGCCGCCGCTGTCGTCGGCGCATGCCGTCGCGACGATGGAGAGCACTGCCACCAGGGCGAGCGCTTTGAACCATATGCGGTGCTTCATGGAGCCCCCCTTCTCCTCGGTCTCCCGAGATTGGATGTGACTATCACATCGCGGCCACGGTTGGCCAATCGCCGCCACCGTGCCCGCAAGGGCATACGTCCACACCGGGAGGCGGAGATGCCTCAGGAGGGGATCGCCGTGCGGAACGCGGTCGCCAGCTGGATCGCCCCTTCGACGTCCCCACCCACGATCCTCTTCATGAGCGCGCTCCCCACGACCACGCCGTCCGCGAACGCACAGACCTCCGCGGCCTGCGCGGGGGTGCCGATCCCGACGCCCACGAGCAACGGGAGGTCCGTGTGGGGGCGGAGCGCCGCGACGACCGCCCCGGCGGTCTCCTCCACGCGGTCACGGGCACCGGTCACGCCGTATGTCGCCACGCAGTAGACGAAGCCTCGTGACCTCCGCCCGATCTCCGCCATGCGCTCCTCACGGGTCCCCGGCGCCGCCAGGAGCACGGCGTCGACGCCGCGAGCGGCGGACTCCCGCCCGAGCTCGCTCGACTCGTCGACGGGCAGGTCCGGAACGATCACGCCGGCCACCCCGGCGGCCACGGCCTCGTCGAGGAACGACGAGATCCCGTGGCGCACCACCGGGTTCACGTACGTCATGACCGCGACCGGCACCTCGATCGCCGCGTCGCGGATCGTGGCGAGCACGTCGCCGGGCCGGGCGCCCGCGCGCAGGGCCTCCGCCGAGGCCTCCTGGATCACGCCGCCGTCCATCACGGGATCGGAGAAGGGGATGCCGACCTCGATCGCATCCGCCCCGGCGGCCGCGAGCCGGCGGAGGAGGCCGGCGTCCACGCCCGGATACCCGCCGGTCACGTACGGGACGAACGCGTGTCCCCCGGCGTCGCGCCGGGCCCGCAGCGCATCCTCGAGCCGGCCCATCTAGGAGATCCCGAGGCTCGCGCGCACCGTGTCGAGGTCCTTGTCGCCGCGCCCGGAGAGGCACACGAGGACCGACGTGCCCGGCTCCAGCGGTCGGTGCAGCAGCCACCCGATCACGTGTGCGGGCTCGAGCGCCGGGATGATGCCCTCGCTCCCGGAGAGCGCCTGGAACCCGTCGAGCGCGTCCTCGTCGGAGGCGCTGACATACTCGGCGAGTCCGGCGTCGCGGAGGTAGGCGTGCTCCGGTCCCACGCCCGGGTAGTCGAGCCCGGCCGAGATCGAATGGGTCCGTGCGACCTGGCCGTCGTCGTCCTGCAGCAGGTAGCTCATCGCGCCGTGGAGGATCCCGGGGTGCCCCTGCGTCAGCGACGAGCAGTGCTCGCCGAGCCCGGAACCGCGGCCGCCCGCCTCCACGCCGATCAGCCGGATCCCCGGGGCGCCAACGAACGCGGTGAACATCCCGATCGCGTTGCTGCCGCCGCCGACGCAGGCCGCCACCACGTCGGGGTCGGCGCCCCCGGTCGCGTCGCTGAACTGAGGGCGCGCCTCGTCACCGATCACGCGCTGGAGATCGCGGACGAGCACCGGGAACGGGTGCGGCCCCACGACGGAGCCGATGATGTAGTGGGTCGTCCGGACCGATGCCGCCCAGTCTCGGAGCGCCTCGTTCACCGCCTCCTTGAGGGTTCTCGAGCCAGCCGTGACCGGGACGACCTCGGCGCCGAGGAGCTTCATCCGCGACACGTTCGGCGCCTGTCGGCGCGTGTCCTCCTCCCCCATGTACACGACGCAGGGGAGCCCGAGCAGGGCGCACGCGGTCGCGGTCGCGACGCCGTGCATGCCGGCGCCGGTCTCGGCGATGATCCGATCCTTCCCGAGTCGCTTCGCGAGCAACGCCTGTCCGAGGGCGTTGTTGATCTTGTGCGCGCCGGTATGCGCGAGATCCTCGCGCTTCAACCAGATCTCGTAGCCGAGCTGTGCGGACAGCCGGTCCGCTCGCGTGATCGGTGTGGGACGGCCGACGAAGGTCTCCGACAACGTCGAGAGCTCCCCTCGGAAGCCGGCGTCCTCGCGGAGCTCCGCCCATGCCTCGGCGAGCTCATCCAGCGCGGGGATCAGCACCTCGGGGACGTAGCGCCCGCCGTAGGTGCCGAACCGGCCACGGGCATCAGGGAGCGTGGTGGCGATCGTCACGTGCGCAGTTCCCTCCAGAGCAGCTTCCGCACGGCACGGGCGGGATCCTCCGCCCGCATCAGGGTTTCCCCCACCAGGATGGCAGACGCCCCGGCGGCGAGCGCGGCGTCCACGTGCCCGCGGGTCGAGACGCCGCTCTCGAGCACGCCCAGGCGATCCGCCGGCAAGCCCTCCAGACGTGCGAGCGCGCCCTCGACATCCACGTCAAGCGTTTCGAGATCGCGGGCGTTCACGCCGATCACCGGCGCATCCGTCTCGAGGGCGCGCCGGAGCTCCTCGTCCGAATGCGTCTCGACGAGGGTCCCGAGCCCGAGATCCGCCGCCGCCTCCAGGAGCGCGTGGAGCTCGGCATCCGTGAGCACGGCCACGATCAGCAGGACCGCGTCCGCTCCCGATGCACGCGACTCGATGACCTGCGCGGGGTGCACGACGAAGTCCTTGCGGAGGACGGGGATCGACACGGACGATCGGACCGCCTGCAGATCCGCGAGCGATCCTTGGAAGTGACGAGGTTCGGTGAGGACGGACACGGCCGCCGCACCGCCCGCCTCGTAGCCGCGGGCCAGCACGCTCGCGTTCGCGTCCTTCGCGATGGCACCGGCGGACGGGGACGCCCGCTTCACCTCCGCGATCAGCGCGGGCGGCGTTGATCCCCGGAGCGCTCCCTCGAAGTCCCTCGTGGGAGGCATGGCCGCGGCACGGGCCATCAGCGTCGCGTCGTCGAGCGGATGCTCGCGGAGGTCCTGTCGCAGCCGGTCGACGAGGTCGGTCAGGAAGCCCATGGGGCGGCGAGTCTAGACGTGGTCGCTCAGGCGAGGGCCGAGCGAGCTTCGGCGAGATCCAGGGTGCCCTCGAGGGCGGCTCGCCCGACTACCGCACCCATCGCGCCGGCCGCCCGTAGGGCTCGGAGATCGTCGACGGTGTGGATCCCTCCCGCGGCGATCACCGGGCGGCCGGCGCGCAACACCCGCTTCACGGCTCCGACGTCGGGCCCGATCGACGAACCCACCCTGGCCACGGCCGTGACCAGGAACCCCGGAGCTCGGGCGGCGGAGAGCCATCCGAGCGTCTCCATCAGCGGCAGGTCGACAGGGTCGCGGCCCCGCGATCGGATCGTGCCGCCGTCACCGACCTCGATCCCGACGATCAGCCGCGGCCCGTGCACTCCGAGGAGTTCCCGTGCCAGGACCTCATCCGCGAGCGCCGCGGATCCGAGCACGACGCGCGCGACGCCCACGGAGAGGAGGGCATCGACCTCTTCGGCCGTTCGTACGCCTCCGCCTGCTTGCACCTGAACCCGGAGGGAGACGATCGACGACACGACGTCGAGGTTCCGAGGCTCGCCGTCGAACGCGAGGTCCATGTCGACGATGTGCAGCCGAGTCGCGCCCGCCTCGACCATCGCGGCCGCCGCCGCAACCGGGTCGCCGTCGAAGGCGTCGATGTGCATCAGACCGGTCGGCGTCAGATGGGCGAGCGCTCCGTCCTTGACGTCGATCGCGGGGATCACCTCGAACACGCGAGCACGATAGAGGCCTGCGCCGTCGGGCGATCGGTCCGTGCGGCCTCGGCGCTGACTGGGTTCAGGTGACGCGTTCGACGCGGGCGGCGCCGGAGCCCAGCAGACCAGCCAGCTCCCCCATCAATCCGGACGGATCGACGAGGAACTCACCCATGTCCAGCGGGCGGACGCCGTCGATCGAATGGAACCGCACCCGGACCGGGGCCGAGCCGGGACGGGAACGGAGGAGCTCCGCCATCTTCGACAGCACCGCGTCCGTGCACGCCGCCGCCGTGAGGTCGATCACGACCGACTCCCCGCCCGCCGACGGCGCCGACCCCGACAAGATCGGCTCGCGCACATCGTTCGCGCGGATCTGGAGCTCGCGGCCGCGCCGGTCGATCCGCCCGACCACCAGCACGATCCGATCGGCGGCGATCAGATCCGGGTCCGCCTCGTAGACGGAGGGGAACGCGACGACGTCGACGCCGGCGGAGAGGCCCTCGAGGCGGAACTGCGCGTACGGCTCCCCCCGCTTCGTGTACTTCCGAGAGACACCGCCTATGATCCCGGCGACGGTCACCAGCTCTCCGTCGTCCGCGCTCTCGAGGTCGCCGATCTCGTGCGTGCTCTGGGCCCGGAGGTCGTCGGCGACCTCCAGCAGCGGATGGTCCGAGACGAACGAGCCGAGCATCTCCTTCTCGAAGCGCAGGAGCTCCGGCTTGTCGAACTCCTCCCCCTCGAGGACGGACTCGTCGATCTGGCCCACGTCCGAGTCGCCGCCGAAGAGCGAGAACTGTCCGGCGGCCTCGGCCTTCCGCTCCGCGACGATCGGACCGGACACCTTGTCGTGTCCGATCAGGAGGGCCCGGCGCCGGTACCCCAGGGAGTCGAAGGCACCGGCGAGGATCATGGACTCGAGCGCGCGCTTCGTGAGGACGGACGGGTCGACCTTCCGGCAGAAGTCGGAGAAGGACTCGAACCTGCCCTTGGCGGCTCGCGCCTCCATCACCTGCTGCACGGCTGCGTCGCCCACGTTGCGCACCGCCGACAGCCCGTAGCGGATCGCCTGATCGTCGTCGGTGGCGGGAGCGAAGTCGAGCGTGGAGTCGTTCACGTCCGGCGGGAGCACCTCGATGCCCATCGCGCGGCACGCATACAGGTAGTAGGGCTTGCGATCCTTGTCGTCCTTCACGGACGTGAGGATCGACGCCATGTACGCGACGGGGTGATGCGCCATCAGGTACGCGGTCTGGTACGCGACCAGGCCGTACGCGCACGCGTGGGAGGCGTTGAAGCCGTAGTCGGCGAACGGGACGAACATCTCGAACATGTCCGCGGCCGAACGCTCCGCGTAGCCGCGGTCCACGGCACCCTTCACGAACCGCTCCTTGAAGGGCATCAGGTACTCGATCTTCTTCTTGCCCATCGCCATGCGCAGCGTGTCGGCCTCGCCCATCGAGAAGCCGGCCATCGCCACGGCGATCTGCATCACCTGCTCCTGATAGACCATCACGCCGTACGTGCCCTGCAGGATCGTCTCGAGGTCGGGATGCGGGTACGACACGGGTTTGCGGCCGTGCTTGCGCTCTGCGTACTCGGTGTGCAGGCCGTTGTTCAGGGGACCCGGCCGGTACAGGGCCACGAGCGCCATCAGGTCCTCGAACCGGTCCGGCTCCAGGAGCTTGATCAGGCTCCGCATCCCACCCGACTCCATCTGGAACACCCCGGTGGTCTCGCCCCGCCGCAGCATCGCGTAGGTCTCGGCATCGTCGAGAGGGACGTGGTCGATGTCGAGCTCGGTTCCCCGTGCCCGGAGGTGCCGGAGGGTGTCCTCGATCACCGACAGGTTGCGCAGTCCGAGGAAGTCCATCTTGAGCAGACCGAGCTTCTCGACGCCGTGCATGTCGAACTGGGTGACGATGCGCTTCGAGTCGTCCCGCGAATCCTTGGAGAGCTTCAGCGGCAGGTACCGCACGAGGGGCGCGTCGCCGATCACGACGCCGGCGGCGTGCACCGAGTCCTCGCGGCGCAGTCCCTCGAGCGCGCGGGCCGTGTCGACGATCTCCTTCGCTTCCGGCTCACGCTCGTAGGCGACTGCCAGCTCCGGCGACAGCTTCAGCGCCTCCTCGATCGGGTGGTCGCGACCCATCACGGGGGTCGGATACATCTTGCAGAGCCGGTCGCCGACGGCTGGGGGGAAGCCCAGGACGCGGGCGGCGTCGCGGATCCCCTGTTTCCCTTTGATGGTCTGGAACGTCACGATCTGCGCGACGTGGTCGGCGCCGTACTTCGCGCTCGCGTAGCGGATCACCTCGTCACGCCGACGCTCGTCGAAGTCCATGTCGATGTCGGGCATCTGGATCCGTTCGGCGTTCAGGAATCGCTCGAAGATCAGTCCGTAGCGAAGCGGGTCGACATCGGTGATGCGCAGGCAATAGGAGACGACGGACCCGGCGGCCGAGCCCCTCCCGGGACCGACGCGGATCCCCTGCTCGCGCGCGAACCGGATCAGGTCCCACACGATCAGGAAGTAGCCCGCGAGTCCCATCCGGAGGATCACGCCGAGCTCCAGGTCCAGGCGGTCGCGGATCTCCTGCGGCAGCGGGTCGCCGTAGCGCTCGGCTGCGCCCGCGCGGGTCAGCTCCCGGAGGTAGTCCTCGAGCGTTCCGCCGTCCGGCGCCTCGAACCGCGGGAGGTGGTACCGATCCTCCGGAGCGGCCGCGTCGCCGTAGATCAGTTCGAGATCCACCGAGTCCGCGATCGCGAGCGTGTTGTCGCACGCCTCGGGGAGCTCGGCGAACAGCGCCCGCATCTGCTCCGGGGACTTCAGGTAGAACTCCTCCGCGTCGAACCGGAGCCGTTTCGGATCGGACTGCAGCTTCTGCTGCTGGATGCACAGGAGGACGTCGTGCGGCTTCGCGTCGGCCGCCGCCGTGTAGTGGAGGTCGTTCGTCGCCACCAGCCCGATCCCCAGCTCGCGCGCGAGGGCGACCTGCCGGGGCGTCACCCGCGCCTGCTCGGCCAGGCCGTGGTTCTGGAGCTCGATCCAGTAGTGCTCCGCCCCGAAGATGTCGCGATAGTCGGCGGCCGCCTGGCGAGCACGCTGGTCCTGGCCTGCCAGCAGCAGCTTCGACAGCTCCGAGGACAGGCAACCGGACAGGCAGATCACGCCCTCCGCGTGTTCCGCGAGCAGTTGCTTGTCCATCCGGGGGCGGTGGTAGAAGCCCTCGAGGTGCGCCGCCGACACGAGCTGCAGCAGGTTCCGGTAGCCGGTCTCGTTCCGCGCGAGCAGCGTCAGATGGTGGTACTTCTCCTCGTTCTCGCCCGGCTCCCGGTCGAACCGGGACCCCGGCGCCACGTAGGCCTCCACGCCCAGGATCGGCTTGATCCCGTGCGCCCGCGCGGTCTCGTAGAAGCCGAGCGCTCCGAACATGACCCCGTGGTCGGTGACGGCAACGGCGGGCATCGCCAAGCGCTGGGCCTCCGAGAAGATCGTGGGCGCGGCTCGGTTCGAGGCCGGGGCCTCGATCCGCGCCGCCCCGTCCAGCAGCGAGTACTCGGAGTGAACGTGCAGATGGACGAAGCCGTCTCGCGCCGCCGTCGTGACCTCCGGAGAGGGGGTTTTCCACAACCGGCCCCGGTGGCTGTGGAAACTTACATGCCTGTGATTCGTGGAAGGCCCACGCTAGCGTCGCCCCTCGGCGCCGTCAAGCGAGCCGCTCGTGGAGTCGGTGGAGGGCCGACCGGAGGTCCTCCGGGATGCCTTCGTCGAGTGTGACCGTCCGACGCGTGATCGGGTGCGTGAAGGACAGATGGCCAGCGTGGAGGAACGGGCGATCCAATCCCAGGGCGCGGGCGTCGTCTCCCCCGCCGCCGTAGGCGCGATCCCCGAGGATCGGATGGCCGATCGCCGCCAGGTGGACCCGGATCTGATGCGTCCGCCCGGTGCGGGGCACGGCCTCCAGGAGGGTGGCGCCGTCGAAGCGCTCTCGCACCTCGAACCGCGTCTCCGCCCGGCGTCCTTCGGTCGCGTCCACCACGATCTTCGACGCCCGTCGTCCGAGCGGCGCGTCGACCGCGAAGGCGTCGTTCCCGACGCTCCCCCGGACGAGCGCGAGATAGGCGCGCTCGACGGCGTGATCGTGGAACAGGCGGCGGAGCGCCGCATGCGCCTCGTCGGTCTTGGCCACGACGAGGAGACCTGAGGTGCCCGCATCCAACCGATGCACGATGCCGGGCCGGAGCGTGCCGCCGGCCGGTGCGAGCGGGACGCCCATCCCGAGCAGCCGGTTCACGAGCGTCCCGGCCCGCCGACCGGCGGTCGGATGGGTCACGAGCCCCGCCGGCTTCGCCACGACCGCGAGCTGGTCGTCCTCGTACCGGATCGGCACGGGCGGTCCCTCGGCGGCGAGCGGCGCGTCGGGCTCGATCTCGATCGTCAGGCGCTCGCCTCCGTGGAGGCGGAAGGACTTCGGGCGTGGCGCACCGTCGACCCGCACGGTTCCCGCGGCGATCGCGCGTTGCACGTCGGCTCGCGCCGCCCCCGTGATCCGCGCCACGACGACGTCCAGCCGCCCCTCCTCCGCCTCCGCCGTTCGCTTCACGGCGCGGCCTGGGTCGGTTCGGGCTCCTCCCGTCGCTCCCGGAGCCCGACCACGGCCAGCAGGATCGCGCCGACGACGATCGCCGAGTCGGCGACGTTGAAGACGGGCCATACGTGCAGATCGATGAAGTCCACCACCCGCCCCCGCATGCCTGGTGCGCGGATCACCCGGTCCGTGAGGTTCCCGAGCGCTCCGCCCAGCACCAGGCCGAGTGAGGCCCCGACGAGCCGGCTCGTGTGACGGAACGCCGTCGCGAGGATGATCACGGCCACCACGGCGCTCACCCCCACGAAGAACCACGGTGCGCTCTGGCCGATGCTGAAGGCGCCGCCGGAGTTGGTCGTGAACCGGAGCGTCAGGATCCCGGGGATCAGATCGATCGGATCGCCCGGCAGGGATGCCTCCGCGAGGATCTTCGTGACGCGGTCCATGCCGTAGGCGAGGAACGCGGTGACGAAGAGGACCTGCGCCGCCCGGCTCCGCGGCGCGTCCACGCGATCAGCGGCGAGATTGCGCGGCCTGCGCGTCCTTGATACAGAGCTCCGCATACGGGAGCGCCTTGATGCGCGCCTTCTCGATCGGCTTCCCGCACCGCTCACAGAGGCCGTACGTCTTCGCGTCCATGCGTCTCAGTGCCCCGTCGATCTTCCGCAGCAGGTCGCGCACGTTGTTCTCGATCGAGAGATCCTTCTCGCGTTCGAACGTGGCGGTGCCGGCGTCGGCCGACTCGTCGTCGAGCCCTACGTCACCCGCCATGTCCGACTGGGTGGCCGCGAAGGAGCCCTCGACGATCGAGGTCAGCTGCGATTCCAGATGCCCACGTTCCTCCGTGAGGCGGGCCCGGAGGTCCTTGATCTCCGCGGCGCTGAGCTTGGTCTGCGTCATGGGGGCGAAGGGTAGCACGTCGACGCATCAGCCAGTCCCTGGATCGACCCTCATCAGAGTTGTTGCAGCACTGCAGCTTTGCTCGGATCGGCAACCCCGAACACCTTCTCGCGGGCTCGCCGGCCCCAGCGGAGGGTGACGCGCGACGGCGCTACGCAAGGAGCCGTCGGGAGTGCCATCGAGGGTTTCCTCCGTCACCCCCGATTCGTGGCATCACGCGGGACGGTCGCGCTCCCCTCGCGGTGTAGCATGCACGCGGAAGGCGACGACGGGAACGCGTCGCGGGGACGGCAGAGCCCGAGCGAGCCGGGGATGGTGGGAGCCCGGCGCCGAGCGCCTCGCGGACATCCTCCCCGAGCCCCTGCCCGAACCGGCCCGGTCTCGGTCCGTGGGAGGCGCAGGCGGGTCCGCCCGTCACAGCGGCAGGCCGTGATCGCGGCCGTGAGCGGTCGGTCGCCGCGAGGCGACCGGCAAGCGAGGTGGTACCGCGGGGCTCGCGCCTCGTCCTCGCGAGACGAGGACGAGGCGTTTCGCGTGTCGGGAGGCGAACGGATGGCGAACGACGACGGGCCCCGGTTCCGACCGGTCGACCCGAAGGTGCGGTTCCCGGAGCTCGAGGAACGGATCCTGGGGTTCTGGGACGACGCCGACGTCTTCCGGCGCTCGATCACGCAACGCGAGGGCGCGCCGGAGTGGGTCTTCTACGACGGTCCCCCGACGGCCAACGCGAAGCCGCACATCGGCCACGCCGTCACCCGCACGTTCAAGGACGTGTTCCCCCGCTACCGGACGATGACCGGCCACCTCGTCCACCGGAAGGCGGGATGGGACTGCCACGGGTTGCCCGTCGAGATCGAGGTGGAGAAGGAGATCGGGACCTCCGGCAAGCGTGACATCGAGGAGTTCGGGGTCGCCGAGTTCAACGAGCGCTGCCGCGTGTCGGTCCGGCGCTACGTCAACGACTGGGAGCAGCTGACGCGCCGGATCGGCTTCTGGATCGACATGGACGACGCTTACTGGACGATGGATCCCGCGTATATCGAGTCCGTGTGGTGGTCGCTGAAGCGGCTCCACGAGCGCGGTCTCCTCGTCGAGGCGGACAAGGTGACCGCGTACTGTCCACGGTGCGGTACGGCGCTCTCCGACGCCGAGGTCGCCCTCGGCTACGAGACGGCAGAGGACCCGAGCGTTTACGTGCGGTTCCCCATCGTCGATGCACCGGATCCGGACCTCGTCGGGGTGTCGCTCCTCGTGTGGACGACGACACCGTGGACGCTCCCGTCGAACGCCGGCGTCGCCGTGGATGCGGCAGCGAGCTACGTGGTGGCCGAGCACGACGGCGATCGCGTGATCGTCGCGGAACCCCTCGCGGATCCCGCGATCGGCGAGGGATGGACGGTACGGAGCACGGTACAGGGCGAGGCGTTGGTCGGCGCGCGGTACCAGCCTCCGTATCCGAACGTCGAGGGCGCCCACACGGTCGTCTCCGGTTCGTTCGTTCAGATGAGCGACGGGACAGGTATCGTGCACCTGGCGCCGGCGTTCGGCCCCGAGGACCTCGAGATCGGACGCAGTCAGGGCTGGCCGGTGTTCAAGCCGGTCGGCGACGACGGTCGGTTCACGGATCTCGCTCCCGCGTTCATCCGTGGACTGTTCGTCAAGGACGCCGATCCGGCGATCATCGAAGAGCTCGAGGGCCGTGGCCTGTTGCTCCGTGCCGGCACGATCTCGCACACCTACCCGTTCTGCTGGCGCTGCAGCACGCCGCTCCTCTATTACGCGCGGACGTCGTGGTACGTCCGAACGACCGCCGTGAAGGACCGCCTGCTCGAGGTGAACGACGCCGTTGACTGGCACCCCGACCACATCAAGCACGGGCGCTTCGGCAACTGGCTCGAGAACAACGTCGACTGGGCATTGTCGCGAGAGCGCTACTGGGGGACGCCGCTGCCGATCTGGCGCTGTGCGTCGAAGCACGTCACGGTGATCGGGTCGCTGGCCGAGCTCGGCGCCTTGTCGGATCGCGACCTCACCGATCTCGATCCGCACCGACCCGGCATCGACGAGATCGTGATCGCCTGCCCGACGTGCGGCGAGGACGCTCGCCGGGTCCCGGAGGTGATCGATGCTTGGTACGACTCGGGCGCGATGCCCTTCGCGCAATCCGGCTACCACCCTGAGCTCGGGCGCGGTCAGGAGACGTTCGAGCGTCGGTTCCCCGCCGATTTCATCTCGGAGGCCATCGACCAGACGCGCGGCTGGTTCTACACGCTGATGGCTGAGGGCGTCCTGCATTTCGACTCCCCGGCGTACCGAGCGGTCGTCTGCTTCGGCTTCATCGTCGACGAGCAGGGCCGCAAGATGTCGAAGTCCCTCGGCAACGTGGTGGATCCCTTGGAGGTCATGCAGCGATACGGAGCCGATGCGCTCCGCTGGGTCCTACTGACCAGCGGCTCCCCATGGTCCTCCCGCCGCCTCGGCGACACCGTGCTTGAGGAGGCCATCCGCCAGTTCCTCTTGACGCTCTGGCACGTCTATTCCTTCTTCGTGCTCTACGCGAACGCCGACGGCGCGGACCCGGATGTCGCACCCGCCCCTCCTCTCGCCACGCGACCCCTCCTCGATCGGTGGATCCTGTCGCGCCTTGCGGGGACCGTCCGTGACGTACGGGAGGGGATGGACGCCTACGACGTCACGGGAGCGGGACGGCGGATCCAGGGCTTCGTCGACGAGCTCTCGAACTGGTACGTGCGGCGGTCGCGCCGCCGGTTCTGGAACCCCGGCGGTCAGGGTGGAGAGGCCAGCGTGGCCGCGTTCCACACCCTGCACGAATGCATCGTCACGACGGCGACGCTGCTGGCACCGTTCACGCCGTTCGTCGCGGAAGAGCTCTGGTCCAACCTCGCGGCCGAGCGCGCGGGGCGGCCGGACTCGGTCCACCTCGCCGACTACCCGCGACCTCACGAGGCGGCGATCGATCCGGGTCTCGACGAGGCGATGGCTCTGGCCCGACAGGTCGTCGAGCTCGGCCGGCGGATCCGGACCGAGACCAGGACGCGCACGCGGCAGCCGCTCGCCTCCGCGTCCGTGCATCTGTCGACCGATCCGGGATCGTTCGGAGCCCTCCTCGACATCGTGGCGGACGAGTTGAACGTGAAACGGGTCGACCTCGCGGGCACGGCTGACGTGTTCGGTCGCTGGCGCGCGAAGCCCGACTTCCAGGTGCTCGGCCCGCGCCTCGGAGCCCGGGTACGCGCGGCGGCATCCGCTTTGGCCGAGGACGACGGCTCGCTCGCGGCGCGACTGGCGGCCGGCGAGCAGATCGAGATCGCCATCGACGACGGGTCGTCGATCGTGATCGGTCCCGGCGACGTCGCCCTGAGCCAGGACGTGCGCGCGGGATACGGCGTCGCGACCGAGGGAGGCGTGACGGTCGCGCTCGAGCTCGACGTGACGCGCGAGCTCAGGCGCGAGGGGGCGGCGCGCGAGCTGGTGCGCATGATCCAGGACGCGCGGAAGGAAGCCGGGCTCGAGGTGACGGACCGGATCGACCTGGGGGTGGAGACGTCGGACGAGGCCGCCGAGGCGCTGGAGGCACATCGCGAGGAGATCGCCGAGGAGACGCTCGCGTCCGAGCTGCGCACCGAGGGGGTCGACGGCTTCCGTCAGGCGTTGGAGCTCGACGGCGTCCCGGTCGTGGTGACGCTCAAGCGAGCGACGTGATCGCGGATCTCGTTCCGGTCGGGGGCTACTCCTCGCCCCAGAAGAGCTCTCGGAGCGAATCCCCTTCCTTCTCCTCCGACCGACGTGATCGCGCGGGCTCGGGATCCTCGAGCCTGATCGGCTCCTCGGCGATCACCCCGGTGGTCGTTGCGGGTTCATCGTCTTCGTCCTCGTCGGACGCGGTCGGCTCGGACGAGGGTGCCTCGTCGACCCGCTCAGTGGGTGCGGGTTCCTCCGCGGGTTCCTCGCCTCCCGTCACCGACTCGGCTTCCGCGACGGACTCGGCGACGGGCTCTTGCTCGACCACCGGCTCCTGCTCAGGGACGAGCTCCTGCTCAGGCGCGGGTCCGCTCAGGCGCGGGTCCTCTTGGGTCATGACCACCCGCGGGCGCGCGTCGCGGGTCGCCCGGATCATGGAGCGCAGCTCCTCCGCGTGCGCCTGCACGAGCCCGCCGAGGTCCTGGAGGAACCCCTTCTCCCGCTGGAGGAAGGCATCCACCGCCGCCCGGTCCGCGGGGTTCGTCGTTTCTCGTGCGCGGGCATCCGGCCCGCTGGTGGCGGAGGCGCCCTCGCTGGACGCTCGCAACTGCTCGTTCTCCGCGATCAGGGCCGATAGGGTGTCGGTCACCTGGTCGAGGAACTCGTCAACCTCGCGCATCCGATAGCCGACGCCGACCCGGGTGACGTGGAATTCCTTCTGCTGGACATCGAGCGGGCTCACGCGGCCGCCGGCAGGCCGGCTCCACTCCGATCCGCTCTCGGTCGCCGCGTCTTTCTTCCTCATCTCACCCTCTCATCGTCAGCAGACCACTGTACGCAACACGGTGAGGGCGACGAACGCAACCAGGACGGAGAGATCGAACCCCCCGGTCGGCGGCACGATCCGTCGGAGCAGCCGGAGCGGCGGCTCCGTCACGTCGACGGTCACGTCGAGCGCGGCCCGGATCGGCCCGGAGTGCGGTGGGCGCCAACCCGCCAGCACCACCCAGTCCACGATCACCCGGATGAACAGGACGATCATCGCGACGAGCAGGGCGAGGCAGATGATCTCCGTCACGAGGCAGCACCGCTCGTCATCGAGGCGCGATGCTAGCAGCGGCGGTGCAGGTCACGGTCTCGCGTGCGCTTCAGAACTGGTTGTAGAACCCTCCGCCCGCGATGCGCTCACGCTCCTCCGCCGAGACCTCGACATCGGCCGGCGTGAGCAGGTACACGCGGTTCGCCACGAGCTCGATCTTGCCGTCGAGGCCGTAGACGAGGCCCGACGCGAAGTCCACGAGCCTCCTCGCGGTCGAATCCTCGGTGCTCTGCAGGTTCATGATGACGGCGGTGCCTTCCTTGAACCGGTCGGCGACCTCTCGAGCCTCGTTGAACCGCTTGGGCTCCGACTTGTGGATCATGGACGATCCGCCGGCAGGACGGGGGGCCGCGATCGTGCGCACCACGCCTTCCGCCTCGGAGGACACCTCCCGCACGGGATGAGGGCGCATGCGACGCACCGGCGAAGGTTCTACATCCGGCAGCTCTTCGACGAACTCCTCGTCGTCCTCGACCAGACCGAGATAGTTCAGCGTCTTCTTCCACACGCCCGTCATGTCGCTTCCTCCTCGTCACCTGGCCCGTTCCCCGGTTCGTTCATCGGGGCCTGGTCGCTCGGGACCCGAACAGCGCGGTCCCGATGCGCACAATCGTAGCGCCTTCTTCCACCGCGACCCCGTAATCCAACGACATCCCCATGGACGATTCCAGCACATCCGGATGCCGTTCCTGCGTCGCCTCACGCAGCTCGCGGAGCCGTGCGAAGGAGGGGCGGGAGTCTTCGGGGGCGCGCGGGATCGGGGGGACGGTCATGAGGCCGATCAAACGCAAGCCCTCGAGCGACGCGACGAGATCGGCGAAGGCGGGCAGGTCGTCGGGTCGGATGCCCGCGCGGCCCTCCGTGAGGTCCACCTCGATCAACGCGTCGAGCGTCCGACCGGAGCGTGCGGCGCGACCGGCGAGACGTCTCGCGGCGCGCTCTCCCGCGACCGTTTCCACGACGTCGGCGTGATCGGCGACCTGCGATGCGGTGCCCGACTGGAGGGTTCCGATGAAGTGCCAGGCGACGCCCACGATCTCCTGGCGTTTCCGCCGGAGGTCCGGCACGTAGTTCTCCCCGATCGCCCGAACGCCGGCGTCGACGGCCCAACGGATCCGCTCGACCTCGACGGTCTTCGTCGCGGCGACGAGCGTCACGACCGCGGGATCCCGCCCCGAGCGATCCGCAGCCTCCGCGATCCTCGATCGCACCTCGTCGACGTTGCGGCGAACCACGTCACGTTCGAGCATCGGGGCCTCCGAGCGTCCGGCCCCGAAGCACGAACGGGGCGGAGAGATCCTCCGGGAGGAGGCGGGGGAAGGGCGCCTCCTTCACTCGGACCTCCCCGCCCCGGACGAGGGCCGCGCGGGGTAGACGTTCAGCTCTTCAGGAAGTCCGGGATGTCCAGATCCTCCTGCGCGTCGAAACTGACCGGTGGGGACTGCTCGCCGTTGGTGAAGACCCGGTCCTCGTCGTCCTCGGCCAGGATCGACGGGAGCGGCTCCTCCTCCTCGGCTTGCTCACCGGGCTCCTCGAGCAGCCGCGAGAGGCGGCTCTCGAAGCGACTGTCGGAAACGGCTGTCACCTTGTCGAAGCCCGCGGCCACGACGGTGACGCGGACCTCCTCGCCGAGGGCGTCATCGACGACCGCTCCGAAGATGATGTTGGCGTCCGGGTGCGCCACCCGCGTGATCGCGTCGGCCGCCGCGTTCACCTCGTGCAGGGTCAGGTCGGTCGGACCGGCGATCGAGAGGAGCACACCCTTCGCACCGTCGATCGACGACTCGAGGAGCGGCGAGCTGATCGCCGCCTTCGCCGCTTCCGTGGCACGGTCCTGGCCCGATCCGAGGCCGATCCCCATCAACGCCGATCCTGCCCCGGCCATGATCGACTTGACGTCGGCGAAGTCGAGGTTGATCAGCCCGGGCGTCGTGATCAGCGACGTGATGCCGTCGACACCCTGATACAGGACCTGGTCCGCCATCCGGAACGCGTCGATCATCGGCATGTTGGCGTCGGCGACCTGCAGCAGCCGATCGTTGGGCACGACGATGAGTGTGTCGACGGCCTTCTTCAGCTCCGTGATCCCGAGGTCGGCTTGGGTCGCGCGCTTGCGGCCCTCGAACCCGAAGGGACGGGTCACGACGCCGATCGTGAGGGCGCCCAGGTTCCGCGCGACCTCCGCGACGATCGGCGCGCCGCCGGTCCCGGTCCCGCCGCCCTCGCCGGCGGTGATGAAGACCATGTCGGCGCCCTTGATGATCTCCTCGATCTCGTCGGCGTGCTCCTCCGCGGCACGCCGCCCGACATCGGGGTCGGACCCCGCACCGAGCCCCCGCGTGGTCTCCCGGCCGATGTCGAGCTTCACCTCGGCATCCGACATCAGCAGGGTCTGTGCGTCCGTGTTCACGGCGGTGAACTCCACGCCCCGGAGGCCTGCCTCGATCATCCGGTTCACGGCGTTCACGCCGCCCCCGCCGATCCCGACGACCTTGATCACGGCGAGGTAGTTCTGCGGAGCGTCCATCATCCGAATCCCCCCCGGGCCCCGGCCCGCGTACTCGGAATGCTCGTCCTCGTGTCTCGCTCACAGCGTGTTGCATCCGCTGCGATACTGCCGTGCTCAGCTGCAAACCCTAAGGCTCCACTTGAACGTTATTACCATATCTAGCTCATGTGGAGGTAGCGACCCTACTTGGAAATCGCAGGTCCGTCAAGAAGTGTGGAGGGCCGGTGCGGACCTCGTCTGCGCTTTCTCGTGACAGTCCGATCAGGGAACAGGTACCGCGTGCGAGCCGCGTTCGAGCTGTGCGGTGGGACTCCCGGGGACCGTCACGTCCGCCGAGACGATCGTGACACCCTCCTCCCGCATCCATCCCAGCAAGGCCGCCAGGGAGACCGCCTTGGCGTCGAGCTCCGTCGCATCTCCGAACGTCGCGGCGAAACCGGCTGCGAGCCGGACCCGAACGGTGCCGTCGGCCGCGACGATCACGGCGTCGACCTGATCGCGCAGCGCAGGGCCGAGCGCGCCGGCCGTCGCCGCCGCCGCGACGAGATCGTTCGGCTCGACGGGCCTCCCGTCGGGGGACATGAGCTCCGGAAGGTCGGGCGTCGACCCGGCGGGGCCGATCACCACGCCGTCGGCGCCCACCAGTTCCCCGCCCGCACCGAGGAGACCCACCGCGGTCCGAGGGATGACCTCGATCGCGATGCGGTTCGGCAGCGACGTGGTCACCGTCGCGCGCAGGATCCTCGGGTCGCGCTCGAGCCGCTGCTCGACCGCGCCGGCGTCAAGGTGGAACACGTTCGAGCGGTCCGTCACGCGGGCGACGGCGAGGACGTCGGCCCGCGTCATGCCGTCGGGGGCGTCGAGCCGGATGTCTCCCGCGGCGAACAGCGGCGTGTAGGTGGCGGCGACCGCGATCGTGGCAGCGAGGACGAGAGCGAGTCCCACGACGGCGGATCGACGGGCCGCGGGTCCGTGCGGGTCAATCGTCCGCATCGCCGACCACCCCCATCAGTTCCACCTCGGTCTCCAACCGGATCCCCGCGTGGTGCTCCACGCGTGAGCGCACCTGCTGGATCAGATCCCACACGTCCGACGCCGTCGCACCGGGGTCCGCGACGATGAAGTTCGCGTGCTTCTCGGAGACGCGTGCCCCGCCGATCCGAAGCCCTTTCGCTCCCGCGGACTCGACCAGCCGCGCGGCGTGGTCGCCGTCCGGATTCTTGAAGACGGACCCGCAGTTCGGCTCGGCGAGGGGCTGCGTCCGTCGGCGCCATCCCCTGGCCTCTTCCATGCGCGCCCGGATCTCGTCCTCCGGCCCGGGCTGGAGGTGGACGGTGGCACCCACCACGATCGAGGCGTCGGGGAGCTCGGATCGACGGTACGCGAAGCCCGCATCGGAGGAGGCGAGGGATCGTCGAGGACCCGAACCGGTGAGCGGGAAGACCTCCACCCGCTCGACGACGTCCGACATCGAGCGTCCGTGCGCTCCCGCGTTCATCTTCACCGCGCCGCCAAGGCTCGCGGGGATCGCGACGCCGAATTCGAGGCCTGAGAGCCGATGCCGCATCGCGACGCCGGCCATCGCCGGCAGCGGCATCGCTCCCCCGGCGCTCAGCCGGTCCCCGTCGCGGCCCGCCCACCGGAACCCGCGACCCAGGCGCACCACGATGCCCGGGAACCCATCGTCGGAGACGAGCATGTTGGAGCCCTTCCCGATCACGGCGAGAGGGATGTCCGCGGCGTCGACCGCCTCACGCACCGCCGCGAGCGCCTCGTCGCCCTGCGCCTCGACGAAGAGGGCCGCGGGTCCGCCGATCCGGAACGTGGTCAGTGGGGCGATCGGGAAACCCACCCGCACGCCCGGGCCCAGTCGTGCGCGGAGGATCCGCTCGGCCTCCGCGAGGTCAGGCACGGTCATCGGCCTCCCGGATCCTCGCGAGCGCGGCGTCGGCCACCATCCAGATATCTCCGCATCCGAGGGTCATCACGAGATCACCGTCGCGGACCTCCCGGGTGAGCAACGCGATCGCATCCTCGCGGTGCGGGGCGTACACCACCTCGAGGTCGGGGGCCGCGGCGCGCACGCCGTCGACCACGAGCGCCCCCGTCACCCCGGGGATCGGATCCTGGTTCGCGCCGTAGACGTCGGTCACGACCACGAGGTCCGCCTCCGTGAGCGCCGCGCCGAGCTCGCGCCAGAGCGCCTGGGTCCGTGAGTAGCGGTGCGGCTGGAACACCGCCACGAGCCGGTCCGGCCGCCGGGCGCGCGCCACCGCCAGGGTCACCGACAGCTCCGTGGGGACGTGGGCGTAGTCGTCGAAGAATCGGGCTCCTCGGACCCTCCCCCGTTCCTCGAAGCGGCGATGCACGCCGGCGAAGGATGCGAGCGCCAGAGCGGCGTCGGAAGGTGGGATCCCCACGAGCTCCGAGACCGCCACGGCGGCCGCGGCGTCCAGGAGGTTGTGGGCCCCGTCGATCCGCAGAGAGAGCGGCACCTCGACACCTGCCACGAGGAGGGCGCCGCTCGCTCCGCCGGGCCCCGGCGTCGAGATCGTCAGCCGCACGTCGGCATCCGCCGCCGTGCCGTAGCGGATCGCGGCGACGCCGGCGAGCGAGACGGCGTCGCGAGCACCCGCATCGTCCCCACAGATGACGACCTGCCCGGAGCGAGCGCAGAACTCGGCGAAGGCCATGCGCAGCTCCTCCGCACCGCCGGGATAGAAGTCCACGTGGTCGAGCTCGATGTTCGTGACGACGCCGATCGTGGGGTCGGTCAGGAGGAAGGAACCGTCGCTCTCGTCGGCCTCGAAGAGGAACAGGTCGCCGGCGCCGGCCTTCGCGCCGCTCCCGCTCTCGTTCAGGTCGCCCCCGATCAGGTACGTGGGCTCCAGGCCTTCGCGCTCGAGCACGGTGGCGATCATCGACGTCGTCGTCGTCTTGCCGGTCGTACCCGCGACCGCGATCGATCGATGCGCTTCGGCGACGGCGGCGATCGCCTGTTGACGGGCCCACACCGGGAGACCGGTCGCGCGAGCCGCCATGAGCTCCGGGTTATCCTCGGCGATCGCGCTCGAGATCACCACGGCATCCGGACGTCCGAGGCCCGCGGCGTCATGACCCACGTGGACGTGGGCGCCCAGGGCCGAGAGCTCCCGCAGCCCGTCGGAGTCCTTCAGGTCCGATCCCGTCACCTGGACCCCGCGGGCCAGGAGCAACCTGGCGAGGTTCCGCATGCCCGCCCCGCCGATGCCGATCAGATGCACCGACCGCACGCCTTCGAGGGTGGGCACCCCGAGCGTCGGGATCGAGCCGGGTCGAGGGACGTACCGCGCACTCATGGTCGTGCGACCGATCGGACGAGCGCGGCCACCCGCTCGTCGGCGTCGGGCGTAGCCCACCCGCTCGCGGCGGCCGACATCGCCGCGCGGCGACCCGCATCGTCGACCAGTGCCGAGATCCGGTCCGCGAGACCGCGTGGGGCCAGCTCCTCGTCGAGGAAGATCTCCGCCGCCCCCGCGATCTCGAGCTCCCTCGCGTTCCCCAGCTGGTGGTCGTCGGTGGCGTGTGGATACGGCACGAGGATCGAGGGGATCGCGCACGCTGCCAGCTCGTGCACCGTGTTCGCCCCCGCGCGCGCGACGGCGACGTCGGCGACGGCGAGGGCCAGCTCCATCCGATCGAGGTACGGGAGGACCCGCACGAGGAGGTCCATCTCGAGCCGCGCCGCGTCCGCGACGACCGTTTCCTTCGTGGCCCCCGCGAGGACCAGCAGCTGCAGGTCGGCCCGTCCCGCGAGCAACGGGATCGTGGCCGCGACGGTCCGGTCGAGGTGCAGGGCTCCCTGACTCCCCCCCGTCACGAGGACGGTCGTGCGTCCCGGCCGGAGGTCGAGCGATCGTCGAGCCTCCCCTGCCAGGGCCTCCCGGCCCGAGCGGACCGCCGCGATCTCCGGCCGGAGAGGGAGTCCGGTGAGCTCGGTGCGGACGGAGCCGGGCAGTCGCGCGCGCGAGCTCTCGAACGTGAGGGCCATCACCGTCGCGATCCTGGCCAGCAACCGGTTCGCGAGGCCGGGGACGGCGTTCTGCTCGTGCACCACCGTCGGTACCCGCAACGACCGGGCGGCCAGCACGGGCGCGATACTCGCGTACCCGCCCATGCCGAGGACGGCGGATGCGCCACGCACGACGGGTCGCGCCGCCATCACGGATCCGAGGGCGACGAACGGAGCGGTCGCGGAGCGGATCGAGATCTCGCGGCGGAACGGCGCGGCGCGCAGACCGTGGAACCGGAAGCCGGCGGCCGGGACGAGCGACGCCTCCTGACCGATCGGTGAACCGACGAACTCCACCGACGCGCCGTCTGCCCGGAGTCGGTGAGCGACCGCGATCGACGGTGAGATGTGCCCGGCCGTCCCGCCTCCCGCGATCACCACCCTCACGGCCTGCCCCGTTCGTCCGTGGAGCGGGACCGCGCACGCCTCCTCCCGGTCGAGCGCACGTCATCGAGCGCGACGCTCGCCATCACGCCCACTCCGGCGAGCGTCACCACCAGCGCGGTCCCGCCGAAGGAGAGGAACGGCAGCGGCACGCCCGTGATCGGCAACAACCCGGTCACGGCCCCGAGGTTCACGACGGTCTGGAGCCCGATCCATCCGGTGACGCCTGCCGCGAGGAGCCGCCCGAACGGGTCCTGGGCCCCCATCGCGATGCGGATGCCGGCGAACACCAGGATGCCGAACAGGGAGAGCACGGCGATCGCCCCGATCAGGCCGAGCTCCTCCCCGAGGACGGCGAAGACGAAGTCGCTGTGCGCGTTGGGGAGGTAATCCCACTTCTGGCGGCTGTTGCCCAGGCCCACACCGAACCATCCGCCGGACCCCAGCGCGATCAGACCCTGCCGCAGCTGCCAGCCCGCTCCGCTCGGATCGAGATGCCAGTTGAGCCAGGCCTCGAGGAACCTCGTGCGCCGGTAGTCGGTGCCGAAGATGAAGTACGCGACCGCGCCGAGTCCGGCCATCGCGGTCCACACGAGGTACCGGAGTCGGATCCCCGCGACGAACAACAGGAGGAAGACGCTCCCGCAGATGATCAGCGTCGTCCCGAGATCCCGCTGGAGGATCACGATGCCCGCGACCGCGAGCACCAGCGGGCCGAGCGGGAGGAGGGCGTCCCGTGGACGGGTGAGGTCCTTCCACGGCCGGGACAGGATCGCGGCGGCCGAGCAGATCGTCAGGAGCTTGGCGAACTCCGCCGGCTGGAGCGTGATCGGACCGAGATCGATCCACCGCGATGCTCCGTAGAGGGAGGAACCGACCGACGGGTGGAGCGCGAGGAGCATCAAGGGCATCACGCCGAGGAGCATCGGGATCGCGGCTCGGCGCCAGAACGCGATGGGGACGCGCGCCGTCACCACCAGCCCGGCCATGCCGGCGACGGCGTAGAGCGTCTGCCGATTGAAGTACCAGAAGCTCGTCCCGTACCCCTCCACGGCCGAGATCGATCCCGCGGAGAGGATCATCACCAGCCCCACGATCGTCAGGAGCCCCGTCGGCACGAGCAGGAGCGTGAGGTTCCGTCGAGCCACGGCGGCCGCGGCCGCCGTCGGGGAGAGCAACTCGTCCGGACGCACCAGCCGGAGATGGGACCGGTCGGAGGGCGCGGGCCTCGTGCGCCGCCGGGCGATCGTGCGGTCAGCCACGGGCACCCGCCTCCGCGTGGAGGGACCTCGCCGCGGCCGCGAACCGTTCCCCACGCTCGGCATAGCTCCGGAACTGATCCCAGCTCGCGCACGCCGGCGCCAGGAGGACCGCGTCCCCAGGGAGCGCGGCCGCGAACGCGTCGCGGACGGCATCCTCGATCGAGTCCGCGGTCGAGGTGGGTGCGATGCCGTCGAAGACCTCCACGACGGCCGCCGCGGCCTCGCCGATCGCGATCACGGCGCGGACGCCACCCGCGTGTTCGCGGAGCGGCGACAGGTCGGCACCCTTCGCCCGGCCGCCGGCGATGAGGACGACGCTCCCCGCGGCATCGATCGCCGCCGCCGCGGCGTGGACGTTCGTGGCCTTCGAGTTGTCGATGAAGCGAACGCCGTCGACGGAGGCGACGACCTCCCCCCGATGGGGGGCCGGTCGGAAGGAGGCGAGCGCCGCGGCCACCACCGTCGGCTCCACGCCGTAGGCGAGCGCGACGGCGGCCGCGGCCGCGGCGTCCTCCCGCGCGCCGGCCGCCTCGGCGCCGAGGCGACCGAGCCGATGGATGCCGCCGAGACGGGCGATCAGCTCGTCTCCCTCGAACCCGACCTCCCCGTCCGCCGGCGGTCCGCTTCGGAACCAGCGGATCTCGCACGGCGCCGCGGCGGAGATCGGAGCGGAGACGGGATCGTCGCGGTTGCCGATGTGCACGTCAGCGCCCGACTGCCGCGCGTAGACGCGCCGCTTCGCGTCGAGGTACGCCTCGAGGGAACCGTGCCAGTCGAGGTGATCCGGGGCGAGGTTCACCAGGACGGAGATCGATGGATGGAACGACTCCTGGAGCGCCAGCTGGAAGCTCGACACCTCGACCACCAGCACGTCGCGGTCCTGCAGCACCGCTTCAGGGAAGGGCAGGCCGATGTTGCCGCACGCGAGTGCGTCGTGGCCGCCTGCACGCAGACAAGACTCGATCATCGAGGTGACGGTCGTCTTGCCGTTCGTCCCCGTGACGGCGAGGTACGGGCCGTGAGCGAGCCGGGCCCCCAGCTCCATCTCCCCCCACACGTGGAGGCCACGGTCGCGGGCCCAGCGGACGACCGCCGCATCGGGAGGAACGCCGGGCCCTACGAGCACGAGCGTCGCGTCGTCGAGGTGGTGCGGATCGTGGCCGCCGACCCGGACCTCGACCCCCTGCTCCTCGAGCTCGGCCACGGCTGGCACGTCCGTCGCGGGTCGCGCCTCGGTCACGAGCACGGAGGCTCCCTCCGACGCCAGGACCCGAGCCGCGCTGGCACCTGCGACGCCGGCGCCGACGACCACGACCCGTTCCCCCGCGAACCGTCCGGTCAATCGAGTCCCCCTCGGGCGATGAAGTCGGCGTAGAAGACGCCGAGACCCACGGCGACGCAGAGGCCGGCGATGATCCAGAAGCGGACGATCACGGTGAACTCCGGCCAGCCGGAGAGCTCGAAGTGGTGATGGATCGGTGACATCCGGAACACCCGCCTCCCGAAGCCACGGAACGAGATCACCTGGACGATCACCGACATCGTCTCGATCACGTAGAGGCCGCCGAGGATGATCAGCAGCATCTGGGTGTTCGTGGTGATCGCGATCGCGCCGAACAGTCCTCCCAGCGCGAGCGCGCCGGTATCGCCCATGAAGATGCGCGCGGGGGCGGCGTTCCACCACAGGAATCCCATCGCGGCGCCCATCATCGCCGCCGCGATGATCGCGGTGTCCTGCATCGCGAGGACGTCGACGCCCGCGTAGCACGCTTTCAACGCCGCCGCCGGCAGTTCCGGAGCCCCGGCCGGCAGTTCGGGGTCACAGATGTGTCGGAACTGCCAGAACGCGATGAACACGTATCCCGCCAGGACGAGGATCGAGGAGCCGGCCGCGAGACCGTCGAGCCCGTCGGTCAGGTTCACGGCGTGCGAGGAGGACGTCAGGATGACGAAGACCCAGACGGAGAAGAGGAAGACGCCGAGGTCCAGGGCCGTCGGACGGACGAAGGAGAGGCTTGTGGAGGTGCCGGTGTCCCCGGAGAACGCGACCACGAGGAACGAGAACAGCACCGACACGACGGCGGTCCCGATGAACTTCTGCGCCTTCGACAGACCGAGGGACCGCTGCCGCCGGACCTTCAAGAAGTCGTCGACGAACCCGACGGATCCGAACCCCACCGCAGCGAGGATCAGCGCGAGTCCGGCAGGGCTGAACGTGATCCCGGCCGCGATCGTGGGCCGCGTCGCGAGGTAGGCGACGACGAGGGCTACGAGCATCACGATCCCGCCCATCGTGGGCGTGCCGACCTTCTCGAGGTGGGTGTGCGGGCCGTCCTCGCGGATCCGCTGACCCCACCCCCATGACCGGAAGACCCTGATCGCCACGGGCGTCCCGAGCAGCGTCACCGCCAAGGCCACCGCGCCCGCGACGAGGATCGAGATCAACGGAGGGCCTCGGCGATCGTTTCGATCGCTGCCACGCGGGACCCCTTGCAGAGGACGAGGTCCCCGGTGCCGGCCGAGACGCGCACGTCCTCGAGCGCCTCGGCGGCCGTGCCGTGGCTGGCGACGTCCTCCGGATCCATCCCCTCGCGGATGGCGGCGCGCGCCACCGCGCGAGTGGCGTCGCCGACGGTGATCAGGCGGTCCACCCGGATACGCGCGGCGAGCACTCCGACCCGATCGTGCTCCTCTGCCGAGATAGGACCGAGCTCCGCCATCTCGCCGAGGACCGCGATCAGGCGATCCTCTCCGGCGATCCATCGCGCGGTCCGCAGGGCGGCGGCCGTGGACTCAGGGTTCGCGTTGTACGCATCGTTGAGCACCCGCACGCCCGCGGCGGTCGTGAACGTCTCCATGCGCCAGGGGGAGACGCCGGCCCCGCCCAGGGCGTGGGCGGCCTCGTCGAGCGAGATCCCGAGCTCGCGGCCCACCGCGGCCGCGGCGAGCGCGTTCGACACCATGTGCTCTCCGGGCACCGCGAGGCGCACCCGCACCTCCGCATCGTCCGCCGTCATCCGGAACGACGCCCGTCCCTCCGGGTCCAGCGAGACGTCCTCCGCGCGGACGTCGGAGGCGGATCGCGTCCCGAACGTCACGACCCGCCCGGGACACCGGTCGGCGTATCCGATCGCGACCGGGTCGTCCGCGTTCAGGATCGCGAGTCCGTCGGGACCGAGTGCATCGACCGGCTCCGCGGACGCTTCGACGATCGACGCCCACGATCCGAAGACCTCCATGTGCGCCACGCCGACGTTCGTGACGACGACGACGTCGGGGCGAGCGATGCCCGACAGGAGCTTCACGTCGCCGAGGCGACGCGCCCCCATCTCCGCGACCAGGACCTGCGTGTCCGGCGGCGCTCCCAGGAGGGTGAGCGGGAGCCCGATCTCATTGTTGAACGAGCCCGGGCTCGCGTGCACGCGGAACCGCGTTTTCGCGACCGCGTCCGCCAGGTCCTTGGTGGACGTCTTCCCGTTCGCTCCCGTGATCCCGACGACCGTGGCGGACATCCCTTCCCGCTCGTCCGCCGCCAATCGCAACAGAGCCTCCGGGGTGGAGCTCACGCGGACCAGCGGGAAGGATCCGATCTCGGGGGAACCGCTCCGATCCTCGGCGACCATCGCGGCCCCAGCGCCGGCCGCGATCGCGGCTTCGACGAATCGGTGACCGTCCGCCCGCTCGCCCGGAAGGGCGACGAACAGTCCTCCGGCTCCCACCGTGCGGGAATCCGTGGACAGCGACCGGACCTCGACGTCCTCCCCCTCCCACGTACCCTCGACGGCGCGGGCGACATCGGACAGGGCTCTCGGCTTCATGCCGCTCCGCCGATCACGTCGAGCTCTTCGCGGACCACGACACGGTCGTCGAACGGAAGGAACCGGTCCCCCACCTCTTGCACGGACTCGTGGCCCCTGCCGGCCACGACCACGACGTCGCCGGAACGGGCCTCCCGGAGCGCCCGTCGGATCGCGGCGCGACGATCCGGCTCCACCATGAAGGCTCCGCCGCCCGCGGCGGCGCCCCGCTCGACCTCGGCGATGATCTCCGAAGGGTCCTCGGAGCGCGGATTGTCCGTGGTGATGACCGTGAGATCAGCTCCCTCCGTTGCCGCCGCCCCCATCGGGGACCGCTTCGCGCGGTCACGGTCACCACCGCAACCGAAGACGACGATCACCCGGCCCGTCGCCAACGGGCGTGCCGCGGCAAGCACTGTTCGGATGCTATCCGGCGTGTGCGCGTAATCCACCACCGCCAGGAAATCCTGCCCCGCTTCGATCGGCTCCATCCGGCCGGGCACCTGTTCCGCGTCTGCGAGCCCACGGAGGACGGGTTCGTCGTCGAGGCCGATCACCCGGGCCGCCGCGAACGTCGCGAGCGTGTTCGACACGTTGAAGGCGCCGCGCAGCGGACTGCGCACCTCGCGCCCGTCCACGCGGAAGGACAGTCCCTCCGGGGTGGTGTGGACCTCCTCGCCGCGGACGTCGGCCTCCGGATCCAGCCCGTAGGTCGTGAGCGGCATCGCAACGTCCAGGAGCCTCCGCCCCCATCGATCGTCGAGGTTCACGACGGCGTGGTCGCTGCGCTCCTCGGTGAACAGCGATGCCTTCGCCTCGAAGTACCGCTCCATCGTCCCGTGATGGTCGAGGTGATCCTGGGACAGATTCGTGAACACGGCCGCGTCGAAGCGGACGCCGCCGACCCGGCCGAGGTCGAGGGCATGCGAGGAGACCTCCATCGCCACCGCGGTCACGCCGGCGTCGCGCATCCTCGCCAACAAGCGGACGAGGTCGGGTGCTTCCGGCGTCGTCCGGGAGAGCGCGACCGGCTCGGCGCCCACATGCGCGCCGACGGTCCCGATCGCTCCCGTGCGATGACCCGCGGCTTGCAGGACCGCGTCCAGGAGATGGACCACCGTCGTCTTGCCGTTCGTCCCGGTGACGCCGATCACCGTGAGGGACCCGGACGGCTCATCGAACACCACGCTGGACATCGGGCCCATCGCGTCGCGCACCGACCGAACGCGCACCTGCGGCACGTCGAGGTCGAGCCACCGCTCCACGACGAGCGCGACGGCTCCCGCGCGGATCGCGTCGCGGGCGTGACCGTGTCCGTCGATGTTCGCGCCCGGGACGCAGAAGAAAAGCGCGCCGGTGGCGACCTCGCGGGAATCGAAGGCGACCTCGCGGATCTGGACGCCTGCGTCACCCCGGATCTCGGCACGGCGCACGGCGTCCGCCACCGCGGACAGCGGCACCTGGGGAAGAGGATTCACCGCCGTCCAGCGTACCGGCGGCACGCGCCCGAACCTGCCAACCGGATCCGTCGAACCGGGGATCGACCGATCAGGGATCCGTCGCGAACGGCGGGAGGCTCACGGGCGGTGCGGCCGGGATCGCGAGGCGCTGGATCACGTGTCGCGCGATCTCGGAGAAGACCGGGGCGGCCGCCACGCCACCGTAGATCGTCCGAGGCTCGTCGATCGACACCGCGATCACCACCCGGGGATCCGACGCGGGGAAGAATCCCACGAACGACGCCATGTACCGCCGGACGTACCTGCCGTCGACCAACTTCCGGGCCGTGCCGGTCTTGCCGGCGACCTGATAGCCGGGGATGTCCGCTGCGCCGCCCGTGCCCGACGACACCACGGAGGCGAGCATGCGGGTGAGCATCGTCGCCGTCTCCTCCGAAAGGACCCGTCGTGGTTCCTCGGGATGTGTCTGCTGGAGCCGCCCATCGGAGCCGGAAGTGCCGCGGACGAGGCGGGGCTGCACCCACATCCCGTCGTTGGCGACCGTGGCGTAGACGGCGGCCATCTGCAGCGGCGTCATCGAGATGCCCTGTCCGTAGGACACCGTCGTCCGCGTGATGTCGGTCCAGTTGAGGAGATCGGGGACGACGCCTCCGGCTTCGCCCGGGAAGCCGATCCCCGTGGGTGTTCCGTAGCCGAACCGGGCGAGCACGGAAGCGAGATCCGCGCTCCCCACCTGCTCGGCGATCATCGCCGACCCGATGTTGCTGGACTGGGCGACGATATCTCCGAGGGTCATGTCCTGGATGGGATGTGCGTGGGAGTCGTTGACCGTGTACCCGCCGACCCTCATCCACGACGGGACACGGAAGACCTCGCGGAGGCCCACCGCACCGGTCTCGAGGGCCGCCGCCGCCGTCACGACCTTGTTGACCGATCCCGGCTCGAACATGTCGGTGACGGCGCGGTTCCGGATCGCGTCCCGCTCGGCGGTCTCGAAGTCGTTGGGGTCGAACCAGGGATAGGAGGCCATCGCGTAGACATCGCCGGTTCGCGCGTCCATCACGACGATCGTCCCGCCCTTCGCCCCGTTCTCCTCCACCGCGCGCTGCAGCGCCTCCTGGGCCAGGTATTGGACCTCGCGGTCCAGGGTCGTCACGAGCGTCCGTCCGCGGATCGCCGGCTCCACGACCTCGATCCCGCTCGCGATCGGCAACCCGTCTGCCGACAACTCCACCGTGCGGGTTCCGGGTGAACCGGCTAGGACGTCCTGGTACTCGAACTCGAGGCCCGCCAGCCCCGTGGCGTCGACCCCGACGAAGCCGAGCACCTGCGGCGCGAGCGCGCCCGCCGGATAGTAGCGCTTGGGTACGTCGAGGAACCCGATGCCCGGGAGGCCGAGCGACTCGAGCTTCTCGGCGTCCTCGGCATCGACCTGTCGCCCGAGGTACACGAAGGTGGAATCGGGCGTGCGCAGCAGTCGCTCCACCTGCCGGGGCTGGAGGTCGAGGATCCTCGCGATCCGCGCGGCTTCGCCGATCGGGTCGGTCACGTACCGGGGGTCCGCGTACACGTCCCGAGCCTCCAGGGTGATCGCGAGCGGGACCCCGGTCCGATCCACGATCGCTCCTCGCTCCGCCGGCAGGTCGATCAGATGCACCCGTTGGTCCAAGCCTTGCGCCGAGAACGCTCGGTGATCGCCCACCTGCAGGACCACCAACCGGGTCCCCACGCCCGCCAGTGCCAGCACCATCACGCCGAGCAGCGCGACGAGGCGACCGGCGGGCGGACGCCTCACTCCCCCGCCTCGGCCGTCGGCGCGGTGGGATGCGAGAAGCCGGGCACCTGGAGGATCACGACGTCACCCGCGGCAGGGTGCACGAGTCCTTGGCGAACCGCCCAGCGACCGATCCGGGATGGCGACGACAGACGGGCGACGTCGTTCACCAGCGTCCGCCGCTCGTCACTCATCGTTCGGATCTCCTCGGCGAGGGATCGACTCCGATAGGCGGCGTCCACACGCATGGCGTTCACCGAAACGAGTCCGACCACGAGGGAGGACACGACCACCGCCGTGAGGACCCAGAACGCGGTGTGGTGCCCGCGACGCGCCCGCCGATGGGGATGGGGAGGGGTGGGGATCGGCGGGTGCGTCGCGGGCGGCCGTGCGGAGCTGATCGCACGACGTCGAGGTGGGTGCTGCGGAGCGGGCGCCCACCGCTCCGCCTCCCGGGCAGGGAGGCTCATGCCGCCTCCTCGACGCGCTCGGCGGCGCGGAACTTGGCGCTCCGCGCGCGAGGGTTGCGGGCTCGCTCCTCATCAGAGGGCTGGAGCGGCTTCTTGGTGAGGACACGGAGGCGCTCGTCGTCGCGGAACGCGCGCTTGACGATCCCGTCCTCCAGGGAGTGATAGGAAAGGACGACCACGCGGCCACCGGGGCCGAGGAGCCCGACCGCCCGAGGCAGGGAGGTGGCGAGCTCCTCGAGCTCCCGGTTGACCGCGATGCGGAGCGCCTGGAACGTCCGACGCGCGGGGTGGGGGCCCCCCGGACGTCGTCCCAGAGCACTCGCGACCACACCGGCCAGCTGGTCGGTGGTCTCGATCCGAGCCCGCTGTCGCGCGCGGCCGATCGCCGCGGCGACACGACGCGAACGGTGCTCCTGCCCGAACTCGAAGAGCAGATCGGCGAGCTCGCCTTCCGGAAGGTCGTTCACGAGGTCCGCGGCGGTGACGTCACCGTCGCCCATGCGCATGTCGAGCGGTCCGTCCACGCGGTACCCGAACCCACGGGCGGGCTCGTCGAGCTGCATCGACGACACTCCCAGGTCGAAGAGGACCCCATGCAGCGGCCCCGTGGCTTCGGCCTCTCCGACCTGGGAGAAGCGTCGATGCACCGCAGTGAAGCGGTCGCCGTACGCGGCCAGGCGCTCGCGCGCGATCCGCAGTGCCTCCGGATCGCGGTCGAACCCGATCACGTGCTCCACGCCTGCGTCGAGCAGCGCGGCCGCATGGCCCCCGGCGCCCACGGTCATGTCGGCGACCCGTCGCCCGGTCCCCGTTCCCCCGGTCCCCGACCGCCCGAGGAGGAACTCGAGGACCTCGGCCACCATGACGGGCTCGTGCGGTGGACGCACGAAGACGGGCTCGTGCGGTGGACGCACGAAGACGGGCTCGTGCGGCCGCTCGTCGTTCGCCACGTCACCCGATCTGTCCCGCCAGGACCCCGAGGCCGATCGACGCGAGCAACGTCAGCGCCGTCATCCCGAGCAACGAGAGGCTCTGTCGAACCTCCGTCGAAAGCTTCGTCTGCATCCCTCATCCCTCCATCGTCCGTGGTGCCCTGTCGAAACCGGAGTGGTCTCCCGCGACCGGCCGTGCTCCTCGGGGCTCGAGGTCGCCGTTCTCGTAGGCGTCCGCATGGGAGTCCCTATACCGCTCGAACTCGGCTCGGTCCCAGATCTCGATCCGTTCGCGGACGCCGAGCACGACCACCTCTTTGTTGATCCCGACCGCGTCCCGAAGTCGCTGCGGGATCGTGACCCGCCCCTGGGCGTCGAGCCTGACCTCGTCGGCCGCGGAGAAGAAGAGTCGCGAGAAGGCGCGACCGTCCTTATCGGAGAGGGCGAAGGCGCCGACCTCGCGACTGCGTCGCTCCCACTCGGCCCTGGGGAAGCAGTACAGGCAGCGGTCTTGGCCAACGGTCAGCCAGAGGCCTTCGTCGAACGCCGCGCGGAACCTCGCGGGCAGCGACACCCTGCCTTTCGGGTCGAGTGAATAGCTATGCGTGCCGAGGAGCTCGGCCACGCCCTCCTCCCCTCTCCTCCACTGAGCCCCACGTTTATGCCACTAACACTCCACTCCGTCAATGGCCAACGGCAGATATCTGGGAGAGGACGCGCGCGCAGAACGGAGACCGTGGCGGCTCTCGGCGGGCGTGGTACGAGGCGGAGCCGTTACGAGGCGAGGTAGAGCTCCCAGCCGGGCTCGATCCGGCCGAGCGTCAGATGGAACCCGTCCCTCGGGGCGTAGGGCTGTCGCAGCAAGGAGAAGCCGGCCTCCTGCGGAGTTCGGTCCTCCTTGCGCGCATTGCACTTGCGACACGAGGCGACGACGTTGTCCCAGGTGTGCAGGCCGCCTCGCGATCGGGGGATCACGTGATCCAGGTTCTCCGCCGCGGCGCCGCAGTACTGACACGTGCCGAGGTCACGCGCGAACACCGCCCGTCGCGTCAGCGGCGCGTGCGGCCGGTACGGGACGTGCACGTACCGACGGAGCCGGACCACGGACGGCGCCTCGATCGTCAACCGAGCCGAGTGGAACACCATCCCGTTGCTGAGGATGACGTCGGCCTTCTCCTTGAGCACCATGACGACCGCCCGTCTCGCTGCCACCACCGCGAGCGGCGACTCCGACGCGTTGAGCACGAGGGCGCGTCCCATGCGCGCAGTGTAGCGACCTCACAGGAACCACGAGGGGATACGGGCGCGCGAATCACAAGCGTGTAATCTGTCGAGCGAAGGCGGGCCGGCCCGCGCGCGATGCCTGATCTTGCGACTAGGGGCCGCGCGGGGCGTCCGTTCGTGGGTCGGTCCGCCCTCGAGCCCCCGGGATCCCGCGGCCTCCGAACCCGCGTCGCTGTCGCGATGGCCGACCGCTGACGTGTCGGGAACTTGCCCTCACCGGCAGGCGTCTGCTACCTCGACGCAACCCCGGTTCCGTCCCGCACGTAAGATTGTGCACCTGCTACCGAGGTCAGGGGTCGGATGCGATGGAGGTACGAGAGAAGATCCCGGATCCCCGGGCGTTCGCTGCTCGGTTCCGTGAGATCGAGGAGAACGTCGAACGGGTCGTCCGCGGCAAGCACAAGGAGATAAGGCTCGCCCTCGTCGCCCTGGTCGCCGAGGGCCACCTGCTGATCGAGGACGTTCCCGGCGTCGGCAAGACCATGCTCGCCAAGTCGATCGCCCGGTCGATCGACTGCTCGTTCCGACGGATCCAGTTCACACCGGATCTGTTGCCCACCGATGTCACCGGCGTCAACGTCTTCAGCCAGGAGACCGGGGACTTCGAGTTCAAGCCCGGCGCGATCTTCGCAAACATCGTGCTCGGGGACGAGATCAACCGGGCCTCTCCCAAGACCCAGTCCGCGCTCCTCGAGTGCATGGAGGAGCGGCAGGTCACGGTGGATACCGAGACGCACACCCTCGGCACACCGTTCATCGTCATCGCCACCCAGAACCCGATCGAGCACGAGGGAACCTATCCGCTCCCCGAGGCGCAGCTCGACCGATTCATGATGCGCCTCGCGATCGGGTATCCCGATGCCGAGGTCGCCGCCGAGATCCTGGCGAGCCACGCGGCCGGGGCCCCGCTCGACGACATCCGGCCCGTGAGCGACGCGAGCGGCGTCCGCGAGATGATCGAGGAGGCGCGGAGGATCCACGCGGCTCCACCGATCCGCAGGTACATCGTCGATCTGGTGGAAGCGACCCGGCGGCACTCCGACGTCTATCTCGGCGCCAGTCCGCGGGCCTCGATCATGATCCTGCGCGCCGCGCGCGCGCTCGCAGCGGCCGAGGAGCGGGACTACGTGATCCCCGACGACGTGAAGACCCTCGCCCCGGTCGCCCTGCCGCACCGCATCATCGTCACCGCGGACGCGATCATGAGCGGGCGCTCCGCGGAGGTGCTCGTTCGGGAGATCATCGACGAGGTGGACGTCCCCATCGCGGAGAACCCCTGATGCTCCCGGCCCACTGATGCTCGCGGGACGCGGCGTGGCCGTCTTCGTGACGGGCATCGCGATGTGGCTCGCGGCCCGGTTCCTCGGCTCCCCCGGCCTGGAGGTTATCGCGATCGGCATCGCCGCCCTCCCGCTGATCGCCTCGTTCGCGGCGAAGCGTGGTGCCCAGCGGATCTCCGTCCGCCGACGGCTGTCCGACGTCCGGATCAGTCCCGGCTCCCGGGTCACCGTGACGCTCGACGTCGAGAATCGCTCGCCGATCGGCACCTCGTTCCTCCTGCTGGAGGACCGGCTCCCGACGCCCCTCGGACGAGCGGCGCGGCTCGTGATCGGTGGGATCCGTGCCGGGAAACGGGAAGAGGCGACGTATACGCTGGTCCCCCAGTCGCGGGGGCGCTATCTCCTCGGACCCCTCGTGATCGACGTGTCGGATCCGTTCGCGCTCAGCAGGGTGCGCCTGGAGTTCGACGAACGCGAGGAACTGCTCGTCGCCCCCGAGATCGAGGATCTGGGCGCCACCCCCGATCCTGCCTCGGGGCCGTCGTTCGGCGCGTCACGCGCCCGGCAGCTGTTCCGGACCGGCCAGGAGTACTACACGATGCGGTCCTACCAGGAGGGTGACGACCTGCGGAGGATCCACTGGCCCTCCGTCGCCCGTACCGGCGAGCTGATGATCCGCCAGGACGAGTCGACGCGTCGGGCGAGCGGGCTCGTGTTCCTCGACACGCGGGCCACCGCGCTCGGCCGGACGCACACTCCGGCCTTCGAGCGCGGGGTCTCCGCCACCGCCTCGGTCGGCGTCCTCCTGGCTCGCCGAGGCTTCGTGCTCCGCCTCGGCACCACCGAGCTCCCGGCCGCAGCCTTGTCCGAGGAGCGGTTCCTCGACGCGCTCACCGGGATCTCGCACGCGGAGGTTCGGTCGATCGGGCCGGCCCTGGCCCACCTCCGCTCGGGCTCCTCCCCGGACACCTCGCTCGTGTTCGTCTCCGCGCCTCCCGTTCCCGCTGAGCTGAGCGCGCTGATCCGCGCCGGCGCGGGCTTCGGTCAGAAGCTCGCGGTCTTGATCTATCCGACCGATCCGGTGCGATTGCCACCGGAGCGGCAGGCTCAGCTCGAAGGCCGGGCGAGTCAGGCCCGGCTCTCCCTCGCCCGAGCCGGGTGGGACGTCCTCGTTTTGCCCCCGTCGATGAGATTGCAGGAGCGATGGCACACGCCGCTGGAACGTCCGCTCGCGCGCATCGTCTGATCGCGCTCGCCGCCGCGGCTCTGCTCGCGGTCACGACGGCGCTGGCGTTCGGGCGCGTGTTCCTGGGGGCGAGCTCGACGCTCTCCTTGGTGGCGGCCGCGGTCGGTGCGGCGCTCCTGGCCGCCGCCTTCGAGCGGAGGAGCCTGCTGCTGGCCACGGTCGTGAGCGGCGTCGGGCTCGTCCTCGCGATCGGGCTGATCGTCTTCCCCGAGACCACGTGGTACGGCCTGCCGACCGGCGAGACGCTCCGGGCCGCCCTCGACGCCGCCGCGCTCGTGGGCGAGCAGGCGAGGATCCAGCCCGCACCGGCGGAGCCGATCGATCCGCTCCTCCTGGCGGCGGTCGTCTCGCTGTGGGCCGCGGTGTTCTCTGCGCACGCCCTGGCGTTCCGCGCGGGGAGTCCACTCCTGGGGCTGGTGCCGCCCGTGGCGCTCGTCGCGTTCGCCGATACGGTGCTCGAGGAATTCGTGAAGCCGCTCTACGGAGTGGCGTTCCTCGCCGCGGCACTCCTCGTGGTGTTCGCGGACGGGCTCGCGCGCGTGCAGGGATGGGGACCGGTGTGGGCGTCCGGGCGGCGCGGGATCGCTGCGACCGCCGGCCGGGGGGCGCGCCGCCTCGCGTTCACGGCGCTGGGAGCGGCGCTCCTCTCACCGATCCTGGTGCCGGGGTTCGGGTCCAAGGGGCTCGTCGACTTCGGGACACCGGCAGCCGATCGCATCGCGATCGACCCGTTCGTCTCGGTCGAGTCCGCGTTGACGGAGACCGAGCCCGTCGAGGTGCTCCGCGTCACGACGGACCACCCGGGCTACATCCGGCTCGTCACCGTGCCCGAGTTCGACGGCGTTGGCTGGCGACCGGCGGAGGCGTCCGAAGTCGCGCAGCTCGTTCCCGGCGCGGAGCTCCCGGATCCGGGCCGAGGCGAGGAAACGACGGCCCGGATCGAGATCATGAGGGACCTGGGGCAGGGCTACCTCCCGGCTCCCTCCCCGCTCGGTTCGATCGAGGGGATCACCGATCGGACCGTTCGCTACGACTGGGACCTGTGGAACGCGTCCGTGGATCGACCCTTGAGCGAAGGCGACGTCTACGAGGTGACCACGTATCGCCCGCAGGTGACGGCCGAGGCGCTCCGGAACATCCCGTTCTTCAACACCCTCGAGGGCGGTCGTTACACGGATGTACCCGACGACCTGGACGAGCGGATCCGGGCGATCGCACTCGACTGGGTGGGGGACGCCGACAACGTCTTCGACAGGGTGGTCGCGATCGAGGAGCGCCTGCACAGCTCCGGCGAGTTCGGCTATCAGGTCGACACCCCGCTCCGGTCGGGATCGAGCTCGATCCTCGAGTTCCTGACCGAAACGAAAGCCGGCTTCTGTCAGCAGTTCGCCACCTCGATGGCCGCGATGCTTCGCACCATCGGTATCCAGTCTCGGGTCGTCGTGGGCTACGCCACGGGTCGGCCGATCGCACCGGGCGAGTACTCGTTCACCACCGACGTCGCCCATGCGTGGGTGGAGGTGTGGTTCCCGGGGTGGGGTTGGATGCCGTTCGAACCCACGCCGACGCGGACGAACGCGGTGACCTACGTGTCCTCCGGCGATGCCCCGTGTCCTGGACAGGACTGCGCGGGGGAGACTCCCCCCCGCGGAACCGGGGGAAGCGCCACCGAGGGGCGAGAGGCGGGCGCGATCGAGGGTCTTCGGCCCGGGAACGGTCCTCGCGGAGCCACCGGTGACCCCGGGACGATCGACATCGCCGACGACGCCTCGCCCATCAGCGCGAGGATGGTGCTCCTCCTCGGCGCCATCGTCGTCGGGCTCGTGCTCCTGCTCGTGCCGCCCGTCCGAGCTCTCCGACGGCGGGTCCGTCTGCGGCGCGCCGACGGTGAGCCACGACGTCTGATCCTGGCGACGTATGAGGTGTTCACGGAGCGAGCCACCGGGATCGGGCTCGGTCGCGACCCGGGCGAGACCCTGAACGAGTACCGCACGAAAGTGATGGAGACCGGGTACCTGTCGAACGGGTACCTCGATCGGCTCACCGGGCTCGCGTCTGCCGCCGCGTACTCTCCTCACGAGCCGTCCGCGGAGCAGGCACGAGAGGCGAGGAGCGCCGCGGACACCGCGATCCGAGAGATCCGGCGGTCCGTCGGACCGACGGCATGGTTCGTCGGCCTCTACCGCGGCCGCTGGACCTGAGGACGGCCGCCTAGCGGGCGGCGGCTGACTGACCGGTCGCCGTGGTGGCCGCAGCGGCGCGGAGCGCTCGCACGAACCGCTCGCGGTCTTCCTCGAACTGACGGACCTTGGTCTCGACGCCCGTCGCGATGTCGTCGATGGCGACGAAGAACGCCATCTGCCCGTCGCGGAGGGCGTCGATCACCTCGCCATCACGGCGGCAGATCTTGAAGATCGACTGTCCGTCCGTCACGAGCTTCACCTCGGAGAGGTGTTTCGTGAGGCCTGCCTTCTTCGTGAGGAACTCCCACGAGCGGCGGACCCGTTGCAGCGACATCCCTCCGTCGAGCAGCGACTTCACGACCCGCAGCGCGACCAGATCCCGGAAGGAGTACAAGCGCGGCACGCCGGGGCGTCCGCCGGTGCCCTGCACCGTGGGCTCGACGAGCCCGATCTCGTCCCAGTAGCGCAGCTGACGTGGCGAGCAACCCGTGAACTTGCATGCCTGATGCGCGGTGAAACCCTCCATCGGACGCGCGCCCCTTCGATCACGACAACTTCGAACCCGAACCATCCGGCGCGAACGTCACGGGCCCTCCCGGGGAACCCGCCCTCCGGCGACGCACTCGCACCCAGGGGAAGGAATGCACGTTGTACACCCATCCACGAAGTCGTGGCAAGCGCAGTGGTCAGACGGTGTGATCGACGCGACGTTCGCGGCGGGTTCGTGCGCGCGCCTATCGCTCGTCCGACGGAGGTGCAGACGGCGGCGGCCGGAGCCGCCCCGCGACGCGCGACGCGATCCTTCCGAACGCGCCCGGGGCGACGGTGTCGTCGCCGAGACGGCCGGCGTAGCGGTAGGCGAGCACCGCGGACAGGGTCATCGCGACGAACCCCGCGGCCGCGATCCAGACGGACACGCCAACGAGCAGGAGCATGAGCGATCCGACGACGAACCCCGCGATCGCCAACTTCATCCGACCCCAGGCATGGGTGTGAAGGTCCGTGCGGGTGACCTGCTCGACGAGCCTCGGATCCTCTTCCGAGAGCCGCCGTTCGATCTCCTCCAGGATCTTCTGCTCGTTTTCGTTGAGCGGCATGGCACCTCCGGCCGCGGGGAGCGACCCCGTTCCCCTCCGATTATAGAGAGGGGTCCCGACCGAGTGGTACCGAACGGTGACGCGATCGGTCGAGGAGGCTCGCGGGCCCCGCCGCACCGGTCCCGAAGCGACGCTCGATCCGGTCCACGGTGCGCTCCACATCGTCCCAGCGTTCGGAGCGCAGCAGCGCCAGCTGGTGCGCGCCCGCCGAGTCCAATCCCGCTGCCTGGACCCCGAGCAGCCGGACACGTCGTCTCTCTCCGGGGAGGTGGCGATACAGGTCGGACACGGTCCGGTGGATCTCCCCACCGAGGTCGGTGGGATCGGGCTGCGTGCGCGAACGGGTGAGCGTCGTGAAGTTCGCGAGCCGGACCTTCAGCGTGACCGTCCGCGCACGGTAGCCGTCCTCGCGGAGACGAGCGGCCACCCGCCCCGAGAGCGCCAGCAGCTCCCGCAGGATCTCGTCCTCGTCATCGAGGTCCCGATCGAACGTCTCCTCGTGCCCGATGGACTTCGGCTGCTCGTAGGGCTCGACCCGGCGGTCGTCGACCCCGCGCGCCAGCGCGCCCAGGTGGCTCGCCGCCGCTGCGCCGATCAGACGCTCGAGGATCGTCGGGGGCGTCCTCCCGAGATCCCCCACCGTGCGGATCGCCAAGCGCCCCAACAGCTCCGCCGTCTTCTCCCCCACCCCCCAGAGTCTCCCGACGGGGAGCGGCTCCAGGTAGGCGGCCACGCCGTCCGCGGGCACGTGGAGGAATCCGTCGGGCTTGCATCCGTCCGATGCGAGCTTGGCCACGAACTTCGTCGGCGCGATGCCCACCGAACACGTCACGCCGACCTCAAGGGCGACCTCCCGCCGGATCCTCTTCGCGATCTCCACGGGCGAGCCGAACAGGCGGGTGGCGCCGCCGACGTCGAGGAACGCCTCGTCGAGGGAGATCGGCTCTACGAGCGGGGTATGGGCGAGGAGGACCTCCCGGAAGCGGTGGGAATGAACGCGATAGGCGTCGAAGTCGGGTGGGAGGAAGATGCCCTCCGGACACAGGCGGCGCGCACGGACCGACGGCATCGCGCTCCGCACCCCGAACCGTCTCGCCTCGTATGACGCGCTGGTGACCACCCCGCGTGCGCCGGTCCCCCCCACGATCACCGGCTTGCCTTCGAGCGAGGGGTCCTTGAGGACGGCGACCGAGGCGTAGAACGCGTCGAGGTCCACGTGCAGGATCGGCTCGGGTGGCCTCTGGAAGGTGGTCACGGGCACATCATGCCGCGGATCAGCCTGCGGGCCATCAGCCCGCGGACCCGGGGCTCGCGTGCCACAGCCGCCGGTCCGGGCTGGTCGGCCGCACCGGGCCCGCCATGGTCTCGCGGAGGGTGCCGTCGGCGCGGGCCCGGTGCAGCGCCGTGAGATCCCAGACCTCTTCCGCGACGACGCTCACACCCCGACGACCGGTCCGGCGGACCTGCCCCCACACCACCATCGCGAACGCGTGGAACACGGTCTTGGCCACCTTCGGCTGTACCGATTCGAAGACCGTGACCTCGAGAGGCCCGGTTCCGTCGTCGAGCGTGACGAAGATGATCCGCTGCCCGCTGCGGATCGCGGGGGTCTGCGAGGAGACCTTCACGCCGGCGATCATCACCCACTTGTTCGCCCGGCACCGCCACACGTCCTCCGAACGCGTGACGCCGAGGTCGCGCAGCAGCGGCTCGAAGAAGCTCACGATGTGGCGCGTGGCGTCAAGCCCGAGGACCTCGAGCTCCGCGCGGACGACCTCGGCGTCGGTGTAGTCCCGGAAGGCGAAGCCTGCGACGCCGGTCGAAGGATGGTCGGTCGTGCTCGCCAAGGGTGCGTCGAGCGAGAGTCGCAGCTGGTCTCCTTCGCGCGCGGCCTCGGCGGTGATCGCGGTGAAGAGATGTCCACGACGGGTGCTCCCCGGGAGCGCTTCGAACGCGCCGGCGTGCGCGAGCGCCTCGACCACCGGCCTGGCGACCGAGGACCGCCGCAGGAAATCTTCGACGCTCGTGAACGGTCGTTCGGCTCGAGCGATCAGGATCGACCGGATCTCGGCGTCGGCGATCCCATGGACGTCTTGGAGCGCCAGCCGGATGCCGTACTCCCGGGCTGGGGGGGCGTCGCTTGAGCCCCCACCCCAACCTCCTCAGCCGTGTACTCGGGCTCGCTCACGTTCACGTCGAGCGGCAGGATCGGGATGGCGTGGCGCCGCGCGTCGTCCAGGAGCGCCCGCCGGGGATACATCCCCGGATCGTGCGTGAGGATCCCCGCGAGGAAGTGCGCCGGGTAGTGCGCCTTCAGCCAGGCGCTGCGGTAGGTCGGCACCGCGAACGCCGCCGCGTGGGCCTTGCAGAACCCGAAGGACGCGAACTGGGCCACGGCGTCCCAGGTCCGCTCGGCCGCGCCGGCGTCCACCCCTCGCTCGCCTGCCCGTTGGAGGAACTCCTCGCGGAAGCCGGGCACCAGCTCCGCGTGGTCGAGGTGGCGGCGCACGTGGTCGGCGTAGGTGAGGCTCCAACCGGCGATCGCGGCGAGCGTCCGCATCACCTGCTCGTGGTAGACGATCACGCCGAACGTCTCCCGCAGGGCCGGGCGCAGGTCGGGGTGGACGTAGACCGGCGACTCGAAGCTCGCGCGCCGCCGCAAGTACGGCGTGATCATGTCGGACTTCACCGGGCCGGGACGGAACAGCGAGATGTCGACGATCAGGTCCTCCCACCGGCTGGGTTGGAGCTTCTGAAGCAGCTCGCGCTGGCCGGGTGACTCGATCTGGAAGCACCCGAGCGTGTCGGAGGCGCGGATCATCTCGAACGTGGCCTCGTCGTCGAGGGGGATCCGCTCGAGGTCGACCTTCTCCCCCAGCGTCCGCGCGATCTCGTCCGTCGCGTGCCGCATCGAGGAGAGCATCCGCACGCCGAGGACGTCGAGCTTCAGGTAGCCGAGCAGCTCGACATCGTCCTTGTCGGCCTGGATCATCCGGTGGCCGTTCGCGGAGCGTTCCAGCGGCACACGGTCCACGAGGTCGTGGGACGACAGCACGATGCCGCACGGATGCAGGGCGATGTGACGCGGGAAGCCGTCGAGCCGCTCGGCCACGCGGAACAGCAGCTCGAGTTGGGCCATCGGGAGGTTGATCCCGTCGAGCTCGGGCAGCTCCGCCATCGCCTCCCGGAGGTTCCGCGCCGAGATGTGGGGAAACGACTTCGCCACCATCCCCACCTCGACCTCCGGCAGGCCGAGCGCCTTTCCGACCTCGCGGACCGCCGAGCGCGCCCGGTACGTGTCGATCATCGCGACGCAGCCGGTCCGCTCGTCGCCGTGGCGCGAGAGCGCCATGTGGTAGACGTCCTCGCGGCGGGCCGACTCGACGTCGACGTCGATATCCGGCAGTTCGTCGCGCATCGGGTTCAGGAAGCGCTCGAACGCGAGATCGTGCCGGAGCGCGTCGACGTCGGAGATCCGGAGCAGGTAGCACACGAGTGAGCCGGCGGCGCTCCCGCGGCACGCCACGTGGATCCCCATCGCACGGATGTCCGCGACGATGTCGCCCACCGTGAGGAAGAACGCCGCGTAGCCCATCCGTCGGATCATCGAGAGCTCGAGATGGATCCGGTCGCGCAGCCGCTCGTCCTCGGTCATCCCCCGGTCGCGCACACCGAGCCAGCAGCGCTCGGCGAGGATCGCGTCGGCGCTCCGCCCCGCCGGCGTGGGGAAGTTCGGGAAGTGCACCTGCTTGAGCCCGAGGTCGAACCGGCACGACTCGGCGATGTCGAGCGTCGCGTCGCAGAGATCGGGTCGCTCGGCGAAGAGCAGGCGCATCGCCTCGGCCGGCTTCAACCCTCCTTCGGCGTTCCTGCGCGACACGTGGTTGGCGGCGATCGGGACGATCTCGCGCATGCACTCGAGCGCGTCTGCGAGGAACGCGTCCTCGGGCACGAGGTAGCGGACGGGGTTCGTGGCCACCACGCGGATCTCCGTGCGGTCGGCGAGGCGGAGCATCGAGCGGATCTCGGTGTTCGAATCGCGCTCCATCCGGTGTTCGGCCGCGACGTAAAGACGGTCGCGGCCGAACGCCTCGCGGAACGGATGGGAGTGCCTCCGCGGCCGCATCGGTGCGACCGCGGACGGCGAGCCGACCCGCGTGCGATCGTGGCCCGGCGATCGCGACGAGGCTGGCGGCGTGGGCGCAGATCTGGGCGGTGGCGATCGCCGGGTCGCCGCGCTCCCCCAGCATGTGCGCGTCGGTGATCAGCCGGCACAGGTTCGCGTAGCCGCGCTCGTCCTGCGCGAGCAGGACGAGCGGAGCGTCCGCGGCCTCGCTCCCGGACCGTGAGCGAAGCCCCGAGGATCGGCCGAACTCCTTCCTCGTGCGCACGCCGCGACGAACCGCGCGGCCCCGTAGAGCCCGTCGCGGTCGGTGAGCCC
>CAVPCM010000005.1:0-329004 GCA_963702405.1 uncultured Actinomycetota bacterium
ATCGGTGGCTCGCCGGTCATGGGGTCTGCGCGGACGCTCTCAAGCCCGCGATGACGAGCACGAGGCGCGCGACACCGAACAGCCATGGGATCGGCAACGCGAAGCCGACCCAGAAGATGGCCTCGATCGGGAGTATCGCGAGGCTGAAGACGGCGCCGACCTTCGAGCCATTAAGTGAGCCACCCCGCGAACGCGACGACCAGCATCAGGGCGAGGAACGCCATCAGCCGGAGCACGAACGCGTCGTCCAGGAGGCGGGCCGACCACGGACCGCCGTAGGTCTCGAACAGACCGAAGAACATGGGGAGCCGCCCTCGCTGCTTCAGGTAGATCGCGACAGGGATCGTGGCCAGCCCGAACCCGGCGGCGTAGCACCACATCGTGATCGCGGCTCCCCGGAGTGCGGTCGCGGTCTCCCCCTCCGGTGGAGCGACCTAGGCGCCAGCCCCATCGTGCCGGTCGGGTGCCGGCCGGTACGCCAGCCGCACCACGCCGGAGGCGAACGTCGTCGCGCCGATCAGCTCCAGGCGGACCGGCCCCACACCATCGAAGATCCGCGGGCCCGTCGGCCAGATCGACGGGCTCACCCAGAACCAGAACTCGTCGATCAGACCTTGGGTGATCAGGGCGTCGGCCAGCTCGCCGGCACCGACGGCGACCAGGGTCCTGTCGTGGCGGTCCTTCAGCGCTGTCACGCTCTCGGCGAGGTCGCCCTCCAGCAGCGTGGCGTTCCACTCCAACGGCGCGCGCAGACTCCGGGATGCCACGTACTTCGGCATGCTGTTCATCTGATCCGCGAACCCTGCGAGGTTCGGGTCGTCGGCCAGGGTCGGCCAGACCGCGGCCAGTCCCTCGTAGGTCTTGCGCCCCAGCACCATCGCGTCCGCTGCGAAGAACTGCTCCAGCGAGACCTGGTTGCTATCGGCGTCCAGCACAAGCCACCCATCGGGCTCCGGCACCGGCGCCTCGAACGCCCCGTTCACGCTTATGGAGTTGTTGATGACCAGTCGTCCCATCGGAAACCTCCTCGTCGTCGAGCCGGCGTTCAGTCGTAGCGGCGGATCGAGCGGACGCTGAGGAAGACCATCAACGCGCCCGCGCCGGCCACGACCGCGAACCCTCGACCGATCGCCGCCCACTCCAGGTCGTGCAAGACCAGCGAACGCATCGCCTCCATGATGTACGTGACCGGGTTGTAGGTGGCGGCGATCTCCATCGGCCGGGTCAGCAGCGGACGTGGGACGAAGTTCGGCGTGAGGAACAGCAGGGGGAAGAAGATCAACCCCGCCGAGTTCGTCGCCGCGGCGCTCCTCGTCTTGAGCGCGATCAGCTGCATGAATCCGGAGAACACGACAGCCCACGTCGCGGTCAGCAGGGTCAGGAGGACGAACCCGAGCGCGCCGCTCACGATCCGGATCCCGAACGGAAGGGCGATCAGGACCATCACGATCGCGATCGCCCCGCTCTTGAGCGCCTCCGCCGCGAGCCGGCCGAACACGATCGCGGTCCGGGGGACCGGGGCGGCGCGCAGCTTGTCGAAGTACCCGCCCTCGATGTCCTCCACCAGGTACAGCGCCGCGGTTCCGAACGACGCCGCCAGGAGCAGCGCGCTCGGTAGCTGGAAGGCCGCGTAGTTCTGCCCCGCGAGGAACGGGGTGCTGGTCGACGGGAAGATCTTGGCGGCCTGCCCCACGTTGACCACGAGGAAGAACAGCGGGATGAAGATCGTGGGGAACAACGCCTCCGGGGTGCGAAGGGCCTCCCGGATCGACCGCTGGACGAGCACGAGGTACTTGTTCACGCCTGCACCTCCTGCACCTCGCCGGCTTCGCGCTCACGTGTCCGTCCCGTCGCTTCGAGGAACACGTCGTCGAGCGTCGGGTCCTGGGTCAGCCCACGACGTTGCCGCAGATCGGCCTTCAGCTCGGACGGTGTTCCTTCGGCGACGATCAGGCCGGCGTCGATGATCGCGAGCCGATCGCAGAGTTGGTCGGCCTCCTCGAGGTACTGCGTCGTGAGGAAGATCGTGGTGCCCTGGTCGTTGATCCGCCGGAGCTGGTCCCACACCGTCAGCCGGCTGGCGGGGTCGAGGCCGGTCGTCGGCTCGTCCAGGAACAGGACGTCGGGCCGGTGGACGAGGGCCGACGCCAGATCGAGCCGGCGCTTCATGCCGCCGGAGTACCCCTTGATCCGGCGATCTGCGTCATCCTCGAGATCGACCAGCTTGACGAGGCCGCTCGCTCGCTCGGCCGCCTGCGCCTGCGACAGGCCGTAGAGGCGCCCCTGGAGGATCACGAGCTCCCGGCCTGTCTGGCGGATGTCGAGGCCGGCCTCCTGGAGCGCGACGCCGATCCGCCGGCGGGCCTCTTCTGGGTCGGCGGTCACGTCGACGCCGGCGACGCGCGCCGACCCCGAGGTGATCGTCATCAGGGTCGTGAGCATCCGCACCGTGGTCGACTTGCCGGCGCCGTTGGGCCCCAGGAACCCGAAGACCTCCCCTTCTCGGACATGCAGGTCGACGCCCCGCACGGCTTCCACATCCCCGCCGCGGCCCGTGTAGTGCTTGACGAGCTGCTCGGCCTCGATCGCGTAGGTCATGGGACCGCACCCTATCGAGTCGAGTGAGACCGACGCCGTGCCGTCACGTCGGCACATGGCCACGCGCGTCTCGAGTTCCGGGTCGTCCGGTAGCGTTCCGATCGGGTCCTCGAGTCGAGGAGGGACGAGATGACGGAGCGGCAGATCGGAACGCGTGAGGAATGGCAGGCGGCTCGCGACGAATTGCTGCGCCTCGAGAAGGAGCACACGCGGATGGGCGACGACCTCGCCCGGAAGCGACGGGAGCTCCCCTGGGTGCTCGTCGAGGAGGAGTACCGCTTCGACACCGGGGACGGCACCCGGACGCTCGCAGAGCTGTTCAACGGTCGCTCGCAGCTCCTCGTCTATCACTTCATGTTCGGCCCCAGCTACGAGGCCGGCTGCCCGACGTGCTCGTCATCCGCCGACGCGGTCAACGCCGTGCTGCCGCATCTCCACGCGCGTGACGTGACGATGCTCTACGTCTCGCGGGCGCCGATCGAGCGGCTGCTCGCCTACGAGCAACGGATGGGTTGGAGCTTCCCGTGGGTGTCGTGCGGGAACACCGACTTCAACTTCGACCTCGGGTTCTCGTACACCGACGAGCAGGTGCGCGAGTTCGCCGAGCCGATGCTCGAAGGGGGCGCTCCGTCGGGCGTCGAGTCCAACGCGGCCGCCAGCGGGACCGACATCCCCGGCTACCTCACGGAGGGACCGGGCTTCAGCGCGTTCATCGAGGACGATGCAGCCGTCTACCACACGTACTCGACCCAAGCCCGGGGCCTCGAGTTCCTGATGGGGTACTCCCGATCCTCGATCGTGCTCCGAAGGGGCGCGACGAGGGCGAGGGCCAGGAGCCGTGGCTCCGCCGGCACGACGAGTACTGATGAGCACGGCCGGGCCGTCGGCGGCGCGTCAGACGTGCGCGAGCACCGCGTCCAGTGGGCGCGGCGCCTTGGAGAGATCGAGCGCCTCGATGAGCAGAGGCGCGTAGTCGATCTTGCGGCTCGAGTTCCCGAGGAAGCGCCTGAGTTGCTGGTCGATCGGCCGTCCGCGCCACTCGGGTTGCTTTTGGAGAGTCCGGAACGGCCCGAGCTCACCCCGCTCCTCCACGATGTTCAGCACGCTTTCGGGCCCCACCGCGCGGACGAGCTCGTCCTCGAGGTCCTCGATGCACGCGTAGAACCCGAACCTCTCCAGCTCGACAGGCGAGGAGCCCGATCCGAACCCCGCCCGCTCGAGACCGCGACGGACATCGGGCTCCTCGGCCACGTCGTACAAGCCGGCAACGGCGACGTCGGACCCACGCGGGCCGAACCGCTCCAGGAGCTTCCCGATGTTCTTCGCTCCGACCATGGCGACCACGGCGACGCCATCTGCCGTCAGGTCGCGTCCCCGCCGCGCGGCGAGCGCCTCGAGCGCACGTCGGTCGCTGACCCCCTCGACGAGGACGACGGCGCGCGGGGCCGACGTCACCGTGTGACGGCGTGGAGGAGGACGGGTTCGGACACGCCCTTCAGCTCGACCGCGCCGACCGGCTCGAAGGCGATCCCGTCCGGGACCACGCGATCCACGATCTCCTGCGTAACGAGCACCTGTCCGGGCGCCGCCTGCTCCCCGATCCTCGCCGCGAGGTTCACGGTCCGGCCGAAGTAGTCGCCCCCCTGGAAAACCACGGGGCCGGTGTCGAGGCCGACGTGCGCGGGCGGCAGCCCCGCCGCCGCGATGGCATCCACCATCTCCAACGCGGCGGCGACCCCTCCGGTCGGCTCCCGGAAGTGGAACATGACGCCGTCGCCCAGCCACTTCACGACCTTGCCACCGTGGCGCTCGGCGGGCCGCTGGACGAGCGGCGTCAGACGAGCCGCCAGCTCCGCAGCGGCCTCGTCGCCTCGCTCCTCCGTCAGCCGCGTGTAGCCCGTGATGTCCAGGAAGCAGATCGCCGGGGGCTTGACCAGCCGGTTCCGGAGCCCGGTGCGGTCGAGCGCGTCCTCGATCTCTCCGATCAGGTTCTCCACCCACGTGTGCTCCTGATGGGCGTGGTACATCGCGAGCATCGCCTGCTCGAGGAGGGGCGTGGTCTGCTCGCCGAACCCGAGTGTCGCCTCGTGCATCTCCGCGTCGGTCATGCCGGAGGCCAGGGCCGGGAGCACGACGTACCGGTGCCACCAGTCCGCCTCCACCTCGGCCATCCGGCGGAGACCATCGCCGTAGACACGGAGCAACCGCTCGAGGACGGACGTGGGGAATCGGGCCGAGACGAGTTTCTCGATCAACGGGACGACCCGGAGCTCGTCCTCGCGCATCCGGTCGTCCGGCTCGGGTAGGGCGAAGCCGATCGCCTCGCGGAGGACCCTGAGGAGCTCCAGCGGTACGCCGGTCTGCGAGGCGACGTCCTGGAACGATCGTTGGCTGAGCGGGGCGATCAGGTCGTAGAGCGGGTTGTCGAGCCACCCGAACGACAGCTCCCCGGCGTCGAGCGCCTCGCGGATCGCTTCGAGCGGCAGACCCGTGCGTTCGAGGCCCTGGTAGAGCCGAGTCCGTCTGACGTCGCCTTCCGTGAAGGCCCCGTCATCGGCGGGCGTGAGGACACCTACGTCGACCAGTCTGGTTACGTATCCGGGTTCGACGCCCGCCCGCTCCGCGACGTCCCGTTCCGAGATCCCGTCCACGCACAGAACCTAGCCGTCGATGCTCCCGGTGAGCACGGTCGGAGGCCGCCTCGTGTCAGCGGTTGCGCGGGTGGTCGCGGGCGATCCGTTCGTTGCCTCGCTTGTAGTCGCCAGTGGCGCGCGCCATCACCTGCTGCGGGTCATCCCGCCCGACGTCTTCCAGGAAGCGCGCGGCGGCGGAACCGCGGAGCGTAACGGCCTTCTTCCCACGGTGCGTGATCACGACGGTGTCCCCACGCTGCGAGAACGCGAACCCCGCAGCGTCGCCCATCCAGCGAGGATGTCACGCTGGAGGCTCGAGGAACGTCGAACGCGAGCGTCGCCCTCAGCGCGCGTTTTCCCTCGGGCACCGCGAAGGTCCTCCTTCGAGCGCTAAGAAGCCGTGCTGCTATCTCCTTTCGGCGGGATCGCGGCTACGATTCCGCCAGCTCGTCGAGGACCCTCTGGATTCCCTGCGCCGAGACGACATTTCCCTTGCGCTCGTACTCCGCGCGCGCGATGAGGGCGTGCTCGACCGCCTCTGGTGTCTGCCCTGCTCCGCGGAACACCCGTGCGAGCTCTCGGCGGGCGTTTCCTCGGCTGTTGAGCACATCCGTGCCGTCGGCGATCTCGACGGCTTCCTTCGCGGGCTGCAGGGCGGCCTCGACCTCGCCCCGCCTGAGGAGGACCTCGGCTCTGGCCGTTCTCAACTCCACCTGGGTCAGACTGTCGTCAGGTGATCCGGTCTCGGCGCTCAGTGTGATGAAGTGTTCGGCCTCCTCCAAGCGGTCCATGGACGCCAGCACGTTCGCGAGCATGCCGGCCGAGGTCGACAGATATCCTCGTTCCCCGATCCGCATCAGGACCTCGCACCCCCTCCGGAGCTCCCGCTCGGCGGCTTCCAGCTCGTCGGCCAGGATCTCCACCGTGGCTGAGACTTGGCTCGCACTGGCCTCCTCGGTGACCCAACCGAAGTCCTCGAGGATCCCTCGGCCCTCACTGATGGCGTCACGTGCCTGCTCGAATTCTCCCCGCATCGCCAGGAGCCCGCCTTCGCAGTGCTTCGTGAACGCCTGGATGAGGCGGTCACCGCCCGCACGCGCGATCACGTCAGCGCACCTGTCCAACCCCGCATCCACATCGATCGGGCCGGCATAGGCGGCCACGGCTACCCAGGCGAGGTTGTCCCGAACCTCTCGCTCCTCGGCGGCGCGTTCGGCGTGCAGCATCGCCCGCCGGAACGACGCTTCCGCGTCCGCGTAGTGCCCCTCCAGCCAGTCGACCTCTCCGAGCGTGTGGAACGCTCGGGCGAGGCCAAGATCGTCGTCGAGCGACCCGAAGAATCGCACGGCTCGCCCCGCCTCGATCCGGAGATCGCCGGCGCCCACCGTCGTCTCATCCATGAGCGACAACCGGATCCTTCCCAACCGGATGAGGGTGCGGGTGCGGTCATCCCCCATCGAGTCGGCGACCGCCTCCCCCCGCTCGAAGATGGAGCGCGAACGGTCGAATCCGCCCGCCTCCATGTGTGCGATCGCTTGACTCAACAGGGCATCCGCCAGACGCGGGTCGTCTTCTGGAAGGAGTTCATTGGCCCGATCGAACAGCGACGCGGCGGCGCGCATATCGTTCGTCTCGAAGACCCTCCGCGCGCTCGCGATGAGGTGATCGCCGGCCCGGATCCTGAGGCCGATCGTCCGCTCGTCGGCGGGACCGAGCTCGATGAGATTGCGGAAAGCCTGTTCCAGGTGGTAGCCGACGATCTCCTCGAATTCGGGGAGACGATCGCCCGCCCGGACCAGGAGCCAGTCCGCGAATCGCTCGTGCAGCTCCGCCCGCAGGCGTCGGAGCATGCCCGCGTAGGCGGCGTCCCGGACCAGCAGATGCACGAACGCGAAGGCCGGATCGTCGAGGAGCGAGGCGTCGTCCGGTCGGATCAGCCTCCTTCGCTGCAGAGCATCGAGCATGGTTCCTATGCCGGACCGCATGGGGTCCGATGACATCGCCGCCACGGCTCCGAGGGGGAAGACCTGGCCGACGACCGCGCCGCGCTCGAGCACGGCCCGCTCCTGGTCGATCAAGGAGTCGAGGCGAGCCGCAAGGAGCGCCTGGATGGAGGGTGGGATCGACAGACGGCCCGGTCGTCTGGCGAGCTCCCAACCTGACGACCCGAGCTCGATCGTGCCGTCGTCCTGCCACATCGCGAGCATCTGCTCGAGGAACAGTGGATTGCCCTGGCCCGCCGCCACGATGTCCGAGAGGATCTCCTCGGGCATCCTCATGCCGCCGATCAAGCTGCCCACCATGTCCTCGCTCTCGTCCTGCGAGAGGGGCTCGAGTCGAACGGCCACGTGCTCTCCCACATCGTCGGCCCATCCGGGTGAGTCCTCCTCGAGCTGCGGTCGTGTCATGCAGACGAGCAGGATCGGGGTCGTCGTGGCGAGCGTGGCTAGATGGACGATCGCTTCGAGCAGAGGCGGGTGCGCCCATTGGATGTCGTCGAGCACGATGGCGAGCGGTTGGTCGGCCCCAAGATGCTCGAGGAGCTTGCGGAATCCCCAGACGAGCTCTTCCTTCGTCAGAGGGACCGTCACGAGGCCCATGGCCGCGGCGACCCGCTCCACGATCGCATCGGCGTCTGCAGCGCCACCGCACAGCGCCGCGAGCTTCCGGAGCGCGAGATCATGTGGGTCGGCCTCACCGATCACAGCCAGCTGCCGCACGATCTGCGAGAGCGGCCAGTAGGTGATCCCCTCCCCGTAGGAAAGGCATCGCCCCTCGCCGATCCTGGCGCCATCTCCGATCCGTGAGAGGAGCTCCGCGACGAGCCTCGTCTTCCCGACACCCGCGTCGCCCATCACGCTTGCCAGCACGCAGACGCGGCTACGGCACGCTCGGTCGAATCCCTCGAGCAGGGCGTTGAGCTCTCCGGCACGACCCACCATCGTCGCGTCCGTTCGCAGGGCAGGATGACTCCTCTGAGCCATCGAGACCAGGCGGTAGGCGGGAAGAGGCTCGGCCTTGCCTTTCGCAGCCACGGGCTCGACCGCCTCGACCTCCACACCATCCATCGCGAGAGTGACCGTCGTCTCACCGACAAGGACCTCGCCGAACGGAGCCGCCTGCTCGAGGCGGGCCGCCGTGTTCACGGCGTCTCCCGTGACGAGTCGCTGCCCGGTGGCCGGATCGCCCGTCACGACTTCACCGGTGTGCACGCCTGAACGACTGGTGAGCGATACGCCCCAGCGTTCCTCGAGTTCGTCGTTCAGTCCTGCCAGAGCGTTCCGCATGTCTGCGGCGGCTCGAAGGGCCCGCATCGCATCGTCCTCATGGGCTCGCGGAAGGCCGAAGACCGCCATCACGGCGTCACCGATGTACTTCTCGACGACGCCTCCATGGCGCTCGACGCAGGCGCTCATCTCGTCGAAGTACCGGTCGAGTACCTCGCGCAACGCCTCGGAATCCAAAGCCTCGCCGAGCGCGGTAGAGCCGACGAGGTCGGAGAAGACGATCGTGACAGTCTTGCGGGAACCGGCAGGCGCAGCCGCCCCGAGGGGAGCCGTGCACGCCATGCAGAACCGAGCACGATCGGGATTCTCTTCTCCGCAGGCAGGACAGAGCGGCACATCGCCGAGTGTATGGAACGCGCGTCGGCGGGCATTCGGACGCCCCTTGCTAGGCTCGATCGATGTTGCGACCGAAGGCCCTGCGGAACGGTGACCTCGTCGCGGTCGCAGCCACGTCCGGCGGGCTCGACAAAGATGACGTACCCGTGCTCGAACGCGGCGTCGAGACGATCGAACGGATGGGCTTCGTCGTCCGCGTGTCCCCGTTGGTTGACCTGGAGCGGAGTTGGTGGTGGTCGGCCGCACCGCCCTTGGAGGTCGCCGAGGAGCTCAACCGTCTCCTGCGAGATCCCGAGGTGCGGGCGATCTTCTCGCTCACCGGCGGCCGGACGACCCTGAGCTATCTGGATCTGATCGACCTGGAGGCTGTGCGAACCGATCCGAAACCGGTGCTCGGGATGAGCGATATCTCCGCCTTGCACCTGGCGCTCCATGCTCGAACCGGCCTGATCTCGTTGCACTCAGACCTCGTCACGGTCGGATTCGGAGAGTGGGACGACCAGGACCAGGCGCGCCGCGACCAGCTCGCGGACCTCCACCTCCGGGTCCTGACGGACGACGCGCCGATCGGTCCTCTCCCTCCGGGCCGACCGTGGGAGTCGTGGCGGCCGGGTCGTGCGGAAGGACCGCTCATCGGAGGGATGCTCAACCGGATCGTACGAGTGCAGGCGACCGCATCGGCGCTGAACCCCGAGCGCTTCGACGGCGCGATCCTGTTCTGGGAGGAAGCCTTCACGTCGACGTCGACGGTCTGGAACGACCTGCACGTGCTGCGACAGGCGGGGGTGCTGGATCGGATCTCCGGCATGGTCGTCGGCAGGCCGTTCGAGGTGGAGACCACGCCGACTGGACCCGACTCGCTCCGCGACGTCGTCCTCGAGGTTGTGGGCGAGCGTGACATCCCGGTGCTGGGCGATGTCGACATCGGCCACGCGGGGCCGAACCTCCCGATGCCGCTCGGCGTCCGTGCCGAGATGGACACTGATGCGAAGACGCTGTCGCTGTTGGAGCCCGTCGTGACGGTGTCCGGCGGGTAACGAGAAGCTGTCCGTCCGCCGTCATGGCGTGGAGGAGACGTCGGTGGAGCTCACGATCGAGGACGTTGCCGAGCGCGCGGGGGTCGACGTCGCGTACGTCCGCCGGCTGATCGACCTGGGTGTGGTCGCGCCGGAAGGCGTCGGCTACCGCGAACAGGACGCGCACGTCACCGCTCTCCTTCACACGTGGGAGGAGGCGGGCCTCACCGCCGAGTCGATCCTCGCCGCGACGGCGTCCGGGCAGCTGTCCCTCGACTTCCTCGAGTCGCCGGGATGGGAGCTCCCTCCGCGGCTCGACCGGACCTACCGCCAGCTCGCCGAGGAGCGGAGCATGCCGGTTGAGCTGCTGCAGACGATCCAGCGATCGATGGGGTTCGTTCCGCCGGAGCCGGACGACCCGGCTCGTCCGGACGACGCTGTGATCGCGGATCTGGCTCGGAGCGTCCTCGACATCGGTGGCACCGAGGACGCGATCCGGCGACTGTTCCGCGCCTACGCGGACAACCTCCGACGATTGGTATCTGCCGAGGCCGACCTGTACATCGAACAGATCGAGGATCCGAGCCGTCGCGCGGGATCGAGCGCGCCTCAGCTGATGCAGAGAGGAGCCGCCGCCGGGCGTGACATGGCTCCCCTGGTCCGGGCTACGCTCGCCGCGATCTACGAGCGACACCGCCAGCATGTGTGGGCGCAGCATTCGGTCGAGACGGCCGAAACGGTGCTCGAGCGCGCCGGGCTGTTCCAGCGGGCCGAGCGAACGCCGACGATCTGCTTCGTCGACCTCACGGGCTACACGCGCCTCACCGAGGAGCAGGGCGATGAGACGGCCGCTCGTCTGGCCGCTCGACTCTCGGCGCTGGTGGACGCGGTGGCGCTCCGGCACAGCGGGCGGCCCATCCGATGGCTCGGCGACGGAGGGATGTTCCTGTTCCCGGAAGCGACGGCGGCCGTCCGAGCCGCGCTCGAGATGAGCGAAGGTGCGCCGGCCGCCGGGTTGCCCACCACCCACATCGGCATCCAGTCCGGGCCCGTGGTCTTCCAGGACGGCGACGTCTACGGACGGACCGTGAATGTCGCCTCTCGCATCGCCGATCTCGCGGAGGCCGGCGACGTGCTCACGACCGAGGAGGCCATGCGGAAGGTCGAGGATGCCGAGATCGAGTGGGCGCTCGTCGGCCCGGCCGAGCTCAAAGGTGTCGCGGCTCCGGTGACGCTGTACCGAGCGTCACGGCAACACGCCTGAGGTGGCCCGTGAGCGTGTCCTCGCTCAGGGGTCGGTCTGCCAACGAACCGCCGAGAGGGAGTGCATGCCGGAGAGGCCCTTGAGCTCGACGTCCGTGGGATCGGTGAACGAGAAACGCCCGGAACGCCTCCGTGAGCTCCTGGACCAGTCGCGAAACCGAGGATCTCCCCCCGCGTGCCTCCGCCGCGATCCGCGCGGCGAGGACCACGTCCTTCCCGTAGAAGTCGTCTTCCTCGCGGATGGCCTCGCCCGTGTGGAGCCCGATCCGCACGCGGAGCCGATGTCCGTCCAGGGGAGCCTCGGCGAGCGCCCGCTGGATACCGATCGCGCAACCCAGAGCCTCCTCGGCGGACGCGAACGCCAGCATGAACCCGTCGCCCTGGGACTTCACCTCGATGCCCGAGTGGGCGGCGACCTGCTCTCTGATCAAGAAGTTGTGCGCGCGGAGCACGCGGATCCACTCGGTGTCGCCGAGCGCCTCGGTGATCTGCGTCGATCCCTCGATGTCGGTGAACAGCACCGTCACGGTGCCGTCTGAGGAGACCGCCCGGGACAGATCGGGCCGGGACCGCCCCACGTCGGCGGCGATCCGGCCAACCAGGTCGAGCTCCCGGAACCCCTGGACGGCCGGGCCTTGGACGAACTCGTCGAGATCGAACAGCTGGCGAACCTCGATCTCGCCGTCCTCGTCCTCCATGGCGTCTTCCCGTAGCGGAGCGACCAGTCCATCGCCTCCTCGCGCGAGGCCACGTCGATCAACGTGTATCCGGCGATCAGGTGATCGTCGTGGAACGGTCCCTCGATCACCTCGCGGGACCCATCGGTGGCGCTGCACCACACGCCACGCCTTCGATGTGGGATGGAATCCCATCGCGTCGATCAGGACGCCGGCCTCGTCGATCGCCTGATGGAACGCGAGCTGGTCGGCGATCTGCTCCTCACTCGGCATCGCGCCCGACTCGGACCCCGGTGACGCGCGGACGAGGATCATGAAGCGCATCGGTGGCTGCGCCGCCCGCGCGGTGCGTTCTCTCGCTCGATCCGCCATGGCTTCCTCCTGACGAAGAGAGGCGTGCGACGACCCTACGAGTGAACCTCGTTACGACGAGGGGTGGGTTCCGGCTGACCGAGGCTTGAACTCGTCGCAGACGTCTTCCGCGTGGATGACGCCGCGGACGTACCGGCACCCGCCGATCGCGAGCCGGGGGAACATGAACTTGCACTCATGGCAGCTGAACTTCGGGTTGTCGGCTCGCCGATAGTTGGCGGCCGCCTTCGAAAGTCCCTGGATCGCCGGCATGCTTCGACCTCACCTCCAGCAGGACTCTCAGCATACGGTTCCGGGCGCTAGAGGGCTGGATCAGGCCGACTGCTTCGTCAGGGTGATGTTCATCCAACGAACCCAGGTCGACTCATCCGAAAGGCGATCCCAATGCCCCGTGATCACGTTGCCGTCGGCGCTGAACGTCCCCGAGAACCTGCTGTCATCGCTCCGCATCGTCCAGACGAGGCTGCCGCCCTCCTCGGTCAACTCGGCTTCGTAGGCGGCTCGGCCATCGCTTCCGAAGTATTCGGTCACGTAGCGGCTGAGATCGGCGTCGTAGCCGATCGATCTCGGCACCGTCGACCTTCAGATCGCCGACGCGCGCGTCACTAGATGGAGTAACGCGTTCCGGTCGGCGAGCCACTCGTAGGTGTCGATCGCATCGATCCGCTCCGTCGTGCTTCCCTCGGATGCGATGGTCGACCCCTCGGTCTTCCACCTGCCGACGAGCGACTCCAGGCGTCGCTGCTGCGCGTTCCGCGACTCCGTCATGGCCTCCCTCCGTTCCCGTCGTGGTGTCGCCACATGTACATGCCGATCGCGACGGCCGACAAGAGCCCAGGTAGGCGACGACGGCTTCCGGCATCATTGTCGGAGGAGGGCGTTCGTGTTGACCGAGGCGTTCCGGATCGATGTCCCCGACTCCACGCTCCAGGATCTGCGCGATCGCCTGCGCAGGACACGGTGGCCCGAGCCCGAGACCGTCGATGACTGGTCCCAGGGTGTCCCGCTCGACTACCTGCGAGACCTCTGCCGGACGTGGGCGGATCGGTACGACTGGCGGGCGACCGAACGGCGACTGAACGCGGTGCCGCAGCTCCGTGCGGTCATCGACGGGCTCGCGATCCATTTGGTCCATGTGCGGTCGCGGCACGAGGACGCCCTGCCGCTCGTCATGACCCACGGCTGGCCGGGCTCGATCGTCGAGTTCCTGAAGGTCCTGGGTCCGCTCACCGACCCGACCGCGCACGGCGCCGACGCCGCAGACGCCTTCCACGTTGTCTGCCCGTCGCTTCCGGGATTCGGCTTCAGCGACAAACCAACGAGGACAGGATGGGGCATCGAGCGGATCGCGGAGGCCTGGATCGCGCTCATGGCGCTGCTCGGATACGAGCGCTACGGCGCGCAGGGGAGCGATTGGGGCACGAGCATCAGCGCGCTCGTCGGACAGCAAGACCGCGAGCACGTCGTCGGGATCCATCTCACACCGCCGCTCACGCCCCCGGACCCGGCGACCCTCGATGACCTCACCGAACGGGAGCGGACGCCCTCGCCTCGCTCGAGCATGCGGCCGAGTGGGAATCGGGGTACTCACGCGAGCAAGCGACGCGCCCGCAGACGATCGGATACGCGCTCGTGGACTCGCCGGTCGCCCTCGCCGCGTGGATCATCGAGAAGTTCTGGGCCTGGACCGATCACGAAAGGCACCTGGAGGACGTCCTGACGCGCACCGAGCTGCTCGACAACCTCATGCTGTATTGGCTGCCGCGCACCGGAGCCTCTTCCGCGCGCCTGTACTGGGAGAGCATCCGCCGCGTCGATCGTTGGATCTCCGGAGATGCGATCGACACGGTCGACGTCCCGACCGGCTGCTCGATCTTCCCCAAGGAGTTGCAGCGCCCGTCGCGCCGGTGGGCGGAGCGGCGGTTCGTCGACATCAGGTTCTGGAACGAGCCCGACCGAGGCGGGCACTTCGCCGCGTTCGAGCAGCCGGAGCTCTTCGTCGATGAGGTGCGAGCGTTCTTCCGGCTGGTCCGCTGACGGCGATCCCCTCTTCAGCCTGGCTGCTCACTCGAGGTCGGGGCCCCGCCGTCCGAGGACCCCTGATCAGCCTCGCCGCGGGCTCCGGCGTGCTGCGCCCGTTCGTAGGCATCGAGTACCTGCTTGTACTGCCGCCGTTTCATCTCCGGGATGATCTGGAGGAACACGACCACGACGACACCGGTCCAGAGCGCATAACCCAACGCGTAGAGCAGGTCGCCGAAGAATGCGAGAGGCTCAGACGTGAATGAGGACCTCAATGCGTATCCAGCGACATAGGCCACCAAGCCGAGCACGAGCGAGAGCCAGAGGATCCACTGCTGGACGCGTTTCCCAGACGCGATACCCCTCACGTCCGTCAGGTTCTCGCCGACCCAGGTCAACATCACCCGACGTTCCTGCTCTCCGAGTCGAGAGAAGGCGTCATCTTCCGGCACATCCGCTTCATCGTGCGGGGTGTGTAGAGCGTCATCCGCTGCGGGTGCTCCGGTCATCGCCGATCCCCTCCGGCCACCAACCCTACGACGGACCCCACGGGTAGCTCGGCTCGTATCTCGCTGCCGTCCGCGACAGGCCCGTTGGGTCGGTTCATCGCCTATCCCACGGCTTCGGCGCGGATGCGTCGGACCCGCTCCGAGGAAACGAGGTCGCCCTTCTGATCGAACAGCCCGATCGCCTCGTCGAAGGCCGACAGCGCGTCATCTTCCCGGCCGAGGAGGCGGAGCGTTTCCCCCCGGTCCGTGTGCACCGTGCCCCTGTCGAACAGGAAGTCGGTCCGATCCACTCTGGCGACGGCCTCGGCGATGGTCTCCAGGGCCGTCGCAGCGTCTCCCGACCTCGCGGCGAGCTTCGCGAGCACGCCGAGCGCCAGCGACCCCTCGACCTCATCGCCGTGCTCGGCGGCGAACGCCGCCGGCTCTCGTGCGTCCGCGTACCGCCCCACCGCGTAGCGACCCTGCCCCAGGAAGGCCGCGAGGTACGGCCAGGAGTCGCCGAGCTCCGCCAGCGATCGGGAGGCTTCCTCGACGATGTCGCAGGCGTCCTCCGCCTCCCCGGCGAGCATCGCGAGGTCGAAGGCGACCTCCGCGGAGCGGAGGTAGGACACCGTCTGGCCGGTATCGCGAAAGAAGGATCGGTACCTATCCATCGCCGCACGTGCCTCGTCGAACTCGCCGAGCCGAGCGCGGAGGTGTGCCAGTCCATGGCACATGAGCGCGTCGACCTCTCGGCTCCCCGAGTACGACTCGATCGTCCGCTCGGAGCGAGCGATGCCGTCGGAGACGGGGGTCGGCCCCCTGACGAGCCCGGCGGTGAGCCTCCCGAGGGCCTCGTGCTCCTCATAGCGGGCGTTTCCGCCCCGCGCGTGTTCCAATGCGCGCTCCACCGACTCGAGCTGCGCCCCGCCCTGGCCGAGGACCCACTCGATGCTCGTGAGGAGGTTCCACGCTCGAACGAGTCCACGCTGGTCGCCGGCCGCCTCGAACACGGCGATCGCCCCGCTCGCGTCCGTCCTCATCTGTTCATACCGCTCGACACCTTGTTCGACGAGCTGCCAGCGCGCGACCGTGGCGAGTTCGACCGCCACGGGATCGCCGGCGACCGAGGCTCGCGCTTCAGCCTCGCCAACCGTGACCCGTACTTCATCGAGCCGTCCCGTCTCGAACAGGGCGATGGCGAGCGTGGTCAGGATCGCCACACGGCCCGGGTCGTCCGGCGGGAGCAGGGTCTCCGCCCGGCGCAAGAGGTTCGCGGCCGCCGACATGTCCGGACGGTCGTACGCTCGCATCCCCGCGGACTCGAGCCTGGCCGACGCCTCGATCGCCAGCGCTCGCGCTTCCTCGTCGAGGGCGCCGAGTGACTCACGATTGCGGAAGGCCTGCTCGAGGTGGTAGCCGACGATCTCCTCCAGCTCCTCGATCCGCTCGCCGGCGATCCGCACGCACCAGTCGGCGAACCGACGGTGCTGCTCGGCGCGGCGCTCCTTGGGGATCGCGGCGTACGCGGCATCGCGGATCAGGATGTGCCGGAACTCGAACGCGTCCTCGCCGGGGATCGTCGACCGTGTCTCGCGCACGAGCTCCTTCCGCACGAGCGAGCGAACGAGCGACCCCGCATCCGCGCGATCCGCTTCCGGCACGAGGTCTCGGACCGCACCGACGTGGAAGACCTTGCCGATCACCGATGCGGCTCCGATCGCTCGCCGTTCCTCGTCGCTCAACCGCTCCAGCCTGGCGGCCAGCAACGCCGCGACCGAGGGCGGGACGGCGATCGCGGGGAGATCACCGACCGGCCTCCATCCACCGTCTTCGCGGACGACGAGCCCATCGTCGATCAGCATCGACACCATCTGCTCGACGAACAGCGGGTTCCCTCCGCCCGCCTCGGCGACCCGATCGGCGGCGTCGGCGGGCAGCCGCCCTCCCCCCAAGAGGTTGGCGATGAGCTGGGTCGACGCGTCGGTAGGGAGCGGTGGGAGCGTCAGCGCCGATGCTCGCTGCTTGCCGGCACCCCACGCGGGCCGGGAGTCGAGGAACTCGGGCCTCGCCGTGCACAGCAGCAGGATCGGCGCGTCGCCGGCCCAGTCCGCGACGTGGTCGATCGCATCGAGCAGCGCCGGCTCCGCCCAATGGACGTCCTCCCACACCGCGATCACCGGCCGCTCGCTCGCGAGGATCTCCAAGAACCGACGGATCGCCCAGGCCGTCTCCTCGGGCGCCGAGTGACCTTCCGCGATCCCGAGCACTTCGGAGAGCCGGGCCGCGATCGCGCCGGCGTGATCGTCCCGGGCGAGGATCCCGTCGAGGCGGGATCGGACCTCCTCCGGTTCGTCGAAGTCGTGGACCTCCAACGCGGCTCGCAGGGCCTGGGCCACGGGCCAGTAGGTGATCCCCTCCCCGTAGGGCAAGCACCGGCCGACGAGGACCTGCGCGGACTCGCCGACGTGACCCACGAACTCCTCGACGAGGCGCGACTTCCCGGCACCCGCGGCGCCGAGGACGGTGAACAGCAGGCACGTCCGGTCCTGCACCGAGCGCTCGAATGCACGCTGGAGGTCCTCGAGCTCGCGCTCCCGCCCGACGATGGGCGACGTGAACGTTCTCGGCGGCGCCGCCGTTCCCGCGAGGACGCCGACCAATCGGTAGCACTCGACCGGCTCCGCCTTGCCTTTCACGGTACGGGGTTCGACCGACTCGACATCGACCGCCTCTCGAACGAGCCGGTAGGTGTCGGCACCGATCAGGACCTCACCCGGTTGCGCGGCTGTCTCTAGCCGGGCCGCGGTGTTGACCGCGTCTCCGGTCACGCGGCCGAAATCGGTCGACCCGGGGCCCACCAGGACCTCGCCGGTGTTCACGCCGATCCGTGAGGCCAGTTGCACGCCGAAGTCACGTTCGAGGTCCTTGTTCAGCTTCTCGAGACTCTCGCGCATGCCGTCGGCCGCTCGAACGGCCCTCAGCGCGTCGTCCTCGTGGAGCGATGGGATCCCGAACACGGCCATGACCGCGTCGCCGATGAACTTCTCGACGGTTCCACCGTGGAGCTCGATCTCCACCCGCATCGCGTCGAAGTACCTCGCCATGACCTTCCGGAGAGACTCGGGGTCGAGCTGCTCCCCGAGCTGCGTGGATCCGGTCACGTCGCAGAAGAGGATCGTGACGGTCTTCCGCACCTCGTCGGCGGGGGAGGACGCGGCGAGTGCGGAGCCGCAGTTCGAGCAGAACTTCGCACCCGCCGGGTTGGCGGCTCCGCACGTGGAACACGCCGTCATGCGGCGGAGTCTAGGTCAGCGCCCAGTCGTGATCCTCGTGCGCTCCTCGCCGACCTCGGTGTTCGAGTCAGGCGGGATGCCGTCCGAGCGCATCGGTCAGCGACCGAGCGTCATCCACCCCGGGGGGTGCCCTGGGTTGTGGTGCTCACCCGAAACCTCGTCGGGCTGGTCCGGCCAGTTCGTCGTCAGGCCGTCGTAGAAGTAGCCCTTCGCCTGCCACGGGTTGCCGCCGTCACCCATCAGGCGGGTGAGGAGGCGCTCTCCGGACGACTCCTCCCATTCGGCGATCAGACCGAATCCGACCAGGACGACGCCGTCCTTCGGTGGCATCTGCTCCAAGACGGTTCTGACGGCTTGCTGCTCAACAGAAGCCACGGGATTGCCCCTTTCGGTTATGAACCGGGAAGAAGGGCAACTCACCCGACTAGGCGGCTCGCCTGAGCGCTGCGGTGAACACAGTGTAGTCCTCGGCGGGACGGGCGAGGTTGTCCCAGGCTGCGACCGAGCCCGATACTGGAAAGGAAGGAGGGCTGCGGTCTCGGTGATCCATCATTCGCTTCCGTCGGGCGCTGATGCCGGCGCTCGTGCCCGCGTGCTTGTCCTGGACGATCTGGCCGAGGCGCTCAGTCCGTCGAAGGTCGCCGCCGCCCAGTTGATGGCGAGCGAGCTGGTCACGAACGCGGTGCAGCACGCCGGACTATTCGAAGGTGACCTGATCGGCCTCGACATCCACGTCGATCCGCAGAGGGTCTATGTCTCCGTGGTCGACGGCGGGGCGGGGATCGGCCCTGAGCGGGGGCACACCGGCAACGACCCGGGCGGATGGGGCCTGGTCCTGGTGGATCGGATCTCGGACCGATGGGGCATCCAGCGGAATCACCCGCACAGCGTCTGGTTTGAGATCGACCGGTAACACGCAGCGGTCCGGCACGCGACGCGGATGTGTCGCGGGTCAGGCAGGAACGACCGCGATCGCGTCCATCTCGACGAGGAAGTCGGGATGGGCGAGCCCCTTGACGACAGCGGCGGTGATGACCGGCGGATCCGGTCGGTCGCCCCACACTCGCTGGAATGCCGCGTACCCGGCACGGAAGTCCTCGCCTTCGACGATGAAGACGTTCCACTTCACGACGTGCTCGGGCTCGGCACCGGCGGCCTCGAGGGCGGTCCGCAGGTTGCGCAACACCTGCTCGGTCTGCGCGGCGATGTCGCCGATGCCCACGATGTTCCCTTCCGGGTCGACCGCGTCCTGGCCGCCGACGTAGATCGTCCGGACGCTCCCCGAGACCACCGCGACGTTGCTGAACGCCGGGTTCCGGGGCAGACCGTCAGGGCTGAGGAACTCCACGTGACCCTGCTTGGCCGCTGAGGCTCCCGTCGTCATGAGTCTCTCTCCTTCCCGCGGCGGCGATGGGCCGCATCAGGCTGGGCCAATGCGGAGGAACGCGAAGCAGCCTACGAAAGTCCGCCTTCCGCACGCAGGCCGAGATGGGGAGGTGCTTCGACGATCGAGTACGTATGCACCGAACCACTTCGACGATCCCGCGGAGCGCTTCCAAGCATCGAGTCGGTTGCAGCGTACCGGTCCTCGGATCCGTTTCGACGAGGCATCCCCGGATGACGAGGTCGATGCGCCGCGATCGTGGAGTTCAGGTCCCCGTCGGCAGTCGGAGCAGCAGGAACGCGGGCTCTATCCACGGCTAGCCTAGATCTGCGCGCAAGTTCGTCCGAACGACAACCGAACCAACGAGAAGGGAGCGGGATCATGAAGCTGACGACCACCACGATGGTCACCGTCGACGGAGTGATGCAGGGGCTCGGCGGGGCGGACGAGGACCGCAGGGGCGGGTTCGAGCGCGGCGGATGGGTCACGTCGTACGCCGACGACGAGACCATGGGGTTCCTGAACGAGGTCTATGGGCGTGCCGACGCGTTCCTGTTCGGCAGGCGCACCTACGAGATCTTCGCCGGCTCCTGGGGGACGTGGGACGATCCCGGCGACAGCCCGATCTGGACGTCGTTGAACGCGCGGCCCAAGTATCTGGTAACGACCACTCCTGTCGACCCCACGTGGCCGAACACGACCGTCCTCTCCGGTGACGTCGAGGCTGCCATCCGTGAGCTGAAGGCCAAGGAGGGAGGCGAGCTGGAGGTGCACGGCAGCGGCGTCCTGATCCGGTGGCTCCTCGAGAACGACCTCGTCGACGAGATCAACCTGATCACCGTCCCCGTGGTCGTCGGTCAGGGCACGCGGCTGTTCCCCGACAACGGCTCGGACATCGCGCTCGAGCTGATCGGATCGCAGGCGTTCACCCCGAGCGGAGTGACGATCCAGGTCTACCGGCCCACCGGGCGCCCGAAGTACGCAACGGCCTCGGCCACCTGAAAACGGAGGAATTCGATGGCTGAGGATCGTTCCTACATCGATGTGAACACGCGGGAGCGTGAGCGGCTGCGTGCCTTCATCGAACGGGTCGACGATGAGGCCCTCTCCGCTCCCGCGAACGAGTACTGGACCGTCGCCGGCGTGTTGGGCCATCTCGCCTATTGGGACAGCCGTGTCTTGGTCTTCGCCGAGAAGATCGATCGCGGGGAACCATGGGTCCGTTCGGATGAGGAACCCGAGGGAGACTGGCTCACGGATTCCACCCGTCCGATCATCCACGCGATCGAGCCGAGGCGCGCTGCGCAGCTCGCCTTGGAGATCGCCGAGGAGGTCGATCGCCGCGTCGCAGAGCTCCCCCTCGACCGGATGGCACCTCTGGACTCGGACAGCCCGATCTGGCCGGCGCGCGGCGATCATCGAGGAGAGCATCTCGACGAGCTCGAGGCCGCGCTTCGGGCGCGCGGCTGACACGCACGTAGATTGCCCGGATGAGCGACGTCCGAGTGATCCCGTTCCTGGTCTCTGAGGTCCGGCTGCCCGCTCACGAGCAAGAGCTGTTGCGACGTGAGTGGTGGCCGTCGTACGCGCACGCCGTCATCCATCGCGACGGCATCTTCCTGTTCGACAACGGTGTCGGGTTCGGCAACGCAGAGATCGACTCCGAGTTCTCGCCACGGGCGACACCGATCGAGGAGGCGCTCGGCGGGCACGGGATCTCGCTCGCGGACATCACCGGAGCTGCGAACTGTCACCTCCACTTCGACCACAGCGGTCAGAACGGCCGGATCCCCACGACCGTGCCGATCTTCGTCCAGCGGGCCGAGTGGGACATGGTGCACGAGCCGGACTACACGGTCCCCGACTGGATCGACGTCCCCGGCCTCTCGTACGAGGTCGTGACGGGAGAGGTCGAGGTTGGGCCCGGGCTCCGGCTGATCCCGACGCCGGGGCACACGGCCGGCCACCAGTCGCTCTTGCTGGACGCGCCGGACGGCACCGTCGTCCTGGCCGGTCAGGCGGTGCAGTCACGGGCCGAGTGGGAGGGCGGCACAGAGCCGTCCGTGTCCGGTGCGTCCGCGGCGCGGCACCCGGACTACGCCGACTCCGTCGAGCGCCTCCGTTCGTTCGACCCAGTCCGTGTGCACTTCGCCCACGATCCGGAGGTGTGGGGAGGAGGCATGGAGCGATGAGCAAGGTCATCGTGATGAATAGCGTCACGCTCGATGGGGTGATGCAGGGTCCGGGCCGCCCCGACGAGGACACTCGGGGTGGGTTCACGCTCGGCGGCTGGGCGGTCCCGGGCAGCGACGAGCTCATCGTGACGAAGATGGGCGAGCGGATGGGCGAGCAGCAGGCATTCCTGTTCGGCCGACGCACGTACGAGGATCTGCTCGCGGCCTGGAACACCATGGGCGGCCCGTTCAAGGACGCGTTGAACAACACCCAGAAGTACGTCGCGTCGAGGAACGGGGCAACGGAACTGGAGTGGCCGAACTCGACGCTGTTGCACGGCGACGTCCCGGCCGCGGTGGCCGAGCTGAAGCAGACATCAGACGGCAACCTCGCGGTCATGGGCAGCGGGGAGTTGATCGGCGCACTGATGGCCGCAGACCTCATCGACGAATACCTGCTGATGATCCATCCGCTCGTGCTCGGAACCGGCCGGCGTCTGTTCGGCGATGGCGAGCGCGCGTCGCTGCGGCTCATCGACAGCACGACCAACAGCAAAGGCGTCCTGATCGCCACCTACGAGTCGGCTAGGACGAGCTCGGAACAGCCCGGTTAGCGCTTATGTGGCTCCGCAGCGGGCTCGGGAGTCATCGCCGTCGTCGGTGGATCTCGGTCGTACATTCGCTGGATGGCGAGCTACGTGTTGGTTCCCGGCGCCGGCGGTGACGACTGGTATTGGCACCGCCTCGTGCCGGCGCTCCGCGAACGCGGCCACGACGCCGTCGCCGTCGCGCTCCCGGCCGCCGATGACTCGGCCGGCTGGTCCGAGTACGCCGATGTGATCGTGGATGCGATCGGCAACCGGCCCGAACCCATCGTCGTCGCGCAGTCGCTGGGCGGGTTCAGCGCTCCACTCGCGTGCGCGCGGAAGCCCGTCGAACAGATCGTGCTTCTGAACGCGATGATCCCGAAGCCCGGCGAGACCGGTGAGGCGTGGTGGTCCAACACCGGCCAGCGCGACGCCCAGCTCGAGTACCTGGCGACGATCGGCGTCACGCCGGAGGAGGCGTCCGACGACAGGGTTCTGTACTTCCACGACGTCCCGCTCGATGTCGTCACGGAGGCGGAGCGTCGCGGGGAGCCCGGCCAGTCATGGACGCCGATGACCCAGCCGTGGCCGCTGACGGAATGGCCGGCGACGCCGACGCGCGTGCTCGTCGGCCGCGATGATCGGCTGTTCCCGGCGGCGTTCCAGCAGCGCGTCACCCGGGAACGGCTCGGCATCGAGGCTGAAACGATCCCGGGCGGTCACCTCGTGCCGCTCGCCGATCCTGAGGGAGTCGCGGATCGGCTGATCCGATCCGCACCGCCGTCTCGCCCGGCTCGGTCTTGATCGGATCGACGGCGTTCCCCACGGATCGTGATCCAGGTAAAATATTCAACCATATGGTTGAGCATCGATCCCCGGTCCTCGACGACACCTACGGTGCGCTGTCACACGCCGTTCGGCGTGACCTCCTCGACTCGCTCCGGAGCGGTCCTTCCACGGTCACGGATCTCGCCGAGCCGTTCGACGTCTCGCTCGCGGCCGTCTCCAAGCACATCGGCGTCCTCGAGGACGCCGGGCTCGTCTCTCGAACGCGGGTAGGCCGAACCCGGATCGTCACCCTCGAACCGCGGCCGCTCGTCGACGCGCGAGCCTGGATCGATACGTACCGGACGTTCTGGGAGGAGCGGCTGGACGCGCTCGAGGCCCACCTCCGCCGGGGACGTCGCACGTGACCGGGAACGAAGAGCCGATTCGCCTCGAGCGGCTGCTCTCCGCTCCCGTCGAGGACGTCTTCGATGCGATGACCGACCCCGCGCGGATGGCCGACTGGTTCTCACCGATCGGCCGCGCGGAGGTGGAGGCGGATCCCGTCGTCGGTGGCCGCCTCCACGTCGTGATGGTCGACGGCGGCGTTCGCATCGAGCACGACGGCGAGTTCCTGGACCTGCGGCGACCGACCCGGCTCGCGTTCACGTGGCGGTCGCGCTACACGGACGATCGGTCAACCGTCGTGACGGTGGAGCTCAGTGACGAGGATGGCAGGACGCGGCTCGTCCTCGAGCACAGCGGGCTGCTCCCGGACGCGCGCGAGTCGCACGAGGGCGGCTGGGGCGGGATCCTCGATCGGCTCTCGACCACCGTCGCGACGGCGCAGGAAGGGAGCTGAGCGACGTGTTCGTCGACGTCCGGACCGAGACCGTGATCGACCGGCCACGCGACGAGGTCGCGGCGTTCACCTCGGATCCGAGGAACGCCACCGAGTGGTACCGCAACATCCGGTCGGTCGAGTGGGAGACATCGCCGCCGGTGGCGGTCGGGTCGCGGATGCGCTTCCGAGCGAGGTTCCTCGGCCGGGACCTGGTCTACACCTACGAGGTCCGCGAGCTCGTCCCGGGGGAGCGGCTCGTGATGGGGACCTCCGACGGGCCGTTCGCGATGGAGACGACGTACACGTTCGAGGACGCCCCGAACGGCGGCACCCGCGTCGGGCTCCGCAACCGAGGAGAGCCGTCCGGCTTCGCGAAGGTGCTGTCGTCCGTGATGACGAAGGCGATGCGACGCGAGAACACGAAGGACCTCGAGCGACTGAAGGAGCTCCTCGAGGGTCGGTGATCCGGCCACCTTTCGTATCGTTGCGGCCGGTTCCTCCGCGAGCGGGAATCCCAAGGGCGTCGGCCTCGGTTGGCCACGATGAGTTCACGTCTCGTCCTCGGTCCCTTCGAACGGAGGCGGTAGGAAGCCAGGGAGGTCGCAGATGGTCCCCGACACGAAGAACCTCGACGGTGCACCACTCCGAGCAGGCCGCCGCGAATGGATCGGCCTGGGCGTGATCGCCCTCGCCTGCATGCTCTACGTGATGGACCTGACCGTGCTCCACCTGGCGATCCCGGCCATCAGCGCGGACCTGCAGCCGAGCAGCACGCAGCTGCTCTGGATCATCGACATCTACGGCTTCGTGGTCGCGGGGTCGCTGATCACGATGGGCACGCTCGGTGATCGGATCGGCCGCCGCCGCCTCCTGATGATCGGGGCGGCGGCGTTCGGCGCCGCCTCCATCCTCGCTGCGATGTCCTCGAGCGCCGAGATGTTGATCGGCACCAGGGCACTCCTGGGGATCGCGGGAGCGACGATCGCACCGTCAACCCTTTCCTTGATCCGGAACATGTTCCTCGATCCAGAGCAACGGACGAGGGCGATCGCCGTGTGGATCACGAGCTTCTCCGTCGGGGCTGCGATCGGCCCGCTGCTCGGCGGGCTCGTGCTGGAGTTCTTCTGGTGGGGTGCCGCGTTCCTCATCAACGTCCCCGTGATGCTGCTCCTGCTGGTCCTCGGACCGCGGCTCCTGCCCGAATTCAAGGACCCGGCCGCGGGGAGGCTGGACATCAGGAGCGCCGCGCTCTCCCTCGTCGCGATCCTGGCGGTCATCTACGGCCTCAAGCAGTTCGCGCAGGAGGGGATCGGATGGTCCGCGGTGGTCACGGTCGCGTTCGGCGTCGCGGCCGGGGTGGTGTTCGTCCGCCGGCAACGGCGGCTGGACGATCCGCTCATCGATCTCGGCCTGTTCCGTGTTCCGACCTTCACGTCTTCCCTGTTCCTCTACGGGTTCGGCATCCTGCTGGTGTTCGGTGGGTTCCTGTTCGTGCCGCAGTACCTGCAGCTGGTGCTCGGCCTGTCGCCGTTGGAAGCCGGGCTGTGGACGCTCCCGTGGGCGCTCGCGTTCGTCGTCGGTTCCCAGGCGACCCCGAAGCTCGCGCAGCGGTTCGCGCCGACGACGATCATGGCCGCCGGCCTCGCGCTCGCGGCCCTGGGGTTCGTCGTTTTCACGCAGGTCGACGCGACGTCCGGCTTCGCGATGATCGTGACCGGCTCGGTCGCGTTCTCCCTCGGTACGGCCCCCGTCTTCACGCTGACGAACGACCTGATCATCGGGTCGGCCCCCGCCGAACGAGCCGGTGCCGCCGCCGGGATCTCGGAGACGACGGCCGAGCTCGGAGGGGCGCTCGGCATCGCGTTCTTCGGCAGCATCGGAGTCGCGCTGTACCGGAACGGTGTGGCCGAGGGTATCCCGGCCGGGATCCCCCCGGAGAGCGCGGCCGTCGCGCAGGACACACTCGGCGGCGCGGTCGAGGTGGCGGGGCAGCTTCCCGCGGAGCTGAGCGCTCCGCTCCTCGAGGCCGCGAACGATGCGTTCCTCAGCGGGATGCATGTCGTCGCCGTGATCAGCGTCGCCGGAACGCTCGCACTCGCGGCGTTCACCGCCACTGTCCTCCGCCGACGGGCCGGCTCCGGCGCGGGCGGGGAGGAATCGGAGCTGGTGTCGGCCGGAGTCGCAGATGCGGACTTGACCGTGTCGTGACCGGCTCGTTCTCGCGTTGCGAGTGGAAGGAGGAACCGGTGAGTGAGCTTGTGGGTATCGCTCGATTCAAGATCCACGAGGGCAAGCTCGAGGAGTTCAAGCGGCTGTCCGCTGAGGCCATGGAGATCGTCAAAACCAAGGACACCGGAACGCTGCAGTACGACACCTACTTCAACGACGACGAGTCCGAGTGCGTCATCGTCGAGCGGTATCGAGACTCAGAGTCGGCCATGGGCCACGCCGAACACCTCGGTGACATATCGGCGGCGGTCATCGCGATCGTATCCGTGGTTCACGGCGAACTCCTCGGGGAGCCGAGCGAAGAGCTCCGCGCGAAGTTGGCAGGCGTCGAGGTTCCCCAGCTCTTCACGCCCTACCAGTTGATGTAGAGACCTCTCGCCGCTCGCGCTCGATCATGATCTCCTCGGGAGTCTTCATCGCGAAGGCGTAGACCCCGTGGACGGCGAGGATGATCCCCCAGCCGAGGAGCGGGAAGGCGAACCAGGGGAAGTGCGCCACCGTCGCGATCCAGATGACGAACAGGATCAGCTGGATCGGGACGTACACCGCGGCGTGGAGCCAGAACCACTGACGCCGCGCGATCCGCCGCGCCTCCCGCTCCCGCGCCGCCATCTCGGCGAACTCATCCATCGTCTGCTCCTTCCTCGAGCGTTCGTTCGATCTCGGCGCCGGCTCGCGCGAGGATCGCCTCGATCAGCTCTCGTTGTTCCGTCCGGGCGAGTCGCCGGCGGAGCCGGGAATCGTCGGCGAAGCGGTCGAGGAGGGAGCCGATCGAGACCCGTTCCTCACCCTCCTCGGCCCGGGCCGTCAGCGACGCCCACCGGGTGTTCGAGCGTTGGGCCTCCGCGGCGCGTTGCCCGGCTTCGGTGAGCGAATAGATGCGAGTGCCGTCGCGGTCCGCCGTCCGGACGTGGCCCGTCCCGACGAGCGCCAGCAGAGCGGGGTAGATGGCACCCGGGCTCGGCTTCCAGCCGCCGCCGACCCGGTCCTTGAGCTCGGCCATGATCGCGTACCCGTGCGCCTCGCCCAGCGATCCGAGCACGACCACGATCGCCTCCTTCAACTCCCCGCGACGGAAGATCCTGCTCATCCCGCGTGCGGCGCCCCGGGTCTCCCCTTTTTCACGTAAGTTACGTTTTCAGAAAACGTAACTTACGTCAAGTCGGCGGACACCGTTTGCCCGCAGCAATCCGCCTCGGCGCATGGAATCCATGAGGTCGAACCCGGCCTGGCCAGACAGACTCCGGCGCGCTGGCTGGTTGATTGTGCCGCTCGCTAAAGATGCGATCCAGGGTCAGCACACGTTTCAAACCATTGTTTGACCCTTGTGGAGCCTCTTCACCTCGTCCACGGTCGCTTGAAAGACGTTAGTTCCCTTTCGCACGTAGGTCCGCCCCTCATACTGATAGACATCACGGCGGTTCCAGGGTGGAACGAGAATCGCAATGACCTCAGCACCCAGTACTGGCACAGACTGCAGCCGGATCACGGGCGACGGATTGATGGAATTCTTGACCGCGTTCTGTACCGACTCCTTGCCGTGTGGCCAACCGTCAGGGACCAGGAAGATCCCGTCCCCGGCGGGCGACGGGTGGTGGAGATCCTTACGGAGCGGTTCAGCCACGGCCCACCGATCCGAGAGGTTCGACTTTCTCGGCGACGTGGATGGATGCTTGCTCGGAAGCGCTTCAGAAGGACGCCCATGTCGCACGAGCGCAGAGGAATCTACACACACACCGTCTGGGAGACGATTGTTGCCTATCTGACTTGGACAACACGCGGCTCGGCTTCCTAGCGTCGCGTGATAGGGCGGGGCTGGCTGCAGACCAAGAGTCTCAGGGGGTTACCACTCCCTCTAGCCGGACCCTCCTATCTGCGCTCAGATAGGGTGCATCGGTCGGTAGACTCGCTCGAACTTCCTGTGAGAGAGGCTCCTGAAGGCATGTCACGAGTGATCTTGATCGCGTGGGATGGCGCCGACTGGCGCATCCTCGACCCCCTGCTGGAGCAGGGCGCTCTGCCCAACCTCCAGGCCCTCCTCGACAAGGGGCAGCGCGAGGTCCTCCGCTCGACGGTCCCCACGCACTCCTGGTCGGCCTGGCCCTCGTTCCTGACCGGCGTCGACCCCGACGACCACGGCGTCTACGACATCCTCGAGACGAAGCCGGGCACCCACAAGCAGTACCCGGTCACATACACGTCGATCAAGGCGCGGACGTTCCTCGACGACCTCACGGCCGCCGGCAAGAACCAGCTCCTGCTCGACGTCCCGCTCACGTTCCCGGCGCCGGACATCAACGGGAACCTCCTCGCGGGTGGGGTCCTGCCGAAGGGCCGCACGTTCACCCACCCGGCCGACCTGCCCGACACGCTCGCCGAGCACAACCTCGAGTGGCCGATCAACGGGATGAGCTGGACCACGTACCGGAACCGGCCCGACGCCTACCTCGACGAGGCCTTCGAGGTCACCGCGAAGCGGATCGCGGTCTCCGAGCACCTGATGGACAACTCGGACTGGGACCTGATGGCCTCGGTGTGGGTCTCGATCGACCGGACCCAGCACGCGCTGTCGAACTACATCGCGCCCGACCATCCCGACTACGCGAAGAACAAGGACACGCGGATCGGGAAGAAGGTCGCCGACATCTTCCGGCAGACCGACGACGCGATCGGCCGGTTCGTCTCGCGCGCCCGCCCCGACGACCTGATCCTGTTCATCTCCGACCACGGCTTCCAGTCGTGCACCCGCACCCTGCACATGGACCATCTCCTGAAGCAGTTCGGCTACCTGGAGTTCTCGGCGTCGCAGGCGCTGTTCGGTCCGATGCAGTGGGGCCCGATGCGCAAGGTCGCGCGCAAGGTCTACGACATGCTCGGCCTGCACGGGAAGGTCTCGCTGCCCCAGTCGGTGAACTGGTCGAAGACGAAGGCCTTCACGACGATCCGCTCCACCGGCGAGGGCGTCTCGATCAACCTCGCCGGTCGCGAGATGGACGGCATCGTGGACCCGGGGGACTACGAGAAGGTCCGCGACGAGGTGATGGACCGGCTGGGCTCCTTCGTCGATCCGAAGACCGGGAAGAAGCCGATCAAGGCGATCCACAAGCGCGAGGAGATCTTCAAGGGCGCGTTCACCGATCGCGCACCCGACATCATGCTGGTGCCGGCCGAGGGGTACTCGCTCGCGCACGCGAAGTCGGCCCTCGAGGACGCCGACTGGGTGAGCGGCGACCACCGGCTCGAGGGCACGATCGTGGCGGTGGGGCCGAACGTGAAGCCGTTCGAGTCGCAGCCGGCGCTGATCGACATGGCGCCGACGATCGTGGCGGCGCTGGACGCGCCCACGGCGGTGACGCCGAAGGGCCGGATCCTGCACGAGATCGTCGGGTCGGACAAGGCGCTGACGGCGCGCGAGTCGACGCGTGCAGATCCCCGGGATGGGCGAGTCCGCGGTCTCCGACAACGAGGCCGACGAGATGGAGGAGCACCTCCGGGGCCTCGGCTACATCGAGTAGCGAGTCGCTCAGGCGGCGTAGTCGCGCGGGTCGACCGAGATCGAGCCGTCGGCGATCCCGACTCTGAGCTCGACGAGCCGGGCCTTGAGGTCCGCGGGGACCCGATCGTCCAGGTCGTGGAATGGCGCGAGGTCGACGCTCCCGTTGCCGACGCTTCCCTGGAACGTGCCGCCGCCCTCGAACGTCCCGTCGACGACGAGCTCGACCACGTTCTTGACCGCGATGTCGTACCGCTTCCGCACGCTCGTGAGCCATAGGTCCGCGAACTGCGGAGCTTGGAAGAACTGGTCGAAGTCGACGCCGATCAGGAGTGTGCCTCCCGCCTCTCTCGCCGCCTCGGCCGCGCCGAGTGCCGCCTCCCCGGCGACCGGGAAGATGATGTCCGCGCCCTGACGTATCAGCCGGGCCCCGAGGCGCTGTCCGCCGTCGACGTCTCCGAACGCACCGAAGTCGCCCTGCGAGATGAAGGAGCCGCTCCCGGACGCTGGGTTCCACCCCACGAGCCGGACGTCGGCATCGTTGTCCTGGTTGTATCTGAAGACGCCTGCGGCGAACCCGTCCAGGAACGGGAATACCGTTGGCACCGGCACGCCACCGAACGTCCCGACGACGCCCGACCTCGTGGTCCCTGCGGCAATGTAGCCCGCCAGGAACGCCGCTTGGTCGACGTCGAAGCCCACCCCGAGGACGTTCTGGAGCTGCGGCGGCTCGAACGGATCGATCACCACGAATCTCTGCTCCGGGTACTGCTGAGCGGCCTCCACCAGTCCCTCCTGCCCGAGGTACAGGGCCACGATCACGCTGCAGCCCTGGTCGATGAACTTGCGGAAGGTGGCTCGATCCTGCTGCTCGGAGGTCGAAACCGTCGTCCGCACGGTGACGCCGAGGTCCGTCGCCGCGTGGGTGAGCCCATCGTGCACCGCCGATTCGAAGCCGTTCTCCTCCAGGGGCTGCCCCGCCAGCTGGCACGCGCTGATGTCGTCCGAGCCGCTCGCTCCCGGCCGCGTGATCGCGTACGTCGCCGCGGCAACGAGCACGAGCGCGACCGCGGCAGCGACCACGATCGTCCCCGTGCGCGCCTTCCGTCGGGATCCCTGACTATCCGGCAGCTGTCGCGGCATCACGCCGAGGGCCCATGCCCACGAACGGCGCGGTCGTGTCGATCTTCTCAGACGAGATCCGAACGATCGGTACCGGTTCGGTGAGTCCCTTCAGCTGGATCGAGCCGCGATCCTCGTAGCGGACGCCGTCCATCCGCCTGGCCAGGTGCGTGACCTCGCGTGAGGCGAGCACCTCGCCGGGACCGGCTTGGCCGCAGAGCCGCGCCGCGAGGTTCAGCGCGCCGCCCCGGTAGCCGGTCTCGACGGGCACGGCCTCGCCGGCGTCGAGGCCGATCCCCACCGGCAGAAGCATGTTGGGGTCGGCGATCGACTCGGCCACGAAGCGCTCCTGGAGATCGAGCGCGGCGCGGATCGCCTGGCGAGGCGAGGTGAAGATCGCGAGCGCTTCGTCGCCGCGGAGCTCGATCACCGATCCGCCACGACCTTCGACCCCTTCGCGCGCGATGCCCGCGAACTTGGCGGCGAGCTTCGCGGCGGCCTCGTCTCCGCGTTCCTGGGTGAACAGCGTGTAGCCGCGAACGTCGGCGATCAGGAACGTGTGGATCGCGGAGCCAACGCCGTCGTCCGGCGGCGGTCGGCCCGCCTCGTCCGGAGGCTGCCGTTCCATCGTCGGGGCGCAGTATCACCCGGCGGCTACCTGGCCGCCTAGCCCGCGGCGATCCTTCGAACCCCTCAGCGAAGGGCGTCGATGGATGCCAGCGGGACGATCCCTTCAGCGCTCTTCGCCAGGTCGCGGTCGAGGGTGATGAACGCGTCTGCCTGCAACCGCGTGAGTGCCAAGTACTCGGCGTCGTACGTGGATGCCCAGCCCAACTGATCCGCCAGTTCCCAGGCCACGCGCCGGAGCACGGCGTCACCGAGAAGTCTGATCTTCAACCCGGGAGGTCCCACGCGCGTGAGGAGGTCGTGCGCCTCCGGGTCTCCGAGCTCGCCCCTGTGCACCGCCTCGCGCAGAGCCGAGAGGGTCTGGGAGCGGAGGAGCGTGGGTGCCAGGAGCTCGTGCTTCGCCGGGATCTCGAGATGCGCTTTGGCGATGTGGATGACGGCGGTCGAGTCGACCACGAACCTGGTCATCGCGCGATGGTACGCGCGGCGGGTGATGCCGAAAGGTCGGCTACATCGAGCAGGGCGGGGGTCTCAAGAGAGGCCACTTGCGCGGGGTTGTAGGTTCGCGGTGCTGAGGAGGTCTCTTTCGATGCCTCTCTCGTACGGATCGAGATCGTGAAGGGGTGGTCGCTCGAGGAGCGGCGACAGCTGTTCCAGGCGGTCCACGACGCCCTGATGGAGGCGTTCGGCATCCCGGTTGAGGACCGCTCGCAACGGATCGTCGAGCACGAGCCTGAGAACTTCGAGATCCCGCCCGGCAGCTCCGATCGGTACACGCTGATCGAGATCACGGCGTTCCCAGGCCGTTCCGCCGAGGCGAAGCGGAACCTGTACCGAGCACTCGTTGAGAAGCTTGCTGAGATCCCCGTCGACCCGATGGATGTTTCAGTGGTTGTCCTCGAGCCGACGCTCGAGAGCTGGGGGGTCCGCGGTGGGCACTCCGCCGCCGACATCGATCTCGGCTTCTCGCTCGACGTCTGAACGAGGAACGCGCCGGCCTCAGCCCGGCTGCCGCGCGAAGGTCGAGTAACGACTCGAGATTTGGGTCAAAGGGGAACCCCGTCTGGGTGTTCCGCCCATAGACACCCCCCGATCGCGGGATCCACAGTTGTCGCACGAGATCTGACGAGGAGGGCTGAGGGATGGGTGACCGGCCGACGAGGCCCGAGGAGAAGGTAGCCCCACCGCCCACGCACTCCCCCGACGATGCGATTCTGACCCAGCGACTCGACATCTGGGTGGCCGAGCGGGTGATCAGCCGGGCGGATGCGGATGCGATCGCGGCCTTCGAGTCTCGGCGCGCCCCCGTTCCCGGAGGTCGCGGGGTCACGCCCGTCACCGAGGCGCTCGCCTATCTCGGAGCGGCGCTCGCGATCGCCGCGGGAGCAACCGTCCTGGGCGGCGAGTGGGACGGCCTCTCGACGGCGGGACGGATCGCCGTCCCCGGAACGATCTGGCTCGTACTGTTCGGCGTCGGATGGTCGATCCGTGGCGCGACGTCGGCGCCGCGGGTTCGGCTCGCGCGCATCCTCTGGTTCCTCTCGGCTGCCGCTCTTGCCTGGACAGTGGGTTCGGTGGTCGTGGACGGCTTCCGAGCCGAGAGATGGCCCCTTTGGGGCGGCGCGGCCGTCGTGCTCTTCGCGGGGAGGCTTTACCTCGCCCGGCCGAGCACACTCCAGCAGCTCGCCCTGGTCGGAGGGCTGATCCTCCTCGCGGTGGGTCTCGCGGAGGATTCCTGGACGGCGATGGGCGTCGCGTTCTGGGCGGTAGGAGCGGCCTGGATCCTCCTCGGATGGCGTCGCTTGCTCGTTGAGCCCGGCTCGGCATCCACCGCCGGGTCCCTCCTGGTGCTTGTCGGCGCGCTCCTGATCTCCGCAGAGCATGAGGAGGTTGGGGCCTGGTTCAGCGTGCTGACCGCAGCGGGCCTGATCGGGGTCAGTGTCGGGATCCGACACACGTCCATGCTCGTGCTCGGCGCGGTCGGGCTCTTCTTCTCGACATTCGGGACGATCCAGCAGTACGTCGAGGGGACGACCGGCATCGCGATCGGCCTTCTCGTGGCCGGGGTCGTCGTGCTCGCACTGGCGCTCATCGTGTCGCGCCTCACCAGCCCGAGCCGATGGCGTATCGACCCCGGGCCAGCTTCCTGATCGGCATCCTCTCGGATCCGAATCAGAGCATCGCCCGAGATGGGTCGATCACTCCAGAGGAGAACGAGGTGCGGAGGAAGCGCTGAGTTGCGCTTCCCCCGCAACCTCCGGCTCACAGGGTCCGTGCGAGGGAGCCGACTCGCTTGGCCCTCCGAGGCACGTGCGAGACGTGTCGATGGGCGTCCTGGTTCGCGGTCGACACGCCGCTGCCTTCGAGGGCCGCGAACAGCTGCCACTGACCCGGAAGGCCTCGGAGCTCGTGCGACCCGCGATCCTCGAACAGCAGGTCAGACCCGGCCGCCACGTCACGCACGGTACGGGTTACGAGCACCTCGCCAGGTGCCGCTCGTCCGACGACCCGGGCGCCCGCGTGGACCGCGATCCCCCGGACCTTGCCGCCGTCTCGGATGCACTCGCCGGTGTGGAGTCCAGCTCGAACCTTCAGTCCGATCTCAGCGAGCGAGGCCGCGACGGCGGTGGCGCACTGGACGGCAGGCGTCGCCGCGTCGAAGGTCGCGAAGAAGCCGTCGCCGGCATCGTCAACCTCGGACCCACCCCATCGATCGAGGAGGTCGCGGACCCGCCCGTGGTGGGCCCTCAGGAGCAGAGACCATCGGCGGTCGCCGAGCGTGGCCGCCAGACGTGTCGAGCCGACGAGGTCGGTGAAGAGCAGCGTGACCAGGACGCGGCGTTGAGCCTCGCCCCAGGTCGCTGTGCGATATCGCTCTTCGTGGCCCATGGCGGACCATCCCGTTCCTTCCTGTCGGCGCTTCTTGTGAAGCTGCGGTTGCTTCGTGAGCTGTGAGGAAGTGCGAAGCAGATCGAGGACATGCGGTCTCCGTTCGTGCGCGAACGCGGGTCGGGGAGGTCTTCCCTCATGAACGAAGGCCGCCCGAAGGGCGGCCCCTAGACGTCGGAATGGGACGACCGGCGCTTAGGGGAGACCCCCCGCAGGACGCGTCGTGAAGGTAAGGGTGTCGATGCCGAGTCGCCGACTCATCGTTCCCTCCCCTTCTCGTCCGGTCGTCATTGAAGGAGGGACCGTAGACCTGCGTATGTGTCCAACGCAATAGCCCATCGGGACGGTTTCGAGACGTACACGCGTCGCGACTGCAGCGATCGAGCGATCGCGAAGCCTCAGAGTGCCAGACTGCCGCGCGTCGTCCGCTCCTTTGCGCCTTTGACCCAGACGGCCTGATTCTCGGTCCGAACGCGGCCGCTGGCGTCCTGGAACGGCCGGTAAGCGTCCGTGATCTTGCCCCACACTCGCTGCTGTACGGGAGCCGGGTGACCTTCGAGCATCGTGGTCAACTGCGGTGCGACGTCGCGGATGAAGTCCGTGAATCGTTCGGGGGAGTCCGTCTCGAAGATCACCGGAAGCGTGCCCGTCTCGACGTCGTGGAACCCGGCCCCGGTCACGAACGTAGCGAGTTTCACGGGATCGCTGAGCGCGAACGCTCCCGGCCGTCCCGGGGGCGGAGGCGGGAGCTCGAGTTCTTGAGCAACCACGGGAAAGGCCGCCGCGAACTGCACGGCAGGCACGGGACCCCACACCGATGCAGCGAGCCTGCCGCCTGGCTCGAGGAAACGGTGGAGACGCTTCAACGTCCCGGCGACGTCCGGGAGGAACATCAGCGTCGCCCGACTGAGCACGGCGGCGAATGATCCGTCTTCGAGGTCGAGTTCCTCCGCGTCACTCTCGATGAACTCGATGTTCGAGAGGCTCGTGGCGTCGGCTCGCTCGCGTGCGGTGGCAAGCATCTCGGCCGAGATGTCGGTGCAGACGACGCGGCCTTCGGGCCCCACGACACGAGCGGCCGACAGGCTCGGCTCCCCGTAGCCGCCGCCCACATCCAGGACGCGATCACCGGGTCGCAGTTCGGCGAGCTCGATGAGCCTCGCGCTGTGCCGCTGACCACCCTCCGGACCCTCGACCACGTCGAGCCATCGACGCCAACCATCAGCCGCCGATCTCCACTCCGTTCGGATGTTCTGCTTGAACTCGACCGGATCGAACGTGCTCGACGGAGCCATCGGCCCCTTTCGTCCCCTCGCGGGGCGATACTACGGCGGCCTCGATGGTCCGCGCTCGGACCGCGATCCTTGATCCCAACCGAGACCCTCCCGACGACCAGGCGATACGCTCGAACGACGATGAGTCCGAAGATGAAGAAGTACGGAACCGTCGACGAGTACCTCGCCGATCAGCCGGACGACGTCCGGAAGACCCTCGAACACGTGCGTCGGTCTGTGCTCGCCGTGGTGCCGAAGGCGACCGAGAAGATCGGGTACGGGATGCCGGGCTTCTACGTCGACGGGCGTCCACTCATCTACTACTCGGCGTTCAAGGAGCACTGCAGCCTCTTCCCTGCGAGCGCTGGTGTGATCGAGCGACTGGCGGACGATCTGAAGGGATACGGCCTCGCGAAAGGCACGATCCGGTTCCCGATCGGCAAGCCACCGCCGGCGCCGTTGATCAAGAAGATCGTGAAGGCGAAGCTCGAGGAGCTCAGGGGCTGACGCAGCCGGTCGAGTGTCCTCGCGCCACGCGTCAGGCGACCCGCTCCCAGTCGTAGCCGGGGGAGGCGACCGCGAGCATCCACACGCAATCGAAGCCCGTGCATGTGTCGGGGAGGACGGGTTCGAACATGATCGTGTCGCCCTCGATTGCGAAATGGAACGTGGCGTCGCCGATCACGAACGTGCGGTCGTCCACGATCTCGTACGTCCCGTCGTCGACCTGTTCACCGCGCCAGTCGAGTGAGCCGAAGGCGCCGAACTCGGTGAAGAAATGGGAGTGCTCACGTGGGATCGCGCCCTTGCACGGATCGTCCCTCCTGGCGAGCTGTTCGAGCGTCCCGTCCACCCAGCCGTTCCCTTCGATGGCCTGCGCCGCCCGCTCCCCCAAGCCGTTCGCCTCAAGGAGCTGCACGAGCTCTTGACACTTCGTGACGCGCTTCCATTCGCCCACGAGCGGCGACACGTCTGGGCTGGCTGATGAGCTCGGCTGACCGGTTGGTTCGGATGAGACATCCGTCGGAGCGGGCTCGTCGCCGGTGCAGGACAGCCCAACCATCGCGAGGACGAGGAGGAACAGCCAGCATCGCGCGTGCATCCCTTCCCCTTTCATGGAAGCCAATATGCGGACTCCTCGAGGAGCTCGGAGTTCGCGATCGGTGTGAGCCCGGATCCGTCTGCCGCCGCGATGTAGACGTCGAACTGATCGTCCTCGAGGGTCATCGAGAAGAGCACGTGGGAGCCGTCAGGGGACCACAGACCACCCATCGCGAAGCCGGTGATCCCGTCACCCGCGAGCCGCGAGCTCTCCCCGTCGAGTGTCACGAATTGCAAGGCACCTTCGGATGACGCCAGGATCGAGCTGCCATCGGGCGACCAGTCACACGGGATACCGGTGAGGACGACATCGTCGAGCAATTCCCGCGCCTTGCCTCCCGCCGCATCCACCACCATCAGCGTGCCCCGGCCGTCGTCGGCCACCGTACGTACGAACGCGAGCTGCGTCCCGTCGGGCGAGTACTCGCAGGGGATGTCCCGCTGTCGCGTGAACCGCTGCAGGTCGGCTCCGTCGGACGCCCTGACCGTGTAGATGCCGGCCCGCGACGGGTCTCCATCGTCCCACCCCTCACAGGCCAGTCGTCCCCTGAGCGCCCAAACACCGCACACGAGGTTCAGGCTCGGATCTGATGTCGCGAAGAGGCGATAGCTGGTCCCGTCGATCCCGACGGTCCCACCGACGAACAGTCCGTGGTTGTTGAGCGCGGAGATCGCGAGCAGGGAGCCGTCCGGCGAGAGGTGCCTCGCCTCGAACTCCTTCCCCGGCACGAATGGGGTTTCCCCCGAGCCGTCGGTGCTCACGCTGAAGTGCAGGAACTCGTCCGACGGCATCATGCGGGAGAAAAGGATGCGACCCGGCAGTAGTGCATCTATCGACGCCGTGGGGGAGACGGACTCGAAGGCGCCATCCTGCGTCGGAGCCGGGTCATGGGCCGTGCACGACAGCCCGAGCATGGCGGAGACGACGAGCAGCGTGCCACGTCGCGTACGGGACCTCATGGCGTGGCCGCCTCCAGGACCCGCTCGATCTCGTCGATCACGCGCTGAGGATCCTCGCCGACGATGTCATGACCCGCATCACGACGGCCACGAGATCACCAGGGAATCGACGACGTCGGCGGCGTTCGCGAGCAACTCGTTGTGCTTCAGGCCGCCCGGGGCATCTTCGAGGTCGACGATCATGACCCCGTCTTCCGAATCGAGGATGTACCACCGCATCGACTGCCCGGGGACGATCGCCCAGTGGTACCCGCCGAGGGGAGCCGCTCCGTTGAAGATCAGCGGCACCGCCGGCAGCCCTTCGCTGAAGGGGCACGTCCGCTTCCACTTCGGATCGATCTCGAAGTCGAGATGCGTGCCATCGAGTCCGCCAACCGTCACCTGCGTCGGTTCGCTCACCCTGAGGCCGGGGGCGGTCTCGAGCCACCCGACGAGGTCGCTGACCGACCCACCGACACCCGGCTCGGAGGATTCCTCACAGTCCTGGGAGGCGATCGTCGGGTCGTGCAGGAAGTAGATCCCGTCGGGGACGAACAGACTCTGGTGTTGGGGTGGTGGAGTCTCATCGGCGATGAGATGGAGGCCTCCGCCGGCGTACAGCCATGTCCACCCGGGCGAAGTGATCTCGAAGTCGATCGTCGGCTCGGAGAAGGTCCAGCGGTACTTCGCGGGCTCGAGCGGTCCCTCGCACGGCAACTCGGGGCAGTCATCCAGGATGCGGACGTCAGACGCCGGCGGCTCCAGACCAGCGGTCGGCGACGACTCCACGGCGTCGGTCGGCGACGTGCCGTTCGGCTCAGGTTCTGCGTTCGAACACGAGGCCACCAGGAACATCGCGAGCATCGTCGCGCCCAGGCCAGAGACCATCGATCGTCGTCCACTCATCAGCCCGTCGCCTCCCAGCTCCGATCACGGCGTCGTCCTTCGACGCACGACGAACGCTAGGGACGCAGGTGACGAGAGGAAACGACAGGAACCCTACGTTTGATGCTCGGATCGGGATGGTGCCCGGTGCTCGGTGACGGACGACGCGTGCCGACGAGCGAGCTCCGCACGGGATCTGATGCCGAGCTTCCGGTAGATCCGTCGCAGGTTCGACTCCACGGTCTTCACGCTCATGAAGAGCCGCTCCGCGGCCTCCTTGTTGGTAAGGCCCTGGGCGACGACATCCGCGACGCGTCGCTCCGTCTCGCTGAGCGCGGTCGGTGAGGCGGAGCGACCTCCGATGCGCGCGAGCGCCTGATCGGCCCGCGCCTCCCACAGCGATGCCCCAAGTGCGGCGAACTGCGACCGCGCCCTCTCGAGCGACTCGCGAGCCTCCCGCTTCCTCTTCATGCGACGGAGCGTCTCGCCGTGGATCAGGAGGGTGCGTGCTGACTCGAACGGGATCGCCACACGCTCGTGCTCCGCGAACGCCCGCTCGAGCTCGAGCAGGGCGCCGGGTGGATCCCCCAGCGCCGCGGCGATGAGCGCCCTGCATCTCGCCGCGGTGGCGAGCGCGAGTGGCCGGTCGAGTGTCGTGCCATGCTCGTGGAGCCGATCCACGATCTGCTTGGCTCGATCGAGCCGGCCGAGGGAGGTCAACGCCTCCGCGAGATCGGGGATGAAGGGGAACGCGCCCGGCTCGACGATCCCGTTAGTGATCAGCAGTCGATCGGCCGAGTCGAGAGCACGGACGACGCCTTCGAGATCGCCGACCGAGAGCGCGATGAACCCGAGCACGCTGCGGTTCTCGACCTCCGTCCACAGGTTGCCCTGGGCGGCGGCGAGGGAGGCTCCCTCCGTGGCGTCGCTGCGCGCCTCGTCGACGCGTCCTTCGAGCGCCGCGACGTGCGCCCTCGCGTACAGCATCTGATCCCGGATCTCGTCCAGGCCCGCATGGGCGACGATGTCGTATCCCTCATCCGCGTGGCGAGCGGCGCTGGCCCAGTCCCCTGCCGCGCACTCCACCTCGCTGAGGACGGTCAGGGTGTCGTGGCGCATGAGTTCGAGACCGGCCTCGACGAGGTGAAGGTCGGCCTCCTTGATCGAGCGCTGCGCCTCCGCGATCCTTCCTTCCCAGAGCATGTGATGGCCACGGATCCTCTCCGGCTGCGTGGTCTCTCCCGGAGCGAGGTCGGCGGCGATCGCGACCGCACGGTCGATCGTCGGCCAGGGATCCATGCCGAGCAGCGCTTCTGCCTGGGCGAGCACTGTGAGCGCCACGCGGAGAGGGGTCGGATCCGATCCGCGTTGCGCGAGCTCGATAGCCGCTCGAGCGTGATCGGCTGCCCGTGACGGCTCCAAACGACAGATCGCCACCCACGCGAGGTTCGCGTGAGCGACCGGGAGGAGGATCGGGTGATCGCCGACGTCCGGGAGCGCCGTGCGGACGAGTTCGTCGACCCGATCGGCATCGTTGTAGGACCGGGTCGCCAGCTCCACGCGCGTCCACGCCTGTTGTTGTCGAGAGGTGGTCGCTTCGATCAGTTCTTCCAACATCGTTCGGCCGCGCTGGACGTCTCCGGCATCGAATCGTTCGAGCGCCGCGGAACGCGTCCTGCTGCAGAGGAGCGCCTCGTCATCCGGCGGGGTGAGATCGGCGGACAGCTCCCACAGCTCGGCGGCGGCGAGGGGCGCTCCCCGTCGGCGCGCGTGGCCGGCCGCCTCCTGGACGAACGCTGCTCGTTCAGGATCCGGGCCTCCGCCCATCAGCGCCATGTGCCGCGCCCGTTCCTCGGGGTCGAGGACGACCTCGGCGATGCGCGCATGGACCGCCTGACGTCGGGCGGTCGAGGCCGACCAGTAGGCCGTGGAGCGCATCAGCGGATGTGCGAAGTCGAGCCGCTCGCCCTGGGCGACCACGAGTCCCGCTTCCTCGGACTCGACGAGACCTGCGTCGACCGTCGAGGGCTCGCGGCTCGTCGCCCGCAGCGTGGCGAGCGTCGGGCGCGCCATCGCTGCGATGACGAGCACCACATCCCGAGCGCTCGCCGAGAGGCCATCGATACGGGCGCGCAGGATGTCGAGGGCATCACCGGGAACCGGAAGCGGCAGGCCCGCCGCAGGCTCGGCATCACGGAGCGCATGGACGATCTCGAGCGAGAAGAACGGATTCCCGTGCGCCGCTTCATGTACGCGCGCGACGAGCGGTGGCGTCACGGGCCGGCTCATCCGGTGCCGAAGGATGCGGGCCACCTCGTCCACGGCGAGCGGCCCGACGTGTGTGCGAACCGCGCCGCGATCGCCGATCGCGCGATCCAGGTCGAGTGCTTCCGGCGAGCCCTGCTCGAGGCGCTTGGCCGCCAGGACCGCGACCGGATGACCGTCGAGACGCCGGATCGCGAAGGAGAGGGCTCGGGCCGACGATCCATCCATCCACTGGAGGTCGTCGATCGCGATGACGACCGGCCCGGAGGCGCTCAGCGTCCGGAGCGCCCCGAGCACTCCGAGCGAGATCGCGCGCTGATCGGGTCGGAGGGAGCCGGCTTCCCGATGGAGGAGCGCGATCTCCAGGGCTTCGCGCTGCAGACTCGGAGCCTCGGCGAGCGCCTCGTCGAACACATCCCCGATCAGGTCCCCGATCCCCGAGTAGGACAGGCCCATCTCGTTCTCGCCCGGCCGAGAAACCAACACGCGATGACCGGCTTCCTGAGCGGCCTCCACTCCCGTCCGCCACAGGACCGTCTTGCCGATCCCGGCCTCACCTTCGAGGAGGAGGTCCTGCGGCTTCTCGCTCAGGTCGTGGACGAATCGGGAGAGCGCGGCGAGCTCAGGTTCACGACCGACGAGCCCGCCCGGTTCCGGTGCCATTGATCGCCTCGTCCCTGCTCAGGGGGCCACTCATCGTAGACCTCCGACTCTCCACGGCAGGGCGCTTGGGTCGGCACCGCGGGATCTGGGGTTCGGCTGATTCGAGGTCAAGACTCGTGACCCCGCCTTCCCCGGGCCGTTCCGTGCGACGCCGGAGCCCTGACTGCCGACCTTCGGGTCGATCGTGATCGTGCAGGAAGCGGACCTCGTGGCCTGCTTCCGGAACTGCCGACGAACCCACTATGGAAACGACACGTTGTCGACCCGAACCTGACTTGCGCGGGTCGCGACACGGCCGCTAGCCTCGTCCTTCTGATGCGTCGCAGGCTCTTCTCCTGGCTCACCACGCTGGCGGTCCTCTTCTCCTTGCTCCCCGTCGGCACACCGGCGGCCCGAGCAGGCACCGGCGGGCCTCCCGTGTACGTCTCGGTCGGTGACTCGCTCGCGGTGGGATACCAGCCGGGAAGAGGTCGAACCGATCACGGATATGTCGACGACCTGGCGAGAAGGGTCCGGGGAACGATCCCGACACTCACGATGCGGAAGTTCGGGTGCCCGGGTGAGACGACCCGGGCGATGATCACCGGCGTCGACTCAGGCTGCTCGTACGCGGCCGGAACGCAGCTCGATGCCGCGGTCGCGTTCCTGACCAACCACAGCAGTGACGTAGCGTTCATCACGATCGACGTCGGCGTCAACGACATGCTCGGCAGATGCATGGACTTCCATACGGGCATCCTCCATCGGGGGTGTGTCGTCGAGATGCGTCCCGCGTTGCGGCACCGGCTGATGCACATCATCGATGCCCTCCGGGCGGCCGCCGGGCCGGGTGTCCCGATCCTCGGGATGACCTATCACGACCCGTTCTTGGGTTACTGGGGACTGGTCCCTCACGGCCGGAGGCTGGCGACGATCGCGGCGCGCGGGTGGAGGCCGTTCAATCGTGGGTTGAAGAACGCGTACGAGGACTCGGGGGCCGTCGTCGCCAACGTCGCGAGGACCTTCCGGGTCAACGACTTCCAGGACACCGCCGTCGTGCCGGGTCGAGGACGGCTCCCTCTCAACGTCGCGCGTACGTGCCTCTGGACATGGTTCTGCACGCCCAGGTTCTTCGGGGATCCCCATCCGAACCGGATCGGCTACGCGAAGATCGGAAGAACGTTCGACCGGAAGCTTCAGCCTCTGCTCCCCTGAACGGCGCAGGTCATCTAACTCTTTCTGGGGTTGACCCGCCGAAAAACACCGGCATAGAGTCGCTCGTCATCGGGCACCAGCGAGGCAGGAGGTCTGGAATGCGTCGGAGGATCCTTTCGCTCACGGCCATCGTCGCCGTGACCCTGTTCATCGTGGCTCAGTCGGCCGTCGCGGGTCCCATCGCGCCGTACGACTCGCATCCCCGCGACCGTTCGTACTCGAGTTGGATGCGCCTCTACGGACGTTGGCTGCTCGGTGATGAGTCGAACCCGCTGGTTTCCGGCTTGTCGGGCGAATGTGGCGAGATGAGGAACGGTGTCTTCTTCCTTGCGCCGCCGATCGACGTCGGCCTCGAGTTCGAATGCCGGATCCCCCGAGGCACCCCGATCCTCCTCTCGCACGCGGGTCAGTTCGCCTTCCGCTCGGCCGGGGAGACGGACGCGGAGCTGGAGCAGCTGGTGAAGGACCTCTTCGTCACGACCTCGAACTCGCTGACGTTGGACGGCCGTATGTTGCGGCTCAAGCCGATCGACACAGGCGCCTACAGGATCGTCTCGGAGCCGGGCAGCTTCTACGACTCCGTTCTCGAGGTGGGGACGGGTCCGATCCGCACCGCGATCCGAGCGAACCTCGTCTTCATCCGTCCGTTGTCCCGCGGCGATCATGTGATCGAAGCAGATGTTCACTTCGCAGAGGGGGGCGGAGACTTCAGCGCCACCTATCTCATCCACGTCCGAGGGACGGACGACGACGACTAGCGCGCTGACTCGGGCTGGTTGGCTCGGAGTCCTCAACATGCCGTGGCGCTTCCCATCGCAGTCTGATCTGGGCCGCCCACCATGAAGGCAACGGCCGAGGGGCGGCCCGAGACTTCGGGTCGCCCCTCGAACCGAATCGACCGAACGGCTAGTCCACGTACGGACCGTTGAACACGGGCACCTCGCCGTAGGGCTTGCCCGCCATGAGCAGGTAGCGGGTGCCGGGAGCGGCATCCGTCACCGTGAACCCCTGACCGGGCCCGAGGACCACGAGCTGCGGCGGCTTCGCGCGGCGCTCGTTGGCGCCGAACGTGCCCTCGCCCTCGAGCAGGTAGGCGAACCCCTGGAACTCGGAGGGGACCGGGATCGTCACCTGGCCTGCCCGTCGGGAGCTCAACGTCGACGATGAGCGCCGGCGTGCCGAGCTGCACGGGCGAACCCTCCCCGACGAGCGTCCGGACGATCGCGTCGCCCTCGTGTCGCTCCGGGATCTCATCCGGTTGCAGGATCCGCGCGCTCGGTGAGACCTGCTTGTCCTTCCGAGCGAGGTTCACCCAGAACAGCACGCCGCGGAACTCGGTATCGCCGCGGCCCTCGCCGATCTCGTCTTCACCGATGCCCTCGGCATGCCAGGCACCTCTGCCCGTCCGGAGCGCCAGGAGCGCTCCCTCGGACAGGCGCGCCCGCTCGATCGTTCCGTTCGGGCCGGTGCTGTGGCCGGTGCTGGCCGAGCCCTCGATCACGTACCACAGGTTGTCGAACCCCCGGTGGGGGTGCTTCGTGTCGACCTTCCCCACCTCCGACAGCTTCATCCGTCCCTCGTGCACGAGGAGGAACGGATCGACCTGCGCGTACGGCACCGTTCGGGAGGGCAACGCCTCCAGCACGGGGAACCCCATCATGCGGATCAGCGCGGCGTCCTCGACGACGATCGCGTCACGCGCCGTTGTCTCGATCTCTCGTCTCATGCTCCTCATCTCCTTCGTGACACCTACAGCCTTCCCGGAGCCCCGGTTTGTTCCCGTCCGCTATCGTCGCCCGCGTGGCGAGGCTGCCGGTCGAGATCGTGTCGGTGCTCGTCGGAGCCATATGGGGACTGGTGGCGATCTTCTGGATCGTCCTCCGGCGGTGGGAGCGAACGGGCGTCACGGAGGCTCGCCGGAAGGAGCTCGAAAGCGAGGCCGAGGCCGTCTCACCCGCGATCCGGGCCTGGCGATGGATGACCGTCACGATCACGGCCGCGATCCCGGCGCTGTTCGCGGTCGATGGGTTCGTGGATTCGATCGAGATCCTCTACGCGCCGGAGCTGTCCTTCTTCGCCGGGCCCGACCTCGCGTTGCAGATCGTGGGCATCGTCCTCTCCGTAGCAGGGCTGGCGATCCTGATCGGCGTGGGCCGGAAGCTCGCGGTCAACGTGTACCGCCGGGCGATCGACGAGCGGGAGATGATGACGACCGGTGCGCACCGCTACGTGCGGCACCCGTTCTACATCCACTTCCTCGTGCTGCCGATCGGGCTGTTCCTGCTCACCCTGAACTACCTGGCGCTCCTCGTCCTGGCGGCGTACACGACGCTCTGGCAGCCGACGACGGTCGTCGGGTGGATGCGGTTGGAGGAGGACGATCTCCGGCGCCGGTACGGCGACGAAGCCGAGGCGTACCTCAGCCGGACCGGCCGTGTCCTCCCTCGGCTCCGACGGCCGTGATCCGGCTCCGGAGATGCACGCGGCCCCCCGTTCCCGGAGGGCCGCGTTCGTCCCTGCTCCTGCGCGTTAGGCGGTCGGACCGTCGAGCCGCCTGCGGGTCGCCCAGAGCGCGAGCCCGCCGATCAGGGTGAGGGCGGCCGCCAGGAGCGCCCACAGCCCGACCTCCGATCCGGTGAACGGGGTGCCACCACCGAGACCACCGCCGCCGCTACCGATGCAGCAGCCGGGGCCATCTCCGCCCGAGCCGGCGATCGGCGTGACGACCGCGTCGTCCTCGGCGGTGACCGTCCGGCCGAGGATGTCGGCCCCCGAAGCGGTTCCGATGTTGGTGGTCGGTGAATCTCCCACCGTGAACGTCCCGGTGCGCGTCGCGGACGCGCCGGCGGCGAGGCTCGCGATCGTGCCGATGGGCCCGATCACGTCATCGTTGACGCTGATGTTGAACAGAGTGGTATCGCCGGTGTTGGTGACGAGGTACGTGTAGGTCACCACGGTGCCCTCCGGGACTGTGGCGTCCGACACGGTCTTCACGATCGAGATCCCCGGATGGATGATGTCCACCTGGAACGTGTCCTGGTCGGTGACCTCGGCCCCGCCCTCACCCTCCTCGGTGTCGCCACGCACGGTGGCGGTGTTCGGGATCGGGTCGGGATCGTCCAGGGTGACCAGGTGTGTGCACGAGAAGTGCCAGACCTCATCCACCCCCAGGCTCCCGTCGACGTCCACACCGGGGTCGATGGTCCCGGCGTCGCACCGCGCGTCCGTCAGGTCCACGTCGAAGAGCTCGACGTCCCCGATGTTCGTGACCTCGAACTGGTAGGTGATCGTGTCGCCCCGGTGCACCAGCTCCGGCGCGCCGCCCTTGACGATCTGGATCGCCGGACCCGGCGGGGTGACCTGTGTCGTGCAGGAGGCAGTGTCCGAGTCGTCCGTGTCGGAGACGGCGCCCGTGCCCGTGGCCGTCACGGTGTTGGTGACCGAGCCAGCGCCGGGCGCCGTGTGGGTGACGGTCGCGGTCGCGGTCGCACCGACCGCGAGCCCCTGGCTGAGGTCGGGATCGAAGTCGGCCGTGATGTCACCGAGCAGGGTGTCGTCGACGGAGACATCGACCAGCGCCTCGGTGCCCGTGTTCTCGACCGTGATCGTGTACTCGATCTCGGCCCCGGCGTCGACGGAGTCCGGGCAGGACTTCTCGACGTCGATCTCGGGCGTCGGAGGCGGCGGGACGTCCTCCATGAGGCAGAAGGAGATGTGCGAGAGGCCGTAGAACTTCCCGTTCGTTCGGGTTGACCGGGGCATGGAGGAAGGTGTCGGCGGCGTTGCCATCCGGCCGGTAGTCGTAGAAGTTGGCGTTCGGGCCGCCCTTCACGATCACCCCGGCGGCGACGAAGTCACCCGTGAGCGTGAATCGGAAGGTCTGCGCCCCCTCGTTGACCGCGACCACGAGCGTGCCGCTCAGAGCGCCGTTCGTGAGGTTGATCGTGGCGTCCTGTGGTGGATCCTGCTTGTGCTCGAAGAGGAACTGCGCCGACGTCATGACGTCCAGGCAGGTCGGGATTGCCGGGCTTGAAGATCGGCTGGACGCCGTCGCCCGATGGGGGTCCCGGGGTGTCGACCGCGGCCGCCTCAGGCGCTGATCCGGCGGCGGGCTCGTCCGACGAGCCGTCGACCGTGGCCTCCGCAGGGACCGTTCCGGTGTCCTCATCGTCGGCCGAGGGATCCTCCGCGCTGGCGTCCTCATCGGTCGCAACCTCTTCCGTCGCAACCTCTTCCGCCGCTGCTTCCTCGGTCGCCGCTTCCTCCGAGGTAAGGGTCTCTTCCGACGTGGCGGCCTCCGCAGCCGCACCGTCGGTGGCCTCGGACTCCGTGGCCGGCTGATCCGCGACGGCGGTCAGCGACGCCTGACCGACCGAGAACGCGAACAGGATGAGCAGTGACGCGAGCGTTCCCCGTCCCCGATGGCGCCGGCGGCTCGGTGGTGCCATTCCAAGCGCCCAAGCGTCGGCGCGTCCGGATCTGCTGTCCTTCATCTTCCCCTCCCAAGATGTCGTGCTGTTGACCTACCGCGGATACCCGGATGGTTGCGGGTGCAACCGTACGCCGATTGCGACCGGCGTGCTGCGGATAACGTCCTCGGAGTGGAAGGGATCGCCGGATACTTCACGGCCCTCGGGCTCTCGACGGCAGCCGGGCTCAATGCCTATATCCCGATCCTGAGCGTCGGCCTGCTCTCCCGTTGGACCGATCTGATCGACCTGCCGGCGCCGTGGGACGCGCTCAGCGATCCGATCGTGCTGGGGATCGTGGGCGTCGTCGGCGTGGCGGACTTCATCGGGGACAAGGTTCCGATCGTGGATCACGTGCTGCACGCGGTCGGGCTGGCGGTCGCGCCGGTCGTCGGAGGGATGCTGGCGCTCGCGTCGGCGAGCGCGTTCGATCTCGATCCGGGGCTGGCGGCGGGCATGGGGATCGTCGCGGCCCTCGCGACGCAGGCGGGTCGCACGGCCGCTCGGCCCCTCTCCACGGCCACGACGGGCGGAGGCGGGAACCCCGCGGTGAGCCTCGCCGAGGACGGCGTCTCGGGGGTTCTCTCGGTGACGGCGGTGTTCTGGCCCGTCGTCACGGCCGTGCTCGCCGTGATCGTGCTGGCGGCGGTCTTCCTGCTGTGGCGGAAGTGGCGGCAGCTCCGGGCACGGTTCGGGCGCCGCGACGTTCCGGCGACCTGATCCTCGGCTGGTCAGAGGCCCCCGGTAGGCTGCGCGCCGATGAACGCCCCGATGAACGCCCCGATGAACGCCCCGATGAACGCGCTCCGATGAACGCGAAGGAGATCGCACGTCGGCGGATCGGCAACTCTCGCCTCACGGGCGATCGGTTCGCGGCCCCGGACGACGTCGTCCGGTGGCACCTCGCGATGCAGTCGCAGGAGTACGGCCCGGCGAAGTGGTCGATCGGGCAGCGCTCTTCGGGCCTCGACGACGCGGACGTGGACTCGGCCCTCACCGAGGGCACGATCGTGCGGACGCACGTGCTCCGGCCCACGTGGCACTTCGTGGCGCGCGACGACATCCGCTGGCTCCTCGCGCTCAGCGGACCGCGCGTGCAGCAGGGGAACGCGGGCAGGAACCGGCAGCTCGGACTCGATGCTCGCACCCTCACGCGTGCCGAGAAGGTGGTCACCTCGATCCTCGAGGGTGGGAACCGCCTCACCCGGGACGAGCTCGCCACCGAGCTCGATCGGCGGAAGCTCGATCGCGGCGGCCAGCGCATGCCCTACCTCCTGATGCACTGCGAGCTCGTCGGGCTGATCGGCAGCGGCGGGCGGAAGGGCAAGCAGCACACGTACGCACTCCTGGACGAACGGGTGCCCGCGCACCCGCGCCCGCTCGATCGTGACGACGCCCTCGTCGAGCTGGTCCGTCGGTACCTCGGGAGCCACGGGCCGGCGACCGTGAAGGACATGAGCTGGTGGTCGGGGCTCACGATGACCGACATCCGGCACGCGATCGACGTGCTCGGGCGACGAGGTGGCGAGGGACGAGGTCGACGGGCTCTCGTTCGTGTCGGCATCGTCGGAGCGGAGCGCGCGACCACCTGCCGTGGGCGGCGCCCACCTCCTCCAGACCTACGACGAGCTCGTCGTGGGCTACACGGAGTCGCGGTTCCACGGGGACGCGGTCGGCGACCTCGCGCGCGAGGCGTGGAACGACCGCACGTACCCGACCGGGGTCTTCCTCCTGCACGGGCGCGTGTTCGGCCACTGGCGCCGCACGCTCGACGCGAAACGGATCCGCGTCGCGATCCACACCTACGCCGATGCCACCGCCGCGGACGAGCGCGCGCTGGGATCGGCCACCAGGCGCCTCGGCCGCTTCGTCGGGCTCCCGGTCGAGATCGAGATCTCGCGGTTCCGCCGCTCCTAGCGACGGTATCGTTCGCCCATGCGCACGGATCTCACGATCGAGGATCTGGGTGGCTTCCTGGAGGAGCCCGTCGTCGCCGTGCTGGCGACGATCCGGCAGGACGGCAGCGTGCTGCTCTCGCCGGTGTGGCACGAATGGCGAGACGGCGGGTTCCAGGTCTGGTCCGGCCCGAACGACGGGAAGACGCGACATCTGCGCCGCGAACCGCGCGCCTCGATCGTGGTGGCCGAGTCGACCCACCCGCTGCGAGGCATCGAGGTTCGCGGCACGGCCGAGATCCGCACCGAGGACGCGTTCGAGACGGCCGTCAGGATCGCGACGAGGTACCTCGGCCCCGGGAAGGGGGAGGCCTACGTCCGGAAGGTCGGAGGGAACGACATCACGATCCGGCTCGAGCCCGGCGACATCCGCGTCTGGGACTTCGCGGACGAGGAGGAGGGGATGAGCCCCTAGAGGTATCGGGCCGCCGCCATCCCGGCCACGGCCACGACGAGCAACGGCAAGACGACCTGCCCGACCGCCGTCCCCCGCTTCTGCAGCGCCTGGAGCTGCGCGCCCTGCTCGGGCGTGGGCGGTCCTCCGCTCGCCGCGACCTCCCGGCCGATCGCGAGCGTCGCGATGATCGTCGGCCGGACGACGCTGAGCCCGAGCGAGAAGGCCGCGATCGCGCAGAGGGCGCCGATCGTCAGCGAGACGCCCTGCGCGGACGTGAGCCAATCGCTCTTCAGGCCTCCCGACACCTCCCAGTACATCAGCAGGCCGGCGAGGATCGTGAGACCGCCCGCGGCGAGCACCCAGTCGACGAGTCGTCTCTTCCCCGCGAGGTGGGCCATGAACGGGCCGGCCGCCGGGCCGACGTCGCGAGCGGTCGGCTGGAGGAACAGGATCGTCGTGAACACCGCGCCCACCCAGAAGACGCCCGCGAGGATGTGCACGATCCGCAGCACGACCAGGTAGGTGTCCATCCCCGCGCGGACGCTACCGGGCGCCGTTCCACGGGGCAAGCCCCGGCCGACTGGGGGAGCCTCAGCGATCGATCGAGGGGAGCAGCTCGTCCTTCGCGAACGCGAGGAACTCCTCCTGTCGAGGGCCGACCTGATGCAGGAACACCTGATCGAAGCCGGCGCCGGTGAACATCCCGACCTCCTCGACGATCGCGTCCGGATCCGGTCCGCAGACCACCTTCTCGCCGACCTGCTCCGTCGTGATCAGCTCGGCGACCTCCTCGAAGTGCTGTGGCTCGGCCAGCTCCAGGCCGACCTCGCCCGGGACACTGGTGTTCGGCCACCACTCGAGCGCCTCGTCCTTCGCCTTGGCCTCGTCCGGTCCGTAGCACACGGTCAGTTGTCCGTAGACGGGTCGACCCTCACCGCCGGCTTCCCGGAACGCCTCCACGATCTCTGCCTCCGGGGCGGTCGAGATCAAGGCATCCCCGGCTCGTCCCGCGAGTCTGGCCGCGGCCGGCGAGGAAGCGGCGACGGCGATCGGAGGCGAGGTCTCGGGGACCGTGTACAGGCGGGCCCGGTCGATCGTGTAGTGCGGTGTTCGCTCGGTGACCAGCTCGCCGGTCCAGAGCCGGCGGATCAGCTCGATCGCCTCCTCGAGCATGTCGAGCCGCTCTCCGGACTCCGGCCAGGCCGTCCCCGTGACGTGCTCGTTCAGGTTCTCGCCGGTGCCCACGCCAAGCGTGAATCGGTCCGGGAGCAGGAACGCGGTCGTGGCCGCGGCCTGCGCGACGATCGCCGGGTGCATGCGCATCGTCGGGCACGTCACCGCTGTCATGACGGGGATCTCCTCGGTCTTCACGGCGAGACCCCCGAGCACGCTCCACACGAAGGGGCTCTGCCCCTGCCGCGAGGTCCAGGGGTGGAAGTGATCCGAGATCGTGAGGAAGTCGAAGCCGGACTCCTCCGCGATCCGCCCGTAGAGGAGGAGGTCGCCGGGGCCGTGCTCCTCGCTGGAGAGGGTGTAGCCGATCCGCACCATGGTCCGTAGATGTCCGCGATCGGGCCGACACAAACCTGCTTCGCGGATGGCATGATGACGTCGCCGGGAGGCCCCCGACTCCCCGTTCGCGTCGACCGAAGAGGGAGGGAACCGATGGCGAGGCTGTTCTCGATCCGTCCGACCTGGTCGTTGAAGGGCCGCCGCTTCCAGGGGCTGCGAGGGTTCACGGGCAAGCCGTTCCATCCCCCGCTCACCGACTTCCCGATCGTCTGCTTCACGCTCGCCGCCGTGTTCGACTTGATCTCGTTCTTCTCGGACGAGTTGGACCCGAAGGCGCACGACTTCTTCGCGGCGGCGACCTTCGTGATGGTCGCCGGATTCATCGTGAGCCTCGGTGCCGCGCTCACCGGTTTCATGGACTGGTGGAAGGGCATCCCTCGCGACCGGAAGAGCGGGCCGATCGGTACGGCCAAACACACCCAGGTCTGGCGCACGATCAACTGGCACGCGACGGTGATGCTGACGGTCACCGCGATCACCCTGATCGACATCCTCCTACGCGTCTCCGACTTCGACCTGGGGCAGACGCAGGGGTCCTGGCTCGTGCTGTCGCTCCTCGGGGCCGCCCTCGTGACGTTCGGCGCCGCCTACGGCGGCACGCTCGTGTTCGAGTACGGCTTCAACGTCGAGAACGTAGAGGAGGTCTGGAAGGAGTCCGAGGAAGATCACGTCCGCCTCCCGCGCGGCGGTTCCTCCTCGTAGCCACGTCGATGGCGGCGGATCGTCCGCTCGGCTACGTGACGCAGACCTCGGCGGTGTCGTCCGCGCCGCCACAGGTCGTCTACGAGACGATCTCGGACCTCCGGAACCATCTCGATTGGTCCGGCGAGCGAGCCAGCAGCCAGACGTTCAAGCTCCTGTCGATCGAGGCGCCCGACGGGCCGGCATCCGTGGGGACCGCCTTCACCTCGTCGGGCGCGGCCGACAACGGCACGTTCCACGACAGATCCGAGGTGACCGTCGCGACCCCGCCGAGCTCGTTCGTGATCGAGACCGATGCCCACCTCGATCGGAAGCGCGGGAAGCCGTGGGACGCGCACTTCATCCATCGCTACGACGTCGCTCCCGAGGGCGAGGGCTCGCGGATCACGTACACGGAGACGATCGAGCGCGTGAACTACGTCCCCTACTGGCTGCAGCCGGGTGTGCGATCGATCTTCAAGGTCTACGTGAACCGCGCTGACCGGAAGCAGCTGGCGAACCTGGCCCGGCTCGCGGAGGAGCGATCCAACTCGGGTCGGTAGCTCAGAATTCGAGCGTGCAGTTCTCGCAGACGAAGTGCGTGGCTCGATGGTTCAGGCTGTGCCCGCCGCAGCGGTGGCAGCGACGACACGTCCCGCCGGACGCGCAGTCGATCGGATCCGTCGTCTCTCCCGGCTGGTCCCACGTCGTCGCCGGCTCCGACGGACGCGGGAGCTGGATCGATAGGAGCGTCATCGGCCCGTCGCCACTCACGAAGCCGTGGGGGTGCGCGGTCGCCCGCCCGATCACGAGGCTCCCCTCGAGGGGGACCGGGTTGTCGGCGAGCAGCGCCTTCCCCGAGCCCTCGAGCACCACCACCCACTCCTCCGAGTCCGGGTGGGTGTGCGCATAGGCCGGCTGGTGCGCGGTGAACCCCTGTAGGGAGAGGTAGAACTCGTCGCCCGAGGTGATCGGGACCCGCCGGAATCCGGAAGGGCAGAGCGCGAGGACCTCCTCGGGATGCATCGAGAAGACGCCGAGATTGTCCAGGACCTCCGCGAGGTCGCCGACCGAGTGAGGCATGGGTAGCATCCTCCCGCATCGGGCCGAGGCAGCCAAACCGAGGCCGCTTCACCCTGACGAGGTCGGTGGAACGGCCGGAAAGAGGAGGCGCATGACCGAGCGGTTGATCATCGTGGACCATGTCCTGTTCGTCGTCGAAGACTTCCCGGCGAGCCGGCGCCTCTACACGGCGGCGCTCGCGCCGCTCGGGCTCGAGGAGCTGTACGAGGAGCCGAACTGCATCTCGTACGGCCGGCAGCAGCTCGATGACTTCTCGATCTGCGAGGGCTCCCCGGTCACGACCGCGGCGCACGTGGCGTTCGATGCAGCGGACCGGTCGCAGGTGGACGCCTTCTTCGAGGCCGCGATCGCCGCGGGCGCGACCACCCGCGGCGAGCCCGGCGTCTGGATCCAGTACTCCGATCGGTACTACGGGGCGTTCGTGAACGACCTCCACGGCAACAACGTCGAGGCCGTGTTCCACAGCCCGGTGCCGATCACGGACGCCCCGGAGCGCGGGGGCGCTCCCTAGCTCAGTCGGCGAGCGAGAACACCTGCGGTGCAGCGATCTCAGTCGATCCCCGGGTATCTCGGCCGTTCTCGTTTCACTGCCGCACGTCCCGGGTAGGGGACAAGTTGAAGTCCCCAACAGGCACGAAATCGACACCTATGAAGGAGGTGCCCAATGAGGACTGATCTCTGGAACTACCCGGAAGGAACGACCACACCCCTGGACATCCAAGGGTTCAAGGTGCGGGCTACGGACGGCGAGATCGGCAAGATCGACGAGGCCACGTACGACGTGGGTTCGGCGTTCGTCGTCGTCGACACCGGTCCGTGGATCCTCGGCCGGAAGGTGCTGATCCCGGCCGGGATGGCCGAGCGGATCGACCTCGATCGTCGTGAGGTTGAGGTTCGGCTCTCGAAGGACCAGATCAAGAACGCGCCTGAGCTCGACGAGGTGACCGACTACCGGTCGGACACCTACCGCGAGCAGGTCGGGACCTACTACAGCACCTACAGCTAGGTCCGGCGTTCCATCGGAACGAGGCGAGGGCATCTGCCCTCGCCTCTTCCGTCTGATGGGAGCTCACACCAGGCCGACCCCCTAGGTCAGCTCCTCCTTCGACGCCGCGAACGCCTCGACCGCGAAGCGACAGGTCCTCGCGCGTGTGCGCCGCCGAGACCTGCGCCCGGATCCGCGCCTTCCCTTTCGGGACCACCGGGTAGGAGAACCCGATCACGTAGACGCCCCTGCTCGAGCATCGCCTCCGCCATCCGCCCGGCGAGCGCCGCGTCGCCGAGCATCACCGGCACGATCGGGTGCTCGCCGGGCAGCACGTCGAGCCCGGCGGACTCCATCTCCGCCCGGAAGAACCGGGTGTGCTCCTCGAGCCGATCGCGGAGCTCCGTCGACGCCGTGAGCAGCTCGATCGCCTTCAACGACCCGCCCACCACCGCCGGCGCGATCGTGTTCGAGAACAGGTAGGGACGCGATCGTTGGCGGAGCAGCTCCACCACCTCCCGTGGACCACTCAGATACCCGCCGCTCGCGCCGCCGAGCGCCTTGCCCATCGTCCCCGTGAGGATGTCGACCCGATCCATCACCCCGTGATGCTCGGGCGTGCCGCGGCCTCCCGGTCCCATGAACCCGACCGCATGGGAGTCGTCGACCATCACCATCGCGTCGTGACGCTCGGCCAGGTCGCAGATCGCCGAGAGGTCGGCGAGGTAGCCGTCCATCGAGAACACGCCGTCGGTCGCGATCAGCCGCCTCCGCGCCCCGGCCGCCTCCTTCAGCTGCGTCTCGAGGTCGTCCATGTCGTTGTTGCGGTAGCGGAACCGCTTCGCCTTCGACAACCGGACGCCGTCGATGATGCTCGCGTGGTTGAGCTCGTCGGAGATCACCGCGTCGTCCTCACCGAGCAGCACCTCGAAGAGCCCGCCGTTCGCGTCGAAGCACGACCCGTACAGGATCGTGTCCTCCATGCCGAGGAAGGCGCTCAGCGCGTCCTCGAGGTCCTTGTGGAGCTCCTGCGTCCCGCAGATGAAGCGCACCGAGGCGAGCCCGAAGCCCCACTCCTCCATCGCGGCGTGCGCGGCCGCGATCACCTCGGGGTGGTCGGCGAGCCCGAGGTAGTTGTTCGCGCAGAGGTTGAGGACGTCGCCCTCGCGGCCGCGCACACCGCACGCGAGCCCGCTGCGGCGACGTCAGCACCCGCTCGGGCTTCTCCAGGCCCGCGCCCCGGATCTCCTCGAGCTCGGCCGCGAGCGCCGGCCGGACGGTCTCGGTCGTCACGGCCCGTCCGTCCAGTGCAGGAGCACCTTGCCCGTCTCCCCGGTGCGGATCGCCGCGAACGCCTCCTCGAACCGATCCGCCGGGAAGCGATGCGTGATCACCGGTGCGATGTCGAGGCCGCTCTGCAGCATCACCGTCATCATGTACCAGGTCTCGTACATCTCCCGGCCGTAGACGCCGCGGATCGTGAGCTGGTCGAAGATCACCGTGTTCCAGTCGATCGCGAACGGCTCCTCGGGCAACCCCAGCATCGCGATGCTGGCTCCGTGCGACAGGTTCTCGACCATGTCGCGGAGCGCGGCCGGGTTCCCGCTCATCTCGAGGCCGACGTCGAAGCCCTCCTTCATGCCCAGGGCCTCCTGCGTCTCGGCGAGCGAGCCGTCCCGGACGTCGAGGGCGACGGTCACGCCCATCTTCCGTGCGAGCTCCAGGCGATACGGGTTCACGTCGGTGATCACGACGTAGCGGGCGCCCGCGTGCCGGACGACCGCCGCGGCCATCAGCCCGATCGGGCCGGCGCCCGTGATCAGCACGTCCTCGCCGAGGACCGGGAACTGCAGCGCGCTGTGGACGGCGTTGCCGAACGGGTCGAAGATCGCCGCCACGTCGCGGTCGATCGACGCGTCGTGGTGCCAGACGTTCGTCACCGGCAGCGCGATGAGCTCGGCGAAGGCTCCGGGGCGGTTCACCCCGATCCCGCGCGCGTCGGCGCACAGGTGGCGTCGGCCGGCCATGCAGTTGCGGCATCGGCCGCAGACGACGTGGCCCTCGCCGCTGACGAGGTCGCCCGGTCCGTAGTCCTTCACGTTGGATCCGATCTCGACGATCTCGCCCACGAACTCGTGGCCGATCACGAGCGGGACCGGGACGGCCTGCTGCGCCCACTCGTTCCATTCCTCGATGTGGAGGTCGGTCCCGCAGATCCCCGTTCGGTCCACGCGGATCAGGACGTCGTTGATCCCGATCTCGGGCTCCGGGACCTCCGTCATCACCAGGCCGGGCCCGGCCTCCTGCTTCACGAGGGCACGCATCTGAGTGCTATCTCAGCACGGGAGCGGCGTGGGTCGGCACGCCCGGCTCGCATCTCGGCGTCGCTACTGCCAGGTCGCGACGATGATCGCGGCGACGAGGTTGCCCACGACGTGGTAGCCGGCGTTGATCGCTCCCCAGACCATGGGCTTCGGCTTCTGGGATTCGAACTGCGCCGTGACGAAGGAGATCGCGACGGCGAACCCGATCGCGACGACCAGGCCGAGCACGATGCCGCGCTGCAGCGTGTCGGTGCCGGTCGCCGCGGCCAGCATCCCGAGCGCGATCGCGGAGAGCACGCTTCCGACGAGCGGTGTGAGGTAGATCGCCGGGCTCGGCCGGGTGCCCTCGGTCGGGATCTCCATGCCTCCCGCGGCGGCCCACGTCTTCCCGAACAGCGGGGGCGCGTACCAGACGGCGCCGATCGCGAAGTACGCGAGCGCCGCCACGAGGACGGCGAGCCAGTTCAGTTCGCTCAAGGAGTCGAACGTCACGGATCCTCCTCTCGGGACGGTTCCGGCGCTGAGCGTACCGCGGTTGGCCCCTCCCGCCGGAGACCCGGTCGCGCCGGATTGCTCGTCGGGCCGCGTGGGTACGGAGAGGAGGCGACCCCGATCGAGAGGGGAATCTCGGCATGCAGATCCGCACGAGTGAAGCGTCGTGGGAAGGTCCCCTGAAGGACGGCAAGGGTCGATTCTGGACCGAGAGCGGTGAGGTGTCCGGCGTCGTCGCCTTCGCCACCCGATTCGAGGACCGGTCCGGAACGAATCCGGAGGAGCTGATCGGGGCTGCCCTCGCGAGCTGCTTCTCGATGGCACTGGCGGGCGATCTCGGCCGCGCGGGCCACGCGCCGGAGGAGGTCCGCACCGTGGCGATGGTCCGCCTGGACAAGGATGAGAACGGGTTCGCGATCACCGGCATCGATCTCGATGCCGAGGCCACGGTCCCCGAGATCGAAGCGTCCGAGCTGGAGTCGATCGCGCAGTCGACGAAGGAGAACTGTCCGGTCGGCCAGGCGTTCGCCGCCGTGCCGATCACGCTCCGCATCAAGCTGGGCCGATAGCCTCCCGGGCCCGCCGGCTGCTCCCCGTAAGCTCCGAGCCGTGAGCAGCTCCGATCACCGGGTGATCGTCGGCCAGACGGGGCAGAACGTGCTCGGTCTCGGTATCGGCGCGGTGGCGACGTTCGTCGCGCAGGTGCTGATCACGAACGCGCTCGGCGACCAAGCGTTCGGTGTCGTCACCCTCACCACGCAGGCCGCGTTCATCGCCGCGGCGGCCACGCGATTCGGGATGGATGTCGCGAACGTCCGGCTCGTTGCGATCCTCGACGGTCGCGGCGAGGTCGCGCGAGCCCGTGGGCTCGTCCGACGCTCAGCCGCGATCGCCACCGCCGTCTCGGTGCCGGTGGCGGCCGCTGCGTTCCTCTCGGCGGGGTGGCTCGCGGAACGGTTCACGGCGGTCCCGGCGCTCGCCGAGCCCGCGTTCCGGGCGGCCGCGGTCACGGTCCCCTTCGCCGCGCTCGCGTTCGTCTACATGGGAGCGACGCGCGGACTGAAGATCATGCGGTACACGCTGTACTCGCAATGGATCGCGCAGCCGATCGGGTGGATCGTGCTGACGATCCTGTTCTGGGTGTGGGCGAAGACGGCCGGCGCCACGACGCTCGCGTTCGGGGCGTCGTGGGCGCTCGCCCTGGCGATCGCCCTCGCGGGATGGGTTCGCGAGCGCCGGCGTTTCCCCGAAGGCGACCTCGTCGGCGAGGGGATCGTGGAGGAGCGCGCGGGCGCCCTCCTCCGGTTCGGCGCTCTCCGCGCGCCGGCGACGCTCTTCTCGCAGCTGATCTTCTGGACCGACCTGTTCGTGCTGTCGGTGCTGTGGAGCGACCGGGGGGCGGCGGGCGCCTCGCGGGTAGGGGTCTACGGGGCGGTGCTGCGAGCCGGACAGGCGTTGTTCCTGTTCCTCACATCGGTGTCGCTGACGTTCAGCCCGTTCGTCGCCGACCTCCACCATCGAGGTGAGCGTGCCCGGCTGGACGGCCTCTACAAGAACGTGACGCGATGGACGCTGGCAGCCACGATCCCGGTGCTGCTGGTGCTGGGGATCCTGCCGGAGGAGACGCTGCGGATCTTCGGCCCGGAGTTCGCGAGCGGCGCGAGCGCGCTGCGGATCCTCATCATCGGGATGATCGTGCCGGTGATGGTCGGAACCGTGGGGTTCATCCTGATCATGGCGGGACGCACGGGATGGGATCTCGTCGTGTACCTCGCCGGCTTCACGATCGACATCGGCGTGGCGCTGTTGCTCGCGGGTCCGTCCAACCTCGGGATCCGTGGCGCGGCGATCGCTCAGGCCCTCACGCTGTCGTTCTCGGCCACGGCCCGGCTCCTCCTGGTGCGGCGGTTCCTGGGGATCTGGCCGTTCGATGGCGCCTGGCTCCGATTGGCGGTGCCGACGGCGCTGGGAGCTCTCACGATGTGGCTCGCCCACGCCGCGATGCCGAACGACCGGTGGTTCCTCGACCTGCTCGTCTCGGCGGGCGCGGGCGCCGCCGTCTACGCGGCGTCGTTGTTGGCGTTCGGGCTCTCTCCCACCGAGCGCGCCGCCGCGATCCGCCTCATCCTCCGCCGGCCCGCGGCGGCCGCTCCCTGATCGCGAAGAAGTCGACGAGGCAGTCGGGCGAGGTGGAACCGCGGACTAGCTCGCGGGGTCGGCCGTCTGGCGCTCCGCGCGTCGTCGGGCGAGCTCGTCCTCGATGTCCGGCAACGTGATGTCCGGCAACGTGATGAGTCGGTCCTGCAGCTCCGTGAGCGATCGCTTGTAGTCGTCCTCGAGCGCCCGCAGTTCCGACGTCCGCCTCTGCGCGAGCTCCATCTCGGACTGCGCCCGGTCGCGCTTCGCGGCGAGTTCGTTCACCTCCGCTTGGAGCTCGCCGATGCGCCACGTGAGCAGACCGGTGCGAGCGGCGTCGCCCGCCGCCTTGGTCGTCACTTCCTGATACTGGGTGTCGAGCGCCGCGGACATCCGTCGCTTCATCCGGCGGCCCCGTGCGAACGCCACCGCGATCGCCCAGGCGAGCCCGGCGGAGGCCGCGAGTCCGCAGAGGATGAGGATCCCCGGCCGGATCCCGGGGGCGACCAGCGTGCGTCCGAGGAATACGATCGTTCCGTCGGACGTGCGTGTGCTCTCGATGATCGTGTCCACCACGCAGGCGGTCCATGCCGTCGCGAGCAGCATGGCGAAGTACCCGGCCATCAGCGATCGTGCTCCCTGTTCGGGGGGACGTGCGGAAGCTGCTCGGAGCCTCGCATCGGCTCTGACCTCACGTCAATAGCGCATCTGGATGAGGCAACGTACACCACCGGCACTCACCACGAGCTGCCCGCCAGTCGCTCCGCGGCATCCAATGCCCTTGCGACCGCGTCCGCCGGGTCGCTCGCTCGCTGGAGGGGATCGCCGGGGAGTCCCTCGAGGTCGAGGGACCAGGTGCCGAGCCCCACCACCGGCTTGCCCATCTTGAGGGCGAGGGCGATCTCGGACAGCGTCCCGAACTCGCCCCCCACCGCGATCACCGCGTCGGCGGCCCGGGCGACGATCGCGTTGCGCGCCTCGCCGAGGCCCGTGGCGATCCGCACCGTCAGGTGGCCCGAGGCGTGGGTGCGGTCCTCACCGGGGAGGATCCCCACCGAGGTGCCGCCCGCCGCCTCACAGCCTCGCGCGGCCGCGTCCATCACCCCGCCGAGCCCGCCGCAGACGAGCACGGCGCCGGCCTCGGCGAGGCGCCGGCCGATCTCCTCGCCGGCCGCCATCTCGTCGTCGGATGCCTGACCTGCACCGATCACCGAGATGTACGGGCCCTCGCTCACGGTCCGGAGTATCGCAGCCTCGGCCGGTGGCTCAGCCCCACGTGACGCCGAGGATCGCCGCCAGGAGCGCGGCGGCCGCCGGCTTGTCGAGCGGCTCGTTGCCGTTGCCGCACTTCGGGCTCTGGACGCACGACGGGCACCCGAGCGAGCAGGGGCACTGCCGGATCGTCTCGAGCGTCGCCTCGAGGAGGCGCTCGATGTGTCGGAAGCCTCGCTCGCTGATGCCGGCGCCTCCCGGGTAGGCGTCGTGGATGAAGATCGTCGTCAGCCCCGTGTCCTGATGCAGCGGTGTGGAGACGCCGCCCAGGTCCCAGCGATCGCATGTGGCGATCAACGGCATCAGGCCGATCGCGGCGTGCTCGGCCGCGTGGATCGCGCCGGCCAGCTGTCGGGGCGTGATGGCGGCCTTCGCGATCACCTTCGGGGTGATCGTGAACCAGAGCGATCGCGTCTCCAGCCGTTGCGGCGGGAGCGCGAGCGTCTCCTCGTCCACGACCTCGTTCGTCGAGACCAGCTTGCGGACGAAGCCCACGACCTGGTCGGTCACCAGCACGTCCCCGAACGAGACCTCCACCTCCTCGAGCGTCCCCCGCTCGAGCTCGCCGACGATCTCGATGTCGGTGATCGTGCGCGCCTGCGTGTAGTAGTCGGGGTCGGCGGCCTTCACGGCGGCCACCCCTCGGTCGAGGTGGAGCTCCGTGACGAGGTACTGCTCGCCCATGTGCAGGTAGACGGCGCCCGGATGGAGCGTGCCGAACGCGCGATGCTCGTCGGCGGTTCCGATCACCTCGCCGGTGTCGGCGTTCACGATCGTGTAGACGGTGCCGGCTCCCGCGCGCACGTCCACCCCTCGGTGCGGGGACTCGCGTCCGGCGTCGTGCCAGGCGTTGCGGCGCCGCGTGAGCTCCCCCCGCTCGCCCATCCGCTCGAGCGCGGCTCCGGTGTCCGACCCCGAAGTAGGCGTGGTCCTCGTCCGCGATCGGCAGCTCGCGGGCGGCGCAGCGCAGGTGCGGCTCCCGGACGTAGGGGTTCTCGGGGTCGATCACCGCGGCCTCGGCCGGCTTGTCGAAGAGGTCCTCCGGATGGTGGACGAGGTACTGGTCCAGGGGATCGTCCTGCGCCACCAGCATCGCGAGCGACCCTCGGCCCTGCGCCCCGCCCGGCCCGCCTGCTGCCACATCGACGCCCGGGTCCCCGGGTACCCCGTGAGGACGACCGCGTCGAGCGACCCGATGTCGATCCCGAGCTCGAGCGCGTTGGTCGCGGCCACCGCGAGGAGGTCGCCCTCGGCGAGGCGCCGCTCGATCGCGCGGCGGTCCTCGGCGAGGTAGCCGGCCCGATAGGAGACGACCCGGGAGCGCCGGGCCGCGTCGCCCACGTCGCGTCGCGTGAACTCCGCGAGCAGCTCCGCCGCTCGCCGCGAACGTGTGAAGCCGATCGTGCGGACGTCGTCGGCGACGAGCTTGCCCATCAGCCACGACGCCTCCGCCAGCGCGCTCCGCCGGCGCCCGGTCTCCTCGTCCACGATCGGCGGGTTCCAGAGCGCGAAGAGCTTGTCACCGGCCGGCCCGCCGATCCCTTCGACGACCTCGACGTCGAGACCTGTCAGCCGTGATGCCAGCTCGCCCGGGTTGCCCACCGTGGCGCTCGCCAGGCACCAGCGCGGGGCGCCCCCGTAGTGCTCGATCAGCCGTCGGAGACGCCGCAGGACCATCGCCACATGTGAGCCGAACACCCCGCGGCACACGTGCGCCTCGTCGATCACGATCAGCGAGAGCCGGAAGAAGAAGTCCGCCCATCGTGCGTGGTCCGGAAGGATCGAGAGGTGGAGCATGTCGGGGTTCGTCAGGACGAGGTTGGCGTTCTTGCGGACCAGCGGTCGTTCCGCCTTCGGCGTGTCGCCGTCGTAGGCCGACGCGCGGATCTGCGTGAGCTTCAGGGCGCGGACGGCGCGGAGCTGATCGCGGGCGAGCGCCTTCGTCGGGAACAGGTAGAGCGCCGTGGCCTTCGGCACGGTGAGGGCGGCTTCCGCGAACGCCACGTCGTACACCAGCGTCTTCCCGCTCGCGGTCCCGGTCGAGAGGATCACGTCGCGTCCTCCGCGGAGCGCCTCCAGCCCGCGGGACTGATGCGGGTAGAGACCCTCGATGCCGAGGAGCCCCAGCCGGGAGGTCAGGAGGGCCGGGAGGTCCGAGGGGAACGGATCGAGCCGCGGCTCGCGCGCCGGCAGCTCCCGCGTGTTGACGAGACATGCGGCGGTCTCGGGGTCGAGCGCGGTGAGCTCCTCGAGGAATCCACGAGCATCCACGGGAGCGACGCTACCGGGACGGCGCAGCCGGGGGGTCGTCGTCGTCGTGCGGAGGCGACGGGTGATCCTCCTCGGCCTCGCCGAGGGCGTCCTGCAGACGCTCCTCGGACATCTCCGCGTGCGACGCGACGAACGCGTCCCGGAGCAAGAGCGGCACGCGCCGCCGGTCTTGGAGGATGAAGAACAGGCCGAGCAACAGGTAGATGACTCCCACGCCGATCCGCTCGGCCGCGCGCAGCGACTCGGGCACCAACGCTCCCACGATGAACTGCGCCCAGAACAGACCGAACAGGTACCCGGCCTCTCGCAACGACAGCGAGAGGTTCGACATGATCGCGACCGCGAAGAACGACTGGGCGGCGGTCAGGAACAGCTCCTCGCGCTGGGTCGCGCTGATCGGGAGGCCGTCCAGAGAGGCGCTCGAGATCGCGAACACGATCGGCAGCGTGCCGACCAGCAGCGTCCACTGGTTCACCTTCGAGGAGACGAGGGTCCCCAGGGCCGAGTTCGTGTTGAGACGCCAGGCGAACAGGCCGGCGACCAGGAGCTCCGGCGCCTCCGAGGCGAGTGGGGCGAGCCACTGGACGATGAAGAACGGATCGATGCCGAGCTCGAGACCGGCGTCCTCGAGGGAGCTCGCGAACGGATGAGCGAAGAGCAGGATCACGACGCCGGAACCGAGGAACAGCCCGACCACCGAAGCGCGTCGGGTCTTGACCGGGAACGTTCCGATGTATCGCGCCGGGCCGACGAGGTGCGGTTCCTCCGCCGGGGCCCGTGAGACGCGCCACGTGTACGCGCCGAACAGGGTCACGAGGACCACCGTGTCGATCAGCGTGATCGAGCTCTTCAGCGGCAAGGTCAGCGAGTAGAGCGTCGCCACCCACAGGAATCCGAGCTCGATCGAGTGGTCCCGGGTGAGCGAGATCCCTTTCCAACGGCGGCCGGGCGCGATCCGTCCCGCCTTCCGCAGCCGATACCACGCGATGAACACCACCATCGACCAGCCGATACCGATCAGCAGCCGGTTGGCACCGGTCATGTTCGCCAGCGCGAGGTCGCACGGGGACTCCGCTCCCGCCGGACTCCCCGGCGGCGGCGGGCAGCTCGGGTCGAGCTGGTAGGCGTTGCCGCCGGCGGCCGTGAAGACGAAGTCGACCGCGTACTCGGGCAGGACCGCGATCAGCGCGAGGATCGCGATCGCGAGGCCGGCGGAGATGTCGAGCTGCGCCGTCTCTGCTGCCCACGAGATCGCGAATGCCGCCCCGACGATCGCGAGGCCGAAGGTCACGGCCGCGAGGGCATGGGACGTCTCGATGTGACCGAACTCGATCACGAAGGCGGGCACCGTGGCGAGCGCAGCGGCCGCCAGAGCGGCCCGCTGGCGGCCGGGATGGATATCGATGAGATCGTCGGTCACGGTCACCTAGGGCTGGTCGCCAGGGAGCGGAAGGGGTCCGAGCGTATCAACGGCGTGCGACGACTCACCCGACGCCGGTCGGGCTCGGCGGGATGTTCCCCCGGCGCAGGGCACCGTCCGCCTTCGCGTCGGCGAAGATCGCCCGCGCTGTCCCCATCGACAGCTGCACCACGGAGAGCCCGCCCACGTTGCCCGTGCCTCCGGGCAGGACCACGTTCTTCACGTTCGCGGACCGGATCCGATCCGCCGCGAACGCGAGGTCCACGAGCTCGTCCACGGGCAGGTTGGATTCCGTGTTCCGCACGCCGGCCGCGATCCACGTGAGGAGCCGGCTCGGGTTCTTCCGGAACTCCTTCTTGAACTGAACGAGCGCGGCCACGATGACGCGGCCCCCGTTCTCCTGACGGCCGAAGTCCCCGCCGGGCACGCTGTGTCGGTCGCGGGCGAACGCCAGGACCTGCGGCCCACGGAGGCGCTGGAATCCAGGGTGGAAGTTCGACTCCGAGAAGCGATCCTTCATCCGGAACGGGACCCGTACCTGGAGCCCGCCGATCGTCTCGAACATGCGCGTGATGCCCCAGAACGACGTGACGGCCCAGTAGTCGATGCGCGCCCCGAAGTTCTGCTCGACCGTCTGCACCATGCGCGCCGGCCCGCCGCTCGACATCGCGGCGTTGATCTTGGTCGTCCCCAGGCCCGGGATCGACACGAACGAGTCGCGAGGGATGCCGACGACGACCGCTCGCTGCTTCCTTGGATGCAGGAAGATCACGTGGATCGAGTCCGCGCGCGAGGCGAGCGGGTTCTGGCCCGGCCGAGCGTCCGATCCGATCGCGAGGATCGTGATCGTTCGCCGGCCGGTGGGATCCGGCGTGTAGCCACCGTGCGCCCGTCCGAACACGATGCCGGGCGTACGGGCCGACGCGGCCGGGAGCTCGGCGATCGATCCGATCGTGGAGCCCGCGACCCAGGCGATTAGCACCACCACCGCGACCGCCGCCCGCCGGGTCATGCCGCCTGCCTCGGCCCATCGTTCCGGGTCACGTCGAACGACACGATCCTCCACGCGCGGCCCACGCGCTCGAAGAAGTACTGCCCGACCGACCGGAGGACGACCTCGTCCGAGCCCGTCGCGACCGCGGTGAACCGAACGACGCTCACGAGCAACACGGGGGCTCCTTGGCGGTCGAGCAGGATCCGCGTGGCGATCCGGCCCGACTTGGGCTCGATCCGCTCGTAGCGATCCCCGGCGCCGGGTCCCGCCGTGAGCGGGCCGGGGTGCGTCTCCGCCTGGTCGCGAGCGCCCCGCGCGAATCCTCCGAACGCGTCCGCGTAGCTCCCCTGCGCCCAGTTGGCCGGATCGAGGAACCCCTCCGTGTACAGATCCGTGAGCACGTCCTCGGCCTCGGTCGCCGCGGCGACGCTCGCCCGTCGGTGGCGGGACCCCATCGGCTCCGGCGAGGTCTTGACCAGCTTGCGCGAGGTGTCGTCGAACCCGAACGGGGGAGTCGTCGGCGACGCGACGTCGCCGTCGCTCGTGGTCCCTCCCGCCGGCTCCCCTCGTCGGCGCGTCGTCCCGCGTGAGGAAGACGACGGCGCCGATCACGAGCAGTACCGCGACTCCGGCACCGATCAGGGGGATCCGGCGAGGAGACCGAGACGGGGTCTGCTCCTTCGCCAATGTCACTCCAGGCTACGGACGGACGCGGAGGCTCGACAACGACGTCCTGGGGCTAGCCCGCGGGTTCGGCGTCGGCCGGGATGTCCTGGGGCAGGATGAACCCGTCGGCGGCGATGTCCTCGAACACCGGGTGGGGCGACGGGAGGCTCACGATGCTCGCACCGCCCGCCATGCCGACGCCCCCCACCGCCACCAGGTTCGTGAGGCGGGCGGGACGGATCTCCCACGACGTGAACGCCAGCGTGAGCAGCTCGTCCAGCGGGAGGTCGGTGGAGACGTTGCGCATCCCCGCCGCGATCCACTGGAACAGGGCGGCAGGATCCTTCCGGAACTCCGCTCGGAACTGCGAGAACGCCGCGAGCAGGATCCGCCCCTGGTTCATGGATCTGTCGAAGTCCCCGTGGGACAGCGACTTGCGCGTGCGCGAGTACTCGAGCGTCTCCGCACCCGTCATGGTGGTCCGGCCCTCGGTGAAATCGGTGTTCTCGTAGCCCTTGAAGGAGTACGGGACGTCGATCCGGAGCCCGCCGAGCGCATCGAAGATCCTCGTCATCCCTTCGAAGCCGGTGAGCAGGTAGTAGTCGAACGTGATGCCGGTGAGGTTCTCGACCGTCGCGACCATCCCGTCGGGACCGCCCTGGGAGAGCGCGACGTTGATCTTGTTCGTCCCCCCGCTCGCGATCGGCACGTAGGAATCACGCGGGATCCCCACCAGGGTGGCCCGTTTCGTCTTCGGATCGATCCCGAGGATGTGGATCGAGTCGCAGAGCCCGTCCTCCAGCGCGGTACCCGGCCGGGAGTCGCTGCCGAGGATCAGGATGAAGATCGGATCGTTCCCCGGGACCGTCGGCCCGTACTCGGCGTGGGCATCGCCGATCTGCATCACGGGGGCACCCACGGCGGGTGTCGCGTGCAGCGTCGCCATGCCGAGCCCCGAGACGCCTGCCGCGACCGTCGCGACCGTCGCGATCAGCCTCCGCCGCATCACGATGGTGACCCCGACGGGCTCGTTGCGACCGCCTCGACGTCTTCGCGGTCCACCTCGTAGGCGAAGATCCGCCACGCGCCGTTCACCTCACGCAGGAAGAACGAGCCGACGCTCACGACCTGCATCGACGGGCCACCCCCTTGGGCTTCCGCGGTCGCTTCGAACTCGACCTGGGCGACCGCGCTGACGGGAGCGTCCTTCGCGTCGGTGAGCACGGACACCGTGAGGGTTCCGCTCGCCTCGTCGAGGGCTTCGAAGTCGTCGTTTGCGGTGGATCCGAGCGTGAGCACCTCGGCGTCCGATCCGGCGCGCGTGGCCGCCCTTCCCTCGAAGAGCTCGAACGCCGCCTCGTAGTCGCCCCACGAGCCCTGGTCCACAAACGCCCGGAAATAGAGCTCGTCCATCGTCTCCTTGACGCCCGCTCCGGCTTCCCGAGCCACGTCGTTCAGCTCCGAGCGCGGCGTGCGGCTGATGGTGGTCGCCTGGACCTTGCCGAGCTGGAAGCTGAACCCGTCCGGCCCGCTGGGCCCGCTGACCAGCGGCACCTTGCCCCCCGACAGCAGGATCGCGGCGATCGCGACCACCGCGACGCCACCGACGGCGACAGCGATGCGGCGGCGGGCGGTCGTCCTGCGGCGCGCGGAGTCCTCCGCGCGGCTCGTTGGGGATCGCCGCACGGTATCGGCGGCGGGGGGGGATTGCTGTGTCAAGGCGCGACCGAGGCTACACGCAGGTCGGAGATGTTCCAATCACCTTCGGACGCGCGTCGCGGGGATCAGGTGTGGGATAGGATGCGCCGGTTCCACCTGATGGCGTGCCGGGAAGACTGGTCGGCGAGCGAGGCTCCGACGTGAACGAACGCCCCGACGCGCCGCCGCACAATCCGGACATCCGGCGCCCCTGGTCGAGATCGGATCGGCCCGTCCCCCGGCGGATCCTCCGGCCGCTGCAGGAGTTCCTCGAGACATCGACGGCGAGCGGCCTGGTGCTGCTCGCCGGCGTCGTCGTGGCGCTCGCATGGGTCAACTCCCCGTGGGACGAGTCCTATGACGCGTTGTTCGCGACCCGCATCTCGGTCGGGATCGCCGATCTCCGCGTTGCCGGGGACCTCCATTTCTGGATCAACGAGGGACTGATGGCGATCTTCTTCCTCGTCGCCGGCCTCGAGATCAAACGCGAGCTCACGACGGGCGAGCTGCGCCGCCCCCGCGCCGCTCTCCTCCCGGTGGTCGCTGCGGCCGCCGGGATGGCCGTGCCGGCGCTCCTCTACCTCGCGATCGTGGGAACCGGGCCCGACAGCCGCGGCTGGGCGATCCCGATGGCGACGGACGTCGCGCTCGCGCTCGGCGTGCTCGCGCTGGCAGGGGCCCGAGTCCCGAGCCGGTTGCGCCCCCTCCTGCTCGCGCTCGCGATCATCGACGACATCGGCTCGGTCGTGGTCGTAGCCCTCTTCTCCGCCGGATCGGTCTCCGCCACCTGGCTCGCCGTCGCGTTCGGCGTCTCGGCCCTCGTGGTGCTCCTCCCGAGGATCCATGTCCGGGCGACGGTCGTGTACGTGGCGCTTGGGGGAGCGCTCTGGTACGCGATGTACCGCGCGGGGCTCCATCCGGCGCTCGCCGGCGTCGTGGTCGGGCTGCTGACCCCATCGGAACCGTTCCAGCGTCCGCACGCCGTGAGCGAGGAGGCACATCGGACGGCCGACCGGACCGAGGACGATCCTTCTCCTCCGGACGCCGACGCGCACGAGTGGCTCCGCCTGGCGGAGCTCTCGCGCGACGCGGTCTCGCCGCTCACCCGCGTCGAGCACCTCCTGTTGCCGTGGAGCAGCTTCGTGGTCCTGCCTCTGTTCGCGCTCGCCAACGTGGGGGTGGAGCTCTCCGCGTCGTCGATCACCGCGGCCGCCGGGAGCGCGGTCGCCTGGGCGATCCTCGTCTCGCGGATCGGCGGCAAGGTGCTGGGCATCTGGGGCGGGACCGTGGTCGCGTCCCGGCTCCGGCTCGTCGATCTCCCGGCGGGCGTCAGGCCCGCGCATCTGTTCGGGATGGCGGCCGCCGCGGGCACGGGCTTCACGGTCTCCCTGTTCGTCGCCGAGGTCGCGTTCGGCCCCGACGATCCGCTGCTCCCGCTCGTCAAGATCTCCCTGTTGACGGCCTCCGTCATCTCCGGCGTGATCGGGTGGGCCGTGCTCCGCCTCGTGCCCGCCGCCGTGCCGCGTCCGCGCGACGATCCCGACGCGGTCCGTTCAGGTCACTGACCTGGCACGTTTCCTATACTGCCCGCCGTTCTGCGGTCCGGCGCAACGTCCTTTCAACGAACCCACGCGACCTGGAGGTCCATGTGCACGGCATCCTGGCTCAGGAAGGCGGCCCGCTCGCGGTCGACTTCTCGTCGACGGAGACCACGTATCTCTGGGTGATCTTCGGCATCTCGCTGGTCGCGCTCGTCTTCGCCTACTACCTGGTCCGGGAGGTCCTCGGTGCCCCTGAGGGCAGCGAGAAGATGAAGGAGATCGCTCGCGCGATCCAGGAGGGCGCGAAGGCCTACTTGTCGCGCCAGTTCCGAACGCTCGGGATCTTCCTCGCGCTCCTCACCGTCCTCCTCTTCTTCATCCTGCCGGCCCCGGAGAACGCCGTGCACTCGGAGCTGTCGATCAAGCTCGGCCGGTCGCTCGCGTTCATCCTCGGTGCAGGGTTCAGCGCGCTCACCGGATACGCGGGGATGTGGCTCGCGGTCCGTGCCAACGTGCGGACCGCGAACGCCGCTCGTGAGTCGGGGCTCCGTCGCGCGCTGAAGATCGCGTTCCGCGCGGGGGGAGTGGCGGGCATGTTCACGGTCGGGCTCGGGCTGCTCGGCGCCACCGTGATCCTCCTGATCTACAAGGGCGACGCCACGTCGGTCCTGGTCGGATTCGGGTTCGGCGGTGCGCTCCTCGCGATGTTCATGCGGGTCGGGGGCGGCATCTTCACGAAAGCCGCCGACGTGGGCGCCGACCTCGTCGGGAAGATCGAGAAGGGGATCCCGGAGGACGACCCGCGGAACGCCGCCGTGATCGCCGATAACGTCGGCGACAACGTCGGTGACTGCGCGGGGATGGCCGCCGACCTGTTCGAGTCCTACGAGGTCACCCTGGTCGCCTCGTTGATCCTCGGCGCCGCCGCGTTCGCCGACTCCGAGCTGGGTGCGATCGCGGGGGTGATGTTCCCGCTGTTCGTGCGGGCGATCGGCGTGATCACGTCGATCATCGGCATCCTCGCGGTCACGCCTCGGAGCGAGACCGAGCACGGGATGAAGGCGATCAACCGTGGCTTCTTCCTGTCCGCCGCGATCTCGGCCGGCGCCGTGTTCGTGCTCTCCGAGGTCTACCTCGACGACTGGAAGCCCGCCGCGGCGGTCGCGATCGGACTCGTCCTCGCCAGCGTGATCCAGGTCCTCACCCAGTACTTCACCGACACGAAGTACAAGCCGGTCCAGGAGATCGCGGAGTCCACGGTTACCGGGCCGGCCACCACGATCCTGTCCGGCTTCTCGATCGGCCTCGAGTCGACCGTGTGGTCGGTGCTGATCATCGCGGGCGCCGTGATGGGGTCCTTCTACCTGGGGGACACGCTCCCGGAGCAGCTCTACTTCATCGCCCTCACCGGGATGGGGATGCTGACCACCGTGGGCGTCGTCGTCTCGATGGATACGTACGGCCCGATCTCGGACAACGCGCAGGGGATCGCGGAGATGTCGGGCGAGTTCGAGGGTCGCCCCGCCGAGATCCTCGGTGGTCTCGACGCCGTCGGGAACTCGACCAAAGCGATCACGAAGGGGATGGCGATCGCGACGGCGGTCCTGGCCGCCACAGCGCTCTTCGGATCCTTCGAGGAGGCTCTCCGCCTGGCCGGTTTCGAGTTCCTGGGGATCGACGTGGCGAAACCGGATGTCCTCGTCGGCCTGTTGTTGGGCGGTTCGGTCGCGTTCCTGTTCTCCTCGCTCGCGATCCGCGCCGTGGGCCGCGCCGCGATGCAGGTGGTCGTGGAGGTCCGGAACCAGTTCCGGGACCACCCGGGGATCATGGACTACACCGAGAAGCCCGATTACGGCCGGGTCGTCGACATCTGCACCCGCACGTCCCTCCGCGAGCTGATGACCCCGGGGCTGTTGGCGGTGCTGAGCCCGGTGATCGCGGGGTTCTTCCTCGGCGCGGAGGCGCTCGGCGCGTTCCTCGCCGGCTCGATCCTCACCGGTCAGCTGCTCGCCGTGATGCTCTCGAACGCCGGCGGCGCGTGGGACAACGCGAAGAAGTTCATCGAGGAAGGTCACTACGGCGGCAAGGGCAGCGAGGCCCACACGGCCGCGGTGATCGGCGACACGGTCGGCGACCCGTTCAAGGACACGGCCGGCCCGGCGCTGAACCCGCTGATCAAGGTGATGAACCTCGTCGCCCTGCTGATCGCCCCGATCGTCGTCTCCCACACGGACGACACCGCGATCCGCGTGGCGGTCGTCGCGATCGCGGCCGTGGTGCTGGCGTCGATGATCTGGGTCTCGAAATCCCGGAAGTCCGAGCTGGGCGACGAGATCAAGCAGCGGGACGTGGCCGGAGCGCCCACCCCTTCGTGACGTGGGCCTGATCGGTCGGCTCCTCGAGCGTCTCAACGAGAGCGATGAGACACGTCTCGCCGAAGAGACCCGAGCCTGGGCCGAGACGATCGAGGGCACCGTCCGGATCGACGCCGCGCCCGTTCGACAACCGGTGAGGGTCGCCGGCGTGATCCGCCGGATGACGGTCCTCCCCATGGAGGGCAAGGAGGCGCTGCAGGCTCTGATCTCGGACGGGACGGGAGAGGTGATGATCGTGTTCATGGGTCGCCGCGGGATCGGCGGCCTCTCCCTGGGCAAGCGCGTGGTGGTCGACGGGGTCCTCGCCGATCAGCGCGGAGAGATCCGGATGGTCAACCCACGTCTGGAGTTCGCCGGCTAGCCGGCCCTCACGCGTCCGGAGCGCCGGGCGCCCCGGCGCCCGTCCCCATGACGGTGTCTCGGAGCGCCGCCTCGGAGTCGACGCTCGACAGGGCGACGATCTCGTCCCCCGCTGCGAGCGCCGTCTCGGGCTGAGGGATCATCACGTGTCCCTCCCGGAGGATCGCGACGAGCGTGGTGTCGGTGGGCAGGCGGAGCTCGTAGAGGGCGCGGCCGACGTTCGGCGACTGATCGGGCAGGCGCATCTCGACGAGCGCGACCTTCCCGCCCTCCAGGCGGAGGAGGCGGACGAGGTCCCCGACGGTGACGGCCTCCTCGACCATCGCCGTCAGGATGTGGGGCGGAGAGACCGACGCGTCCACGCCCCATTGCTCGTCGAAGAGCCACTCGTTCTTCGGGTGGTTGACCCGTGCGAGCACGCGCGGGACGCCGAACTCCTGCTTGGCCAGCAGCGACGTGACGAGGTTGTCCTCGTCGTCGCCGGTGGCGGCGACCACCACATCGGCCGACCGCACGTCGGCGTTCTCGAGGATGCGCGGCTCGCAGGCGTCGCCGTAGACGATCCGGGTGTCCGGAGCCCACTGACCGAGCTTCTCCGCGAGCTCCCGCCGCTGCTCGACCAGCGTGACGTCGTGGCCTCGATCGGTGAGATCCTGCGCGAGATGCCGGCCGACCGCGCCCCCTCCGGTCACGACGACCTTCATGCCTGATGATCCTCGGTCGCCGTCAGTCCGTCGACCAGCTCGAGCCCGTCCTTGGAGATCATGAGGATCAGGTAGTCACCCGCCTGGAGGGTGGAGGACGCCGTGGGGATGAACCCACCACCTCCGCGAGAGATCCCCGCCACGCGCACCTTGCCGTCGACCTCCAGCGAGGACACTGGCTTGCCGGCCAGATGGTCGGCGACCGGGACCCGGAGCCGCAGGAGGTCACCCCCGCCGAGCGTCTCGCGGATCTCCTCGCGGTCGTGGAAGAGCATGAGCTGGATCTGCTTGACCCCCCATCGCGTGGTGGCGACGGTCGGGATGTTCAGGCGCTCGTAGATCTCCGCTCGACGCGAGTCGTAGATCCGGGCGATGACCTTGGGCACGTGGTAGTACTCGAGCGCCACGCGGGCCGAGACGATGTTCGAGTTGTCGCCGCTGGAGACCGCCACGAACGCATCCGCGTCCTTGATACCGGCGTCCTCCAGAACGTCTCGATCGAAACCCAGACCCACGATCTGGCGCGCGCTCCCGGGGGGATAGGCGTGGAACGCTTCGGGGTTCTTGTCGATGATCGCGACGTCGTGCTCGTCGGCGATCGCGTTGGCCAACTCGGAGCCGACCCGCCCACAGCCCATGATGATCACGTGCATACGGTGGGGAAGCCTACCCCGGGGTGTTACCGCACACCAAGAGGAGACGGCGGCCGGATCCGCAGGGTCTTCGTCCCTCCCGGAGGGAGGGATCGTGGACGCCCGGGAAAGAGTTCGGGCCCGCAGAGCGGGCCCGAATGATGAGGACGGATCCGGAGGTCCAACAACTGGAGGGAGCTGTCGGCCCCCGGATTTGACTCGGAGGATGGGTTCCTCTGCGCCCATCTTCGAGAGAAGCGCGTGAGGGAAGCGTGAAGGATCCTTCCCGAGGCGTGAAGATCCCGTGAAAGGGGCTAGCGTGTCGTGGTCGTGAGCGAGGAGCACGAGGCAGAGGGAACCGCGAAGCTCACCCTCCGGGGAACGGTGATCGGGCTGATCACCCCCGCGATCGCCACGGCGATCGCGTTCCCCTTGGCTCCCGCCCGACCCGAGATCTCGATCGCCATCTTCATGCTGGCCGTCGTGATCGCCGCCGTGGCGGGCGGGCTGGGGGCGGGCCTGATCGCCGGCATCCTCGCCTCGACGATCCGGCCCCTCGTCGTCGAGGACCCGCAGCTCACGTTCCGTTTCGACGACGTGGAAGACGTCGCGACGGGTGTCGTGTTCCTCTCGGTGGCGCTCATCGTGGGGCTGTTGGTCGGTCAGGCGAGCGAGGACCGGGCGCGCGCCTCCCGCCGCGAGCGAGAGGCGCGGTTCCTGGGGACGCTCTCGAGCACCCTGCACACCGGCGAGGTCCCGGACCGCGTGCTCGACGAGTTCGCCGAGGTGCTCCTCGAGCCGTTCGCCCTGTCGAAGGTCGAGGTGGAGGCGACACTCGACGGGACGGAGCTCCGCGCCGTCTCCAGGACCGACGGCGAGTCGTCCGCAGGACCGCGCACGACGGTCCCGTTGCTGGCGGGGGAGGCCTCGATCGGCAGGCTCGTCGCCGAGCGCCCGGACGGAGGCCGGCCGTTCTCGCGCGACGACCAGCTCCTGCTCGAGGCGGCGGCTCGCCAGGCGACCGCGGCACTCGATCGCGCGCGGCTGGACGCCCGCGCGCGGATCGCACAGCTCGACGCCGAGACGAACCAGCTCCGCGCCGCGATGTTCTCTTCGGTCACCCACGATCTCCGCACGCCGCTCGCCTCGATCAAGGCGGGCGTCACCAGCCTGCTGGACGCGGCTGTGCACCACGATCCCGAACAGGAGCGGGAGCTGCTGACGACGATCCTCGAGGAGACCGATCGGCTGAATCGGCTCGTCGGCAACCTGCTCGACCTCGCGCGGATCCGGGCCGGTGCCCTCACGCCGACGCGTCAGCAGGCCGCGATGGATGAGATCGTCGAGGTCGTCCTGGCGCGGATGCGACCCCGGCTCGTCCATCACGCCGTCGCCGCCGACCTCCCGTCCGATCTCCCCGACGTCTCCGTCGACCCGGTCCAGCTCGACCAGGTGCTCACGAACCTCCTGGAGAACGCAGGCCGGCACGCTCCGCAGGGGAGCGAGATCCGCGTCAGCGTCCAGTGGATCCGAGATGCCGTCCAGGTCCGGATCGGGGATCAGGGACCGGGGATCCCGATGGACGAACGCGAGCGGGTCTTCGAGGCGTTCTATCGTGGATCTTCGAGCCCGGAGACACCGGGCAGCGGTCTGGGACTCGCGATCTCGAAGGCGGTCGTGGTGGCGCACGGTGGTCGGATCTGGATCGAGAGCGGCCCGGATGGCGGCTGCGTCGTGGCGTTCGAGATCCCGCGCGAGGAGGTGACTCCGTGAACCGGGTGCTGGTCGTCGACGACGAGCCACAGATCCGCCGTGCCCTCCGGACCAGCCTCGAAGCGCACGGATACGAGGTGCAGACCGTGGGCACCGGCGAGGAGGCGGTGATCGGCGCGGCCGAGAGCGCCCCCGAGCTGATGCTGCTGGACCTCGGCCTCCCCGACCTCGACGGGACCGAGGTGATCCGTCGCGTCCGCGGGTTCACGGAGCTCCCGATCATCGTGCTGTCGGTCCGCGACGCGCAGCAGGACAAGGTCGCGGCGCTCGACGCGGGGGCCGACGACTACGTGACGAAGCCGTTCGCGATGGAGGAGCTGCTCGCGCGTGCGCGGGCGGCGATGCGGCGGGCGCAACCGGGTGAGCCGCCGGCGCCGACGATGCGCTTCGGCACGCTCGAGATGGACCTCGGCCGGCGCCTCGTGATCCTGGACGGCGAGACGCTGCGCCTGACGCCGACCGAGTACCAGCTGCTCGAGGCGTTCGCGACGCATCCCGGCAAGCTCCTCACGCATCAGTGGCTCCTCCGGAAGGTGTGGGGGCAGGGGTACGGGACGGAGACGACGTACCTCCGGACGTACGTGCGCGCCCTCCGCAAGAAGCTCGGCGACGATGCGCAGGCGCCACAGCTGATCGTGACGGAGCCGGGCGTCGGCTACCGCTGGATCGCGGAAAGCACGGACGCCGAGTCGTAGCATCCTTCGATGGCCACGCGCACCGATGGCTCGGGGGTCGGCGGCGCCCTGAAGCGCCTCCTCGTGGGACGGGCGCTCTCGACGTCGTCCCAGGAGCACCAGCTCCTCCCGAAGTCGCTCGCGCTGCCGGTCTTCTCCTCCGACACCCTCTCCTCGGTCGCCTATGCCACCGAGGAGATGATGCTCGTCTTCATCACCGCCGGCGTCGCCGCGCTCTCGTATCGACTCCCGGTCGCCCTGGCGATCGTCGCGCTGCTCGCGATCGTCGTGACCTCCTACCGGCAGACGGTCAAGGCCTACCCGCGGGGAGGCGGCTCCTACATCGTGGCCCGCGAGAACCTGGGCACGGTTCCCGGCCTGATCGCGGCCGCCGCGATCCTCACGGACTACGTCCTCACCGTCGCGGTCTCGATCACGGCGGGGACGATCGCGATCACATCCGCGGCACCGTCGCTCGCGGAACACAAGGTGCTGATCGCGTCCTTCTTGGTGGCGCTGGTGACGGCGGCGAACCTCCGCGGCGTGAAGGAGGCGGGAGCCCTCTTCGCGCTCCCGACCTACGGCTTCGTGGCGATCGTAGGCGCCACGATCGTGACCGGGCTGTTGCAATGCCTGTCCGAGTGCCACGTGGCGGCAACCGCGCACCTGCCGGTCGAAGCGGAGACGGCGCTGACCTTGTTCCTCCTCCTCCGGGCGTTCTCCTCGGGCGCGTCCGCGCTCACGGGAGTCGAGGCCGTCGCCGACGGCGTCCAGGCGTTCCGCCGTCCCCAGGCGAAGAACGCCGCCGCCACGCTCGCGATCATGGGGCTGCTCGCGAGCGTTCTGTTCCTCGGCATCACCGTGCTGTCCGAGCTCCTCCACGTCCGGATCACGGAGGAGATCGCGCATTCGCGCTCGGTCCTGTCGCTGATCGGCGAGGCGATCTTCGGCGACGGCCTGTGGTTCATCGTCCTGCAGATCTTCACGGCGGGCATCCTGATCCTCGCCGCGAACACGGCGTTCCAGGACTTCCCCCGCTTGTCATCGATCCTCGCGCGCGATCAGTTCATGCCGAGCCAGTTCCGCAACCGGGGCGACCGCCTGGTGTTCTCGAACGGCGTGATCGTCCTCGCCGGCCTGGCGATCTTCCTGATCTGGCTCTACGACGCCTCGCTCACGGATCTGATCCAGCTCTATGTGATCGGGGTCTTCACGGCGTTCACGCTGTCGCAGGCGGGGATGGTGCGCCGCTGGTTCCGGATGCGCGGCGCCGGCTGGCGCTGGCGAGCGACGCTGAACGGGGTGGGCGCCGCCGTCACGGGGATCGTCCTCGTCGTCGCCACGATCACGAAGTTCTTGAAAGGCGCCTACGTCGTGGTGATCGCGATCCCGATCATCGTGATCCTGTTCCTGCTGATCAACAGGCACTACCGACGGATCGGCCGGCTCCTCCGCGCCGGGAACCTGACCGGCGACGTCGCGGCGACCAACTCCTTCGTGCTGCTCGTCGGCGACTTCGGACCGGCGACGATCGACGCCGTCTCCTACCTGTTCACGATCCGATGCCAAGCGATGACGGCGCTCTGGGTCGGTCCCGAGGAACGTCTCGAGGAAGCCCGAGAGACGTGGCGGCGCGTGGCGCCGCGGTACGACGACCTCGCGCTCCTGCCGAGCGGACAGGAGCACCCGGTGCGGGCGGTGCTCCGTTACCTGAAGCAGCGGCCGGCCGCGACGGACTTCGTCACCGTCGTGATCCCGGAGGTCGTGACCTCGGGCTCACTCCTGCAGCTCGTCCGGCATCGGTCCGCGTTCCTGTTGAAGACCTCCCTGCTGTTCCAGCCCGGGATCGTCGTCACGAACGTGCCGCTCGTCCCGGGCGAGCCACACTTCGCCGCGGGCGCGCGCCCGATCGAGCGGCCCCGGAGCGAGGTGATCGTGCCGGTCTCGAGCGTGCAGGACGCGACCGTGCGCGCGCTCGTCTACGCGAAGTCGCTCCAGCCGTCTTCGATACAGGCGATCCACATGGCCACCGATCCCGAGGAGATCCCCAAGGTCGTCGAGGCCTGGCACGACCGGCGCATGGACGTCCCGCTCGTGCTCGTGGAGGCGGCGTTCCGCGATCTCGGTCCGCCGTTCCTCGCGGAGGTGCGGAGCCGCACCGCCCGGGGCGACACCGTGGTGACGGTGGTCCTCCCGGAGCTCGTGCCGGAGCACTGGTGGCAGAGCCTGCTCCACAACCAGTCCGCGCTGTTCTTCAAGCGGATGCTGCTCTTCGAGCGGGACGTGGTCGTCACGAGCGTCCCGTTCCACCTGTCCGCGCCCGAGACGCTCCTGAGCGCGTCGAGCGACGGGGCGCCCACCGGCCCCGCGGTACGCTAGCCGCGTGAACATCCGGCCCGCCACCAAGGACGACGCGGAGTTCCTCCGCACGATGCTGTACGAGGCCGCGCGATGGAACCCCGACTGGCCGCGGGAAACCATCGAGGAGTTCCTGGTCGAGCCCACGCTTCGGCGCTACCACGAGGACTGGGGGCGAGAGGGTGACGGCGGCGTCGTCGCGGAGATCGACGGCCAGCCGGTCGGCGCGGCCTGGTATCGCGTCTTCACGGAGGAGGAACCCGGGTTCGGGTTCGTGAACGAGAAGACGCCGGAGCTGAGCATCGCCGTGGCGCCGCTCCATCGTCGCAAGGGCATCGGGCAAGCGGTCCTTCGCTCCTGCATGGTGCAGGCACGCGAGGAGGGCTTCCAGGCGCTCTCCCTCTCCGTCGCCGTCCACAACCGCTCACGGATGATGTATCAGCGGGCCGGGTTCGAGAAGGTCGGCGAGTCCGGTGGCTCCTCCGACACCTGGACGATGCTCGCGAACCTGTAGTGGCTCCCGCTCCGCTCGTCGCGATCGTCGATGCGGTCGATCGAGAGCTCCCCGATCTGCGAGCGGCCGCCGATCTCGCTCGGCTCGTCCAGGTCACCGGCGTCGAGGGCCTCGAGGCCCATCTCTCCGAACTCGACGCCGTGTTCGCGTGGAACTTCGATCGGCCGCGACTGCTCGAGGTCGTGCCCCGAGCGCCGCGGCTCCGCTGGATCCAGTCGATCTCGGCGGGTGTGGAGGAGCTGGCGTCGCCCACGCTACCGGCGCACGGCGTCGTCCTCACCAACGCCGCCGGCGTCTACGATCCCGGCCTCGCGGAATCGGTGCTGGTCTTCGTGCTCGCGTTCTCGACCCGCCTCCTGGAGGACGCGCGTCTCCGGCCGGGGGAGTGGCCGGCCGACGAGATCACGCTGCTCCGGGGGACGACGGCCCTGGTGGTCGGCGCGGGCTCCATCGGAACGGAGGTCGGGCGGCTGCTCCGAGCGGCGGGGCTCCACGTCCGGGGCGTGGCGCGCACGCCCCGCACGCCCGACGAGACCTTCGATGCGATCGTCGGCGTCGAGGAGCTCCATGCCGAGCTTGCCCGCGCCGACCACGTGGTGAACGTCTTGCCGATCACCGCGGCGACCCGTGGGCTGTTCGATGCCGCGGCGTTCGAGTCGATGCAGCCGCACGCGGTCTTCGTGAACATCGGCCGGGGATCGACGGTGGACGAGCCAGCCTTGATCGAGGCGCTCGAGCGAGGCGTGATCGCCGGCGCGGCACTCGATGTGTTCGCGGTGGAGCCGCTACCCACGGAGAGTCCCCTCTGGCGGATGCCGAACGTGCTGGTATCGCCGCACCGCGCCGGCGATCACGAGCGCTGGGCGGATGACGTCGTCGCGCTCTTCGTGGACAACCTCGAGCGATTCGTGGCGGGTGAGCCGCTCCGCAACGTCGTCGATGTGGAGCTCGGGTACTCGCCCGGCGGTCGTTCCTAGGGCTCGGTCCCTCACGCCGGCGGGGCGAGCAGGCGCTCCGCCTCGCGGATCGACCCGTCGGCCCCCATCGTCCTGTAGAGCTCGAGCGCTCGTGCGAGGGACGGCTCGGCGTCGGTTCGGCGACCGGCCGCGATCAGCCGCTGCGCCTCCTTCATCCTCGCGTACGCCTCGTCCGGCGCCGCGCCCATCTCCTCCAGGAGGTCCGCGGCACCGGCGATGTCACCCGATGCCCAGAGGCGCGCCGCGCGGACCCAGTCCGACGGCAGGTCCTCGCCTCCCAACGCCAGGATGTCGTCCCCGCGACCCTGCTCCGTGAGCACGAGCGATGCCTGGAGGATCCACCACGACCAGTCCAGCGACGGTTCGGCGGCGTTCCGCTCCAGGATCTCCGAGACGTCCGCCCCGGCCTCTTCCCGTCGCCCTGCGGCGAGCAACGCCTTCGCCCGCTCCGCGAGGCACGGCAGGAGCGCCTGTGGGTCACCGGCCTCCCGACCCGCGGCGACGGCGCGCTCGGCGTCCTCGAGCGCCCCTGCCAGGTCGCCCCGGCCCAGACGGATCCTCGATCGGCTCTGCCGGTGCTGCGTCTCGAGGTAGTGGGGTGCGCCCCCTTCGATCCGGGCGATCTCCGCATCGTGGATCTCCAGGGAGGCGTCCCAGCGGCCCGCGAGGCAGGAGTCGAACGCGACCTCCGCGAGGTTCCAGGTGACCGCGCCCTCGATCCCGAACCGGCGCGCGGCCTCGAGGTTGCGCTCGTGGACCGCGAGCGCGCGGCGGATGTCGCCCACGAGGAAGTAGCAGACGCCCAGGTTGACCTGCCCCCGGGTCAGGTGCCACGGGGTGTGGACCCGATCCGCGATCGCGATGCCCTCCTCGAGGTCGTCGAACCCACCCATGTCGGCGCGGTTGATGCGGGCCGTCCCGAGCGACGTGAGCGCGAACGCCTGGAGCTCCTCGAGGTGGAGGTCGCGGGCGATCGCCAGGGCGTCCCGGCCGACCCTGATCGCGTCGTCGTGGCGGCCGGCGACCATGAAGTACCGAGCGAGGTGGGACTTCACGGCGGCGAGCGCGGGGGTCGGCGGGAGCCCGTCCGCCAGCGTCATCGCCCGTTCGATATGGGCCTGCGCCTCCTCTCCCATCCCTCGCCGCCACGCCAGGTCGCCGATCAGGAGCTCCGCCTCCGCGGCCGCGTCCCGCTGGTCCGCGGCGAGGAAGCCGTCCCTCGCCTCGGTCAGCTCCTCCGTTCCCGCATCGCGGTCGAGCGAGAGGGTCCGGCCGTAGCGGAGCAGCAGGGCCGGCCGCTGAGGATCGTTCGAGGGCCAGAGGTCCACCGCGGCCGCATAGGCGCGCTCGGCGGCCGGGTACGCCCCCAAGGAATACGCGCGGTCGCCCGCCGCCCGCAGCGCGAGCCGAGCAGGAGCCTCCAACGCCGCGGCGTCCAGGCCCGCAGCCCTGGTCAGCTGGAGCGCGGAGCCGTAGTGATGGGCGAGCAGCTCCGCTCGGTCCTCGAGGCGATCGCCGCCGAGCGATCCGATCCAGTCGGCCGCCACACGATGCTTCTCGCCTCGGGCGGCCCGAGGGATCTGCCCGTAGGCCACATCGCGGACGAGGAGATGCAGGAACGCGTATTCGGTCTCCCCGCCGACCGATGAGCGGCGCGACCGGCGGACGAACCGCCCGCGCTCCAGCTCGTGCAACCGTCCTTCGAGGTCGGCGCGATCCTGCCCGCCGATCGCGGCGACGGCGCCGAGCCAGAACGTCTTGCCGACCACGGCGGCGTCCTGCAGCAGGGACTTGTCGTCAGGTGGGAGCCCGTCGAGCCGTGCCGCGATGATCCCCTGCACCGAGCCGGGCAACTCCGCGGCCGCGAGGTCGGCCACCGGGCGGTTCGCCGCCATCCGCGCGAACTCCTCCGCGTACAAGGGGTTCCCACCCGCCCGGGCGAGGAGCGCGGACTGGAGCTCGGCGGGGAGGACGGACCGATCGAGGAGCCCCGCGAGCAACACCGCGGTCTCCTCGTCGGACAGTGGGGCGAGTGCGAGCGTCGCTGCGTTGAGCTTGCCACCGCCCCAGTCCGGCCGTCGGACGAGGAGCTCGGGCCTGGCCGTGCACAGGACGAGGAGGGGAACGTCTCGCGTCCAATCGATAAGGTCGTCGAGGAAATCGAGGAGACCGTCGTCGGCCCAGTGCAGGTCCTCGAACACCAGAACGGTCGGGCGGCGCTCGGCCAGTGACTCGAGGAAGCGACGCCACGCCGAAGGGCCGTCATCCATCGCCTCGGAGCCCGAGTCCCGCTCCTGGGCCAGACCGATCAAGGGGCGCAGGTGGCGCGCGACCCAGCGACGCTCATCCTCCTCCGCGAGCAGCTCCGTCACACACCGGTCGAGCTTTGCCGCCGCTTCGCCGTCGGGATCGGTTTCCAGGATGCCCGCCTCGGCTTTCACCATCTCGCCGAGCGCCCAATAGCTCACCCCGTCGCCGTAGGGCAGGCACCGGCCCTGCCGCCAGGTGATCAGGTCCGGCATCCCCTCGATGTGGACGAAGAGCTCGTGCACGAGACGGCTCTTGCCGATCCCGGGTTCGCCGACGAGCGTGACGAGTTGCGGCTCGCTCTGATGTCGCGCGCGATCGAGCGCGTCGCGGAGGACCGCGAGCTCGCGATCGCGACCGACGAGCGCGGTGTCGACGCGACGGGTGATGTCGATCCCGTAGTGGGACCGGGCCTCGATCGCCTCCCAGACCACGATCGGGTCGGCTTTCCCTTTCGCTTCGACGGGATGCCCCACGCGGTACTCGATCGCCCGCTCGGTGGCGCGATACGTCGCGTCGCCGACCAGCACCCCATCGACGGGGGCGGATGTCTGGAGCCTGGCCGCCGTGTTCACCACATCGCCGGCGGCCATCCCTTCGCCCTCGAGAGGGCGAACGCCGAGCGAGACGAGCGCCTCGCCGGTGTTCACGCCGATCCGGACGTGGAGATCGATGCCCGGGTCCTGTTCGTTCATCTCCGTCAGCGCGTCGCGGATCGCCAGCGCGGCCCGGACTGCCCGTTCGGGGTCGTCCTCGTGCGTGGTCGGGGCGCCGAACACCGCCATCACCGCGTCCCCGATGAACTTCTCGACGGTTCCGCCGCGGCGTTCCAGCTCCTCCCGCAGGCGCGCGAAGTAGGGAGTGAGCGTCGCGCGCACGTCTTCGGGGTCGAGCTGCTCGCTCCTGCTGGTGAAGCCCACCAGGTCGGCGAACAGGACCGTGATGACCTTCCGCTCTTCCCGGGTCGACGCCGCTTCGTCGGCGAGCGGGGATCCGCAGTTCGCGCAGAAGCTGGCGTCGTCGGGGTTCTGTCGTCCGCAGCTGGAACAGGCGCGCACGGCGGGAGCCTACCCCGCCTCTCCGCCTCCGGAGGCGGCGTCGAGCTCGGCGTAGGCGGCCCGCACCCGCCTGAAGCGACGCGCCACGTACCAGACCAGACCGATCGCCAGCAGCACAAGGATCGCCCATGCGACGGGCTGCAGGAACTCTTCCACCTTCGCCCAGTTCTCACCGAGCAGGTACCCGAGCCACGCGAGCGCGAACGTCCACGGCAGGCACCCGAGCACCGTGTAGATCGTGAAGCGCCAGAACGGCATCCGTGCGACGCCGGCGGGCAGCGAGATGAACGTGCGGATCACCGGGAGCAACCTGGAAACGAAGACCGTGAGCTCGCCGCGCCGCTCGAACCACTCGTGCGCCCTATCCACCTCATGGGGCAGGATCAGCAGGTACCGGCCGAACCGGTCCACGAGCGGCCGGCCGCCCGCCGCGCCGACGCCGTACGCCAGCCACGAACCGACGAGGTTGCCGAGCGTCCCCATGAGGGCGACCAGGACGAGATCGAGCTCGTGACCGGGGGCCGCGAACCCTGGGCTCGCGAGGGCGCCCCCGAAGAGCATCGTGACCTCGGACGGGATCGGGATGCACGCGGACTCGAGCACCATCAGGACGAAGATGGCGACGTAGCCATAGTCGCCGATCAGCGTGGTGATGGCTTCTTGCAGCGTCTCGAGCAGGGAAGAGCACCCTCCGGGCCGGGAATATCCGCAGCGTACCAGCGTGTTCTGGGCGTCTCGGGGAGCGGGGTGGCCGCGTTCGGCCGGCATCCGGGCACATCCGCGGCTCCCAGGAGCTTCGACGGGCCAGTGGTACGGTCCGAAAAGCTCGACCTGACTCCACCCGACCCCCCTAAAGGAAGCCACGTTCGATATGCCAGGAACCCTCGTCATCGTCGAATCGCCCGCCAAGGCGAAGACCATCGAGAAGTACCTGGGCGGCGACTACGCCGTCCGGGCTTCCTTCGGGCACGTCCGAGACCTACCGAAGAGCCAGCTCGGCGTCGACGTGGAGGACGGGTTCGAACCGGTCTACGAGGTCCCCGAAGACTCCAAGCGGCACGTCGCGGACCTGAAGCGGGCGCTCAAAGGCGCGGACCAGCTCGTGCTCGCAACGGACTACGACCGCGAGGGCGAGGCGATCGCCTACCACGTGGCCACCCTGCTCGGCGTCGCGCCCGACCAGGCGAAGAGGATCACGTTCACGGAGATCACGCGGGACGCGATCCTCGAGTCGGTGCGGCACCCGCGCGCGATCGACCTGAAGCTCGTCGATGCACAGGAAGCGCGCCGGGTCCTCGATCGTCTCGTCGGCTACCGGATCAGCCCGATCCTGTGGAGGAAGGTGCGGCCCGGGCTGTCCGCGGGCCGGGTCCAGTCGGTCGCCGTTCGCCTGATCGTCGAGCGCGAGCGCGAGATCCGCGCCTTCATCCCGGTCGAGTACTGGAGCGTCGATGTCCGACTCACACCGGAGGGTGAGGAGCAGCCGTTCGTCGCGCGGCTGACGGAGATCCCCGAGGGCAAACTCGCGACCGCGCCGGACAAGAAGGGCATCCTCCTCGGCGCCGAGACCGACGCGATGCCGCACGTGGAGCGACTCGGCCGGGCCTCCTACCGTGTCGTCGACGTCCAGCGGAAGGAGCGCAAGCGGTCGCCGGCCCCGCCGTTCACCACCTCCACCCTGCAACAGGAGGCGGCGCGGAAGCTGGGGTTCTCGGCGCGCAAGACGATGACGCTCGCGCAGCGCCTGTACGAGGGCATATCGCTTCCGGGCGAGGGGTCGGTGGGACTGATCACCTACATGCGGACCGACTCGGTGACGATCGCCGACGCGGCCCTCCGCGAGATCGCGGAGCTCGTGAAGCAGGAGTACGGCCCTTCGTACGCGCTGGCCGAGCATCGGCGCTACAAGACGAGGTCGCGCAACGCCCAGGAGGCCCACGAAGCCGTTCGCCCCACGTCGGTCCTCCGTTCCCCCGACCGGGTCGCCGCCTCGCTCGATCGCGATCAGCTCCGCCTGTACGACCTGATCTGGAAGCGCACCATGGCGACGCAGATGGCCGAGGCTCGCTTCGCGCAGGTCGGCGTAGACATCCGAGCCGCCGACGGGGACGCGGACTACGGCCTGCGGGCGACCGGACAGACGCTCGTGTTCGACGGGTTCATCCGGGTCTACACCGAGGGACGAGACGAGGGGCCCGACGAGGACGCCGAGTCGCGCCTGCCCGAGCTCTCCGCGGAGCAGGTGTTGCGGATGCTCGAGCTGCTGCCCGAGCAGCACTTCACACAGCCGCCACCCCGGTACACGGAGGCGTCGCTCGTCAAGACCCTCGAGGAGCTCGGCATCGGTCGGCCCTCGACGTACGCGTCGATCATCCAGACGATCCAGGCCCGAGGCTATGTCCGCTTGGACCAGAAGCGGTTCCTGCCCGAGGACGTCGCGGAGGTGGTGACGGACAAGCTGATCCAGCACTTCCCCGACGTCGTCGACGTCAACTTCACCGCCCGGATGGAGGAGGAGCTGGACGAGATCGCGGAGGGCAACGCCACCCGCGTGGCCGTCCTGCAGGGTTTCTACGTCCCGTTCGCGGAGGAGCTGGCGCTGGCCGAGGAGAAGTTCGAGCGGTACCTGGAGGAGACCGAGGAGCTCTGTCCGAAGTGTCCGACCGAGGGGCGGGAGCCCGGGCGCCTACAGGTGCGGCTCGGCCGGTTCGGCAAGTTCATCGGCTGCGAGAACTTCCCCGACTGCGACTACATCAGGAACCTCGACGGGAGCGAACGTCCCGAGCCGGAGCTGCTGGAAGAGACGTGCCCCGAGTGCGGGCGCCAGCTCGTGAAGAAGGTGGGGCGGTTCGGACCGTTCATCGGATGCAGCGGCTACCCGGATTGTCGCTACATCAAGAAGGAGCCGCCGAAGAGCACGGGCGTCACCTGTCCGCAGTGCGGGCAGGGTGAGCTGGTCGAGAAGCGGACGCGGTTCGGGCTGATGTACGGGTGCGATCGCTACCCGGATTGCGATTGCGCGATGAACAACCCACCGGAGAAGGACATCCCCTGCCCGGACTGTGGCGGCTTGCTCCTCCGTCGCCCCAAGAGCCTTCGCTGTTGGCACTGCGGGGCTGAAGTGGATCTGGACATGAAGGTCACGAAGCCCGGTGACCGGGAGGCCGAGGCGGCCGCGCGCGCCGCGAAGTCCGAGGCGCGCAAGGCTCGAGCGGCCGCGCGCGCCGCGAAGAAGCCGGCGGCCTCGAGGAAGGCGTCGGGCCGCGAAGAACCCACGACCACGAAGAAGACGACCGCGAAGAAGAAGAAGAAGACGGCGGCCATGAAGGGAACGGCCGCCGACGGAGGAGTCGACCACGACGCCGGAGCCGGTGCCCGAGACGGTCGCTGCCCGCGAGGACGCGTAAGCGTGGCGAGCGTCGCCGAAGAGGTCGCAGCCCTCCGCGGCACCAGATCGGCGACGCTCAAAGATCCTCCTGACCCAGCCGTCCTTCGCGCGGCTGCTCGCAGCGATGTCCGTCTCGTCGCTGGGGGACTGGGTCGGGTTCCTCGCGGTCGCGACGCTCGTCGCCGACCTCGCCGGAGGTGCGGGAAGCGCTGCGTTCTCCGTGGCGGGCCTGATGATCGCACGCACCCTCCCGGCCGTGCTGTTCGGTCCGATCGCGGGGACGCTCGTCGACCGGCTCGACCGCAAGCGGATCATGATCGCGGCCGACATCGGCCGCGGGCTGATGTACGCGGCGATGGTCTTCGTCGGCCACCTGTGGGCGGTCTACGCCCTGTCGTTCACGATCGAATGCCTCTCCCTGGTGTGGGGCCCGGCACGCGACGCCTCGATGCCCAACCTCGTCCCGCGGCGGCAGCTCGCCAACGCGAACTCGATCGCCCTGGTCTCCACGTACGGCACCCTCCCACTCGGCGGGATCGTCTTCACCGTGCTCGTGGGCCTGAACACCCTCCTCAGCCACGCGATCCCGTTCCTCTCAGGGCACGACCAGGCGGTGCCGTTGTTCCTGGACGCCGCCACGTTCGCGTTCTCCGCCGCGATGATCAGCCGGGTCCCGATCCCTCCGTCGCCGGCGATGCTCACGGGACGGCTGGACTTCTCGCGGATCTGGCGGGACGTCCGCGACGGGATCGGATTCCTGCGCGAGAACTCGATGGCGTCCGCGATGACGGCCGGGATCGTCGTCGCCTTCTCCGCCGTCGGAGCGGTGCTCGCTCTGGCCCCGATCTACGTTGTGCAGACGCTCGGCGCCGGCGACGCCGGCTGGGGGTTCATCGTCACGTCCTTCGGGGTCGGGATCGGCCTCGGGATGGTGAGCGCCAACCAGGCTGCGCGCGTGGTCGATCGCGTGTCGATCTTCCCCTGGTCGCTCGTGGCCGCCGCGACGACGCTGTTCGTCCTCGCGTCGATGCCGAACCTCGCGCTCGCGGCGCTGATCACGGTGTGGCTCGGCGCGTTCTGCGGCCTGGGATGGGTGACGGGTTATACGTTGCTCCAGGAGAACGTCACCGACGAGTTCCGAGGTCGAACGTTCGCCTCCCTCACCGTCCTCTCTCGGATGGGGTTGTTCCTGTCGCTCGCGATCTTCCCTACGCTGGCGGGTGTCTATGGATCGATCGGCGCGGGACCCGGGCTCGGCATCCGCTTCGGCCTGGCGACCGCGGGGATCGCCGTGGCCCTCGCGGGGCTCAACACTTGGCGTCTCCTCAAGCGGTACCGGTTGTCCCGTCCCCAACCCCTCGCGCTCGTGCCGAAGCTGAAGCGGCCACCCGCCACCGGGTTCTTCATCGCGTTCGAAGGCGTGGAGGGCTCCGGCAAGGGGACCCAGATCAAACTCGCCGAGGAGCATCTCCGCGCGGAGGGGCACGACGTACTGGTCACTCGGGAGCCCGGCGGGACCGAGGTCGGCGAACGCCTCCGGGAGCTGCTCCTGGATCCGGGCACCGGCAATCTGGACGCACGGACCGAGGCGCTGTTGTTCGCCGCCGCCCGCGCGCAGACCGTCCACTCGGTCATCCGTCCCGCCCTCGCGGACGGCAAGGTCGTGCTCTGCGACCGCTACGTCGATTCGTCCCTCGCGTACCAGGGCTGGGGCCGGGGCCTCGGTGAGCAGGACATCCTGACCCTCAACGTGTGGGGAACGCAGGGCCTGTTCCCCGACCTCGTGATCCTCCTCCACCTGGAGCCCGAGCGCGGCCTGCTCCGGTCGACGGAGGCCCCCGACCGGATGGAGATGGAGGGGCAGGACTTCCACGCGAAGGTGGCCGACGCCTATCTCCGGATCGCCGAGGAGCATCCGGAGCGGATCGTCGTGATCGAAGCCGACAAGGACCAAGGACGAGGTCTTCGAGGACGTCCGCCGAGCGCTCGACAAGGCCCTCGTCGACCGGGAGGACGGCGCGGGCGCCCGAGCGCTGCGACCCCCGAGCGCCGCAGAGGACTCCCCCGCCGAGCGCGAGACGTCGCCGTCCGACTGACGTCGTCGGACGCGCGCGCTAGCGTGCGGCCATGAGCTTCCCGGTGCTCGACCGCGTGCCCGGCCAGACCGGAGCGATGGCGTTCCTCCGCGGCGCCGCCGAACGTCCCCATCACGCGTACGTGTTCGCCGGGCCGGAGGGGAGCGGGAAATCGCTCGCCGCGCGTGCCTTCGCCGCAGCGCTGCTGTGTCACGCGGGGGGGTGCGGCGAGTGTCGCGACTGCCGGCTCGCCGACGAGGATCACCATCCGAACGAGTTCCTGGTGGAGCCGGAGGGCAGGGACATCCACGTCGACACGATCCGGGCCGAGGTCTGGCAGCCGGCGTACCGCACCGCGCCGGAGCCCGGACGGAAGGTCTTCCTCCTCCGCGAGGCCGACCGCCTGTCGCCGCAGGCGGCAGACACGCTGCTGAAGGTCCTCGAGGAGCCGCCGGCCGACGCCGTCCTCGTGCTGCTCTCCGCCCGGGCGCACGAGCTCCCCGACACCGTGCTCTCCCGGTGTCACGTCGTCACGTTCACCGCACTTCCGGAGGCGTTCGTCGTCGACGAGCTGGTTCGCTCGGGGGCGGACGAGGTCCGGGCGCGGCTGGCGGCCCGCCTCGCCGGTGGGAACCTCGGCCGCGCGCGCAGGCTCGCCGGATCCGAGGAAGGCATGCGGTTCCGCGATGCTGCGCGGTCGGCGATCGAGCTGGCGGCGGGCGGCCCCGCCGGAGCGCTCGAAGCCGCCGGCGTGGTCCTCCAGGCGGCGGCCGACTACAAGAAGGGGATGAAGGACGATCTCGCCACGGACCTCGCGCCGTTCCTCGACGATCGAGGACGACCGGAAGAGGCCTATCGTGGAGCCATCAGGCGGATCGAGACCCGGTTCCAGCGTCGCGAGCGCCGCGCGGAGCGCGACTACGTCGATTGGGTGCTGCTCGGCATCTCCGCCCTCCTCCGCGATTCGGTAGCCGCCGAGGTCGGCGGCGGACTCGAGGTGCTCCTCAATCCCGATCTGGCGGGCGATCAGGCCGGCGCGCGTCTGCCGGTCGTCCGCGCGACCCGAGGGATGGCGGCGGTCGAGGAAGCACGCGCGGCGCTCGCGGAGGACATCAACCTGAACACGCGTCTGGTGCTCGAGCGGGCGTTCCTCCGTCTCGGCGAGGTTGCGGCGTAGGGCTATCCGGGGACGCCAACAGTGGTGCTGGCACCACTGGCGCATCTCCGCGGCGGTGGGACGCTTGCGATGGAGAGCGTGATGGGTGTGAAGGTCCTTATCGTCGACGATCAAGAGCCCTTCCGGATGGCCGCCAGGATGGTGGTCGAGGCCACGGAGGGCTTCGACGTGGTGGGCGAGGCGGAGACCGGCGAGGACTCGGTGACGATGGCCTCGGACCTCAGCCCGGATCTCGTGCTGATGGACGTCAACCTCCCCGGGATCAACGGGCTCGACGCGACCCGCCAGATCCTGGCCGACAACGCGAACAGCGCCGTCGTGTTGCTCCTCTCCACCTATGAGGAAGAGGAATACGCGCCGCGCGCGGCCGAATGCGGTGCGGCCGCGTACATCCCGAAGTCCGCGTTCGGTCCCGACCGGCTGGAGCAGGCCTGGGCCACGGCGCGCGGCGCCGCCTGAGCTCGCCCGCCGCTCAGGGCACGGGGACGCTGCCGGTCACCGTCGTTCCCTCGCCGTTCCGGCTCCGGACCTGGAACCGACCGCCGAGCGCGTCCATCCGGTCCGCGATGCCCTGCAGCCCGGTGCCCTGGTGGGCCGCCTCGGGATCGAAGCCGACGCCGTCGTCCGCGACGGTGAACGAGAGGTGGCCGTCGTCCCTCGCCAGGGAGATCGTCACGTTCGACGCTCGCGCGTACTTCGCGACGTTCTGGAGCGCCTCGAGGCACGAGAAGTAGACCGCCGCCTCCACGTCCTCCGGGAAGCGGCCGATCCCGGTCGCGTCCACGGTCACGGCGGCTTCGGCCTTCCTCGCCTGCGCCGACAGGGCCGCCGGCAGGCCCTCGTCGGCGAGCAGCGGTGGGTAGATCCCGCGGGCGAGGTCCCGAAGGTCGCTCAGGGCCGCTGCCGTTTCGTCTTGGAGCTGCGCCGCGATCTCGGCCGCCTTCGTCGGGTCACGCGCAGCCAGCTGCTCGAGCAGCCGCAGCTTGACGGTGAGGGCCACCAGCTGCTGTTGCGCCCCGTCGTGGATGTTGCGTTCGAGCTTGCGCCGTTCCTCGTCCTGTGCTGCGACCAACCGCTGGCGCGACGCGCGGAGCTCCTCGATCAGCCGGACGTTCCGAAGCACCAGCCCTGCCTGCGACGCCAGGTCGCGCACCAATCGTTCCTTCGAAGGGCTGATCGGATCGTTCGCGGGCATCGACACCGACAGGGCGCCGAGGAGTTGCCCCTGATCGCGGACCTCGACGGAGCAGTCCGCCGGCAGCCGCGGGATGCCGTCCCCCAGCACGGCGACCGGCGCGGGCAGCGGGCCGTCGGACAGGACCATCCCCGAAGGCCGGAGCTGGTTCCCGACGTGGAGCCAGACCACCGCGTCACGGGCTCCCACGGCGTCGGCCAGGACCCGCGACATCCGAGGCAGGACGTCTTCGGACGCGTACGAGCCGCCGACGCGATCCGAGAACTCCGTGAGCACCTCGTAGGGCGTTGCCCGACCCCCGTAAACGACCCGATCGGCGACCCGACGAGCCACCCGGACGACGGGCCAGATCGCGAGGCCGATCGCGATCGACCCGAGGATCGCGAGCGGGTTCGCTTCGATGAACGCCCCGCCGACGAGGATGGCGAAGACGAAGAAGATCGCGATGAGGACCAGCGCCACGACCGCGTAGAGCACCGTCTTCTTCACGACGATGTCGAGCTCGTAGAGCCGGTACCGGAGGATCGCGATCGCACACGCTCCGGGGATGCCGATCGCGAGGACGACGAAGAAGGCGAAGAACAGGAGGTCGTTGAGGGTCGTCGACTCGTTGGGCGCGAGGCCCCAGCCACTGATGATCGCGACGATCAACAACGGGGTCGCGAGCCCGACTGCCGCGACGAACCAGCGCATCTGCTGGCGCTCCTCCCCGACGGACCGTCGGTAGCGGAACACCAGCGCGCCGACCGTGGAGAGACCGACGGCCAGGAGGATGAGGCCACCGAGGGCGAAGATCGGATCGAGGACGCCCTCGAGCGCCGGCACGCCGGTGGGGTTGTTGGGCACGGGCCCGGGGAAGTCGACGTCGATCGGTCCCGGGCTGAGGATGGATCCGAGGAGCAGGATCCCCTCGAGGACCGCGATCGCGATCGCGACCGGCTTCCATCGGCGCGTGGGGAGCTTCCCGTCGGGGAAGAGCAAGAGGATCCAGGGGACCGGGAACGCGACGATAGAGAAGACCCAGCTCGTGAGCCACGCGGCGAACAGGATGGACGGCTGGTCGTCCGGTCCGCGCGGGAGTGCGTAGCGCAGGTATTCGTCCGTGAACCCCCCGAGGAGGAACCCCACCCCGATCATCATCAGGAGCCAGCCGATCGGGTTCCGGTCGGTGCGGGTCGCGATCAGCGCACCGAGCGTCGTGTAGCCGACGATCATCACGATCGCCACGCTCAGGAAGAACGGATCCTCCGAGAACGAATCGTTGAGCGCGGCCAGCCGGAACGTGGCCACGATCAGGAGCACCGTCAGGCCCCACAGCGCCCACGGCCATCGGCGCGTCATCCCGCACCTCCCTCGACCGGGAGTCGCCCGACCACCCTCGTCCCCTGGCCGGGAGCGCTGTCGACCTCGATCGATCCCCCGATCGCGTCGAGGCGGTCGGCCATCCCCTGCAGCCCGGATCCCGTGATCGGTCGTGGAGGGATCGAAGCCATGACCGTCGTCGATCACGTCGAATCGGAGCTCGCCGTTCGCGTGGGCGAGGTAGATCTCGACCGTCGATGCCTCGGCGTACTTCGCCACGTTGTTCAGCGCCTCCAGGCAGCAGAAGTACACGGCGGACTCCACATCCGGACCGTAGCGGCCGACGCCGTCGGGCTGCACGGTGACCGGAAGGGACGATTTCCTCGCTTGCGCCTCGAGCGCGGCGGGCAGTCCCTTGTCGGCGAGGAGCGGCGGGTAGATCCCTCGAGCGAGGTCTCGGAGATCCTCGAGCGTCTCGGCCGTGCGCGCTTGGAGATCCGCCAGGAGCCCTCGCGCCTTCGCGGGATCGCGGTCGACCATGCCTTCCGCCAGTCGGAGCTGCACCGAGAGTGCCACGAGCTGCTGTTGCGCGCCGTCGTGGATGTTCCGCTCGAGGGCGCGCGCACGTTCGTCCTGCGCGCTCACGATCCGGCGGCGCGACTCCCGGAGGTCTTCGATCAAGCGGACGTTGCGCAGCACCAGGCCCGCCTGCGCCGCCATGTCCCGGATCAGCTTCTCCTTCGTCGGGTTCATCGGATCGTTCGCGGCCGGAGAGACGGTGAGCGCACCCAGGAGCTCGCCTTGGTGTTTCACCTCGAACGCCTCTTCGTCGCCGAACTCCGGAAGCTCCTCCGCTCGAACGGGCACGTTGAGTGGGATCGCGACTCCTGAAGGCCAGGAGGCCTCCACACGCATCTCGTCGCCGATGCGGAGCCAGACCGTGGCGGTCCGTGCGCCGCTCGCCTCACCGAGGAGCTGCGCCATCCTGGGGAGTACGTCTTCCGTCGAGTACGTCTCGCCGACACGCTCCCCGAACTGGGAGAGCACCTCGTACGGCGTCGCTCGCTTGCCGTACACGACCCGGTTGGCCCAGCGGCGTGCTCGGGACCGGACGAGCGTGAAGCCGATCGCGAGCAGCACGCCGACCGCGATCGTCGGGAGATCGACGCTCCCGCCCACGCCGACCAATGCCAGCGGCGCCAGGAAGATCACGAGGCCCACGACGATCATGAACCCGGCGACGAGGAATCCGTACTGCACGGTCTTCTTGACGACCACGTCGAGGTCCCACAGGCCGTGCCGGAAGATCGCGATCAGGTAGGCCGCGGGGAGACCGACGACGAGCGAGAATGCCGTGAGCCCGAAGAAGAGCCCGAAGATCGGCGAGTCCTCGTCTCGGAAGAAGAACTCAGCGATACCCGAGACGACCCACTGAAGCACGAAACAGGCTCCAGCGAACGACGCAACGAACGCCAGCCAGCGCATCTGCTGACGCTCCTCGCCGACGGCGGCCTTGAACCGCTGGCGGACCGCGACCACCGTTGAGAACGCGGAGGCCAAGGCGACCAGCGCGCCGACGAGGATCATCAACGGCGCGACGCCACCGAGGGCGTCGATCCCGATCGGGTTCTCGTACAGGATCCCGTCCGCGAGGTAGGCGTTGAACGGTCCCGGCGCGACAAGGAAGCCCACGACGGACAGCGCCGTTCCTCCGACGAGGCCGCGGACGGCCCACCGCCAGCGCCGGCTCGGCGGATGCCCGTCGGGGAAGAGGAGGAAGAGGAGCGGCAGGAGGGCGATCGGATAGATGAGGTACTCACCGACCGTGGCCCAGAGCCCGAGGAGCGGCACGGAGCCCGGATCGGCTTTCGCCCCGAAGATCGTCAGTCCCTGGACCAACGTCAGTAACGGCAACGGCGCGCCGGTGATCAGGAAGAGCCATCCGGCCCAGTTCCGAGGTTGACGCCACACGATCAGGAGCCCGACACCGAGCCACAGCATCAGCAGGACGACCACCGCGCCGAAGAAGGGGTTGAACGCCTGTGTGGTCTCCGTCAGCGCCTCTCCGGCCTCGCGCTCCCGTTCGAGTTCGGCCAGAGCGTTCCGCATCTCCGGGGCAGTCGGGTCGCCGACGATCACGATCTCGCCCGGCTGGATCCGCTCGCGCGCGGCAAGCCCGATCGGGATCGACGCCGCCGTCGTCGCCACGCACAGGGCGCAGATCACCACCGCGACGGCCCGTGCCACCGTCGGACTCATCGAGGCCGATCCTGGTCGGCCGGCACGATGCCGGCGACGGTCGTCCCCTCGCCGGGAGCCGACAGGATCTCGACCGTGCCGCCCAACGCTGCGAGGCGGTCTGCGATCCCCCGGAGCCCCGTGCCGCGAGAGGCGGCCGACGGATCGAAGCCCACGCCGTCGTCCGTCACGTCGAAGGTCAAGCTGCCGTTCGACTGTTCGAGCCGGATCGTCGCCGTCGAGGCGTCCGCGTACTTCGCGACGTTCTGCAACGCCTCGAGGCACGAGAAGTAGACGGCGGACTCGATCTCCTGCGGGTAGCGACCGATCCCGTCCGATGCCACGGTCACGGGAACGACGGACTTCCGCGCCTGCCCTTCGAGCGCCACCGCGAGACCCTTGTCGGCGAGGAGCGGTGGGTAGATCCCTCGAGCCAGGTCCCGGAGGTCCTCCAGGGCCTGGCTGGTCTCGTCGTGCAGCTCGCCCAACAACGCGTGCGCACGCTCCTCGTCCTTGCCGACCAACGCATCCGCCAACCGCAGCTTCACGGCGAGCGCGACCAGCTGTTGTTGCGCGCCGTCATGGATGTTCCGCTCGATCCTCCGGCGCTCCTGATCCTGGGCCGTGACGAGCCGCTGACGAGAGGCGCGGAGATCCTCGATCAGGGCGGCGTTGCGCAACACGAGCCCGGCCTGACCCGCGAGGTCCTGGATCAGTCGCTCTTTCGAGGGGTTCATCGGATCGTTCGCCGGCATGCGAACCGACAGGGCGCCGAGCACCGCTCCCTGATGACGGACCTCGACCGCGGAGGCCGGTACCGTTCCGTCGACCGGCTCGTCGGCGGGCCAGCTCGCCTCGGGTCGGAAGCGGTCGTCCACACGGAGCCATACCGTCGCGGCGTCGGCTCCGAGGGCTTCGCCGAGGATCTGCGCCATCCGTTCCAGGACGTCGTCGGCGGCGTAGGTCTCGGCGACCCGGCCGGAGAACTCGCTGAGCACCTGGTACGGCGTCGCCCGACGTCCGAAGACGAGGCGGTCCGCGATCCGTGTCGCGAGCCTGCGCAGCGGCCACACGGCGATCCCGATGAGGAGGCCGGCGCCCAGATAGGCGTACGCGTCGTCCTCCCCTCCCACGGCGCCGACGAAGAGCCCGGCCACCGCCCAGGCGAGGGGGAGCCCGATCGCGAAGAGGAGCACGGCGAGGATCGCGTAGACCACGGTCTTCTTGATCACGACGTCGATGTCGTACAGCCGGTACTTCAGGATCGCGATGCCGATCGCCACCGGGATCGACACGAGCGCGGCCACGAGCACGTTCTCCACGACGTCGAGCGAGCCCCCGGTCCCTCCGAGGGTCCAGTACGGAACGCCGACGATGAAGCTCGAGGCCAGTAGGGAGATCGCGAGCAGGAGCCACTTCAGCTGCTGCCGTTCGTCACCCTCGGACCGGCGGTAGCGAACCGCCATCGACACGATCGCGCCCAGGACGCCTGCCACGAACACGAGCATCACGGTGTCCCCGAGCCGCGTGATCCACGCCGCGCCGTTGATGCCGGCCGGGTTGGGCACCCCGGGGAAGCCGCCGAGGTCGCCGGGCGCGAGGGCGAAGCAGAGGGTGCCGATCCCCGCTGCGGTCATCCCGAGCACGAGGGGGGCGCGCCACCGCGGCGACGGGAGGCGCCCGGTCGGGTACAGCATCGGGATCAACAGGGCGACCGAGGCCATGTAGGGGATCCAGATCCATTCGGTGACCCACGCGGCGACGTCCGCACGCGGGACCGAGCCGGGCGCGTGATAGAGGCCGTACTGAGAGTACTGCTGAGCGAACTCCTGCACCGCCGTGCCGACCCCCGCCGCGAGGAGCACCCATCCGATCGGGTTGGACGGGACACGCGATGCGATCAAGACACCGGCGACCGCGAATGCCGATCCGAGGATCAGCCCCCACCCCTTGAACCCGAAGGCCGACTCGGGCAGGGGCGTCCCGACACCGAGGATCAGGAAGACGAAGGCGGCGAGCAGGATCAGCACGATCAGCCCGGCGAGGGACCAGGCGAGTCGCGAGGCGGTCCGCCCTTCGATCATGCCCGGATGCTCCCATCGCGGGCGGCGGGCTCCAAGGGCGTCGACCTGCGGTTTCCGGTGCGGGAACACCCGGACAGGAGGTGTGCTGGCACCCCGTCGAACTCGGCATGCACGCGCCGTCGTCGGGCTCCGGGGGGCGGCGTAGCGTCGGTTCGACGACGAAGGAGGCCAACGATGACAACGATCGTGGTGGGAACGGACACCTCAGCGGCCGCGGATCTCGCGGTCGAGGACGCGGCCCGCCTCGCGCGGGACCGGGGCGCAGAGCTCCTCGTGCTGTACGTGAAGCCGGAAGGGATCGACCGATCCGTCGTCGACCCTGATCGAGCGGCGGATCCTCCGGGGCACCTCCGCCTCCTGGCCTCGCGATTCCCGGGCGTGCCGACGACGACACGGATCGAGGGCGGCGACGCCGCCGAGCGGATCTGCGAGGTGGCCGAAGAGGTCCGGGCCGAGACGATCGTGCTCGGGAACCGAGGGATGCACGGCTCTCGATGGCGTGTCCGTGAGAGCGTGCCGAACCTCGTGCTCCGGCACGCGCCCTGCAGCGTCTACATCGTCGACACGAGGAAGGCGCAGTGACCGACGGGTGGCTAGGTCTGATCGCGGAGGAAGGCGAGCACAGCCATCACGCGGCGGTGCACGTCGGGCTCCTCGGTCAGACCCAGCTTGTGGAACAAGGAGTTGATGTGCTTCTCGACGGCACGCTCGGTGAGGAAGAGCGACTTCGCGATCGCGGCGTTGTTCTGCCCCTGAGCCATGTGACCGAGCACCTCGCGCTCCCGGTCGGTGAGCCGCGCGAGCGGAGAATGCGCGAGGTGTTCCTTCGCGGCGACGAGCGCCTCGACGATCTTCGGGTCGAGCACGCTGCCGCCCCTCGCCACCTCGGTCAGCGCGCGTACCAGCTCCTCCACATCTGCCACGCGCTCCTTCAACAGGTAGCCGAGGCCGGCCGCACCGTCCTTCAGCAGGTCGTACGCGTACTCCTCCTCGGCGAACTGCGACAGCACGACCACGCCGATCTCCGGGTGCGTCGATCGGATCTGTTTCGCGCCCCGGATCCCTTCGTCGGTGCCGCTCGGGGGCATCCGGATATCCGTGAGGACGGCGTCGGGAACGTGCTCGTCGACCGCGGTCAGCAGCTCCTCGAGACTTGCCGCCATGCCCACGAGCTCGACCTCCTCGGCGGTGGCGAGGAGAGCGGCGGTCCCCTCCCGCACGAGGTAGTTATCCTCGGCGAAGACCACCCGCAGCGGCATGCGCGGATGGTACACGCGAGGAACTCGCACAGGTTTCAGGGGGCGGTTGCGTGATGATCCGGGTGGTGCTCGGTGAGGACAACGTGCTCGTGCGCGAAGGCGTGCGCGCGCTGTTGAACTCCTACGAGGACATCGAGGTCGTCGGGGTCGCCGAGGACGCGCCCAGCCTGCTCGCGACGGCGGCCGAGCATGCCCCCGACGTCGTCGTGACGGACATCAAGATGCCGCCGTCGTTCCAGCTCGAGGGCATCGACTGCGCCCATTCGATCCGGGAGCGGCACCCCGACACCGGCGTCGTGGTCCTGTCGGCCCACGACGACGAGGAGTACGCGATCGCGCTGCTCGGCAAGGGGCACAGCGGCCTCGCCTACCTCCTGAAGGACCGGATCGCGCAGGGCGACGAGCTCGCTCGCGCGATCCGCGAGGTCCGCCAGGGCGGGAGCGTGGTCGATCCGTCGATCGCGGAACGTCTCGCGGGCCGCGCGGAGTCTCCGGCGGAGGATCGGATCGTCCTCGACATGATGGCGCAGGGCCTCGGCTACGAGGAGATGGCGGCCCATCTCGGCACCACGCAGGAGGCGGTCGACGGACACGTGACGGCGCTCTTCCGTCGCATGGCCGGGGACGACGGAGCCGGACCCGGCCTGCTCGGGGAGTTCAAGAAGCTGCACGCGGCCGTGGTGGAGCAATCGGCGACCGCGTCGTCGCTCAAGTCCTACGTGCCGTCCCAGTTCGTCGCCGCCCTGGCGCGCGGCGGCGACGCCGCGAGCCAGCGCGAGCTCGAGGTCACGGTCCTGTTCAGCGACATCCGGGGGTTCTCCTCGATCGCGGAGCGCCTGACGGCCCGTGACATCGCGGAGGTCGTCGGCAGGCACCTCGGCGCGATGGCCGAGGTGATCGCGGAGCACGGCGGCACGATCGACAAGTTCCAGGGTGACGCGGTGATGGCGGTCTTCGGAGCACCGGAGCCGACGCCGGACCACGCCGAGCGGGCGCTCCGATGCGCGCTCGCGATGCAGGATCGCCAGGGCGAGCTGAACGCGATGGGGTGGGGGACGGACGCGGTGGACGGGCTCCACGTGGGGATCGGTCTGAACACGGGCGTGGTCATGGCCGGAGCGGTCGGCGGCGGCGGCCGGCTCGAGTACACGGTGATCGGCGACGCCGTGAACGTCGCCCAGCGACTGCAGTCGGAGGCCGACGGGGGCGAGGTCGTCGCCGCCGCGTCGACGGTCGCCGCGGCGCCGACCGTCGTCGCCGAGTCGATCGGCCCGCGCGTCGTGAAGGGCCGCGAGGAACCGGTCGAGGTCTTCCGGATCCTGGGAAGCAGCGCGTGATGGCGACCACGGCCCCCGCCTCGCGGCCGTCGCGATGGCCCTGGATCGTGCTCGGGGTCACGGTCGCATTCGCGGCCATCGGCCTGGTCTTCGTGTCGCTGAACGGGTACTCGCTGCTCGGCGACGCCACGAACTTCATCGCGTTCATGGGGATGGGCATCGTGGGCGCGCTGAGCTTGAGTCGGGCCCCCGACAATCGGATCGGCTGGCTCCTTCTGTGGGTCGCCGTCACGGTGGGCGCGGCATTCACGACGGGAGAAGCGTCGATCTACGCTGCCGCGCACGGCGAGGATGCGCTCGCGGGGTGGCTCGCCTGGCCGGGCAACGCACTCTGGACCCTCGGACTCTTCCCGCTGTTGATCCTCCTCCCCCTGGTCTTCCCCGATGGACGGCTGCCGTCGCCTCGCTGGCGATGGCTCGCATGGGCGGGGATCGGCATCTCGTTCCTCGCGTTCATCACGATCGGGTTCGGAGAGGCAACGTTCGAGGTCGGTGATGTCGGGCGATCGATCATGATCGCGAACCCCCTGCACGTGCCCGGGCTGGACCTGCTCGGACCCATCGAATCCGTGATCTGGCCGCTGCTCCTCGGCCTCTTCGCGGCGGCCGCCGCGTCGATGGTCGTCCGGTTCCGCAGGTCGAGAGGCGTCGAACGACAGCAGCTCAAGTGGTTCGCGTTCGCGGTCGTCGTGCTCGTCACCTACTTCGTGATCAGCGCGGTCCTCGAGGGCCTCGGCGTCTCCGAAGGGGCGGTGGGCGAGGTCATCTCCGGCTTGGCCTTCCTCGGTATCCCTGTGACCGTCGGGATCGCGATCCTGCAGTACCGCCTGTGGGACCTGGATGTCGTCGTCAAGAAGACGTTCGTGGCGGGCACGGTAGTGGTGCTGGCGCTCGCGGTGTACGCGGGTGCGGTGGCGCTGGTTGGCGCGATCACGGTGGAGAATGAGCGACCGGCCTTGCTGTTCGCGATCGCGCTCGGCCTAGGGATCGCCTTCCGACCCGCGATGCGGATCGGCCGGCGGGTCGCCGATCGCGTGGTCTACGGCAGGCGCGCCACGCCCTACGAGGTCCTGACCGAGTTCTCCGAGCGCGTCGGCGATTCCTACGCGACGGAGGACGTTCTGCCGCGGATGGCGCAGGTCCTCGGCGAGGGCTCCGGGGCCGAGGTGGCGCGCGTGTGGCTCCGTTCGGGCCGCCACCTCCACCAAGCGGCCGCGTGGCCGGCCGATGCGGCGACCCACGATCCGGTGCCCGTCTCCGACGATGCCACGGCCGGCCCGTTCGATGAGACCACGGTCGACGTGCGAGACCGGGGCGAGCTGCTCGGGGCGCTGTCCGTCCGGATGTCCGCCTCGGATCCGATGAACCCTGCCAAAGAGAAGCTCGTCCGCGATCTGGCCGCGCAGGCGGGCCTCGTCCTGCGGAACGTGCGGCTCGTCGAGGACCTCCGGACGTCCCGGCAGCGCCTGGTGGCCGCCCAGGACGAGGAGCGCCGGCGCCTGGAGCGCAACATCCACGACGGCGCCCAGCAGCAGCTCGTCGCCCTGGCCGTGAAGGCGCGGCTCGCCGGACAGTTCACCGAGCGGGATCCGGCGAAAGCGGCCGAGCTGCTGACGCAGATCGAGGCCGAGACGCAGACAGCGCTCGAGGACCTCCGCGACCTCGCGCGCGGCATCTACCCACCGCTCCTCGCCGACCGGGGGCTCGTGGCTGCGATCGAGGCGCAGTCGCGCAAGAGCCAGCATGGCGTCGAGATGGACGCGCAGGATCTCGGACGATTCACCGCCGACGTCGAGGCGACCGTCTACTTCTGCACGCTCGAGGCGCTCCAGAACGTCGCGAAGTACGCCGGCGCCGACCACACGCTGATCCGGTTGGTCCGTGCGAACGGCAGCCTCTCCTTCGAGGTCGAGGACGACGGCCGGGGCTTCGACCCGGATGCCGTGGGCTCCGGGACCGGCCTGCAGGGGATGGCCGACCGGCTCGCCGCCGTGGGAGGCTCTCTCGAGATCCGCTCGGCGCCCGGGCAGGGGACCACCGTGGCGGGTCAGGTGCCGATCACCGCCGGCTGATCGCGGCCGATCGGCGGAGCTACCGATGGAAGGAGGAGCGACGTGGAGATGCGGTCCGACGCACGGGTCTCGCGGGGCCGGATGCTCGTCTTCCGCATCGTCGGATGGCTCCTCGGTGTCGCGACCATCGGGTTGTATCTCCCGTTCGTGATCATCGCGTTCGTCTCGGACGATCCTGCCCAAACCATCCACCGGTTCCATGTCGTCGGCTCCTTCTTCGGGATCGTCCTGATCGGCGTGTTCTCGATCGTGTTCGTGATGCGTCCGGACTGGATCGCCGCCTGGCACGTGTTGGTTGCTCAGGCGCTCGCCTATCTGTTCGGTGGCCTGATGGGCGGCGACCTGATCAGCGGGTTCTGGATCACCGGCGTGGTGGGCCTCGTCCTCCTCGGCGTGTTGGCGCCGGACCGACGGGCGCTGCTCCGGCTGCCCGGCCATCCGAGCGTGGCGCTGCTCACCTACGCGCTGCTGTGCTCGATCGCTGCCTGGATCTACGCGGTGACGAACGCCGAGCTCCAGCGCCTCGGCTCGGCGAGCCGATCCGCACGTCGAGCTCCACCACTGGTCGGGGGTCGCGATCGCCGCGCTCGCGATCGCGGGCGCCGCGCTCGCGGCGTCGCTCCGGGGAGAGGGCTGGCGGTTCGCGAACGCCGTCACCGCCGTCGCGGCTGTCGGCTTCGGGCTCGCCGGGCTGATCTTCCCCGAGGACGCCGGGGCTCCAGCCAAAGCCTGGTCATGGCTCGCGGTGGCGGCCGGCATCGGCCTGTGGATCCTCACCCGCATCGAGGCGGCGCGGGAGGCCCCGTCGACGTGACCTCGAGGCGACGATCACCGTTCCGCCGCTTCGAGCGATGGCTCGTCGGCGTGTTCATGGCCGTCCTCGTCTTCGTCCTGGAGCGCCTCGTGATGCGGCAGATCCGGAAGAAGGAGGCCGCTCGTGACGCATCCACGGCCGGCGCCGTCACCGTGGGGGAGGGCTAGCGGGTGCATCGTTGGTGGGTCTTCCTCCACATCGCCGGGGCGTTCGGGTTCCTGATGGCGCACGGCGTCTCGGCCTACGTGACGCTTCGGCTCCCGAAGGAGCGCGACCCGACACGCGTGAGCCAGTTGCTCGAGCTTTCGGCGTCCTCGGTCGGCTTCATGTGGAATTCGATCGGCCTCCTGCTCATCGGAGGGATCGCTGCCGGGTTCACCGGGCAGTTCTGGGGTCAGGGGTGGATCTGGGCGGCCATCGTCATCCTGGTCGTCGTCATTGTCGCGATGTACGCCATGGGCACCACGTGGGCGAAACGGCTGCGGACGATCTCCGGCGCGATGGCGGGGGGGACGGAAGCCGTCTCGAGTTCTCAGTTCGAGGAGATCCTCCGATCGAAGCGTCCCTACACGATCGCGGCCATCGGGTTCGTCGGCTTGCTCGCGATCCTGTGGCTGATGATCTTCAAGCCGACGCTCGGCTTCGGCGGGGTCCCGGAATGTCCAGAGGGAACGGACACGATCACCGTCTGCGCGTTCGACGACCAGGCGTTCGTCCCGGACCACCTCCAGCTGCCCGCGAGCGAGCCCGTGGAGCTGGCGTTCGACAATCGAGACGGCGGTGTGCAGCACAACGTCGCGATCTACCGGGACGACTCCGCTGAGGAGTCGCTGTTCGTCGGCGACCTGATCGCCGGCGCCGAGACGGTCACGTACGACGTGCCGGCGCTCGACCCCGGTGAGTACTACTTCCGATGCGACGTGCATCCGCAGATGGACGGCTCCGTGGAGGTCGCGTAGATGCCCTACCGGACGATCGTCGTGGGCACCGACGGCTCTCCCACCGCGACGGTCGCCGTGGAGGTGGCGCAGAAGCTCGCGAAGCGGCTCCGCGGACGCCTGGTCCTCGTCGGGGCGCTCGACGCGTACGGCGTGTCCCGGCAGCCTCTGCAGACGGCGCTCTACGAGGCGGCGGAGGGCGCGCGAGCGAAGAAGGTCGATGCCACCGCCGAGTTGATCGAAGGCACCCCGGGTGAGTCGATCCTCGCTGCCGCGATCAAGCACGACGCCGACCTGATCGTGGTCGGGAACCGTGGGATGGGGCAGGCGACCCGCTTCCGGCTGGGGAGCGTTCCGGACTGGGTCGCGCACGACGCGCCGTGCGACCTCCTCATCGTGGACACGACCGGTCGCGCCGGCCCCCGCGAACCCGCGCCTCCCTACTCGAAGATCCTGGCGGGGACGGACGGCTCCGGTACGGCGACCGAGGCCGTGCGCAAGGCGTACACGCTCGCTTCCGTCTACGCCGGCTCGGTGATCCTCGTGCACGTGGGCGATCCGCTCGTGGGCGCGATCAAGCTCGAGGAGGTCACGTCTGCCAAACCGGAGGATGTGGAGGTCCAGAAGCGGACCGTCGACGGCGACCCCGCCCAGCGGATCTGCGAGCTCGCCGAAGCAGAGGACGTCCAACTCGTCGTGGTCGGCAACAAGGGGATGGCCGGGGTCCGGCGGTTCCTCGGCTCGGTGCCGAACAAGGTCGCGCACGAGGTGCCGTCGGACGTCTTGATCGTGAAGACGGTGGACCGGTCGGTCGACGATCTCGATGCCGGCCACGGCGGCCTGGTGAGCGTGGACGGTCGGCAGCTGGCCGTCTATCGCGACGACGAGGGCAACACGTACGAGCTCTCGCCCCGCTGCACCCACATGGGCTGCACGGTCGATTGGAACGACAGCGCGAGGACTTGGGACTGCCCGTGTCACGGGTCGCGGTTCGCCGCGGACGGATCCGTCGTGCACGGGCCCGCGTCGGAGCCGCTCGAACGGATCGGCGGGTCGGCGCCGACCGCCGACGCCGGTCTCGCCGCGGCCGACAGCGAGCCGCTCCCGTCACCCGATCGGGGAACGGTGCCCGCCGAGGGGAGCCGCCGGTTCGTGATCGTCGGGGCCAGCCTGGCGGGCGCCACTGCGGCCGCGACGCTTCGTGACGAGGGGTTCGACGGCGACCTCGTCCTCGTCGGCTCGGAGCCGGCCTTCCCGTATGAGCGGCCGCCGCTCTCGAAGTCGTTCCTGCGAGGGGAGTCCACGATCCAGGAGGCGATGGTCCGGCCGGAGGCCTTCTACGCGGACAATCGGATCGAGACGCGCTTCGGCACGACGGTGCTCGGCGTGGACGCGGCCGCGAGGACGATCGGGATCGCCGGCGGGGACCCGATCGGGTTCGACTCGCTCCTGATCGCGACGGGCGCGCGCAATCGCCGCTTCCCGATCCCGGGGATCGACCTGCCTGGCGTCCTGGACCTCCGCACCCTCGGCGACGCGGCGAGGATCCGGGCCGAGATGGTGCCCGGGCGCCGGGTCGTGATGGCCGGGATGGGCTTCATCGGCTCCGAGGTGGCGGCGTCGCTCCGACAACGCGGGTTGGAGGTGCACGTCGTCGCCGGCGGGAAGGCGCCGCTCGACCGGGTCCTCGGCGAGGAGATCGGCCGCGTGCTCGAGGGGATCCATCGTGATCACGGCGTCGAGATGACGTTCGACGACCAGGTGACCGGCTTCGAGGGCGATGGGCGGGTGCGCGCGGTCACCACCGCGAACGGCCTGCGGCTCGACTGCGACTTCGTCGTGCTCGGTCTCGGCGTCGAACCGGTCACGAACTTCCTCGACGGATCGGGGATCGACGTGGACGACGGGGTGCTCGTCGACGAGCACTGCCTGTCGAACGTGGACGGCGTGTTCGCCGCCGGCGACGTCGCTCGGCACTTCCATCCCGTCTTCGGGGAGCGGATCCGCACGGAGCACTGGAACAACGCGCGCCGGCAGGGTCGGGCCGCCGCCCTGAACATGTTGGGGCGAACCACGCCGTATGACGAGGTGCACTGGTTCTGGTCCGACCAGTACGAGCACACGATCCAGTACGCCGGATACCACGAGGGATGGGACGACCTGGTGATCCGCGGAAGCATGGAGTCGAGGAGCTTCGCCGCGTTCTACCTGACGGCCGGCAGGGTCCGAGCTGTCGTCTCTGTCGACCGTCCCTCCGACGTCCGCGATTCGATGGAGCTGATCCGGGCCGGCGGTCGCGCCGACGCTCGGAGGCTCCGGGACGAGGCCGTGGAGCTCGCCTCGCTAGGATGAGCGCGCGGCCCGAGAGGCAACGGCAGGGGAGAGCGACGGCCGGGAGATCTGGGGAGACGAGATGACGACGGATGTCGACGCGCTCCGGAGGGTCCGCTTCTTCGAGGAGCTCACCGACGACGACCTGGGGCGGGTCGCGAAGGTCGGGCAGCGCCGGAGCTTCGCCGCCGGCGAGGCGCTCGTCGAGCGGGACTCGGATCGCGGCGGGCTCTTCGTGCTCCTGTCCGGCTCGGCTCGGGTGGAGGTGGGTGGCGCCGTCCACGATCTCGCGCCCGGCGACTTCTTCGGTGAGATGGCGTTGCTCGGCCACACACGCCGCTCGGCGAGTGTCACGGCGGCGGAGCCGGTCGAGGCGCTCGTGATCGAGACGATCTACTTCGAGCCGTTCCTGATCCAGAACCCGAGCGTCGCGGTGGCGATCCTGCACGGCGTGGTGGAGCGGCTCCGCGAGGTGCAGGAGCGGATCGACACCGGAACCTGAGCTAGCGGCTGCGGCTCCGGAACAGGTCCAGGAGCATGCCCGCCGTGAGCAGTGCGCCGACGATCCCGAACGTGATCGGAACCCAGCCGGGGACCCGTACCGAGATCGCCGTGAGCCCGCTCGCGAGGATCGCCGCGCCCGCGGTCAGACCGAGCGCGAGGTGACGCCCCGCCCGGCGCACCGTGGCCTCGAGCGGCGCGGCCCGGAAGTTGATCTCCATCTTCTGGCCGGGCCGGGCGCCGATCATCCGCTCGATCGCCTCCACGACCCGCATCGCTCGGACCTTGAACTTCTGCGACTGGTAGAAGACGGCCTTCGGGTCGAGCGTTCCCGCCATCCCCTTGAGCAGGCTCCGCATCAGGAACTTCCCGGCAACCTCGAAGGGATCGAGGTCCGGATCGAGCTGCGCCGTCGCCAGCTGCATCTGCGCCAGCGCCTTCCCCGTGAGCGCGAGCGACGCCGGCAACGGCACGCCGTGGCGGACCGAGATCTCGGTCATCTCCTGGAGGATCGGGCCGAGCTGGATGTCCTTCAGCGACGAGGTCCGGTGGCGGGCCATGATCGAGCCGATCTCCGCTTGGAACCGATCCACGTCGAGGTCGCTCCGTTCGATCGCGTTCGCGAGCATCAACGTGACATCGGTGAGGAACCCCACGTCGTCCTGGGAGAACGCCATCAGCAGCAGCATCAGCTGCTCGCGCATCTCCGCTCCCACCTCGCCGACCATCCCGAGGTCGAGGAAGTAGAGACGTTCCTCCTCCGGCTGCCACATCAGGTTCCCGGGGTGCGGGTCGGCGTGGAAGAAGCCGTCGACCATGATCTGCTTGTAGAAGGACTCGAGCAGCTGACGGGCGGCCTCGCGCCGCGGTGCACCCTCCGGCGCCGTGTTGATCGGCCCGCCGCCCACGTCGTGCATCACGAGGAGGCGCGACGTCGACAGGTCGTGGTGGACCTCGGGCACCGCGAGGCGCGGGAACGACTCGAGCACCTCGCCGATCCGCTCCATGTTCGACGCCTCCTGACGGAAGTCGAGCTCTCGCTGGAGCGAGTCCGACAGGTGCTGGAAGACGGCCTCCATGTCGATCACGAGCTTCAGGCTCGGGCGCTTCGCGGCCTTCTCCGCGAAGACTTCGAGCAGCGCCAGGTCCTGTTCGATCAACTCCCGAGCGTCGGGACGCTGGATCTTGATCACGACCTTCTGCCCCGTGGCGAGCGAGGCGCGATGGACCTGCGCGATCGTCCCGGCGGCGAGCGGCTGGGGCTCCACGGTCTCGAACACGTCCTCCCAAGGCACGCCGAGCTCCTGCTCCATCATGGAGACGACCTGTGCCTCCGACAGGGGCGGCACGTTGTCCTGCAGGGTCGCGAGTTCCTCGATGAACTCGGGGGGAAGGAGGTCAGGCCGGGTCGAGAGGATCTGCCCGAGCTTGCAGAACGTGGGACCGAGATCCTCGAGCGCGGCCCGAAGGCGCTTCGCCTGGCGCCGACGGCCCACCGCCCCCTCCTCGTCGGGACGACCGAACAGCTCTCGCAGGCCGTGCTTGGCGAAGACGACGCCGATCTTGGTCCCTCGCGCCACCAGGTGCGGATGGATCACGGGCTCGACCGTGGAGGAGCGGATCGCACCGGAAGTGCCCGTGCCTCGGATCGCCGTCGTTTGACCGTTCGTCGTGTTCACGATGATCACCGTGCACCGGGCGTTGTGGCTGATCCGGTTCGGGACGTTGCCGAGCAAGAATTCCTTCCGCCCTGCCATGCCGGCATTGCCGACGATCAGGACGTCCACCGCCTGGTCCTCGGAAGAACGCACGATCGCCATCGCGGGATCGTCGTCGATCACGACGTGGGCGTGTCCGCGCTCACCCGCGAGCTGCGTGGTGTAGACCTGCAGCTCGTCGGCCGCGCTCCGGGCCCGCGTCGCCTCGGCGGCGCCGTGCTCCGTGTCGGCGGCGTGCTCCGGCACGATCACCTGGACGACGTGGAGCTCGGCGCCGAACCGCTCGGCGAACGACGCGGCCCACGCCACGGCCCTCGTCGCGGTCTCGGAGCGGTCCGTGCCCACCATCACGCGGTGGACGGGGCCGATGGGGTCGGTCTCGGTGGTCGCCATGGGTCGCATCATGGCGCCTGCCGCGCTCGCAGCCAACGGGGGAGCCCTGTGGGCACGAGGTGATGGCAGCACCCGTACCCGTCCCGACCAGGGCCGTTGGTATCCTGCCTCGTCCGCCGGAGTAGCTCAGTGGTAGAGCAACCGCCTCGTAAGTGGTAGGTCATGGGTTCGAATCCCATCTCCGGCTCCCTGACATCCATGGAGTCCCACCGAGGAGTTGCGAAAGGAGCGAGCAGGTTGGGAGAATCGCGGCGGATGAGAGCCTTCCGAGCGATCGTGCTTGCCTCCGTCCTCGTCGTTCTTTCGGCAGGGGTCGCGTTCGCCCAGACGCCGATCGACCCCTCCGTCAGCCCCGAGCTCAACACGGGCGGCTGGGTCCACGGGATGGCGATCCTGCTCGGCATCATCGGACTGATCGTGATCCTCCTGCTGGTGGCCGGCTACATCCGCTTCGCGCCCCGGTTCTCCACCGACGAATCGACCCTGAAGGTGGTGCGCGCCGACCGCGTCCGACCGGGCCAGGAGCTCCCGCGCCGGACGGTGGACATCAAGGCCGCCGTGCCCGTCGTCGTCGCGCCGCCGCCGCTACCGCAACCGGCCGGCGTCGCCGCCGCGCCGGCGGCAGCTGCAGCCCCCGCCGCCGCGGCTCCGGCACCCGCCGCCCGCCGCCCCCGCAGCACCCGCACCCGCGACTCCCGCTCAGGCAGGCCCCGGGGCCGAGGCCCCTTCCACCGAGGCGCCACAGGCCGAGCCCGCGAGCGAGGCAGCTCCGGCCGAGGCGGACGCCGCGACCGAGACGAGGGAGACGCCCGCCGCCGAAGCCTCCGCTCCGGCCCCCGCGCCTGCAGCGCATGCCGAGGTCTCCCTCGATCAGGAGGTCTTCGACCGAACGTTGAAGGAGCTCCTCGACAAAGGGACGGACAAGCGGGTTGCGGAGGGACAGGCGCGGCGCGCGGCGATGATCGCCGCTCGCAAGAAGGCGGCCGGCGAGGCCTAGCCTCGCCGAGCGCGTAGCCTGTCGGGATGGACGCCACGCAGGTCGACTGGTCCATGGGGTCGCAGGCCGCCCGGCTGGCGGACTGGGACGCCGCGCTCTCGATCGGTCGGCGCGTGGCCGGCCCCGGCGTCTCCGTCCCCGCGTCCGAACGCGCCCGCATGCGCGAGGACTTCGCGGAGCTCACCCCGTTCGCGGAGCAGCGGATCACCGAGTTCACCTCGCTGGACCCGAGCGGGTTCCGATCGCGCGCGTGGGTCATGGCGAGGAGCGAATGGATCCGCGCGAACCTGAACGGTCTCCAACGGATGCTGGAGCCCTTGGCCGGCCGCATCCTCGCGAAAGGCTCCGGCAACGGCTCGCTCCGCCGGAAGGCGCTCGGCGCGCAGGCGGGTGCGCTCCTCGGCTACGTCTCGCGCCGCGTCCTCGGCCAGTACGACGCCTTCCTCCCGCCCGACGACGAAGGGCTGCTCTACTTCGTCGGTCCCAACGTGGCGGAGGTCGAGCAACGGTTCCTCCTTCCGCCCCGCGACTTCCGATTGTGGATCGCGGTCCACGAGGTGACCCATCGCGTGCAGTTCGGGTCGGCGCCGTGGCTGCGCGACCACATCCGCGGTCAGGTGGATCGGTACCTCGGCACGGTGAGCCTGGAGTCGAACGATCTCGGGAAACAGCTCCGCCGGGCGATCGACGAGGCGCGCGCCGGTGCCGACGTCCGCGGCATGGGCGGACTGTTCCTCCTGCTGAACGACGAGCAGCGCGAGATCGTGCGGCACGTCCAGGGCGTGATGTCCCTGCTCGAGGGGCATGCCTCCTTCGTGATGAACGAGGTCGCGAAGGACCACGTGAAGGATCTCGGCCGGATGCGCAAGGCGCTTGCCGAGCGGCGGCGGCGCGCCGGCGGGATCGAGCGCTCCTTCCAGCGCGCGATCGGATTCGACAAGAAGATCGAGCAGTACGACGCTGGCGAGCGGTTCGTCCGAGAGGTCGTGTCGCGCGCGGGGATGGACGGGCTCAACCGCGTCTGGCTCGCACCCGAAGGGCTCCCCACGGTGGAGGAGATCGCCGAACCTTCTGCCTGGGTCGCGCGCGTCGCCGGGAGCTGACGTGCCGCGCCGGCCGCCGGCCGTCGCCAAGGTGCTCGAGCGGGTCACGAAGACGGCGCGGGAGCACGACCTGTTCGCGCCCGGGGACCTGATCCTCGTCTCCTGCAGCGGCGGCCCCGACTCGGTGTGCCTCCTCTACTCGCTCTGGTACCTCAGGCGGCTCTTCAGGATCCGTCTCGCGGTCTTCCACTTCGACCACAAGCTCCGGCCCGATTCCGCGAAGGACGCCGTCTACGTGCGGAGGCTCGCCGAGCGGCTGAAGCTGACCTTCCATCTCCGAGAAGCGAGCGACCGGCCGGAGCGAGGCGTCTCGGTGGAAGCCTGGGCCACGGCTCGGCGAGGCGAAGCATCGAACGACGTTCGTCGTGAGATCGAGGCCGAAGCCACGGCGGAAGGGCACACCCTCGACGATCAGGCGGAGACGGTGCTGCTCAACCTGGTCCGGGGCTCCGGCCTGGAAGGGATGGCCGGGATCGATCCCGGACACGGGGAGCGCGCTCGCATCGTGCAACCGCTCCTCGACGTTGCGCGTGCCGAGGTCGAAGCGTTCTGTGGCGCGCTCCACCTGCGGCCCCGCCGCGATCCGATGAACGAGGATCGCCGCTACCTCCGGGCGGCGATCCGGCACGAGGTGCTGCCCGCGCTCGAGGCGAAGACGGGCCGAGGCGTGACCAGGTCGATCGTCCGCACCGCCGATCTCCTCCGGGCCGATCGGGACGAGCTCAACGCCGCCGCCGTGGCCGCGTACCGGGAGACGATCGAGAGCGACCGCGGGGGCGAGGTGCGGTTCGATGCGAGGAAGCTCACGGCCCTCTCGCCACCCGTCGCTTCCCGAGTGATCCGTCTGGCTGCCTACGACGCGCTGTCGGGCGACTGGACCGCTCCGTGGTCGAAAGAGGCGATCGACGCCGTGCTCGATCTCGCGGAGGGCCGGCCGGGACGGAGACGAGATCTTCCCGAAGGCTTGAAGGCCGTCCGCGAGAAGGGGTACGTTCGCGTCACTCGTTCTTCCCCGGATTCCCCGCGAGAGTTGATGGGTTCTTCGACGCGCGAAGGGGGAGCGATGGCAGCGGTCTCTACACTGACCGACTACGTGCAGGCATACCAGCCCGACATCGAACGCGTCCTGATCTCCTCGGAGGAGATCCAGGGCAAGCTCGCCGAGATGGGCGAGCAGATCTCGGCGGATTACGAAGGCTCCTCGTTGTTGCTCGTTGGCGTCCTGAAAGGAGCATTCGTCGTGATGGCGGACCTCGCACGCTACGTGCGGCTCCCGCTGGAGTTCGACTTCATGGCGGTGTCCTCCTACGGGGCGGCGACGAAGACCTCGGGCGTGGTGCGGATCCTGAAGGACCTCGATCACGATCTCGAGGGGATGGACGTGCTGCTCGTCGAGGACATCGTGGACTCCGGGCTCACGCTCAAGTACCTGCTGAAGAACCTGGCCGCGCGGAAACCCGCCTCGCTCGAGGTCGCCGCGCTCCTGCGGAAGACCGGTATCCAGAAGGTCCCGCTCGACATCCGCTACGTCGGGTTCGACATCCCGCCCGACTTCGTGGTCGGCTACGGGCTCGACTTCGCCGAGCGGTACCGCAACCTCCCCTACATCGCCACCTTGAAGCCGGAGGCGTACGGCGGCTAGCGGAACCACCCGGGCGCTCGCGCACGTCGAAGTCGGTGTGAAGCGGATCGCTCTCCTCCTCGTCATCATCCTCGCCGCGTGCGGCGACGGCCCCGGCGACGGTGACGGCGCCTCGGGCGTCCGTGGTCGAGCGCTCGCCGGCCCCCAGTGCCCCGTCGAGATGGCGGACTCTCCGTGTCCGGATCTCCCCTGGGAAGGCACCGTCGTCGCGACCGCGACGGATTCCGGCGAGGCATTCACCGCCTCCACCGATGCCGACGGCCGCTTCGAGCTCCCGCTCTCGCCGGGGACCTACGAGGTGACGATCGACGCGGCATCGACGCCGCCGACCACGGAGCCGCAGACCGTCACGGTCGAGGAGGGCTCGTTCACCGAGATCGAGGTGTTCGTCGACACGGGCATCCGGTAGCGCGACCTGTCGCAGCAGGGACGGGTGCTACCCTTGCTGACGGGCTCGGGGCGCGTACATGCCGGGCCCCGTCGCATCCCCGAAACGGCTCTCTGTGGCCCTGAAAGAGGCGATCCGTGGCCCAGCCCGAACCTCCGTTCCGACGCCTCGCTCGCACGCCGACCTTGTGGATCCTCGGCGCGGTGCTCGTGTTCTTCGGCGTGTTGTCGCTCGTCCAGCGCCCCGAGACGGCGGAGGAGATCGACCTCTCGGAGTTCTGGGCCTTCCTCGAGGACGGGCGGATCCGCAACGCGGAGATCCTCGAAGGCGATCAAGTGGTCCGCGGCGAGCTCACGGACGGCACGGAATACGTCGCCACCTTCACCGTGGACCTTGCCGACGACATCGCGAACGAGCTTCGGGAAGCCGATGTTCCCATCCACGCCACGTCGCAGAAGCCCAGCGGTCTCGTGAGCCTCCTCTACTACGTCCTGCCGATCCTGCTCCTCGCCGGGCTCCTGCTCTGGATGATGAATCGCGCCCAGGGCGGCAGCGGGCGCGTGATGCAGTTCGGTCGCAGCCGGCACAAGACCGTCGGGAAGGATCAGCCGAAAACCACGTTCAAGGACGTCGCCGGCGTGGACGAGGCGATCGAGGAGCTGGAGGAGGTCAAGGAGTACCTGCAGCACCCGTCGAAGTTCCAGGCGATGGGAGCGAAGATCCCCGAGGTGTCCTCCTGTTCGGCCCTCCCGGCACCGGCAAGACCCTCCTCGCGAGGGCGGTCGCGGGGGAGGCGGGCGTGCCGTTCTACTCGATCAGCGGGTCGGACTTCGTCGAGATGTTCGTCGGCGTCGGCGCCGCCCGGGTCCGTGACCTGTTCGAGCAGGCGAAGGCGAGCGCCCCGGCGATCGTGTTCGTCGATGAGATCGACGCCGTCGGCCGCCATCGCGGCGCGGGGCTCGGCGGCGGCCACGACGAACGCGAGCAGACCCTGAATCAGCTGCTCGTCGAGATGGATGGTTTCGACCAACGGTCGACGGTGATCCTGATGGCCGCCACGAACCGACCCGACATCCTGGATCCGGCTCTGCTTCGGCCGGGGCGCTTCGACCGACAGATCGTCGTCGACCGGCCCGACCTCGAGGGCCGGAAGGCGATCCTCCACATCCACGCGAAGGGCAAGCCGCTCGATCCGGGGGTCGATCTCGACATCCTGGCGCGGCGCACCCCCGGCTTCACGGGCGCCGATCTCGCGAACGTGATCAACGAGGCCGCGCTCCTCGCGGCGCGACGGTCCAAGAAGACGATCACGATGAAGGAGGTCGAGGAAGCCGTCGACCGGGTGATGGCCGGGCCGGAGCGCAAGAGCCGCGTGATGAGCGAGCAGGAGCGACGGCTGATCGCCTACCACGAGGGCGGTCACGCGATGGTCGCGCACGTCCTCCCGAACACCGACGAGGTCCACAAGATCACCGTGATCCCGCGCGGCCGCGCCCTCGGGTACACGCTCACGCTCCCCGAGCAGGACAAGTTCATGATGACGCGCGAGGAGCTCCGCGACGAGCTCGCGATGCTGATGGGCGGACGGGTCGCGGAGGAGATCATCGCCGGCGACATCTCGACCGGCGCAGGCAACGACATCGAGCGCGCCACGAAGATCGCCCGCCAGATGGTGACCGAGCACGGGATGAGTGACGCGATCGGGCCGAGGACGCTCGGGCAGAAGCAGGGCGAGGTGTTCCTCGGCCGCGACTGGGCGTCCACGCCCGACTACTCGGAGGCCGTCGCGTTCGAGATCGACCAGGAGATCAGCCGGCTGATCGACGAGGCGCACGACGTAGCGCTCGAGATCCTGACCCAGCACCGGGAGCGGCTCGACGAGCTCGCGGCCCTGCTGCTGCAGAAGGAGACGTTGGATCGCGACGAGGTGGAGGCGTTCTTCATGGCCGTCGAGAAGCGGGCGCCCCGCGCCCCGGAGGTCCGCAGCGCCGGCCTCGCGGTGTCGCGGACCGAGATGTTCCCCCCTCCCGACGCGCCGGGACCGCTCCGTCGGTGAGGGAACGTCTGCGATGACGGACCGCTGGGCGACGTTCGACTGCTACGGCACGCTGATCGACTGGGACGGAGGCGTTCGCAGGGCGCTCGTCAAGGTCTGGCCGGACCAAGCGGGCGATCGGCTGTTCCAGCGCTACCACGACGTGGAGCCGCGCATCCAGGCCGGGCGGGGCATCACCTATCGGCAGGTCCTGCGTGAGACGCTCGGCACGATCGCCGAGGAGGATGAGCTCGAGGTCCCTCCGGGGCAGGACGACGCGCTCGCCGACTCCGTGCCGTCGTGGCGACCGTTCCCCGAGGTGCCGAGAGCGCTCGGTGAGCTGCGCGATCGTGGCTGGAAGCTCGCGATCTTGTCGAACACCGACCCGGACATGCTCGCCGCCTCGCTGAAGACGATCGGGGTGGAGGTGGATCTGCGGATCACGGCGGCAGAGGCCGGCTCGTACAAGCCCGCGTACGAACATTGGGACACGTTCTTCCGAACGACCTCGGCCGACCGGGCGCGCCACGTCCACGTGGCGGCATCGCTGTATCACGACGTCGAGCCGTGTGCGCAGCTCGGGCTCCCGTGCGTCTGGATCAACCGGCTGGACGAGTCGAGCGATCTCCCACGCGCCGGCGAGCTTCCCAACCTCGGCGGCCTCCCCGCCGCCCTGGACGCGCTGGTTCCCCGGTAGCATCCGCGCGATGGATCTCCTCGGGCCACCCGACTCGTTCGACGCAACGAAGGTCGAGGAAGGCGTACGCCTGATCCTCGAGGGGATCGGCGAGGACCCCGACCGCGGCGGACTGCGGGAGACGCCCGCCCGCGTGGCTCGCATGTACGAGGAGACGTTCGCCGGGATCGGCAAGGACGCCTCGGAGCTCGTCACGGTGGTGGAGGGCGCCGACCACGACGAGATGATCATGGTCCGCGACATCCCGCTGCAGTCGTTCTGCGAGCACCACCTGATCCCGTTCGCCGGGAAGGCGCACGTCGCGTACATCCCGAACAAGGCGCAACAGATCACGGGTCTGTCGAAGATCGCGCGGGTCGTCGACCTGCTCTCGAAGAAGCCCCAGGTCCAGGAGCGCCTGACGACCGAGATCGCCGAGGCGATCGATCGCGCGCTCACGCCGCGCGGGGTGTTCGTGGTGATCGAGGCCGAGCACCTGTGCATGACGATGCGAGGGATCAAGAAGGCCGGCGCCGTCACCGTGACCTCGGCGGTTCGAGGGCTCTTCCGATCCGACGCCCGCACCCGCCAGGAGGCGATGGATCACATCGGCATGCGCTGAGCGATCCGCGCATGCCCACTACCATCGGTCCATGGACCGCGTCTGGCGCTGCCGCGACCGCGAGCTCGCGCTCGGGTCGCAGACGCTCGTGATGGGCATCGTGAACGTCACGCCCGACTCGTTCAGCGACGGAGGGATGTTCGCGGACGCGGATGCCGCGGTGCGCCACGGGCTCCGGCTGCTCGAGGAGGGTGCCGACGTGCTCGACGTTGGTGGCGAGTCGACCCGGCCCGGGTCCGAACCGGTGGGGTCGGAGGAGGAGGCGCTACGCGTGCTGCCGGTGCTGGAAGGCCTTCGGCGCGAAGCGCCGGAGGCCTTCCTGTCGGTGGACACGCGCACGCCGTCGGTCGCTGAGCAGGCCCTCGCCGCCGGCGCCGACGTCGTGAACGACATCGGCGCCGGCACCGACCCCGCGATGTTCGATGCGGCGGCCCGCAGCGGGGCGGGCATGGTCCTGATGCACATGCGTGGGGAGCCGAAGACGATGCAGGCCGATCCTCACTACGACGACGTGGTGGCCGAGGTGCGCGCGTTCCTCGCCGAGCGGATCGAGGCGGCCGTCGCGGCCGGGATCGGCCGCGACCGCCTCTGCATCGACCCCGGGATCGGGTTCGGAAAGAACCTCGAGCACAACCTCGCGCTCCTGCGATCGATCGGCTCGTTCCGCGAGCTCGGCGCGGCCGTCCTCGCGGGAGCGTCGCGCAAGCGATTCATCGGCGAGCTGGCGGGCGTCGCCGACGCCACCGACCGACGGGACGGCTCAATCGCCGCCGCGGTGTGGTGCGCTGCGCAGGGCGTGGACGTCGTCCGGGTCCACGACGTCGCCCCGACGGTCCAGGCGCTCCGGGTGGCGGACGCGATCGCGCGAGGGCGCCCGTGACCGGCAAGGATCCGATCCTGCTCCTCCTCCACGACGAGGGCCGATCGAGCGAGCAGTGGAAGGAGTTCGTGCCGCTCCTCGAGTCGCGATTCCGCGTGCTCACGCCCGATCTCCCTCCAGGGGACGGGTCGGCCGCTATCGACGTCGTACGGGGCGCGCTCGGTGGGGAGCGGTGCGGCGTGATCGGCCACGGGACGGGCGGGTCGCTCGCGCAGATCCTGGCCGCCGAGGGCGGGGTCGACGCGATGGTCCTCCTCGACGCGCCTCGGACACCCGCTGCCGACGACGGGATCCTCGCGTCCTTCGATTTCCCCGTGCTCCTGCTCTGGGGAGAGGACGACGCCGTGGTGCCGGTGTCGGTGGCCGAGGAGTTGAACGACGCGATCGCGACGTCGACGCTCGGGCTCCTGCCCGGATGCGGTCACGATCTCACCGATGAGGCCGCCGCCACGATCGCCCCGATGATCCTCGAGTACCTGCGGGCCCGCTACCTGCGGGAGCCGCACCGAGCGGGCCACGCCCATGACGGCGTCGTGCGGATCCAGCTCGAACGACGCCCGCCCTGGCTGGACCTGGAGGAGGACGAGCGCGACGATTGGTTCGTGCCCGACGACGACGAGGAGGCTTCGCCATGACCCGAGCCCGCCTGTTCCTGACGGGGATCCGCGCCGAGGGCCGCCACGGAGCGCGCGACGGCGAGAAGGACCAACCGCAGCCCTTCGTCGTGGACCTCGACATCGAGGTGGATGCTCCGCGCGACTCGATCGACGCCACGGCGGACTACCGCGGGGTCACGGAGGCCGTGCGCGAGATCGTGGAGGACGGATCCTTCGACCTGATCGAGGCGATGGCCGACGCGATCGCCCGCCGGATCAGCTCCTTCCCGCATGTGGGCCGGGTGACGGCGGTGGTCCACAAGCCGAACGCCGCCGGCCGTCTCGGGATCGATGGGGTGGCCGCGGGGGCCACGATCGCCGCCGGCGAGTGACGAGGGACCCGGTGGGGACCGTCGCGTTCCTCGGGCTCGGGTCGAACCTGGGCGACCGCCTCACGAACCTGCAGGGCGCGGTCGACCTGCTCCACGGGGAACCCGGACTGCGGGTGGTGGCGTCCAGCGGGGTCTGGGAGACGGCGCCCGTGGGCGGGCCGCCACAGCCCGACTACCTGAACGCCGTGATCCGTGTGGAGACCGATCTCTCCGCCCGGGACCTGCTCGACGTGGCGCATCGGGTGGAGGAGCGCCTGGGACGCGTCCGTAAGGAGCGTTGGGGAGCGCGCTCGATCGACATCGACCTCCTCCTGTTCGACGAGGAGACCATCGACGAGGCAGACCTCGTCGTGCCGCATCCTCGGCTGTCGCAGCGCGCGTTCGTCCTCCTGCCGCTCCTCGAGCTCGTCGCGGACCCGATCCTGCCCGACGGCACGAGGTTGAAGGACCTGCGTGTTGGCGCCGACGGCGTCACCCCGTCCGCCCCTCCGCTGGCGGTGCGCCCGTGACCGCGACCTGCCTCCGGTGCGACCGGGTCGGCGACAGCGCCTCCGCCTCGTGCCCTGCGTGCGGCGCGCCCCTCTACCGGCCGCCGCCGCCGCGGAGCGTGAGCCGGGACCGGACCCTCCCCGCCAACGTGTCCCTCGAAGCCGGGGAGGACCGTGCCCCGTCCGAGGCCCGATCCGTCACGACGAGCTCCCGATCGGTCTTCGTCACCGTGGGGACGGTCTTCTCCGTGATCGTTCTCCTCTCGCGGGGTGGTCCGCATCCCGATCCGAGACGGGACGCCCCCATGGTGCCGCCTCGGGGGCAGACGGGCATCCTGGTCTACGCGACGGCGGACCGCGGAGGGTCGGCGCGCCTGTGGCGATGGAACCTCGCTTCGGGCGAGGTGAAGAGGGGTCCGCTGATCCCTGATCCGCTGGAGCTGGTGAACGTGAGGTCGCCCGGCTTGGGGTGGCTCGGCATCACGTCCGCTCGCGGACAGGGCGTGCTCGAGGCCTCGGTGCTCGACTCCCTCGAGGTCGAGGCGGAGCCCGAGCGGCTGGGACGAGGGACGATCGTCACCTGGGCGCGACCGGGCGAGGCGCTCCTCGTCGACCGCGGGCCGCCATCGGAAGGATGCCGTCGGACGGTATCGGTGTCCGCCGCGCACGTGGATCGTCCCGGGCGGGACCGCGTGTCGCGGGAGACACTCTGCGGGGACGTCCTCTCCGTCGGCCGGACCAGCCTCGGGCACTTCCTCACCAGGCTCGGACCGCGCGGGGTGGACGTCGTCGGCGCGGGGTACAGCGACGCAGGCCTCCTCCTTTCCGATCACGCCTTGATCTCGGTGTCGCCCGACGGGGACATGATCGTCACTCCGAGCGCAGACCTCCCGTCGATCGATCCCGCTTCGGCGGAGGGCTGGAGCGGGAGCAACCCGGGCCCGGCCGGCGTGACCGGGAGGGCGTCGTTGTACGGCCAGTTCCGTGGACCGCCCGTGCCGTATCTGGTCGGTGGCGCGCCGCTGCAGGTGGACGAGGTGCTGGCGTACGGCCCAGACGCGTGGGTTGCGCTCGTCGTCGGAAGGGTGGGCGATGGCCGGCCCGGCCTCTGGGAGCTTCCCCTCCTCGCGACCGGAGATCGGTCGATCCAGCCTCGCTGGGTGGGCTCCGACCGTGGCTTCACCTTCGCCGCGTACGCGGATGACGGGACCGCGTACGTGGCGACGGGCGGGTCGCTGTACGTGTTGCAGCACCACGAGCTGAAGCTGATCAACGGGCCGGAGAGGGCTCCGACCCCCGCCGGACCGCTCGCGTGGATCGTCCAGGAGCCCATCGCCGGCTTGTGACGGCTCCAAGGCCGCTGTTGCCATACTCGCTCCGATGAAGGTCGCGGTGATCGGTGCGGGCACGGTGGGCACGGCCGTGGCGGTCCTGCTCCAGCGAGCCGGACATCAGGTCGTGGGAGTGACCGGCAGGGCCGGGACCCCGGATCGCGCCGCCCGGTATCTCCCGGGGGTCCCCGTGCGAGAGCCCGCCGACGCGGCCGCGGCGGCGGAGCTCGTCGTGATCGGCACGCCCGACGATGCGATCGAACCGACGGTGGCCGCGCTCGTCACGGCCGGGGTGCTGGCAACGGGTACCTGCGTCCTGCATCTCTCCGGCTCCCTCGGGCTCGACGCGCTCCGGGCCACCGTCGGGATGGGTGCACGCCGCCTCGCCCTGCATCCCCTCCAGACGTTCCCGGACGTCGAGGCCGCGCTGGAGGGTCTGCCCGGCTGTTGGATCGCCGTGACCGCGGACGATGCCGAGGGCGCACGCGTCGGAGAACGGCTCGTCGAGGACCTCCACGGCGTGCCGTTCGCCCTCGCGGACGAGCTGCGGCCCCTGTACCACGCGGCCGCCGTCTTCGCGTCCAACTCGCTCGTGACGGTGTCCGCGATCGCCGAGTCGTTGTTCGAGGCGGCCGGGGCTCCCGACCCACGAGCGGCGATGGCTCCGTTGCAGCGGGCGACCCTCGACCACGTCGAGCAGCTGGGCGCCGCTCGAGCACTGACGGGCCCTGCCATCCGCGGCGACGCGGGGACGGTCCGGCGGAACCTCGAAGCCCTGGAGCGGCACGCTCCCGAGCTCGTCCCCGTCTACGTCGCGCTGGCGAGATCGACCCTGCAGCTCGCGGAACGTTCCGGGCGGGCCTCTCCCGCATCGCGGGGCGCCGTGGACGACGTGCTGGCCGGATGGACCTGATCCGGACCGCTCAGGACGTGCATCGCCTGACGGCCGCCTGGCGGACCGAGGGTGACGTGGGGCTGGTCCCGACGATGGGTTCCCTGCACGCCGGTCACACGTCGCTGATCCGACGAGCGCAGGAAGAGGCTCGTCACCTGCTCGTGACGATCTTCGTGAACCCCGCCCAGTTCGGTTCCGGCGAGGATCTCGCCGCGTATCCCCGCGACGAGGCCGGGGACCTGGAGATCTGCGCACGGTTGGGCGTCGACGCGGTCTGGGCGCCGCCGATCGACGAGGTCTACCCGGACGGAGTCCTCCTCCCGGAGCCCGATCCGGGGCCGGTCGGAGACACGTTCGAGGGCGCGGCGAGGCCCGGGCACTTCCGCGGTGTGCTGAAGGTGGTCCATCGCCTCTTCGACGTGACGGGGCCGTGCCGCGCCGTCTTCGGCCTGAAGGACGCCCAACAGCTGTTCCTCGTCCGGCGGATGGTGCGCGAGGAGGGGCTGCCCGTCACGATCGTGCCGGTCGCCACCGTTCGCGAGTCCGACGGTCTCGCGTGCTCGTCCCGCAACGCCCGGCTCAGCCCGGAGGAGCGGGAGCAGGCCGGCTGCCTCTTCCTCGCCCTGTCCGAGGCGGCGGGTCTGGCGCGGGCCGGCGAGCGGGAGACGGCGGTGCTCGTCGCGGCGATGGCCCGAGAGATCGGAGCGACAGCGAAGGCGCGGCCCGACTACGTCGCCGTGGTCCGGGACGACACCTTCGAGGCGATCACGCGCGTGGACGGACCCGCGCGGGCCCTCGTCGCCGCGCGGTTCCCGTCCGCGCGTCTCATCGACAACCTGCTGCTCCCCGCGCCCGCGGCCGCGCGCTGAGCGGGTTGTCGCCGCAGGGCCGGTGGGCCACGATGGACCGTTCCTGCTCGCATCCGTCCACGGGGAGTGCGCGATGCTGCTCACGGCCGACGTCGGCAACACGGAAACGGTGCTCGGGGTCTTCGACGGCCCGGGGCTCGTCCACACCTGGCGCCTGTCCTCGCAGCCAGAGCGCTCCGCCGACGAGATCGCGCTCGTGTTCGCGGGGCTGCTCGAGCATCGAGGATTGTCCCTCGAGAAGCTCTCGGGCCTCTGTATCGCCTCGGTCGTCCCCGACGTCACGCAGCAGCTCCGCGAGATGGCTGCTCGCTACCTGTCCTTCGAGCCGCTGGTGGTCGGTCCCGGGACCAAGACCGGCGTCTCCGTGCTCACGGACAATCCGCGGGAGGTCGGCGCGGACCGGATCGTGAACACGCTGGCCGCGTACACGCGGTTCGGCGGCCCGTCGATCGTCGTGGACTTCGGCACGGGGACCAACTTCGACGTCGTCTCCGAGCACGGCGAGTTCCTCGGCGGGGTCATCGCGCCCGGTCTGCAGATCTCCGCCGAGACGCTGGTCCGGCGCGCGGCGAGGCTCACCCGCGTCGAGATGGAGGCCCCAGCATCCGTGATCGGCAAGAACACGGTCGAGGCGATCCAGTCGGGGCTCGTGTTCGGCACGGCGGGCGAGGTCGACGGGATCGTCGACCGGATCCGGCGCCAACTCGGCGGCGCCACCACGATCGCGACCGGCGGGCTGGCGACGGTGGTCATCCCCCACTGCCGCACGATCGATCACCACGAGCCGTTCCTGACCCTCGAAGGTCTGCGACTGGTCCACGAGAAGAACGTGGATGACTGAACCGGCGGACACGAGCGGCCCCTCGCGCGAGGAGGAGGTCCTCAGAGCCCGACGCGCATCGCTCGAGCGGCTCGGGGACCGGGCGTTCGCGCTCACCCTGAAGGACGCGCTCGGCGTGGACGAGCCCGTCGCGACCGCGGACCTCCGCGACCGGTACGCGGGCCTTCCCCCGGACCATCGAGCCGAGGAGACGGTCACCGTCGCCGGTCGCGTGGTCCTGAAGCGGGACATGGGGAAGCTGAAGTTCCTCACGCTCCGTGACGGCAGCGGCGACCTCCAGCTCGTCTGCAACCAGGCCGAGCTGGACCCCGAGCCGTTCGCACTCCTCGACGAGGTGGATCTCGGGGACATCGTCGCGGCCACCGGCCCGGTCGGGACGACGCGTCGTGGCGAGCTCTCGGTCTTCGTCACCCGCTGGGCGATGCTGACGAAGTCGCTCCGTCCACTGCCGGAGAAGTGGCACGGCCTCAGGGACCCGGATCTGCAGCAGCGGCGTCGCTACCTCCATCTGATCGCGGACGAGACTCCCCGCCGCCTCTTCGCCGCGCGCGCGGCGGTCCTCCGGGCTGCGCGCGAGGTGCTGCACGAACGCCGCTTCGTCGAGTCCGAGGGTCCGATCCTCCAGACGGTGGCGGGCGGCGCGAACGCGCGGCCGTTCACGACCTTCCACGACGCGCTCGGCATCGAGATGAAGCTCCGGATCTCGCTCGAGCTCTACCTCAAGCGACTCCTCGTCGGTGGGATCGAGCGCGTCTACGAGCTCGGGCGGAACTTCCGCAACGAGGGGATCGACCGCGACCACAACCCGGAGTTCTCGATGCTCGAGGCGTACCAGGCCTACGGCGACTACACGACGATGATGGAGCTGTCGGAGGCGCTCATCCGCGCGTGCGCCCGCGCGGTGAGCCCCATCATGGGCCGCGCCGCCGGGGACCTCACGGTCCCCTGGAGAGGACAGGCGATCGACCTCGCACCCCCGTTCCGTCGGCTCGCGATGCTCGACGCCGTGTCGACCGCGACGGGTGAGGAGATCACGCTCGAGCGCATCGATCTCCCGTCGATCGCATTACGTCACGACGTGGCCGTCGACGACGTGTGGGGCCCCGGGAAGATCGTCGTGGAACTGTTCGAGAAGCTCGTCGAGGCGACGATCGTCGAGCCGACGTTCGTCTGCGACTTCCCCCGGGAGGTGTCGCCGCTCGCCAGGCCGCACCGGAAGGATCCCGGCCTGACGGAGCACTTCGACCTGATCATCGGCGGGGTCGAGCTCGTAACGGCGTTCTCGGAGCTGACCGATCCGCTCGAGCAGCGTGCGAAGCTCGAGCTCCAACAGCAACTGAAGGCGGCGGGCGTCGAGGAGACGCATCCGCTCGATGAGGACTTCCTCCGGGCGCTCGAGCACGGGATGCCGCCTGCCGGAGGGTTGGGTCTCGGCATCGACCGCCTGCTCATGGTCCTGACGGAGGCCGCCTCGCTTCGCGACCTCATCATGTTCCCCGCTCACCGCCCGGAGGCGCTGGACTGACCCGGACGTGACCTCCGTCACCCTTCGGCCGGTACGAACGGCACCCGCAGGCTGTCACGCCCGTGACATCCCTCGTGCAGCTCCGTGGATACGTTCGGGTGGGTCACGAACGACCCGGATGGCCCGGAAGCGCGGCGCCGAGCGATCGGTGAGGCGCGGCTGGGGAAACAGGGGGTGGCCCCGACGCACCCGGGGCATCCATGGGGGCCGGCTCGCCGAAGGCGAACCGGCCCCCGTCGTTCGGCACTCAGCGATCTCCGGTCCGACGCTTCCCGGCGCCCCTGCCTCCGCCTCCGAGCGCACCGAGGTCGACCAGGACGCCCAGGATCACCAGGACGAGTCCGACACCACGCACGCCCCCGTAACGGTTCTGGGCCACCGCGTAGCCGAGCGTCGTCGTCGGGAGCACGAAGAAGCCGATCAACGGCCAGACCCACGTCCCGAACGCGGTCGAGAGGTAACTGGAGAACAGCCACAGGACGATCATGATCGTGCGAGGCAGGAGAAGGACGAGCAGGACGACGAGGCATCCCACGCAGGGACCCTATCGCGAGGCTCAGCTCGCGGCCGTCACCTCGTGCAGCGCTCGGAGGATGTCCTGGAGCCCTCGTCCCTTCGCGACGAACCCCGAGGCGCCGGCCCCACGGGCCGCTCGCTCGACGCCCTCGTCCGCATGGGCGGTGAGGATCACGACAGGGAGCTCCGGGGTCGACGAATGGATCCGCTGCATCGCCTCGATGCCGGAGATGTCGGGCATCGAGAGATCCATCAGGACGACGTCGGGCTGGAGCTCTTTCGCTCCGACGCATGCGTCTTCGCCGCCCGAGGCCTCACCCGCGATCTCGATATCGCCGACGAGTTGCAGGGCGGATGCGAGTGCCTTCCGGAATGCGGGGTGATCATCGACGACGAGCACGCGCACTGTCTCGCTCCCTTTCTCCATGGTGTCCACATGGGGAAGGCCGGACCTCCGAACGCTGGGGAGGGGCTCCCATGTGGGGACACGAGGAGCGTCGCCACGATGCTGACAGCCGGAGCCCCGGGATGCCAACGGCCGTCCGGGTGGTCCTTCTGGTCCGAAAGGTCTATGCCTCGTCTCACCCCTGGGAAAGATCGTCCGGGACTCATCCCCGGGCTCGGTTCTTCCGAAGACTGAAACGAGAGTTGGATCGGGACGAGATCCCGGAGTGAACGGAGCGGATGTTGGGCGGCATGCTGGCGTATCGGGGGCGCTGGGTATACTGCGTGCAGAGAGGCGCTGCCACCGCGAGGGAGCGGCGCCTCATGCACCTCGGGGGTAGGACGGAGTCCGAAGATCCCCGGGGCCGGACGGACGGGTCGCCGCCTGGAGGGATGTAGCACATGTTCGAGCGATTCACCGACCGAGCCCGGCGGGTGGTCGTCCTCGCCCAAGAAGAAGCGAGGATGCTCAACCACAACTACATCGGCACGGAGCACATCCTGCTCGGCCTGATCCACGAAGGCGAAGGCGTCGCGGCCAAGGCCCTCGAGTCCTTGAACATCTCTCTCGAAGCCGTTCGCCAACAGGTCGAAGAGATCATCGGGCAGGGGCAAGCGGCGCCCACCGGCCACATCCCGTTCACCCCGCGCGCCAAGAAGGTCCTCGAGCTCTCGCTCCGCGAAGCGCTGCAGCTCGGACACAACTACATCGGCACCGAGCACATCCTGCTCGGGCTGATCCGCGAAGGTGAAGGCGTCGCCGCGCAGGTGCTGCAGAAGCTCGGCGCGGACCTGAACCGCGTCCGTCAGACGGTCATCCAGCTTCTCTCCGGCTACACAGCGGGCAAGGGCGAGCAGGTCGCAGGCTCGCAGGAGGGTGGCGGTCAGGGCTCGATGGTGCTCGACCAGTTCGGCCGGAACCTCACCCAACTCGCACGCGACGGCAAGCTCGACCCGGTGATCGGCCGTGAGAAGGAGATCGAGCGGGTCATGCAGGTCCTCTCGCGCCGGACCAAGAACAACCCGGTACTGATCGGCGAGCCGGGCGTCGGCAAGACGGCCGTCGTCGAGGGCCTTTCGCAGGACATCGTCCGCGAAGAGGTGCCCGAGACGCTGAAGGGCAAGCAGATCTACACGCTCGACCTCGGCGCGCTCGTCGCCGGTTCGCGCTATCGCGGTGACTTCGAGGAGCGCCTCAAGAAGGTGTTGAAGGAGATCAAGACGCGCGGCGACATCGTCCTGTTCATCGACGAGCTCCACACGCTCGTCGGCGCCGGCGCCGCGGAGGGCGCGATCGACGCCGCCAGCATCCTCAAGCCGATGCTCGCGCGCGGCGAGTTGCAGACGATCGGCGCCACCACGCGCGACGAGTACCGCAAGCACCTCGAGAAGGACGCCGCGCTCGAGCGCCGCTTCCAGCCGATCGTCGTCGAGGAGCCCACCGTCTCGCACACCATCGAGATCCTCAAGGGCCTCCGGGATCGCTACGAGGCCCACCACCGCGTGAGCTTCACCGATGACGCGCTCGTGGCCGCGGCGAACCTCGCCGACCGCTACATCGCCGACCGCTCGCTGCCCGACAAAGCGATCGACCTGATCGACGAGGCCGGCTCGACGCACCCGGATCCGCCGGATGACCGCACCGCCCGACGTCCGTGAGGTCGACGAGAAGATCGCCGAGGTCCGTCTGCGGAAGGAGTCGGCGATCGACGCGCAGGACTTCGAGGGCGCGGCATCGCTCCGCGACGAGGAGCGGCAGCTCCAGGAGGAGCGCCAGCGTCGCGAGCAGCGGTGGAAGGCCGGCGAGATGGACGTCCTCTCGGAGATCGGCGAGGAGGAGATCGCCGAGGTGCTCTCCGTCTGGACCGGCATCCCCGTCTTCAAGCTCACCGAGGAAGAGACGGAGAAGCTCCTCCGCATGGAGGAGGAGATCCACAAGCGGATCATCAGCCAGCACGAATCGATCTCCGCGGTCTCCCGCGCGATGCGCAGGACGCGGAGTGGGCTGAAGGACCCCCGCCGTCCCTCGGGCTCGTTCATCTTCCTGGGGCCCTCGGGCGTCGGGAAGACCGAGCTGTCCAAGGCTCTGGCCGAGTTCCTCTTCGGCGACGAGGACGCGTTGATCCAGCTCGACATGTCCGAGTACATGGAGAAGCACACGGTCTCCCGCCTGATCGGCTCGCCTCCCGGCTACGTCGGCTACGAGGAGGGCGGACAGCTCACCGAGGCCGTTCGCCGCAAGCCCTTCGCCGTGGTGCTGTTCGACGAGATCGAGAAGGCGCACCCGGACGTGTTCAACACGCTGCTGCAGATCCTGGAGGATGGACACCTCACGGATGCACAGGGCCACAAGGTGGACTTCAAGAACACGATCATCATCATGACCTCGAACCTCGGCACCCGGGACATCGCCAAGGGCGTGGGGATCGGGTTCACGGCCGCCCGCGACGACGCCGTGACGTACACGAAGATGAAGGAGAACGTGACCGAGGAGCTCAAGCGCTCCTTCCGGCCCGAGTTCCTGAACCGCATCGACGAGGTCATCGTGTTCCACTCGCTCACCCCCGACGACGTCAAGCAGATCGTCGATCTGCTGATGCGCCGCGTGGAGGAGCAGCTGAAGTCCAAGGACGTGGACATCGTCCTCACCGATGACGCCAAGACCCTGCTCGCCGAGCGCGGCTACGACAAGGCCCTGGGCGCTCGACCGCTCCGCCGCACGATCCAGCAGCTGGTGGAGGACCCGCTCGCCGAGAAGCTCCTCTACAAGGAGTTCCGCGCCGGGGAGACGATCATCGTCGACGTGCGCGACGGCGAGATCACGTTCGAGCACGGCGCCGGCATCATGCCGCCCGACACACCGCCCGTGGAGCTCGCGGGCTCGACCGAGTAGGTCGCGCCCGCGTCACACGCCGCGTCTCCGGACGCGGCGGGAAGGCCGAAGCCCGGTCCGGCGGAGACCGGGCTTCTCGGCATCTCAGGGCCGCGGCCAGGTCATCCGTGGAGCGTCCCCTGTCGGCGTGAACGCCGCGCGTTCGGTGGGTCAGACGACGTCGACCCAGAGGGTGTCCGTCTCGTCGTCGAAGGCCAGAGCCCTGATCTCGGCACCGAACGGGATCTCCGTCACCTGCCGGGTGTCCTCGTCCACGCGTCGGATGATCCCGTCCTCGTCGCCGACCCAAACCGCCCCGGAGCCGACCGCCAGGCCGGAGGGATCCGCTCCCACCGGCACCTGGTACCTCACGTCGTTCGTCGCGGGGTCGATCCGGGAGAGCGTTCCAAGGCTCGTGGACAGCGCCCACACCGCCACGTCGCCCGAGACGAGGTAGTCCGCGGCTGTTGGCATCACGATCTCCTCGACGGGCCGCATCGTCCCGGGGTCGTACCTCGTCACCGTTCCACCAACGGTGTCCACCGTCCAGACCGACCCGTGGCCGAACGCGATCGCATCGATCGGGTCGAGGCCCGTTCTGGCCAGATCGCGGCCGGTCACCGGATCGAAGCGGACCAGGCGCCCGTCGCTGCCACCGAGCCAGACGGAACCCGCGCCGACCGCGACGTCGTTGGCGACCGGTCGGTTCGTCGCCGAAACGACCGCCTCCCGTTGCTCACCGGTCGCCGGGTTCACCTCGTCGAGGCCCCCGTCGTACGCGACCCAGATCTTGTCCGAGCCTTCCGCGAGGTTGACCGAGAACGAGATCCCGAATTCGAGCTGGCAGGCGGTCTTCCATCTCCGAGCGTGAGGGGTCGACGTGGAAGAGGTAGCGGAACCGGACGGTCCAGACACCCCCCTGGCCCACCACCATCGAGTGCGCCGACGTCGGGAGCGTGACTCCGGGCACGGACACCCTCGGAACGGGGACCGAGATCGACTTCACGATCGGTGGCTCCCGTTCGGGATCGACCTGCACGACGACCTCCGAAAGCGCTTCGGTCGACGCGGGTGCGGAGCGGCGATCCGGGGCGTCCACGAGTGACCGCGAACGCGACGCCGGCGACCGCCACCAGCACGGCGAGTCCCGCAGCGATCATCGCCTTCAAGGACGGCCGCTCCCGGCCGGTGCCCGGCTCGATCGTCGCGCGCCGCTCCGCCGCCTCGTCCGCCGGGAGCGGCAGCGCTCCGCTCGGCGCCGTCCACCGCCGTCACCCCGAAGACCTGCCAGGTGCCGGGCACACCCTTCAGCTCGTGAGCGGAGAAGTCCTCGAATCCGAAACCCGAACCGGTCGCGAGCTCCTTCGTGGTGCTGGTGACCAGGATCTCGCCGGCGTCCGCCAGCGACATCACGCGGGCTCCGATCACGACGGCGATGCCGTGGGTCTTGCCGGCTTGATCCTCCGTCTGGCCGGTGTGGATGCCGGAGCGGATCTCGATGCCCAGGCTCCGAACCTCCTCGGCGAGCGCCGCCGCGCACCTGATCGCCTGGTCCGGCTGGGGGAAGGTGGCGAAGAAGCCGTCGCCGGCGTGGTCCTCCTCCTTGCCCCCGAAGCGCTTCAGGGATGCCCGGACGGAGCCGGTTGAACCGCGACGACAGCTCCCGGTAGCGGGCATCGCCGAGTTCGGCTGCGACGTGGGTGGACCCCACCACATCGAGCATCAGGACCGTGGCGATCCGGCGCCCGGGCATGGCGCGGAGTATCCGCCGGCGCCGGGGCGGCACTCAAGCGTCGCTAGAGGAGCGGTCGCAACTCCTCGGGGACGAGGTCGGCGAATGTCCACGCCGTCCAGAGATCGGCGGCGGTCGCCGCCGGATCCGCGGAGGATCCCTCGGCGAGCGAAGTGCTCGCAGACCCGGGCGACATCGCGGGCGAGCAGCGACTCGGCGTGGCGGTTCTTCTTCGGATCGACGGCCTGCGGGAGGTCGATCACGCAGATCCGCCCTTCCCACACGAGCACGTTGAACGGGGACAGGTCGCCGTGGATCACGTCGTGGAAGAGCATGCGTTCGATCGCGTGAAGGCACTGCTCGAGGAGCTCCTCGGCTTCCGCCTGATCTCGGGGTCGATACCGATGGAGTTGGGGCGCGGCATCGTCCTCGTCGCCGATGTACGACATGAGGATCGCGCTGTCCGTGGCCTCGATCGGACGAGGAACGGCCGCCCCCGCGGCGAACAGCGCGTGAAGCGTCTCCCACTCGCGGCCGACCCAGAGCCCCCTGCACCTCGCGACCGAACCGCGTCTTCTTCTCCAGCGCGACGCGGATCCGACGCTCCTTGATGAACTCGCCGTCCCGGTAGAGCGACTCGTCGCGGAAGTCGCGCCGGTCGAGCGGGTGGTAGATCTTCAGCGCCGCCAGCTCTTCACCGGTCGTGCGCGGGTTCGCGCGCACGAGGTGCACGCTCGCTTCCTTGCCGCTCTTGATGGGTCGGATGACCCGTTCGATGAGCCCTTCGTCGAGGAAGTGCTCGAAGACTTCGTCGTGCAACGCGGGTGCTCCCTTCGGCGGGATGTTGGCGTTCGCAGAGATGCGGACATGGGCGACGCCGCGTCCTTCGGGAGCTACCGCGTGGGAGCCGAGACGGCTCAGCGGGAGACGGAGGGGCGCGGCGCGCTGACGGTGACCGTGTGGGCAGTCATCATCCATCCCTCCTTCGCGTGACAGGTGACACATGGCAGGTGCGACGATCGCGCCGAGCCGGGCGAGTATACGCCTTCACAGGGCGAGCACGTCGTCCATCCCGGTCCCGTCGGAGTCGCGCAGGGGTGCGATGGTCTGGACGACAGCGACGGGGATGTGCGTCACCGCGCGGAACCCGTCGCCGTCGGGAAGGATCTCCTGGGCCACCGACACGAAGCGCGGGCTCCTCCGCACCAGGTATCCGACGGTGTTCACCAGATAGTCGGCCCGGACGTCCTCGGGGTCCGGCTCCTCGAAGTCGAACCACGCATCACGCCAGGTCACGAGGACGAGGGGGAACTCGGGCGGGTCGGTGAGGTCCTCGATCGACTCGGCGAGCTTCTCGGCCGGCCCGAGAGCGAGCCCGTCCGGCTCTGGTCCACTCCGGCATCTCCGCCGCCGATCGGTACGACCTCCACGACCGTTCCTCCTTCGTCGTCAAGACATCTATCGGCATGCCAGACGCAACTCGTAGCTGCGGGGTCCAGATCTCACACCGCCGGCCGCCGATCTCGCGCCGATGGTCCTAATCAGAGGAAGGTAGTCGTGGCCGCCGACACCGCTCGGACGGGGGTGTCAGACCTCCCGGCTACCGTCCGCTCCATGCCACGGCCCCGGACGGTCTTCGCGTGTTCCGAGTGCCGGCAGCAGGTTGCGCAGTGGGTGGGTCGGTGCCCCGGGTGCGGCGCGTGGGGGACGATCGAGAGCGCGCTCGGAGGCGCCGCAGCGACCTGGTGGGCCCGTCCTCACGCTCGGGAGGAGGCACCGAGCCGTCGAACCCCGCGTGTCCACCGGGATCCCGGGCTCGACCGGGTGCTCGGCGGCGGGCTCGTGCCGGCCTCGGTGATCCTCCTCGCGGGGGAGCCCGGGATCGGGAAGTCCACGCTGCTGCTCCAACTCCTCTCGCGGCTCGCCGAGGACGGCCGCGGTCGTGCCTGCTCGTCTCCGGCGAGGAGTCTCACGGCCAGGTCGCCGCCCGATCGCGTCGGCTCGGCGTGGCGGGGGACGCGGTCGCCTTCGCGCCGGGCCGCGACCTGGCGCGCCGTGCTGGCGACGGCGCGGGAGCGTGACGCCGTTCCTCCTCGCGGTGGACTCGATCCAAGCGGTCCGCGATCCGTCCGCGCCCCAGATGCCGGGAGGCGTGGCGCAGGTGCGGAACTGCACGGACGCCCTCGTCGGCATGGCCAAGGAGGAGGGGATCGCGGTCGTCATGACCGGCCACGTCACCAAGGACGGCGACCTCGCCGGGCCCCGTGCGCTCGAGCACGCGGTCGACGTCGTGCTCATGTTCGAAGGGCGACGCACGGTCTGGCTTCGCGCGTGCTCTCGGGCGGGAAGAACCGCTTCGGCGCCGAGGGCGAGTCCGCGTGGTTCGAGATGGCCGCCGGACGGGCTCCACGAGATCGATCCGCACGGGTCTGCTGCTCGAGGGCGTCGGGGTGCCCGGCGCGGCCATCGCGCTCCCCATGGCGGGGAGGAGGGCCCTCGCCGTCGAGGTGCAGGCACTGATGGGGTCGGTCGACGGGCCGGCCCGTCGACAGACGACGGGTCTGGACGCCCGGCGTTTCCAGCTCATGGCGGCCGTGCTCGCTCGGGCCGGCGGCTACCGGCTCGGCCGAGCGGAGCTGTTCGGCGCCACCTCGGGTGGGCTCCGGGTCGACGATCCGGCCGCCGACCTCGCCGTCGCGGCCGCCCTCGCCTCGGCGGTGACCGGGGCACCCACGCCCGAAGGGGCCGCGTTCGTGGGGGAGGTCTCGCTCACGGGGCTCGTGCGACAGGTCTCCGGCATGCCGCAGCGGCTCGCCGCGGCCGAGGCCGCAGGCTGCTCACGGGTCTTCGGGGCGCCCGGTCCCGAGACGCAGCGGCATCCGCTCGCTGACCCCCGTGCGTCACGTGTCCGAGGCGCTGTCGTGGACGCATGACAGCGCCGCGACAACGCGGCGCCCGAGCGTCCTGAACGGTCCATCGATCGTTCCGTCGCTCGTCAGAACATGCAGGAAAGTGCCTCTGACCTGCGGTTTTGGGTTGCGGAGAAAGGACGTTCCGTGTTACCCTTCTATCCTCGCCCGGCCAGGCTCCGGCCGGACGCACTGCTCTCGCGAAGGGAGAACCACTTGTCCGCGTTCCGCAAAGGAGACACCGTCGTCCATCCCGAGCACGGGGCGGCCGTCATCGAAGAGTTGAAGGACAAGGAGTTCCTGGGCGAGAAGCGGAAGTACCTCGTGCTGCGGGTCGTCTACGGGGACCTCACGCTGTCCGTCCCGGTCGACTCGGCCGAGCAGGTCGGGCTCCGGCCCGTCATCAGCAAGGCGCAGGTCAAGAAGATCCTCAAGGTCCTCACGGAGGCCGAGACGATCTCCGCCGCCAACTGGAGCAGGCGCTTCAAGAACAACCTCGAGAAGCTGCATTCGGGTGACCCGTTCGAGGTGGCCGAGGTGCTCCGGAACCTCTCGATCAGGGATCGCGAGAAGGGGCTCTCGGCCGGGGAGAAGCGCATGATCCACAAGGCACGGCAGATCCTGATCTCGGAGCTGTCCCACGCGGCGGGCAAGTCCGAGGAGGACGCCGAGCTCATGATCGACGAGGTCCTCGACGGGCCCACGGCGTGAAGATGGCCGCCGAGGCCTGACCCGAACCTCACCCCTTCCGTTCCGGCTCAGGAGCGGTGCCCGACGCGCCGATGACCCTGGAGGGGCCGGATGGCCTTCGATCGAGCTTCCCGAGGCGGGGTGAGCGTCGTGACGGAAAACGAGCACGGGCGGGGCGACGCCCTCCGCGGCCGCGTGGCCGGGGGCGTCCGCATGATCTTCGTCGCGCTCAGCGCAACCGTCGGTGCTCGGCTCGGCGAGGCCTCCCGCACCACCAGCACGAGCCGCGCCCTCCTGTTCGTCTTCCTCGGAGCCGGCGTGGGCTACGTGATCGGCGGCGTCTTCGGACGCCTCACCCTCCGCGCGGTCCATGGCCTCGAAGCCGAGCTCGGCAAGAAGCCTCCCGCGGTCCTGGCCGGTGGCGTGGTCGGACTCGTCGTGGGCCTGCTCGTGGCCGGGCTGATGATGGTCCCCCTCCTGTTCCTGCCCGCCTCCGCGGCGTGGCCGGCCATCGTGTTCCTCTACCTCGCCTTCGGGACGCTCGGCTTCCGGCTGGGGCAGTCCAAGTACGAGGACATCTTCGGCCTCGTCGGCGTCAAGCCACGCGCCGCCGGTGTCACGAGGGGCGACCTGCACGTGCTCGACACGAGCGCGTTGATCGACGGCCGCGTCGCCGACCTCGTGGCCACGGGGTTCGTGGCGGGGACGGTGCTGTTGCACGAAGGCGTGCTGCGCGAGCTCCAAGCGATCTCCGACTCCTCGGACCCTCATCGTCGATCTCGCGGCCGGCGTGGACTCGACATGCTCGTGGAGCTCCAGAAGGCGCCGACCGTGCAGTTCCAGCTCGTGGAGGAGCTCGGGGTGATGGACGTCGATGCCGCGCTCGTGCGGCTGGCCCGGGAGCGCGGTGCCCAGCTGATCACCGTCGATCACAACCTGGCGAAGGTCGCCGAGGCGCTCCGCGTGCCGGTGGCGCAGATCAACGCGCTGGCCTCACGTTTCCGGGTTCCCTACGCGGCCGGCGACGAGCTCGCCGTCCGCGTGGTCAAGGAAGGGCGTGAGCACGGTCAGGCCGTCGCCTACCTCGACGACGGCACGATGGTCGTCGTCGAGCAGGCCGCGACGCGCATCGGCTCCCAGGTCGAGGTCCGGGTGACGAACGTGATCCAGACGACCACCGGGCGCATGATCTTCGCCGCCCTCTCGGGCGATTCGCCCGCGACGGCCGGCGCCGACGCCTGACCGTCTCGCGTCTGCGATGCTTCGAGCGTGGAGCCCGATGCGGCGATCGTGATCCTGCTGGGCGCCGGCGCCGGTCGTCGACTCGGCGGCCCGGAACCGAAGGTGCTCCTCCCGATCGGCGGCCGACCCGTTCTCGCGGTGGCCGCCGCGGCCGCCGCGGCCTCCGGGGTAGGCGGGCTCGTGGTGACGTTCCCGCCGGGCTGGGAAGGACGCGCGCGCGCCTGCGTGGAGGGCCTCGAGGTCGACGCGCGGTTCGTCGAGGGGGGCGAGACGCGACAGGCCTCGGTCCGGGCGGCCCTCGAAGCGTGCCCGCATCCGTGGCCGTCGTTGCCATGCACGACGCCGCCCGACCCTTCGCCTCGCCGGACCTGTTCCGCCGGGTCCTTCATGCCGTGGAGCGAGGTCCCGACGGCGCGGTTCCCATCCTGCCGGTCGCCGATACGGTCCTCCGGGTTCGAGGGGAGGTGGTGGAGGGCGTCGAATCACGTGAGGAGCTCGCGCTCGGCCAGACCCCGCAGGCGTTCCGGACCTCCGCCCTGCGGGAGGCGCACGCGAACGCGGAGGCCGTCGGCGCCTCCTTCACCGACGATGCGTCGATGCTCCGCTGGGCGGGATACGAGGTCCTCGCGATGCCGGGCGACCCGGACAACGTGAAGATCACCACCCTGGCCGATCTCGCGCACGCGGATCGACGGATGGGCGCCGCCGATGGCTGATCAGGCCGTCGGTCTGGGCTTCGACGTCCACGCGTTCGCGCCCGGACGTCCTCTGTGGCTCGGGGGCCTCCGGTTCGAGGGAGAACCCGGTCTCGCCGGACACTCGGACGGCGACGTGGTCTGCCACGCGATCGCCGACGCGCTGCTCGGCGCCGTGGCGCTCGGCGACATGGGCGCGCATTTCCCGGAGACGGATCCGGCGACCGCAGGAATCACGGGCGAGGAGCTGCTGGGCCGCACCCTGGGTCTCCTCGCCGAGGGCGGCCGTTCGCCCGTCTCCGTCGACGTCACGATCGTCTGCGACCGACCTTCGATCGCGACGCGACGCCTCGAGATGCGCGAGCGACTCGCTCGGATCGCCGGTCTCCCTGTCGAGCGCGTGTCCGTGAAGGCCACACGTCCCGAGGGGCTCGGTCTCACCGGGGACGGCATCGGGTGCCTCGCGCTCGCGGTGGTCGTGTGAGCGAGCGAGCTCGTCACGGGACGTCGTGCCGTCGTCGAGGCGCTCCGAGCGGGGCAGGTCCGGGAGGTGCTCGTCGCCGCCGGAGCGCGCGACACCCAGGGGCTCCGAGCCGTCCGTGAAGCTGCCCGCGCGGCCAAGGTGCCCGTCCGCGCGACCGATCGGCGAGCGCTGGACGCCCTGGCCGGCGACCATCGCGGCGTCGTCGCCCGGACGGTGAGCGGCCGCGCCGGCCCCCGGCAACTGGGGGAGCGCGACCTCGCCACCCTCGCGTTCGAGCCGGACGCGATCGTCGTCGTCCTGGACGGCATCACGGATCCTCAGAACCTGGGTGCCGCGGCGCGGACGGCGGAGGCGGCGGGCGCCGCGGCATTGGTGACCCGCAGCCGCCGCGCGGCCGGCGTCACCCCCGCGGCGATCCGCGCGTCGGCCGGCGCCCTGGAGCATCTCCCGCACGCCGTCGTCGCCAACATCGCCCGTGCGCTCGCGCGTCTGCAGGAGGCGGGATTCTCGGTGATCGGGCTGGACGACGGCGCATCGTCGTCGATCTTCGACGAGGAGTGTCCGACGGGCCGGGTCGCGGTCGTGGTGGGCTCGGAGGGCGAAGGGATGTCACGGCTGGTGCGCGAGCGGTGCGACCTGCTGGTGGCGCTTCCCCTGAAGGGTCGCGTCGGGTCGCTGAATGCCTCCGCGGCACTCGCAGCCGCCCTCTACGGCTTCGTCCTGCCGCGCGAGGTCGTTGCCTCTCCTCGATCCCCTGGCTAGGCTCGCGGCGACCGCCTCCTGCGGCATCGTCGATGAACGACATCCCGCCACCGCCTTCGCCCGGAACCGTTCCCGGTGTGCCGACCCCGCGTCCGGCAGCTCCGCCGACGTCGCGCCCCGGGGCGGTCACCGGCGCGGCGGCGATCCTGCTGATCGCGGGGGCGCTCGTCACGATCTTCGCCCTGATGGGCCTGACGGGCGACGGCGTCGACATCGACGCACCGTTCCTCGAGGGGGAAGCGGCCGCGCGGATCGTCGCGCTGGTCCTGGTGGTGCAGGGGATCTTGTCCCTGCTCGCCGGGTGGCTGATCCTCCGGCTCCGCCCGGCGGGGCGGGTCCTCGGGCTCGTGCTCGCGGTGCTCGGGATCATCGGTGGCTTGGCGCAGCTCCGGAGGACCGGGAGCGCCGGTCTCCTCACGTTCGCACTTGACGCGTTCGTGATCTACGCGCTGGTGACGTACGGATTCCTGTTCAAGCCGCGGGAGATCGCCCCGGTAGACTCGGGTCCCGGCCGGCGTGGCGCAGTCCGGTAGCGCAAGCGATTTGTAATCGCTAGGTCGTCGGTTCGAATCCGACCGCCGGCTCTCGCGGATGTGGCGTGCGCGGCAACGCCCCAGCGTTCAGGATCCGGGCAGGAACACGTGGAACGAGGCGCCGCCCCCCTCGCGCTCCTCGGCCCAGGCGCTGCCCCCGTGGAGCTCGGCGAAACGCCGCACCAGGGACAGGCCGATGCCGACGCCCGGGGCGTGCACCGACGAGGACCCCGGCGCCTGCCGGAAGGGCTCGAAGACCGCCTCCCGGAGCTCGGGCGGCACGCCGGGACCGTCGTCCTCGACGACGAACAGCACGCCGCCGTCGTGCGGCCGAGCGCGGACCCAGATCTTGGCTTCCTCGGGGGTGTGTCGGATGCTGTTCGACAGGAGGTTCTCGAGGATCCGTTCCGTCTTCGCCTGATCGATCTGGACGCTTCCCGCCTGCACGTCGAGCTCGATCCGGCGTCCGCGCGTGTCCATCTCCTTCACGGCTCGCTGGACGAATCCCTCGAGGTCGGTGGCCCGGCGTTTCGGTGACACGATCCCGCGCTGGAGTCGGTCGAGGTCGAGCAGATCGGACAGCAACCGTTCCAGCTTCCTCGCGTTCGCGGCGATCCTTCCCACCATGTCGAGGGCGTCGTCCTTGGGGAGGTCGAGCTTGGAACGCTCGAGGGTGAGGGCCGATCCCAGGATCGAGGTGAGCGGGGTCCGGAGGTCGTGCGAGACCGCCTCCAGGAAGGTGTTCTTCATGTCGTCGAGCATCCGGAGGCGTTGCGCTGCTTCGCGTTCGCGCTTGAAGGCATCGGAGTACTTCCGCTCGCTGGCGGCCAGTGCGCGCTCCGCACGCTTGCGTTCGGTGATGTCGACCATCAGGCCGCGGAGGATCGTGGGCGCTCCTCCGCGGCCGCGGATCACGTGCACGAGATCTCGGATCCATCGGGGCGATCCGTCGATCGCTCGGGACCCGATACTCCAATCCCTCCCCGACGCCGCTGTCGATCGCGCGCAGGAGCGCCCTGGTGGCCTCCTCGCGGTCACGGGCGTCGATGTGGGAGCCCCAGGTGCGATCCTGGCCCGGCCACGATCCCGCGTCGCCGCCGAACAGGTCTTGCACCGCGCCGGCGACGAACGTGAACTCCATGCCCGGGATCGACGCTTCCCAGAAGGCCGCGTCCAGTCCCGCCACGAGCTCGTGGAACCGCTCGAGCTCGGACATCCGTCGGGCGTTGCCGAGCGCGAGCGACGTCAGGTCCGCCACGCCGCGGATCAGGCGGAGCTCCCGCTCCCCGAAGAGCCCGTCGCCGTGCCGGCCGACGACGGCGATCGTGCCGGCTCCGTCCGGCTCCCACGTCATGGGCGCGACCAGCACCTCCCGTGGCTCCTTCGAGATGAGGTAGTCGCCCTGCATCAAAGGTGACGTGCGCGGCAGGACGAGGGGCTCGTCGTTGTCGAACACGACCGACAGGGCGACCGACTCGGGAACGTCGCCGATCTCGTGCCGAGGTCGGATCGCGTCGGGATCGAGCGTGAGCAGCCGCGCCAGGCGGAAGTCGCCCGTGTGCTCATCGCGGATGTGGAACGCGACCGCCGCTTCGCCGATCAGCGACGACACGGTCTCGATCGCTCCCTGGAGGATGTCTCCGACCGAGCGCAGCTGGGTGAGCTGCTCGGACAGCCCGAGCAGGGCCGACGACGTCTCCGCCGCCGTCCGCTCCGCCTGGAGGAGCTTCGCGTTCGAGATCGCGATCGCGGCGTGCGAGGCGAGCACCTCGAGGAGCCGCTGGTCCTCCTCGTCGAAGGCTCCGTAGCCGAGGCTGGACAGGACGATGACGCCCTGCACCGCGTCGCCGACGGTCATCGGCACGGCGAGCATCGACTCGAGGATGTCGTCGGTGTCGGGGATCTGGACCGCGAACTCCACGAGCCGCGCGTCGGGGGTGAGGAGGGAGGTGCGATGCTCGGCGACCCAGCCCGTGATGCCCTCGCCGACCTGGGTGATGAGCTCCTCGAGCGTCTCGTGCTCGTACTCGTAGAAGATCTCTCCGCGGAACGCGATAGGGAGCAGAGTCGAGCCGTCCTCCTGCATCACGTAGACGCGACAGTTGTGGTAGTCGAGGATCGTGTGGAGCTCGTCCGTGATCGCGGCGGCGATCTCGGAGACGTCGTCGAGGCTGGTCAGGGTGGCCGCCATGCTGTGGAGCATGTTCAGCTGCGCCACGAAGCGGAGGTCCGCCGACGGGGCGGCGTTCTCGCCGATCTCTTCGCTTCGCGCCATCAACCAGGGCCTTCCCAACCCCCATCCTCCCACCTCCCGTATCGTCGGGACCGGAGCGCCGGTGCTTGAACCCTTCACGCCGCGGGCTACCCTCGGCCATGGGAGATCGGAGGCGTTCCGCACGTCCGGGCTCGGAGACCGCCTCCGATCCTGTTTCGGAACCCGCCTTGGCGCTCGACGGACGGTCGCGCGAGGTCCTCGACTTCGAGCGGGAGGCCTGGAAGCTCATCGTGCCCAAGCAGCGCGCGATCCGCGAACGGTTCGGCTTCTCTCCATCGCGCTACCACCAGCTCCTCCACCGGATCATCGATCGCCCGGAGGCGGTGGCGTACGACCCGATGCTGGTCCGCCGCTTGCGGCGCGTGCGCGCCGTACGCCGCAGGTCTCGGACGGCCTCAGGCCTCGGGGTGCGCGTCTGAGCCGGCGAGGAGCGCGCCGGCCGGACCGCCGAGGACCGCAGGCTGCGGACGATAGGATGCGCGGGTGAATCCGGGCATCGCGCGGCTCGCGATCGTCATCGCGCTCGTCATCGGAGGGGTCGCGGTGCTCGCCAACGGCTTCGATGACGAAGGGGTCGCGGCCCCGCCGCCCGAGCCATCGACGTCCCAGTCGCCGACCGGGACGCCGACCCCGAGTCCGTCTCCGCAAGCCTCGATCGTCCCCAACCAGAAGGGCGTGCTCGTCCAGGTCCTCAACGGGACGTCGAGGGCGGGCTACGCCGCTGACTTCCAGGAGATGCTGGTCGATGTCGGGGAGTATCTGCCGGCGGGAGACGCAGGGGACGCGCCCGACAAGCCGATCGTCGACTCGATCGTCTACTTCCGGGCGGACGGCAACAAGGCGCAGAACGAAGCCGACGCGCAGCTGTTGTCGGATGAGTACCTCGGAGGTGTGCCGGTCCAACGTCTGCCGGCCGAGCTCGAGGACTCCGGTGCCATCGACGCAGCGGCAGATGTCGTCGTCGTCCTCGGAGAGGACCAAGCCGGAGAGCCCTGAGGGGTCACGCTCCGTGGCGCGGAGCGACGAGCGAATCCACCATCTCGCAGAGCTCGTTCGGCAGGAACGGCTTCGTGAGGAAGGCGGACGCGCCCAAGCCGTGCGATCGCTCTCGATCGGCTCTGAGGGACTTCGCGGTGAGGACCAGGACCGGGATGTTGGTGGTCTCCGCGTCCCGCTGGAGCGCCTCCAGCACGTCGTAGCCGGAGATCCCCGGCAGCATCAGGTCGAGCACGATCACGTCCGGGTGCAGTTCACGAGCGATCTCCAGGGCGGCGCTCCCGTCCGCGGCTTCCAGCAGCTCATGGCCCCGCTGCTGCAGGTTCAGACGGCAGAGCAGCAAGACGTCGGGCTCATCGTCGACGACCAGTACTCGACCCATCTGAACGCTGTCCTCCTTCCGGGGGAGCCCCGTGGAACCTACATCAGTCGAATCATCGGAACGGAGGACGGGTGAGCTGGATACCCGGAATCCGGGGTTCCGAGGCACTGGCGGCGTTGACGGGGCCGGAAGGCCCTCCTACGCTCGAAGGCGACCGAAGAGTCGTTGAAGGACGTGCCCCGTGCTGAAGGTCTCCCAGAAGCTCGAATACGCGATGCGCGCCATGATCGAGCTCGCCGATGCCACCCATGCGGGGGTGCTCGTGCCGGCCCGCGAGATCGCGGCTCGACAGCAGATCCCCCTCCGGTTCCTCGAGCAGCAACTGGGCGCGCTCTCCAAGGCGGGGCTCGTCGAGAGCTTCCGGGGCGGCGGCGGCGGATGCCGGTTGGCACGATCGCCCGATGAGGTCACCGTGGCGGAGATCGCCGACGCGATCGAGGGGCAGATCTTCCCGATGTTCTGCCTGGAGCCGTCGGATCACACGTGCTTCCAGGACTCACAGTGTGGGCTGCAAGGCTTCTGGGCTGACGTCGCGAGGGCCGTGCAGACCGTGTTCGCAGAGACGACGGTGGCGGACCTCGCGGCCCGCCACCGTTCGATGTCCCCGGGGCTCGTCTTGGTCAGCCCCGAGCAGCTCCTGTCTCGTCCTTAGGACGCGGCCACGTCCGCCTTGCCGAGGATCCGCATGACCTTGGTCCCGCAGACGGGACATGTGCCTGATGCGGCGTTGCGCCCGTTCTTGAGGGTGACGACCGTCCCCTCGAACTCACGCTTCGCCTTGCACTTCACGCAATACGCTTCGTACTGAGCCACTCCGTGCCTCCCTTCCCCCATCACGCTCCGAGCCGCCTCGATGGGCGGCTCTGAGCACGATGGTGGCTCTGTCCTCCCACCTATGCAAGCACCCAAGCCCGCACACGTCACCCCGGGGCCTCCCGTACGATGGACGGTCCACGCCCTCACGAGGGAGCACGAGCCGAGCAGGGAGGGATCAGGGTGACCGACGCGCAGCCGCACATCGACGCGCTCCTCCAGGAGGAACGGGTCTTCCCGCCCCCTTCGAGCTTCATCGAGAGGGCCGTCGTGAGCGATCCGGCGATCTACGAGCGTGCCGCCGAGGACCCCGAGGCCTTCTGGGCGGAGCAGGCGGGCAGGCTGGAGTGGAGCCGTCCCTGGGACACCGTGCTGGAGTGGACGCCCCCGTTCGTGAAGTGGTTCGTGGGGGGCACCCTGAACGCGTCGGTGAACTGCATCGACCGACACGTCGCCTCCGGTGGCGGCGAGAAGGTCGCGTACCACTGGGAGGGGGAGCCGGGAGACACGCGGACGCTCACCTACCGCCAGCTCCTGGATGAGGTCTGTCGGCTCGCCAACGGTCTGCGCTCCCTCGGCGTGCGCAAGGGCGATCGCGTGAACATCTACCTGGGGATGGTGCCCGAGCTGCCGATCGCGATGCTCGCGTGCGCGCGGATCGGGGCCCCGCACTCGGTCGTGTTCGGCGGCTTCAGCGCGGACTCCCTCCGCGACAGGATCAACGATGCCGAGGCCAAGGTGCTCATCACCGCCGACGGTGCCTGGCGCCGCGGACAGGTCGTGCCGCTGAAGGCGAACGCGGACGAAGCGGTCGCGGACTGTCCCAGCATCGAGCACGTGATCACGCTCCGACGGTGCGAGAACGAGCACGCGTTCACGCCGGACAGGGACGTCTGGTACCACGACCTGGTCGCAGAGCAGTCGACGGAGTGCGTGCCCGAGGAGATGGACGCCGAGGACATCCTCTATCTCCTCTACACGAGCGGCACCACCGGGAAGCCGAAGGGGATCACGCACACGACCGGCGGGTACCTGACCCAGGTCGCCGCGACGCACCGGATGATCTTCGACATCAAGGACGACGACGTCTTCTGGTGCGCGGCGGACTGCGGCTGGGTCACCGGGCACTCCTACATCGTCTACGGGCCCCTCGCGAACCACACGACGGGGATCATGTACGAGGGGGCCCCGGACTGGCCGGACAAGGATCGCTGGTGGTCGATCGTGGAGACGTACGGGGCGACCATCCTGTACACGGCGCCGACCGCGATCCGCGCCTTCATGCGATGGGGGACGGAGTTCCCGGAGAAGCACGACCTCTCCTCGATCCGTCTTCTCGGGTCGGTGGGCGAGCCGATCAACCCCGAGGCCTGGGTCTGGTACTGGAAGGTGATCGGCGGCGAACGCGCGCCGGTCGTGGACACGTGGTGGCAGACCGAGACAGGCGCCGTCCTCATCACGCCGCTGCCCGGGCTCACGGAGCTCAAGCCGGGTTCCGCGACGATCCCCTTCCCGGGGATCCGAGCCGACGTCGTCGACGAGCAGGGTGTCACCGTGCCCCTCGGCGGGGGCGGCTACCTCGTCCTCACCCGCCCATGGCCGGCGATCTCGCGGACGATCTGGGGGGATCCGGAGCGGTACGTCGAGACCTACTTCTCCAAGTACGGGCCGGAGATCTACGTCGCGGGCGACGGTGCCAAGCGGGACGAGGACGGGTACTTCTGGCTCCTCGGCCGGATCGACGACGTCATGAACGTCGCCGGACACCGGCTGTCCACGTTCGAGATCGAGTCGGCGCTGGTCGACGACGAGAAGGTCGCGGAGGCGGCGGTGGTGTCGCGCCCGGACGACCTGGTCGGCGAGGCGATCGTCGCCTTCGTCACCTTGAAGAGCGGCTACGAAGGCGACGATACGATGGCGTCCGAGCTGCGCGAGCACGTCGCCACAAAGATCGGCAAGATCGCGCGACCGCACGGGATCATCTTCACCGCAGATCTCCCGAAGACACGGTCAGGCAAGATCATGCGACGGCTGCTCCGTGACGTGGCGCACGGACGGACCCTCGGGGACGTGACGACCCTCGCGAACGCGGAGGTCGTGGAGCAGATCCGCGAGATGTCGGAGAGCGCCGCCGCCGACGAGTGACGATCGGGGGGGCCGAGCGACGGTCTCCGCCCGCTGCCGACTATCCGGTCAGGTGATGCCGGAAGAACTCGATCGACCGGCGCGCATGCGCGATCTTCTCTTCCACCTGCAGGGCGTGGTGCCCGCCGCCGTACAGGTGCACGTCGACCTCGTGCCCCCGTGCGCGCAGAGCATGGGCATAGACCATCACCTGGCCGAGTGGGCACCGACTGTCGTGCTCGCCGGCGATCAGCAGCATCGGCGCCTTGACCCGGTCCACGTACGTCATCGGGTTCCGCTCGCGGTAGAGGTCCGGGAGATCCATCGGGGACCCCCCCATGGTGGCGACGTCCCACGCACGGAGGGTCGGAGCGCTCTCGTAGTGCGCGGCGACGTAGTCGCCGACCGGGATCCCCGCGCACGCCGCGCGCCATCGGTCCGGGTGGAGCCCCGCGATCAGCGTCGTCAGGTACCCGCCCCACGACCAGCCTTCGAGGAAGAGCGCCTCCGGGTCGGCGAGGCCGTCGGCCACCACGTGATCGACGCCCGCCACGATGTCCTCGGTCTCCGGGAACCCGATGTTCCCTTTCAGCTCCTCGCGGAACGCCTTGCCCCGACCGGTCGATCCCCGGTAGTTGACCTGCAGGACCGCGAACCCCTCGTCGACGAAGGCCTGGAGCCCCGGATCCCACAGATCCGTGTGGTGCCACTCGGGGCCGCCGTGGATCGACGCGATCGTCGGGAAGGGCCCGGAGCCTACCGGGGTGGTGAGGAAGCCGGTGATCAGGTCGCCCGACGGGTTGGTCCAGGTCAGCCATCGGCTCCTCGTTCCCGGCGGCGGAGGATCGACCGGCAGCTCGAGGATCGTGGCTCCGGCGGCATCCCGGACGGACGGAGGCTCGACGCTCGAGTCGCAGCGGTACCAGAGATCGCCGCGCGAGCGGAAGCCCGCCTCGTAGATCGTCCCCTCCTGCCGAACGGTCTCCTCGACCGATCCGGCGACGGGGTCGATCGTGAGGAGCCGGTTCACGCCCTCCCCCGGATCGTTGTGCGCGAGGATGTGCGATCCATCCAGGGTCCATCCCAGTGGGATCACCGGACCGGTCACGTCGGACAGCTCGAGGTCGAGCCGCTCACGCGCGGCGAGGTCCCAGATCGCGGGGCGCTCGATCCCCGAGCGCTCCTGGGTGAAGAGGAGCCGTCGGGCGCCCGCCGCGGGCGACCAGGCCACCGCCTCCATCCGCAGCTCCGGGTCGACCTGGTCGCCCGCGGACTCGCCGGAGCGGGAGTCCAGGACGCGGAGCGCCTGCCGGTCGATGTCTCCGTTCTCGGAGTGGTGGATGCAGACGAGGGCGCCGTCGGGAGAGAGCCCGCCACCTCCCTGCGGCCACTCGCTGCCCACGCCGGCGGGCTCCGGGTTCCGGTAGATCTGGCGCGGAGTCTCCGAACCCACCGCGACGAACACGCGGTAGTCCTCGTCGGTCGCGAAGCCGGCGGCCATCCCGCCGTCGATCAGGGACAGACCCATCATCCACTCGTCGTGGAACCCGCGGAAGAGCGGCCGCGCCTCCCCGCCCTCGAAGGGCGTAAGCATCCACCGGCCGCGCTCGTTCCCGATCTCGTCGTACCACCACACCACGCCGGAGCCGTCCGGCAGGATGTGCGCCTCCTCGGCGCCGACGCCGCCCGTGGACACACGCCGGCGCTCGTCCGCTCGTACGTCCCACGCCCAGGCTTGCGTGCTGCCGTCCTCCGTGGTGACCGCCGCCGCCCGGTCCGGCGCCGATGATGCCCACGCCACCTGCTCGATCGACGGATGGGTGAAGCGGAGGGTCCAGCCGGGGCGCGCGCTCACGGCGCTGAGGATAGGCCCCCCGTCGCCGAGAGGCCGGGCAGGGGACGCCTGGTCCGTTTGCCACTCGCGCGGCGAGGCCCCTAGAATCCTTAGCACTCGGGTCTCCCGAGTGCTAGCAGTCGGAAGCCCCGCCTGGGAACGCGTCACTGACGCCGGTTCCGGGAGGAGGCACCGAGACCAGGAAGCCGAATAGGGAGAAGGAGGTCGAGGGGATGGCTCCCAAGATCATCAGCTTCGACGAGGACGCCCGGCGCGCTCTCGAGCGGGGCATGGATCAACTGGCGAACGCCGTGAAGATCACGCTGGGCCCGAAGGGCCGCAACGTCGTCCTCGAGAAGAAGTGGGGCGCGCCGACGATCACGAACGACGGCGTGTCCATCGCGAAGGAGATCGAGCTCGAGGACCCGTTGGAGAAGGTCGGCGCCGAGCTCGTGAAGGAAGTGGCGAAGAAGACCGACGACGTGGCCGGCGACGGCACGACGACCGCCACGGTCCTCGCGCAGTCGATCGTGAAGGAAGGCCTGCGCAACGTCGCAGCCGGCGCGAACCCGATGTCGATCAAGCGCGGCATCGAGAAGGCCGTCGAGCTCGCCGTCGAGGCCATCAAGAACTCCGCGAAGGAGGTCGACTCGAAGGACGACATCGCTCACGTGGGCGCGATCTCCGCGGCCGACCCCGAGATCGGCGAGAAGATCGCCGAGGCCGTCGACAAGGTCGGCAAGGACGGGGTCATCACGGTCGAGGAGTCGAACACCTTCGGCATGGAGCTCGAGTTCACCGAGGGCATGCGCTTCGACAAGGGCTACACCTCGATGTACTTCATCACCGACCCGGAGCGGATGGAGGCGGTCTTCGAGGAGCCGTACATCCTGATCGCGAACTCCAAGGTCTCCGCGGTGAAGGACCTGCTGCCGGTGCTCGAGAAGGTGATGCAGACCGGCAAGCCGATCGTCGTGATCGCGGAGGACGTGGAGGGCGAGGCCCTCGCGACCCTGGTCGTCAACAAGGTCCGCGGGACGTTCCGGTCCGCGGCCGTGAAGGCGCCCGGGTTCGGTGATCGCCGCAAGGCGATGCTGCAGGACATCGCGATCCTCACGGGCGGTCAGGTGATCTCCGAGGAGGTCGGCCTGAAGCTCGAGAACGCGACCTTGGACCTCCTGGGCACCGCCCGGAAGGTCGTCGTCACGAAGGACGAGACGACGATCGTCGAGGGCGGCGGCAAGGACGAGGACATCAAGGGCCGCATCAACCAGATCAAGTCCGAGATCGAGAAGACGGACTCGGACTACGACCGCGAGAAGCTGCAGGAGCGCCTCGCCAAGCTCTCCGGCGGCGTCGCGGTGATCAAGGTCGGCGCGGCCACCGAGGTGGAGCTCAAGGAGAAGAAGCACCGAATCGAGGATGCCGTGCAGTCCACGAAGGCGGCGGTCGAAGAGGGCATCGTCGCCGGCGGCGGCGTCGCGCTCCTGAACGCCCAGACCGCGCTGGACAAGGTGGACCTCGAGGGTGACGAGCTCACCGGCGCGACGATCGTCCGCAGGGCGCTCGAGGAGCCGGTGAAGCAGATCGCCCACAACGCCGGCCTCGAGGGCGGCGTGGTGATCGAGAAGGTCCGCTCGATGGACCCCGGCCAGGGCCTGAACGCGGCCACCGGCGAGTACGGCGACATGTTCAAGTTCGGCGTCGTCGACCCCGCCAAGGTGACCCGCTCGGCGCTGCAGAACGCCGCCAGCATCGCGGCGCTGTTCCTCACCACGGAGGCTGTGGTCGCCGAGAAGCCCGAGAAGAAGGAAGCCGCCCCCGCCATGCCCGGCGGCGGCGACATGGACTTCTAGGGCAGCTCACCGCTCCACTGAGGGCCGGCGCGCCGGAGGCGTGCCGGCCCTTCCCGTGGAGGGACTGTTTCCCGGTACCGTGACGACCGTGACGGCAGAGGTCAGGATCCCGATCCGGTGGCGAGACGTTGACGCGTACGGTCACGTCAACAACGCGGTGTTCCTGAACTATCTGGAAGAGGCCCGCGATCGTCTCGTCGAGTCCCTCTTCGGTGCCGACGCCTGGGACTTCGTGGTCGCGCGGGTGGCGATCGACTTCCGGAGCGAGCTGCAACAGCGCGATCGAGAGGTGATCGTCCGATGCGGCATCACCAGCTTCGGGACCTCGAGCATCCGGACCGGTGAGCTCGTGCACGCGGCGGACGGGAGACTCTCCGCCGAGGCGGAGTCGGTGATCGTGGCGAGGGATCCGGAAGCCGGGCGCAGCCGACCGCTCACGGAGGCGGAGCGGAACACCCTGCAGAGCGCGATCGACGCGGACGGAGCCGTCTAGGGCTTCGGCTTCGGCAGGACGCGCCGGCCGTGCACGAAATGTTGCCGGTACCAGCCGGTCTCCACCCACATCAGGGTGACGCCGCCGACGCTGCTCGAGGAGTCGAGCGACCAGCCGTTGCCCACGAAGACGTCGACGTGATCGACGACGCCGTCGAGGTCCCCGTCGTAGAACATCAGGTCTCCTGGGAGCAGGTCGGCGTAGCGGAGCTTCACCTTCGTCATCCTCGCCATCTCCGCGGAGGTGCGCTGGGGAAGCGCCCACCCCTCGTGGGGACGCGGCGGGGAGATCTCCCAGTACACGCCGTCATCGGCCCGGAGCGCCCACCAGGACAGGCCCGAGCAATCGAACCCCGGCCCCGGCTGACCGCCGAACGCTGGCGGTGGAGCCGACTCGAACCCCCATTCGCCCGCCCAGATGTACGGGTAGCCCACGTAGCGGACGCCCCAGTCGACGATCGAGCGCCGTCCGACGCCCATCTTGGGTAGGACCATGTCCGCGTACTGATCCTCGAGATACCCCACGACCCAGTCCTCCAAGGTGGTCGCGCGATACAGCGACCACGCGGCCTGCTTGCGCCGGAGGAACGAGCCGGGCGTCACGTCCTGGGACTCGTCCACCTTGTTGTTGAAGCGGAGGCCGAGCCGCATCGCGAGCAGATCCACCCCGAACGACTTCGGGGTCGCGAACCGATAGCCGTCGCTCGTCGACAGGCGATCGAGCGCGGCGGCGGTCCGCCGCATCCCGAGCGCGCGCACGAGCGATCGATGGACGCCGCGCGCGGTGACGATGCCCGTGGGATTGAAGCGACCGCCGGACCCGCGGGTCATCCAGCCGTGCTGCACCGCGATCGCGGCGGATCGATGGAACGGATCGGACGGATCGAGGTCCGTGAACGTGATCGACGGATCGGGTTCCTCCCTCGGCGCGAACGCGCGGGCCATGGCTCGTGCCCAGCGTGCCCTCGACTCGAACGCGTCGGGGCGGAAGCGCCAGTTCCCCTTCTTGTCCGGTGCGAAGTCCCGCATCCAGGTGTGGGTCCCGGCGACGTGGTTGATCGCGACCTTGGCCCAGGCATCGTCCGGTTCCAGGTCACTCCAGGTGGTGGTCGGGATCAGAGCACGTTCGGATCGTGAGAGATGGGTCGACAACGGTGGGGGACCGCTCCCGTCCTCCCCCTGGGTCCACGAGGGCGGTGTCGCGTGCGCGGTCGTGGCTCCGAGCAGCTGCACCGCCGACAGGAGGAGCGTCAGCAGCGCGATCGAAGTCAGTCGACGGCGAAGCCCACGTCCCCTTTCGGCCATACCTCGAAGGTCGGCTCCCCGTGCGGGGAACTTGAGCGCCGTCCGCTCGGGCGGCCCTATCCGGTCGTCGGCCCGCCGCTGCGCACCTCTCGGACCTTCTCGAGCGCGCCGCGGAGGTCCTTGAGCCAGTCGTCCTGGCGCTCGGCCACCAATCGGACGCACCAGGCCAGGGCGTGGCTCCTGCTCCGGGCGACCCCCGCCTCGATCAGCGTGTCGAGCACCCGGCGCTCCTCCATCCGCAGGCGGGTCATCGCGGGCACCGACAGGGTCGTGAAGGCCGCCGTGAGGTCTCCGCAGCTCGCTCCCCAGCTCACCTTGCGGCCGAAGCGCCTCTGGGCCTCGTCGGCGATGCGCATCCGCGCGCGACGGGTGTCCTCTCGGAACCCCGAGATCCGGGCCGTGAGCGCCGCCTCACGCACGTCCTCGCCCGCGTCCTCGGGGAGCTCGGGCTCCGCCAGCGCCCCCACCACGTAGATCTCCTCGCGGTCCGCGGTGACGGTCGGCGCCCCCTGGAACCAGTCGGCCGGGATCCGGCCTGCGAACCATCCGCTCAGCTCTTCCATCGGTGCCTCCTCGCCTGTCAATGCAAGCGACATTACATCATTACACGCTTTGGCGCACGCGCCTCAGCCATCGAGGGTGGGCGAGGGGTAGGTTCGAGAGCGTGAGGACGACCGAGTTCGAGGTCTCGACGAAGGGCCGCCGCGTGGTCGACCTCACGGCCCGCGTCCGGGATTTCGCCGGAGCGATCGGGCGGCGACGGCTTGCTCCATGTGTTCCTCCCGCACGCCACGGCGGGGCTCGCCCTGATGGAGACGGGGAGTGGCTCTGAGGAGGATCTGGACGCGGCGCTGGAGCGGTTGCTTCCCCGCGACGACCGATACGCGCACCGGCACGGCTCGGTGGGTCACGGGGGTGATCATCTCCTGCCGGTGTTCGTGGCCCCGACGCTCACCCTCCTGGTGGAGGACGGGCGGCTCGTGCTCGGGACGTGGCAATCGATCGTGCTGGTCGACCCGAACCGCGAGAACGACGTCCGACACGTCCGGCTGACGTTCGTGGAGGGCTGAAGAGGGGCCGCGGCTACAGGTACTGCCCCGGAGCTCGCTGGGAGCGTGCGTCCGACGCCGGCGGCGACGAGACGGCCTGGACGTCCCGCTCACGGAGGAGGACGAGCTCCTGTCCGTCCAGCTCCACCTCGAGGCCCGAGGACGGGAGGAACAGGACGCGGTCACCGAGGGCGGCGACGCGCACGTCCGGGCCTACGAGCTTGACGTCGGCCCACGCGAGGCGCTTCGGTGCCGGCGCTGCCGTGGCGGGGATCAGCAGGCCGCTCGCCGACTTCCGCTCGCCGTTCTCGGGCAACTGCACGACGAGCCGGTCTCCGGTCAGACGCAGATCCTCCGCCGTCGACGTCGACTTCTTCGCGCGCGCGCGACGAGGCTTCGCCGTCCTCGTCGACTTCTCGCCATCGGCGGGCGTCGCTCCGGGCATGCATCCGAGTCTAGCGAGCGTCACTCGGTAGGATGCCCGGCGTTGAAGGCACGCACGGTCCTGGACGACGCGGTCAAGGTCCTGAAGGCCTCGCCTGCGATCGACCATTGGCAACGTGGACGGGAGCGGATCGAGGCGGAGGACCTGCTCTGGCACGTGCTGGGCGAGGAGCCGGACCCGCGCGACGACGTCACGGTCGAGCAGCGACGAACGTTCGATCGGCTGGTCGCTCGTCGCGCCACCGGTGAGCCCATCCCGTTCATCAAGGGCTCCGCGGAGTTCCGAGGCCTGGATCTGCTCGTCCGTCCGGGCGTCTTCGTTCCCCGGGATGCGTCGGAGTTCCTCGCCGTACAGGCGATGCGGCGCCTGCGCGGCCGAGCACGGCCAGTCCATCTCGACCTGGCGACCGGAGCGGGGACGATCGCGCTGGCGGTGGCCAACGAGGTCCGCGGCGCGGATGTGGTCGGGACCGACCTCTCCGCGGATGCCGTCAAGCTCGCTCGCACGAACGCGAAGCGGCTCGGCGTGCGAGCCCGCTTCTTCACCGGCGACCTGTTCGGCGGCCTCCCGCGGACTCTCAAGGGCACCGTGGACGTCGCCACGATCCATCCGCCGTACGTACCGATGCACGAGCTCAGGGACCTGCCCGAGGAGATCCGGGATTGGGAGCCGGAGCACACGTTGACCGATCGGAGCCCCGACGGGCTCGGGCTGATCTCCCGGTCGGCGCAGGAGGCACCGACGTGGCTCTCCCCCAACGGGTGGCTCCTGCTCGAGGTCAGCCCCGATCGGGTGCGGCACGTGAAGGGCGTGCTGCGCGGCGAGGGGTACCGCGACATCCGCAGCACGAAAGGGGGCCCCCTGCCGCTGACGCGGGTCATCGTCGCGAGGCGCCCCCGGTGACGGTCACGGCACCGTTCGGCACGTGGCGCTCGCCGATCAGCGCGGCGATGGTGTCGGCCGGCGCCGTCTCCCTGATGCAACCGCATCTGCACGAAGGCGTGGCGTACTGGTTGGAGGCTCGACCGGCCGAGGGAGGGCGCTCCGTGTTGGTTCGCGCCGACGCGTTCTCCGAGCCGACGGACGTCACGCCGGCGGGGTTCAACGTCCGCACGACCGTGCACGAGTACGGCGGCGGCGCCTACCTGCTCCACGATGGCAACGTCTACTTCTCCAACTTCGCGGATCAGCGCATGTACCGGCAGGATGCGGGCGGCGACCCGGTCCCGATCACGCCCGACACGGGAGGCCGCGATCGGTACGCGGACGGACGGATCACCCCCGACGGGCGATCGCTGGTCTGCGTCCGCGAACGTCATCCCGAGCCCGACGATCCGTCCGGGGTCGTGAACGAGCTCGTCATCGATCCCACCGGACGGCTCCTCGGAGCCGCGCATGATCCGCTCCGGGCGCGACTTCTACTCGACGCCGCGGATCGCGCCCGACGGCTCGCGGCTCAGCTGGCTCGAGTGGGACCTGCCGTGGATGCCGTGGGACGGGTGCGAGCTCGTCGTCGGCGAACTCGCGGGTGACGGGAGCCTCTCGGGCGTCCGGCGGGTCGCAGGCCTCATGGGCGAGGAGTCGATCTTCCAGCCCACCTGGAGTCCGGACGGCGACCTGCACTTCGCCTCCGACCGAACCGGCTGGTGGAACCTCTACCGGGAGCGAGACGGTGACGTTCATACGCTCTATCCCGCCGAGGCCGAGTTCGGGTGGCCACAGTGGGTCTTCGGGATGACCGCGTACGGGTTCCTGAGCGACGGGCGGATCGCCTGCCTGTGGGAGCGCGACGGGTGTGCAGCACCTGGCGATCCTCGATCCGGCGTCCGGTGAGCTGATCGATCTGGACGTCCCCTACACGGCGATGACGCCGCGGCTCGACGTCGAGGGAGACCGCCTCGTCTTCGTCGGCGGAGGACCCTCGACGCCCGACGAGGTCGTGCTCCTCGACGTCACGGCTCGGTCGATCGACGTGCTCCGGTCGTCGTCGTCATCGGTTGTCGACGAAGACGCGATCTCGATCCCTCGCCAGATCGAGTTCCCCACCGAAGGAGGGCTGACGGCGTTCGCGCACTTCTATCCGCCGCACGCTGCCGGCGTGGTGGGATCAGAGGGGGAGGGGCCGCCCGTGATCGTGATGAGCCATGGAGGACCGACGGCCGAAGCCACGCCGCACTGCTCCCTGGAGACCCAGTTCTGGACGAGCCGTGGGTTCGCCGTCGTCGACGTGAACTACGGCGGGAGCACGGGGTTCGGACGGGCATACCGACAGCGGCTCCAGGGCACGTGGGGGATCGTCGACACGGCGGATTGCATCAACGCGGCGGCGTGGCTGGCCTCCCAAGGGGAGGTCGACGGGGATCGCCTCCTGATCAGGGGAGGGAGCGCGGGCGGCTACACGACGCTCTGCGCCCTGACGATGCACGAGGGGTTCGCGGCCGGGACCAGCTACTTCGGCCTCGCCGACCTCGAGTCGTTCGTGAGCGGAGGCACGCACAAGTTCGAGTCGGGGTACCTGCTCTCGCTCGTCGGTCCGTATCCGGAGGAGGCGGAGCGCTACCGGGCCCGCTCGCCGATCCACGCCACGGACGGGATCTCGTGCCCGATGCTGCTGCTGCAGGGCGACCAGGATCGCGTCGTTCCGCCGTACCAATCCGAGATCATGGTCGAGGCGCTGCGGAGGAAAGGGTTGCCGTACGCCTACGTCCTGTTCGAGGGGGAGCAGCACGGGTTCCGGAAGGCGGAGTCGACGAAGATCGCATTGGAGGCGGAGCTCTCGTTCTACGCGCAGGTCCTCGGCTTCGAGCGCGACGACGTGCCGTTGCTCCCGATCGAGAACCTCTGAAGAGGGTACGCGGGAAGCCGGCCTGCGGCCGGCTCCCCGCGCCGGAGAGGGGGCGCAGCCTCCACGGCGACGTCAGGCTCGCAGCCGGAGGTGAACGCCTCGTGTCGAGACGATGAGCGGTGGTGGAACCTGCTGCGATCAGCCGCCGATCATCGACATCGATCGCGCAGGTTGCACGAAGTCCGGGTGGTTGATCCGATGGCCGGACCACTTCGTCCACAGGCCCTGCCTGATCAGGAGCGCGAGGTCGTCGTCGGAAGCACCTCCGCGCATCGGCGCTCGCAGATCCGTCTCGCCCATCGCGAACAGGCAGTTCCGGAACATGCCCTCGGCCGTCAGCCGGAGTCGGTTGCACGTGTCGCAGAACGGCTCGGTGACGGAGGCGATCACGCCGACCCGTCCGGGGGCTCCGTCGGCGAAGCGGAACGTCGTGGCCGGCTCGTTCGCGTGTCCCTCGGGGAAGAGAGGGTGCACGGCGTCGATCGCGGCGAGGATGCGAGCCGCCGGAACGACCTTCTCGCGCTCCCACGCGTGCTGCGCGTCGAGCGGCATGTACTCGATGAATCGCACCTCGTAGCCGGTCTCCCTCGACCAGCGGGCGAAGTCCACCACCTCGTCGTCGTTCGTCCCGCCGATCACCACGCAGTTGATCTTGATCGGCGTGAGGCCGGCCGCCTCCGCGGCCCGCATCCCGGCGAGGACCTTGTCGAGCGCGTCGCGCCGGGTCATCTCCTCGAAACGGTGCCGCAGGAGCGAGTCGCAGGAGATCGTCGCTCGGTCGACTCCGGCCTCCGCCAGCGGTGCCGCCAGCCGGTCCAGCAGCACGCCGTTGGTGGTGAGGGAGATGTCGAGGTCGGGGCCGGCCTCGCGGAACATGCGGATCAGCACCGGGAGGTCCGCGCGCACGAGCGGCTCGCCGCCCGTGACCTTGAGGCTGCGGACACCGAGCCGGACGAAGATGCCGAGCACCCGGGTGAGCTCCTCGAAGGTCAGGATCTCGTGCTTCGGGAGCCACGCCAGGCCTTCGGCGGGCATGCAGTAGGTGCATCGGAAGTTGCAACGGTCCGTGACGGAGATCCGCAGGTCGTCCGCGACGCGCCCGTAGGTGTCCACGAGCGGCCCGACCAGCGGCATCGTCGCCTCTTGGGGAACCTGGTCCGTCATGGAACCAGCCTACCGCCGGGTACGCGAACCGGTTCAGCTCTCGTCGGCGGGGGGCAGGCGCAGCAGCAGGCGCGTGGATCGCGTCCTCGATCGAGTCGTCCCGGTGCCCGATCGGAGAGCTGGCTGCCCACGGACAGCCCGATCACGTACATCGCGAGGGGAGTGGCCTTCCGCTCGATCCGGTGCGCCACCTCGCGGGACGCGGTCAGGAGATGGTCCTTCTCGTGCGGGGACAGCACGTCGAGCGAGAGCTCGGCGGCGAGCCGGTCGACCCATTCCATCTCGGTGCCTCCTCGGTCGCTCGCGCGGGCGGGGCGGTCCCGCGGGTTCCTCAATCCTAGGACGGCCTCCCTCGACCCACGGAACCGAGCGGCTCCGCGACGGCGCTAGGCTCCCACCGTGGAACCCGGGACGACCCGCGCCGCCGTTCTGACCGTCTCGGACGGCGTCACCCAGGGCACGCGAGAGGATGCCTCCGGTGACGCGGCCGAGGCGCTTGCTCCGCGCCGCGAGCTTCGACGTGTCGGAACGCCGCGTCGTCGCCGACGAGCAGGCGGAGATCGAGTCGGCGCTCCGGGAGCTCGCGTCGACGAACGGGCTCGTGGTGACGACCGGCGGGACGGGATTCGGCCCGCGCGACGTGACCCCGGAAGCGACACGGGCGGTCATCGAGCGCGAGGCCCCCGGGCTCGCGGAGCTGATGCGGGCCACGGGACTGTCGCAGACGCCGATGGCCGCGCTCTCCCGGGGGATCGCCGGCGCCCTGGGGGCCGCGCTGATCGTGAACCTGCCGGGCAGTCCCAAGAGGGGTCCGTGAGTCGCTCGCGGCGGTGCTCCCCGTGGTTCCGCACGCCGTGGAGCTCCTCGGCGGCGCCACGGGAGCCCATCCGAGCGTCCCCGATGCCACAGCCCCCGCCGCGATGGCCACGACGGTGGAGGAACGGCCGGGCCCGTGGGTCGACGTCAAGGCGGTGCGGGTGATCGGCTCGCCTCCCTGTGCGGTCGGGAACGCCATGGCGATCGTGCCCGGCGGGGAGGTACGCGGCACGCTCGGCTGTGCGGAGTTCGACGCCGCCGCCGTCAGCGCGGCCGCCGAGGTCCAGGCCGCGGGAGCACCCGAGATGCGCACGTTCCGTCACCCCGAGGGGGACGTGGAGGTGTATCTCGAGCCGCACCGTGCCGCTCCTCGGCTCGTCGTCGTGTCTGCCACCGACGTGGCCAGGTCCCTCCGGGTGGAGATGGAGCGTCAGGGACGACGGGTGATCGTGCTCGAGCCCAGAGCCGAACGGGTCGCCCCTGAGGACGGGCCGTCCGTTCGCTCGCTCGAGGAGCTGACGCTCGGGGACGACGACGAGGTGGTGTTCACCGATCACGACGCACCCGGGATCGCGGACATGCTGACCGCGCTGCTGCGCTCCCCGGTCCGGTTCATCGGCGTGATGGGTTCCCGCCGTCACGTCGCGCACTACGTCGAAGACCTGCGGGGTCGCGGGTTCGGAGACGACGACCTCCGTCGCATCCGGAGCCCGCTCGGGCTCGACCTCGGCGGGCGCCGGCCCGAGGAGATCGCCCTCGCGATCGCCGCGGGGCTCGTCGCCGCCGATCACGACCGCGAGGGAGGGTGGCTCGACCGGTGACGCCGGAGACGAACGAACACGTGCGCAAGAACCGCGAGCACTGGGAGCGCGAGGCGGACGAGTACCAGGAGCGCAATCGCGCGCAGCTGAACCGCTGGGACCGGCTCGGGTGGGGGGTCTTCGATGCACGAGAGGACGAGATCCACGCGCTCGGCGACGTCGATGGAGTCCGTGCGTTGGAACTCGGCTGCGGTGCCTGCCAGTTCGGGATCAAGGTCGCGATGCGCGGCGCGGCGGTGACGGGGCTCGACTTCTCGATGGCCCAGCTGCGGCACGCCTCGGTGCATTTCGAGGAGGCCGGCCTCCGATTCCCGATCGTGCAGGGCAACGGGGAGCGATTGCCGTTCCGCGATGGCTCGTTCGACCTGGTGTTCTGTGACCACGGCGTGATGGGGTTCGCCGATCCCTTCCTGACGGTGCCCGAGGTCGCTCGCGTGCTGCGGCCGGGGGGCCTCTTCGTCTTCAACGGCACGACGCCGTGGATCTGGGTCGCGTGGGGCGACCAGGACGAGGAGCTCCCCACGACCCGGGAGATGCGCGCGGACTACTTCGAGATGCGGTCGATCGAGTCCAGCGACCCGTCGTGGCGGACGACCGAGTTCCAGCTGACCTACGGGGACTGGATCCGGTTGTTCCGCGCGAACGGCGCTCGTGATCGAGGATCTGATCGAGCTCCGGCCGGACGCGGACGCGACCACGACGTACGACGACTACGCACCCCTCGAGTGGGCCCGAGCGTTCCCCGCGGAACACATCTGGAAGGTGCGGAAGGAGTGAGGCTCGCGCCGCCCGGCCGTCGGATGGCCGGGGCGGCGCTCGTCGCGTTGGTCGGGCTCGGCGCGGCGCTCGTCGCTCCGCAGCCGGACGAACGCGCCGACGACCGACCCAACGTGATCGTCGTCCTCACCGACGACCAGCGAGCGGGCTCCTTCGCGGCGATGCCGTGGCTCGCGTCGCAGCTCGCCCGCGCCGGCACGGGGTGGGCGGAGTTCCCGAACGCGTTCGCCAACACACCGCTGTGCTGCCCGGCGCGGGCGAGCCTGCTGACGGGCCTGTTCGCTCGGCACACCGGCGTCCTCGACAACGGGGACGGTGCGAGGTTCGACGCGTCGTCCACGCTCGCCACGTGGCTCCACGACGAGGGCTACCGCACGGGCCTCGTGGGGAAGTACCTGAACCGGTACCCGTTCGGGCGGCTCCCGTTCGTGCCTGCGGGCTGGGACCGGTTCTTGGCGAAGCGGAACCAGACCGGGGCGACGGTGTATCGGGACTTCCACGCCATCGACCAGGGGTCGCCCGTCTTCGTCCGTCGCTACGCGACCGATTGGCTCGCGGACCGCGCGATCGGATTCGTACGGAGCGCGCCCGCGTCGCAGCCGTTCTTCCTCCTGTTCGCGCCGAGTGCCCCGCACGCTCCGTGGATCCCCGCCGCCCGGCATCACGGCACCCTCGCCGGCCTAACGATCGAGGAGCCACCCTCCGTGGTGGGGACGCTGCGCGGCGCCCCGCAGTGGGTGCGCTCGTTGCCGGCGCCGAGCGCCGCGCAGCGCACCGCCTGGCTCGAGGATCAGCGGCGTGCGGACGAAACCCTGCTCGCCGTCGACGAGGCGCTCCGCGCGCTCGTGTCCGCGCTCGGCGACCGGTTGGACGAGACCCTGATATTCGTGCTTTCGGACAACGGCTACTCCTTCGGGGAGCACCGATGGGAGGGCAAGACGTGTCCGTACGAAGCGTGCGTCCGGGTTCCCCTCGCCGTGCATGCTTCCGGGCTGTCCCCGGGAGAGCGGGAGGAGCTCGTCTCGATGGTGGACCTGGCTCCGACGATCCTGGATCTGGTCGGCGTCCGGACGCCCGCGACGACCGACGGTACGAGCTTCGCGGGGACGATCGGGGCGGGAGACGTCATGGGCGAGCCGGCGGACGCGGTGTTCCTGGAGTGGGCGGGCGACGAGCGGATCCCCGCGTGGATCGCCGTCCGCACCTCCGACTTCAAGCTGATCCGGTACGCGGACGGCTTCGAGGAGCTCTACGACCTGAGCGGGAGGCGGTGGTCCGCCGACCCCTGGGAGACTACGAACCGGGCGACGGATCCGCGCGCCGCGGGGCTCCTGGGGCGCCTGCGCGCCCTCCTGGGTCGCGTCCTGGGCCCCGGCTAGACTGGCCCGATGCGACCGGGGCCGATCATCAAACCTGTGCGCCGCGCACGTGTTCGCCAACGCCGACAGACGTTCGGGGCACTCGTCGTTGTCTTGACGTCGATCCTCGCTTGGCAGTTCTGGCCCTCCGCCGGTCAGGAGCGAGGCGAGACCCCCGTGCCGGGTGGCGACGGGAACGGCAGCCCGTCTCCCTCACCCGATCCCGGTTCGAACTCGCCGATCGAGCACGTGATCTTCCTCGTCAAGGAGAACCGGTCCTTCGATCACTACTTCGGGACGTATCCGGGTGCCGAGGGAGCGACGGAAGGAGGCACGATCGAGGACTGTGACGCGACGACCTTCCAGGATGGCCCCGTCATCGACCTCGAGGAGGCGCCGCTCGTCCTCCCGCACGACCTCGGCCACGCGTTCGCTCCCGGGCTTGTACTCGATCAACGGCGGCAAGATGAACGGATTCAATTGCGTGTCGCTGGGTGAGGATCTGATGGGGTACTCCCAGCACTCGCGGGAGACCCTGCCCGCCTATTGGGCGTACGCGGACCGGTTCGTGCTCGCGGACCACTTCTTCACGTCGATGTACGGGCCGACGTTCCCGGAGCACCTCTACACGGTGGCCGCGCAGTCCTACGGCATCGTCGACAACAAGACGACCACCAACGTGGAGGGCAACTACTGCGACGACGACACGGAGATCACGAAGCGGTTCCCGATCGAGGACCTCACGGACGCGGACGTGGAGGAGATCATGGCCCTCGAGGAAGACATCACCTCGGACGTTCCCGGGCAACTGATCCGGATCGCCGCGTACTGGGAGTCGACACGGACGTGCATCAACATCCCGGTGCTCCCCGACAAGCTCGAGAGGAAGGGGATCAGCTGGAAGTACTACGCGAACGCCGATTCGTGGATGAACGCGTTGCAGGCGGTGGAGCACGTGCGATCGGGCCCCATGTGGGAGAAGGTCCAACCGCCCGACACGTTCCTCCAGGACGTGCGGAGGGATGAGCTCCCGGCGGTCTCCTGGTTGATCCCACCCGAGGGACATCCGAACGAGCACCCGGGATCGATGACGAACGTGTGCGAAGGCGAGAACTGGACGGTCGAGTACCTCAACGCGGTGATGCGAAGCGAGGCCTGGCCGAACACCGCGATCGTGATCGTGTGGGACGACTTCGGGGGCTTCTACGACCACGTCGTGCCGCCGCACTACGACATCATGGGGCTGGGTCCACGGACGCCGGCGTTGATCATCTCGCCGTGGACGAAGGCGGGCGACAACCCGGACGGCGGGTCGATCGACTCCACCGTGTACGAGTTCTCCTCCGTGCTCCGGTTCATCGAGAACCTGCACGGTCTGAAGCCGATGACCGATCGGGACCGGCAGGCGGACCCGCTCTCCGGAGCGTTCGACTTCGAGCAGGAGCCCCGCCTCGACCCGCTGATCATCGAACCGCGGGACTGCCCGTCCTGATGTCGCGCGCCGGCCCGGCGCGCCGCGCGGCCGTGATCGCGATCGTCCCGCTCCTCGTGGCCGCATCCGATCCCACCGGCGACGTGGCCGGGTGCGGTGACCCGCCCGGCGCCGGGACACCGCCCGACCTCGTGGACGCACGCGGGGAGATCGTCGAGCTCGGCACCTCCGCTCGCTGGACGCTCACGTTCGCGGAGCCCCTGACGGTGCCGGATGCGGTCGGGCGACCGTTCCGGGTGGACATCGCGATCAGGGACCCGGACGTTCCCCCGCTCTCCTTCGCGTACTACACGGACGTGAACCGGTTGGTGCGCGTCGACGCGACCGTCGCCCACGAGACGGAGATCTACCTCCTCCCGGAACGCGGCGCGAACGAGTTCAATCCACCGATCATCGAGGGCGCCACGATGACGATCCAGATCCCCGGTCGGACGTTGAGCGCCGACGAGGATCTCACGGGCACCTCGCCCGGGCTCGAGGCGCTCCGGTGGACGGTGATCGTGCGCGACGGCCGCGCCTGTGATGTTCTCGGGGACGGGAGGCCGACGGAGCGGTTCGGCGTCGGGATCGACACGGTGGGCGAGGACGAACCCGCAGCGGATGCACGATCCGGCCTCTCGATGTGGTGGCTCGTCGCCGGAGCGGCCGTCGCGACCCTGGGGATCGCCGGCTACGTGGTGCGTCGGGCCCGGTAGGGGCGGAGCACCACGTCCCGGGGCCCGTCGAGGAAATGCTGCCACGGTCGTGTCACGCCACGGGTACCGCGACGGCGGATCTCGGCCACGCGATCCATGTCAACGACCTCCACCAGCAGCTCCTCACCGGCACCTGCCTCGAACAGGACTCGCCCCTCGGGGTCGACGCCGACGCTCCGTCCCGGCCCGAACGTCGAGACCATGTTGGGGTTGAACACGAAGACCTGGTTCACGATCGCGTTCGCTCGCGCGAGGACCACTTCTTCCTCACGATCGGGCGTCGTCGTCGCGGTCGGCTGCGCGATCAACTCCGCGCCCTGGAGGGCGAGCCCTCGCGCCACCTCCGGGAACCAGCCGTCGTAGCAGATCATCATGCCGACGACGCCCTTCCCCGGGATCGCGAACACCGGCGCCGGCTCGGTCCCGGGGTCGGCGCCTTCGAAGGGGCGCCAGGGGAAGAGCTTGCGGTAGACCGATGCGATCTCCCCGTCGGGCGAGAAGGCGATCGCGGTGTTGTGGATCTTCTTCCCGCGCCGCTCGTTGATCGACCCGGCCACGATCCATCGCTTCGCTCGAGCGGCGATCTTCGCTACCCGGTCGGTCAAGGGGCCGGGGATCTCCTCGGCGACACGACGCTCCCAGTCGGCGGATCCTCCGGAGGTGAACCCGTCGATCGCGGTCAGGTAGAGCTCCGGGAAGATCATCAGGTCGACGTCCGGGAACGCGCGGCGGGCCATGCGGACGTGATCCTCGAACTTGTCCAGTGTTGCCGCCGGGTCCCAGGCGACGGGTGCGACCTGGGCCGACAGCACGGTGAGGACGCGGCTCACGGCTCGGACCCTAGCAGCGGGCATCCATCTCTGGGGCGACGCTCGATCAGGTGTGCTGCGGCTGGAGCTCCGCGATGAGTTCGTCCACGCCTCGCGCGAGCTGTTCCCGCCACCACACCTTGCCGTCCTCGGGCAGGGTCGAGATGGGGTCGTAGTAGTGGTACCGCCGGGTGAACGCCTCGGGGTCGTCGCTCTCGATCCCGGTCCGGTAGTTCTTCGTCCATCCGGAGATCCCGCGGACGCGGTCGTACTCGGCGACCTGATGCGCCCAGCGCTTGCCGACGAACGGTACGTCCACGACCATCCGAGGTGTCGCGAAGCCGGGCAGGTAACCCATGATCGCGTGCTGGAGGTCCTGAACCTCCCACACCGCCGTCCGCCAGTGCTCGGCGTTCGGGATCATGTCGCAGATGTAGAAGTAGTAGGGGAGGATCTTCGCGTGGTCAAGGAGCATGAAACACAGCTCGAGGAGCTGCTGCGGGGCGGTGTTGACGCCGCGGAGCAGCACGCCCTGGTTCCGCACGTCGCGGAACCCCGCGTCGAGGAACACCTTGGTCGCGCGCCCCACCAGCGGCGTGACCTGCTGCGCCGCGTTCACGTGGGTGTGCACGGCGATGTCCACGCCGCGTTCGTTCGCCCGTGAAGCCATCCGCTCCGCCGCCGCCCTGACCTCGTCCTGCAGGAAGTGCTGCGGGATCCCCATGAGGCCCTTCGTCGCGAGCCTGATGTCGCGGACGTTCTCGATGTCGAGCAGGCCCATCACGAACGTCTCCAATCGCTTGATCGGGACGTTGGCCATGTCGCCGCCGGACACCACGACGTCGCGGACGCTCGGCGTGCGCCGGAGGTAGTCGAGCATCGCGTCCCAGCGATCGTTCTGCTTCGCCTCGAACTTGTACTTGAGGACCTGCACCGTGTCGTTGCCCACCAGGTCCATCCGCGTGCAGTGGCCGCAGTACTGCGGACAGGTCGGGATCAGCTCGGCGAGGACCTTGGTCGGATAGCGATGGGTCAGACCCTCGACGGCCCACATGTCGGCCTCGTGGAGCGAATCACGCGAGGCGAAGGGGTGCGAGGGGAACTCCTGATCCCGGTCACTGAGCGCGGGGGCCATGTACAACCGGACGGGGTCCGCCCGGAGATCGGTCTCGTCCATCGTGTTGATCATCTGGGGCGGGAGGAGCATGGACATCGTCGCCCGCTCCTGCTGGTCGCGTTCGATGTCCGCGAGCAGTTCGTCGTCCAGGTGCTCGCCGAGGGCCGCCTTGAACTCCTTGAGGTTCTTGACGGTGTGCGCCCGCTGCCACTGGGCGGACTCCCACTGCTCCGTGGTGACGTCCCGGTACGCCGCGAGGCGCGTCCAGTCCGGTTCCGCGTAGGGGCGTTGCAGCGGATAGGTGAAGGGCTGAGCGGCCGCGTGGGCGTGCGGATCGCGGTGTCCGGGCCGGCCCGAAGGGGGGCTGAGGAATTCCACGCTCATCAGGTCCTCGCAGGCTCGTCGTCGGTCGAGGGACCGCACAGGATGTGCGGACTCGCCATCCTACCCGAAGGAAGTCCGGTCAAAGGGTCGGTTCACCGGAAGATATCCGGTACCGGGCGTATCGGCTAGCGCCGGCCGCCTCTGAAGCCGCCGCCTCGGTTGTCCCGACGTGGTCGGCGTTCGATCTGGATCTCGGGCGCCTTCTTGGGCAGCCGAGCCCGCATCGGGGCGTGGCCCGTGCGCTCGAAACGGACCCAGATGTGGTCGGGCTTGCGGTCGCGCTCGGTCTCGCGCCATCCCGTGGCGACGAGGTGCTTCAGGCGGGCCGCAGCCGTCTTCCGGAGCTTGTCCGAACCCGGAACGCGCACGTAGAGGCGCTCATGGAGAACCTGCTTGTAGTCGGCCATCGGCCCGGAAGAGTAGCAGGCACGGGTACCTGGGCGGCTCCTTCAGCGGCCCTCGGGGACCGCCGATAGCAGGGGGGATGGACGTCTCGCAGGGCTCGTCCTCGGCCGCCGTGCCGGCGGTCGATCCCGGCGTGTCGAGCGCCCTCTCCCCGCTTGCCCAGGTGTCGGATGCGCTCGCGAACGTGGGCCGGGAGCTCGGTGCCGATCGGGTCGCCCTCTTCGAGAACATCCGCGACCCCGACGGCCGCCTCTGGATGAGCCTCACCTCGGAATGGAAGCGGAACGGTGTCCGGGGGGTCTTCGACGACCCGAGCACGACCCTGCACCCGTACTCCCCCGACTTCATCCGGTGGATCGAGGTCCTGGGGGATCAACGGGCGCTGAGCGCTTCCGTGACCGACCTCCCCGAGTCGGAGCGGCGGATCCTCGCGGCGGAGGGAACGGTGTCGTTCGTCGCGGTTCCCATCGCCGTCGACGACGGCTGGTGGGGGTTCCTCAGCGTGGACGACTGCAGCGGCGGGCGTTCGTGGGGGACCGGCGAGATCGAGCTCCTGCGCGTGTTGGCCGGGTCGATCGCGGCCGACGTCCAGCGGCAGCGCCAGGCGTCCGCGGACGAGATCGTGGGCGACCGGTACCGTTCGATCGTCGAGCACATCCCGGCGGTCACCTACATCGACGCGCTCGACGACGCGGCGTCGACCATCTACATGAGCCCGCAGGTGGAGCAGCTGCTCGGCTACGCGCCGGAAGAGTGGATCGGAGACCCGGATCTGTGGCTGCGGATCGTCCACCCGGATGATCGCCCGCGAGCGATCGCCGAGAACCAGCGTCACAACGAGACTGGCGAATCGTTCTCGCTCGACTACCGCGTGTATCGCAAGGACGGGCGGATCGTGTGGATCCGCGACGAGGCGAGGATCGTCCGGGACGAGCGCGGCATCCCCACGTTCTCGCTCGGGGTGATGTTCGACGTCACCGAGATGAAGCGCGGGGACGAGAAGGTCGCGTTCCTCACGTATCACGACGAGCTGACCGGACTCCCGACCCGCGCGATGTTCGAGGAGCTGCTCGAGCTCTCGATCGCACGTGCGAAGCACCACGAGGACTCCGTGGCGGTGATGTGCGTGGACATCGACGATTTCCGCCTCGTGAACGACTCGCTCGGCCGGTTCGCCGGCGACGAGGTCTTGAACGTCGTGGCCGAGCGGCTCCGCGAGGCGACCAGGGAGACCGACCTCGTCGCTCGCCGGTCCGGAGACACGTTCCTGCTCCTGCTCGCCGATCTCGAGCGCGACGGGGACGACGTCGAAGCGGCCGTCGCCCGTGCGGAGTCGGCGGCGCAGCGGATCCTCGATTCCCTCACCGTCCCCTTCCGCGCGGGCGGCACCGAGCTCTACGTCTCCGCGTCGATCGGGATCAGCCTGTTCCCCCAGGACGGCGACGAGCCGGGAAGCCTCCTTCGGAACGCGGACGCGGCGATGCTCGAGTCCAAGAAGGACGGGCACGCGTACGTCGTGTCCAACCGCGGCGCCCTGGACTCCTCCGCCAAGCTCCGTTTCGTGACGAGGCTGCGCAAGGCCGTGGAGAGCCAGCGTTGGACGCTCCACTACCAGCCCGTCCTCGACCTCGCGACCGGCCGCATGCGCGGGGTGGAGGCGCTGATCCGCTGGATCGAGGCCGACGGCACGATGGTGCCGCCGGGCGACTTCATCCCGGTGGCGGAGGAGCTCGGATTGATCGAAGCGATCGGCGATTGGGTCGTGCGTGAGCTCGTCTACCAGGCGCAGGCCTGGCGCGAGCTGGAGATGGATCTCTCGATCAGCTTCAACCTGTCGCCCCGCCAGTTCTGGCAGCCAGACCTGGCCAGCGGCATCCTCGATCGGATCCGCGAAGGCGGCATCGATCCCACGAAGGTCATCGTCGAGATCACGGAGTCCTCGGCGATGACCGACCCGGACCGCGCGCAGACGATCCTCGAGGCGCTCCACGATGGTGGCCTCCGGATCGCGATCGACGATTTCGGGACCGGGTACTCCTCGCTCGCTCGGATCCGGGACATGCCGGTCGACGTCCTCAAGATCGATCGTTCGTTCGTCAGCGGTGTCGACGTCGATCCGCAGAAGCAGAGCATCGTCACCGCCTTCATCGAACTGGCACGAGGGCTCGGCGTGACCACGCTGGCCGAAGGGATCGAGACGGAAGGAGAGCTCGCGTTCGTTCGCGAGCGCGGCTGCGTGATGGGACAGGGCTTCTACTTCTCGAAGGCCGTGCCACCGGAGGAGGTCATCGCCATGTCCTTCGGCGGTCTCCGCGTGGCGAGCGGAGCCAGCTGACGAGACCTCAGTCTCGGCCGAGCGCGCCCCGCACCGCCCCCGCGATCGCGCCGGCGTCGATCCCCGCCCACTCTCGGAGCTCCTCGGGTGCGCCGGACCCGGGCATGTCCGTCACGGCGAGCTTGATCACCCGCCCGGCGAGCGTCCCTCCCGCGGCGAGCGCGTCGAGCACGGCGTCTCCGAGGCCGCCCTCGATCCTGTGGTCCTCGACCACGACCAGTAGCCCGGTCGCGGCTGCGGCGTTCCGGAGCGACTCCGCGTCGATCGGCTTGACGCTGTAGCAATCGAGCACGCGCGCCTCGATCCCGTCGGCCGCGAGCCGGTCGGCGGCTTCCAGCGACTCGTGGACCGTGATGCCCGCGCCGACGAGCGTCACGTCGTCGCCCTCGCGGAGGGTCTTCGACCCGCCGATCGGGAACTCCTCCTCCGGTCCGTACAGGACCGGTGTGGCCTCCCTCGTCGTGCGGAGGTAGGAGATGCCGCGGAGGTCGGCCATCGACGTCACGAGCCCGACCGTGGCGTTCCCGTCCGAGGGGTAGAGGACGGTCGTCCCGTGGATCGCGCGGAAGGCGGCGAGGTCTTCGAGCGCCATCTGGGAGGGGCCGTCCTCGCCGATCGACACCCCGGCGTGCGATCCGCACAGGCGGAGATCCGCCCGCCCGATCGCCGCCATCCGGATCTGGTCGTAGGCGCGGGTGAAGAACGCCCCGAACGTCGCGGAGAAGGCGGTGGCACCGAGCGCCTGCAGGCCCGTCTGCGTCCCGACCAAGGTCTGCTCGGCGATGTACATCTGGAAGAAGCGATCCGGGGCGACGGCCTCTGCATCCTCCGTGTAGGTGGAGTTCCCGACCTCGCCGTCCAGGACGACGAGGTCGTCGCGCTCGCCGGCGAGCCATCGCAGGGCCTCTCCGAAGGCCTTGCGGGTGGCGATCGGCTCGGCGTAGGTGGGTGCGGGCGCGCCCGCTGGCGCGACCCGACCCACCGGCATCCACGGTTCGGGCTTCTGTGGCGTGATCGTGAGCGAGCGCACGCCTCCCAGCTCTTCGATCGCACGGGCGGCCAGATCCTCCGGGAAGGCCTTCCCGTGCCAACCATCCTGGTTCGCCACCTCGGAGACGCCGTGCCCCTTCTCGGTCCGCGCCACGATCATCGTCGGTCGATCGGCCGCGGCCGCCGAACGGTAGGCGGCGTCGATCGCCGTCACGTCGTGTCCGTCGATCGAGAGCGCGTGCCACCCGTACGCCTGCGCGCGCGCGACGAAGATGTTCGCATCCCAGCCGTGCATCGTCGGGCCGCGCTGGCCGAGCCGGTTCAGGTCGAGCACGCACGCGAGGTTGGAGACGTGGTGGTACGCCGCGGCCTCCACGGCCTCCCAGATCGATCCCTCGGCTGCCTCGGAGTCCCCGACCAGGACCCAGACTCGCGCGGGGCTCTCCCACAGCCGCATCCCGAGCGCCATCCCCAACCCGATCGCCGGTCCCTGGCCCAGCGATCCCGTGGCGGCCTCGACCCACGGCAGCTCGGGGACCGGGGCAGGATGTCCCTGGATCGGAGATCCGAGCCGCCGCAGGGACAGCAGCATGTCGTCGTCGATCGCGCCGATCGCCTTCAACACGGCGTACAGCAGCGGGGCGGCATGACCCTTCGACAGCACGAAGCGGTCGTTCGCTGCACCGTGCGGGTCGGCGAGGTCGGTTCGCAGGTGATCGGCGAACAGGACCGCGGCCAGATGCGCCGCGGACATCGACGAGGTGGGGTGACCGGACGCGGCCGCGGTCGTGGATCGGATGCTGTCGACGGCCAGCTGGGCGGCGAGCTCGGTCCAGAGCTCCGCGCGATCGTTCGTCCCGGTCCTGTCGCCCATGCCGTGCATCTCCTCCCTGTCGCCGTTCCGATCCGTGCTCGGGGAGCGCGGCGCCGAGAGACTACCGGCACCGCTCGAGGCGTCGCCGCGGGCGGTACTCTCGAAGGAGGATGTGCACGGCACGATGATCACGTTCCGCGACCTGGGCGTTTCCGAGGCCGTCGTGCGCGCGCTCGAGGCCCGCGGGATCGAGTCGCCGTTCCCGATCCAGGTGATGGTGATCGAGGACGCCACCTCCGGGAGGGACACGCTCGCGCGGTCCAAGACGGGGTCCGGCAAGACGCTCGGGTTCGCGATCCCGATCGTCGACCAGATCGATCCCGGCGTGGAGCGACGCCCGGCCGCCCTCGTGCTGACGCCGACCCGTGAGCTCGCTCAGCAGGTGAGCGACGAGTTCCAGGACATCGCTCGGGCGCGGAAGCTCCGGGTCATGGCCGTCTACGGCGGCACGAGGGTCAGGGAACAGTCGAAGGGGGTGACCTCCGCGCACATCCTGATCGCCACGCCGGGACGGCTGGACGACCTCGTCGAGCGCGGCCTCGTCGAGCTCGGCGGCGTGGAGATCTTCGTCCTCGACGAGGCCGACCGGATGCTCGACATGGGGTTCCAGCCGCAGGTCGATCGGATCGTGCGCCACCTGCCGAAGGATCGGCAGACGATGTTCTTCTCCGCGACCCTCGACGGCGCGATCGGCCGGATCGCCGAGGTGTACACGCGGGACCCGATGCGTCACGAGGTCGGCTCCATCGAGATGCGCTTCGTGGAGGAGGCCGACCACCGGTTCATCCCGGTGGCGCCCCAGGACAAGCTGTCCACCCTGGCCCGGCTCGCCTCGGAGGCGTCGGGCTCGACCCTCGTGTTCGTGAACACGAAGCGCGCCGTCGACCACCTGGCCCGGCAGCTCCGCGCCGAAGGGGTCACGGTCGTCGCCATGCACGGCGATATGACCCAGCAGGCTCGGGAGCGTGCCCTCAGCCGGTTCGAGGACGGGCACGTCGGGATCCTGGTCGCGACGGACGTGGCCGCCCGGGGTCTCGACCTCGAGCGGATCACCCTGGTGGTGAACTACGACCCTCCCAAGGACGACAAGGGCTACGTCCACCGGGTGGGACGCACGGCCCGCGCCGGCAGGTCGGGGACGAGCATCACGTTCGTCACGCCGGAGCAGCTCGGCGACGTGAGTCGGATGGCGGCACGGCTCGACCTGCACGCGGAGTTCGAGCAGGAGGGGATGAAGGTGTCGCCTCCGCGCGTCGTGTTCAGCGGCGGGGCGCGCGGGAAGCGGAGCGGGCTCCGGCCGCGTCGCCGGCGCTGAGCGCCGGCGACGCGTCCACGATCATCCGGCTGCGCCGCCCTCCACGATGTGGAGCTCGGCGCGCCGGTGGATCGTGAGGATCTCCGCGGCCGGCACGGGGCGGGAGAAGAAGTAGCCCTGCCCCAGCTCGCAACCACGCTCCGTGAGCGCGCGCCATTCCGCCTCCGTCTCGATCCCCTCCGCGAGGGCCGTCATCCCGAGGTTGGAGGCCAAGGCGATCATGGCCGAGACCATGCTCGCGTTCTGCTCGTCGCGATCGAGCTCACGCACGAACGAACGGTCGATCTTCAGGATGTCGACCGGCATGTAGCGGAGCCGGGCGAGCGAGGAATACCCGGTCCCGAAGTCGTCGATCGCGAGCTGGAGCCCCCGGGCGTGGAGCTCGTGGAGGATGCCGAGCGTCCGGTCGGGGTTCGTCATGGCCGTGGACTCGGTGATCTCTACCGTCACGCGGCTCGGGTCCATCCCCGATCCGAGGATCGGATCGACGATCAGGTCCACGATGTCGCCCTGCCAGAGCTGCCGGGGCGACAGGTTGAACGAGACATCGAGATCCAGTCCCTGCTCCCGCCACACGCGTCCCTGCCGGCAGACCTCGTCGATCACCCAGGCGCCGATCGCCTCGATCAGGCCCATCTCCTCCGCGAGCGGGATGAAGTCGCCGGGCGGCACGAGGCCCCCGTTCGGTTCGGGCCAGCGGATCAACGCCTCGACGCCGTTCATCTCCGCGGTGCGCAGGTCGATCAGCGGTTGGTAGTGCAGCATCCACTGCTCCTGCTCCACGGCCCGCCGCAGTCGCGTGGACAGCGACAGTCGCACGATCGAGTCGGCGTCGTCCTTCGCGTGCAGGACGTACCCGCCCGGCCCGGACCGCTTCGACCGGAACATCGCCGTCTCCGCGTTCTTGAGCAGCGTCGGCGCGTCCACCGCGTCGTCCGGGAACGCGCTGATCCCCAGGCTCGCGGTCACGTAGAGCTCGGTGTCGCCCACGGCGAAGGGGGTGCGGAGCGCTTCCTGGATCCGCAGCGCCACCGACTCGGCGGAGACGGAGACGCTCTCGTGCCCCCCGTGGCCGGAGGACGCACGATCGAGGTCGGCGAGCAGGAGCAGGAACTCGTCCCCACCCGGTCGCGCCACGAGGTCCGTCTCTCGTGTCGCGTCGCTGAGCCGTTGCGCGAACTGCATGAGGATCGCGTCTCCGGCCTCGTGTCCGAGGGAGTCGTTGACGAGCTTGAAGTCGTCGAGGTCGACCGTCACGACGACGACGCCGAGCTCGTGGCGCCTCGCACGCGCGAGGGCCAGCCCGAGGAGCTCGTCGAACATCGTGCGGTTCGGGAGTCCCGTGAGCTTGTCGTGGTACGCGAGGAACGCGATCCGCTCCTCGGCGATCTTGCGCTCGGTGATGTCGAGCATCACGCCCTGGATGTGCTCGGGGCGGCCCTGCTCGTCGGTGAGCACGATCGCGCTGTCGCGGAACCACACGGTCCTGCCGTCGTGCGCGATGAGGCGGTATTCGAAGACGAAGGGGCCTCCGGACTCCCGCCCGCGCAGGTACGTCGCCACCGCGTTCTCGCGATCGTCGGGATGCAACATGCGCTCCCAGAGCCGCGGGTCGTCTATGTACTCCTGCGCGGTGTATCCGAGGATCGCTTGGATCTGGGGGCTCACGTACGTCGTCGACATCTCGTCGTCGGCGGCGTCGACGTAGACGATCGCCGGGATCTGCTCCACCAGGGCGCCGTACTTCGTCCTGGCCTGATGGAGCTCGGCTTGCGCCTCGATCAGCTCCGTGACGTCGAGCATCAGCCCGAGCCAGTGGAGCGGTGCTCCCGACTCGTCGTGGATCAGGACCGCGTCATCGCGGACCCAGAGGATCCTCCCGTCGGGGTGGACGACGCGGAACTCCATGCGGAACGGGTCTCCGGTGACCGAGGAGCGCTCGTTCTCCGCCATGACCGCGGCGAGGTCGTCGGGGTGGATCGTGTCGGTCCACGCGTAGGGCCTGCTCAGGAACTCCTCGCGGGGGATCCCCAGCAGGTCGTGGACGCTCGGGCTCACATCGATCATCGGCTGGTTCTGATCGACGGCGTCGACGTAGAGCACGGCCGGCAGCCTGTCGATGATCCCACGATAGCGGAGCTCGAGCTCCCGCGTGCGATCGGCGCTCCCCACGGCTGGCGGCTCGAAGAAGCCGTCGGTGGTCCTCGGTGGGTCCACGGCGGAGTCCTCGATCTCAGTCGTCATGGGTCGGCACAGAGGCCGCGGGAGGGCGGCCTGCTCCTCACGGAATCATCGGCTCGGTGAGGAGGGGACTTGACCGGCCGCTCAGCCCCTCACGGGCCCGACCGGCTCAGCAGCCGCGCTCATCGGGAAGCAGGGGTCGGAACAGGATCGAGTACCGGTCGCCGGCGTCGGTCCACGGGGTGAGCTGGTTCGCTGTCGTCGCCGACTCGCGGACGGTGACCCATTCCTCACCCTCGACGACCCCGCAGCGCATCTCGCCGGGCGGGATCGGATCGCCGAAGTCCGCGAGCCCGTTGCTGAGCGGCCACGGCATCGGATCCTGCTTCAGGTCTTCGACGGCGCGGTGATCGCCGACGTACACACGTGCCGCCGAGGCCTCGTACTCGCCCTCGGGGCCGAGCGACCCCTCGGGGAGCCACTCGGTCGGACCCGTCAGTGTGGCGACGAGCTCCTGGAGGCTGAGGCGCGCCTGATACTCGCGCTCGGGCATCCCGTCGGGGCGTTCCGTCAGCTCGCTCAGCGCGTAGGCACGGATCGTCCGATCCACGCCCCCGGCCGAGACGGTGATCACCGTCGTCGAGGCGTCGGCGATGTTCATGAAACCGAGATCATTCAGGTCGGCAGGGATGTTCCTGATCACCGCGATCGCCTGCTCGAGGATCGCCTGGATCCCCGCCTCGTCAACCAGTCGGCTGGAGATCGCGGGGAGCGCGGGGCCGGGATAGATCTCGATCTGCGCGCCGGGGACGATGAGGGTCCCGTCGCCGTAGAGGGAGTAGAACGGGAAGTTCGTGTAGGTCCATTCGACAGGGACGAAGCCGCCTTCGTACGAGATCTGGACGAGGACCTCGTCGGGGGCGGTGGAGTGGTCGATCCCGCCGGCACCCGGATCGACCGGCGAGTCGGCACAGGCTGCGAGTGTGAGCAGGAGCGCGAGAGCTGCGGGAAGCCGAACCATCATGGGTTCCTCCGTGTCGGCGGTTCGGACTTGGACGCCGATCGTCCGAGCCAGGTTCCGCTGTGGACGTCAGCCGTTCCGAGCAGCTTTGGCCTCGAGGCCTCGGATCAGGAGATCGAGGCCGAACTCGAACTGCTCGTCGGCGTCGCATTCGGCGAAGTACGGCGATACCGCCACGAGCGCCTCGAACTCTTCCGGGAGCGCCGACACCAGGTCCGCGTGAGCCTTCAGGTGGGCCTCGTCGGATCCGCCCGCGATCGAGCCGAGCTCCATCATCACGAACCCCTGGATGTAGCCGCCGAACGCGTGGAACGCCTGCGCGGTGTCACGGTCGGAGAGGCCGGCGCCCCGGAGGAGCCTGAGCGCGAACTCCATCGGGCGCATCGAGTCCACCGTGCGGACCGGGCCTCGTTGCTCGGCGAACAGGCGCATCACGGCGGGATGCGCCTGCAGGAGGCGACGCCACGCGCGGGCTCCTCTCCGGCAGTTCTCCGCCCAGTCCCCGACGGGATCGGGGAATTCGAACCCCGCCATGACGTGCTCGCAGATCCCATCGAGCAGGTCTTCCTTGTCCTCGACGTGGTGGTAGAGCGACATCGCTTCGACGCCGACCTCGCGAGCGACCCGCCGCATCGAGACGGCTTCGAGGCCTTCCTCGTCCATGACCCGGAGAGCGGCCTCGACCACGCGTTCGCGCGTGAGGGGTTCCCTGCTTCGTGTCTCGTTCACTTTCATGCCCTGTCCCGTTCTTGCTCGCACCATAGATTCCGGGTTGACAGGCTTACGATGTACACCTAGTCTCCGTACATCGTAAGCGTACGCCGTACGTTCGGCAATACCGTCAAGAGGGGAGCCGCTGATGAGGATCAACCCGGAATCGTTCGCCAGAGCCAGCAGCCGTCACCCGTGGCGCACCGTCGTGGCATGGGTCGTGGTGTTGGCAGGAGCGATCGCCCTCGTCGCCAGCGGAGCCTTCGGCGACGCGCTGACGAACGCGATCGACTTCACGAACGAGCCTGAAGCCAAGGAGGCCGCTCGGCTCGTCGAGGACCGGCTCCGAGGCGAAGAGCCCGACTCCGAGCTGATCCTCGTGGTCTCGGAGACAGCCACCGTCGAGGATCCCGCCTTCGCGGAGTACGTCGGCGCCCTGCAGGAAGAAGTGCAGGCCCTCGGGCCCGATGTCGTGACGAGCGTCGGGAGCTACCTCAGCGAGGACGGACCCGTCTCGGAGAGCGGTCGCGCCGCGCTGCTGCCGGTCCTCATGACGGAGACCGACGAGGACGCCCTCGCCGACGACGCGAAGCTCCTCGACGAGGCCGTCACGTCGGTCGACCAGCCGGAGGGATTCGAGACCCACGTGGCCGGGCCCGCGACCCTCTTCAACCAGTTCAACGAGATCATCGAGGAGGACATCGCGAAGGGCGAAGGCATCGGTTCGATCGTCGCGTTGATCGTGCTGCTCGTCGTCCTCGGCGCGGTGGTCGCGGGTCTCATCCCGCTCGTCCTCGCGGCCTTCTCCATCGCGATCGCGATGGGCGCGACCGCTCTGGCCGGACAGTTCGTCGACTTCTCGTTCTTCGTGCAGAACATGATCACGATGATCGGTCTGGCGGTGGGGATCGACTATTCGCTCTTCATCGTGGCCCGGTACCGGGAGGAGCGGCTGCACGGGCGCGAGAAGATCGAGGCGATCGGCCGCGCCGGCGCGACGGCCAACCGCGCCGTGTTCTTCAGCGGGATGACCGTGGTCCTCGCGTTGCTCGGGCTGCTGATCGTCCCGAACACGATCTTCCGGAGCCTGGCGGGAGGCGCGATCATCGTCGTCCTGGTCGCCGTGGCCGCCTCGATGACGCTGTTGCCCGCGATCCTCGCGCTCCTTGGCGATCGGGTGAACGCCCTCCGCGTCCGGAAGAACGCCGGTCGTGTCGAGGCGGGGACGGGATTCTGGGACCGTGTCACCCGCTTGGTGATGCGGCGACCCGTCATCAGCCTCGTCGCGGGGGCGGGTCTCATGATCGTGCTCGCCATCCCGTACTTCAGCATCCACACGGGGACCTCCGGCGTGAGCACGCTCCCGGACGACATCGAGGGGAAGCGGGCGTTCGTGCTGTTGGAGGAGAACTTCGCCGGAGGTCTTTCCGAGCCGGCGCAGATCGTGATCGACGGCGACGTCACCGATCCGGGCATCCAGAGCGCGATCGACGAGCTCACCGCGACGGTGGCCACCGATGACGCCTTCGCTCCCGCGAGCCCGCTCGAGGTGAACGATGCCGGCGATCTCGCGGTGCTCTCGATCCCGTTCCGGGGGGACATCTACGAGGACGTGTCGGTCGAGGCCATCCGGGACCTCCGAGAGGAGTACGTCCCCGATGCGTTCGCCGGCACGGACGCGCGAGTGTTGGTGGGTGGTGAGACCGCGTTCAACGTCGACTTCTTCAACCAATCCGACACATACATGCCGATCGTCTTCGCGTTCGTCCTCGGTCTGTCGTTCATCCTCTTGACGGTCGTGTTCCGGTCGGTGGTGCTGCCCGTCAAGGCGATCCTCATGAACCTGTTGTCCGTGGGGGCGGCCTACGGCATGGTCGTGATGTTCTTCCAGGAGGGCGTGGGACCGGCCTTCGTGAAGGACATCGCCGAAGCACTGAACTTCATCCAGGTCGAATCGATCGAGGCATGGATCCCGTTGTTCCTCTTCTCCGTGCTGTTCGGGTTGTCGATGGACTATCACGTGTTCCTGCTCACGCGGATCCGTGAGCACTTCGACCTCACCGGGGACAACACGGAGTCTGTGGCGTATGGCCTCCGGACCACGGCGGGGATCATCACCGGTGCGGCGCTGATCATGGTCGCCGTGTTCGGCGGGTTCGCCGCGGGGCGTCTCTCACCCCTTCAGCAGATGGGGTTCGGCCTGGCTGTAGCGGTCTTCCTGGACGCCACGATCGTGCGAACGATCCTCGTTCCGTCGGCGATGAAGCTCCTCGGCAAGGCCAACTGGTACCTGCCGAGCTGGCTCGAGTGGCTGCCGAAACTCGATGTCGAGGGACATGAGGCCGCGGAGCACCGCGTGGACATCCCGGACACGCCGGCCGAGCTCGTCGAGGCCGGCGACCCCCGGAGGACCGACCTGGGATAGCGGAAGCGAGGCGTCAGTCCGGGAGCCGGGAGCGGGTCTTCTCGCTCTCGAGCTCCCGGAGGACGTCCCGCGCGATCCACCGGGCGGGAGGCGTGCCGAGGAGGAGGATCCGCTCGGCCTCATCGACGGCAGCGGCGTGCAACGAGCGGTTCCGTTTCCCGATCTGCCGGAGCGCCCAGGAGACGCCCTTCTTCACCTCGTTCCTCGGGTCGGCCGAGGCCCGCCGGATCAACGGCAGGTACCCGATGAACTCTCGGTCGGGGGCCTGCTTCGCCCACACGGCTCGTCGAGCCATCATCGAGAAGGCGCAGCGCTTCACGAATGGCTCCGGTCGTCGAGCCCACGACTTGATCGCATCCGCGTGGGCCGGTGTGCGACCGAAGAGGTCCGCTGCCGAATCGCACAGGTCCCACGACGTGATGTCGAGAACCCATCGCTCCCGCTGAACGTCTGTCAGGGTCTCAGGGTCAGCCACGAGCGTGGCGAGGATGCGCGCTTCGTGGATCCCCGTCTCCCACAACTCGAGCGCGAGGGTATGTTCGACGCCGCACGTCTTCGCGACCGCGCGGAGGTTGGGCATCGACACTCCGAGCGCATACGAGACGTCGATCCCGACACGGGCCATGCCCGGCTTCCGGGACGGATCCGCTCGGTCTCGGAGCTCGGCCATCGCGGCGTGGACGTCCATCGACCCGAGACCCTACGCGGGCCGGCGATAGGGTTCGGTCCCGTGGGCACGGAGCACGAAGCGGTTCGCACGCGACTGGGGCGCGTGGGGGTCTGGTCCTTCGCGTTCGACGCGATCCCGGCCGTGGCGGTCCGCCGGGCGGCGACCGACATCGAGCGCCTGGGGTTTGCCGCGCTCTGGGTCCCCGAGGGCGGGACCTCTCGGGAGATCTTCGCGCACCTCTCGCTGCTCCTGTCGTCGACCGATCGCATCACCGTCTGTTCGGGCATCGCGAACGTCACCTCTCGCCATCCGGAGGCGATGGCGGGCGGGGCGAGGACGCTCGTCGACGCGTTCGGTGACCGCGTCGTCCTCGGGGTCGGGATCGGGCATCAGTCCACGGCGGGCAGACGTGGCCAGGAGTGGGCCGACCCCGTAGGGCGGATGGAGGCCTACCTGGATGCGATGGACGCGGCGCGGATGGGGCCGCCGCCCGAGATCCCGGTCTGCCGGCTGCTGGCCGCGCTCGGCCCGCGGATGCTGGGGGTCGCGGCCGAGCGTGCCCTCGGCGCACACACGTACTTCGTTCCCATCGAGCACACGGTGCGCGCCCGCTCGCTCCTCGGACCCGAGCCGGTGCTCGCCGTCGAACAGACGGCCATCGCCTCGGCCGATCCCGCGACGGCCCGTGGGATCGCTCGATCCTGGGCGGCCCACTACCTCGAGCTTCCGAACTACGCGAACAACTGGCGCCGGCTCGGATACGGCGATGACCTCGGTGACGGGGGAAGCGACCGACTCATCGATGCCGCGATCGCGTGGGGTGACGCGCCGTCGATCGCCAGCCGCGTCCGCGAGCACCTCGACGCGGGCGCCGATCACGTCTGCGTCCAGGTGATCTCCGGACGTGACGATGACGTCTGTTTCCCTGCCCTGCGCGAGCTCGCCGCCGCGCTGCTCGAGCCGTCGCCGTGATGCGGAGACTGCTGGCGGGTCGGCCTGGGGTCATCTGGTACGTGATCGCCGATGCCGCTGCGCTGGTCGTGTTCGTGCTGATCGGACTCCGTGGCCATCGTGTGGGCACGGTCGAGGGGTTCCTCCGGACCGCGGTCCCGCTGCTCGGGTCCTGGTTCCTCGTCGCGTGGCTGTCCCACGCCTACCGGAGACCGGGGTGGCGGAGCCTCCTCCGGACCTGGATCGTCGCGGTTCCCGTGGGGCTGCTCATCCGGACGCTGATCGTTGGGTCACCCAGTGGCGTGAGGATCCTCGTGTTCATCGCTGTGGGGCTCGCCATCACTGCGGTGTTCCTGGTCATCGGGCGCCTGCTCGCTCGACTCCTGTCGCGCGGGCGATGAGTGTCGCGTCGGACTAGTAGCGGTCGTCGTGGGACGGAAGGTCCCGCGGGGGTTCCGAACGGCGCGTTGACCACGTCCGGACCTGCGCGTCGCCACCGATCCCGTCCCGCTCCCAGCGACGGAGCTGGCCCTTGAACGAGTACCAGGCGATCGCGACCAGCGCCGCCACGGCGAGCAGGATCGTCAGGACGAGGAACGCGGCCGCCTTGATGACGGCGCCGAGGACGCCGAACGCCGCCGCCAGGAGGACGAGGACCAGGATGACCCATGCCATACGGTCATCGTACGAGCCCTTCGGAGAAACGTTCGATCCTGCCCGCGAGGGCGGCGGGATGCTGCAGAGGCAGGTCGTGGATGCCCTCGAGCCAACTGACCCGGATCGGTGCGCCGGATCGGCGGGCCTGTTCCGCGAAACCGCGCTTGTGTGCCTCCGCATCCGCGTCGCCCCCGCCTCGAGCGAGGACGGCCAACGTGGGGACCGAGAGGCGGGCGAGTGCCTCGTCGGGATGTCGGAGCCAGATCGCTCGGAGGATCCGGAAGTGGTTCGCCCTCGACAGGCGCGGCCGGATGCGCCCGTGGCGATCGACCCGCATCACGGACAGGACGATGTCTTCGATCTGGGGAGTGATCTCGAGCTCGTCGCCGAGGAACGTCCGGATCGAGCGGCGGAACTCCTCGACCGGCATGCCGGCGAGCCGTGGTGGTGCCAGCACCTCCTTCGCGGTGGGCCAGTCCATCGCGTCGCGGAGGGCGCCGAGGCCGCCGTCGACGAGGACCGCTCCGCGGACCCATCGCGGATGACTGGCGGCGAGCTCGAGCGCCACGCTCGCACCCCACGAATGACCGACCATGAGCGCCCGTCGGAGCCGGGTCGCGCGAAGCACGGCGAGCGCGTCGGCGACGACCGTGTCGAACCCATAGCCGCTCGTCGGCTTCGCGGAGAGCCCGTGTCCGCGAGCGTCGAACGTCACCACACGGAACGTGCGCGTGAGACGGGGGAGCATCAGGTCCCAGATCCGTTGCGATGAGGCGAGTCCGTGGAGGAGGAGGAGTCCCCGTGCCCCGGTGGAAGGCGCGTCGTGGACGCGCACCGCGAGCCTGACCGCACCAGCTCCACGGACGTCGATGTCCTTCATACTCGGACGCGCATGCTAGAGGAGTTCCGGTCCCCGCTCGCCGACGATGCCCTGTCCGGCCGGGTCGCGATCGTGACGGGTGGCGGCACGGGCATCGGGCGCGCCACGGCGCGGGAGCTCACCCGGACCGGCGCGAGCGTCGCGATCTGTGGACGGCGGCCGGAACCGCTCGAGGCCGCGCGGACCGAGCTCGAGGCCGCCGGCCGCGATGTCCTCGCCATGCCGTGTGACGTCCGGGAGCCAGAGGAGGTCGAGACCTTCCTCGATGCCGTAGGGGAGCGGCTCGGCCAGGTCGACGTCCTCGTCAACAACGCCGGCGGGCAGTTCGCCGCACCGTTGGAGCAGATCGGGTTGAAGGGGTTGCGGGCCGTGCATCGGCTGAACGTCGACGCACCATGGCACCTGACGAATCGCGTCGCCGAGCGTTGGATGATCCCCGGCCGCCATGGATTCGTGTGCTTCGTGGGCTTCAGCCCCAGGCGCGGCGTCCCGCTGATGGCGCACTCGTCGGCGGCGCGAGCCGCCCTCGAGAACATGGCTTCGACGATCGCGATCGAATGGTCGAGGTACGGGATCCGCGCCGTGTGCGTCGCAGCCGGGCTGATCCAGACCGAGGGGATGCTGCAGTACGGCGGACAGGAGCTCGTCGACGAGTACGCGAAGACCGTGCCGATGGGCCGCGCCGGGCGGGCGGAGGAGGTGGCCGCGACGATCGCGTTCCTCGCGAGCGACGGCGGTGCCTACGTGACCGGTTCCACCGTCACGGTCGACGGTGGTGCGGACGCCTGGGGGATCGGTGCGCCGCCCCCGACCCTCGAGTGATGCGATGCCTCACCCCGGTGGTTTCCGGGGGGCGAAGAACCCCATGACGGTGATCCCGAGGGTGGCGAACACGATCACCCCCATCGCGGCCCGGAGGTCGACCGTACCCGCGATCCATCCCAGCAGTGGCGGGGACCAGATGAAGCCCGTGTAGCCGACCGTCGCGACGGCTGCGATCGCGGCCGATGGGTCTCCGCTCGTCCCCTCCACGAGGCTGAACCCCGCCGGCCCGGCGGCCGACATCGCGAACCCCATCAGGAGGAAGGCGGCCGCCGACGACCACCGTGGTGTCGGAGAGCACGGCGATCGTCCCGCCGATCCCGGCACCGATCCCGGAGATGATGATCGTGCGACGTGCGCCGAGCCCGAAGAGTACCTTGGCGGCGAAGAGCCGGCCGACGAAGAGGGCACCCGCGAACGCGGCGAACGCCGCTCCGGCCGCCCCCGCGGACGCGCCGAGCTCCTCGCGAAGGTAGAGACCGGACCAGATGTCCATCGATCCCTCCACCAGGAAGCAGAAGAGCACCGTGAGCGCCGGGATCCAGAGCATCGGGTTCCGTCGCAGCGCCGAGACGGACAGGAGCGCCCCCGCGCCTTCTGCGGCCGGCTCGTCGACCGCTCGGCGCGCGTTCCAACCGGCGGTCGCGAGCAGCGCGACGCCGGCCGCCGCCAGCCCGAGCCGGTGATCGAGGCCGACGGTCCGGAGCGCTCCGGCCGCGGCTGCCCCGGTGACGCCGCCGAGCGCGTAGCTCGCGTGGAGCCACTGGAGCACGGGTCGTCGCGACCGCGACTCCTCTCGCTGCGCCGCGACGTTGAGGTACACGTCGATCAGTCCGTTCCCGACACCGACGACCACGAACGTGACGAGCACCAGCGACGTCGGCTGCACGGCGAGCCCGATCGATCCGACCGCGAGGCACGCGAGCGATGCCGGCACGCTGGTCCGCAGCGACAGATGCTGCAGGCGCGGGGCGCCCGCCAGCATCGTCCCGATCGCGGCCAGCGAGAGCAGGGAGTACATCAGCCCGAGGCGGCTGTCCGTGAGGGCGTGCTGGCGCTGGTACTCGAGCACGAGGATCACCCAGACGCCCCAGAACTGTCCGAAGCTCCAGTACCCGGCCAGGAGGGGCAGGGTTCGGCTCCGCACCAGCGGCTCCCCACCTCGCTCCGCCTCGGCTCGGGCCATGCGCGGATGATGCCAGGGCGGCTCGCGCTCGGAACGACCGAGACGGCCGGTCACCGCGATACACTCCGGCCCTCATGCCTGGTGGAGAGGTCCAGCTGGTCGACCTCGTGAAGCGCTTCGGGGACTTCACGGCCGTCGACGGGATCAACCTGAGGGTCGACTCCGGCGAGTTCTTCTCGCTCCTCGGGCCGTCGGGGTGCGGGAAGACCACCACGCTCCGGATGATCGCCGGGTTCGAACGGCCCACGGACGGTCAGGTCGTCCTCGACGGCATGGACGTGGCGACGGTACCGCCGCACAAGCGGAACGTGAACACGGTGTTCCAGAACTACGCTCTCTTCCCGCATCTGAACGTCGAGAAGAACGTCGCGTTCGGCCTGCGGTACCAGGACACGTCGAAGGCCGACAGCGCGCGGATGGTCGGCCGGTCCCTGGAGCTCGTCCGGCTCACCGGCTACGAGAAGCGTCGTCCCAACCAGCTCTCGGGTGGCCAGCAGCAGCGCGTGGCGCTCGCGAGAGCCCTGATCCTGAACCCCGCGCTCCTCCTCCTCGACGAGCCGCTCGGAGCGCTCGACGCGAAGCTCCGCAAGGCCCTCCAGATCGAGCTGAAGGCGATCCAGGAGGAGGTCGGGATCACGTTCATCTACGTCACCCACGACCAGGAAGAGGCCCTGACGATGTCCGACCGACTCGCCGTGATGTCCGACGGGCGGATCGAGCAGATCGGACCGCCTCGGGAGGTCTACGAGGAGCCGTCCACCGCTTACGTCGCGGACTTCCTCGGTGTGTCGAACCTGATGGACGCCACCGCCTACGGACCGACGGACGGCGGGTGCACGGTCCGGTTCGGGGAGTTCGAGCTCGTCGCCGGCCAGGGGGAGCCGGACGCCCACGGCGAGGTGAAGCTGTCGATCAGGCCCGAACGAGTGGATCTCGAGCCCTCGGGAGGCTCCGGCGCCAACCGGATCCCGGGGATGGTCGAGCGCATCGTCTACGTGGGCTCCACGATGCAGGTCATCGTCAACCTCGCGCCCGGCGAGAAGCTCCAAGCGCTCGTCGCGAACGAGGGGGAGGCGATCCCGTTCGAACAGGGCACGGCGGTCTCCGTCCACCTCCCTCGCGAGGCGCTCCGCGTGCTGCCGCAGGGTGAGGTGTCCGAGGAAGGCTTCTCGGCCGCGGCTCGGGCCCTGCGCTGAGCTCGCTCAGATCTCGAATCGCGCGAAGTCCTCGACGGCCGAGCGACCCGTCCCCTGGCGCTTGTTGTACACCCGGAGGATCAGCACGGCGACCGTGATCGACACCAGCGACAGGAACATCATGATCGTCGCGAGCGCGTTCAGGCTCGGGTTCCCTGCGTTGCGCGCCGCGCTGTAGATCTTGATCGGGATCGTGGTGCAGTCCTGCGCGCAGAGGAACTGGCTGATCACGAAGTCGTCGATCGAGATCGCGAAGACGATGAAGAAGCTCGAGAGGATCGCCGGCGCGAGCAGGGGGAACAGCACCCGACGGAGGGCACCCGCCGGAGACGCGCCGAGATCCATCGCCGCTTCCTCGTAGTCCCTCCCGATCGCGAACAGCCGCCCTCGGGTCACGATCACGACGTAGGACAGCGAGAACGTCACGTGGCCGAGCAGCTGCGCCGTGGTGCCCAACGGGATGTGGTACAGGTTCGAGAAGATCAGGAACATCGAGACGCCCATCACGATCTCGGGCGTCACCAGCGGGAAGAGCATCAGGAAGTTCGCTCGAGCCGGAGCCGCGGCCGCGCCACCTGGCCAGGCCGATCGCCAGGCCCACACCGAGCGCGGTGGCGATCGGCATCGTGAGCAGCGCGAGCTTGAGGCTCTGCATGAGGGCCGGAAGGAGCGTGTCGTCGAAGTCCTCGGATGCCTCGTTCCAGATCGCCTCGTACCACTGCATGCTGAACCCCTGGAACGTGCTGCGGGAGCGCCCGGCGTTGAACGAGAACTGCACGGCGATCACGACCGGCGCGATCGTCCAGATGATGTACAGCCACGTCCAGATCGAGAGGAACCGCGGCTTCCCCCACGGGTTGGAGAGGAACGAGCGGAGCCAGCCGACCTTCGGGGCGGCGGTGGCGCGCGGCACGGTCGCCTCGACCGTGGTCACCGTTGCGCCTCCTTCGCTGCCCTCGACACGCTCACCAGGTAGTAGATCATCAGGGCGCCGATGAACGCCGACAGGAGCAGCGTGAGACTCGCTCCCTTCGGCTGCGTACCCTGTGCCACCCTGTAGCGCGAGGTCGATCGCGTTGCCGACCATCGTGTTCTCGGGGCTCGCGGTCATCAGGTTCGGGGTGTAGTAGTCGCCGAACATCGGCAGGGTGATGATCACGGCTCCCGCGAGGATCCCCTGCTTCGAGAGCGGCAGCGTGACCCGCCAGAACGTGCTCGCGGGGCTCGCGCCCATGTCTCGGGACGCCTCGAGCTGGGACCGATCGATCCGATCGAGTGCGGCGTAGAGGGGCAGGATGAAGAACGGGATGTAGCCGTAGATCAACCCGAGGATCACCGTCATGTGGGAGACCACTCCGCTGTTCCACACGATCGGATCGTGCACGAACGGCTCAGGAGGAGGAACCGGTTGACCAGGCCGGGATCGTCCGGCTTCACCGCCAGCAGGTTCACCCACGCGAGCATCCGCATCAGGTAGCTCATCCAGAACGGCGCGATCATCAGGGTGAGCAGGAGGACCTTCATCCGCCCGCCGTAGCGGGCGATGTAGTAGGCGACCGGATAGCCGACCAGCGAGCAGAGCACGACCGAAGTGCCGACGTAATAGCAGGGTGCGCGTGAACTGCGCCCGGATGCCCCCGGGCGCGAACAGCTCGCCCGCGGTCTCGGTGAACGTCTCGAACTGCCACTCGAGCGGGTTCCACGCCGGGATCGGCAGGGCGAAGATCAGATCACGCGTGCCGAACGCGACGGCCGCGATCGCGTAGAACGGCAGGATGAACAGGAGCAGCAACCAGACGATCCCGGGCATCGCGAGCGCCGGGTAGTACCAGCGTCGCTGCCCGACGGTTCCGCCCGCCGGAGTGGACATCCCTGGGAGGTTATCCTGCCTTGAAGTCCGCGTACGCCGTCGACCAGAGCTCGTCGACCTCGACCGGCAAGTCCCGTGGCTCGCTGGCCGATGTCGAAGTCCTCCTCCGTGACGATGGTCGACTTCAGGTTGTTCCAGTGCTCGCCCTTGGGTGCTCCGTAGTCCCAGGAGAACCAGCCCTCGAGGCCGGGGTAGCTCTCCTCGAAGATCGTGTCCAGGTTCACCGCGCTCATCGGGACCTGGTAGCCGACCCACGTCCAGTTCTTGATCGCGTTGAAGTTTTCCATCATGAAGTCAAGGAAGAGGTGGGCGAGGACCGGGTTCTTCGCGTTCGTCGGGATCGCGTACGTGTCGTTGTCGATCGTGCCGCCGAACCCGTCGCGTGCCGGCCAGTAGTAGCGCAGGAGGGGCGCCTCTTTCTTCGGGTCGGCCGCGTACCACGGGCCGGCCTGGATATCGCCCGACCACGCCTGATGGAGACCGAACTTCCCTTCGGGGACCCCCGCGTATGCCCCGTCGATCGTCGTCTTGACCCCGACGAGGTCGTTCAGCTCGATCAGGCGATCCCTCGCGGCTTCGATCACGGCCGGGTCGTCCTCGTTCAGGTCCGTCTCGTTGAGGTGATCCGCGATACATCCCCAGGGACCGATGCGCGTCGCGATACGATCGTAGATCCCGACCTTGCCCGCGTAGTCCGCGTTCCAGAAGATCTCGTACGGGTTGTCGGAGGCTGCCAGCTCCTCCGGCTCCACCGGCACGATGTCGGTTCGCCAGCACATGCCGGTGTGATAGATCGTGTACGGCAGCGAGTACAGCGAGCCCAGGTCGTAGTACGGGTCCTGCATCATCGGCCACAGGTTCTTGGTGTTCGGCAGGTAGTCGTGGTTGAGCGGCTGGAGGAGCTTGGCGGCCACGAGCTTCGCGACGTAGTCGATCGTGGGGAAGAACACGTCGTAGTCGACCTCGCCGGACTGGAACTTCTGGATCGCCTGCTCCATGTTGTAGAAGGTCTCGTACTTGACCTCCACGCCGTACTTCTTGCCGAAGTCGCTCAGGACCTGCTTCCAGAAGTACTGCTCCCAGTTGTAGATCACCAGGGGCCCGGCCTCCGGCTCGAGGCCCGAGTCGATCGGCGGGTTGTCGTCGTAGGTCTGCAGGGTGACCGGGTTGTCGAGGGTGCCGAAGCGGGGAATCTGGTCCTCCGCGCCCGGGTCCGGCGCGCCGTCCCCGTCGCCGCCGCACGCGGCGAGGATCGCGGCCGACGTCGGCAGGGCCACGCCGGCGGCGAGCGATCGGCGGAGGAAGTCTCGTCGCGAGACGCTGCGATGGGCGGGATCTCTCGGGTGATAGACCATGACGCCTCCCTCGTTCGATGTTGAACGCCGGTTCAGGAGGCTACCCCAGCCCTCGCGAGCCGCGCAAGGCAGGCGGGCGGAGACCCCCACAGAGATACGTGCGCAGGCGGCGGGCGGTTGCCTCGAGATACCGAGTCTCCGCTAGCATCCGGCGGTCATCGGGGAGGGAGACGGCGTGAGCGAGCAGGTACTGCTGGTGGAGGACCTGGGTCCGGTCCGCCGCCTGACGATGAACCGTCCCGCCTCGCTCAACGCCCTCGATCGGGAGCTCGTGGATGCGATGTCGACCGCGCTCGACGAGGCCGCCGCGGACGAGGACGTCCGGGTGCTGATCCTCCGGGGGGCGGGCCGGGCCTTCAGCGCCGGCTACGACCTGAACGAGGACGCCGCCGGAGGGGTGCTCGACGCCCGCCGCTGGCACGCGGACCTGCAGCACTCGACGGAGGAGATGCTGAAGTTCCTGGACCACCCGCAGCCGGTGATCGCGAGCGTCCACTCCTATTGCCTCGCCGGCGGGACGGATCTGATGCTCGCGTGCGACCTCGCCGTCGCGGCCGACGATGCCTACTTCGGCTACGTGGACGTCCGGTTCGGATCGGGCGTCGTCTCGATGCTCCTCCCCTGGGTCGTGGGCGTCCGGGCAGCGAAGGAGCTCCTCTTCACGGGCGAGGATCGCGTGTCCGCCGACGAGGCGCTCCGACTGGGTCTGGTGAACCGGGTCGTCCCCCGTGGGGAGCTCGACGCCGCCACGCTGCAGCTCGCGGAGGAGATCGCGAAGAACGAGCCGTTCGTGATCCAGACCACGAAACGCGCAGTCAATCGTGCATGGGACGTGGCGGGGTTCCGGGCCGCAATCGCCGCGAACACCGAGCTCGACGTGATGATCGAGACGGCGAACCTGCCGGCCCGCGACGAGTTCCGTCGCATCACGGCCGAGGAAGGACTGAAGGCGGCGATCGCGTGGCGCGACGCCAGGTTCCGCGGCGAAACCTGATGCGGCCACCGGTTTGATCTTCGGGCTGACCGCCGCCCTGGGCTGGGGGCTCGCCGACTTCTTCGGCGCCCTCGCAGGGAGACGGATCGGTTCGATCGGCGCCGTGATGAGCGGCCAGTTGCTCTCCGCGGTGTTCATGACGGCGTCTTGGTCGCGACGGGGACGTCGCTCGATGCCGCTCGGCACCGATGTCTGGCTCGTGGTCCTGAACGGCGCGGCGGCCGCGTTCGCGTACCTCACGCACTACAAAGCTCTGGAGCTCGGGCCGGTCGCGGTGGTGTCGCCGATCGGCGCGGGCTACGCCGTCGTGGGTGTCGTCCTCGCGATCGTGATCCTGGGGGAGCGTCCCTCCGGCGTCGCGTTGATCGGCGCGGGGATCGCGGTGGCCGGGGTTGCGCTCGTCTCGACGGATCTCCGCAAGCTCCGGGACGGGATCAAGAACGATCTTCCCGGTCTGCCGTGGGCGGCGGCGGCCGCCGTCGGGTTCGGGGTCGCCGGCTTCCTTCTGGGCTGGATCGCGGACCGGGCCGGATGGGTCGCGGGGCTCTGGGGCTCACGCGTGGCGCAGATCGTCTTCTTCCTCCCCCTCGTGTTCGTGTTCAGGACGGAGCTGTCTAGGCTGCGGCCGGGGTTCGGCCTGTGGATCGCGCTCCTCGCCGGTGCTGCCGACATCCTGGGCGTGGTGGCGTTCTCCATCGGCTCCGAGCGCGGCCTGAACGCCATCGTGCTCGCCTCGAGCGCCGTGTTCCCGTTGATCGCGGTCGCGCTGTCGGTGATCGTCTTCAAAGAGCGGCTCGTCGCGAACCAGATCGTGGGGATCGTCCTGGTGGTGGGCGGTCTGCTCCTCCTCGGCCTCGGTTGATGCAGGTCGTTCGCCGCGTGGCGATCAGCCTGGGTGGCGGTAGAACTCCAGGTGTTCCGGCTCGAGCGGCGTGTTGCCGGAGATCAGGTCGGAGGCCTTCTCGGCGAGCATCATCACGGGGGCATAGATGTTGCCGTTCGTCACGTAGGGCATCGCCGAGGCATCCACCACGCGCAGGTTCTCGACACCGTGGACCCGCATCGTCCGTGGATCCACCACCGACCGGTCGTCCGTTCCCATGCGACACGTGCACGAGGGGTGGAGGGCCGTCTCCCCGTCGCTCCGGACCCAGTCCAGGACCTGCTCGTCCGTCGCCACCTCCGGACCCGGGGAAAGCTCGCCGCCGTCGAACGGTCCGAACGCCGACTGGGACAGGATCGACCTCGCCACGCGGATCGCCTCGACCCACTCGCGGCGGTCCTGGTCGGTGGACAGGTAGTTGAACCGGATCGCGGGGTGGACCCGCGGGTCGTTGCTCACGACCTTCACGGAGCCGCGGGCGTCGGAGTACATCGGTCCGATGTGCACCTGGTAGCCGTGGCCGCCGGCCGGCGCCGAGCCGTCGTAGCGGATCGCGATCGGGAGGAAATGGAACATCAAGTTGGGATAGGTGACGTCCTCGTTGCTCCGCGCGAAGCCACCGGCCTCGAAGTGATTGGTCGCGCCCAGGCCCGACCGGAAGAACAGCCATTCGGCGCCGATGAACGGCTTCCGCCAGTTCTTCAGCCCCGGCGCCACCGAGACCGGTTGCGTGCACGCGTGCTGGACGTACACCTCCAGGTGGTCCTGGAGGTGCTCTCCTACGCCGGGAAGATCCTGCACGACCGGGACGCCGAGGGCCTCGAGCTCGCCCGCGCGGCCGACGCCCGAGAGCTGCAGCGTCTGGGGCGAATTGAACGCGCCGCCGCAGAGGATCACCTCGCCGGCGCGGACCCGTCGGCTCGGTCCGGGCCCGTGCGCGTAGTCCACGCCAACGGCGCGGGTCCCCTCGAACAGGACCCGGTTCACCATGACGCGGGTGCGGATCTCGAGGTTCGGACGACTCGACACGGGATGGAGGTACGCGCGGGCAGCCGACAGTCGCCGCCCCCGATGCACGTTGCGGTCGAACGGCGCGAACCCCTCCTGCCGGTAGCCGTTGACGTCGTCCGTCAGCGGGTAGCCGGCCTGTTGCACCGCCTCGAAGAACGCGCCGAACAGCGGGTTCCTGGCCGGTCCCCGCTCGAGGATCAGCGGGCCGCTGTGGCCTCGGTAGGCGTCGGCGGGATCGGCGGCGAGACAGTTCTCCATCCGCTTGAAGTAGGGGAGACAGTGGGCGTAGTCCCAGGTCTCCATCCCCGGATCGGCCGCCCATCGCTCGTAGTCGAGGGGGTTGCCGCGTTGGAAGATCATCCCGTTGATGCTGCTCGACCCGCCGAGCACCTTGCCGCGGGCATGCGAGATCCGGCGTCCTCTCATGTTCGGCTCGGGTTCCGACTCGTACTTCCAGTCATACCAGCGCCACCCGATCGGGTAGGTGAGGGCCGCCGGCATGTGGATGAAGACGTCCCACAGATAGTCGGGACGCCCGGCCTCGAGCACGAGGACTCGGGTGGAGGGATCGGTGGTCAGCCGGTTCGCGAGCACGCTCCCGGCCGACCCGCCGCCGACGATCACGTAATCGAACGCCCGGTCCATCGCCGGAACAGTGTGCCGAAAACCACGGCGACGCGCTCGCGGGGGAACTGGGTTAGCGTGCTCCCTCGTGGACGGGTCTCCTCTCACCGCCGCCGATCCCTTCGAGGTCTCGGTTGGTGTCGTTCGGGAGGCGAACGCCCGCGGGATCCCGCTCAAGCTCCTCGGCGGACAGGCCGTGCGGCTGCTCTGCCCGCACTTCCCCCACCGGGCACGCGACGACCAAGACATGGACTTCGCCTGCATCTCGTCGAAGAAGCGTGACGTGATCGCGTTCTTCGCCGAGCAGGGGTTCCTTGGCGACCAGCGCTTCAACACCCTCCACGGCGACCGGCAGATGTACTTCACCACCGCCGACGGGAAGACCTCGGTGGACGTCGTGATGGACCGCCTCAACATGTGTCACGTGCTCGACTTCCACGACCGGATCGACCGTCTCCCCGACACGCTCGACGTCGCCGATCTCTTGCTCACGAAGCTCCAGGTCTTCGAGCTCAATCGGAAGGACGTGCACGACATCCTCCACCTGTTCGCGGGCTTCCCGGTGGCCGAGGGCGACGAGCCGAGCACGATCGGGACGGACAGGGTGGGAACGCTCGTCGGTGAGGATTGGGGATGGTGGCGCACGGCCACGATGAACCTCGAGAAGGTCATCCTCTACGCGGAAGGCCGTCCGCCGGACCTCGTCCCCGACAACCCCCCGTTCGACCCCTCCGCCCAGGCGAGGACGCTCCTCGGCGTCTGCAGCGACGCTCCGAAGACCCTGAAGTGGAAGCTGCGGGCCAAGGTCGGGGACCGTGTGCAGTGGTACCAACTCCCCGAGGAGGTCGGGCATTGAGCTCGCCGTTGGGCCCTCGGCACACGGCGCTGGCTTGCGTCCCGAGGCGGGCACGGTCAAGATTCCTTCGGTGAAGATCTTCTTCGTGACCGACCTCCACGGGTCGGAGATCTGCTGGAAGAAGTTCCTGAACGCCGGTTCCTTCTACGGCGCGGACGTCGTCATCCTCGGCGGCGACGTCACCGGCAAGGCGATGGTCCCGATCGTGCAGCGCCCGAACGGGACGTGGGAGGCCTCCCTCCAGGACCACCGGGACACCCTCGAGTCCGAGGACGCGATCGTGGAATTCGAGAAGCGCGTGATGAACCGGGGGTATTACCCCATCCGCGTGTCCGATCAGGAGTACGTCGCGATGCAGGAGGACGAGGACCTCGTCGACAAGCGGTTCAAGGAGGTCATGCTCGACGGCACCGAGCGCTGGATCGCGATGGCGGAGGAGAAGCTCGCCGATACCGGGATCCGCGTGATCGCGTGCCCCGCGAACGACGACATGTTCGAGATCGACGATCTCCTCACCGGCGCGCGCGTCGTGGAGACCGGCGACGAGTCTCACCCGATCCAGCTGGGCGACTTCACGATGGTCTCGATGGGATGGACCAATCCGACGCCCTGGCACACGTTCCGGGAGGCGCCGGAACCGCAGATCGCGGAGCGGATCGAGACGGCGATCGCTGCCGCGTCCGATCCGGAGACGACGATCTTCAACTTCCACGCGCCGCCCTACGGATCGAAGCTCGACAACGCGCCGGCCCTGAACGACGACCTGACCTACGTCTCCGGCGGGCAGGCGATGCGGCCGGTCGGCTCCACCTCGGTCCACGACGCGATCAAACGGTTCCAGCCGATGCTTTCGCTCCACGGCCACATCCACGAAAGCAAAGGGGCCACCAGGATCGGGAAGACGCTCGCGCTGAACCCGGGCAGCTCCTACGAGGAAGGGATCCTGCAAGCGGCGGTGGTGACCATCGACGACAAGAAGCGGAAGGTCAAGAACTACCAACTGGTGAACGGCTAGAGGGCCGTTCCGGAACCTCTGGGAGGGGGTTGCAGATGGCAGCGGTAGGTGAAGCCCCTACCTTGTTCCTGCGGAAGGCGACCGGTCTGGTCAAGGGGTGGTCGAAGTTCGACGCGTTCCTCTACTCCTTCATGTCGGTCAACTTCGTCACGCTGGGTTTGTTCTTCGCGTTCTCGGTGCTGGCGTTCGTGCCCGCCGGCCAGATCCTTCCCGCGCTGTTGATCAGTGGTGTCTTCGTGACGTTCCTCGTCGTCACGTACGCGGGTCTGATCTCCGTGATGCCGCGCGCCGGCGGCGACTACGTCTGGCAGAGCCGGGTGCTCGGGGGCGGCATCGCGTTCGTCCTCGCGGTGACGGGCTGGTGGTTCATCCTGTGGTACTGGGCTCCCATCTACGGGAACATCCTGAACGTCGAGGTCTTCCAGCCGCTCGCGGCGATCTTCAAGCTGGATGACTTCAGCACGTTCCTCGCCTCGAACAACGGCCTCTTCTTCGTCTGCGTCGTGACGGTCGTGCTGGCCGGCTACCTCGTCTCGCTCGGCATGGAGGGGTACGCGAAGGTCCAGAAGGTGTGCTTCTACATCGGGATGGCGGCGCTGGCTGCGATCTTCCTGGTGATGCTGTTCGGTTCGAAGACCGGGTTCCAGAGCGCGTTCAACCAGGAGGCCGCGAACCTCTTCGGTGGGAGCGGGGACGTCTACCAGCAGACGATCGAGATGGGCACGGTCAATAACGCCGGCCCGATCGTGCCCAAGCTCGGGTTCAGCCCGTTCTTCGGTGAGACCCTCCTGCTCGTCCCGTTCCTGTGCTTCTGGATCCTGTGGCCGAACTGGGGAGCCACGCTCTACGGCGAGGTCCGGGGTGCGAGCGACTTCAAGCGCGTGATGAGCGGCATGATGTGGGGCCTGTGGGCGACGATCGCCGTCGCGGTCGTGTTCGTCCTGCTCGCCTCGAAGTTCTTCGGGTGGGAGTTCTTCAACGCCGCGAACCTCAACTACTGGGCGGTGGTCTACGGGTTCGGGGACGCGACCATGCCAGTGTGGTCGTATCCGCCGCTCCTCGCGAGCTTCTACTTCCACAGCGAGCTGATCTCGGCGCTGATCATCCTGGCGTTCGGGGCGTGGTTCCTCGGGTGGGCGGGGACGTTGTTCCTGTCCTCCACGCGGGTCATCTTCGCGGCGGCGTTCGACCGGATCTTGCCGGAGAAGGTGGCGGACGTCTCCGAGCGGAAGCACGTGCCGGTCTGGGCACTGATCCTGATGCTCGCGCCCGCTCTGGTGGTCAGCGCGTTCTACGCGTACACGTCAGCGTTCAAGACCTGGATCCTGGACGCGACGCTCGTGATCGCCGTCACGTTCTTCGGTACGGCGATCGCTGCCACCGTATTGCCGTGGGCGAAGAAGCGGCTCTACGAGAGCTCACCCATGGCGCGGTACACGGTGGCGGGCATCCCGCTGATCACGGTGACCGGCTTCCTCACCGCGGCGTTCCTCGGGTTCAATCTGTACCACTGGTTCACGAACGATCTCTACGCCGTAAACAACAAGGACTCCCTGTACTTCATGGGAGGGATGTACCTGCTGGCGTTGGTGATCTACATCGTGGCCAAGGTCGTTCGGAGGAGTCAGGGGATCGACCTCAGTGCGATCCACAAGGAGATCCCGGTCGAGTAGCGATCGGGCTCGGCGCAGCGCGGAGGCGGCCTCTCGGGGCCGCCTCTCGCGTCAGGAGTAGGGTCGGATCATGGCGGACGCGCCGACGCGGATCTTCTTCGCCGCCGACATCCACGGCTCGCAGGTCACGTTCCGGAAGTTCCTCGCGGCCGCGGCGTTCTACGGCGTCGACGCGCTGGTCTTCGGTGGGGACCTGATGGGGAAGGCGCTCGTCCCGATCCTGCGCACGAACGGTGGGTTCCACGCATCGTTCCAGGGGCGCGACGAGGAGTTCGATGCCGATGGGCTCGCTCGATTCACGGACGCCCTCGAGCAGCCCGGCTTCTACTGGAAGGTCTTCGAGCGAGACGAGTACGAGGCCGTGGAGGGTGATCCGATGGCGAAGCATGGGCTTTTCCACGAGCTCGCGTCGGAGCGGCTGGCCGGCTGGATCGATCGCGCCGAAGACCAGCTGCATGGGACTGGCATCCGGCTCTACCTGACGGGCGGGAACGATGACGAGCCGGCGGTGCTGGAGACGCTCGTTCGGCACGACGGTGATCACGTGATCGCCAGCGAGGGACGCCTCGTCGAGCTGGATGGCGAGCACACGATGATCACGGTCGGGCTGTCGACGTCGACGCCGTGGGACACGCCGCGGGAGGCGAGCGAGGAGGAGATCGCGCGGGCGATCGAGGAGGCCGTGGCCGACGGTGCCCGACGTCGGGCGGTGCGTGTTCAACCTCCACTGTCCGCCGAAGGACACCCCGATCGACACGTGCCTGAAGCTCGAGGTGCGGCCGGGCGAGCTGCCCCGGCCGATCCGGGAGGGAGGACGCTTCGTGACGACCGGCGGCGGGAGCACTGGCGGTGCGCGAGGCGATCGAGCGCTACCAGCCGCTCGTCGGGCTCCACGGGCACATCCACGAGTCGGGAGGTCGCTTCCGGATCGGCCGGACGCAGACGTTCAATCCCGGCAGCGAGTACGTGCAGGGCGTGCTCCAGGGCGTGATCGTGTCGCTGCGAGGTGGACGGCTGGTCTCCTACCAGCACACGCAGGGCTGAGACGCGTTCGATACTGTTCGGCTTCGCATGAGGGATCGCGCACAGCTCGTCGTGATCGGCGCCGGGATCGTCGGCGCGAGCGCCGCGTATCACTTGGCGGAGCTCGGGATCACGGACGTGTTGGTCCTCGACCAGGGACCGCTGTTCGAGACGGGTGGGTCGACCTCGCACGCGCCCGGGCTCGTGTTCCAGACGAACGGTTCACGGACGATGTGCCGGCTGGCGCAGTACTCCGTGGACCTGTACTCGGGACTCGAGACCGAGGACGGGCCTGCGTGGTACGGCGTCGGGGGCATCGAGGTCGCCACGACCCCGGAGCGGATGCGGGAGCTGAAGCGGCGCCGCGGGTACGCGCTCGCGTACGGGATCGAAGGGACGGAGCTGCTCACGCCCGACGAGACCGCCGAGCGGATCCCGATCCTCGATCCCGGCCACATCCTGGGCTCCTACCTCGTCCCATCGGACGGGATCGCGAAGGGCGTCCGCGTGGCGTCGGCGCTCGGCGCGAAGGCACGGGCGAAGGGCGTGGCGTTCGAAGGCGGCGTCCGCGTGACGGGGTTCGACATCCGGGACGGCGGGGTCCACGGCGTCCGGACCGATCGGGGCGACATCGAGTGCGATCAGGTGCTCGTGTGCGCCGGCATCTGGGGACCGACGATCGGGCGGATGGCCGGCGTGCCGATCCCGCTCGCGGTCGTCCAGCACCAGCTCGTGTGGACGCACCCGCTGCCGGAGCTCGCCGCCGATGCGGGCGAGGAGGTGGTCCATCCGATCCTCCGACACCAGGACCTCTCGCTCTACTTCCGGCAGCAGGGAGATCGGTACGCGCTGGGGAACTACCGGCACGAGCCGATCCTGTTCGAGCCGGACGATCTCCGGCCGTACCGGGAGGGCGAGCCGCAGCCGAGCATCGAGCCGTTCACGCCCGAACACTTCGAGGTGGCCTACGAGGAGAGCATCCGGCTCCTGCCTGCCGTGAGGGACAAGGTGGACGAGACGACCGCGATCAACGGGATGTTCTCGTTCACGCCCGACATGGGCTCGATCGTGGGCGAGTCGGCGGACGTCCGCGGCTTCTGGATCTGTGAGGCGGTGTGGGTCACGCACGGCGGCGGGATGGGGAGGATGGCGGCCGAGTGGATCGCCGGCGGGGAGCCCTCCATGGACATGGCCGAGGCGGACGCGAACCGCTTCTACCCGTTCATGACGACGCCGCCCTACGTGCGGGCGCGCGGCGCGCAGCAGTACCGCGAGGTGTACGACATCCTCCATCCCCTCCAGCAGATGGCCCACCCGCGCGAGCTGAAGCTGACGCCCTTCTACGCTCGCCACCGGGACCTCGGCGCCGAGTTCTTCTCGGGCGCGGGCTGGGAGCGGCCCCAGTGGTTCGAGGCGAACCACGTGCTGACCGGAGCGCCGTGGGAGTCCCGAACCGGGTGGGCGGCGCAGAACTGGTCGCCGTGCGTGGGGGCGGAGCACATCGCCACGCGCGAGCGCGTGGCGATGTTCGACATCACGCCGTTCGCGAAGTTCGACATCACCGGCGCCGATGCGCTCGCGTTCCTCGAGCGCCTCAGCGCGAACCGGATCGATCGCCCCGTCGGGACGATCGTCTACACCTCGATGCTCACGCCCTCGGGCGGCATCCGGTGCGACCTCACGATCACCCGGAAGGACGAGGATCGCTTCCGGGTCGTCACCGGCGGTGGGTCCGGCCAGCACGACCGCGCGTGGCTGCTCGCGCAGCGACGCCCCGGCGAGCGTGTGCACCTGACCGTGCGCACCGGCTCGCTCTTCGCGCTCGGACTCTGGGGTCCGAAGGCGCGTGACGTCCTTCAGGCCATCACCGACGTCGATGTTTCGAACGAGGCGTTCCCGTACATGACCGCCCGGTACCTGAACGTGGCTGAGGTCGATCCCGTCTGGACGCAGCGGATCTCCTACGCCGGCGAGCTCGGCTGGGAGCTCTACGGGCAGATCGCGATGGGCCAGCGCGCCTGGGATGTCCTGTGGGAGGCGGGGCAGGAGCACGGGATCGTGGCGGCCGGCGGCGGGGCCTTCGATTCCCTCCGCCTCGAGAAGGGCTACCGGCTCTGGGGCCAGGACATCCACACGGAGCACGACCCGTTCGAGGCCGGGCTGGGTTTCGCCGTCAGGATGGACAAGGCCGAGTTCCAGGGGCGGGAAGCGCTGCAGCGCAAGGTCGACCGAGGCCTCACCGAGAAGCTCGCCTGCATCACCCTCGACGACCCCGCCGCGGTGGTGATGGGCAAGGAGCCGATCAGGCACGAGGGCCGGGTCGTCTCCTACGTGACGAGCGCCGCGTACGGGTACTCGATCGGGCGCGGCATCGTGTACGGCTACCTCCCGGTCGATCTCGCCGTGGAAGGGACGCCGGTCCAGGTGGAATACTTCGGCGACCGTCTGGCGGCCACCGTCGCCGCCGAGCCGTTGTGGGACCCCAAGGGCGAGCGCCTGCGGGCCTGAGCGAGAGAAGAGGGGAACGGACCGATGACCGTCAACGAGGACCCCGGCATCCTGCTCTACACGAGGATCCGCAAGTCGCCGTACTTCCATGCCTCGCGCAAGCACGGCGTGGCTCGCTACAGCGTCTACAACCACACGTACCACCCTCGCCACTACGGCGATCCGGTGGCGGAGTACTGGCACCTCGTGAACGCGGTGACCCTCTGGGACGTCGGCGTCGAGAAGCAGATCCAGATCAAGGGCCAGGACGCCTTCGACCTCACGAACATGATCGTGCCGCGCGACCTCAACAAGTGCGCCGTCGACCAGTGCAAGTACGTGTTCATCACCGGCCCCGACGGCGGGATCTTGAACGACCCCGTCCTCCTCCGCGTCGAGGAGGACGAGTTCTGGCTCTCGCTCGCCGACTCGGACGTGAACCTCTACGCCCTCGGGATCGCCGCGGCGAAGGGGATGGACGTCACCGTGCAGGAGATCGACGTCGCGCCCGTGCAGATCCAGGGTCCGAACGCGAAGAAGGTCCTCGTCGAGCTGTTCGGCGACGCGATCCTCGACGTCCCGTACTACGGGCTGATGAAGGCGGAGCTCGACGGGATGCAGGTCGTCATCTCCCGCACCGGCTACACGGGCGAGGTCGGCTACGAGATCTACCTGCGCGACGCGTCGGAACACGGCGTGGCCTTGTGGGACCGCGTGCTCGAAGCCGGCAAGCCGCACGACCTCCGCGTGATAGGTCCCTGCCACATCCGTCGCATCGAGGGAGGGATCTTGGCCTTCGGCGCGGACATGTGGTACGAGAACAACCCCTTCGAGGTCGGCTATCACTACACGTGGATGGTCGACCTCGAGCAGGAGGCCGACTTCATGGGCAAGGAGGCCCTGAAGAAGATCAAGGCCGAGGGAGTGAAGCAGAAGCTCGTCGGTGTCGACATCGAGGGCGAGCCGCTCGGGACGTACATCGACAACGAGATGCTCGACTTCTTCCCGGCATCCGCGCGCGGGAGCGTCGTGGGGCGAGTCACGTCGGCCTGTTACTCGCCCCGGCTGGAGAAGAACATCGGCCTCGCGATGCTGCCGATCGAGCACACCGAGTTGGGCACGGCGCTCCAGGTTGACACGTCGAAGGGCACGGTCGGCGCCACGGTCGTCCCGATGCCCCACTGGGACCCGACGAAGGAGATCCCGAAGGGCTAGCGCGCGATCCAGGCGGGGAACGTCCCGAGCACCCCGGTCCGCTCGCTGACGTCGTCCTGCGCTCCGGTGCGCGGATCGACGATCACGATCGATCCCTCGCGGTCGACCAGGAGGCCCCGGCGGGACCAGTCGGGGAACTTGTTCTGCCGTACGAGGTCCGACGTCAGGTTGCGCGGATCGGACCCGTCCGCGCGCATCACCCACACGTCTTCGTCGCTCTGCCGTTCCCGGTCGTAGGGAGGGGGCTCGAAGTCGGGGGGCGTGCCTCGCGTGGACTCGAACGCGATCCATGCGCCGTCGGGCGACCACGTCGGATACCCCTCATTGCTCTCCGGCGCGGTCGTGAGGTTGGTCTCGTCCGACCCGTCGGCGTCGATCACGAAGACGTCGTAATCCGGGTCGCCGAACGGCGTCGAGCCGCCCATCGAGGACGCGAACGCGATCCGGGAGCCGTCGGGCGACCAGGTCGGATACTCGCCCCAGACGTCCGAGAGCTGCCGCGCGTTCGAGCCGTCGGCGTCCATCACGAAGAGCTGTGGCATGCCGTTCTCGTCGGACGAATAGGCGATCTGCCGGCCGTCGGGGGACCAGACCGGTCCCCACTCGTTCGCATCCGGTGATCGGGTGAGGTTCCGGTAGCCCGTGCCGTTGGCGCGGATCACCGCGATGTCGTCGTTGACGTTCACGCCGGCGCGCGAGTCCCGGAAGATGATGAGCGGCCCGTGGCCGTCCGGGTCGAACTGTGGGCCGCGGATCGACGTGACCGTCCGATCCTCCCCGGTGGAGAGCGAGAGGACATGGATCTCACCGTCGTCGCCGCTGAATACGATGCGCCCCGTGCGCACCACCATGGACTCCGTGCCGGGCTGCGCCTGGGATGGCGACGGCGAGCCTCCGTTCCCGGAGGACCCGGTGCAGGCTACGAGCAGGGCGATGGGGATGAGGGCGGCTCGCCCACGCCACCTCGATGGATCCATGCCGCGTGCTACACCGGGAAGTGATCCGGCGTTCCCGGGAGATTCCTACGGCTGCACGATGCGATCGAGGAAGGTGAGGATCGACTCCGTCATCCGCCGTTCGACCTGCGGGGTGGCGAGCCCGAACAGGTCGGTGCCGTGCTCGCCGGTGCCGACGATCAACGCCTCCCCGGAGGGTCCCGCCCATCGCGTGAACGCGTGTGCCGATCGCGGCGCCTCGCCGTCGAATCGGCCGGCGATGAAGAGCATCGGGGCTCCGACCGCTGCGACGATCGACCGGTCCACTTCCATCCCGCAGCAGGCAGTGGGCGCGGAGAGCGTGATCACGCCCGAGACGCGCGATCGGGCGTCGGCGGCCGCGAGGACGGACGCGGTGCCGCCCATGCTCGCGCCGATCAGCACGATCTCCTTCACACCTCGATCCTGAAGGAACGTCCCGCCGGCGAGCAGGTCTCGCCACGCGTCCCGGGTGCTCCCGTCTTCCGAGCACCCCGCCTCGTCTCCCGGGCAGTAGCCGCGGAAGTCGATCGCGAGCGCCGCGTGCCCGGCGTCCGCGAGCACCTCCGCGACGTTCCACCACTCCGTCTGATCGCCGTCGATCGAGTGTCCGAGGACCACGCCGACCGGGCCGGCGCCGAAGAGCCGCCCGGCGATCCGGACGCCGTCGGAGGCGCGGAACGTCACCGCCTCGCCTGGTGCTGGCGTCGGTGAGGGCGATGGGGTCTCACTGGGTGGAGGGGTGGGGGATCCGTCCGTCGGTTCCGTCCCGCCGCCGCACCCGACCAGGACGAGCGACACAGCCGCGAGCACGCGCCTGAGCGACCCTCGGTTCACGCTCTCCAGCCTCCACCAGACAGCCTTGACATGTCAAGGTAGACAGGTCACACTTCCCGCGTGTCCCTGCGACATTCACTCCTCGGCCTGCTCGCCGAACACCCGAGGACCGGGTACGAGCTCACGCGGCTCTTCGACGAGTCCCTCCTCAACGTGTGGCCGGTCAGCCACAGCCAGATCTATCCGGAGCTTGCGAGGCTCTCCGCCGATGGCCTGATCCGCCAGACCGCGTCGGGTCCTCGAGGCAAGAAGGTGTACTCGATCACGCCGGAGGGCCACGACGAGGTCAAGGCATGGCTCCGGACCGAGCCGGATCACTCCACCCGCAATCCATCGTTCCTGCGCGTGTTCTTCCTGTGGCTGATGGAGCCCGAGGACGCGATCGCGTTCCTCGAACGAGAAGAGCTCGAGCACGAAGCGAAGTTGCGTGAGTTCGAGGCGAAGACCGAGCTGCCCGTCCGCGACACGTCGAGGGAGTGGGCGTTCCGCCTGGCGCTGGAATGGGGTGTGCGCTACGAGCGCGAGATGCTCGGGTGGAACGCATGGGCGCGGCGCGTGATCGAGGAGCGGCGGACGCCGGCCGGTACTCGACGCACACGGGTGAAGGGCTGACCTGGAGTCGCGATCCAGCTTTGTCTCGTCCTTCGTGGGTACGTCACCATGGTTGTTCGCCATGAAGTTCCTGCCGCGCAGACGCCGTGGAACCGCATCCTCGACGGACGTCGAACGAGAGGCGATCGTCAGGCTCGTTCGAGCACCGCTCTTCGAGCTGATCCCGCTCCGGAACGCGTTCGAGCGAGCCGTGGCGCTCCCAGCGGGAGCGGCGACCACGGTGACCGCTTCGCCGAGCCACGGGATCGAGGCGACCGTCGATCTCTGCGAGGCGTTGATCGCCCGAGGGCACGAGGCCACGCCACACCTCGCGGCGCACATGTTCCGAGATCGAGCCCACGTCGCCGACCTGCTCGACCGATGCCGATCCGCGGGGATCCGGAGCGCGTTCGTGGTCGGCGGCGACGCGAAGGATCGAGGGGAGGTCCACGACGGGTTGGCGCTGATCCGGCTGATGGAGGACATGGGTCACCCGTTCACGTCGATCGGTGTGCCCGGATACCCGGAGGGCCACCCGGCGATCCCGAGCGACGTGCTCACTACTTCCCTTCGGGCGAAGCAGGTGCACGCCGACCACGTCACGACCCAGATGGGCTTCGACCCCGATGCGATCGCCACATGGATCTCACGGATGCGCCACGAAGGCATCACGCTGCCCGTGCACGTCGGGCTCCCCGGCGCGGCGACGTTGGGGAAGCTCACGACGGTGGGCGCCAGGATCGGCGTGGCCGGTTCGGTGCGATATCTGCGTAAGCACCGGAGCCTGCTCGGTCACGTCCTGAAGCGCTCGTTCGGACCCGACGCGCTCCTCGAGGCTCTCGCACCGACCCTGGCCGATCCCACCGCGGACGTCCGGGCGCTGCACCTCTTCACGTTCAATCAGGTGAAGGAGACCGTGGTGTGGCAGCAACGGTTGCAGGACGAGCTCAGCTGACGCGGGTCGCGGTCAGCCGGTCGATCACGTAGCGCTCGAACGACGGCCGGACGAAGACACGCGTCGTTCGCTGGTCGCGCTGATGGAGGATCACCTGCGCCTGGCCGAACAGGGTCTGCGCGCACATCCCCGGACGCCAGCGAGTCGGGTGGAGATCCAACCCGCACCCTGAAGAGAGCACCTCGAGACCGTCGATCAGATGGAACACGATCCGGTTCGCGCTGACGTCGAGGATCGAGCGATGGTGGCCCGACAGTGCGTCCTCCAGTTCGCGCACGATCGTGGGCGCGGCCTTCGGTTCAGCCACGACGAGCCACTCGTCGGGGCCGAGCCAGAGGACGTCACGGTCGTTCCACGAGCTGACGGAGTTCTCGACCGGGGCAGCGAACGGCAGGAGATCCGGGGCGGCACGCACGTCGATCTGTGTGACGTCGATCGGCACGGGAGGCTCAGCCGTCATGTCGGGCTCCCTCCGGGTCGTAGAACACAGCGGGGACGACGTCCGCGGCGATCGTGCCGCCCGGCAGCGGCGACAAGATCGTCTGCCCGTGCCGTTCGCGGCCGCGCTCGACCATCGCGAGCGCGATCGGTCGGTCGAGGGTCGGGCTCCGGTACGACGACGTGACGTGGCCGATCATCGCCATGGGGATCCGACCGGTGTCCTCCACGACGAGCTGGGCGCCCTCGGGGAGGAGATCGTCGGAGAGGAGGCCCACGAGTTGCTTCCGATCGGCGCGGCTGGTGTCCGTACGCCGGAGCGATCGTCGCCCGATGAAGTCCGAGTCGTCCTTCCGGACGATCCATCCCATCCCAAGATCGTCCGGCGTCACGGTCCCGTCGGTGTCCTGCCCGACGATCACGAAGCCTTTCTCGGCGCGGAGGACGTGCATCGCCTCAGTGCCGTACGGCGTGATGCCTATCGAGTCCCTGGCGGCGAGCACGGCCTCCCACAGTTCGAGCGCACGGCGGCCGTCGACGAGGATCTCGTAGGAGAGCTCTCCCGTGAAGCTCACGCGGGCCACCCTCGCGGGGATGCCTGCGACCGTGCCGTCCCGGAACGTCATGAACGGGAAGGCATCGGTCGAGAGGTCGAGGTCGGCCCCGAGGGTGGAGAGGACCTCGCGCGCCTTGGGTCCCGCGATCGCGATGTCGGCCCACTGCTCCGTGACGCTCGTGCAGTAGACGCGCAGCTCCGGCCACTCGGTCTGGCGCCATTCCTCGAAGCGATCGAGGACCATCGCCGCGTTCCCGGTGGTCGTCGTGACGAAGAAGCGGTCCTCCGCGAGGCGCATCGCCACGCCGTCGTCGGCCACCATCCCGTCGAGCCCGAGCATGAATCCGTAGCGGATCGAGCCGACGGCAAGCGTGCTCATCCGGTTCGTGTACATCCGATCGAGGAACACGGCCGCGTCCGGGCCGATCACCTCGATCTTCCCGAGCGTGGAGGCGTCGAGGACGCCGGCCGCGTTCCGCACCGCGAGGCTTTCGCGGGCGACCGCGGCGTCCATGTCTTCCCCGTCCCGCTGGAAGTACCGGGGTCGCTTCCACTGCCCCACGTCCTCGAAGACGGCGCCGTGCTCCTCGTGCCACGGATGGATCCGCGTCATGCGGATCGGATCGAGCAGGTCGCTGCGATCCGGACCGGCGATCGGTGGCGTACGAGACCGGAACGGCAGGCGGGCGGGCGCTTGTTGGGCCCTGGGCATCGGGACCGGCGCCGAGGAGCTGGTTCACGATCGCCGCCGTGAGCACGCCGCTCGTCCGCCCCTGATCGATCGCGGTTCCGATGTACGTCGCGCGCTTCACATGCTCGACCGAAGTCAGCCCGGCCTCGAGCGCCTCCGCGATGTCGGCGACGGACTGATCCCGCTGAAGGTCGACAAAGTCGAGTGAAGGCTCGCCGTGTGGTGACCACCCGCTCAACTGATCGGGGAGGCCGAGGCCGGCCGCGGTCCCGACGACCTCGAGCCACGTGGGTCCTTCGTCAGGAACGAAGCAGTCGAGGCGCTCGTGGTAGCGGACAGTGCCGCCGATCGCCCGCCAGAGCCCGAGATTCGGCGTCCAGCCTCCCGACACCAGCAGCGTGTCCTCCTCTGGGAAGGCCCCGACCCCAAGGTGCTCGTAGCGGGTGATGATCGTCGCCGAACTTGCACCCGCATCCTGGAGCCGGTCGAGCGCCTCGCCGCCGAGTTCGTTCGTCGTGATCGAGCGACAGGTGATCGTCGACCAGCACTCCGAAGCGTTCGAGGTACATCGCCGCCGCCATGGCGAGCATGATGCCGGGTCGGTCATTGCCCGCGAACGTAAGAGGACGCTCGGTGGAACCGGTGGCGATGATCGACGCGATCAGCGCGTACGTGCCAGAGTCGTTCGAGCTCCGACGCTCGCTCGAGGCCGACTGCGTAGCCATCGTCGTAGATGCCGAGCGCGGTCGTCCGAGTGAGGACGGTGACGTCGGCGGGCGGGTCGTCGATCACGTGTCGCTCGTCGACGAGGAGGACGCGGTCGCCGCGGCTCGCCGCGGCGTCGGCGGCCGCCCGCCCGGATGGGCCGCCGCCGATCACGAGCGTCTCCACGTGGAGGTTCCGATGCTCGGCTCGACCGGAGGGCACCCTCGTGGTCGGCAAGCGTCCGACGCCTGCCCGCGGCTCCGCCACGAGCCCATCCACCAGCTCGACCATCGTCGCGGCCACGATCGGGTCGAACCACGGCTCGCCGACCTCGACGAACGCGTTCGGTTCCTCGGGCCCGGCGGTCATGATCCCGCGGGGCCGGCCGAGGATCGGGCTCCGGAACCCGCCTGTCACGCCGTTCGCGAGCAGCGCGCTCGCCAGCGTGTCGCCTTCGAACCCCTCGTACTCCGCGCCGTCGAAGCGGAACGTGACCGGCTTCGACCGATCGATCCACGCGCCACCCTCTGGAAGCCGTCGCGACGTCACGCCGGCGGCTCCTCATCGATCCGATACGTCGCGAGGAACCGATGCGTTGAGGTGTCGCGCACCGCGTTGAACCAGCGACGGCACCCGTGCACGTGGTACCAGCGCTCGCGGAACGGCCCGCGCGGGTTGTCGCGCATGAACAGGAAGTCCGCCCACTCCTCGTCGGACAGAGCCTCCGGATCGGCGGGATACGCGACATGCGCCTGGCCTCCGTACCGGAACTCGATCTCGTCGCGCGGACCGCACCACGGGCAGTGGATCAGCAACACGTCCTACTCACCGTCCCCGTCGAACGCGGCCACGACGCGCTTCGGCGCCGTGAGCCGCCACGCCTCGGTGACCAGCTCGCGCATCTCGTCCCGATCCACGGTCCGGAACCGGACGCCCACCCAGCCGCTCGGCCCGACGTACGGCGGGACGAAGAACGTCTCGGGATCCATCTGGACGAGGGCGCGCTGCTCGTCGTGCGTGCTCTTGACCCACGCCTCACGTTCGTGGTCGGAGAACATCACGAAGATCTTCTTCCGCACCCGGAACGTGGGCTGTTCCCAGGTCTCCAGCTCCCTCGCTTCCGGCAGCGCGAGGGCCATACCGCGGACCGTGTCTTTGCGAACGCCCACCTCAGGGTCGCCCCTCCGCGCGCATCAGTGCGCGACCGCCGCGGCGCCGTGCTCGTCGATCAACGCCCCGGTCGTGAATCGCTCCAGCGAGAAGGGCCGCACGAGTTCGGATGGCTCGCCCGTCGCGATCGTCTCCGCGAGGGCCCATCCGGCGCCCGGCGTCGCCTTGAAGCCGCCGGTGCCCCAGCCGCAGTTGAGGAACAGGCCGTCGATCCCGGACAACCCCACGATCGGCGAGGCGTCGGGGCAGACGTCGACGATCCCGCCCCAGGTCCGCAGCAGCTTGGCGTGCGCGAAGATCGGGAAGAGCTCGACGGCCGCCGCGAGCTGCTGCTCGATCACGTGGAACGACCCTCGCTGGGCGTATCCGTTGTACGCGTCGATCCCCGCGCCCATCACGAGCTCGCCCTTGTCGGCCTGTGAGACGTAGACGTGCACCTTGTTGGACATCACGACGCAGTCGAGGACCGGCTCGTACAACGCGCTCACCAACGCCTGCAGTGGATGCGATTGCAGCGGAAGCCGCAGCCCCACCATGGAGGCGAGCTCGCTGGTGTGCCCCGCGGCCGCGAGCGCGACCTTCGCCCCCCGGATCTCGCCGCGCGTCGTCGACACGCCCTCCACGCGACCGCCGGGCCCGCGGAGGAAACCGGTGACCTCGGCGTGCTCGACGATGTCCACGCCGAGCTCGCTCGCTCTGGTCGCGTACGCCCACGCCACCTTGTCGTGCCGGGCCGTCCCCCCGCGCCGTTGGAGCGTCGCCCCGAGGACGGGGTACCGCAACGACGGCGAGACGTTGATCAACGGGCAGAACGCCGCGACGTCCTCGGGCGTGAGCCATTCGGCGTCGACCCCGTTCAGGCGGTTGGCGTGGACGCGCCGCATCGACGACCGCACCTCGCCGAGGTCGTGCGCGAGGTTCAGGACACCTCGAGGCGAGAACTCGACGTCGACGCCCAGCTCCTCCTCGAGACCTTCCCAGAGCTTCAGGGAGTGCTCGTAGATCGCGGCGGACTCGTCCCAGAGGTAGTTCGAGCGGATGATCGTCGTGTTGCGCGCCATGTTGCCGCCCGCGAGCCAGCCCTTCTCGACGACGCAGACATCGGTGATCCCGTGGCGCTTCGCGAGGGAGTAGGCGGTGGCGAGGCCGTGGCCGCCTCCGCCCACGATCACGACCTCGTAGGAAGGCTTCGGCTCGGCGGCCCGCCAGTAGCGCACGGCGCACATCTTGCCGCAGCGGCGCCGGGGCCGTCCGCCGTATGCTCAGCGGCCATGACGCCGCTGGGCCTCTCCCGAGACGATCGCGAGATCCAGGAGCGCACCCGTCGATTCGTCGACGAGGAGCTGATCCCCTGGGAGGTCCATGCCGAGGAGCACGAGGGAACGATCCCCGGCGAGGTCCGCGACGCGCACGTCCGGCAGGCCGGGGAGCTCGGCCTGTCCTCGATGAACATGCCGGAGGAGCTCGGCGGCGGCGGATTCAGCATGCTCCGGCAGGTCCTCGTCTCGGAGCAGATCGGCCGGGTCACGAACGCGCTCGGCTGGTGCGTCCACACGCCACCGGCGTGGGCCCCCGCCGTCTGCACGCCCGAGCAGATCGAGCGGTGGATCGGGCCCGCGGTGCGCGGAGAGCGGCACGAGTGCTACGCGATCACGGAGGAGGGCGCGGGCTCGGACGTCGACGCGATCGAGTCGACGGCGACGCGCGACGGCGACGACTACGTCCTGCGCGGAACGAAGATGCACGTGACGTCCTACAACACGGCCGACTGGATCTTCTTCCAGGCGAAGCTCGCGGGAGGCGAGCACGAGGGGGAGCACGCGCTCTTCTTCGTCGACAAGGACACGCCGGGCGTGCGGCTGGTGCGGGAGCCGCGCTACTCCCACACCTATCCCGACACCCACGCGCTGCTCGAGTTCGAAGACGTGCGGGTGCCCGCCGCGAATCTGGTGGGCGCCGAGGGCGACGGGATGACGTTCACGCACGAGTGGTTCCGCTACGAGCGGCTGATGATCGCGGCGCGCTGCTGCGGCGCGATGGAGCGCCTGATCGACGAGGCCACCGCGTTCGCGAAGGAACGGGTGCAGTTCGGACAGCCGATCATCGAGTTCCAGGCGATCGGCCACATGCTGGCGGACTCCCTCACCGACCTGTGGGCCTCGCGACTCATGACCTACGAGCTCGCCCGGGGGATCGATGCGGGGATCGACGTCAAGATCCAGCACGCGCAGTGCTCGATGGTCAAGCTCTTCGCGTCGGAGGCCGCCGGACGGGTCGCGGACCGCGCCGTCCAGATCTTCGGCGGTCGCGGCTACATGCGGGAGAACGTCGCGGAGCGCTTCTTCCGGGAGCTGCGCGTCGACCGGATCTGGGAGGGGACATCGGAGATCCAGCGCACGATCGTGGCCGACCAGCTCGCCAAGCGCGGCGTGCGCCACCTGATCGGATAGGAGGCAGGCATTGAGCGATCCCACCGAAGAGGTGCGCGCGGCGGCCGCCCGGCTGATGAAAGCGTTCTCCACCGGTGACGAGCAGGGCTACTTCGACTGCTTCCACCCCGACGCGACGTTCCTGTTCCACGGCGTGGATCCGATCGGGTCACGTGCCGAGTACCGGGCCTTGGTCCGGACGTGGAAGGATGAGCACGGCTTCCGAGTGCTGTCGTCGACGTCGCACGACGCGGACGTCGCCGTCTTCGGAGGTACTGCAGTGTTCACGCACAGCGTCACGACCTTTCAACTCTGGGACGGCGAGGAGGCGACGCTCCACGAACGCGAGTCGATCGTGTTCCAGCGACAGCCCGATGGCGCGTGGCTCGCCATCCACGAGCACCTTTCATCCGACGAGACCTCCTCGCCGTAGGCCGAGGTCGACGCAACTCGACGCGAGGAGGGCCGGGCGCTAGCATCCGCCGGGCGGTCATCCAGGGAGGGCGCGAAATCTCGAACGGCGAGCCCACGGTCCAGCCCGTCAGCGGCACCGTCGTGCCCCGGTACGCGGGGCCGTCGACATTCGTCCGACTCCCCCAGCTGGGCGACGTCGATCGATGCGACGTCGCGATCCTCGGGATCCCGTTCGACTCCGGTGTGAGCTACCGCCCCGGCGCCCGCTTCGGTCCCGGCGCGATCCGGCAGGCCTCCCGGATGCTCCGGCCGCAGTTCCACCCGATCCACGAGATGGAGCCGTTCGCCCTCCTGCAGGGCGCGGACGCCGGCGATGTCGCCTGCAACCCCTTCGACATCAACGAGTCGATCGGGCAGATCGAGCGGGGGGCCGATGAGGTGCTCGAGCGAGCCGGCTCGGTCGTGAGCATCGGGGGTGACCACACGGTCCTGTTGCCGATCCTCCGCTCGATGCACCGGCGACACGGTCCCGTCGCGCTGGTCCATTTCGACGCGCACCTCGACACGTGGGACACCTACTTCGGTGCTCCGTACACGCACGGCACGCTCCTCCGCCGCGCGTCGGAGGAGGGGTTGTTCCTCGATGACGCCTCGATGCACGTGGGCATCCGCGGTCCCCTCTACAGCTCGCAGGACATGGTCGACGACGCGAGCTTCGGCTTCCGGACGATCCGTACGGAGGACGTCCACCGTGAGGGGGTGGAAGGGGTCGTCCAGAGGATCCGTGAGCGGGTCGGGGATCACTTGCTCTACATCTCGATCGACATCGACTCGCTCGATCCGGCCCACGCCCCCGGGACGGGGACGCCGGAGATCGGTGGGCTGACGTCGCGCGAACTGCTGATGATCCTCCGCGGCCTGGTGGGTCTCCATCTGGTGTCGGCCGACGTCGTCGAAGTCTCCCCGCCCTACGACCACGCCGACCTCACCTCGCTCGCTGCCGCGACCGTCGTGTACGAGCTCGTGTGCCTCCTCGCGGGAAGCCCGTCGGTTGCGCGCACCACCGAGGAGCACACGGGAGAGGCCGGTTGATGTTCCCCTGGCCCGAGGGGAAGCGCGCGGCGCTCGCGGTGACGTTCGACATGGACGCCGAGGCGGCCGTCCTCGCCGTCGACGAGAAGTACGCCCGTCGCCCCTCGATCATGACCCACCAGCAATACGGACCGGTGACGGCCGTGCCTCGCCTCCTCACGCTGTTGGAGGCGCTCGAGATCCGGGTCAGCTTCTTCATCCCGGGCTTCTCGGCGGAGCGCCATCCGTGGACCGTGAAGGCCATCGTGGCGGCGGGGCACGAGATCTGCCATCACGGCTACCTCCATCGTCCTCCCGGGTTGATCGACGGCGCGACGGAACGGGAGGAGCTGGAGCGAGGGCTCGAGGCGTTGGACCGCACCGCGGGCACCCGCCCCACGGTGTTCCGGGCGCCCTGGTGGGAGACGTCGGACGTGACCCTCGATCTCCTGGCCGAGTACGGCTTCACGTGTGACTCGAGCCTCTTCGATCGGGACGAGCCGTATCGGCTCGCCGTCGGGTCGTCCGAGCTCGTGGAGGTCCCGATCTCGTGGGCCCTCGACGACTGGGAGAAGTACGCTTTCCTGCCGGACCCGCCCACCGGCTCCGGCGTGATCGAGCCGCCCGCCCGGGTCCTCGATACCTGGTGGGAGGAGATCGAGGCCTACGTGGAGGTCGGCGGCTGCTGCGTGCTGACGATGCATCCGTTCCTGTCCGGGCGGCCGGCGCGGGCGATCGCGCTGCGCCGTCTGCTCGAGCGGGCGCTCGCGCTCCCGGACCTGTGGATCGCCACGATCGGCGAGATCGCCGCGCACACCGCAGCCTCGGACGTGCCTGCACGAACCCTGTCGTTGCCCACCATCGGAGAGGGGTCGGCCGAGCCGGTCCCCGGCTCGTAGAGGGGAGACACGTGGACACGAACCACGAGGAGCACCTGGGATACGAGGGCGAGAGCGGCAACCCCGTCTACGGCCTGGAACGACGCGGGGTCGACTACGTCCCCGAGAGCGAGCGACACATGGGCCTGCGGAACCTCGCCGTCTTCTGGATCGGGACGAACCTGTACCCGTTCAACATCGTCCTGGGGGTGCTGGCGTACACGCTCGGTCTCTCCGTGTGGCTCACCCTCCTGACGCTCACGGCGGGCATCCTCCTTAGCTACTGGCTCGTGGGGCTCTCGTCGATCCCCCCGCGAGGGCGGGGATCCCCACGATGGCGGTGAGCCGCGCTCCGTTCGGGTTGCGCTTCGCACGGATCAACGCGGCGCTCGCGTGGCTGGTCGGCATCTTCTTCGAGATCATCAACGCGTCGATCGGCGTGTTCGCCGTCCTGGCGCTGTTCGCGTTCCTCGGCTGGGAGGACTCCGGCACGCCGGGCAAGCTGATCGGCCTCGCGTTCGTCTACGCGCTCTCGGTCCTCCTGGCGTTCCTCGGACACGGCACGGTCGTCCACGTCCAGCGGTTCTTCTCGATCGCGCTCGGCGTGATCTCGATCGTTGTCCTCCTCGAAGCGCTTCCCGACCTCGACCTCGGCGCCAGCTTGGGTGGTGGTGGCGACCTGTGGGCCACGCTCTCGGCGATGGCGATCATCCTGGGGATCGTGATCGCCGGTCACGTCGCGTACGTGATCGCGGCGGCCGACTACCCTCGGTACCTCCCGAGCGACACTCCCTCCAAGGACATCGTTCGAACGGTGCTGTGGTCCGCCGGTGGGTCGGGGCTGCTGCTCGGCATCGTCGGGATCTTGCTCGCGTCGCAGACGGACGCGGACCTCGTGGTGGACACGTTCGGTGGCGTCGAGTCCCTGATGCCCTCGTGGCTGTACCTCCCGTTCCTCCTCGCCGCGATCGGCGGGTCGCTGACGAACCTGATGCTGACGATGTACTCGGCAGGCCTCGCGGCACAGGCGGCAGGGCTGCCGATCAAGCGCTACCACGCGGTGATGGTCGACGCGGTCCTGGCCACGATCGGTCTCGTCTATGTGCTCTTCTTCGACGAAGCCCTCTTGACCACGATCAACGACATCGTCGTCAACACGATCATCTGGATCGGTCCGTGGGGCGTGATCTGGATCTACGACGCGTGGCGCCGGAACTGGATCATCGACCCCGTTGCGGCGCACGGCGGACCAGAGAGCCCCTACTGGGGATCCGGCGGGGTGTACTGGCCGGGCGCGATCGCGCTGATCGCCGGGATGGTGGGCGCGTGGGCCACGATCAGCGTGCCCCGGTACGCCGGCCCGATCTCGGAGCACCTCCTGAACTTCACCGACCTGTCGTGGCTCGTCGGTCCTCTGGTCGCGCTGGCGGTCTTCATCCCGCTCGATCGCGCCCAACGCCCCTCGGTGCCCTGACGTGGACGGCGTCGCGGTCATCACCGGCGCGGCTTCCGGGCTCGGGGCGGCAACCGCAAGGCGTCTCCGGCAGGAGGGCCTCGCGGTCGCGAGCGTGGATCTCCACGCGGCGGCCGACGCCGACGTCTCGTTCGAACTGAACGTCCGGGACGCGGATGCGGTCGAGGACGCCGTCGCGCGAACGGAGGAGCAACTCGGTCCGATCAGCCACCTGATGACCGCAGCCGGGGTGTACGAGCTGGTTCCCCTCGGCGAGATCGGCCCCGATGGATGGAAGCGGATGTTCGCGATCCACATCGACGGGACCGCGAACGCATGCCGCAGCGTCTACCGGCGGATGAAGGAACGGGGCGCGGGGTCGATCGTCACGATCGGGAGCGAGCTCGGATTGATGGGCGATCCGGAGGCCGCGCATTATGCGGCGGCCAAGGGCGCGATCCACGCGTTCACGAAGAGCCTGGCGATGGAGGCGGTCCGCCATGGGGTGAGGGTCAACTGCGTGGCGCCCGGGCCTGCGGATACGCCGCTGCTCAAGCAGGACATGCGCTCGCCCCAGTACGTGAACTCGCTCGTCCTCCAGCGGATCGTGCGGCCGGAGGAGGTCGCCGACACGGTGGCCTTCCTGATGCTCGAGCGCCACAACTTCGTCGGGGCGGTCCTGTCTCCCAACGCCGGGGCGGTGGTCTGACATGCGCTACGAGGGCATCGAGGGACGCGTCGCGTTGGTGACCGGCGCCGGCCAGGGGATGGGACGAGCCCATGCGGAGCGACTTTCGGCGGAAGGGGCTCGCGTCGCGGCCAACGACCTCGATCCGACGACGGCCGCGGCGACGGCTGAGGCCGTGCGTGGGATCTCCGTGCCGTTCGACGTCTCGGTGCCCGAGGCGGTCGACGCCGGTGTGGCCGATGTCGAGGCCAGGCTCGGGCCCGTCGAGCTCCTGATCGCGAACCATGCGTTCATGACGATGGCGCCCTTCCTGGACGAGGCGCCGGAGCACTGGCGCAGGATCCTCGACGTGAACCTCCTCGGGACGGCGTTGCTGATCGAGCGATGCGTCCCGGGGATGGTCGAGCGGGGGTTCGGTCGGGTCGTGGTGATCGCGTCCGAGTGGGGCGCGATCGGGTGGGAGAACGCGACCGCGTACGCGGCGTCGAAGGGGGGCCTGATCAGCCTCGTGAAGAGCGTCGCCCGGGCCGTCGGCGCTCACGGGGTGGCCGTGAATGCCGTCGCGCCGGGAACGACCGACACGCCGCAGCTCGACGTCGATGCCGTGGACGCGGGCGTCTCCCACGAGGAGATCGTGCGGCGATACGGAGAGGACATCCCGCTTGGTCGCGTCGGCAGGCCCGAAGAGATCGCGGCGACCGTCACGTTCCTCTGCTCGACGAACGCCGAGGCGTTCGTCGGGCAGGTGCTCCATCCGAACGGCGGAGCGACGCGCGTCTGGGGGATCTGACAAGCCCCGGTCAGTCGTCGTTGCCGTGACCCTCGTCGCCGTTCCCCTTCCCTTTGTCCTTGTGCTTGTCGGGCTTGCCCTCGCCGCCGCCCTCGTCGACCTCCTCCACGGGCGATGGGCTCACGCTTTCGGACGGCGACGGCCGTGGAACGAACGCGAGCTGGTCATCGACGGCCTGGGCGGCGTCGAGGATCGCCGTGGCCCGGCCGTCGTCGATCCGCCCCGCGTCCAGCCTCGAGACCACGAGCTCGACGAGCTTGCGGAGCTCCGCCCGGGCCAGGCCGGGGCGGCCACTCTCGGCGAACGTGCGGACCTGCGCCACACGGTTCTCCAACGTGGCGGCGAGCTGGGCGGGGAGCTCGCCGTCGCCGCAGGAGCTCGCAAGGATCGCGATGACGCCGAGGGCGATCGTCGCTCGCCTCACGGTTGCACCGAGTCCTCGAGTTCCCGCAACGCGTCGTCGAGCGACGCTGGCAGCTCCGTGCCGCCCGTTCCGTTCGCCCCGGGAGTGTCCGGCCCCGTGAAGACCGTAAGCGCGAGGATGACCAGCATGGCGAGGACGACGATCGCACCGGCCGCGATCAGCGCAACCCGCGAGGGGCGACGAGAGGGATCCGGCGGCGGAGACGTCGAAGGCTGCGACGGAAGACGGGCGGTTCGTTCCATCCGGGGGATCGGAACGGTCTCGTGTCCGTCCGGCTCGGTGCCGACGTCCGGTGCGATCGGCCCCGCGATCACCTCCGTCGCCGCGCGATCCACGTCGCTCTCGTCGCCGAGCAGCGCGGCCGCCATCGCCTCGGCGCTCTCGTATCGCTCGGCGGGGTCGCGTCGCATCGCGCGCTCGATCACAGCCACGATCTGGGGATCGGCATCGGCGTCGATCGCGGTAGGCGGCTCGTACCGCCCGTCGCGGATAGCGGCGGCCAGGGCGAAAGGATCGTCGCCCTCGAACGGCTTCCGACCCGTCAGGGCCTCGTACAGCAGGACGCCGACCGCGTAGAGGTCGCTCGCCGGGCCCGCCTGCTGCCCGTCGATGCGCTCCGGAGCGAGGTAGGACGGGCTCCCGAGGAGCTCCCCGGTCCCGGTGAGCGTCTCCTCCGCGTGGACCCACTTCGCGATCCCGAAGTCCGCCACCTTCCAGGTGCCGACGCCGGCGTCGAGGATGTTGCCCGGCTTGACGTCGCGGTGGACGATCCCGAGCTCGTGGGCCGCGGCGAGGGCCCGCAGGACCTGCAGCCCGACGTCGCGGACCCGCTCGGGGGGCATCGGTCCGTCGGCGAGCTCGTCCCGGAGCGTGCGACCGGACAGCCGCTCCATCACGACGAACGGTCGCCCGTCCTGCTCACCGGTGTCGAGGACGCCGACGACGTGCGGGTGCGTGAGGCGGGCGGCGAGCCGGGCCTCGGCGACGACGCGCTCACGCATGCCGTCCTGTTGTGCCAGGTCCGCGCGGAGCAGCTTGAGAGCGACCTCCCGGTCGAGTCGCAGGTCGTGGGCGACGAAGACCTCGCCCATGCCGCCCGCGCCGAGCCGATCGCCCAACCGATAGCGGTCGCCGATCGTCTCGATCTGCTCCGTGGGGCTCATCGGGAAGAACGTTCCCTTCGCGAGCGACGGCTACACGTCCGGGCGGGGTCAACCGGACCTGGTGCCCGGGGGTGGCCCGGTCGATCCGCGGACCACGAGCGAGGGTGGGACGACGAGGTGTCGTGCCGATCGGCGATCCTCGTCGTGCCGTTCGAGGAGGAGCCGGACCGCCGTCACGCCCATGTCGCGCCGCGGCTGGTCGATCGTGGTGAGGTCGATGTGCCCGAGCCCGGCGAGCGCGATGTTGTCGTACCCCACGAGCGACATGTCGGCGGGCACGCGGAGGCCGTGGTCGTCGAACGCATCGAGGGCGCCGACCGCGGCGAGGTCGTTGCCGACGAAGACCGCGGTGACGCCCCGACGGTCGCCCAACAACGTGGTCACGCCGTCGCGTCCGCCCTCCTCGGTGAACGCTCCGGTCACGATCCGCGCCGACGATCGCAACCCGTGCCGATCCATGGCGTCGAGGAACCCGGCGCGGCGCTGCACGGAGCCGGCGCCCCTGCCGCCATCCACGTGCGCGATGCGCCGATGCCCGAGCGCGACGAGATGATCGACGGCGATCCGCGCGCCCATCCGATCGTCGTTCGTGATCGAGTCGTGCGTCGGCGACCGGGAGTGCCTCGCGACCACCACGACCGGGACGGAGGCGGCCACCGCCGCGATCCGGCGCGATGACAGCACCGGACCGGCCATCACGATGCCGTCGGTCCGGAGTTGCAGGAGGGTGTCCAACGCCACGTCCTCCCCGGCTGCGGCACGCCCACCGGTGTTGAACAAGGCGTGGTAGCCGGAGCCACGCGCCGCCTCCTGGATCCCGTCGATCACCTCGGTGAAGTAGGGGTTGTGTAGGTCCGAGACCATCACGCCGATCAGGTAGCTCCTTCGGCGGACGAGGCTTCGCGCGACCGCGTTCGGCCGGTACCCGATCTCTTCGGCGGCCTTCGTCACGGCCGCGCGCTTCTCGTCGCTGACGTTCGGCGCGTCCCTCAGCACGAGCGACACCAGGGACTTCGAGACGCCGGCCCGTTCCGCGACGTCGACGATCGTGGGGTGCCGGCGTCTCGAGCCTCGGCCGTCGCCGGCGGCCGCCCGCGGACTCACACCCCCGGCCTCTGGTGTTTCCGGCCTGCTTCGTGGGCGGCCTTGGCCACGCGGACCTCATCGCGATCCGACACCTCGGGCACCCCGACGTCCCACCAGGCGTCGCCGCCCGTCCACGCGTGCGGATCGGTCCGGATCACGATCACGGCGGTGCGGTCCGCGGCACGCGCGCGCTGCAGTGCGCCCTCGAGCCCGTCGAGGTTGTCCACCGCCTCGGTCCAGGCGCCCATCGCCTCCGCGTGCTTCGCGAAGTCCACGCGAGCGGGTCGTTCCGCGCGAACGTCCTCGAGCATGTTGTTGAACGAGGCGCCTCCGGTGAACACCTGGAGGCGATCGATCACCGCGTACCCCTCGTTGTCGCACAGGATCAGGATGAACTTCTGGCCCGCGAGCACGGACCCGTACACGTCGGCGCTCGACATCAGGTAGGAGCCGTCCCCGCAGAACGACAGGATGGTGCGCTCGGGCATCGCCATCGCGGCGCCCCACGCGCCGCCGATCTCGTAGCCCATGCAGCTGAAGCCGTACTCGCAGTCGAACGTGCCCACGTCGAGCGAACGCCAGTGCTTGTTCAGCTCCCCCGGGAGACCGCCGGCCGCTGCCAGCGCGTAGTCGCCCGGCCCGGCGAGGTCGTTCACACGGCGGATCACCGCCGCGTACGAGGGGAGGCCGCTTGTCGTGGGGGCGGCTGCGGCCTCGTCCAGCGTGTCGTTCCAGGCCGCGTACTCGCGCGTGGCGCGCGCACGCCACTCGCTCGGCGCGCGCCAGTCGGCGAGCGCGGTGCCGAGCTCCTGCAGGCCGCGCCGGGCGTCGGCGACGAGCGGCAGGGCCCGGTGCTTGGCGACGTCGTGGCGCGCGGCGTTCAGCGCGATCAACCGCAGCCGCTCGTCGCCGAAGACGCTCCAGGAGCCGGTCGTGAAGTCCTGCAGGCGCGTGCCCACCGCGAGGACCACGTCGGCCTCGGCCGCGAGGGCGTTCGCCGAGGAACTCCCCGTGACCCCGATCGGGCCGGCGAACGATGGGTGATCCCACGGGAGCGACGACTTACCGGCGACCGTCTCCACGACCGGTACGCCGTGCCGCTCGGCGAACGCCGCGAGCTCCTCGGTCGCGAGGGAGTAGTGGACGCCTCCTCCGGCGATGAGGAGCGGACGCTCCGCCGCCCGCAGGACCTCCGTCGCCTGCGCGAGCTCTCCCGGATCGGGTCCCGGCCGCCGGATCCGGTGCACCCGCGACTCGAAGAACGCGGCCGGGAAGTCGTACGCCTCCGCCTGCACGTCCTGCGGCAGGCCGAGGAAGGCCGGCCCGCAGTCCGCGGGATCGAGCATCGTCGCCACGGTTTGAGGGAGGGACTGGAGCAGCTGCGCCGGGTGCACGATCCGGTCCCAATAGCGGGTCACCGATCGGAAGGCGTCGTTCACCGTGATGCTCGGATCCCCGAACGGCTCCACCTGCTGGAGCACCGGGTCCGGTACACGGTTCACGAACGTGTCGCCCGAGAGCAGGAGCACGGGCAGGCGGTTCGCGTGCGCGATGCCCGCCGCGGTGACCATGTTCAACGCCCCCGGTCCGACCGAGCTCGTGGCGACCATGATCTGACGCCGCCGCTTCGCCTTCGCGAACGCGATCGCGGCCATGGCCATCGACTGCTCGTTCTGGCCGCGCCACGTGGGGAGCCGATCCTGCACCCCTTCGAGCGCCTCGCCCAGGCACGTGACGTTGCCGTGGCCGAAGATCGCGAACACACCGGGGAAAAGCGGCACCTCGTCCCCGTCGAGCTCTGTCCGCTGAGCGATGAGGTACCGGACGATGGCGCCGGCGGTGGTGAGGCGGATCGTCTCCATGGTGGCTCCTCCCGTCGCGACGTCGGTTTGACAGCCCATCGGGGCGGCGCCTATCGTACGCCCCGTTCGTTGGAACGTTCCACTCGTCGGGGGCGATGAACGGATGGTTGGAACGTTCCACGCGTGAGGGGAGGCGGCTCGCACGCTCGTCCACAGATCGTCGGGAACCGGATGCGCGTCGGCGTGATCGGGGTCGGCCGCATGGGCCAGACCCACGCGGTCACGCTGCGATCGATCGCCGACGTGGACTCGGTCGTGCTCACCGACGTGGACACCGATCGAGCCGAGCAGGTCGCCGCCGACGCCGGTGCGGGCACCGTGGCCACCACCGAGGACCTGCTCGCCTCGGTCGATGCCGTCGTGATCGCGGCCGCGTCCTCCGCCCACGCCGACCTGATCCACGCGTGCGCGGACGCCGGGCTCCCGACGTTCTGCGAGAAGCCGATCACGATCGACCTCGCCAGCACCGCCGAGGTCGTCGAGCACGTGCGCCGGGCCGGGATCGAGCTCCAGATGGGGTTCCAGCGCCGATTCGACGCCGGGTTCACGGGCGCCCGCGACCTCGTTGCCGACGGGACGATCGGCACGCTCTACGTCGTCCGGATGGCGGGCCACGACCCCGCTCCGCCGCACGAGGACTACATCCCCGCCTCGGGCGGGATCTTCCGCGACTTCAGCGTCCACGACTTCGACGCGCTCCGCTTCGTCACGGGGCAGGAGACCGTGGAGGTCTACGCCGACGGCGCTGTGCTGAACTTCCCGCAGTTCGCACGCTACGGCGACGTCGACACCGGGGTGGTGGCCCTGCGGCTGTCCGGGGGGAGCTTCGGGATCCTCTCGGTCACGCGGCACGATCCGCTCGGCTACGACATCCGGATGGAGCTCCTCGGGTCGGGCGACAGCGTCGTGGTGGGGTGGGACGATCGTCTCCCGCTCCGGTCGATCGAGTCGGGCGGACGCCCCGCGCCGGCCGACGCCTACGCGAACTTCCAGCAACGCTTCGCCGAGGCCTATCGTGCCGAGATGCACGCGTTCGTGGACGTGGCTGCGGGTCGGCGGCCGAGCCCCTGCACCGCGGAGGACGCGCTGGAGGCGATGCGCGTGGCGGTGGCCTGCGACCGATCGCGCGAGGAGCACCGGCCCGTTCGACTCGAGGAGGTCGCGTGACCGACCTGGCCGAGTCGCGTGGCGGGGGCACCGATCACCTGGGGGGTCTGCGAGGTGCCCGGGTGGGGCTACCAGATGGCTGCCGAGCGCGTGCTCTCCGAGATGCGGTCCGTCGGGCTCCGGGCGACGGAGCTCGGTCCGGAGGGGTTCCTTCCCCGCGGCTCGGAGCGAGCGCTCCTGGAGGCGAACGGCCTCTCGCTCGTGGCGGGATTCGTTCCCGCGGTCCTGCACGAACCGTCGTCCCTTGAGCGCGAGCTCGCGAGGGTCGATGCCGCGTCGCGGACGATCGCGTCGTTCGGCGGCGCGGTGCTCGTCCTCGCGGCATCGTCCGGCGGGCGCGACTACGAGCGAGCCGAGCGGCTGGACGCCGCCGGCTGGGCCGCGCTCGGGCGGGGGATCGACCGGGTCGTGGCCTCGGCCGGCGAACGCGCTCTGCGAGTGGCCGTGCACCCGCATCACGGAACCGTGGTCCAGGGACCGGCGGACGTGGAACGGCTGCTCGAGATCTCCGACGTCGGCCTGAGCCTCGATACCGGTCATGTCGTCGTGGGGGCGGGCGACCCGCTGGCGCTCGCTCGGGAAGCCGCCGACCGCGTGATCCATGTCCACCTGAAGGACGTGTCGGCGGCCGTGGCCGGGCGGGTCGCCGCAGGCGATCTCGGATACCGGGACGCGGTGCGGGACGGTCTGTACCGGCCGCTGGGTGAGGGGGATCTCGACGTCGCGGGCGTCGTTCGCGCGCTCGAGGAGTCCGGATACGGCGGTTGGTACGTACTCGAACATGACGAGGTGCTCGATCACGAGCCCGAGGAAGGATCGGGACCCATCGGGAACGCGAGGAAGAGCCTCACGTTCCTGGAGCGGGCCTGGGAGGAGGTGGGGGCGCCGACGAAGGGCTAGTCCGTGGAGGCGCGAGCGTCGCGCCCAGCGAGAGATACGAGGGGGTTGGTTCGATGATGAAGAGATGGGCGGCGCTGGCGCTCGTATTCGCGCTCGGCGCGGCAGCGTGTACCGGGAACGGCGACGGCGACGGGAACGGTGACGGCGACGGCGGTGGGAACGGGGGAGTTACACAACGTGACTTCCGGTTCGTGGTCGTCACGCACGGGCAGGCGTCGGACCCGTTCTGGTCCGTCGCGGCCAACGGTGTCGACGCGGCGGCCGAGGACATGGGCGTCACGGTCGAGTACCAGGCGCCCGGCACGTTCGACATGGTGGAGATGTCGCAGCTGATCGACGCCGCGGTCGCCTCCGAGCCGGACGGGCTCGTCGTGAGTCTCCCGGACGCCGATGCGCTCGGTCCGTCGATCGAGGCTGCGGTGGCCGCGGACATCCCCGTGATCACGATGAACTCGGGATCGGACACCTTCGCCGACCTCGGCGTGCTCCTGCACGTCGGGCAGACGGAGTTCGAGGCCGGCCAGATCGCGGGGGAGCGGTTCGCCGAGGAGGGCGTCCAGAACCCGATCTGCCTGAACCAGGAGGTCGGCAACGCGGCCCTCGACCTGCGCTGTGAGGGGTTCTTCGATGGGCTCGGGGTGGAGGGCGAAGTGATCGCCGTGGACCTCGACGACCCGACGAGCACGACCGAGACGGTGACCGGGGCCCTGCAGAACAACCCGGACATCGACGGGATCCTGACGCTCGGCCCGACCGGGGCCGCGCCGACGATCGCGGCGCTCGAGGAGGCCGGCACGCTCGGGGATATCGCGTTCGCGACCTTCGACCTGTCGCCGGAGGTGCTCGAGGCGATCGACGCGGGCGACATGCTGTTCGCGATCGACCAGGCCCAGTACCTGCAGGGGTACCTGCCGATCGTGTTCCTCACGAAGTACCTGGAGACGGGAGCGCTGCCGTTGGGAAGCAAGGACCGGGTGCTCCTGACCGGTCCGCAGATCGTGACGGCGGAGACCGCTGCACAGGTGGTGGAAGCCTCCGCGGACGGGCTGCGGTAGCAGGATGAACGGGGCCCTCGCACGCGAGTCGCGTGCGAGGGCCTTCCGTTCTAGGCTCACGCGCGAGCGGGAGTAGGCCAAGGAAGGCGGGGAGGGAGACATGGCCACCGAAGTCGAAGCGCCGCCTCAGGCGGCCGACGAACGGGTCCGTGCGACCGGCACGGCGTCGCGCCTCCTCGCGCGCCCCGAGCTCGGCGCGCTCGTCGGCGTCGTGCTCGTCTACGTCTTCTTCGCGATCGTCGCCGCCGACAACAACTTCGTGAGCATGGCGACGCTCGCGTCGATCCTGAATAGGGCAGCTCCCCTCGGGATCCTCGCGATCGCGGTCGCGCTCCTGATGATCGCCGGGGAGTTCGACCTCTCGATCGGATCGGTCTTGGGCTTCTCGGGGATGGCGATCATGATCCTCATCTCCCCGCCCGACGCGGGGGGGTTCGGCTGGCCGCTCTGGCCGGCGGTGGGTTTCGCGGCCCTGCTCGCGGCGCTCATCGGAGTGCTCAACGGGCTGCTCGTGAACGTGACGAAGCTCCCGTCATTCATCATCACGCTCGGGACGCTCTTCATCTTCCGGGGCCTGACGATCGCGGTCACTCGCTCGCTGACCTCTCGAACGCAGCTGAGCGGGATCGACGAGATCGCCGGCTTCGAGCTCGCCGACACACTTTTCGGTACCAGGATCGAGATCCTCGGCGCGACCTTCTCCATCACGATCGTCTGGTGGGTCGGCCTCGTGGTGGTGGCGACCTGGGTACTGCTCCGGACGCGGACGGGGAACTGGATCTTCGGGACCGGCGGGGCGGTGGAAGCAGCGCGGAACGTCGGCGTCCCGGTCAGCCGGGTGAAGCTCGCCCTCTTCGTTACGACGGCCTTGGCTGCGTTCCTCGTGGCGCTGCTCCAGGTCGTCCAGGTCAATAGTGCGGACGCCCTCCGAGGCGGCGGGCTGGAGTTCGAAGCGATCATCGCCGCGGTTGTCGGCGGGTGCCTCCTCACCGGGGGCTACGGCTCGGTCGTCGGCGCGGCCCTCGGTGCGTTGATCTTCGCGATGGTGCAGCAAGGGATCGTCATCACCGGCGTGGACGGCGACTGGTACCAGGTGGTGCTGGGGAGCGTCCTCGTGGTCGCGGTGATCTTCAACAACTTCATCAGGAGGAAGGCGGCCACTCGATGAGCGCGCAGACGGACGACGCCGTGCTCGAGACCAGACGGCTCTCGAAGTACTTCGGCAGCGTGATCGCGATCAAGGACATCTCGATGCTCGTCCGGCCGGGCACGGTGACGTGTCTCCTCGGCGACAACGGGGCGGGGAAGTCCACGCTGATCAAAACCCTCTCGGGTGTGTACGAGCCGAGCGAGGGCGACTACCTGTGCGACGGCGAGGTGATCCACCTCCACTCCCCGCGTGATGCCCTGGCGCGCGGGATCGCGACCGTGTACCAGGACCTGGCGATGATCCCGCTCCTGTCGATCTGGAGGAACTTCTTCCTTGGCGCGGAGCCGACGAAAGGGTGGGGACCGTTCCGTCGGTTCGACGTGAAGAAGGCCAAGGAGATCACGCGCGACGAGATGACGAAGATGGGCATCGACGTGCGCGATCCGGAGCAGCCTGTCGGGACGCTCTCGGGTGGTGAGCGCCAGTCGGTCGCGATCGCCCGTGCCGTGTTCTTCGGCGCCAGGGTGCTGATCCTCGACGAGCCGACCGCGGCGCTGGGCGTGAAGCAGGCCGGCGTCGTCCTCCGCTACATCGTCCGGGCGAAGCAACGGGGAGTGGCGGTCGTCTTCATCACCCACAACCCGCATCACGCGTACCCCGTCGGCGACCACTTCGTGATCCTCAGGCGAGGGCAGGTCTACGGAGACTTCCCGAAGGCCGACCTGGGGCTCGAGCAGCTCGTGCAGATGATGGCGGGGGGCGCGGAGCTCGAGAACCTCGCGCACGAGCTCCAGCGAGAGGCCGGCGACGACGCCGAGCTGCAGGAAGCCGTGGCCGTGCTGGAGCAAGAGGTGAAGGCCGTGGCCGCCGAGCCGCTCGTCGTGGAGCGCCAGGCTGACGTCGTCTCGGACGAGGAGGGCGCGCCCGAGGGCTGACGTGGGGACGGGCAGCCGCTACGACGTCATCACGATGGGCCGCGTCGGGGTGGACCTCTACCCCGAGCAGGGTGGCGTGCCGCTCAGCGAGGTGCGCACGTTCGCGAAGTCGCTCGGTGGGAGCCCGACGAACGTCGCCGTCGGTGCCGCCCGCTACGGCCACCGGACGGCCGTGATCACGAAGGTCGGCGCCGACGGCTTCGGCGACTACGTTCGCGCCGCCCTGCGGGGGTTCGGGGTCGACGACCGGTTCGTGGGGACCGACGCCGACCTGCATACGCCGATCGTGTTCTGCGAGCTGCTCCCTCCGGAGTCGCCGTCGATCCTGTTCTACCGGGAGCCGTCGGCTCCCGACATGCAGCTCGCGCCCGTTGAGCTGGACCTCGACGCGATCCGAGATGCCCGCGTCTTCTGGACGACCGGGACCGGTCTGTCCGGCGAGCCGAGTCGATCGGCGACGCTCGCCGCGCTCGAGACGCGGGTTCGTTCGGGCATCACGGTGCACGACCTCGACTATCGCCCGGCGTTCTGGTCATCGCCCGACGAGGCGGGCGAGCAGCAGCGTCGGGCCCTCGACCATGCCACGGTCGCCGTGGGCAACGTCGATGAATGCCGGGTGGCCGTGGGCGATGGCGATGCGGAGACCCTCGCCGGCAAGCTCCGTGACCTCGGCGTGGACCTCGCGATCGTGAAGCTGGGCGGGGAGGGGGTGCTGGCGTCGTGGGCGGACACCGTGGACCGGTTCCCTCCGGTGCCGGTTCGCGTCGTCAACGGTCTGGGCGCCGGCGACGCGTTCGGCGCGGCAGTGTGTCACGGCTTGTTGGAGGGATGGGACGTGCCGAGAACGATCCGTTTCGCGAACGCGGCGGGAGCCCATGTCGCCGCCCGTCTCGCGTGTGCCGACGAGATGCCCGACGAAGCGCAGGTGGAAGCGCTGCTCGTCGATGTGTGATCCGAGCTCAGTCGCCGGCCGCCCACGCGGCCACCGCGCGGACCTCGTCCGAGTCGACGCTGATCAGGATGCGCGGTGGCGGCTCGCCGAGCACGTGTCGGACCGCGGCTTCCGCGAATCGCTCGGAAGGGATCCCCTCCCAGGCGTCGCCGCCGAACCAGGCGGTGTTCGCGGGCAGGCCGGCGGCCGTCAGGAATCGACGGCGGAACGCGGCGCTCGGCGGACAGCGGTGCTCCGCGTGGTGCGCGAACTCGTGGAGGAGCGTCGCCTCGAGGTTGCCCGCCGTTCCGGGCGCCCGGATCAGGACCAGGCCGGGTTCGGGCTCGTACCGCGCCCGGTCCGAGAGCTGCCACGCCACGCCGACCGTCACGTCGCCCATGCATCCCCGCCGCCCGGGGAAGGCCGCCGTGAACCGTTCCCAGGCTCGGGTCGTCACCTCCCGGAGGTCACTCGGCGTCTCGTCGGTGAACCGCACGGTGGGTTCGATCGGACGCGCGGAGGCGACGACCGCCACCGCGGCGACGGCCGCCAGCACCACCATGGCGATGCGGGACCTGCGCACGTCCCGAACGGTACCCGCGGAGCACGCGGTGCGAGCTGACCTGTTCCGCCCGGCGGGGTCCGCCGCGGTCGAGGGAGAGCCGCTGCATCTCACGCCCGCCGATGCCGGGTGGTCCTTCAGCGGTCTCCGCGTCCTCGCGCTCCCGCCGCACGACCGCCGCCGGATCGTGCTCGACGGCATCGAGGCGGTGGCCCTCCCCCTCTCCGGCTCGTGCGCGATCGAGGTCGGCAGCGACACGTTCGAGCTCGAGGGCCGCCCGGACGTGTTCTCACGCGTCTCGGACTTCGTCTATCTCCCGTCGGGAACGGAGATGGTCGTTCGGGCTGAGGGCGGCTGCGAGCTCGCGCTCCCGAACGCACCGGCGACCCGGGCGCTCACGCCCACGTACGTGCCAGCACGTGCCGTCGGGGTCGAGATCCGCGGCGGTGGCGTCGCGACGCGACAGATCAACAACTTCCTGGCCGCGGACGCGTTCGAAGCGGAGCGACTGATCGCCGTCGAGGTCCTCACACCCGACGGGAACTGGTCGTCGTTCCCGCCCCACAAGCACGATGAACACACCGAGGACGAGGTTCCGCTCGAGGAGATCTACTACTTCCGGATCCGGGGTGAGCACGGATTCGGTCTGCATCGGACCTACACCACGGACGGCGAGATCGACGAGACGGTGACGGTCCGCGACGGCGACGTGTTCCTGATCCCGCGCGGCTACCACGGCCCGTGCGTCGCGACGCCAGGGCATACGATGTACTACTTGAACGTGATGGCCGGCCCGGCCGACCGCGCCTGGCGGGTCTGTCTGGACCCGGCGCACGAGCGGCTCGGCGAGCTCTTGGGCTCGCTCGCGCCGGACCCCAGATGTCCTCTGGTCACGGCCGAGGGGCCGCGGGAGGTCGAGAGGAGCTGACGATGGAACGGATCAGCCACTGGATCGGCGGGAAGGTCGTCCCGGGGGAGTCCGGTCGGAACGGACCCGTCTATGACCCCGCCACCGGCCAGCAGACGCACGAGGTCGACTTCGCGACCGAGGACGAGGTCGGCCAGGCGGTCGCCGCCGCGGCCGAGGCGTTCCCCGCGTGGCGCGCGACGTCGCTCTCGAAGCGGTCCGACGTGATGTTCCAGATCCGCGAGCTGCTCGAGGATCGGAAGGCCACGCTCGCGGCGGCGATCACGGCGCAGCACGGCAAGGTGCTCTCGGACGCGATGGGCGAGGTGCAACGCGGACTGGAGAACGTCGAGTTCGCGTGCGGCATCCCGAACCTGCTGAAGGGCGGCTTCACCGAGCAGGCCTCCACCGGCGTCGACGTCTACTCGATCCGCCAGCCGCTCGGCGTCGTCGCGGGCATCACGCCGTTCAACTTCCCCGCGATGGTGCCGCTCTGGATGCTCACGAACGCGATCGCGTGCGGCAACACGTTCGTCCTGAAGCCCTCGGAGAAGGATCCGGGCGCCTCGCTCGTGCTCGCGGAGCTGCTGCGGGACGCCGGCGTCCCCGACGGCGTCTTCAACGTCGTCCACGGAGACAAGGTCGCCGTGGACGCGATCCTCGACGACCCGACGATCCAGGCGGTGTCGTTCGTCGGCTCGACCCCGATCGCGAAGTACATCTACGAGCACGGCACGAAGGCCGGCAAGCGCGTCCAGGCGCTCGGCGGCGCGAAGAACCACATGATCGTCCTCCCCGACGCCGACCTCGACATGGCGGCCGACGCGGCCGTCTCGGCCGGCTACGGGAGCGCGGGCGAGCGCTGCATGGCGATCTCCGCGATCGTGGCCGTCGGTGGGATCGCCGACGACCTCGTCGAGAAGATCGCCGATCGCCTGCCCAAGGTGAAGGTCGGGCCGGGCACCGATCCCGAGGCGGAGATGGGACCGCTCGTGACGCGCGAGCACCGCGACAAGGTGGCGGGGTACCTCGACTCGAGCGCCGAGCAGGGGGCCACGGTCGTCCGCGACGGTCGCGAGGACTCGCGGTTCGGCGGCGACGGGTTCTTCCTCGGCGTGTCGCTCATCGACCACGTCACCGAGGAGATGGATGCCTACCGCGACGAGATCTTCGGCCCGGTGCTCTCCGTGGTGCGCGTGGACACCTACGACGAGGCGCTGAAGATGGTCAACGACAACCCGTACGGGAACGGCGTCGCGATCTTCACCCGCGACGGCGGCGCGGTCCGCCAGTTCCAGTTCGACGTGAACGTCGGGATGGTCGGCGTGAACGTTCCGATCCCGGTTCCGGTCGCGTACTACTCCTTCGGCGGGTGGAAGAACTCGCTGTTCGGCGACAACCACATGTACGGCCCCGAGGGGATCCAGTTCTACACGCGGGGCAAGGTCGTCACGGCGCGGTGGCCCGATCCGGCCACGTCCGCCGTCGACCTCGGCTTCCCGAGGACACGCTGATGCCGTCGGCCGAGGAGCTGCTGCAGGCCGAAGAGGCCGCGTGGGCCGAGTTCGTCGCGGAGGTGAACCGCGTGCCGGAGCACCGGCGCGGGGAGGAGGGAGTCGTCCCGGGCTGGTCCGTGAACGACCTCGTGTTCCACAACGGGAGGTGGGCGGGCGTCGCCGCCGAGAAGCTGGGGCTGATCCGCGACTCCGGGAGCCCCGGCGAAGAGGATCCCGACGAGGTCTGGCGAGGGAAGAACGACCTCTGGGCCGCCGAGTCGAAGTCGATGCTCTACCAGGAGGCGATGTCGCGCGCCCTCGCCGATCGCGAGGCTGCGCGGGAGGCGTTGCACGGCGCTCCCCGAGGTCACCGACGAAGCGGCTTCCTGGTTCAAGGAGGAGACGTTCGACCACTACCAGGAGCACACGGAGGAGGTCAGCCGCTTCGCCGACAGCCTCAGCGTCCCGGAGAGCTAACCCTCGCTCACCCGAGCGATCGACTGTCTCCGGCGCTCGCCACTGGAGCTACCATCGGCGGATGCACGTCTCGCTCCGACCGCTCGTGGACGCCGAGCGTCGATGCGATCTATGAGCAGATGCAAGATCCAGAGTCGGTCCGGATGGCCGCCTTCACCGCCGAGGACCCGGCCGACCGTCAGGCCTTCCTCGTCCACATGTCGCGGATCCGTGATGACCCGAGCTGCGTGCAGCGCGTGATCGAGGCAGCCGGAACGATCGCCGGGACGATCGGCTCCTTCATCATCGACGACCAGACCGAGGTGACCTATTGGGTCGAATCGGGCGCTCTGGGGCACGAGGATATCGCCAGTGCCGCGCTCCAGAGCTTCCTCTCCGTGAGCCACTGAACGCCCGCTGTTCGCCCGCGCAGCCACCGACGATGCCGCATCCATGCGGGTTCTTCAGAAAAGGCCGGGTTCCGACGCATCGGCGTCGATCGCGGCTTCGCACGCGGTCGCGGAGAGGAGGATCGAGGAGACGATCCTGCGTCTCGACTGAACGGTTCGCGGCTTCGGCCTCATCGCAAAGGACATTCACTAACCCTCGGCACCACGACGTGGCTGTCCGAGCCGCTGATAGCGTCCGGCCCTCGCGAGGCCAATACTTCGGATGTGCGACTCTGCGGAGGAGATGGACCGAACCGGTCGGCGCAGGATTCGACGATCAGCTGGTGTCGCGCTCGCCAGCCTGCTGTTCCTATCGCTCACGGTCTCGCCATCACGTGGCACGTGCTCGAACCTGATGCTCACGTTCGCGAATGTGCCGGCTCGAAGGACCCTGCACGTACGACCCAACGGCGTGGTCTCGATCGTCGGCGAGTACTGGACCAACGACTGCTTCGATACGGGGGGCGGAGGCGGCGCTTGCTATGGCCCGGGCAACGAGCGCCCGATCGAGGACATCGTCGTCGAGCTCATACGCGAGGACAGGACCGACAAGGTCTTGGTCGCCGAGGGCATCTCCGCGCAAGGTGAGGACGAGAGTTGGTTTCTTACCTTCCGGGTGCCCAACCTTCCGCCAGGGAACTACTTCATCAGCGCCAAGGAGCGGGGCAGCACCGGGGGCGGGACCCGGCTGTCCCTACAGTCTCCCCTGATGCACCTACGTGGCCCTAGCCTGACCGGCTCGCCACGTTGATCGCGATGGCCGACACGACGAGGTCGTTCGGCTGCGAGGTACGATCCGGGACCCGTCTGCGCCGGGCGCGCCCGCTCAACGACATCCGCGAACACTTTCGAACTCGAGTTCGCCTTCACTCGACGTGCAGACTGGGAGATCGACCAGCTCCGCTAGCCGGCTGTAAGCCGCTCGTAGTACGTGCTCACGATCTCCTGAGCTTGCTCCTCAGACACCGATCCTGGGGGTCCCGCGCAGATCCATCGTGTAGACGATCGAATCTGCTGTGAACCCCACCCAGTAGCTTTCGGAGGGATCTTCGTCTTCGGTCCCGGCGGCCTCGATGTCCTCGGCCGTTGCGATCCGATGGACGCCGCGCGCATCCGGGATGCCATCCACGTCGAAGCTGCTTATCCCCGCGGCACAGCTATGCGGGCATGGCTTCATCGTGTCCGCTTCAAGGAAGTCAAGTGCGCTCTTCGCCCCGTCTTCAGAGTCAAGCTCGATGAACCAACTGAAGAGATGTGGCGCGTGGGCGAATGCGTATCTCCGAAGAAGCGAACGTCCAGACCCGCCCGCCTTGAAACCGGCCTCCTGAAAGACCGTGGTCACCTCTTCGTCGTCAGGATCGATCAGGGCCGGTCTGAAGATGACGACGAACTCGTCGAGGTCCTCTGTCGTCTCACCCTTCTCAACGGGATCAGGCTTGGATCCCGGTGCATCCGCGGCCGTGGGGAATCGCTGCGCGACCGGGAGGGGGGATCATCACCACCGCTGCACGCGACGAACGCGACCGCCGTCAAAGGCACGAGAAGTCGGATGGCGAGGCGCATCCGATGGACCCTATGAGATGCAGGAGCTCCGTACAAGACAGGCGTTCTCGGAGATGGCCGCTGTCAACCGCTGGGAGCGCTACCCGGCGACGCGGTACTCGAGATGCGTCACACCGCCCGTCTGGCTGACCCCCGTCAGTTCCAGCTCGGTCCGCTTGGGGAGCTGGTCGAACAACCGACGGCCGCCGCCGAGCAGGACATCGAGCAGGTGGATCCTGATCTCGTCCACGAGCCCCGCGGCCAGGAACTGCTGGTCGAGGTTCGCGCCCATGAGCCCGATCCGCTTGTCGCCGGCGGCCTCCTGGGCCTTCGCGAAGGCACTCTCGATCCCGTCGGTGACGAACGTGAACAGCGGGTCGGCGCCCTCGATGGGTCTGTGCGTGACCACGAAGCACGGGACCTCGCCCAGCGGACCCTTGCCACCCCATGCTTCGATCGAGTTGTCGTACGTTCGGCGGCCCATGATCACGGCGCCGGTGCTCTCGGTCAGGTCGCCGTAGATGCGCTCGAAGACCGTCGGGTCGTCGAACATCCAGTTGTGCAGCCGCATCCCGTCCTCGCCGAGCCCCTGCTCCGGAGTGTCGTTCGGCGCTGCGATGTAGCCGTCCAAGGACATGCTCATGTCGATCACCACGTTGCCCATGTCGCCTCCTTGTTCCGACGATGAGACCGTCTGACGCCACGAACCTATCGCGGGAGCTCAGGACTCGGGCTCGCTCGGTCGGGAGTCGTAGCGCATGAACCAGATGTGCGGGCCGCCGCCCGGCGCGTCGTCGTCCGAGATCGTGCGGAAGCCCCTGCGCTCGTAGTACGCCACGTTGCCGGGCCGTCCGGTCTCGAGGAACGCCGGCACGCCGTCTCGATCGGCGAAGTCCAACCCAAGGCGGATCAGCGCCGCTCCGAGCCCCGTGCCCCGATGCGCGGCGTCCACCGCGATGTGATCGAGGTACCAGAACGGCTCGTCCGGGAAGTTCCTCGCGATCCACTCCCACATCTCCTCGTGGCGAGCTTCCGCGTTCGCGAGCGTCGAGCGCATCGATCGGTCGATGTCCATCATGATCTGGTCGCTCCCGGGAGGGATCCATGCGGCGGCTCCGAGGCCGTCGCCGGCTTCCCACAGCCATCCGTGTACCGCGATCTGCTCATCGAAGGCACGGAAGAAGTCCGTGACCAGATCGGTCCTATCGGCCCCGAACGGCCACACGAGCATCGGGTCGTCGGTGAACGCGCGACCGAGGAGCTCAGCGAGCTCCGGAACGCGCTCGGGCGTCGCCTGGACGATCGGTTCGGACATCGGCGGAGCCTATCCGCCGACGAGGTACGTCCGTCGCCTATCCTTTCCCTTCCAGCCACGGAGGACGCAGCGATGCTCGAGCAGGAGACGATCAGGGAGCGTGAGGGCCGATGGAAGCCGCGCCCCACGCTGAGCGGCAGCGATTACACGAGCCCCGAGGTCTGGGAAGAGGAACGCGAGCGGATCTGGTTCGGCGACTGGGTCTGCATCGGCCGCGCCGAGGAGGTGGAGAGCCCCGGCGACTACCTCGTCAGGGACCTCGTCGGGGAGTCGATCTTCATCACGAGGAACGCGCATGGCGAGCTCCACGGGTTCTACAACGTGTGCTCGCACCGCGGGACCAAGTTCCTCGATGACGAGCCTGCGGCCGGTAACGTGCGGAAGGCGTTCGTCTGCCCCTACCACTCCTGGACCTACGACCTGGACGGGCGGCTGATCGGCACTCCGAACGTGCGGGAGGACGAGCACTTCGATCGCGGGCAGTACCCGCTCCACAGCTTCCCGGTCGACACGTACGCCGGGTTCCTGTTCGCGAACCTCGCTCGGGAGCCGCGGCCGCTCCTCGAATCGCTGAACGACGGCGTCGAGAGCGTGACGGTGTTCGATCGCTTCGGCATGGAGGATCTCCGGATCGGCGCGCGGATCGTGTACGAGGTCAAGGCGAACTGGAAGATCATCGTCGAGAACTACAACGAGTGCCTCCACTGTCCGGTCGTCCATCCCGAGCTGGTGCAGGTGGTTCCCCTGTTCCGTTTCGGCGAGGTGTGGGACGGCGAGACCCGCGACGGCGGCAACGAGATGACGGACGGCGCGAAGTCGTTCACGATGACCGGCCGCTCCGAGCTCCCGCCGCTCCCCGGTCTCCTCGACGAGGACATGACCCGCTACTACGGGGCGTACCAGTTCCCGAACCTGCTCCTGAACATCCACCCGGATTGCGTCATGTACTACATCGGCTACCCGAAAGGACCGGGGCACACCACGGTCGTCTCGGAGTACCTCTTCCGGCCGGAGACGATCGCCGATCCCGCCATGTTCAAGCCGGAGCCGGTCGTCGAGCTCTGGGACCTGATCTCGAAGCAGGACTGGGACGTCTGCGAGCGGGCGCAGATCGGCGTCGGGTCGCGCGCGTTCACCACCGGCGTGTATCCGCGCCAGGACCGGTACCTCTTCGCGTTCAACGAGAGCTACCGGGCGAAGATGGGTCGCGCGAAGCTCGGCCGGGGACCGATCGACTGATGGCGATCAAGAGGATGAACCACGCCGTCCTGTACGTGCGCGACGCCGAGAAGACCTACGAGTTCTACCGGGACGTGTTCGGGTTCCGGGTCGTGATGGAGATGCCGGGAGCGAAGTTCCTCCAGGCTCCCGACTCCGACAACGACCACGACCTCGGTCTCTTCACGATCGGCGCCGAGGCGGGCCCGTCCCAGGCCGGTCGCGCGACCGTCGGCCTCTATCACATCGCCTGGGAGGTCCAGACGCTCGCCGATCTCCGGGAGATCGCGGGGAAGCTGTCGGAAGCGGGGGCGCTCACGGGCGCCACCGATCACAGCACGACGAAGGCGCTCTACGGTCGGGACCCCGACGGCCTCGAGTTCGAGGTCTGCTGGATCGTCCCGAAGGAGCTGCAGACGTCCGACATCGAGGACGGACGCGCGCGGATGCGCGCGCTCGACATCGACGCCGAGATCGAGCGATTCGGTCTGGAGACCGTCGGCGGCGTCTGAGGGCTACGCGGTCTCGAGGAGTCCGCGCTTCGCCCGGACGCGCCGGTCGATCGCGCCGACGATCAGGTACTCGACCGCAACGCCGATCACGGCGATCACCGCCACGACCGCCAGGATCGCGGCGACGTCCTCGGAGCTGTCGAGGAGATGCCCGAGCCCGCTCGCGCCGCTCGCCTGCACGATCAGCTCGCCCGCCATCAACGCCTTCCACGCGAAGCCCCACGCTTGCTGCACGCCGACCATGTAGCCGGGCAGCGCCGCCGGGAACACGATGCTGCGCTGCAGTTCCCAACCCGCCGCGCCGAGTGTCCGGCCCGCCCGCACGTAGAGCGGCGGGACCTGCCGGATCCCTTGGAGGGTGGCGAGGGCAACCGCGGGGAAGGAGCCCGCGATCGCCACGAAGACGACGGCACGCTCCGTGACGCCGAACCAGATCACCGCGAGCGGGACCCAAGCGACGAACGGGATGATCTGAAGGGCGACGACGAGCGGGCGGATGCTCCGGCGGGCGAGCTCGAACGCCGACAGGAACAGCCCGAGCGCCGTCCCGATCACGAGTGCCGCCGCGAAGGAGAACGCCAGCCGGATCAGGGTCTTCAGCGTCGCTTCCACGAACGCGCCGTCGGTGAACCCGTCCCGCAGCGAGGTCCATACCTCCGCCGGTCCCGGGAGAGAGTTCGTATCGGTGGCTGCCGCGACGACCGCCCAGACCAGCACGAGCGCCGCGATGCCGAGGAGCGGCGGGCCCAGCTCGCTCGCCCACCGCTTCACGACGAGCTCTCCTCGAACTGGCCGATCAGGAGGTCGTGGATCTCGGACACCACGCGGGCGACGAGAACGTCGTCGAGCGTCCGCGGCCGGTGGGCGTCGATCCGGAACTCCTCGAGCAGCCGACCGGGCGCCGCCGACATCACGAGCACGCGGTCGGCGAGGAGCACCGCCTCGCGGACGTTGTGGGTGGCGAAGAGGAACGTGGTGCGCCCGGCGCGCTCGACGCGCTCGCGCTGCACGATGTCCTGGAGCCGCTCACGGGCGAGCGCGTCGAGCGCCCCGAACGGCTCGTCGCCCAGACAGGATCGGCGGGTCGCACGCGAGCGCCCGCGCGAGGGCCGACCCGCTGGCGCATCCCGGCCGAGAGCTCGTGCGGCTGCCGATCGGCCGCCCGGTCGACCTCCACCCGGGCCAGCCACGTCGCGACTCGCTCCTGACGGTCGCCGGACGGGACGTTCGCGAGACGCAGCGCGAGATCCATGTTCCCCCGCACCGAGAGCCACGGGAACAGCGCAGGCTCCTGGAAGAGCACCGCTCGGTCGGGACCCGGGCCGGTGACGGGCCGGCCGTCGACGAGCACCTCGCCGCGTGTCGGCCGCTCCAGCCCCGCGATCACCCCGAGCGTCGAGGTCTTCCCGGAGCCACTCGGTCCGATCAGGCTGACGAACTCTCCGCGCGCGATATCGAACGTGAGGCCTTCGAACGCAGTCACCTGCTCGCCGGACGGACGTGTGCGGGTCATCCCGAGGTCGCGCACCGAGATCGACGAAGCGGCCGGAGCGCCGGCCGGGTGGTCCCGGGTTCGGGTCGCGGCTCGGCTCATCGGAGTCGGAACTTCTCCGCCATCTCGATCTGCACGACCTTGCCGTCCTGCACGACGAGGACCACCGTTCCGTACTTGATCTTCCGCAGGATGCCCGCGACGTTCGCGAGGACCCGACGCTCCTCGTCCGTCAGCTCCTCGCCGTCGATCGGCTCGTCGTGGGTGGTGGGCTGCGGCGTCTCGTCCTTGGTCACGGGTCGCATCCTAGAACGCGACCGTCGGGCGGGTTGTGACGGAATCGTGACGAGTCGCGCTTCCTGGCGGGAGATGATTGACACCACCCCTCCTCGGGCGGTATCCATGCGGGGCACGTACCGCCCGCGACGCGGGCGATGTCCTTTCGGTTGACCGGACCACCGGAGACCGACCCACAGCAACCGGTGGGCGTCTCACGTCCCGGTTCGATCGGAAGGAGTTTCGATGTCGTTCCGCTCCAACATCAGGCGATTGGCCGCACTCGGCCTCGCTCCCGTGCTCTCGCTCTCGGTGCTCTCGGCATGCGGGAACGATCCGGCCGGGGCAGCCGCCGAATGCAACGGCCTGCCCGAGCAGCCAACGATCAGCTTCGCCGCGTACAGCACGCCGCGCGAGGCGTACGGCAAGATCATCTCCGCCTTCAAGTCCGCCTGGAAGGATGAGCACGACGGCCAAGAGGTGATCTTCCAGGAGTCCTACGACGCTTCTACCCTGCAGGCGTCGCGGGTCGTCGGGGGTTACCAGGCCGACATCGTGGCCCTGTCCCTCGGTCCGGATGTGGACGAGATCGCCGATGCGGGGCTCATCACGCACGACTGGACGCAGGAGGCCGACGGCGGCATGGTCACGACCTCAGTCGTCGTCTTCGACGTCCGCCCCGGCAACCCGCTCGGGATCGAGGACTGGGACGACCTGGCGACGTCCGGCGTCGAGGTCCTGACGCCCGACCCCGCGTCCAGCGGCGGCGCGCGGTGGAACCTCGTCTCGGCCTGGGGGGCGGCGCTCCGCGGGTTCGGCGGCGTGAGTGAGAACGATGAGGCTGGCGCCACCAGCCTGATGCAAGGGGTGCTCGGCAACGTCATCGCGTTCGACAGCAGCGCGCGGAAGTCGATCCAGAACTTCGAGGACGGCAATGGCGACGTCGCCATCACCTACGAGAACGAGGTGATCACGGCTCAGGCCGCCGGCAGGGAGGACGAGGCCGTCTACCCGCCGTCGAGCGTGCTGATCGAGAACCCCGTGTCGATCGTGGACAAGAACGTCGATGCCCACTGCGTGCGCGAGGTCGCCGAGGCCTTCGTCGAGTACCTCCACACCGACGAGGTGAAGGAGATCTTCGCCGACGCCGGGTACCGCTCGACCGATCTCGCCGAGGCGCAGAAGGGCGGCGGCGACCTCCCGGCGATCGAGGACCTCTGGGACGTCGACGAGTTCGGTGGCTGGGACGAGCTGAACGACAAGCTGTTCGGCGACTCCGGCATCGCGACCCAGGCGATCGCGGGATGACGCGTTGAGCGGCGCCGCGCAGACCATTGGGATCCGCAGCGCCCCGGTGCGGTCGAAGGACCGCACCGTGGCCGCGCTGCGACACCTCGGCCTGCGCGGCGCCGCTCTGATCTACCTCGGGGCGATGGTGCTCGTGCCGATCGCCGCGATCGTGACGAAGGGGTTCGGCGACGGACTGACGTCGTTCCGGACTGCGCTCGCGGTGCCCGGCGCATGGCCTGCGATCCGGCTCACGCTGCTCACCTCCGCCATCGCGACCCTGATCAACGGCGTGATGGGCACGCTCCTGGCGTGGGTGCTCGTTCGGTACCGGTTCCCGGGTCGCCGGGTGCTCTCGGCGGTCGTCGATCTCCCGATGGCGATCCCGACGCTCGTGACCGGGCTGATGCTGCTTACCCTCTACGGTCCGAACTCGCCTATCGGGCAGGCGTTGGAGGGTGTCGGCATCCAGGTCGCCTTCACGGTGCTCGGGATCCTCCTGGCGCTCTGCGTCGTCACGCTGCCGCTGGTGGTCCGGCAGGTGCAGCCCGTCCTCCTCGAGCTGGACCCGGCCGAGGAGGAGGCGGCTGCCACCCTCGGCGCGGGTGCCTGGCTCTCGTTCCGGAAGGTCGTCTTCCCGGCGATCCGCCCCGCGATCGTCGGCGGCGCGCTCCTGACCTTCGCGCGATGCATCGGCGAGTTCGGAAGCGTGGTGCTGATCTCGGGGAACCTGTCCGGCAAGACGTTGACCGCGCCCGTGTTCATCTTCCAGCTCGCGAACCAGTTCCGTCCGGCCGAGGCGGCGGCGATCGCCACGTTGATGTTCGCGATCTCGTTCGTGCTGGTCCTGCTGACATCGAGGTTCCTGGGGAGGGCGGCACAGGCGTGAGTGCCCTTCCATCCTCTCCCCCTGCCACGCCGGCCAGAGGCGCCGACCCTCGTCGTGGGCGCCTGGCGCGTGGTGCCCTCGCGGGGACCGCGATCGCCTACGTGGCCCTCCTCTTGCTCCTCCCGCTGATCGGGATCTTCGTCCGTGCGTTCGAGCCGGGCTTCGCGATCGTCGGGGACACGCTCTCGCGGCCGGAGGTTCAGCACGCGTTCCTGCTCACGGGGATCATCACGCTGATCACGGTCATCGTGACGACGTTCTTCGGCCTCGTCGTCGCGTGGGTCCTGGTCCGGCAGCGGTTCGTCGGCCGGTCCCTCCTGAACGCCGTGGTCGACCTCCCGTTCGCACTGTCGCCCGTGACCGTCGGCCTGGCCGCCGTGCTCCTCTTCGGAACCGGTGGCTGGTTCACCGACTTCTTCGCCGCACAAGGGATCCAGATCCTGTTCGCGCTGCCCTCGATGGTGCTCGTCACGATCTTCATCTGCATCCCGTTCACGATCCGCGAGCTCGTCCCGGTACTCGAGGAGTTCGGTTTGGACGAAGAGGACGCGGCGCGCACCCTCGGGGCCTCGATCTGGCAAACGTTCCGACGGGTCACGCTGCCGAACATCCGCTGGGCACTGCTCTACGGGATCGCGCTCACGACGGCGCGGTCGATCGGCGAGATCGGCGCCGTGCTGATCGTCAGCGGAACGATCGCCGGCCTGACCGAGACCGCGACGATCTACATCTTCACCGCGCTCGAGGAACGGCTCGTCGCCGAGGCGCACGTCGTCGCCCTCGTGCTCGCTCTGACGTCTATCCTGCTCTTGGTGGGCATCGAGTGGCTCCACCGCCGGAACGAACAGATGAGGACCAACGTATGAGCATGCTGATCCGTGTCGAGGGGCTCACGAAGCACTTCGGGTCGTTCCAGGCAGTCAATGACGTCTCGTTCACGGCCGCGGCGGGCTCGATCACCGCGCTCCTCGGTCCCTCCGGCTCCGGCAAGAGCACCGTCCTCCGGATGATCGCCGGACTGGAACAACCCACGGCTGGACGGATCTGGATGGGCGAGGACGAGCTGACGATCAAGAGCGTGCAGGAGCGGGCGGTCGGGTTCGTGTTCCAGCACTACGCCTTGTTCCGCCACATGAACGTGGCCGACAACGTGGCGTTCGGCTTGCGCGTGCGCAAGGAGGAGAAGGAGTCGCGGGACGCCCGGGTGAAGGAGCTCCTCGAGCTCGTGCAGATGACCCATTTCGCGCACCGCTATCCGGATCAACTGTCAGGTGGCCAGCGACAGCGGATCGCGCTCGCGCGGGCTCTGGCGCCGCGACCACAGGTGCTGCTGTTGGACGAGCCGTTCGGCGCGCTCGACGCGAAGGTCCGGCAGGACCTCCGCCGATGGCTCGACGAGTTGCATCGCGAGCTCGGCGTCACCAGCCTGCTGGTCACCCACGACCAGGAGGAGGCGCTCGAGCTCGCCAACCAGGTCGTGGTGATGCACGAAGGGCGAGTCGAGCAGGCGGGCGCGCCGGCCGACGTCTACAACGATCCTGCGACGGCGTTCGTCGCCGGATTCGTCGGCGCGGCCAACGTCTTGCACGGTCACGTGGTGGACGGCCAGGTGCACCTCGGGACGTTCCAGGTGCCCGGCGCGGATCATCTCGAGGAGGGCGCGGCGGCCGCGGCATACGTCCGCCCTCACGATGTCCGGGTCTCCAAGGAGGAGACCGGCGTCCGCGGGACGATCGAGCGGATGGCAACCCTCGGATGGCTCGCGCGACTCTCCATCAAGCTGCCCGGCGGCGAGACGCTCGTCGCGCACGTCCCGCACGACGAGCTCGGCGGTGCCAAGGAAGGCGACGAGGTCTGGGTGGACCTCAGGAGTCCGAAGGCGTTCGGGATCGAGAGCGACTCCACCGAGTCCGCCGCGTCCGCCGACCCCGTGAATGGCCAGGAGGTCACCAGCCCGGTCGCGTGAGGCCGATCGCCCGTGATGATGTCGAGGTCCGATCGCCACCGAGGCGCGCGGTAGATTCCGGCCGTGGACGCTGACGGGTACTTCGACGAGACCGTTGCCGCGACGTACGACGAGGACTCCGCCGAGAGATTCGACCCTGCGGTATTAGAGCCGGCCGTCGACTTCCTGGCGGAGCTGGCCGGCAGTGGGCCCGCTCTGGAGTTCGCGATCGGTACCGGACGGATCGCCCTTCCACTCGCGGAACGCGGCGTGCCGGTGCACGGCATCGACCTGTCGACGGCGATGGTCGATCGGCTGCGCGCGAGGCCGGGCGGCGGCGACATCGCCGTGACGATCGGAGACTTCGCGACGACCCGGGTGGAGGGCTCGTTCTCCCTCGTCTACCTCGTCTACAACACGATCGGGAACCTGACGACGCAGGAAGCGCAGGTCGCGTGCTTCCGGAACGCGGCCGCACACCTCGAGCCCGGAGGCACGTTCGTGATCGAGGTGGGCGTGCCGGAGCTGCAACGACTCCCGCCCGGCGAGACCGGCCACGTCTTCCACATCGGGGAAGATCGCTGGGGGATCGACGAGTACGACGTCGCGAGGCAGGGGCTGATCTCCCATCACTTCTGGATCGACGAGGGTCGCGCCGAGCACTTCTCGATGCCGTTCCGCTACGTCTGGCCCTCCGAGCTCGACCTGATGGCGCAGCTCGCCGGGATGACGTTGCGCGAACGATGGGCAGGATGGACGAAGGAGCCCTTCACGAGCGAGAGCCGGTCCCACGTCTCCGTTTGGGAGAAGCCGACGGACTGACGAGACGGCAGGATGCCCTACAGACCCCCCGGGGGCGGTGGGGTCTGAGGGATCGGAGGTGTCCGAAGCTTCCAGAGCTCCGCGCTCTCGCGCTCGCGGTTGGCGAGCGCGCGACGTGCGCGCTCCGGGTCAGGTCGATCGCCCCGGCGCCGAAGCCTCGCTTTCAGCCAGCGGAACACGCCTCGAGCATAGACCCGGAGGTGCGGCCGATGCGAGGTGGTACGGTCGTTCCGTGAGCCCGTCTGACCTGCAGCCGACCGATCTGATCGACATCGACCACCTCCTCTCCGACGAGGAGAAGCAGATCCGCAACGTCGCCCGCGAGTGGGTGCAACGCCGGATCCTCCCCGAGGTCGAGGACTGGTACGAGAAGGGCGAGTTCCCCGCGCGTGAGCTCGCGAAGGAGGTTGGCGATCTCGGCTTCTTCCTGATGCAGCTCGACACCGAGTGGACGCTCGGGCTGAACTCGGTCGCGTATGGGCTGGTGGAGCTCGAGATCGAGGCCGGTGACAGCGGGCTGCGGTCGTTCGTGTCGGTGCAGAGCTCGCTCTGCGGGCACGCGATCCACGCCTTCGGGAGCGACGAGCAGAAGAACGAGTGGCTCCCGAAGATGGCGAGTGGCGAGGCGATCGCGTGCTTCGGACTATCGGAGCCTGACTCGGGCTCGGATCCCGGCTCGATGCGCACGTCCGCGAAGAAGGACGGCGACGACTGGATCCTGAACGGCACGAAGATGTGGATCACGAACGGCAGCTGTTCCGACATCGCGATCGTCTGGGCGCAGACCGACGACGGGGTTCGCGGCTTCATCGTCCCGACCGACTCGCCCGGGTTCACCGCGAACGACATCCACAAGAAGATGTCGCTCCGCGCGTCCGTGACGTCGGAGCTCGTGATGGACGGTGTGCGACTCCCGGCCGACGCGATGTTGCCCGAGGTAAAGGGACTGCGCGGGCCGCTGTCCTGTCTGAACGAGGCGCGCTACGGGATCGTGTGGGGCGTGATGGGCGCGGCGCGGACGTGCTTCGAGACGGCCCTCGAGTACTCGAAGACGCGCGAGCAGTTCGACAAGCCGATCGGCTCCTTCCAGCTCACGCAGAAGAAGCTCACCGACATGGCGCTCGAGTTGTACAAGGGGACGTTGCTCGCGTACCACCTCGGCCGGCTGAAGGACGAGAAGGGCCTGGCGCCGGAGCAGGTGAGCGTCGGGAAGCTGAACAACACGCGCGAGGCGCTCGAGATCGCCCGGACCTCACGCGGCATCCTCGGTGCGAACGGCATCACGCTCGAGTACCCGATCATGCGTCACATGACGAACCTCGAGTCCGTGATCACCTACGAGGGGACCGAGGAGGTCCACACCCTGGTGATCGGGGAGCAGCTCACGGGTCTCCGCGCGTTCAGCTGAGGTCCTCCCCGGCCGCAGATCTGAGGATCCTCGGGCAGAACCGGACCCGACGCGAACTAGGCTCTCCGGATGCGTCGCGAGCCGGCCCCACCGCCACCCAGGTGGCGGATGGAGGTGTTCGAGGTCGTCCCCGGGCTGTTCATCGCGACGCGGCTGGCGGCAGGCACCGAATATCGCACCCTCGGCGTGGACGCGATCATCGACCTGGAGGACTGGGAGGAGACGTGGACACCGCCGGTGCCGGCCGGCGGACTCTACGTCTGCCTTCCGATGGACGACGGTGATGAGGTCGACCCGAAGGTCCCAGAGCTGGCTGCGTTCATCGCCTCGCTCGTGACGTCCGGACGACGGGTCTTGGTCCACTGCACGGAGGGGCTCAATCGGTCCGGCGTCGTCGTGGCGCGCACCCTCATGGACATGGGCATGACGGCCGGCGAGGCGATCGACCTGGTTCGTGCAAGGAGAGGACCCAGCGTCGATGGGTTTGCGGCCCTGAGCAATCCGGCCTTCGAAGAGTGGTTGCGTTGCGAAGGTCTCGCGACATAAGGGTTCACCGACAGGTCAGGCTGTTCCCCACCCGGGCGGTGGATCGATCGTGCCGTCCTGTTGGTCCCAGTAGTCGCGATGGTTCGACACGAGTCCTTCTCGATCGAATCGGAGCATCGCCGTCCCTGCGATCGTGACGTGCCGGCCCGCGGGCGTGCGGAGGATCGCCCAGTACTCAACCGTTGCCCGGTCGTGGTCCACGACCGGCTCGCCGAACCAGCACCGGACAAGTTCTTCTTCCGCGAACGCCTGCGTGACATAGGCGCGGGCGGTCGACGCCTCCCGGAAGGGGTGCGATCGGTACGGCGCATCGGGTCGATAGCGCGAGACGATCCGCTCGACGTCGTTCGTCGGCCATCCTTCCTGCCAGGTTTCGACCCAGGTTCGGACAGCAGCGTGCGTCTCCACGTCGTCAGGGGAGGGTCGATTCCGCCAGCAAAGTTGCGGCGTCGGCAACGCGGATGTCCGAGCTCTTGCCCTTCGCGGCGTCGTCGAGCATCACGAGGCAGTAGGGGCACGCGGTCGCCACGGTTTCTGCGCCCGTCTCGACGGCCTCATCGAACCGCGTGTCGTTGATGCGGGGCGACTCCTCCTCCATCCACATTCGGGCGCCGCCGGCGCCGCAGCAGAAAGAGCGCTCGCGGTTCCGCGGCATCTCCTCGATGTCGCCGCCGATCACCTCGCGAGGCGCGTCGAACTCGCCGTTGTGCCGGCCCAGGTAGCAGGCGTCGTGATACGTGATCTTCCCGTCGCCCGTCCTCGGTTGGAGCCGTCCCGCCGCGATCAGCTCGGACAGTAGCTGCGTGTGGTGCACGACCTCGTAGGTCCCGCCGTAGTCGGGGTACTCGTTCGCGAGCGTGTTGAAGCAGTGGGCGCAGCTCGCGACGATCTTCGTGACGCCGGCTCCGTTCAGCGTCTCGACGTTCTGCTCGGCGAGCATCTGGAAGAGGTATTCGTGCCCCATCCGTCGGGCGGGGTCGCCGGTGCAGCGCTCGCGCGGCCCGAGCACCGCGGAGTCGATGCTCGCGGCGGCGAGCAGCCTCGCGATGCTCTGCGTCGTCTTCTGCGCCCGCTCGTCGAACGCGCCCGCGCACCCCACCCAGAACAGCACCTCCGGCGCCGGGTCGCCTTCCTGCAGCACCCGCACGTCGAGGGCCTTCGCCCAGTCCAGCCGCGCCGACGCCGGCTGTCCCCACGGGTTCTCCTGGTTCTCGACGCCGCGGAGCATCGGGGCGGCCTCCTGCGGGAACCGCGACTCGGCCATCACCAGGTTCCGTCGGAGGTCGACGATCGTGTCGATGTGCTCGATGTCGACGGGGCACTCGCGCACACACGCGCCGCACGTCACGCAGTCCCAGACGACCTGGTCGGTCACCGCGTTCGGGACGAGCGGCTGGAGCTCGACCTCGCCTGCGGCCTCGGCGACCACGCGGTCGCGGAGGTCCATGATCAGCAGCTTCGGTGAGAGCGGCTTGCCGGTCGCCCACGCCGGACACGCCTCTTGGCATCGCCCGCATTCGGTGCACGAGAAGAGATCGAGCATCTGCTTCTTCGAGAGGTCCTTCTGGGTCGCGACGCCGAAGCGGATGTCCTCCTCGGGCAGCTCGAGGTCGATCCGGTTCGGCTCGAGGCGGCCGGTCGGGCCGTCCTTCGCGAGCCAGACGTTGGCCGGCGCGGTCGCGATGTGGAGGTGCTTCGAGCCGGGGAGGAACACGAGGAAGCCGAGGATCACCAGGAGGTGCGCCCACACGAGGACGCGCTCGGCGATCTCGGTGCCGCCGCCCGTCCCGAACAGTCCAGAGAGCAAGTTGGCGACCGGCCGTGAGTCCGGCACCTCGGCGATCCCAAGCGCGATCCGCGAGGCGTTCCACAGCAGGAACGTCACGACGATCGCGAGGATCAGGAGCAGGATCCGGTCGGCCTCGCCCATGTGGCTCCCGCGGAAGCGATCGGGCTTCAGGACCTTCCGGATGAAGAACGCCATCGCGATCCCGACGACGACGAGCGTGGCGAAGATGTCCGAGACGAACGCGAACCAGGACGCGCCGCCGAGCAGCGGGAGCGACGAGTCCTTGTCGACGATCGCCACCGCGGCTTCGGCGATCGTCGGGAGCAGCACGATGAAGCCCCAGAAGATGAACGCGTGCATCAGTCCGGGGCCGAGCTTCTGGAGAAGCTTCTTCTGGAGGAGGACGTGGGTGAGCTCGCGGGTGACTCGATCGGCGGTGGGAGCACCTCGTCCGGCCGGACGCGCGTTCGCGACGAGCGCCACGCGTGGACGGACCCGCCGCGCGAACAGCATGACCGCCAGGACTACGACGGCCGCGAGGGCCGCGGCGGCTACGAGCCCGTCCGTCGCTTCTCGATCTCCTCGGTGAGGGCCGGGACCACCTGGAACAGGTCGCCCACCACGCCCAGGTCCGCGATCTTCAGGATCGGCGCGTCCGGGTCCTTCGTGATCGCCACGATCCGCTTCGCGCCCTTCATGCCCACGAGGTGCTGCAGCGCGCCGCTGATCCCGGCGCAGATGTAGACCTCGGGCTTCACGGTCTTGCCGGTCTGCCCGATCTGGTAGCTGTACGGAACCCAGCCGGCATCGACGGCCGCCCGCGAGGCACCGACGGCCGCGTTCCCGATCGCGGCCGCGAGCGTGTCGAGCTGCGCGAAGGCGTCGGGACCGCCCAGCCCTCGTCCACCGGCGACGACGACCTTCGCACTCTCCAGGCGAGGACCGGATGCAGCCTCCTCGTGCCGTTCGGTCCGTTCGGCCGTCGTGAGCTCCTCGGGAACGTCCACCTTCACCTCCACCACCTCGGCGGTGCCGCCGGACGGCTCCGCCGCGAAGGACTGCGGCCGGACGATCACGAGCTTCGGTGGTGGGCCCTTCAGCTCCACGTCGACGACCTTCGTGCCACCGAGGATCTCCGTACGGGCCTTGTCCGCGCCGAGCACGTCCGTGGCGTTCGCCATCGAGCGTCGAGCCGATGCGGGCGTGCAGGCGCCCCGCGACGTCGCGGGCGTCGTAGGAAGCCGGGAACAGGATCAGGTCCGGGGAGTGCTCCTCGACGAGGCCGGCGAGTGCGTGGACAGCCGGCTGCGCGAGGTGGTTCGCGAACACTTCGTCGTCGCTCGCGAACACCGTCGTGGCGCCGTGCTCGCCGAGGGTGCCGGCGGACGCCGTTGCGCCGGGACCGAGGGCGACCGCGGCCACGTCGTCGCCGAGTTCGCGCGCCTTCGTCAGGAGCTCGAGCGCGGCAGGCGCCGGCCCATCTGGCGTGACGTCGGCCCAGACCCAGACCTTCATGTCAGATCACCTTCGCCTCGGCGAGGAGGTCGGCGATCCGGCCGGCAGTCGTATCGTCGAACTCGACGGTCTCGCCACCCTGCTTCGGCGGAGCGTCGTTGACCTCGGCCACCGTCTGCGTCGCAGAGACGTCGTCGCCCGACAGCCCGAGGTCCGAGCCGGTCAGCGTCTCGACCGGTTTCGACTTCGCGGCCATCACTCCCTTCAGTGACGGGTACCGGGGTTCGGTCGCCCCCGCGGTAACGGTGATGACCACGGGGAGCGGCGCCACCACGACGTCGTAGCCCGCCGCGGTCTGGCGCTCGATCGTCAGGGTGTCGTCCGAGAGGTGCAGCTCTCTGGCGAACGTGAGGCTCGGGATCCCGAGGAGCTCGGCGATCGCCGCGGGGACGATGCCGGTGTACCCGTCTGTCGACTCGACGCCGCCAACCACGAGATCGAAGGGCTGTCGCTTGATCGCGGCGGCGAGTACCCGCGCGGTCACGAGCGAGTCGGCGCCGCGGAGGGAGTCGTCCGTGATCCGTACGCCGTTGTGCGCGCCCATCGCGAGGCCGCGCTGGAGGGCCGCTTGCGCGATCTCGGGGCCCATCGTGAGGAGCGTGATCTCGCCGTCGCCACCAGCTTCCACCAATTGCAGGGCGGCCTCGAGGCCGTACTCGTCCCCTGGATCGAGGGCGCCGTCGGCGCCTTCACGCACGAGGAGCCCGTCCTCGCCGAGGGTCGGCGTGCCCTCGGGCTCCGGCACCCACTTCGTCAGGACGACGACGTTCACGCCGGCGGCCGCCGTTCCTCTCTCACGCCAGCACCGTACCCGGAAGGTGCCACGGTCGGCACTGGTGAGATCCGGCGCGGGTAGACCGGTGTCAGATCCGGGCTACTTCGGTTCCGCGCCGACGTCGCCGCGGGATGTACCCAGCGAGCGATAGAGCAGGAAACTCAGACGGAGGAAACCGATCGCGAGCACAACGCTGAGGATCCGCGGCGGAGCGGGATCCGCCTCGAACACAGCGGCGACGAGGAAGCCAACGCCGAAGATCGCGCAGATGAATCCGAGGAACGCCTGGAGGATCTGAGTCGCACGAGCCACAGCCAGAGTGTAGGCCGCTGAGGGAAGGTCTCGTCCAAGCGCGCGGTCTGTGCGGCGCGAGGATCCCTAGTCTCGGTCGAGGAACGTTCGAAGCTCCTCGCGGGTCGGCATGCCCTCGCGTGCGCCGACCTTCGTGACCGAGAGAGCGGCCGCGAAGGCTGCCCGCCTCCCAGCGTTCATCACGTCCTCGCCTTCCGCGAGTCCCGCGGCGAAGACGCCGTTGAAGCAGTCGCCGGCACCGGTGGTGTCGACAGCCTCCACCTTCGGCGCCGCCACCCGTGTTTCCTCGCCGCTTCGCCGGATGATCACACCCTCGGGTCCTCGCGTCTCCACCACGACGACGCCGTCGGGGAGCGACCCCAACGCCTCGAGTTCGTGCTCGTTGGGCGTCACGTACGTGGCGTGCGATGCCAGCTCCGAGGTCCAAGGCTGGACGGGGGCGGGATTGAGGATGAACGGCGTCTCGTGCTCGCTGCACCATGCTGCCGCCGCTCGCACCGCTGCCTGCGACACCTCCAGACTCGCGAGCACGACCCCGATCTCGTGCACCTGGCCGAAGGCCGAAGTCACGTCGGCAGCGGTGAGCTCCGCGTTCGCTCCCGGCGCAACCGAGATCTGGTTCTCGCCGTCGGGACCTACGCAGATCAGGGCCACTCCGGTGGGCACGCCGGGTCGCATCGCGACCGAGGTCGCCACGCCCTCCGCCCGCAGCGCCTCCAGCGCGTCATGTCCGAGCGCATCGTTCCCGACAGCTCCCACGAGCACGACGCCTTGGCCGCCGAGCGCCCGCGACGCCGCGACGGCCTGGTTCCCGCCCTTGCCGCCGTGATGCTGCGCGAAGACGCCGCCGGTAACGGTCTGGCCGGGCGCCGGTAAAGGAGCCCCGGACACGACGAGGTCGACGTTGATCGCTCCGATCACGACGACCGAACCCGTCATGCCCTCGCCTCGACGAGTGAGCGCACGCGTTCCACGAACCGTTCCATGAACTCCTCCGCCGCGACCTCGAGCGCGACGCGCGCGTTCGCCTCCGGGTCCCAGCCCACCGGCCACGGGCTTCCGCGCACGCCGGCGAGGTCCGCCACCGTTTCGCCCATCGTCCAGCGGCCGTCGGTCTCCACCTCGACCCGGGTGGTCACCAGGCCGGCCAAGGACTCGTCGATCGCGATGGCCACCGCGAGCGGGTCGTGCAGTCGGCAGCCGTCCTCGCCCACGACCGCCGCGTAGAAGTCCATGTAGAAGCTGGTCGCGCCCTCGATCAGCTGCCCGAGGCGTGAGTCGGGTGCCGGTGCGCACACCGCGTCGAGGTCCGGCCGGCGCATCACCGCTCGCTCCGTCACATCGAGACCGACGCAGATCGGGAGCCGTGCGTCGTCGGCGCCGGAGAACGCGGTGAACACCTCGTCCGCGGCGAGCGGATCCACCCAAATGTTCGCCTCGGCGGCCGGCGTGACGTTGCCGCCCCGCGCGAACGCCCCACCCATCAACGCGAAGCCTCCGAGGAGATCGGGGAGGTGAGGTTCCTCCCGGAGGGCGAGGGCGACGTTCGTGAGCGGGCCGGTGGCGACGAGCAGCACCTCGCCGGGTCGCTCTCGGGCCGATCCGACGATCAGCTCGACCGCCGACCGGGTCGACGGCTTGGCCGCCGGCGGTGGCGGGGCGGCCCGGCCGAGCCCTCGTTCCCCGTGGACGACCGGGAACGGGACGTGGTCCCGGCCGAGCGGCCGGCCCGCCCCCTGCGCGACCTCCACGTCCCCTCGCCCCGCGGCCTCCAACACGGCGAGCGTGTTCTCAGTCGCCTGCTCGACCGTGATGTTCCCCATCACGCTCGTGGCTCCGATCAGCTCGATCTCCGGTGACGCGACCGCGTAGAGCAAGGCGAGGGCGTCATCCACTCCGGTGTCGACATCGAGGATCGTCGGACGGGGCGCCATGGCCGGCACAGGGTACGGCGGACGAGCGCGGGAGGTCAGCGCCGGGGGACCGGCGGAGTGCGGAGCTTCCAGAGCTTCCAGTTGGCGCGATCGGCATCGCTGCGGGCTCGCCGCACGCTCTCGGGATCGAGTCGGGCCGTTCGACGGCGCAGCCAGGTTCGCAGCCAATGGATCATGTCCCGAGCGTAGACCTCGGTTGCCCCGAAAGCTATGGTCGCTACGCGCCGGCGGGCTCGAGGGCGAACCCGATCAACTTCGCCGAGACGTCGCGGCTCACGCGCAGCATGTCCTCAGGTGACACGTCGCCGTGATCCATCAGCACCTGGATCGCAAGCCCGTCGACCACGGCGCCGATCTGGATCCCGAGCTCGTCGGCATCGAGTCCCTCCGGGAACTCGCCGGTCGAGCGGCCGTGCCGCACGATGTCCGCGATCGAGCGCCGCCACCGACGGTTCAAGACCTCGTGTTCCTTCGCCATCTCCGGATCGCGGAGCGCCCGGACCCAGATCTCCACCCAAAGCGCCCACTCGTCGAGGAACGAGAACTCGGGGAGCAGGCCGGGGACCGAGAGCTCGATCAACCGGTCGAGCTGCGCCCGCGCGGACGGGTTCTTGCGGAGCTCGCGCGAGAGGCGGAGGTAGAACTGGTCGTTCGCGTACGTGAGCGCCTCGACCAAGAGCCGGTCCTTCGACTCGAAGTAGTAGAGGATCAGGCCGGTGGATACGCCGCACGTCTCGGCGATGTCCTGGATCCTCGTCTCGGAGAGACCGCGATCCGTGATGACCTGCGCGGCGGCCGCGAGGATCTCCTGTCGACGGTCCTTTCCGGCCTTGGCGCCCGGCTTCGGTTTCGCTCGTTCCTTCGCCATCGAACTCCTGAACGGTATACAGAGATCATGCGGGTCGTAGCCCACCGGCACTTCGGTGGCCTCGCGAACCGTACCCCGTTGAGCAGCAGAAATCAAAGTCAGGGCGCTCACGAGCGCGTTTGACTCACCGTTCAGGAATAGGGCATCATTCGCAGTGCCTCCGGTCAGACTCGGGCGGAGGTGGGCCAGGAAAGGAAGGCACATGGCGATCAACACGTACGACGCGATCGTGATCGGCGGGGGGCACAACGGGTTGACGGCAGGGGCCTACTTCGCCCGGCATGGCGCGAAGACCGTGGTTCTCGAGGCGAGGCACAAGACGGGTGGCGCGGCCGACACGAGCGCTCCGTTCGCGGATCACCCGGAGATCAACGTCACCACCTACTCCTACGTGATGTCGCTGATGCCGCCGACGATCATCAACGAGCTCCAGCTCAAGAAGCACGGCTACGACGTCACACCGTTCGGCCCGTACTTCCAGGCGTTTCCCGACGGCCGCGCGATCATGGTCTACGCCGACGAGGCCGAGCGCTCGCGCGACTCGATCGCGCAGTTCTCGAAGAAGGACGCGGATGCGCTCCCCGAGTGGGAGGCATGGCTGAAGGGCGTCGCCGACATCCTTGGGCCGCTGCTCCTGCAGAGCCCGCCGCGCGCCGGATCCCTCGCGATCGGCGACCTGCTGGAGACGGCGCGCACCGCGTGGAAGGTACGCAAGCTCGGGGTCCGGGGCGTCGGCGACGTCACCCGGCTGTTCACGATGAGCATCACGGATCTGCTGGACGACTGGTTCGAGTCCGACGCGATCAAGGGCATGCTCGCGGTGAACGGCATCATCGGGACCTGGGCGGGACCGGACGAGCCCGGCACCGCGTACGTGATGCTCCATCACTCGATCGGCGACGTGGGCGACGGTCACCTCGGATCCTGGGGTTACCAGCAGGGCGGCATGGGCGCGGTCTCCGATTCGATCCGGCGCTCCGCGGAGTCCTTCGGCGCCGAGATCCGCACGAACGCACGCGTGAAGTCGATGCTCACGTCCGGGGGTCGGTTCCACGGCGTCGTACTCGAGGATGGGACCGAGCTCCGCGCACCGATCGGCGTGACGTGCGTGCACCCGAAGATCGGATTCCTCGACATGATCCCGCCCACGGATCTGCCGGCCGACTTCGTCACGGACATCCAGCGCTGGAAGACCCGCTCGGGCGTCGTGAAGATCAACGTCGCGATGTCGGAGCTGCCGGACTTCACGGCGATGCCCGGGAAGGAGCTGCAGGAGCATCACACGGGCTCCGTGGAGCTGTGCTTCTCACCGCAGTACGCAGAGCGCGCGTTCCAGGACTCCCACATGGACCGGAAGGCCTCGGTGGCTCCGTTCGTCGACGGTGTGATCCCGACGACCATGGACAAGAAGCTCGCCCCCGAAGGAACGCACGTGTTCTCGATGTTCAGCCAGTGGGTGCCGGACGACTGGGTCCACGAGTCGCACCGCGAGGAGCTCGACGCGTACGCGAAGCGGATCTTCGACCTCTACGACGAGCTCGCGCCCAACTTCAAGGACGCGATCATCGACTACCAGGTGATCGGTCCATACGACATGGAGCAGGAGCTCGGGCTGATCGGGGGCAACATCTTCCACGGTGAGCTCTCGGTGGATCAGCTGTTCCACATGCGCCCCGCGCCGGGCTACGCGGACTTCCGCACGCCGATCAAGGGCCTGTACCACGGCTCGTCGGCGACCCACGCGGGCGGCGGGGTCAACGGCATCCCCGGCTGGAAGGCGTACCGTGCGGCCGTGAAGGACAGGGCACTCAAGAAGCGCTCGTGACCGAAGGAGAACGGACGCCGCTCCAGCGGATGCTGGAGGCGCGCTCGGTCGCGGTCGTCGGCGCCTCCGTGAAGGAGGGGTCGCTCGGGCAGCAGATGATGCTCGAGCTGCACCGTGGCGGGTACGACGGCGCGATCTACCCGGTGAACCCCGGCTACGAAGAGGTGCTCGGGCATCCGTGCGTCCCGTCGATCGGCGACATCCCCGAGCCCGTCGATCTCGCGATCGTCGGGGTCGCGAACCAGCGCATCGAGCAGGCCGTGCGAGACGCGGGGCGTGCAGGCGTGGGCAGCGTCGTGACGTTCTCTTCGCTCTACGAGGAGGAGCCGCCGGGGCCGGGGATGCCGCTCCTCGGTGAGCGGGTGGGGGCCATCGCCCGGGAGCACGGGATGGCCCTCTGCGGCGGGAACGGGATGGGGTTCGTCCACGCCGACGCGAACCTGCGGGCGACCGGGTTCCTCACCCCCGACGACCTGCGTCCAGGCGGCGTGACGTTCCTGTCGCACTCAGGATCCGGCTGGGCGGCGTTCCTGTTCAACAACCGGCAGATCCGCTTCAACCTGCTCGTGTCGAGCGGCCAGGAGATCGTCACCACGATGGACGAGTACCTCTCCTACGCGCTCGACCGGGGGTCCACGAAGGTCGTTGCGCTCCTGCTCGAGACGGTCCGTCAGCCGGATGCGTTCGTCGCCGCCCTCGCGAAGGCCGCCGAGCGCGGTATCCCGGTGTTCGCGCTGAAGGTCGGCCGCACCGAGGGCTCGAAGCAGATGGTGGTGGCGCACTCGGGCGCGCTGGCGGGTGAGCACGGCGCCTACGAAGCCGTGTTCGACGCCTACGGCGTGCATGAGTGCCGCGACCTCGAGGAGATGGCCGACGCGCTCGAGCTCTTCTCGAGCCCGCGCCGCGTCACGAGCGGTAGGGGGATCGCGTCGCTCCACGATTCCGGCGGCGAGCGAGCGCTGTTCGTCGACCTCGCTACCGACACGGGCGTGCCGCTCGCGTCGATCACGGAGGACTCGAAGACGAAGATCGCCGACGTGCTAGATCCCGGGCTCGTGGCCGAGAATCCGCTGGACGCCTGGGGCACCGGCATCGACGCGGACCGGATCTACGTCGAGAGCTTCCAGGCGCTGCACGATGACCCCGAGACCGCGGCAGTCGCGTTCGTGGTGGACCTGACGCGGCAGGGCGAGCCGTACGACGTGGGATATCTGCAGGTCGCCCGCGACGTGTGGGAGCGGACGAGGAAGCCGTTCTGTGTGATCTCCAACCTCCCGGCGACGATCGCCGACGACGAGGTCGGGGTCCTCCGCGAGGCGGGGATCCCAGTGCTCGAGGGCACCGTGACCGGCCTCCGGGCGCTGAAGCACCTCCTCGGCGATGCCACGGTGCAGAGGCGGCTGGCCGTGGATCCCCCGCCCGCGTCCTCACCGGGGATCGAAGCCGAATGGCGCGGACGGTTCGCCGAGGCCGCCGACCTCACTGAGGTGGCGGCGCTGGGTCTGCTGGCCGCGTACGACATCCCAGTGGTCGACGCGCTCCCCGCCCGATCGCTCGACGAAGCGGAACGAGCGGCCGACCGGATCGGCTATCCCGTCGCGATCAAGACGGCGGTGCCGGGCATCCTGCACAAGTCCGAAGTACGAGGAGTTCGCGTGGGCATCGCGGACGTCGAAGGACTCCGCGAGACCTACCGGGACTTCGAGGGTCGCCTCGGACCCGAGGTGACGGTGGCGGCGATGGCGCCGCCGGGCGTGGAGGTGGCGCTCGGCATCGTGCGCGACCCGACGTTCGGCCCCCTCGTGCTCGTCGCGGCGGGCGGCGTCTTGGTGGAAGTCCTGCACGACCGCAAGCTCGCGCTCCCTCCGATCGATGTGGACGCCGCCCGCCACCTGATCGACGGCCTCGCGATCCGCCCCCTGCTCGACGGCGTGCGCGGGGCGCCGCCCTCCGACGTCGATGCGCTGGCGCGCGCGGTCTCCCGTCTCTCCGTCCTGGCGGTCGAGCTCGGCGATCGCATCGCCGAGCTCGACGTCAACCCGGTGATCGTGTCGCCCTCGGGCTGCGTCGCCGTCGACGCGCTCGTGATCCCGGGCTGACCCGCCCCGACGAAGGTCACACCCGAGACGTGATGCCGGTCATGGTCCGGCTCGGGATGTATGGCATACAACTCTCATCGAGGGGGTATGCCTGAGAAACGATCAGCCGAGCCACCGGACGCGAACCACACGCGACGGAGCCGGCGGAGCACGGGAGGTGAGCGGCGTGAAGCGCGAACGGATCGAGAAGCCGAAGCCCCGTCGCCCGCGCGAGCTCGAGATGGTCCTCCCGCTCGATCCCCGCGATCCCGATGTCGTTCGCGCCAAGAAGGGCTGGGCCTGGCGGTATGCGGATCGCCGCTGGGCGGTCTAGCGGCTAGAGCGGGTCCTCCACCGGCTCCGTCCCCGGCTCCCAGCCCGTGTAGGTATCGCGCGGGAACACCCACGGTGAGGGCGAGAACGTCGGCGCCTGCTCCCTCCCGAGCTCCGGCGCCCGCGGCGGACCGCCGAAGTCGAAGACGTGCTCGAGGTTGTGGGTGTTGCGGATCCGGTCGGTGAGCGGCTCCAGCCCCCAGTTGTCCGAGATGAACCGCAGCGGCGTCGAGAACTCGCCTCGCTCGTCGTCGATCACACCCCGGCGTGTATACGGCGAGATCGTGAGCAACGGGACGCGGATGCCCAGGCCGAGGTGATCGACGGAGGGCGGAACGACGGGATCGTAGAAGCCGCCCCACTCGTCCCACGTCAGGAAGATCGCCGTGTGCTCCCACATGTCGGAGCGCATCACCTTGTTCACGATCTTCGTGACCCAGTTGTGCGCGTGGCCCGTGGAGAACGGCGGATGGTCGGAGAGTTGGAACCGCGGGGTCACCCAGGTGACGGGCGGGAGGGCGTTCGCGTCGATGTCGTCGAGGAGCGTGTCGACCGATCGGATGTGCTCGGCCCACAGGTCCGTGTGGAACACGTTCGCGACGCCGTTGTAGGCATTCCAGAAGTAGCCGGGCTGTCCCGGGACCGCCGAATAGTAGGCCCAGTCCACGCCGGCTTGGGTGAGCTGCTCGCCGACGGTGGGGAACTCGAAGCACGTGTTGTGCTTCGTCAGGTTCCCGGCCTCGTCCGTCACCAGGACGAACACGTCGTCCCCCACGGCGTCGCAGCCCCAGCTCTTGAAGAGCCTCCCCTCCTCGAGCGGCCTCGTCCGGATGTTCTCCGGGTTGTCGGCGACGCCACCCGAGGACCCCGCGATGAAGTAGTAGTGGTTCGGGTAGCTGGGACCCGCTGCGGAGGCGAAGAAGCTGTCAGAGAGGCTGTACTCGCGCGCCCAGTGCCAGTAGTTGGGGATCTGGTCCTCGTCGAAGATCGTGTAGCCGTACGTCGAGCCGTGCGTCCCCGTGCCGAACCCGTCCATCTTCCCGTCGTTCACGCACAGGCGGTGTGCGGCGAGGTCGTGCGGGATGTCGCCCGGTAGCCACTCCGGGCAGCGGATCAGCGGTTTCTCGACGCCGTTCTCGACGCCGACCGTGGTCCCCGCCCGCACGCCGGGGAACCTCCCGAACAGGTTGTTGAAGCTCCGGTTCTCGAGCATCACGTAGATGACGCGCTTGATCGGCCATCGGGTGTCCGTCTCCGGGATCGTGTCGTCGACCTTCGGGGTCCGGGTGCCGCCCGTGCACGAGAAGAGGACCCCGCCGGCGACGGCCATGGCGCTCGTCCGCAGGAAGCGCCGACGGCTGAGCGGCATCGGGTGGCGCTCGTCGCGCGTGTGCCCGTAGGGTCCGGTGTCCATGGCTCCCCTTTCTATCAAGCCCGCTATCCTCGGTCGGTTCCCGAGGGGTCATCTCATGACGAAACACATGATCGCTGCCACGCTGCTGCTCATCCTGGTTGCGTGCGATGGCGAGCCGGAGTCATTCCCGCCGCCGTCATCGCCGACGTCGACATCCCCGTTCCCCTCGACGCCGACGCTCGCGTCTCCCACACCACCGGCGCTCCCTCCGAACCCGCTCCCGACCACAGGCGACGCGTCGGAGACCTGTGCGGAGGGCTGGGTCTCGCCCGGCGCGGATTCGGCGCTGTTCGAGAAACCTCTGCGGATCATCCGTCGGAGCGTGCAGCTTCCCGGAGAGCCGACGGTCGTGGAGATGCGGTACTTCACCGGCCCCGAGTCGCCGCCCTCGGACAAGGGGTATCTCCTGGTCGTCGAGCGCTGGTACGTGAAGCTGTACATCGAGGACGACCTCCGGTTCCAGGGACGGTTCCTCGTCGAGTCGCGGGACTTCGGCGACGGTGTCGCCGCCGTGGCGCCCTACGACACCGAAGGGTTCCGCTCGCCCGATTGGAGCGGATTCCAGTGGGCGGACACCGAGCCGTCGCCCTACCCGGGACTGCCGGGTGAATGGTCCGGCACGCGGTACGACTTCGTGAAGGGTGGCGACGGCCTCGACATCCCAGGCTTGCCCACGGAAGTCCGAGGGTGCTTGGATACCGCCTGATGGCGGGGGTCTTCAGAAGCTCGGGCAGGCGTACGAACCCCTTGGGGGCGATCTCGGTCGTCACCGGCCTGGCGTCGGCTCTCGCGAGCGCCGTCCTCTGGATCTACCGGATCCAGCCGAACAGCAGGATCCTCGGGCAATACTCCGCGGAGGTCGCGGCGGGCGGCCAGCTGGCCGATCAGCTCGTCGTCCTGGCCGCCATCCTCGGTGTGATGGCCGTCCTCTCCTCGATCATGACGTCGAGCAGCGGAGAGGGTGGCGGCAGCTACTTCATGGGGCTCGTCCTCGGGCTCGTGGGGCTGTCCTACCCGTTGCTGGACTGGCTCAACGTCATGTCGGAACCGCTCCGCCCATCGATCCTGTAGGTCACTCCGCCGGCCAGCCCGTGTAGCGGTCGGAGCCCCGTTTGCGCAGCTCGTTGCCGATCACCACGCGCTGGATCTCCGACGTCCCCTCCCAGATCCGGTCGACGCGGAGCTCGCGCCACAACCGCTCCACGGGATGCTCGCGCATGTACCCGCGGCCACCGTGGATCTGCACGGCCTTGTCCGCGACCCGGCCCGCCGTTTCGCTGCACACGAGCTTCACCGCGGCTGCCATCGCGTGCAGCTCCTTGCGATCGGCGCCGCCCCGTCCCGCTTGCCAGCACACCCGGTAGAGCATCGATTTCGCGGCCATCAGCTCGGCGGCCATGTCGGCGAGCATGAACTCCACCGCCTGGAAGTCGACGATCGGTCGGCCGAACTGACGGCGGTCCTTCGCGAAGTCCAGGGAGAGCTCGAGCGCGCGCGACGCGGCGCCCGTCGTGCGCGCGCCGATCATCAGGCGTTCCTCGACGAACCAATCCTTCGTGAGCTCGAAGCCGCGGCCGACCTCGCCGAGGATCCGGTCGTCGCCCACCCGGACGCCCTCGAACGCGAAGATCGGATGCTCGAAGACGAACGTGTGCATGTACTTCGGCGTGCGGACGAGCCGCACACCGGGCGCGTCCTTGTCCACGAGGAAGATCGTCGCGTTCGCGGGATCACCGTCCACGTGGGTGTGGACGAGGAAGAAGTCCGCCACGTCGCCCGAGGTCACGTGCCACTTCTCGCCCGTGATCGTCCACGTATCGCCGTCGCGCTTGGCGGACGTCTCCACCATCGTTGGGTCGGAGCCCGCGCCTTCCTCGGTGATCGCGTAGGCGTCCCGGCGCTCGCCGCGACAGGCGGGCCGAAGGAAGCGCTCCTTCTGCTCCTCGGTGCCGGCCGCGAGGGGGATCGAGGGCCTCCACGGGATGTCCCACAGGGCTCCGGTCGCGCGACCCCATTGCTCCTCGATCAGCATCTGCTCGAACAGATCGTGGCCGCGGCCACCGTTCGCCTCCGTATGGTTGATCGCGTGGAAGTCCCAGTCGAGGACCGCCTGCTTCGCCGTCGCATGGCTCTCCGGAGTGAGTCCGTCGTTCGCCTCGCACTCGTCCTCGAGCGGAACGAGGACCTGCTCCGTGAAGTCGCGTGCCTTCTGCTGGAGGTCCCTGTCGGCTGCGCTGAGTCGAAGATCCATCCGGCGGAGTGTAGGAGGCGGCGCGTCCAACGAGGGGTGAACCGAGCCGCCGAGCTTCAGCTCCGTGGATTCTCGACGCAGAACTCGTTGCCTTCGGGATCCGCCATCACGACCCAGCCCCCGGGGTCGGAGCGGCGACGATCGACGACGACGCGGGCGCCGAGGTCGAGGAGGCGGGCGACCTCGTCTTCCTGACTCGAGTCGTTCGGCAGCAGGTCCAGGTGCACCCGATTCTTGATCGACTTCTCCTCGGGCACGGTGACGAACACCAGCCGCGGAAGCCCTCCATCGGGAGAGCTCACCACCCAGTGATCGTTCCCCGGTTGATGCACCAGCTCCTTGGGATGTCCGGTGACCGCCTCCCAGAACCGAGCGACGGCGCCGGCATCCCGGCAGTCGAACGTGACGTTGAGGACGAGTGAACTCATAGGGACCTCCAACTCGATCTCCAGGATCGCATCTTCTCGATCCCTCGTGATGAGAGCGTCGGGCACACGAACGGGCGCCGCGCGCGGCATGGCGATGCACGGCCGTCAATCCGGCTACTACCATCGGGAGGACGCTCGCCCAGGCACCCTCGCGCGTCGATCCCAGCCAGCAACCAAGAGTCTGGAGGCCGGAGACATGAGTGAGCTGTGGGGTATCGCTCGATTCAGGTTTCACGAGGGCAAGGTCGAGGAGTTCAAGCGGCTATCCGCTCAAGCGAGGGAGATCGTGCTGACCAAGGACTCGGGCACGCTGCGATACGACGTCTACTTCAACGAGGATGAGTCCGAGTGCGTCGTCCTCGAGCGGTACAAGGACTCGGAGGCGGCCATCGAGCACGCCGCCAACCTTGGCGACCTCTTCGGGGCAGTCCTTGCGACGGTCTCCGTGGTTCACGGCGAACTTCTCGGTGAGCCGAGCGCAGAGCTGAGAGCGAACTTGGCCGCCAGCGAGGTCCCGGTTCTCTTCACGCCCTACCTGTCGATGGAAACACCGCCACCGGCGACGTGAACCGCGCACGGCTGCGCGAACTGGGCTTCGAACTCGGCGCTCGCGCCGAGGGCGGCGTATCCGACGACGGTGCGTGGTTCGCGACGGCGCCGGACGGCGCGCCGGTGGTGCTCAAGTGGTTCCCGGACGAGACCGTCGCCGAGCGCTATACGGTCCTGCTCCCCGGCCTCGACGAGCTCCGATCACGCGGCGTCCCGGTACCGGAGTACCCGCACGTCCTCGCCGTTGACGGCTGGACACTGTCGGCGCAGCAGGTCCTGCCGGGTGCGTCGGTACGGAACCCGTCACGGGCGATGGTGGAGCAGGTGGTCGAGTGCGTCGCCGCCATGGCCGGTGTCGTCTGTCCGCTGCCGGCGCCGGACCTGCGCCCATGGGGTCAGTCCGTCGTGCACACGCTCACCGTCGGCGTGGACGAGTGGGCGATGCACGAGCCCCTGCGCACCGGGGGGCGTCGCAGCGCGGCGGTGCTCGACCGAGTGGAGGCCGTCGGCGCCGACGCCGACCCGGCGTGGTTCCCGGCCGACGGGCTCGTGCACCTGGACCTACACACCGACAACATCCTCGCCGGCGACGACGGCACCCTCACCGGGATCATCGACTGGGAGGGCGCGTGCGCCGGCGATCCCCGCTTCGATCTCGTCAGGTTCGCGTACGACCTCGACGGGCACGATCAACCGGTCTGGGACGTCGTCGAGGCCACCGGCATCGAGCGGCGTGTGCTTCGAGCGTACGTCGCCCACCACGCGCTGCGGTGCACGTCCTGGCAGATCTACCACCACACCGATGACGTGCCTCGCCAGCTCGACCGCGCCGAGCGCGTCCTCGATCGGTACGAGGCGTAGGAGGCGGCGGCCGTGGCCGAAGGCGCCGGGCTCGTGCCGCCGCGATGGGGTGGTGTCGACTACGCTCCGCCGGATGCTGGAGGAGCTCGCGGCCGCGGTCAGAGGACGTCGCGTGTCGTCCGAGGAGCTCGTGCGCTCGTCGCTCGAGCGGATCGAGCGGCTGAACCCACCGATCAACGCGGTGATCTCCGTACGCGAGCAGTCGCTGGACGAGGCTCGAGAGCTGGACGGACGGATCGCCTCCGACGGGGACCTCGGGCCGCTCGCCGGGATCCCGCTGCTCGTCAAGGACATGGAAGCCGTTGAGGGCGTGCCGTGCACCTACGGCTCCGTCGTGTTCGCCGACGCGCCGGCGGCCGACGCCGACGGGCTGATCCCCGGGCGACTCAAGGCCGCCGGCGCGATCGTGGTAGGCAAGACGAATCAACCCGAGTTCGCGTTCGCCGGGTACACGGACAACCTCCTGTACGGGGCGACCGCGAACCCCTGGAACGTGGAGGCCTCGCCCGGCGGCTCATCGGGCGGTTCGGGGGCGGCGATGGCCGCGGGACTGGCCCCGATCGCCACAGCGACGGACGGCGGCGGGTCGATCAGGATCCCTGCCGCATGGTGCGGGCTCGTGGGCCTGAAACCCACCAACGGCGTGATCGGCCGCTGGCCGATACCGGAGTGGATCGACCTCTCGACGTACGGGCCGTTGGGACACACGGTCGCCGACGTGCGGCTCCTCCTCGAGCTCGAAGCAGGACCCGTGCCCGGCGATCCGAGCGCCCTGCCGCGCCCGCTGGAGATGGGCGTCGCGATGCCGTCGCGGGCGTTCGCCTCCCCTCGCCTGGTCGACTACGGTCCGCTCCCCGAACCGGTGGAATCGCTCTTCGCCGCGGCCGTCGACGCCTACGAGCGCGACGTCGGCCTGCCGGTCGAACGCATCGACCCCGAAGGGATCTTCCGAGCCGGCCATGTGAGCGAGGACTGGGTCGTGATCTGCGCGACCGAACATGTTCACCACTTGGGTCGGGAGTTCTGTGAGGCGAACATGGACCGGTTCTCCCCGATGTTCCGTGGCGTCGTGGAGTTCGCGTGGCGAACACCGTTCGAGGAGTACATGGCGGCGCGCCGCCGCCGCTTCGAGTACGTGCGGGAGCTCGATCTGCTCCTCGGCGACGATGCCGTGCTGCTCACGCCGACGAACTGCTTCGCGTGGATCCGCGCCGACGGAACCCATCCGGCGACGGGAAAGGTGGGCGACAGCCCGGATGCGTTCAACACCGATCCGCAGAACGTGACCGGACACCCCGCGATCAGCGTGCCGGCCGGTCTCTCGCCAGAAGGCGTGCCGTTCGGGCTCGAGATCACCGCGCCTCGGTTCCGCGACGACATGGCGCTCACCGTCGCCGAAGCGTGGGAGCGGACGAATCCGTGGCCGCTCGTCGCGCCCGGCTACGAACCGTTCGGCGCCTAGGGGCCGAGGTTGTAGCCGAGTCGCCGGGGGAGCTTCGCGACGAAGTCGACCAGTGGGTTCGGCTCCTCGCCGTCATCCTCCGCTTCGTCCTTCCGACGGATCGCCGTGTTCGCGGCGAGCGCGCCGGGCGAGCGGACGGGCTCCGGAGGGAACCGCAAGGGTTCGAGATCCACGAGCGGCAGGTCGAGGACCGGGTCCGTCTTCTCGAGGATCCGGTTCGCCATGATGCGACCGCCGAGGTGCGCCGGCCCCACGCCGTTGCCGGTGTAGCCGTGCCCGTAGTGGACGTTCCCCTTGCCGAGCGTCCCGAACGTGGGTAGGTGATGGCCGGAGACGTCGATCGGCCCACCCCACGCCGCCTCGATGGGCACGTCCACGAACCCGGGGAACATCCGGTGAAGATCCGCGATCGCGATCTCGATCGCGTGCGGGTCGTAGGCGAACCTCGGACCGATCCTCCGGGCGAGATTCGGCTGCATGCCACCCAGGCCGAAGGAGATCCGTCCGTCTGGCGTCGTCCGCACGTAGTGGACCGCGGAGCGCATGTCCGCGACCCCCGAGCCGTCCGTCCACCCGATCTCCTTGATTCGGTCGGGGGCCGGTTCCGTCATCACGATGTAGGAGCCACGGACGACCACGGTCCTCCGGAACCGCTTCCAGTGGTGGGCCCAGGCGTTCAGCGCCACGACCGCGGCACCCGCCTTCACCGTGCCGCCGGGCGTCTCGGCTCGCGCCGGGTCGCCGGCGCCGAACCGCGTCACGGGGGAGTCCTCGAAGATCCGCACGCCGCGCTCGAGGAGGACACGCCGCATCCCGCGCGCCAGGCGACCGGGATGCACGGTGGCGCCGACCGTCCGGAAGAGGGCGCCGCGGAACACGGGCGAGTCGACCCGCTCGCGGAGCTCGTCGGCCGACAGGACCTGGAAGTGCTGGCTCACGCCAAGGCGGTCGGCCGTGATCAGGTCGTCCGCCCATCGGCCGAACTGCTCCTCGGAGGCGGCCACCACGTACTCTCCATCCGCGCGGTACCAGGCATCGATACGCCTGATCACTGGCGAAGCGGCCGATCGCCTTGACGCTCTCCTCACCCGCCTCGCAGAGCGCGATCGTGGCGCGGTCACCGAAGTGGTGCGCGAGGTAGTCGAGGTCGCCCCAGAACGAGTTCACGAAGCCACCGTTGCGGCCGCTCGCGCCGCCACCGACGATGTCCTGCTCGACGATCGCGATGTCGATCCCGGGATCGAGCTCCTTCAGATGGAGCGCGGTCCACATCCCCGTGAAGCCGCCGCCGAGGATCACGACATCGGTCGTGAGGTCTCCTCCCAGCGGCGGGGCGGGCTCGCCGGGGTCGTCGGCCAATGCCTCTCGCAACCACCAACTGCGGCCGGCGTCGGGGGGAACGGTCGTCACGGGCGGCTCATCCTCCTTGCTAGGCTCAAGCCCCGCATCTTCGCAGTTCCTCACGGAGGTACGCACATGGAACGCGAGCACGACCGTCCCCGGAGCTGGGAGGTCACCGAGGGGGCCCACCGCGCGCCGGCTCGCGCGATGCTCCGCGCCGTCGGGTTCTCCGAGGACGACTTCGCCAAGCCGCAGGTCGCCGTGGCGTCGTCGTGGAACGAGGTGACGCCGTGCAACTACCACCTCGGCAAGCTCGCCGCGCTCGCGAAGGAGGGCGTACGCCAGGGAGGGTCGGTTCCCGTCGAGTTCGGGACGATCGCCGTCTCCGACGCGATCGCGATGGGCCACGAGGGGATGAAGGCGTCGCTGATGAGCCGCGATCTGATCGCGGACTCCGTCGAGCTCGTGATGCACGCGGAACGATTCGACGCGCTCGTGGGGATCGCCGGCTGCGACAAGTCCGAGCCCGCGATGATGATGGTGATGGCCCGGCTGAACCTGCCGTCGGTCTACCTGTACGGCGGGACGATCCTTCCCGGTACCTACGGAGGGCGGGAGATCACGATCCAGGACGTGTTCGAAGCCGTCGGCGCCCACGCGAAGGGGACGATCGACGAGTCCGAGCTGCGGGGGATCGAGCGCGCCGCCTGCCCCGGCACCGGCTCGTGCGCGGGCATGTACACCGCGAACACGATGGCGGCGGTCGGCGAGGCGATCGGGCTCTCGCTGCCGGGCGCGGCGGGCCCGCCCGCCGTGGACTACCGGCGCGAGGTGTTCGCGCGGGAGAGCGGGATCCGCGCCGCGGAGCTCGTCGCTGCGGGAGGGCCGCTGCCGCGCGACATCCTCACGAAGGAAGCGTTCGAGAACGCGATCACGATCGTGATGGCCCTCGCGGGATCGACGAACGCCGTGCTCCACCTCCTGGCCATCGCGCGCGAGGCCGAGGTGGATCTCCAGCTCGACGACTTCGACCGGATCTCGCGGGCCACGCCGCACCTCGTCGACGTCCGGCCAGCCGGGAGGTTCGTGATGAGCGACCTCGATCGTGTGGGTGGCGTGCCTGTCGTGATGAAGGAGCTGCTCGACCTCGGCCTGCTCCACGGGGACTGCCTCACCGTGACCGGCAAGACGCAGGCGGAGAACCTCGCCGAGGTCGATCCTCCCGCTCCCGACGGCGACATCGTGCATCCGGGCACGGACGTGATCCACCCCTGGGGCGGGATAGCGATCCTGCGCGGGAATCTCGCCCCGAACGGCGCCGTGGTGAAGGCGGCCGGCGCCGAGGGTCTGATCTTCGAAGGCATCGCCCGTCCGTTCGACTCGGAGCAGGACGCCTTCGATGCGGTCACCTCCGGCCGGATCGTGCCTGGCGACGTGATCGTGGTCCGGTACGAAGGCCCGAAGGGCTCGCCGGGGATGCCGGAGATGCTTGCGGTCACGGCTGCCGTGGCCGGCGCCGGCCTCGGCAAAGACGTGGCGCTGATCACCGACGGTCGGTTCTCCGGCGCCACGAAGGGCTACAGCGTCGGGCACATCGCCCCCGAGGCCTTCGTCGGCGGTCCGATCGGGCAGGTGGAGGAAGGCGATCGGATCCGGATCGACGCCGACGCTCGCTCGCTCGAGCTGCTCGTCGACGACGAGACGCTGGCGTCGCGGCGCGAAGCATGGGTGGCGCCCGAGCCTCGCTACACGAAAGGCGCGCTCGCGAAGTACGCGAAGCTCGTGGGCGGCGCCGACCACGGAGCCATCACCGGGTGACGACGATCACGAGCCCTGCGGCCCTCCAGTGCCGGATGTGTGGCGCCCGCTACAACGTGGAGCCGCTCACGATCTGCGAGGAGTGCTTCGGTCCGCTCGAACCTTCGTACGAACTCGATGCGATCGACGGCGTGGTCTTCCGGAAGCAGGTCGAGGCTGGGCCCGCCAACCTCTGGCGTTACGAGCTGCTCCTGCCCGGCGGTCCCGGCCTCGACCGGGTGGACCTCGGCGCCGGCTTCACGCCGCTCCGCCGCGCCGACCGGCTGGCGGCCGAGCTCGGCCTCCGCGACCTGTGGATCAAGGACGACTCGGTGAACCCTTCGTACTCGTTCAAGGACCGGGTCGTCTCGGTTGCCGCCACGATGGCGCGCGCGTTCGGCTTCGAGGCACTCTCCTGCGCCTCCACCGGCAACCTCGCGAACGCGGCCGCCGCGCACGCCGCACATGCCGGGATGCCGTGCTACGTGTTCGTCCCGGACGACCTCGAGCGCGCGAAGATCCTCGCCACCGAGACGTACGGGGCCAAGGTCGTCGCGGTGAAGGGCAACTACGACGATGTGAATCGTCTGTGCGCCGAAGTCGCGGACACGCTCCCGTGGGCGTTCGTGAACGTGAACATGCGCCCGTACTACGCCGAGGGCTCCAAGACGCTCGGCTTCGAGGTGGCCGAGCAGCTCGGCTGGCGCGTGCCCGACCACGTCGTCGTGCCGATCGCGAGCGGCGCGCTCCTGACGAAGATCCACCGGGCGTTCCAGGAGCTCATCGCGATCGGGGCCGTCGAGGAGAAGTCGTACCGGGTGAGCGGCGCCCAGCCAGAGGGCTGTCGGCCCGTCGCCCAGGCCTTCCGGGACGGCGCCGAGGAGGTCACGCCGGTCAAGCCGGACACGATCGCTCGCTCGCTCGCGATCGGCTCGCCCGCGGACGGCTACTTCGCGCTCCAGGTTTCCCGAGAGACCGGCGGCGCGATCGAATGGTGCACGGAGGCCGAGATCCTGGACGGGATCCGCCTGCTGGCCTCGACCGAAGGCGTGTTCACCGAGACCGCCGGGGGCGTCACGATCGCCAACCTCAAGCGGCTCGTCGACCAGGGCGTGATCCGGCCCGAGGAGGAGGTCGTGGCCTTCGTCACCGGGAACGGCTTCAAGACCGTCGAGGCGTTCGAGAGCACCGTGGAGCCGAGCTTCCACGTCGCCCCGGACCTCGACGAGTTCCTCGCGGCGCTCGATCGCTGAGGTTCCCTCCCAACCGATTTGCGTCGGCTCCGCATCGGGTTCAGACTTCCCCCGGCTCGCTCGGGTGACCCGGGCTCAGGGAGGGGGAACGGATGTCGACGCACGAGGAACAGATCGCTCGCGACACGACCGACCTCGAGAGGTTCGGCTACAAGCAGGAGCTCAAGCGCGGCCTCGGCACCTTCAGCTCGTTCGCCGTGGCGTTCAGCTACATCTCCCCGTCGACCGGGATCTTCACGCTCTTCTTCCTGGGGATGTCGGCGCTCGGAGGCTTCCTCTTCTGGACGTGGCCGGTCGTCGCCGGGATGCAGCTGATCGTCGCGCTGAACTTCGCTGAGCTCTCTAGTCACTTCCCGGTTGCCGGCTCGGTCTACCAATGGACGAAGTACCTCGCGAACCGCGGGTATGCGTGGATCACCGGCTGGTTCTATCTCTTCGCTGGGATCCTCACGGTCGCGTCGGTGTGCGCCACCCTGCCGATCGCGCTGCTCCCGATGCTGAACAACATGTTCGACTGGAACCTGAACACGGAGCTGGGGAGCGCGGACCAGCGGATCGCCGCACTCGTCACGCTCGCGCTGATCACGATCCTGAACATCTACGGCGTGAAGGTCGTGGCGGTCGTGAACAACACCGGGGTCTTCTTCGAGATCCTCGGCATGGTCGTCTTCGCCGTCTTCCTCGCGATCGTCCACAACAACCAGGGCCTCGGCGTCATCTTCGACGCCGACAAGAGCGGGAACATCTTCCAGTTCCCCGCGCCGCTTACCGCGTCCTTCTTCCTCGTCGGGATGTTCATGAGCCTGTACGTGATCTATGGGTTCGATACGGCATCCACGCTCGCGGAGGAGACGCGGAACCCGCGCGTGGGCGCGCCGAAGGCGGTGATCGCGTCGGTGATCGGCTCGTTCGTCATCGGGGCGATCTTCCTGTGGGGTGTGCTGATCGCCGTCCCGGACATGGGCGAGGCGGTCGCCTCGTTCGCGACCGGGCCGCAGCAGGTGATCGAGGGCGTGATGTCGACATTCGGCGCGACCTTGTACCTCTTCGTCGTCGTCGCCGCGATCTTCGTGTGCTGCATGTCGATCCTCACGTCCACGATCCGGCTCGCGTTCGGGATGGCTCGTGACGACCAGCTCCCGTTCTCGAAGACGATGTCGAGGGTCAGCCCCACCCTCCACACGCCCGTGTGGACCTGCGTGATCGTGGGCGGGCTCGCGGCGCTCCCGTTCATCCAGTTCGCGGGCGCGGCGGTGATCGCGGTCGGCGCCACAGCGTCGATCTACCTCAGCTACCTATTGGGGAACCTGGCATTCATGCGCGCGCGGGCGAAGGGGTGGCCGAGGACCAAGGCGCCCTTCTCCCTCGGCGGCTGGGGCAAGGTCGTGAACGTCGTGGCGATCCTGTGGGGAGCCGCGATGTTGCTGAACTTCCTCACGCCGTCCCCGGTGGACTCCGCGTGGGACCCGAACGCCGAAGGTGCCTCGTACATGCGGATCATCTCGAACCCGAAGCCGATCCAGACCGACTACTACGTCGAAGGGGATCAGCTCGTCGACTTCAAGATCGACTTCCTGAACAAGATCCCGGTGATCTGGACCGTGTTCTCGCTGATCGCGATCGCCGGCGCGATCTACTACTTCGCGGTCCAGAAGCAGAAGCCGTTCGAACCGGTGAGGCCTCCCGAGGAGGAAGACCTCTCGGGGATCGCCCCGGCCGAAGCGTGACGGACGGGCGGGGCCGCCGGGACGGCGGCCCCGCCCGCCGTGCCATCATGCGGAGATGAAGCTCGTCGTCTCCGAACGCGCCGCCGCCTACATCGCGGAGCGTGGCGGCTCCGCGTGGGTGTGGCTCGATCCGCACCGGGGGTTGGTGGGCTCGCACATCTACCTGGAGGCCCACGCGGAGCCACCCCGCGCGAGCCGCAGGACGTCGTTCACCCGGTCGAGTCGCAGGCCGCACCGTTTCGAGTCGGTGATCGCCGAGGGGATCACGCTGCACCACGACTTCGGTCGGCAGGATCCCCCCGACGAGCTCCACCTGGACCGGAAGGGTTGGCGCCGCGGCACCCATCGGCTCGAGGCGTACTGGAACGGCTCGATCTTCGTTGGCGACGACATCCCCGCGCCGGGCGCCTGACGCCGCTACCGCGCCGTCCAGCCGCCGTCGACGACCAAGACGGTCCCCGTGACGAGTCCCGCGGCGGGCGACGCGAGGTAGATCACCGCGCCGGCCACGTCGGTCGTGGTGCCGACGCGACCCACCGGGAGCCGCTCCAGTACGTCGGCGAGGAACTCCGGCCGGTCGAGGCGCTCGGCGGTCCCCGGTGTGCGGATGAACGTCGGCGCCACGCTGTTCACCGTGACGCCGAACGGCGCCCATTCGAGCGCCAGCACCTTCGTGAGCGCGATCACGGCGCCCTTGCTCGCGCTGTAGGCGGCGTGCCGCGGGATCCCGACGAGACCGGCCTGCGACGCCATGTTGACGATGCGGCCGTACCGCTGCTCGACCATGCGGCGCCCCGCCGACTGGCACGCGAAGAACAACCCGCGGACGTTCACGGCGAACAGGTCGTCCCACTCCTCCTCCGTGGCGTCGAGAGCGTCGTGGTTCGTGCCGAGGCCCGCGTTGTTCACCAGGATGTCGATCCGGCCGAACCGTTCGACGGTCTCCTCCACGGCTCGCTCGATCGAGTCGCGGTCGGTGACGTCGAGCGTGACCACTTCGGTGTCGCCGCCGGCGTGCCGCGCCTCGGCCACCACCCACTCCCCGTCGCCGAGCGATCTGACGCCCGCGGCCACCTGAGCGCCGGCGGCGGCCAGCGCCAGGACGAGGTCGCGACCGATGCCGCGCCCGGCCCCCGTCACGAGCGCCACCTGCCCATCGAGGTCGAAGCTCGGTTGCTCCATCACGCCCTGATCCTCTCGCCGGAAGGGTCCCAGAGCGTGTCCTCGACGACTTCGGCGTCGACCCATTCCCCGAACACCTCGATCGAGACCTTCGTGCCCATCTCGTCGAGACCGTCTGGGAGGTACGCGAACGCGATGCTCCTCTCGACGCGGTAGCCGATCCCGCCCGACGTGACCCGTGCGACGATCTCGTCGCCGACGCGCACCGGCTCGTTCCCGAGGGTGGACGAGCGAGCATCCGCCAGCGTCAGGCATCGGAGGCGTCGGGTGACACCCTCGTCGCGGAGCCGTCGCACCGCGTCGCGCCCCAGGAAGTCGGCGTCCTTGTCGAACGCCACCGCGAAGCCGAGCCCTGCCTCGAGCGGGGAGTCGTCGGGGGTGATATCGGCGCCCCACGACCGGTACCCCTTCTCGAGCCGCAGCGAATCGATCGCCCGATAGCCGGCCGGCAGGAGGCCGTGCGGTGCGCCCGCCTCGATCAGCCGATCCCACAGCCGCACCGCGAACTCGGTCGATGGGTACAGCTCCCAGCCCAGCTCCCCGACGTAGGTCACGCGCGCCGCGAGACACGGCACGTCCGCGACCTCGACGCCGCGGGCGGTGAGGTAGCGGAAGCCCTCGTTCGACAGGTCGTCGTCGCAGACCGACGCGAGGATCTCGCGCGCGGCCGGACCCCAGATCCCGAGGCATGCCAGACCCGACGTGACGTCACGGACGAGGGCGTCCTCATGTTCCTGATGCCGGCGGATCCACGCGAGGTCACGGCTCCCGGAGGCCGTTCCGGTCACGAGACGGAACCGGTCGTCGGCGAGACGGGAGACCGTGAGGTCGGCTTCGATGCCCCCTCGGCGATTCAGCATCTGCGTGTACACGATGCGGCCGACGCGCACATCCACGTCGTTCGCGCAGAGGCGCTGCAGCAGGTCGAGTGCGCCGGGCCCCGAGACTTCGAGCTTCGCGAAGCTGGTCTCGTCGAACAGCGCGGCTCGTTCGCGGACGGCCAGGTGCTCGGCCACGATCGCGGTGGACCACTGCTCGCCGGCCCAGCCGCGCGGCCGCCGGTCCTCGTGCGCGGCAGCCTCGTTCGACCGGAACCAGTTCGCTCGCTCCCAGCCGGCCTTCTCGCCGAACTCGGCATCCAGCCTCTCCAGCCGCCCGTACGTCGGGGCCATCCGGAGCGGACGACCCGCCTCGTTCTCCTCGCCCGGATAGCGGACGTCGTAGTGCTTCGCGTAGATCTCGTAGGCTTTCGCCAGCGCGTAGTCGCGGCTCCGGTACTGGCGCCCGAATCGTCGGACGTCCATCTTCGAAAGGTCCATGGAGGGCTCGCCCTCGATGATCCACTCCGCCGTCCACCGGCCGATGCCCGCCGCGCCCGTCACACCGTGTGCGCAGAAGCCCGCCGCCACGAAGAATCCACGCACTTCGGCCTCGCCGAGGATGAAGTCGTCGTCGGGCGTGAACGCCTCGGGGCCGTTGATGAACCGGTTGATCTCGGTCGTTTGCAGCGGCGGGATCAACCGGAACGCGCCGTCGGCGATCGACTCGAATCGCTCCCACTTCTCGGGCAGGAGCCGGTGGTTGAAATCGCCGGGGATCGGATCGCTGACGTGCCACGGGTCCGGGTTCCGCTCGTAGCCCCCCACCACGAGGCCGCCGACCTCCTCCCGGATGTAGACGAGGTTGTCGGGGTCGCGCAGCGTCGGGAAGTCCGTTCGCACGCCCTCGATCGGCCGCGTGATCAGGTACTGGTGCTCCATCGGCACAACGGGGATCTCCACGCCCGCCAGTCGTCCGAGCTCGTGCGCCCAGATCCCGCCGGCGTTCACGACGACGTCGGCCTCGATCGCGCCGTGGTCGGTCACGACGCCCGTTACGCGGCCGTCGCGCACGGTGATCTCCTCCACGCGCACGCCCGTTCGCACCTTCGCGCCCGCGGACTTCGCGCCGGCCGCGAACGAGAGCGTGAGCCCGGTCGGGTCGATGTGCCCGTCGGTCGGGACGAACTGGGCGCCGAGCACCCGCGAGGCGTCGATCAGCGGGAAGCGCTCGAGCGCCTCCTCGGTCGACACGATCTCGACGGGGAGCCCGAAGGACTTCGCCCACCCGGCCTGGCGGGCGAGCGCCTCCATCCGGTAGGGCGAGGACGCGAGGTGCAGTGTGCCCACCTGGTGCCACCCGGGATCGACGCCGGTCTCCTCCGCGAGTTTCGGGTAGAGCTCCGCGCCGTACATCATCATCCGCGTGTGGCTCACGGAGTTCCGGAGCTGCGCCACGAGGCCGGCCGAGTGGAACGTCGAGCCGCTCGTGAGCTCACCCCGATCCAGGAGCAGCACGTCGGTCCAACCGAGACGCGTCAGGTGGTACGCGATGCTCGTCCCCGCCACGCCGCCGCCGATCACGACGACGCGCGCGCGATCGTCCACCACCGCTCAGATCCCTCGCGCGGTCTCGAGCCAGTCGTCGAAGCGAGGGTCGGCCATCATCGTGGAGAGCCGGTCGAAGTGCTTCGTCGCGTACTCCACGTAGTCGATGTCGAGCGTGGACAGGCCCTGCTGCACGACCCCCCACATCGCCTCGCGGAAGTCGGACATGATCCGCATCAGCTTCAGGCGAGCACGGTGCGCATCGTTCGGTTCTTCGAAATACAGGGCGAGGAGTCGCTCCTGCGCGTCGTCCGAGAGCGCGTTGTTGATCGAGAGGTTGCCGAGGTCGAAGAACGGGTCGCCCATCCCCGCGTACTCGTGGTCCACGACCCAGACGTGGCCGTCGCGCAGGAGGAAGTTCGCCTCGAGGAGGTCGTTGTGGCAGGGGAGCAGCGGCATCGGATCGCTCGCGAACGCGGCCTCGATCCGGGACGCCTTCTCGTGCGCGCCGTCGAAGGCGTCGGGCACGATCGACGCCGCGTTCCTCGGAGATGCGCCGGTAGTCCTCCACGATCCGGAACGGGTCGAACGATGAGGGGAGGGGCGGTCCGGCGTGGATCGCTTTGATCGGCATCGACCACGGGACGCAGCACCTCTTCGCGCTCGAGGTCACCCTCGGACAAGGGGTCGGCGTCGATCCAGCGGGTGACGAGGCAGCCGAGCTCCGGGAGATACGCGAACACCTCGGGCCCCACGCCCGCCTGGGCGGCTGCTCGGACGGAGTCCTGCTCCGCGGTCCGATCGATCCCGAGCAGCTCTGTGGACTTCTCGGAGAGACGGAGGAAGAAGGCGTCGTCGTCGGCCGTGACGCGGAAGTTCCGATTGGTGCGACCCTCGGCGATCGGGATGATCTCGAGCTCCGCGCCCTCCCACGACGGGATCGCGCGGATCGCGGCGTCGAGCGCCGGGTCGGTGGACGCATCCGTGACCATGGCGGCCGAACGCTAGCACCCGAAGCCACACGAGGTTTCTACGATGCGTGACGTGGGAACGAAGACCCGCGATGAGTGTCGTGAAGTCTCTTTGGGCCAGCATCCAGGGCGATCCATTGTTCATGCGCAAGCTGAACGGCTGGCTGACGATCTTCTGGATCCTGATGATCCCGATATCGATCCTCACCGGCTGGATCAGCAGCGTGACCTACGTCGCAGCCCTCTCGCTCTGGGCTCTGGTTTCCGGCCACTGGTCCGCGTGGCAGGCCGCTCGCGTGGAGGTGGAGCAGGCCAAAGAGGCCGAGAAGCGGGAGAAGGAGAAACAAGATCTCCCGAGCGAGATCGTCGAGCGGATCCTCGAGCAGACCGATCTCCAACGTGTCCTCACCGCGCCGAGCTCCGCCCGCTGACGGCCGCCAGTGGCTACCGAGGGATGTAGCGGCGCCGGATCCTGTAGTTGAGGATGGTCAGGCCAACCATGAGCACGAGGATGAGCGCCCAAGCGACGGGCCCGGGCGTCGTCTCCGGGAGGATGGCCATGATGAGCAGCCAGACGATCGCGTATTCGGCCAGCTGGAGCCCGAACCACACGAACGGGATCTCGAGGGGATGGACGCGGGGGACGGGCGACCCCTCGTCGGGGAGCGGGTCCATGGGGTGATCGTATCTGGTCCTCCGAGTGCAGATGCCATCGGCCGTCCGGGGGTTGACACTCCTCGGACGAGCGCCGACACTGACTCGACCATGAAGAGCGCGAGGATCACGCCGAGCACCGTCCTCGTACTTATTCGCTAGGCGCGGCCGGGCCTGAGAGCCCGCGTCCCGCGCCGACACCCTCGCCACGCGGGGGTTTTTTTCTGCCCACGACCAGCCGAAACACGGAACAGAGCCGACCAAGAAGAGACGAAAGGAGCATCCGATGCGCTACGAGTTCGAGAAGGACGGCGCCACCGTTGCCAGCGTGCTGTGGGAGGGACCCGGCCAGGTGAGCGTCGAGACCGATGATCCGAGCACGAGGACGACCGTGGAGCGCTACCTATCCTCCGAGGTCACCTACCTGAGTGGCTTCGGCGGGGAGGACCTGCAGAGCAGGCGCCGCGACTGGACCCCGTGGGAGTTCGAGCGTGCCTGTCGCAACCTGGCTCGCCGTCTGGGGGCCACCGTGAAGCGGGTCGAGACCGGCCCCGTCGAGGAGCGGCAGGCGGTCGCGGGATGAAGGTCAGCGGCGCCCAGGCGCTGTTCAAGGCCCTCGAGGGCGAAGGCGTCGACATCGTCTTCGGGATCCCGGGCGGCGCGATCCTGCCCGCCTACGACCCGCTGATCGAATCGGGTGTCCGCCACGTGCTGTGCCGGCACGAGCAGGGAGCCGGGCACGCCGCGGAGGGCTACGCCTGGGCGACCGGGAAGGTCGGCGTCGCGATCGTCACCTCGGGGCCGGGCGGCTGCAACCTCGTGACCGCGCTCGCCGACGCGAAGATGGACTCCGTCCCGATCGTCGCGATCACCGGACAGGTCCCCATGCCGGCCGTCGGCAACGACGCCTTCCAGGAGGCGGACATCACCGGCATCACGATGCCGGTCACGAAGCACAACTTCCTCGTCACCGATCCCGGCGAGGTAGCCGAGACGATCCGCGAGGCGTTCCACATCGCGCGCACCGGCCGGCCGGGTCCGGTCCTCGTCGACCTCCCGAAGGACGTGCTGGTGAACGAGACGACCTGGAGCTGGCCGGATCAGGTCGATCTGCCGGGCTACCGGCCCACGACCAAGGGCAACATGCGCCAGGTGGTGGAGGCCGCGAAGCTGATCCTCGAGGCGAAGCGCCCGGTCCTCTACGTCGGCGGCGGCGTGATCAAGGCGGAGGCCACCGAGGAGCTGTACGAGCTCGCGACCGTGGGACATCTGCCGGTCGTCACGACGCTCATGGCGCGCGGCGCGTTCCCGGACGCCCACGAGCTGTGCCTCGGGATGCCGGGGATGCACGGCGTCTACACGGCGGTGACCGCGATGCAGAAGGCCGACCTGCTCGTCGCGGTCGGGGCTCGCTTCGACGACCGTGTGACCGGCAAGCTCGCCACGTTCGCGCCCGACGCGAAGATCGTGCACATCGACATCGATCCCGCGGAGATCGGCAAGAACCGCAAAGCCGACGTCCCGATCGTGGGGGACTGCAAGGACGTGACGGCGAAGCTCGTCGCGGAGCTCACGCGCCGTCAGGACGAGGCCGGCATCCCGGACAGGAGCCCGTGGCTCGAGCAGCTCGCGGCCTGGCGTGCCGAGCAGCCGCTGCGCTACGACCAGGAGCCGGACGGACCGCTCAAGCCGCAGTACGCGATCGAGCGTCTCCGCGCGCACAGCGACGGCGACACGATCGTCGTGGCCGGCGTGGGCCAGCACCAGATGTGGGCCTCGCAGTTCTGGTCCTTCGAGAAGCCGCGCACGTGGATCAACTCGGGCGGGCTCGGCACGATGGGCTTCGCGGTGCCGGCGGCGCTCGGCGCGGCGGCCGGACAGCCCGACCGGCGCGTGATCGCGATCGATGGCGACGGCTGCTTCCAGATGACCTCGCAGGAGCTCGCCACCTCGACGACGGAGAAGATCCCGTTCATCACCGCGATCATCAACAACGCCTACCTGGGGATGGTGCGGCAGTGGCAGGAGCTCTTCTATGAGGAGCGCTACTCGCAGGTGTACCTGGGCTACGACGTGCCCGACTACGTGAAGCTCGCCGAGGCCTACGGCGCCGTCGGTCTGCGCGCCGAGCGGCCCGAGGAGGTCGACGCGGTGATCGAGAAGGCGCTGTCCGTCGACGACCGGAGCGTGGTGATCGACTTCCGCTGCGACGCGAACGAGATGTGCTTCCCGATGGTCCCCGCCGGCGCGTCGAACGACGACATCATCACGGGGCCGGAGGGCCTGCAGCCGCAGGACGACCCGGCGGAGGCACCGATCGCATGAGCCTGCACACGATCTCGGTCCTCGTCGAGGACAAGCCCGGCGTCTTGACGCGCGTCGCCGGGCTCTTCTCGGCGCGTGGCTACAACATCGACTCGCTCGCCGTCGGACCCACGGAGGCCGAGGGCCTCTCCCGGATGACGATCGTCGTGAACGTCGAGTCGAAGTCCCTGGAGCAGGTGACGAAGCAGCTGAACAAGCTGATCAACGTGATCAAGATCCTCGAGCACGAGCCCGGTACGGCCGTGGAGCGGGAGCTGATGCTCGCCAAGGTGCGGGCGAAGGGTGACGCGCGAGCGAGGATCATGGAGATCGCCGAGGTGTTCCGCGTGAGCATCGTCGACGTGACGAAGACGACACTCACGGTCGAGGCCTCCGGCAAGCCGGAGAAGCTCGAGGCGCTCCGCGAGCTGCTGTCCGAGTTCGGGATCGTGGAGCTCTCGCGGACCGGGCGTATCGCGCTGGCGCGCGGCGACCGGGGGATCAGGGAGAAGGGCGGTCTGCGGGTCGCGAAGGCCGTGGGTGCGGAGGACTCGCCGGAGTGGACCGGCGGCGGGGTCTAGGGGGAACGATGGCGACGATCTACCACGAGCAGGACACGGACGTATCCGCGCTGGCCGGGCAGAAGATCGCGATCATCGGGTTCGGGTCGCAGGGCCACGCGCACGCGCAGAACCTGAAGGACTCGGGACAGGACGTGCGCGTGGGCCTGCGACCCGGCTCCTCGAGCCGCACGAAGGCGGAGGAGGCCGGTCTCCGGGTGGTCGACACGGCGGACGCGGTCGAGGAGGCCGACGTCGCGATGGTCCTGCTCCCCGACACCTCGCACGGGAAGGTGTACGCCGAGGAGATCGCCCCCCACCTGAACGCCGGCGACATGCTGATGTTCGCGCACGGCTTCTCGATCCACTTCGGGACGGTCACCCCGCCGCCCGACGTCGACGTCACGATGATCGCGCCGAAAGGGCCCGGCCACCTCGTGCGCCGCACCTACGAAGAGGGCATCGGGACGCCCGCGCTCGTCGCGGTCCACCAGGACGCCACCGGGAAAGCCCGCCAGCGCGCGCTCGCGTACGGCCACGGGATCGGCGCCGCCCGCGCGGGCATCATCGAGACGACGTTCAAGGAAGAGACCGAGACCGACCTGTTCGGCGAGCAGACGGTGCTGTGCGGCGGGCTGTCCGAGCTGATCCGCTCCGGCTTCGAAACGCTCGTGGCGGCCGGCTATCAGCCCGAGATCGCGTACTTCGAGTGCCTCCACGAGGTGAAACTCATCGTCGACCTGATCTACGAAGGGGGTCTATCCTGGATGCGCCACTCCATCTCCGACACCGCCGAGTGGGGTGACTACGTCTCCGGCGCGCGCGTGATCGACGACGGCACGCGCGAGACGATGCGGCAGCTCCTCGGGGAGATCCAGGACGGATCGTTCGCGAAGCGGTGGATCGCCGAGGCCGACGGAGGGTTCCCGGAGTTCCTGGCCAAGCGGCGCGAGGCGCGAGGGTCCCAGCTCGAGGACGTCGGCCGGCAGCTGCGGACGATGATGCCGTGGCTGCAGAGCGAGGACAAGGTGCCGCCGTCGTGAGCGACCCCGACGTAGTCCGGTTCTTCGACACCACCCTGCGAGACGGGGAGCAGGCCCCCGGCATCGCGCTGTCCAAGGACGAGAAGGTCGAGATCGCGGAGCAGCTCGCCCGCCTGCAGGTCGACATCCTGGAGGCGGGCTTCGCGATCTCCTCCGACGGTGAGTTCGATGCCGTGCGCGAGATCGCGACGAGCGTGAAGGGCCCGGTGATCGCGTCGCTCGCTCGCGTGGTCCCCGGCGACATCGAGCGCGCCGCCGAGGCGCTGAAGGGCGCCGATCGGTTCCGGATCCACGTCTTCATCTCGACGTCGCAGATCCACATGGAGGACATGCTCCGGATGTCCCATCGGCAGGTCCTCGACGGGATCGCCGAAGGGGTGAAGCTCGCGGCCGGCTACACCGACGACGTGGAGTTCTCAGCCCAGGACGCCACCCGGACGGAGCTGGACTTCCTCCTCGAGTGCTTCGACGTTGCGGTGAAAGCCGGGGCGACGACCATCAACGTCCCCGACACGGTCGGGTACGCGACGCCCGCGGAGTTCGGCGAGCTCGTGCGGATCGTGCGGGATCGGACCCCGGATCACGTGACCATCTCCACGCACTGCCACAACGACCTGGGGCTCGCGGTCGCGAACTCGCTGGCCGGCGTGGAGAACGGCGCGCGCCAAGTGGAGGTCGCGGTGAACGGGATCGGCGAGCGCGCGGGGAACTGCTCGCTCGAGGAGATGGCGATGATCCTGCGCACGCGCCGCGAGGCGCTCGGCGTACGCCACGGGCTGAACCTGAAGGAGATCGTGCGGACGTCGCGGCTCGTCTCGGCGCTCACCGGGTATTCGGTGCAGCCGAACAAGGCGGTCGTGGGGGCGAGCGCGTTCGCGCACGAGAGCGGCATCCACCAGCACGGCGTGCTGGCCAACCGCGCCACGTACGAGATCATGGATCCGGTCGAGATCGGGCTCGAGGGCAACCAGATCGTCCTGGGGAAGCACTCCGGGCGCCACGCGTTCGCCGACGCGCTCGACAAGGTGGGCATCTCGATCGACGACGACCACATGCATCGCGCGTTCGCGCGCTTCAAGGAGCTCGCCGACCGCAAGATCCAGATCACGGACCAGGATCTCGCCGCGATCGTCTCCGAAGAGGTAGGCAGCGGGAAGGAGGATCTTCTCGTCCTCGAGTCCCTGGCCTCGGGAGGTGGCACGCACCTGGCGCCGACGGCGACCGTGAGGCTTCGCCGCGGTGACGAGGTGATCGAGGAATCCGCGATGGGCGACGGGATGATCGATGCCGCCTGCGGCGCGATCCAGCGTGCGGCGGGCGTGGAGGCGAAGCTGATCACGTTCAACGTGTCGTCGGTCACGGGTGGTTCGGACGCTTTAGGAGATGTCGTCGTCCAGTTGGAGATCGACGGGCGACGGGTCACGGGCCGCGGGGTCGCCACCGACGTGGTGGAGGCGAGCGCGAGGGCCTACCTCGCCGCGATCAATCGCGCGGCTTCGGTCGCGGAGACGTCGATCGAGACCGCCATGAGCGAGGCCGCCACGGTCGAGACCGCGAACGATGAGGTCATGCCGTGACGGCTGCGGTCGTCACCGAGGTTCGGCCCGAGCGCGTCGGCGCCGGGATGCGGCCCTATCGGATCGGCGTGATCCGTGGGGACGGGACCGGCCCGGAGGTCGTCGCCGAGGCCCTCAAGGTGCTCGACGCCGTGCGCGGGGACGTCGCCGTCGAGCTCGTGGAGTTCGATCTCGGCGCGGACCGCTACCTCCGGACCGGCGAGACCCTGCCCGACGAGGAACTCGCGACGATGCGCGGTCTCGACGCGATCCTGCTGGGTGCGGTGGGCGACCCGCGCGTCCCGCCCGGGGTCCTCGAGCGCGACCTGCTGCTGCGGATCCGTTTCGAGCTCGACCAGTACGTGAACCTGCGCCCCGTGATCCGGTTCCCCGGCGTGCAGACGCTCGTGCCGTCTCACACCGAGGACGACGTGAACATGGTGGTGATCCGGGAGAACTCCGAGGGGCTCTACAGCGGCGTGGGCGGGTTCCATCGGAAAGGGACGCGTCACGAGGTGGCCGTCCAATCCTCGGTGAACACGCGGCACGGGGTGGAGCGGATCGTCCGCTACGCGTTCGACCACGCGAAGCTGCCCGGACGACGCCGTCACCTCACGCTCGTCCACAAGACGAACGTGCTGACGTTCGCGGGTGACCTGTACCAGCGGGTCGTGAACGAGATCGCCCTCGAGTACCCGGACGTCACGACCGACTACGTGCACGTGGACGCCGCGTGCATCTACTTCCTGGATCAGCCGTCCCGCTTCGACGTGATCATCACCGACAACATGTTCGGCGACATCATCACGGACCTGGGCGCGATGATCCAAGGAGGGATGGGCATCGCCGCCGGCGGGAACATCAACCCGAGCGGCGTGTCGATGTTCGAGCCGATCGGTGGCACGGCACCGTCCGAGACCGGCAAGGGGACGATCAACCCGCTCGCCGCGATCGGCGCGACCGGCATGCTGCTCGCCCAACTCGGCGAGGAACGAGCCGCCCACCGTATCGACGCCGGGATCCGGTTCGCCTGCACGAAGCTCGCGTCGATGCGCGCGGGCGAGATGGGCTACTCGACCCGTGAAGTCGGCGATCTCGTCGTGGAGGCGGCCGGGGTATGAGCGGCTCCGGCCCCCGTGTGGAGCTCTACGACACCACGCTGCGTGACGGCGCGCAGGCGCCCGGCCTGTCCTACTCGGTGGAGGACCGCATGCGGATCCTCCACAAGCTCGACCAGCTCGGTCTGCCCTACATCGAGGGCGGGTGGCCGGGCGCGAACCCGCGCGACACGGAGTTCTTCCGCCTCGCCACGAAGGAGACGCTCGACCATGCGGAGCTCGTGGCGTTCGGGATGACCCGGCGGGCGGGTGAGAAGGCGGAGGACAGCGCGACCCTGCGGGATCTCCTCGACGCCGGGACCGAGACGGTCACGTTCGTGGGCAAGAGCTGGGACGTCCACGTCGAGAAGGCCCTCCGGACCAACCTCGACGAGGGCGTGGCGATGGTCCGCGACACCGTCCGGCATCTCCGGGCCCAGGGCCGCCACGTCTTCTTCGACGCCGAGCACTTCTTCGACGGCTACCTCGGGAACGCGGACTTCGCGATCCGTGTGCTCGAGGCGGCGGCCCAGGAGGGTGCCGAGCGCCTGGTGCTCTGCGACACGAACGGTGGCACGCTCCCGTCGGACGTCGCGCGCATCGTTGGGGAGGTTCGCGCCCGCGTGGACGGCGTCCCGCTCGGGATCCACACGCACAACGACGCCGGGTGCGCGGTGGCCTCCGCCCTCGCTGGCGTCGAGGCCGGCGTCCTCCAGGTCCAGGGCGTCGTGAACGGCTACGGCGAGCGGACCGGCAACGCGGACATCGTGCCGATCGCGGCGAACCTCGTGCTGAAGATGGATGCCGACTGTCTGCCGCCCGGCGCGGTCGAGCGGTTGACGGAGGTCGCGCACTACGTCGCGGAGGTCGCGAACGTCGCGCCCGATTCACGGCAGCCCTACGCGGGCCGCTTCGCCTTCACGCACAAGGCGGGCCTGCACGCGAGCGGCGTCGCCCGGTTCAGCGAGGCGTACGAGCATGTCTCTCCGGACGCCGTGGGCAATCGGCGCGGCGTGGTCGCGTCGGACCTCGGAGGCGCCGCCACGCTGAAGATGAAGGCTGCCGAGTTCGACTTCGCGATCGGCGACGAGGTGGTACCGGTGGTGCTCGAGCAGCTGAAGGAACGCGAGTCGCGCGGCTACACGTTCGAGCTCGCGGACGCGTCCCTCGAGCTCCTGATGCGGCGGGCGTCCGGGTGGACGCAGCCGTTCTTCGAGATCGACAGCTACCGCGTGCACGTGGAGGAGCGTGTCGGGGACGGCGAGGCGCCGCTCGCGGAGGCCACCGTGAAGGTCCGCACGAAGGGTTCGCGCCACATCGAGTCCGCCGAGGGCCACGGGCCCGTCGGCGCGTTGGACGACGCACTCCGCAAGGCACTCACGAACGACTACCCGGAGCTCCGCCACATCGAGCTCGAGGACTACCGGGTGCGGGTGCTCGCCGAGACGCACGGGACGGGGGCGGTGGTCCGCGTGCTGATCGATTCGTCCAACGGCGAGCGGTCCTGGACCACGGTCGGGGTCAGCGAGAACATCATCGAGGCGTCGTGGGAAGCCCTCACGGACGCCTACCTGTTCGGCATGCTGCATCCTCGGGAGATCGCCGAGCCCTGACCACGATTCGCCGGGGACTCCATCGCACGAGGCCTGGGAACATGGGCTGATGGAGCTGCGAACGATCGGGCAGATCCCCGTGCCCCTCGCAGGCATCGGCTGCAACAACTTCGGGCGGCGGATCGACGAGGAGCGGACACGGGAGGTCGTCAACGCGGCCTTCGAGGCCGACGCCACGCTGTTCGACACCGCCGACCTCTACGGCGACGGGCATTCGGAGGAGTTCCTCGGGCGGGCCCTCGGCTCCCGGCGCGATCGGGCGGTGATCGTCTCGAAGTTCGGGATGCGCACGCCGCCGGACGGGATGACGGGCGGCGACCCACGGTGGGTGGTGCGGGCGTGCGAGGACAGCCTCGGCCGCCTCGGGACCGACCGGATCGACGTCTACCTGCTCCACACGCCCGACGACGCGACGCCGATCGGCGACACGCTCACGGCGATGTCGCGGATGGTCGACGAGGGGAAGGTCCGCGAGATCGGCTGCTCGAACTTCTCCGCGAAGCAGCTCGACGAGGCGGAGGAGGCGGCGCGCGAGCTCGGGATCCGCCCGTTCGTCACCGTGCAGAACGAGTACAGCCTCCTCCAGCGCGAACCGCGTGACGAGGTGCTCCCCGCCTGCCGCCGGTTGGGGATCAGCTTCATGCCGTACTTCCCGCTCGCATCGGGGCTCCTGACCGGGAAGTACCGGCGAGGGGAGCCGCCCGCGCCGGGGACACGGATGGCCGGCCGCGACGGCTGGGACGAGTTCCTCACCGACGAGCGCTTCGACGTCGTCGAGCGCTTGAGCCGGTTCGCCGAGTCACACGGGCACACGCTCCTCGAGCTCGCGATGTCCTGGCTGGCGGTCCAGTCGGAGATCGCCACCGTGATCGCCGGCGCGACAAGCGCCGAGCAGGTGCGGCAGAACGCCGAAGCGATCGAGGCGTGGCGGCTCACCGACGACGAGCTCGCCGAGATCGACGAGCTGCTCACGTAAACCGGTGCAGCACGCCGAACGTCGCGAAGGTTGACTCGCGTCGCTACGAGGCGGGCGGCTGCCACTCCTCTCGGAGCACGCTCATCACGAGCTCGTCGTGCCGGGCGCCGTCGTACCACGCGTGGGCGCGGAGCCTGCCCTCCTCCACGAACCCGACCTTGCGATAGGCCCCCACCGCCCGCTCGTCGTCTGCGAGGACGCGGAGGGCGATCCTCGCGAGGTTCAGGTGGCGGAAGCCGTAGTCCAGCAACGTGCGGACGGCGTCCTGCCCGTACCCCTTGCCCCAGTAGACCTTTCCGAGCCGTATGCCGATCTCGGCTCGCTGCTGGAAGTGGTCGATCGAATGCAGGCCGCACATCCCGATCGTCTCTGCGTCGACATCGATCGCGAACCAGGCCGAGTCAGTAGGACGCTCCTCGAGCCAACGCCGATCGCGAGCCTCGATCTCCTCGAGGGAGAGCGGCAAGGGAGGATCGTGAGTGGAGAGTGCGCGCACCTCGATCGTCTCCACCAGCTCGTAGAGACGCTCGCGGTCCCTCTCCTGGATCGGTCGGAGCACGACCCGGTCGCCCTCGAGCATGGGCGGAGCCTACGCGAACCCTCCACACGGCATTCACGGCTCCTTCACACGACGGCGCGAGGCTGCAGCCAGGGATGGGAGCGACCCATCCGGCAAGGAGGTTCGAGATGCGACGCGGGTTCGGATGGGGCGCCGCGATCCTGGTGGTCCTGCTGTTGGTGGGGGTCGGGATCGGCGCCTACAACTGGGGCGTCACGGAAGGGCTGGAACGAACCGGCGAGGGCGTCGAAGTCGTCCGCTACGTCGGCGGTCATGGGTTCGGCTTCTTCCCGTTCTTCCTCTTCTTCCCGCTGTTCTTCCTGGCGCTGTTCGCGTTCAAGGGCGCGATGTGGCGCCGGCACTGGGATCACGACGGCGGGCCCGGCGGCCACCACGGCCCCGGTGGTCACGGCCAATGGGAGCAGGGATACGAGGAGTGGCACCGCCGGCAGCACGAGAGCGGCGGAGGATCGGGCGGGCAGGATCCGCCTGCGCAACCACCGAACTAAGGTTGCGGGAGAGCAGGTCTCGGAGCTCGAGGCCTGCTCTCCGCGTGACGGTCCCTCGCCGCTTCCCCCATAGTTCCTCGGTGGGAGTCGCGCTTCTCGCGGTGGTGTGCGTCGTCTCGCTCCAGGTCCTTCGGGTGTTCTTCCCGATCATCTTCGACGGTTTCGAGGACGTGGGGTATGCGGCTGCGGCGGCGGTGGCGGTCGGCATCCCCGCGCTCGGGTCGATCCTCGGTGCGTCGTTCCGCGACGTGATCGGCGATCGGCGCTCCGTCCTCTTGGGCGTCGGCCTGCTGGCGACGGGCCGGATCGCTCTCCAGGTGGCGGGAACGATCCCGTTCTGGCTCGTGGCGATCACGACGGCTGCTGCGCTCTGGGCGCTCATGTCGATCGTCGCCACCGGGCTCGCCGGACGAGCACCCCGACCGGTACAGGGCCTTCTGCTCGGCTTCGCCGTCGACCTCGCGATCCGGAGCGTCTTCCACGGTTGGGATCCCGTGTGGCAGGAGGGGGTGCTGCCATGGGTCGTGGCGGTCTCGCTCGCCTTGGGAGCGATGATCCTCGCCGATCGTGACGTCGCGCACGATGCCGAGCGACGGATCGAGCGTCTCGTGGGTCGCTCTGGTCGCGATCGGCCCCTTCCTGTTCCTGCACGCGCTCTTCCTGCAGAACGCCCCGTTCGTGGTTTCTCGATCGGGCGTGACCTCGCTCCAGGCCGTCGCCATCATCCTCGCGCTCGACGCAGCGACGATCCTCGTGGTCGGCGCGTGGCCGCGCTGGCAGATCTGGCTGGCGGTGATCGCGGCCGTGGGCGTGGTCGGCCTCCGGCTGGGCCCCGGCGCCGGAGTGCTGATCCTCCTCGCGCTCGTGTCGATGGGCACCGCGGTGATGCTCGTCCTCGCCCTCCGATCGCCTGCCGGACGCGGCCGCGCTTCCCAGCTCCTGGCTCACGCCGCCGGCCCCGCCGTGCTCGGGGTGTTGGTGGTCGCGTACCAGAAGCCGAGGCCGCTTCCGCTCCCCGGCGGATCCCTCCTCGAGGCCGCGACGATCGCGCTCCTGCTGCTGGCATGGGTGGGTTCGAGATCCCCTCCGGGCCGCCTCGCTCCCCTCGGTCGCGGTGTCGCCTTCGGCTCGACCGTCCTCCTGGGCGTGCCGTTGGGTCTCTGGTTGTCGACCCCGGCGCCCGCGACGCACACCTCGAGCCCTCCTCAGGAGATCAGGTTGCTCGACTACAACGTCCACTCGGCGGTGGACGACGGTCAGGTCGACCTGGAGGCCATCGCGTCGACGATCGAGGCACGGAGGCCATCCATCGTCGTCCTGCAGGAGGCGAGCCGGGGCTGGCCCGTGACGGGGATGACCGATGTGGTCGAGTGGCTGTCGTGGCGGCTCCGCATGCCGTACGTGTTCGGGCCGGCGGGGGACGGGCCGTACGGGAACACGGTCATGTACCGGCCGACGCTCCGGGTCCTCACGACGGAGCAGGGATCGCTCCCACAAGGTCGTGGCCTGCACCCGCGGAGCTACCTCGCGGTGACCTTCGCCGAGGATCCGCTCCGCGTGGTTGCGACCCATCTCGATGGTGAGGAGGAATCTCGAACGCGGCTCCTGCAGATCGACGGCCTCCTGCGGGCGATCGACGACGCAAACAGCACCGTCGTCGCCGGCGACCTGAACGCGGAGATCGGGTCTCCGGAGCTGGCCATGTTCCAGGAACTCGGCTTCGTCACGGTGCAGGACCTGACGGGGGAATGGGCTGCCACGTTCCCCGAGGAGGGTGAGATCTTCGATCACATCCTCATCGGGACTCATCTGACGGCGACGGATGTGGCGGTCGGGCGGACCGATGCGTCCGATCACTTCCCGGTCGTCGCGACGATCCGTCGTCTCTGACACATGCGGGACGTGAGCCGACGGTCACCCCGCCGTTCGTTCACGGGTCCTTCACAGCCCCGACGTAGAGTCGCCGGATGAAGACCGTTCTCGTCGTCGAGGACGAGATGAAGATCGCGCGCGTGGTGCGCGACTACCTCACCGACGCCGGCTTCGACGTGATCGTGGCCTCCGAGCGGCGAGGCCGCCCTCGCGAGCGCCCGTGGATCGAGGCCCGATCTCGTCGTCCTCGACCTCGGTCTCCCGGGCGTCGACGGGCTCGACGTGGCGCGCGAGCTCCGCGGCTCCTCGCACGTCCCGATCGTGATGCTCACGGCACGCGGCGAGGAGACCGACCGGATCGTCGGCCTCGAGCTCGGAGCCGACGACTACGTCGTGAAGCCGTTCAGTCCGAAGGAATTGGTGGCGAGGGTGCGCGCCGTCCTCCGCCGTTCCTCCACCGCCGAGATGTTGCGGGAGCAGCCGGTGCGGGTCGCGGACGTCGAGATCGATCCGCAACGGATGCGCGTGACGGCGAGCGGCCGGCCCGTCGAGCTGACGCCCACGGAGTTCCAGCTCCTCGCCGCGCTCGCCCGCGAGCCGGGGCGCGTGTTCACGCGAGGGCAGCTGCTGGACGCGATCCACGGCATGGCGATCGAGTCCTACGAGCGCGCGATCGACGCCCACGTGAAGAACATCCGGAAGAAGCTCGAGCCCGAGCCCGGGAAGCCGCGGTACGTCCTGACGGTCCACGGCGTCGGATACCGGTTCGCGGATGCCTGACGATCGCCACCACCCGCATCCGCATGGTCCGCCGTGGAGGGGCGGCGCACCCTGGGGCGGAGGGCCGTGGGGCCGAGGGCCGTCGGGGCGAGGGAGGCCTCCCTGGTGGCCCGAAGGAGAGGACTGGCCGCCGCGCGGGCCCGAGGCGTGGCGCGGGATGCGCCGCCACTTCTTGGGCAGGTTCGTCGTCATCCTCGGGGTCGCCGTCGCGGCGATCGTCGGCCTCTCGGCGCTGGTGGGCGGCTTCTTCTTCCGCGGGGAGGGAGACCGCGGCCCGTTCTTCCCGATCGGGCTGGTCGTCGTGGTCCTCGTGGTGCTCCTGGTGGTGCGGGCCGGCCGACGGTTCGCCTCGCCGGTCGTCGACGTGATGGAGGCGGCCGACCGGGTGGCCGGTGGCGACTACGAGGCGCGTGTCGAGGTCCGCGGACCCCGAGAGGTGCAACGCCTGGGCGCGGCGTTCAACGCGATGACGGAACGGCTCGGCTCGAACGAGGCCCGCCGCCGTCAGCTCCTCGCGGACGTCGCGCACGAGCTCCGGACGCCGCTCTCCGTGATCCAGGCGAACCTCGAGGCGCTGGTCGACGGCCTCTACCCGGTCGACGAGACCCACCTGCGATCCGTCCTGGACGAGACGAAAGTCATGGCGCGGCTGCTGAACGACCTGCAGACGCTCTCGACGGCCGAGGCCGGCGCGCTCACGCTGCACCTCGAGCCTACCGAGCCGCGCGACCTGATCGAGAGCGCGGTGCGATCGTTCGCCGCCCAGGCGGGCGACGCCGGCGTCCGACTCGACACCCGCGTCACGGAGTCGCTGCCGGAGATCGAGGTCGACCGACTGCGCATCGGCGAGGTCCTCGGCAACCTGTTGTCCAACGCGCTCCGGCACACGGCCGCCGGGGGCTCGGTCACGCTCGAGGCGTTCGCCGCAGGGGAGGGGATCGGTCTGTCGGTCACCGACACGGGCACGGGGATCCCGCCGGAGCGCCTCCCGCACGTGTTCGACCGATTCTCGCGAGCCGCGGACTCGCCCGGCACCGGCCTCGGGCTCGCGATCGCGAAATCACTGATCGAGGCACATGGTGGCGAGATCCGTGCCGAGAGCTCGGCCGCCGGCACGACGATCTCGTTCACGCTCCCCGGGTAGGGTTGCAGACGTGGCTCCTTCGAAGCTGCCGAAGCCGAGCGACGAGACGAAGGACTTCTTCGCGTCCGTGGTGCCCGATCATCCGGCGGTGTCGATCCGTCCGATGTTCGGCCAGCTCTCCGCGTTCGTGAACGGCAACATGTTCATGGGGATCTTCGGCGAGGACGTCCTCGTGCGGCTCCCGGATGCCGATCGGACCGAGGTCATCGGTGCGGGTGGAAGCGTCTTCGAGCCGATGGCCGGGCCGTCCGATGAAGGAGTACGTCGTGCTGCCGGGCGCCTGGCGCGACGACCCGGACCGCATCCGCGAATGGGCGGCTCGGTCGCTCGATCACGCCGAGGAGCTCCCGCCGAAGCAGCCCAAGAAGAAGAAGCCGAAGCCCTGAGGCTTCGCCCCATCCCGAGGAGGGTATGGGGGCTCCCGGAGGTGATCGAGGATGCGTGTGACGTTCGTCGACGGCCCGCTTGACGGGCGCGAGGAAGAGATCCCCGACGATAAGCTCGAGGAGGGGCATCCCGTGTACTGGCCGGAGCGTCCGGAGACGGATGACGACACGGATCCGGAGCAGCCGGGACTCGACGGGGTCGTGGAATACCTCTACGACGGGAACGGCCGCGCGAGCTACGTCGGCGGCCAGCTGGAGGGCGCGTAACCTCGGCGGATGCCCGTCGAGGTGTACGTCGAGGCCACCGGGAAGCGCGCGTTCGCCGGCGCGGTCGACTGGCCGGGATGGTGCCGGTCCGGCAAGGACGAGGAGGCCGCCCTCGAGTCGCTCTTCGGGTACGGCCCGCGCTACGCGCGCGTCCTGAAGGGATCGCGCGTCCGCTTCACGGCACCGGCGCGCCCCTCGACGCTCTCGGTCGTGGAACGGGTGCAGGGCGACGCCACCACCGACTTCGGCGCCCCGTCGATCGCGCCGAAGGCCGACGCCGCGCCGGTCGATCGACGCTGGCTCAGGCGCGAACGAGGAGATCCTCCGAGCGTGCTGGGAGTCCTTCGATCGGGCCGTCGCCGGGGTGACCGGTGAGCTCCGGAAGGGGCCGCGCGGCGGCGGCCGGGAGGTGGACGCGATCGTCGGTCACGTCGTCGGCGCCGAAGGGGGCTACCTGCGCATGATCGCCGGCAAGCCCCCGAGCTTCGCGGAGGACGACGCGTCGGCCGCGCGGGATCCGGTCCGAGCCGCCGTCCTCGAGGGGCTCGAACGCGCGGTCGTGGACGGCATCCCCGAGAAAGGACCCCGCGGCGGCGCGCGGTGGTCCGCGAGGTACTTCGTGCGCCGCGACGCATGGCACGTCCTCGACCACGCATGGGAGATCGAGGATCGCTCGTCAGCCGAGGCGTGAACGCTCTTCGCGAGCGGTGCTCGCGGGGCGGGGGAGCCACGACGTCGACGCCAACGCCAGGTGCTCGAGCTCGAGCGCCGCGAGCGCCTCGTACCGGCCCGCCGCCAGGTCGGCGACGGGATCGTCGCTCGCCGTTCGGAGCTCTCGGAACAGACGGCCGGCCACGGCGCGGTTGGCGAGGTAGGCGAGCGCGACACCGTCGCCGCTCTTCAAGGATCTCCGGAGCGCGCGGCGCTCCCGTTCGCGGGACACGCGCGGCGGCACCCAGACCGCGAGTACGAGAACCGTGGGCCCCGCCGCCAGGCCGACCCCGATCAGCAACGCGAGCGCGTCGACGTCCTGTTCGACGGATATGCCGTTCTCGACCGTTTCGTTGCCGATCGTGCGGATCTCGTTCGCGACGGCTTCGAATCCCTCGCCGACGAGCGGCACCTCGGAGAGGCGACCGACGGCGTCGCCCGCACGATGGATCGCGTGACCGGTCCCTTCCAAGCTCTCGCCGACGGCGCCGAGCCGTTCGACGAACGTACCCACAGAGATCCCGAGCACGATCCAGAACACCGTCCACAGGAGCACGAGCACGTCGATCGCGACGACGGACCGTTGTGAGAGCCGCGATTCGATCGATCCGAGCATGCGAGAACCTTGCCCAGGCGCCGGCTGAGCGAAACGCTCGAGTGGGCTGGGGAGCGTCTCCCGAGCCCCGGGTGCGTGAGGACGCGCAGCTTGCAGGTATCCTGGTGGATATCGGTCGGCGCGCGGACGGAGCGCAGCCATCGACGGATCGCCCGGCACACGGCTCAGCGCGGGTATCGCCGCGTGCGCCGGGCGGCGCACGAACGAGACAGAGGAGATGACCATGCCGGAGACCTTCGGGAAGCGACAGCGCAAGGACGTGAAGGCGAAGAAGGCGGCGGCGGCGGAGGAGCGGCGGCTGGCTCGCGTGCAGCGACGCCGGGATCGTGAGGCGGGTCTGATCGAGCCGGGTCCGCCCGTGGCCACGCCCGAGGAGATCGAGTCGCAGCTGGGGATCGTTCCACCCGGGCTCGCGGACTGACCGACGCCGGCAGGCGGATCCGCCGCGCCGCGGGGCACACGCTCGCGGCCGGGCCGGAATACGCGAACCGGTACTGAGGTTCGGGGGAAGACATGCCCGCGATCACCGTCGACGATGCCACCGCGCTCCCGCGCCTCCCCGAGGCCCGTGGATCGTCGGTGGTCCGACCGGTCCGCGCGGTCGTGACGGCCCCGGGGGGTTTCGAGGGAGAGGGGTTCCCGGTCCGCCGGGCCTTCGCCGGCGTCGAGCTCACCGACCTCGATCCCTTCGTCCACATGGACCAGATGGGTGAGGTCGAGTACGCGCCGGGCGAGCCGAAGGGCACGCCGTGGCACCCGCACCGTGGCTTCGAGACCGTCACCTACATGCTCGACGGGATCTTCGAGCATCAGGACTCGAACGGCGGCGGCGGCGTGATCACGAACGGCGACACGCAATGGATGACGGCCGGCGCCGGGATCCTGCACATCGAGAAGCCACCGGAGCATCTGGTCGCCAGCGGAGGCCTGTTCCACGGGATCCAGCTCTGGGTCAACTTGCCCAAGGCCGAGAAGTGGACCCCTCCGCGGTACCAGGATCTCCGGGGCAGCGAGGTCGGTTTGCTGGCGTCGGCGGACGCCGGTGCGCTCGTCCGTGTGATCGCGGGCGACCTCGCCGGCTGGACCGGCCCCGGGCAGACCTACACGCCCATGACGATGGTCCACACGACGATCGCACCCGGCTCGCGGCTCGAGCTCCCGTGGAACCCCTCGTTCAACGCCCTCGCCTACGTGCTGTCGGGCGCGGGCACGGTCGGACCGGATCGCCGCCCGATCGTCACCGGTCAGCTGGCCGTGCTGGGCGCCGGAGACCTGGTGCGCCTGGAGGCCGCCGCCTCGCAAGAGAGCCGATCACCGGCCTTCGAGGTGCTGGTGCTCGGCGGCCGCCCGATCCGCGAGCCGGTCGCGTGGTACGGCCCGTTCGTGATGAACACGCGTGAGGAGCTCGTCCAGGCGTTCGAGGACTATCAGGCCGGACGACTGGGAACCGTTCCCGCGATCCACCACACACCGGACCATGTCGTGGAGTCGATCCCGGCATCGGAGCCCGAGTAGCCCGGCGAGCACGAACGGGTCGGAGGGCTCAGGGACGGATCTCCAGCCCCGGCACTCCGTCCGGGATGGTGATCTCGAAGACGTGGCGCACCTGGGGTGAGGGGTCCTGGACGACCACGGGCTCGCCCCCGTTCGGGAGGCCGGCTCCCTCGAGGAGGGCCCGCAGGCCACTGCTGTCCATGAACGAAACCCCGGAGAAATCGAGCACGAGCGGCGTGTCGCCGCCCGAGGCCGCGAGCAGGAGCTCGGTCAACGCACCCGCGGTCGCCATGTCGAGTTCCCCCTCCAGGCGATAGCCGTCGTCGGTCGCGTTGATCTCGAGCTGCATCGGATGTTCTCCCTGGTTGCCGGCTACGTCGATCACAACGACTGTCGTTCCCCGTCATACGTCCGACGGGTCCGTCGAGGACCCTACCGACGGACTCTGGGAAGCGACAAGCGCGAGGACGGCGCGGGCTAGGCTCCTCCCGGTGAGCGGAGACCCGGAACCGACGAGGACCCTCTCCACGCGAGAGCTCAACAGAGCCCTCCTGGCTCGACAGCACCTGTTGGAGCGGGCGACGACGAGCGTTCCGAGGACGATCGAACGGGTGGGAGGCCTCCAGACCCAGTACGCCCCCGCCGGCTACATCGCCCTGCGAACCCGCCACGATGGCTTCCGGCGAGACGATCTCACCCGAGCGCTGCACCGGAAGGCCGTCGTCCAGGCCTGGATGATGCGGACGACGATCCACATGGCATCGAGGAGCGACTTCTGGCTGTTCTCGGCCGCGGTCCGAGAGCATCGCCGGGAGGGGTGGATCCGGGGCTTCCGCCGCCCGGCGAGCGAGGCGGCCACCGCGGCCAGGAAGACCGCGCGGTTCCTGGCCGATGGGCCCAAGCGCCGTGCCGAGATCGTCTCGACCCTCGGGCTCGACAACCCCACCTGGAACGGCGTCGGGCTCTGGCTCGACCTCGTCCGGGTCCCTCCGTTCGGTACCTGGGAGCAGCCGCGCGCCGACCTCTACGGTCTCGCGTCCGACTGGCTCGGCGAACCGCCCGCCGTGACCGAAGAGGAAGGGACCGCGCATCTCGTGCGCCGGTACCTCGCCGCCTTCGGGCCGGCCTCGCGCGCGGACGTCGTCAGCTTCACGGGCATCCCGGCGCGCGTGCTCACCGCTGCCTTCGAGCGGATCCCGCTCCGCCGCTTCCTCGACGAGGGAGGCAAGGAGCTGCTCGACGTCCGAAGGGCACCGCTCCCCGATCCCGAGACCCCGGCGCCGGTCCGGTTCCTCCCCGCATGGGACGCGACCCTCCTGACGCACGCCCGACGAACCCAGATCCTCCCCGAGCGCTACCGGGCGCGCGTCTTCAACACGAAGACCCCCCACTCGATCCACACGTTCCTCCTGGACGGGCAGGTGGCGGGGAGCTGGCGTCACGAGCAGGGGCGGATCGTGACGGAGCCGTTCGAGCGCGTGTCGACCCAGACGCGCCGTGCGCTCGACGACGAGGCCGCGCATCTCGCCGAGCTCTTCGTCACGGGCTGACGCTCGGGCGTCGAGGGTGGGTTGTCGACCGGCGCGCGCGGGTGCGAGCCTTCTGCCCAACGACTCACGGAGGAGGTACGCGATGGCGCTGCGGGTCGAGAGCACGAGCGTCGCGGACGGCCAGCCGATCGCGGAGATCCACGCGGTCGCCACACCGACCGCCGACGGCAAAGCCGAGATGGCCGGCCGCGACCTGAGCCCGCATCTCCGGTGGTCGGGCGAGCCCGAAGGGACCCGTTCCTTCGCGATCTCGGTCGTCGATCCCGACGTGCCCGCGGATCGAACGCGGATGGGCGTCGAGGGGCTGCCGCTCGGCGACGACGAGCCGCGCGTCGACTTCGCGCACTGGCTCGTGGCCGACATCCCGCCGAGCGTCCACGAGCTGGCCGAGGGTGCCGGGGGCGACGGCTTCGTCGCCCACGGCAAGCCGCCCGAGCCGCCCGCGCTCGGGGCGGTCACGGGGCAGAACGGGTACCGCGGGCTCTTCGAGGGCAACGCCGACCTCGAGGGAACCTACGGCGGGTGGGACGGGCCGTTCCCGCCGTGGAACGACGAGCACGTCCATCATTACGAGACGACCGTGTACGCGGTCGACGTCGACTCGCTCGGCCTCGGGTCCGGGTTCACGCTCGAGGAGTTCCGCGCGGCGATCGACGGGCACGTGCTCGACCGGGGCCAGATCGTCCCGATCTACTCGCTGAACCCGGACCTCCGGTAGCGGATCCCTACGTGCGGAACGCGGCCCAGGCCTGCTGCATCCGCACCGCCTGCCCCTCGGTGAACTCGAACATGCAGTCGTCCTGGGTGTAGTCCATGAAGTTCGTGATCGGGTCGAGGCCGGCGGTCTTGCACGTATCCCTGCCTTCGGGACAGAAGAACGCCGGCGAGGCCTCGGGTGCGGTGTCACCGACCTTGTCGCCGCGGTTGCACCCACCGTCGAACGTGTGGAACAGGTTGATCCAGTGGCCGATCTCATGCACCGCGGTGTCACCCTCGCTGTAGATCTCGAAGTTGCCGCCGGGGAGCGACTGGTAGTGGACCACCACGCCGTCGAGCGCGCCGATCTTCTCGGCGTCCTGAGCGAGCCACGCGTAGCCGAGCAGCGTTCGGTGATCCACCGTGTAGATGTTCAGGGTCCGGAGACCTCCGCGCTTCAGGGCCAACTTCATCTTGCGGTCCTGTCCCTGGCTGTGCATGTGGAACCAGTCCGCGTTCGTGGTGCGGGTCACGCCGGCGAGCTCGAAGGCGAACCCGGTGTCCGCGCCGCCCGTGTCGCCGCCGAACGCCGCGTTCATCACCGCGATCTGCTCGTCGATCCAGCCGCGCGGGATGTTGCCTCCCGTGACCGTGCGGTCCTCGCGGATCACGTGGATCCACGTCTTGATCACCACGGTGTCGGCGGCGGCCGCGGCGCGAGCGGCGAGCCGAGGATGCTTGGCGATCCAGCCCTGAAGCTCGTCGACCTCCGGACGCTCCATCGCGTCGCGGAGCCGACCTTCGGGGCCGAGGTGATCGTGGCGCTCGATGCAGACGCGCGCGCCGAGCTTCACCGCGTGCGCCATCGGGACGAAGCCGGTGATCAGGAGACTCGCAGCCGTCGCAGTCAGCAACAGACGCTTCACGCTCATGCGGGGGTCCCTCCCTGGGATCGTGAGCGGACGGAGATGGGCGGCGAGTGTATCCGTGGAGCAACCGGGCCGACCATCGGCCGAACGGCTCGCTTCCGCCCCTCGCTAGCGTCGGAGGGGTTCGTCCGACCGAGTCGGCGAAGCGCGCGAGCCAGCCGTCGAACGTGCTGAGCCCCGCGGCCACACCCAGGTACAGCACCGCGACCGAGAGGCAGTTGACGGTCACCCTGGCGTAGCCGAGCACCCCGACGTCGATGAAGTGGTAGGGATACCAGCCGACGAGCTCGCCCCGGACCAAGGTGAAGATGCACCAGGCGACCGGGTACACGAGGGAAAGCCACATCACCCTCCGCGGCGCCAGGCCGCGCGGCCCGTACATCAGCCATCCGACGACGGCGAGGATGGGCACGATCGCGTGGAGGATCCGGTCGGCGACGAGCGACCAGCTCTCGAACTCGAACAGGTGCGCGATCGCGACGTGGAAGACGACGAACGTGATCGTGATCGCGACGATGCCCGTGAGCCGGGCGACCCGGAAGACGATCGACGTTCGATCCGTGCGGAGGGCGAGCAGGAGGCTCGTGATGCCGACGATGATGTTCGACTGGATCGTGAAGAACGCGAACACGTTGAGGGCGCGCTCCGTGGGGGTGTCGAAGAACCCCGTCTCGCGGTCGGCGACGACGAAGACCTGGACGACCAGTCCCGTGAGGACCGCGAGAGCCGTGAGCCCGAACCACCACCGACCCCTGGCGTCCACCAGGAGGAGCCTAGCGGGGTCGTTGGACCCGTCCGCGCATAGAGTGACGGGCATGACGACCCTCAAAGTGGGCGACCCCGCCCCCGGGTTCTCGCTCCTCGAGCAGCACGGTGAGACGGTGCGACTCGAGGACTACCGCGGCAAGAAGGTGCTCGTGTACTTCTACCCGGAGGCGGACACGCCCGGGTGCACCGTCCAGTCGTGCGATCTCCGCGACCATCGGCAGGAGCTCGCGGGCATCGGCCTCGATGTCGTGGGGATCTCGCCGGACGATCCCGAGAAGCAGCGCAGGTTCGACGAGAAGTACCACCTCGGGTTCCCGTTGCTCGCCGACGAGGAGCATGAGGTGGCGACGGCCTGGGGCACGTGGGTCGAGAAGCATCGCGGAGGCCACACGTACATGGGCATCCTGCGCTCCTCCTTCCTGGTGGACGAGGAGGGGCGGATCGAGCAGGTGTGGTCGCCGGTGACGCCGGAGGACACCGTTCCGAACGCGATCGCCGCGATCGCCGCGTAGTGCCCGGCGCGACGCCGTTCGGATCGCTCGACTTCCTCTACGTCCCGAGCCGCGACGTCGCCGAGGATCTCCGATGGTTCGGCGAGGTCCTCGGTGGCCGTGTGGTGTTCGCGATCGACTCGATGGGGACGAGGGTGGCGGCCGTGGAGCTCAGCGACGATCCCCCGCTCGTGTTGTTGACGGATCACCTGGAGGGCGACCGCTCGATCCTCGTGTATCGCGTCCCCGATCTGGACGTGGCGCTCGAGAGCCTCGAGGGTCGGGGCTGGCGTCGGGAGCACCGGTTCGAGATCCCGCACGGACCGATCTGTTCGTTCGAGGGCCCGGGCGGGCATCGCGTCGCCCTGTATCAGCTCACGCGGCCCGAGGTCGCCGGGCACTTCGAGGGGCGCCGGGACTTCTAGACGGCGCGGCGTTCCAGGACGATCACGGGGATCGTCCGGATGCCCTCGGTCTTCACGAGGTAGTCCGCGAAGCCTTCTCGGCGTGCGACCTGCCGGGCGTAGAGGTCGTCCCACTCGGGGCCACCGCGGAGGATCTGCGTGGCGCGCACCGGGATCGTCTCGGTGCCCACCTCGATCGTCGCCTCCTCGTTCGCCTCGAGGTTGCGCACCCAGTCGGGATCCGCGGGCGCTCCGCCCTTGGAACCGACAACCGCCCAGCGCTCGCCGTCGGGGAGGTAGACCAGGGGCGTGACGTGATCCTTCCCTGTGCGACGACCGATCGTGTGGAGCAGGAGGACCGTCGCGCCGTCGAAGTAGCCGCCGACCTTCCCCTCGTTGGCGCGGAACTCCTCGATGATGACCTTGTTCCAGTCGGCCACGTGCCCAGCATGGCGCATCGCCGATCGCGTCAGCAATCGACGGCCGCGGCGAACGCCTCGCACAGCTCGGCGTGGCGATCCGGCGCGAGGGCACCCATCCTGCGAACGAGCATCGACTTCGGGACCGTGAGTACGGCGTCGAACGTCGCCGCGGACGCGACCGGCAGGCCCTCGGAGAGTCCGAGGGGGACCTCCGTCGGGATGCGCCGGATCGTGCGGGAGATCGGCGCGACGAGCAGGGTTCGCAGGACGGGGATCGCCTCGTTCCGGGTGAGGACGAGGAACGGTCGGCCCTTCGAGGACTCCGGCGTCTCGGCCCACCAGACCTCGCCGCGCTCGATCGTCATCTCACCACGGCTCTTCGTCGATCGAGCGGGCGGCGGCCTGGCTCGCCGCGGCGACGTCGCCGTCCTCCTGGGGAACGCGCCGGTATCCCTCGACGATCTGCCGGCCGATGTCCGCTCTCCGCGTCGCATCGATCATCGCCTCCAACGCGGTGCGGACGGCGTCCGCTTTCGTCTCGAAGCGACCCGAGGAGACGAGCTCCTCGAGCTGTGCTGCCAGAGCGTCTGGGATGCGTATCGCGATCTGTTGTGACATGCAGGAAGCATACCACCTAGCACGGGTCCGGGTGGCCGTAGCGATCGACAGCGGGACCGACACGCGAGGCGTACCATCCGCGGATGGCATCGGACCGGATCGTCGAGCTGCTCCGATCCGCGCCGCTGATCGACGGGCACAACGACCTGGTGTGGGCGCTCCGGAAGGCGGCGGAGAACGGCGAGGCGCACGACGTGAGCGCGTCCGCCCCGAGCCTCCACACGGATCTCCCGCGCCTCGAGCGGGGAGGCGTCCGCGGACAGTTCTGGTCGGTCTACGTCCCGTCGGACCTCGCCGATCCGCACGCGGCCGTGACGATGACGCTCGAGCAGATCGACGCGCTGTTCGCGCTCGTGCGGTCGCATCCCGACCGCCTCGAGCTCGCCCGCACGGCCGACGACGTGGAGCGGATCGCGGCGGCGGGGCGTGTCGCGTCGATGATCGGCGTCGAGGGCGGGCAGTCGATCGGCTCGTCGCTCGGCGCCCTGCGGATCCTCGCCGGTCTCGGCGCGGGCTACCTCACCCTCACCCACAACGACGACACGCCGTGGGCGGACTCGGGGACCGGCGAGCGGGCACACGGCGGGCTCACGACGTTCGGGGAGGAGGTCGTCCGCGAGCTGAACCGCCTCGGGATGCTCGTCGACCTGTCGCACGTCTCCGAGGACACGATGCGGCAAGCGATCGAGGTCTCGAGTGCACCCGTCTTCTTCTCGCACTCGAACGCTCGCGCGCTCTGCGACGTACCGCGCAACGTGCCCGACGACGTGATCGAGCTGGTGGGTCGTACGGACGGCGTCATCTGTGCGACCTTCGTGCCCTGGTTCCTCACCGCCGAGGGCGCGGAGGCCAACGAGGCCGAGTGGCGGGAGATCCGCAGGCTGAAGGAGGAGCATCCCGACGACCCCGACGCGGTCCGCGCCGCCGTGGAGCAGATGGAGGAGTCCCAGCCGACCCCTGCCAGCTCGATCCAGGACGTGGCCGACCACATCGACCACATCCGCGAAGGGGCCGGCATCGACCACGTGGGCGTGGGGAGCGACTTCGACGGGCTTCAGGGGATGCCCGACGGGCTCGAGGACGTGTCGACGTATCCCGCCCTGTTCGCCGAGCTCGCCGACCGCGGCTACGACGACGAGGCCCTCGCCAAGGTGGCCGGGCGCAACGCGCTGCGGGTCATGCGCGCCGCCGAGCGAGTCGCGGCCGGGTAGCACTGGGTCGCGCCAGGTCGTTCGGAGGGCCTTTCGAGGGCCCCGTGAGGGGACCTCGGACCGGGATGGACCCCAGGGCCCTTGGGGGCGTAGGGTAGGGCTCCCATGGATGTCCTGGTTTGGGTGCTGGCGGCTGTGTTCGGGCTGAACTTCCTCGTGCTGGGGTGGTTCGCCGGACTCGAGCTCCTGACTCAACATCGACTCAACCGAGAGATCCGAGAGCTGGACGAGCTCTGGCGCGAGTTCACGACGGTCCCCGCCGGCGCGCGCACGCACTCGGCGCACCAGTTCGAGAGCCCGCCGGTCGAGGATCGCCCCGTCGGCCTCTCCCCGAAACGGCTCTTGAGGGGATCGGTCGGCGTCGCCGTGTCGGCCGCGTTCGTGGCCGTGGCCGTCTTCACCACCCCCACCCCGGGAAGTGAAGGGGGCGCATCGGCCCGCGAGCCAAACTCCTCCGAGCTCGCTTCGGATGAGCTCTCGCTCGGCACGGGACCGACGCGATCGACCGACCCCGCGGGGACCGTGCCGGATCCCTCGGTCGCGACATCGCCGGATCCGGGCTGGGCGCCTCCCATCACCACCGCGGGAGGGGATGTCCCCGAAGCGGTTGCTGCCGAGTCACACTCGTCGACCGCGATCCACATCGAGTGGCGCGAGGTGCCAACGGCCACGGCGTACTCGATCAAGCGCGCGGACGAGGCGCCGAGCATCACGACTTCCTGGGCGTTCGTCACCAGGACGAAGAGCGATGTCACCGACTACACGGACCAGCACCTCGAGCCGGCGACGACGTATTGGTACCGGGTCTCCGCGATCACGACCTCGGGAGCTGCGGTCGCGTCCGACATCGTGTCGGCCACGACCTCGGTGGCGCCGCCCGAGGCACCATCCGTGATGGGGGTCGCGACCTCCACGACGGTGGACCTTTCCTGGGCCGACGGCGCGAGCGAGACCGGCTACCGGATCGAGCGCTCGACGGAGGACTCGATCGGTTGGACCGTGATCGGCACGACGGGCACGGACGTCACCGCCTACACGGATTCGGCGCTCCTCCCGGAGACCACCTACCTGTACCGGGTCGTCGCGACGAACGCCGGGGGCGATTCGCCGCCGTCCGCCGTCGTCTCGGTGACGACCCTGGAGGAGAAGACCGACGGAGGGACCGTGCCGGAACCAACGCCGGGTTCTGACAACGGCGGGGGCGGTGGCCCGAAGGACGGCGGCGCTGCGATCGGGGACGGCGGCGCTGCGATCGGGGACGGAGCCGCAGCCATCGTTGAGGACGGCGTCGCCGCGATCGAGGGCGTCGCCTCGGCTCAGAGCAAGGCCCAGGAGACTCTCGCCACCGTCGAGGACGCGGTCGCCATCGTCGACCAGAGCTCCGCCGCCGACCCGACCGGATAGCCGGCCCGGCCGACAAGCCCCGTGCCCGGCCCGCTCCGCGTCACACGCTCCGTCACGATCCCGGAGAAGGAGCTGCGGTGGCGCTTCAGCCGGTCGTCGGGACCCGGGGGGCAGTCGGTCAACACAGCGGACTCGCGGGTGCAGCTCAGCCTCGACCTCACCACGACCACCGCGCTCGGGCCGGTGCAGCGTGCCCGCGCGCTCGAGCGCCTGGCCGATCGGCTCACCGACGGCGTGCTCACGATCACCGCGCAGGAGGAACGATCGCAGTTGCGGAATCGCGAGGCCGCGGAGGAACGGCTGAAAGGCATCCTCGCGGCGGCGCTCGCCCCACCACCCCGCACGCGCCGGCCCACGAAGCCCGGCAAGCGGGCCGTCGACCGGCGCATCGCCGCGAAGAAGCGACGCGCGAGGATCAAGAAGCTCCGTCGCGTCGACGAGGAGTAGCGGCCTACTCCGTGTGGTCGAGGCCTCGCTTGATCGCGTACCGCATCAGCTCGTAGCGGCTCCGCAGGTGCAGCTTCGTGAGGATGTTCCGCACGTGGTTCTGGACGGTCTTCGTGCTGATGAAGAGCTCCTGGGCGATCTCGCCGTACGCGTAGCCCTTCGCGACGAGTCGCAGGATCTCGTTCTCGCGCTGCGTGAGCCCCGGCTCACCGGGTTCCACGTCCGCTGTCCGACGGAACTCCGAGAGGAGGAGCCCGGCCAGCGACGGCGTGAACACCGCGTCGCCCGCGTAGACCCGCGTGACGCCGTCGGCGAGCTCCGCGGCGGTCGATGTCTTCAGCAGGTACCCGGCGGCGCCGAGCTTGATCGCCTCCAGGACGTTCGCCTCCGCCTCGGACGCGGAGAGCACAAGGATCTTGACGTGCGGGAGCTCCTCGGCGATCGCCTTGATCGCGTCCACGCCCTGGACGGTCGGCATCGAGAGGTCCATCAGCACGACGTCGGGCATCGACCGCCGGACCACGTCGATCGCCTCCCCGCCGTCGGAGGCCTCGCCGACCACGGTCGCCACCCCCGAGCCCTCGAGATCGGCTCGTACGCCGTCGCGGAGCGAGGGATGGTCGTCGACGATCACGACCCGGATCTGCTCGGCCGCATCCCCGCCGTCGTCCAAGCCGACGTCCCGGCTCAAGGCTCGCCCGCCTCGTCGCTCGTCCTCCCGGGCGCGGGGAGGCGGAACTCCACCTCCGTGCCCCGTCCCGGCGTGCTCACGAGCCGCATCGTCCCACCGATCTGCTCGATCCGCCCGCGCATGCTCCGCGAGATCCCGAGCTTCCCGTCGGCCGCCATCGCCGCCTCGTCGACCACGAAGCCGTCGCCGTCGTCGCGGACCGAGATCGCGATCTCGGACGCGTCGCGCTCGCCGAAGATCGTGACGCCGGTCGCCCGCGCATGCTCGACCACGTTGTCGAGAGCTTGCCGGACGGCGGCCGAGACCTCCTCGGCCCCGCTCGCCGAGATCCAGACGGGATCGACCGTGGAGACCGTCACGGCGATCCCCGAGATCCCGAACGCGGCCGCCTGGAGCACGGTCAGCAAGGGGAGCGTGCCGTCGGGCGCGTCCTCCGGCTCCCGACGCAGGAGCGCCCGGAGCTGACGCTCTTCGTCCTCGGCCACACGGGCGAGCTCCGCCACGTCGGACCCCGCGACCCGATCCTGCGCAGCGAGCTCACGACCACGCCGCTGCACGAGCGCGAGCGACTGGAGGACGGAGTCGTGCAGGGTCCGGGCCATCGCCTCGCGCTCCCTGGACCGCGCGGCTCGCTCCCGTTCGGCGAGCGCGGCCTCGTTCGCTCGCCGCAGGTCGCGCGCCGCCCGCTCCAGCGTCCCGGCGAACAACCCGATCGTGACGGCGCCGAACGCGTAGTAGACGCCCATCGTGATCACGCCGGCGATCTCACCCGCCGACAGCTGGTCGTAGGGGAGGTCGTTCAAGGGCCGCGACAGCGCGAGCGGGACGAAGAACAGCCCGGCGACGGCCAGTCCCGGCACGAGGCCGGCGGTGGCCGCCCACGTGAGCACCGTCGACAAGGGATAGGCGGCGCCGAGGAACGGCTGCTCACTGAGCGACCCCGGTTCGGCGAGCACGGGTGCGACCAGGAGGAACCCCGCCGAGACGGCCAGATCGATCCATCGGGTGGCGGGCCGTTCCCAGGCCCGGAGCCAGGTGACGGCGCCGATCCAGATCCCCACCGCGGCGATCACGATCCACGCCAGCGCCGGCTCTTCGAGCGGGACGATCGACGCGAGGACCACGGTGAGCGCGAAGGAGGCCCATCGGTAGACGAGGATCCCGAGCCAGAGCCCCCGCCGCCCGGGCTCGGCCTCGGGGAGGAGGTCGCGCTCCACCATCGCTCCTTGGCAGGCTCCTTCGGCCGTCGCGCGGCGAGTGTACGCCGGAGCGTGTCGCGGTGGAGCACGAGAACGTCCGCCCCGCGACCGGGGGCGGCGGACGTTCCCTTCCCCTTAGGTGCCGACCACGGCCCGCATCCGGGCGAACCGCGCGCGCCGCCGGCCGTGGACGATCGCATCTCCCGCGACCCATGCACCCAAGCTCGCTACGGCGGTGATCGCGACCACGAGCAGCCCGAAGGCGTAGCCCCACGGCACCGCGCCGGGCCCGTACTCGCTCATGTCCATGGAGCTCATCAAGAGCGGAGAGGCGACGGCCGCAGCCGCCAGGCAGACGGCTCCGACGATCCCCGCCCCCACCATCCTTGGGGTGCTCGGGCGGGGGTCCCGGGAGACGGCCTTCGCCGGCCTCATCGACGCGCGGATCGCTCCCACCGCCAGGAACAGCGCGATGAATCCACCGGCGTAGATGGGCATGTAGATGAACGGCGACTCCGGGATGACATCGATGCCGAGCACGGTCCCCGGGAGCATCGAGACCGCGAGGCCGGCCGTGAGCACCATCACCCACCGGGGCACGCTGCCGGCCGCCGCCCACGACGCTGCCACCAGCAACATCAGGGCGCCGGTGAACCCGATCCGGGGCCACGCTCCGCCCCACGAGCGGTAGAACGCGTACGCGAAGAGGCCCTGGAGGGCGATCGCGCCGACGGCCGAGGCCCACACGACCCGCCGGGAGCCCGCTGATCCGAACGCCGCGACCACGCCGACGACGGCGGCCACCAGGGCCACCAGCGCGAACCCGTTCGCCGACTCCTCGCGGAACAGCTCACCTTCCCCGGCAGTGTCGTCGGGGTAGAGATCGATCTCCGTGGCCGCCTGCACCCCGCTCACCGTGGTCTCGCCGTAGCACGTCACGGTGAGGAAGGGGAGCGCGAAGCAGGCGAGGGCGGCCATGGACAGGACGCGAGGGAGGCGACGCCTCCCGGTTGCCTGCGTGTCCATCTGATCCTCCTCTCGTAGCGGTCGCAGGCATCGTCGGACGCCCCGCCGAGCGCGGGTAGACGAGGAACCGCCCATCTTCCGGGCGAGATCGCTCAGATCGGCCTGGGTACTTCCGGAACCCGAGCGTCCGGGCCGAGCGGGCTAGCTCCGCCGCGCGCCCGGCGCCATGCGACCGAAGCCCTGGCCGGCGGGGATCCGCCACGCCGTGTACACGGCGAACGCCATCCACGCGACATCGAAGCCGCCGAAGAGCTCCGGGAACGTGTCGGTGAACAGGGAGAACGTGTCACCCGAGAAGAGCGGGAGCGCCTCGCTCCCGACGCCGAACCTCTCCCTGAGGAGATCACGGGCGACGAGGACGAAGGCGAAGTACTTGCCCCAGAGGATGCCGAGTGCGGCCGTGAGTGCCGCGATCACCTGGAGGGCCACGCCGCGCTTGCCCCGCGCGAGCAACGCGACCCCGAAGCCCGCGAGGATGCCGACGCCGATCGCGGCGATGCCGAGCTCCGTGTCGATCGACCTCACGAGGTAGCCCCAGGCGATGCCGCCCACGATCGCGCCGACGAGGCCTCCCACGAGCGCCAGCGCGAGGTCCGCGCCGGTGGCCGGCGATGGCGTGGTCGCCGCCGGCTGCTCCGGGGGCGGTGGCACCCATTCCGACGGCGGTGGTGATGTCGGCGCCGACGGCAGCTCGTCCTCGGGCTTCATCGTCCCCCTCCTCGCTGAGGTCGCCCGCGTACGCTACCCCGAGCTGAGGAGGTCCTTCGGGAGCCGGCCCCGTTCGTCCGCGAGCGCGCGCCAGCGCTTCGGGCCGGGCCGGTCGAGCAGTGCCGGCACCGTCCGCAGCGTGAAGTCCGCGGGCGAGACCGAGCCCAGCTCCTCCGGTGCGACCGGGAACGAGATCGTCCCGTCCGCCCGGGCGCGCGCGGAGTACAGCGCCACGATCGTCGCGCCGGTCCCGTTCCGCGACGGATCCAGCATCACGCGCCCGCCCCGCTTCGCCTTGCGGAACGCCGCGGTCACGAGGTCGGGACGGCGCTCCACCACGATCTCGGTGAGCCGCGTCACCGCGGCGCGGAGCTCGTCCTGGCCGACCCGCCGCTCGATCGGCACCACGACGTGCAGCCCCTTCCCGCCGGTCGTCTTGATCCCGAACGGCAGGCCGAGGTCGTCGAGCACCTCGAGGACGAGGAACGCCACCTCGACGGCCATCGCGAACGCGTCGTCCGCGGGGGGATCGATGTCCACCACCAGGAGATCGGGCTTGTCGAGACGATCCCGCCGTACCGGCGCCGGATGGAACTCGAGGACGGCCTGGTTCCCGAGCCACACGAGGGTCGGGAGGTCCTGACACACGACGTAGTCGACGTCACGCCCGGCGCTCGGGGCGGGGATGCGCGTTGTGCGGACCCACGAGGGCGCGTAGGTCGGCGCCGCCTTCTGGTAGTAGCGCTGGCCCCCGACGCCGTCCGGCGCCCGGACCATCGTGACCGGCCGGTCGTGGAGCCAGGGGAGCATGTCGTCCGCGACGGCGCTCAGGTAGTCGGCGTAGTCCTGCTTCGTGAAGCCGAGGTCGGGCCAGAGCTGCTTGTCGGGCCGCGAGATCGTGACCTCGCGAGATGCGCGCGTCTTCGGATTGGTCCCGGCCATGACCGGCATCGTAGGCTGCTTCGGACTCAGCCGACCGAACGGAGGAGGCAGCGTGGCCGATCAGCGGAGCGACGACATCTCGGTCGTGGGACGCGGCGCACGGATCGAGGGCACGCTCACCTCGGCGGGCTCCCTCCGGATCCACGGCCGCCTCACCGGCGCGATCACCGTTGAGGGCGAGGTGTCGGTCGCGGCCGGCAGCGAGGTGCGGGCCGACATCAACGCCCAGACGATCAGTCTCGCCGGACGAGTCAAGGGCAACCTCACCGCGCCGGGCGCGGTGGTGCTGCCGGAGCAGAGTCGCGTCGAGGGGGACGTGCACGCCCAGAACGTGACCGTGCACGGCGCCGTCACCGGTGACGTCGTGGCGGAGCAGGGCGTCCGCATCGGCGGCCAGGCGCGCGTCGAGGGTGACATCACGTGCAAGACGCTCGCGATCGACGAAGGCGCCTACTTCGCCGGTCGCTCGATCATGTCCGAAGCAGGCCGGTAGGAACGATCGGCAGCCCACGACCCTCCGCACCGGACCACCGGGTCGGCTACGCTCGGCGTGTCGGGTCTGGTCAACCGGACCGCCCCGGGAAGCGACGGAGGTGGTGCTCGTGCGGCGCATGACGCTCGCGTGGTCCGTGGTCCTGTCACTGATGCTGTCGATCGTCCTCGCTCCCACGGCGAACGCCGCGTTCCCCGGCGGCAACGGCGAGATCGCGTTCGGTCGGACGATGAACGGTCAGAACGATATCTGGATCGTCCGCCCCGGGACCACCGGCACGAACCGGCTGACGCACACCGCGCACCGGCAGGAGGGCATGCCCGACTACAATGCCACCGGGACGCTGATCGCCTTCTCCCGTTGCGGGGAGGGCGACTTCCCGAACTGCGACATCTGGTCGATGAACGCCGACGGGAGCGCCGAGGTTCGGCTCACGTCCACTCCCGACGTCCAGGAGACCTGGCCGACCTGGTCGCCCGATGGGACCCAGATCGCGTTCACGTCGGATGCCAACGACCCGTCGCAGGACATCTGGGTGATGGACGCGAACGGCGCGAACCAGACCCAGCTCACGCTCACGAACGGGTTCGACGCGTTCCCCGAGTGGTCGCCCGACGGCACGAAGATCGCGTTCACGAGTGACCGAGCAGGCCCCGACGACATCTGGGTGATCGACGCCGACGGCTCCAACCCAACCCGCCTGACGGCCGGCCCTCGGGTGGACGAGCGCCCGGACTGGTCGCCGAACGGGGTGCGGATCGCGTTCTCCCGGAACGGGAACATCTGGAAGATGCGCTCGGACGGGAGCCACGAGGTCAAGCTCACGTTCAACACTCGGCACGAGTTCGCCCCGACGTTCTCGCCGAACGGGAAGCGCATCGCGTTCGATCGACGGTCCAAGGACGGGTTGCGGTTCAACATCTGGACCATCCGCGCGGACGGGTCCGGAGCCGCCGTCCATCGCACGTTCGCAAGGTTCGACTTCGCTCCCGACTGGCAGCCGCTCTAGCCGAGCGGCTGCCGCACGGCCATACTGACCGCTCGGGTCGGGTGACCTCAGTCGTCCACCACCCACACAAGGCCCGAGCCGGAGGAGATCGCCATGCGGTGCCCGAGCTGCGGTCACGACAATCCCGTCGGACAGCGGTTCTGCGGTGAGTGCGGGAACCCTCTCGCGGCGCCCTGCAGCTCGTGCGGTGCCTCGAATCCACCGGGGCAGCGGTTCTGCGGCGAGTGCGGCACGCCGCTCGGCCGGGCGTCGGCCGCCGCGGCCCGGGTCGCCGAGGAGCGCGAGCCGCCCACCACCGAGCGCCGGCTCGTCTCCGTGCTGTTCGCCGACCTCGTGGGGTTCACGACGCTCTCGGAATCGCGCGATCCCGAGGAGGTCCGCGACCTCCTGTCTCGCTACTTCGATGAGAGCCGGCGGGTCGTCGCGCGCTACGGCGGCGTCGTCGAGAAGTTCATCGGCGACGCGGTGATGGCGCTCTGGGGATCGCCGATCGCGCACGAGGACGACGCGGAGCGCGCCGTCCGTGCGGCGTTGGAGCTCACCGCCCTCGTGCGGGGCCTCGGGGAGGAGGTGGGCGCGCCCGACCTGCGCGCCAGGGCCGGTGTGCTGACCGGCGAGGCGGCGGTCGCCCTCGGCGCCGAGGGTCAGGGGATGGTCGCGGGCGATCTCGTGAACACCGCCTCCCGGATCCAGTCGGTCGCGACGCCCGGTTCCGTCTTGGTCGGCGAGTCGACGCTTCGCACGACGGACCGGGTCATCTCCTACGAACCCGCCGGCTCGTTCGAGTTGAAGGGGAAGGAAGCGCCGATCGATCTCTGGCGCGCGTCGCGTGTGTTCGGGCTCCGGCGGGCGCCGGCCAGGTCCACCGCCCTCGAGCCCCAGTTCACGGGCCGCGATCGCGAGCTCCGGATGATCAAGGAGCTGTTCCACGACTCCGCCGATCACGGGAAGGTGCACCTCGTCTCGGTGCTGGGGGTCGCGGGCATCGGGAAGTCGCGGCTCCTCTGGGAGTTCAACAAGTACATCGACGGGCTCGTCGACGACGTCTGGTGGCACCAGGGGCGCTGCCTCGCCTACGGGGAAGGCGTCGCGTTCTGGGCACTCGCGGAGATGGTCCGCGGACGCGCCGGCATCCTCGAGGACGAGGAATCGTCGTCGGCGCTCGCGAAGCTCACGGCATCGATCCACGAGCACGTCCCGGACGAGGCCGAGCGCCGCTTCGTGGGACCGCGCCTGGGTCACCTCCTCGGTATGGAGGAGGGCGGCGTCGGCGACCAGGAGAACCTGTTCGCGGCGTGTCGGATCTTCTTCGAACGGATCGCCGACCGAGGGCCGTCCGTGATGGTGTTCGAGGACATCCATTGGGCCGACAGCGCCCTGCTCGACTTCATCGAGTACCTGGTGGAGTGGTCGCGGGATCGCCCGATCTTCGTAGTGACGCTCGCGCGCCCGGAGCTGACGGAGCGGCGGCCCGCATGGGGCGCCGGGACACGCAACTTCACGTCGATCTTCCTCGAGCCGCTGCCGAGCGAGCAGATGGACTCCCTGCTCAGCGACCCGATCCCCGGTCTCCCGGAGAGCGTACGGGGGCGGATCCTCGAACGCGCCGAGGGGATCCCCTTCTACGCGGTAGAGACGGTCCGCATGCTGATCGACAGGGGGATCCTCGTCCGCGAGAACGGTTCGTTCCGCCTCGACGGGTCCCTCGAGACCCTCGAGGTGCCCGAGTCGCTCCAGGCCCTGATCGCTGCGCGCCTCGACGGTCTCGAGCTCCAGGAACGGAGGCTGCTGCAGGACGCCGCCGTCCTCGGCCGGACGTTCACGCTCCAGGGGCTCGTGGCGATCACCGGCCTGCCCGAGGACGAGGTCTCCGCCCTCCTGAGCTCCCTCGTCGGGAAGGAGGTGCTCTCGATCTCGATCGATCCGCTCCTGTCGGATCGGGGCCAGTACGGATTCCTGCAGGACCTCGTCAAGAAGGTCGCCTACGACACGATGTCGAAGCGGGAGCGAAGAACGCGGCATCTCGCGGCCGCGGCCTACCTTCGCTCGGTGACCGACGAAGACGAGATCGTCGAGGTCGTGGCCTCGCACCTCCTCGACGCGTACCTCGCCGCGCCGGACGACGACGACGCGGAAGGGGTCCGGCTGGACGCGCTCGCGATGCTGCGGAAAGCGAGTGAGCGAGCGGCTTCCCTCGGCGCCAATGAGGAGGCGCAGCGATACGCGGAGCGCGCGATCGAACTGGCCGATGACGCCCTGGGATCTGCCGCGCTGCACGAACGGGCGGGGATGATGGCGGTCGCGCACTTGGATCTCGAGCCCGGCGTCGAGCATTTCCGGCGGGCGATCGAGCTGTTCGAGTCGGAGAACGCGATGCTCCCGGCGGCCCGCGTGTCCGCGCGACTCGGCGACGCGATGTGGTCGCAGGGCAAGGGTGTCGATGCGCTCGAGCTGATGGAGAGCGCGTACCGCGTGCTGGCCGACGAGGAGCCGAACGCCGACCTCGCGCAGCTGGCGGCCCAGCTCGGCCGGTACTCCTACTTCGGCGGCGAAAGCGCGAGCGGCCTGGAGCGCATCGACCGCGCGCTCGAGATCGCGGAGGCGTTCGACATCCCGGAGGTGCTCTCCGAGGCACTGAACACGAAGTCGTTGATCCTGCTGAACGACGGTCGGTGGAACGAGGCGATGGCGCTGCTCCGTCATGCGCTCGCGATCGCACTCCAGCACGACAAGCCCTCGGCTGCGATGCGCGCCTACAACAACCTCGTGGACTTCGCCGACGCCACGGACCGGTACGCCGACGCGGACCAGCTCGTCCGGGAGGGACTGGCGCTCTCACGCCGGGTGGGGAACCGATACTGGGAGTCCTCCCTCCTCGGACACGTCTACCCGAAGTACTCGCTCGGCCTCTGGGATGAGCTCGTGGCGTCCTTGGATGAGATCCCGCCCCACGAGTTCGCTCGGGCCCGGCTCGGTTTCAACCAGGGCTACGTCGCGTACGGAACCGCCGTCGAGGTACATCGGGGTGATGTCGACGCGGCCGCCCGGCGTCTGCAGCGGTTCGCCGAGATGCAGACGTCGGCCGACGTCCAGGAGGTGGCGGAATACGCGTGCGGCGCGGCGGCGCTCCACTTGGCCGAGGACGATCCGAAGGAGGCGCTGCGGTTCGCCGAGATGGCGATGGCCGAGCGGGAATCGCTGTCGTTCGGGCACTCCTGCGTGAAGGAGTCCATCGCGCTCGGGTTGGAGGCGGCGCTCCAGCTGGACGACCGGGACAAGGTCGAGGAGATCCTCGAGATCGTTCGCACCGACGCGGTCTCCCGGCGATCGCGGTTCTACCAGGCACACGCCGCACGGATCGAGGCCCGCTCGCCCGACCGACCGGAGGACGAGGCCGAGCGCCTGTTCGCAGAGTCGATCGAGGGGTTCCGGCGGATCCAGACGCCGTTCCGGATCGCGGTGGTATCGCTCGAGTACGGCGAGTGGCTGGATGGTCGGGGGCGAGAGACCGACCCTTCGCCGCTCCTGACGGAGGCACGTGCGATCTTCGACGGTCTCGAAGCCCGGCCCTGGCTCGAACGCGCCGACCGCGTGGCGCAGGGCTCGAGTGTCACGTCCTGAGCACGTGGATCGGCAGACCCGCTACGCGAAGACCGCCGACGGGGTCCATATCGCCTATCAGGTCGTGGGCGACGGACCGGTCGACATGGTCTTCGTGATGGGCTGGGTGACGAACATCGAGGTGATGTGGGACGACCCAGGCTTCGCCCGGCTGCTCGATCGCCTCGCGACGTTCTCCCGCTTGATCCTCTTCGACAAGCGAGGGGTCGGCCTCTCCGACCGGGTGCCCGAAGAGCGGCTCCCCGACCTCGAGACCCGGATGGACGACGTGCGCGCGGTGATGGACGCCGTGGGGTCGGAGCGGGCCGTCGTCTTCGGCGTCTCCGAGGGCGGTCCCATGTCGATGCTGTTCGCCGCGACCTACCCGGAACGGACGATCGCCCTCGCCCTCTTCGGCACGGTGGCCGACTTCACGGTCCGGGACCCCGACTACAAGGAAGATCCGGATGCCTATCTCACGCGGATGGAGGGGTCGTGGGGCAGCCTCGAGTTCGCGCGGGGCGAGATCGCGGACTGGGGGGCGCCCGGTCACGAGTCCGACGAGCGGCTGGTCGCGTGGGTCGCGTCGTACATGCGGAAGTCGGCCAGTCCGGGTGCAGCAGTCGCTCTCGAGCGCATGAACCGCGAGATCAACGCCACCCATGCCCTCCCGTCGATCCACGTGCCCACGCTGGTGATCGCCAAGGACGGGGACATCGACTTCCCCATCGACCAGGTGCGGGACATGGCGAGCCAGATCGCCGGCGCCAAGTTCGTCGAGCTCGCAGGGAGAGAGCACTGGGTCTGGGTCGGCGACCCGGACGCGATCGTCGACGCGGTGCAGCGCTTCGTGGTCGCGCTCGGCGAGGTGGAGGCGGAGCTCGACCGGGTGCTGGCGACCGTGTTGTTCACCGACGTCGCCGGCTCAACCGAGAAGGCTGCCGAGCTCGGCGATCGACGCTGGAAGGAGCTCGTCGAGGAGCATCACCGACGGGTCCGCGGCCAGCTCGCGCGGTACCGCGGCGTGGAGGTCGATACGGCGGGTGACGGGTTCTTCGCCTCGTTCGACGGTCCGGCGCGGGGGGTGAGGTGCGCGACATCGATCGTCGACGCGGTCGCCCCGCTGGGCATCGAGGTCCGTGCTGGCGTCCACACCGGCGAAGTGGAGACGATCGACGGCAAGGTCGGCGGGATGGCCGTAGTGATCGGCGCCCGTGTCGGCGCGTCAGCCGGACCATCGGAGGTGCTGGTCTCCCAGACGGTGAAGGACCTCGTCGCGGGCAGCGGGCTCTCCTTCGAGGACACCGGCGAGCACGAGCTCAAGGGCGTCCCGGACCGTTGGCGCCTCTACCGGGTGGTGAGCTGAACTGGATCTTCCCGATACCTATTACGCGAGAGCCTCCGACGGCGCTTACATCGCTTATCAGGTCATCGGTGGGGGATCCGTCGACGTGCTCGAGCAGGTGGACTGGCCCGGCAACCTCGACATGTTGTGGGAGGACCCGGATGACGAACTGTGGTGCCGCGAGCTAGCGTCGTTCTCCCGGCTGATCCTGCACGACCGTCGCGGGATCGGGCTCTCGAGTCGGAACGTCGCGCTCCCCAACCTTGAGACACGGGTCGCCGACACACTCGCGGTGCTCGACGCCATCGGATCGGAGCGTCCCGTCCTGTCGGGCACCTTCGAGGCCGGGGCGCCGAACGCCCTCCTCGCGGCGACGAGACCGGATCGTGTTCGGGCGATGGTCTGGGTGGAGCCGATACCCCGGTTCGGCTGGGCGCCGGACTACCCGTGGGGCCATACCCAGGCACAGCGGCAGGCAGAGCTGGAGGACATCGAAGGATGGGGGACGATGGCCTACGGTCATGTGTTCGCCGCTGAGTGGACCGGTCAGCGCCGCGACCCGGCGGCGACCGCCCGGTCGATGGCGAAGGCCAGCCGCAACGCGTGCACACCCGACGTTGCCCGGTCGCTCGCCGAGATCTGGTACGAGACCGACGTCCGCGATGTCCTCCCCTCGGTGAAGGTGCCGACCCTGATCGTCGCCGGCTCCGACCAACCGAGGGATCGGGAGCGGTCGGCATACGTCGCGTCCCTGATCCCAGGCGCGGAGACGGCGCTGTTTCCCGGGAACGTCCTCTCGGAGGAGAACTCCCGCGCGATCGCCGATACGATGCGTCGATTCATCGGGGTCGAGCGCTCCGCGACGGAACTCGACACCGTCCTGTCGACCGTGCTGTTCACCGACATCGTCGGATCCACCGAACGGCAGGCGCAGATCGGGGATCACGCCTGGAAGGAGCTCGTCCAACGGCATCACGCCGTTGTCCGCGCCGCCCTCCAGCGCTGGCGCGGTGTCGAGAACGACACCGCCGGCGACGGCTTCTATGCGACGTTCGACGGACCGGCCCGGGCGATCCGCTGCGGTTTGGAGATCGCGGAGCGGGTGCGAGTTCTTGGCCTCGAGGTCCGCGCCGGGGTCCACACGGGCGAGTGCGAACTGGTCGACGGCAAGCACGCGGGCATCACTGTGTCGATCGGCGCCCGGGTCGCGACGCTCGCAGGACCCTCGGAAGTGCTCGTCTCTCAGACGGTGAAGGACCTTGTGGCAGGCAGCGGGCTCATGTTCGAGGACGCCGGCGAGTACGAGCTGAAGGGGGTGCCCGACCGCTGGCGCCTCTACCGCGTGACCGGGTAACCATCGATCTAAGGCCCACGCGAAGGAGGACGGGCCCGTCCGTCGACGTGAACCCGCCCTCCTGGTGTGACCGCGCGGTTAAGCGGCGACGCGGGCCATCTGACGGTCCCGGTCGCGCGCGACGAGCTCGCCGAAGCGAGCGATGAGCCACACCGCGGACAGGCCGACGAGGCCGTAGATCACGCGGGTGAACCCGTTGGTCTCGCCGAAGTCGAGCCCGGCGATCGTCGCGACGAGGTCGAACTCCGCCACCGCCACGAGGCCCCAGTTCAGGGCCCCCACGATCGCGAGTGCCAGCGTCAAGACATCGAGCTTCTTCATCTTTCTCCCTCCCCTCGATCTCTCCGTGTGCGTAGAGGTTCTGTCTAGAGTGAGGATAGGTTCCGGACCGCTCCGAGTGTCAAGAGTCTGTAGAGAATTCTGTCGAGATGTTGTACGGTTCATCGTGAGCAGTCAGGAGGGGTACCTACGGATCGGCGAGCTCGCCCGGCGCACAGGGACCTCGCCGGAGCTCCTGCGCGCCTGGGAGCAGCGGTACGGCCTGCTGCAGCCGTCGCGTTCGGAGGGTGGGTTCCGCCTGTACTCCGACCAGGACGAGGCGCGCGTCTCGCGCACGAAGGCGTTGATCGCGCAGGGACTGTCCGCCTCGGAGGCGGCCCGCCGCGCCCTCGTCCCCGAGCGCCCCCGAGAAGAGGAAGACGGTGTGGCGCCCACTGACGGTCTCGCCACGGAGCTCCGCGAGGCACTGGATCGCTTCGACGAGGAGAGGGCGGATCGTGTGCTCGACCGCATGCTGGCCGCCCTCTCGCTCGAGACGGCGATGCAGGACGTGCTCCTGCCGTACCTGCATCTGCTCGGGGACCGGTGGGCGACCGGTGAGGTGTCGGTTGCTCAGGAGCACTTCGCGTCGTCCTTGATCCGGGGACGGTTGCTCGGGCTCGCCCGGGGCTGGGGCGTGGGTGGGGGTCCGTCGCTGCTGCTCGCGTGCCCGCCCGGTGAGGAGCACGACCTCGGGCTGATCATGTTCGGCATCGCCGCGTGGCGTCGGGGATGGCGGATCACCTACCTCGGGCAAGACACGCCGATCGCCACGATCGACCAGGCCGTGGCGGCAGTGGAGCCGGTGCTCGTCGTCTTGGCGATCGCCGAGGGCACACTGATCGGCTCCCACACGCACGAGCTCCGTATGTTGGCCGCCCGGGTCCCGGTCGCCGTCGGCGGGGGGGTCAGGCCGGAGGAGTTGGCGGGGCTCGGTATCCGGATGCTGGAGGGCGACCCTGTCGAAGCCGCCCGTACCCTCACCGCCTGATCCCGGAGCTCGACCCGCTAGTCCCACGAGACCCCGCTAGGAAGCTGTAGGTCGCTCGGGCCATAATCCCCCATGGCCGACGGCGAGGGCCTCGCGGGCGACGCCCACATCCGGACGTTCCTGATCGCCGACGTCCGCGGGTACACGGTCTTCACGCAGGAGCACGGCGACGAGGCCGCCGCCGAGCTGGCCGGCAAGTTCGCGGCCGTGGCGCGCCCGATCCTCGAGGCACGCGGCGGGTCCAATCTGGAGCTCCGCGGCGACGAGGTCATGGCCGTGTTCGACTCCGCTCGACAGGCGATCCGGGCGGCGATCGAGCTGCAGCGGCGCTTCGTCGACGAGACCGTGGCGGATCCGACGCTGCCGCTCGCGGTCGGGATCGGCCTGGACGCCGGGGAGGCGGTGGCCGTCGACGACGGGTACCGAGGTGGGGCGCTCAACCTGGCTGCTCGTCTCTGCGGGATCGCCTCGCCGGCTGAGATCCTGGCCAGCCCGGCGGTCACGCACCTCGCGAGGAAGGTCGAGGGCGTCGCCTACGTCGACCGTGGACCGGTCCGCCTCAAGGGCCTCGCTGACCCAGTCCATGTGGTCCGGCTCCGGGCCGAGGCGAACGACGCCGCCGATGACATGGCGTTCCGGCGGGCGCTCGGCGCGAGGGCGGCCGCCCTCGCACCGGCGGTCCCCGGTGCGATCGTCGCGAACCCGTACAAGGGCCTCCGTGCGTTCGAGGAAGGCGACGCGGCCGACTTCTTCGGACGCGACGAGCTGATCGAGGAGCTCCTCAAGCGGCTGGGGCAGACGAGGTTCCTCGCGGTCGTCGGCCCGAGCGGGAGCGGCAAGTCCTCGGTCGTGCGGGCCGGGCTGATCCCGGCGCTCCGCCGCGGCGCGATCGCCGGCTCCGAGGGATGGCGCATCGCGGACATGTTCCCCGGCGCGCGCCCGCTCGACGGGCTGGAAGCCGCGCTGCTCCGCGCCGCCCCGGATCCGCCCGCGAGCCTGATGGAGCAGCTGGAGCGCGACGGGCACGGGCTCCACCGGGCGGTCCTGCGACTGCTCCCCTCCGACGGATCGGAGCGAGCTCGTCCTCGTGATCGACCAGTTCGAGGAGGTCTTCACGCTGGTCGAGGACGAGGCGGTCCGGACGCACTTCCTCGAGAGCCTCGAGACGGCGGCGACCGACCCCCGCAGCCGCCTCCGCGTGGTCGTCACCCTCCGCGCCGACTTCTACGACCGACCGCTCCTCTACCGGGGCTTCGCGGAGCTGTTCAAGTCCCGGGTGGAGGCCGTGATCCCGCTGTCGGCCGAGGAGCTCGAGCGGGCGATCTCGGGGCCGGCGAAGCGCGTCGACGTCTCGCTGGAGCCGGGCCTCGTCGCCGCGATGCTCGCCGACGTCGCCGAGGAGCCCGGCGCGCTCCCACTGATGGAGTACGCGCTGACCGAGCTCTTCGAACGCCGGGACGGACGCACCCTCTTCCTCGAGGCCTATCGGCAGATCGGCGGGGTCTCGGGTGCGCTGGGCCGGCGGGCCGAGGAGCTCTACGCGGAGCTCGACGAGGACGGGGAGGAGGCCGCTCGTCAGCTGTTCCTCCGGCTGGTCGCGCTGGGGGAGGGGACCGAGGACACGCGGCGACGGGTGCCGCGAGCAGAGATCGCCTCGCTCGACGTCGACCAGCAGGCGATGGCGACGGTCCTCGACACGTTCGGCGCCTCGCGCCAGCTCTCGTTCGACCGGGATGGGCGCACCGGCGAGCCGACGATCGAGCTCGCGCACGAGGCGATGCTCACGGCCTGGCCGCGGCTGCACCGGTGGATCGACGCGGCTCGGGAGGACCTGCGCACCGAGCGGCGGGTCGCCACGGCCGCGCGCGAGTGGGTCGAGGCCGATCGCGACCCCTCGTTCCTGCTCGGCGGCTCCCGGCTCGAGCAGGCCGAGGCGTGGCAGGCCTCCTCCGGCATCGCCGTCACCCCGGCGGAGCGTGAGTACCTGGACGCGTCGCGGAAGGACGAGGACGCCGCGGGCGGCTCGCGCCACGAACGCGACCTGGAGCGCCGGTCGGTCCGCCGACTCCGCGCCGTCGTCGGCGTGCTCGCCGTCGCAGCCCTCGTCGCCGTCGGCCTGACGGTATTCGCGATGACCCAGCGGGGACGCGCCCAGAGAGGAACGTCGCGTCGCGATCGCGAGGGAGCTCGCCGCGGCCTCGGTCGCCAACCTCGACGTCGACGCGGAGCGGAGCGTCCTGCTGGCGCTCGAGGGGATCGAGACAACTCGCTGCCGTCGACGGTGACGGTTCTCCCCGAGGCGGAGGAGGCGCTCCATCGGGCGGTGACGGCGTCGCGGATCGAGCTCTCCGTTCCCGGTCTCGGCGGTGCGCTCGACTGGAGCTCGCGAGGGCGTCTTCGTCACGGAGGGACCCGAGAGACAGCGAGATGATCGACATCCGCGACGCCGAGACCGGGGAACCCGCGCTGCCTGCCTTCCAGGGGAACGACGTCGACATCAACGACGTCGCGTTCTCGCCCGACGGCTCGATGCTCGCCACGGCCGGCGACGACGGCGCGCTGATCGTCTGGGATCCCGAGACCGGCGAGCGGCTCGCGGACTCGACGTTCGCTCCGAACGGTTGGCCCCCCGAGGACACGGCTGCCGGCGCCCCCTCGTTCAGCGCCGACGGATCACTCGTTTCCGCGGCGTGGCCGTTCGAGGACTTCGTTCGAGTCGTCGAGTCGTCGACGGGACGGCAGGTCCGCAGGATCGACGCACCCGGCCTCGGGATCTCCGACACCGCCCTCAGCCCGGCCGGCGATCGGATCGCGGTGTCATATGCCCTGATGCCGGAGGTCGCCCTGTTCGACGTCCAGTCTGGCGACCAGCTCTTCACGCTGCGACACCCTGATTCGATCAACAACCTCTCGTGGAGCCCGGACGGCCGCCGGATCGCGACCGCCGGGGGCGACTTCGCGGTCCGGGTATGGGATGCCCAGACCGGCGAGCTCGTGGCCGAGCTGCTCGGGCACACGGGCTCCGTCATCACCGTGGATTGGGCGCCCGACTCGCATCGCCTCCTCAGCACCGCCAGCGACGGCGTCGCGAAGATCTGGGGGGTCGAGGAAGCCGGCGGCCGGGAGCTTCTCTCGCTGGCGGCGAAGGAGACGAAGTCGCCGACCTGGGGGGCGTTCTCGCCCGACGGGAAGAAGGTGCTGACCGGGGATCTCGAGATCACCGCCGCCAAGATCTGGGACGTCGAGCGAGACCGGCGGCGCGGAGATCAGGAATCTCCCGACCAATCCGACGCCGGTGACGCTCGCGTTCCTTCCCGACGGCAACCTGGTCGCGCCGATCGAAGGCTCGTCGGTCGCGGTCTGGGACGTCCGGACGGGGCGCAACCTCCGCACGATCGGTCCGGGAGGCGGAGGCGACGAGCCGGTCTTCACCGTCGCCGTCGATGCGGACGGCACGCGTCTGGCCACCCAGCCGCTCTTCACAGGAGCTGTGGACGTCTGGAACGTGGCTACGGGCGATGCGGAGGCGAGTATCGATCGACCCGGGGAGGTGTCGGATCTCACCTGGGGTTCCGACGGGCGCCTGTTCGTGTCGAGCTACGACGGCACGATGGCCATCGTCGACGAGCACGGAGAGCCGCTGAGCACGATCTTCGAGCCGGACGGCTACTTGATCGAGGACGCGGATCTCAGTCCCGACGGGCGCCTGATCGCGACTGCGATCAACCACGGGCGCAACCCGCTGCTCGCGAGGGTCAGTCTGCGGGACTCGGGCTCCGGGTATCTCGAGCGCTTCATCCTCGCGCGCCAGCATCTGGCGGCGGTGACGTTCCATCCGTCCGGGGAGTCCCTCGCGACGGTGACGTTCTCCGGGGCCATCGAGGTCTGGAGCGTGGAGGGCGGGGAGCGGCCCATCCTGCGCATCCCGGAACGCGTTTCCGCGGCCGACCTCGAGTACAGCCCGGACGGCCGGTGGCTCGCGACGGGAAACGAGGACGGCACTGTCCGTGTCTACGAGGCCGCGACGGGGAGCAGGCGCAGGTCCTCAGGGGCCACGACGTCCAAGTCTTCGACATCGAGTTCAGCCCCGACGGTTCGATGCTCGCCTCCGCCGGGCTCGACGGCTTGGTCCGCGTGTGGGCGCTCGACCTCGACGACCTGATCGCCATCGCGAGGACGAAGGTGACGAGGGAGCTCACCGACGACGAGTGCCGCCAGTACCTCCATCAGCAGGACGGCTGCGCGTGACTCGTCGCGGGGGTCAGCCTGACCCTCGAACTGTCCCGGGGAGCTCGCCAACGGCTCCTGGGTTGCGAGAGCGTCGACCCGTGCGATAGAGACAGGAGGGATGAAGAGGATGAGATGGGTCCGAACCGCCGTCGCCACGTCGATCGTGCTGACGCTGCCCTTCCTCGCCAGGCTCGACTCAGGCGCCACGTCCTCACCGACGGACGCGGCGAACGCGGTGATCCTCGTGACAGGGGGAGACATCGCCTGCGATCCCGCCGGGCATGGTTCCGACGGTTCGGATCCCAGCGGTGTGTCAGCACGCCGCCACCTCCGAGTTGCTCGTCGGCGCCGACGCGGTCCTGCCGCTCGGGGACCTCCAATACCCGGACGGCACGCTCGAGCAGTTCCAGGGGGCCTACGACCCGACCTGGGGCGTGCACGCTTCGGTTTCGTACCCCGCGGTCGGCAATCACGAGTACCACGTCCCGGGCGCGGCCGGGTACTTCGACTATTGGTCTGGGAAGGATCGGCCGACCGGGGACCGTGACGCCGGCTACTACAGCTTCGACCTCGGGTCCTGGCACGTGATCTCACTGAACTCGAACTGCTCCGAGGTGGATTGCGACGAGGGCACGCCGCAGAACGACTGGCTCGAGGCCGACCTCGCCGCCACCTCGTCCTCGTGCGTCCTGGCGTTCTGGCATCACCCGCTGTTCAACTCCGGCGCCGTCCACGGCGCCTCGATGCCCTCGGGCGTTCGCGAGCTCTGGCACGACCTGTACGGTGCCGGCGTCGACGTCGTGTTGAACGGGCACGAGCACAACTACCAGCGCTACGCGAAGCAGGATCCGGAGGGCCGAGCCACCACGGACGGGATCCGCGAATTCGTCGTCGGCACCGGCGGCAGCCGGATCTACCCGCTCCTGAGCGCGAAGGACCCGAACTACGAAGCCGGACAGGACACGAGCTTCGGCGTCCTCCGCATGCACCTGGACCGGGATGCGTACTCCTGGGAGTTCGTCGCGATCGACGGGACCGTGCAGGACGCGGGTGGCCCCGTCGCCTGCAACTGATCGGGGCGTAGGGCTTACGCGTCGAAGTTCAGCGTTGCGAACGCCTCACCGGCCGTGTCGTACGCCATCACCGACAGCGGGGCGTGCTCGCCCTCGAAGAAGGCCACGTAGGCCTTGCACGGGCCGAACTCGTGACTCGGGACGGGGAGAACGATGGCCGGCTTCGTGTCGACCGCCGTCCTCACCTCCACACGCTCCGCTTCGGAAGACACGAGGCCCTCCACCTCCCACCGCTGGGGCTCGGGAAGCACGCAGTGGCCACGCCCGCTGCTTCCGAAGCCGGAGCCGGGGAGCTTCCCGATCCCGCCGCCGCTCCGTCCCCAGGCATAGCTCACATTGAGCATCGGTCCGAACTGGGGATGCGAGATCCACAGCCTCCAATGGCCGCCGATCGGATCGTCGCCCTCACCGATCGGGGTCCTCGGCCGCACGGCGAACTCCCCGATCGTGGTGAGGTGCTTGCCAGCTTCGTCGAAGCAGACCAAGGGGCACTCGTCCTGCCATCGGTCGATCAGTCCCCACGCCGCTCGGTCCTCCGTGGCGAGCTCGGCGGGAAGGGGCAGGATCTTGGCCGGGAAGACCTCGCCGTCGTCGTTGCGGACCTCGGCGCGGACGGCGCCCGGTGGGACGCCGCCGAACGCGACGGCCCATCCCCGGTCGCGCCAGGCGTAGGGCTCGTAGGGGATCGAGGTCCCGTGCACGGGCATGTCCGCGAGGAGGTGGCCCGTTCCGTCCACGACGCCGATCTGGATCGCGCCGCTCTCCCGGAACGCGATCAGCTGCAGCCTGCCGCCCGGCGACTCCATCGCATCGAGGACGAACCGATCCTGCCGTCACCGCCCACCATCCGACCATACCGCTGTGCTCATGAACGGTGAACACCGAGAGGAGCACTCCTGCAGCATTCTCGGTTCGATGGGCGGCTCAGGCGGATCGGAGCCGGAGGAACCCGCCGAGGTGGTCGGGCAGGACGGTCAGCGGGACGCCGGCTCCCGTTGCCGCCTCTCGCATCGATCCCAAGGCGGTGTCGCTCGGCCGGCCGTAGATCTCCCACCCTCGAGGCTCCAGGTACTGGTACGCGGCCTTCGCCCGCTCGTCCGCGCCGTCGAAGTGGAGGTCCATCGACTCCGCGTCGGGGAAGGCGTGGAGGAAGGACACCTCCGTCCCCTCCTCGTCGAAGTAGGCGAGGTACAGCACCGTCCGCGGCTTGGCCTCGCGGAGGTTCTCGATGACCTCCTCGGAGAGTCGCCTGAGATCGTCGAGCGTCCCCTCCTTGATCGCGAAGTGACTGATGAAGACCACCGGCTCGGACACTCCGACCACCTCCCGCCGCCGAGTCTAGGCCGCTCGAACCAGCCCCCCGATCGTCTTGCCATAACGCCGCTCCTGTCGCACCATGGCGGCACGAGAGGAAGGAGGTGGTCCTACTTGCATAGACAGCAGGAGACCCTCGAGGTGACTGGCTGCTGAGCCGTCCCTCCCGGGCCGGGGCCGACCGCCCCGCTCGTACTGCCGGAAGCTCGGCAGAATCCAACCAGCTCACCGCCCTCGCGGGTTCGGACGTGGTCTACCCGACGAAGCCTCCACAAGAGGCAGGAGCGCTCGTGAGGTGATCGTCGCGACGGGCCGGGTTCCCTAGGGACCCGGCCCTTTCGCTTTCCGAGGTCAGGACGGCCAGTCGGGCTTCTTGGGCTCCTTGCCCAGCAGATCGTCCAGCGAGGGCTTACCCGAGCCCTCGGCCTTCGCGATCGCCTCGCCGAGCCGATCCGGCGGCGCGTCGTCCGCCGCCTCGAGCATCTCCTCGAGCGACTTCCCGGCGCTCCCCTTCAGGCGGATCCGAAGCGCCGCCAGCACCGCCTCGTGCCGCTCCGAGAGCCCACTGCTGACCTTGATCTCGGTCAGGGCTTCCTCTGCCTTGGCGATGAGGTCACGATCGTCCACGGAGAACAGTGTGCCACGGGGAGTTCTCGGAGACGCACCCGGCCGAGCCGCGCCTAGACTCGCAGCTTCCTGCGCACGAGGTGCCGATGCCGGAACAACTCAACACCGAGATAGCCGAGACCCTGGTCTCGTCCGAGAGCGGCCGTCCCACGAAAACCCGGTGGCAACAGACCATCGAGATCATCGAGGCGATCCTCCTCGCGATCGTCGCCGTCGCGACCGCATGGAGCGGCTACCAGGCAGCGAGGTGGGACGGGCGTCAGGCGGAGCTCTACGGCGAGTCCTCGACGATCCGCAACGAGGCGGATCAAGCGCTCACCCTCGGCGGGCAGCAGCGTTTGCTCGACATCACCACGTTCAACACGTGGATCGAAGCGCGGAACGAGGGACTCGACGACCTCGCCGCGCTCTACGAGCGCAGGTTCAGTCCGGAGTTCAAGGTCGCGTTCGATGCCTGGATCGCGCTCGATCCGTTCTCGAACCCCGACGCGCCACCCGGTCCGAGCTTCATGCCCGAGTACGAGAACCACCTCCTCGACGAGGGCGCCCGGCTGAACGAGGTCTCGTCCCGGACCTTCGACGAGGGGACGGCGGCACGACATCAGGCCGACGAGTACATCCGAACGACCGTGGTCCTCGCGTCCGTGCTGTTCCTGCTCGCGCTCTCCCAACGGTTCCTGATCCGGCGGGTGCGGATCGCCGTCGTGGTGCTCGCGGCGGCCCTGATGGTCTACGGCCTCGTCACGATCCTGGCCTTCGAGCGCCTCTGACACGTTGCCGGCCAGGAACATTGCTGGATGGGGGGATCCGGACGCACAGTAGATGGGTGCGGTACCGCAGGGCTCCCACGCTCGACCCCCTGGAACGTCTCGAGCAGGTCCAGCGCGTCAGCGACACCGCCCTCGCCCACCTCTCCGTCGACGACCTCCTGGACGAGCTGCTCAACCGGGTCCGCGAGATCCTCGACACCGACACCGCGGCCGTCCTCCTGCTGGACGAGGCTCGGAACGAGCTGGTGGCCCGGGCCGCGAAGGGCATCGAGGAGGAGGTGGAACGCGGCGTCCGCATCCCCGTGGGGAAGGGGTTCGCCGGTCGCATCGCGGCCGAGCGGAAGCCGGTCGCCCTCCACCGGGTCGACCACAGCACCGTCCTGAACCCGATCCTGTTCCAGAAGGGGATCCAGCTCCCTCCTCGGCGTGCCGCTGCTCGCGCACGGCGAGGTGGTCGGCGTGATGCACGTGGGGACGAAGACACGCCGGCGCTTCACGCGCGATGAGACCGAGCTCCTCCAGCTCGTCGCCGACCGGGTCGCGCTCGCGCTCCGCGTTCGCCTCTCGGACCGTTCCCGCGTCGTGATCGAGGCGTTCCAGCGGACGTTCCTCCCGGAGGTCCTCCCGTTCCTGCCGGGACTGCGCGTGGCGACGCGCTACCTGCCTGCCGCCACCGCCGTCGGTGTGGGCGGCGACTGGTTCGACACGTTCGTCCGGCCCGAGGGCGACATCGTCCTCGTGATCGGCGACGTGGCGGGCCACGGCCTGCCGGCGGCATCGCTGATGGGGAAGATGCGCAACGCCCTCCGCGCGCACGCGCTGATGGGCGGGACGGCCCTCGACATCCTCCTGCGGGCCGATGAGTTCCATCGGTATTTCGGCGAGGGCGAGCTGGTGACGCTCCTGGTCGGCCTGCTCGCGCCGCGACCTGAGCGGACGTTCCGATACGTCTCGGCCGGCCACCCGCCACCGCTGGTGGTCGGCCCGGAGGGCCGAGCCGCGTTCGCGTCCGACCACCGGGCGAACCCGCCGCTCGGTCTGCCGCAACCGCCGACGTTCGTCGAGGAGGAGGTGGCGATGCCGCCGGGCACGTCGATCCTCCTCTACACGGACGGCCTGATCGAGCGACGGGACGAATCGCTCGACGTGGGACTCGAGCGGCTCCGCTCGACCGCGGAGCGGGCGTTGAACGGATCGCCGCCCAACGACGCGATCACCGAGCTCCTGGAAGCGGATGATCGACGGTCCGCGACCGACGGATGACGTCGCGCTGATGGTCCTCCACCGGGACGCGACCCCGGCGACCGAGCTCGAGTTCGCGGTCGACGCCCGTGCCCGCTCGCTGCTGACGATCCGCCGGGCCGTCTCGCGGTGGCTCGAGGATCTCGAGGTGCAGGACGGTCTCGTCGCGAAGGAGATCGTGATGGCCGTGCACGAGGCATCCGCGAACGTCGTCGAACACGCGTACGGACCGGCGGGGGGTACCATCACGATCACGGCGACGCACGAGGGGGATCAGGTCGAGGTGTTGATCCGCGACTCGGGTACGTGGCGAGGATCCTCGAGAGGCGACCGCGGGAACGGACTCCGGCTGATGCGAGGGCTGATGGACGACCGTGACCGTCGATACTTCGCGAAGGCGGCACGGTCGTGGTGCTGCGGCGGGGGACGGTGACCTAGCCATGCCCTTGGCCGACGTCCGGTTCGAGCGCGAGGACGGGATCGTCGATCGCGGTCCTCACGGGCGAGGTCGACATGTCGAACGCGACCTCGGTCCGTCAGCAGATCGCGGAGTCCGTCACGCCGGACGACGACGCCGTGGTCGTCGACCTGTCCGAGCTGTCGTTCATCGATAGCGCCGGACTCCATTCGGTCGATCGAGCTGGGCACCGTGCTCGACGAGGGGCGGCAGAAGCTCCTGCTCTGCGTGCCGCAGGGCAGCCCGATGGAGCGCGCGATCGAGATCATCGGCTTGCCGCGCGCCGTCTCGGTCCAGTCGACCGGAACGAGGCGATGGCAGCCGCCCGCGCGTCCGCGATGGAGTCCCGGCCGATCGGCCCCACCGAGAACGCCTGAACCGGCAGCGGGTCGGAGGCCGGCCGCGGGAGCGGTGACTTAGCCTTCCTCGATGACGGGGACGACCTCGATCGAGACGGCTCCTCCGCGGTGGCGCGAGGTCTTCGCGGGCGCCCGCGGCCGACTCACCGCCGGGCTGCTGATCCTCGAGGCCCTCGTCGCGGTCGAGATCATGGTCGTCGCGACGATCCTGCCCGCCGTGCAGCGCGAGCTCCAGGGGCTGCAGCTCTACGGGTGGACCTACGTGGCGCTCACGCTGGCGTCGTTCGGCGCGGTCCCGATCGCGGGGAAGCTGACCGACCGCCTCGGTCCGCGGAGGGTCCTCGGCGCCGCGATCGGCTTCTACGTGATCGGGCTCGTCCTGGCGGCGTCGGCGCCCACGATGCTCGTGCTGGTGATCGCGCGGTTCGTGCAGGGGATCGGCGGCGGCGGCCTGTACGTCGTCTCGCTCGCGACCGTCGCGAAGACCTACCCCGAGCGGATCCGGCCCCGGGTGATGGCCTTGCTCGCCTCGATGTGGATCCTCCCCGGACTGCTCGGGCCGCCGGTCGGTGCGGTGATCGCCGAGACCGTCGGCTGGCGGTGGGCGTTCCTCGCGCCGCTGCCCCTGATCGTGCTCGCCGCGTCGATGGTGATGCCGTCGCTCCGGGGCGTCAGCGTGCAGCGAGGAGGGGTCGAAGCTGCCGGTCGCCGCGTCGCTCGTGCTGATGCTCGGCGCGGGCTCGCTGCTCGCCGGGCTCACGGATCCCTCGGTGTGGAGCATCCCGCTCGTCGTCGTCGGGCACCGCCGTGACGATCCCGGCGCTCCGCAGGATCACGCCCGCCGGCACGCTCACCGCCCGTCGGGGACTCCCGGCCGCGTCCGCGGCGGCCTTCCTCGCGTCGGCGGCATTCTTCGCGATCGACGGCTTCGTCCCGCTGATGCTGGTGAAGACGCGGGGGCTCTCGATCGGGACGGCCGGCATCGTGGTCACGGCGGGCGCGCTCGCCTGGGCCGCCGGCTCGTGGTGGCAATCGCGAGTGTTCGGGCGGCTGGGGGCGCGCCTGCTGACGGCGGCGGGCGCGATGCTGATCGGGGCCGGCGCCACCGTGGTCGCGGTGGGCCTCCTCGAGGTGCCGGTCGTCGTCCCGTACGTCGGCTGGGCGATCGGGAGCGCGGGGATGGGCATCGTGTTCCCGACGATCCCGCTCTCGGTGATGGGCGAGGCGGAGGAAGGACGTGAGGCGGGCGAGCTCTCCTCGATGATCCTGATGGACTACCTGGGGTTCGGGATCGGCGCGGGGCTCGCCGGAGCGAGCGTCGCGCTCGCGGACGCCGGGACGATCTCGATCCGCGAAGGGCTCGCGGGCGCGTTCGGGGTCGGGATCGCCGCCGCGGTGATGCTCGCGTTCGTCGCTAGGCGCCTCCCTGACACCCGCCGGGGTTCGTAGCGTGGGCTACGACGCGTACTGGGCCGAGAACCCCGTGATCCGGCGGCTCCCGAGTTCCGCGGCATCGACAGGCCCGCCCTCATTGCTGTGGGTGAAGTTCAGCTCGTGGGTCCCCTCCGGGCCGTAGCGGTACACGTAGATCGCGAACCAGACATTCTCTCCGGCGAAATCGTCGCGCCGGAACGGCTCCCCGAAGACGCCGGTTACGTCGTCCATCGTGTCTGCGCCGAGAACCAGCCCTTCCGGAAGCGCGACACGTACGTCTGTAGGGCGATCGGGGATCGACACCGAGACGCTCATGACCGAGCCCACGTTGTCGGCCTCGACGACGAGCCGGATGTCCTCCATGTTCCAGGCACGCAGGATCCACCCCGGCTCCTGACCCTCGAATCGTTCGTCCTCCGAGCCGAACGTGTCGATCGCTCGGTCGATGGGGCTACCGATGCAGAGGCCCATCGCGCCACTGCACTCCGGGGTCAATGGAGGCGGGGTGCCGTCCGTCGTGAAGTACGAGCTCGGGCTGTCCGGATCCGGTGTCGGTTCAGGCGTCGGTGTCTCGGTCGGGCCCTCCGTAGACGGCTCGGTGACGTCCGCTGGCGTCGGCGAACCGACTCCCGCACCTTCGAATGGATCCATCAGATCGCCTGCGATGAACGCAGCCGCGACCGCGATCACACCACCGAGGATCCAAGCGACGATCCGACTCACTCACCTGAGCCTAGACTGGCCCGGCGGGTCCGGCACAGGGAACGGTGGGGGCGCTGTGGAGCGGGAGCCCGAACGCACCGCGTAGCCTGATGTGATGGGCGGGATACTGATCACCGGCGCGAGTGGCTACATCGGCGGCCGCCTCGCGCAACACCTCGTCGCCGCGGGCGTCGGTATCCGGATCGCCGGGCGCAACCCCGAGAAGCTCACCGACCGCTCGCCCGGTGTGGATGCGGTCGAGCTCGACGTGACGCGGCCCGAGACGATCGGGCCCGCGACGGAAGGCGTCACGACCGCCTACTACCTGATCCATTCGATGGAGGAAGGCGGAGCGCCCTTCGAGGAAAGGACCGGACCGCCGCCACGAACTTCGCTCGAGCCGCCGCCAAGAGCGGCGTCGAGCGGATCGTCTTCCTCGGGGGCCTTGGCGACGACGAGGATCCCGACCTCTCACCGCACCTGGCCAGCCGCCACGAGACCGGGCGACTGCTCGCCGAGCACGGACCGGCGGTGCTCGAGCTCCGGGCCGGCATGGTGATCGGCGCCGGGAGCGCGTCGTTCCGGATGCTCGATGACCTGGTGAGGCGACTGCCGGCGATGATCACCCCGAGGTGGGTGGACACACGCTCCCAACCGATCGCCGTCGATGACGTGGTCACCTACCTGGACGGCGCCCGCGAGGTGACCGCCGACGGGCATCACACGATCGTGGAGATCGGCGGCGCCGACGTGCTGTCGTACCGGGAGATGCTGCAGCGCCTCGGGAAGAAGCGCGGGCGTGTCCCCGTGATCCTGCCCGTCCCCGTGCTCACGCCCTGGCTCTCCTCATTGTGGTGCGGCCTCGTGACCTCGGTGCCTCCTTCCATCGCGGGGCCGCTCATCGAGGGACAGCGGAACGAGACGATCGTGCGAGACGACAGCGCGGCGCAGCTCTTCCCCGACCTCCACCCGATCGGCTTCAACGAGGCCGTCACGAGCGTCGACTCCGAGGCTGCCGCCTAGGCCCCGGCGCGCTGCGTGCACTTGCACGCGGTGGAAGCCCGCCGGAGGATGCTGTCGATGAAGCCCGACGTGCGGTTCACGTGGAACGACGACTTCGCGCTCGCCTACCAGGTCGTGGGGAAGGGGCGCGACGACCTCGTCTACCTTCCGGGGTACGTCAGCAACGTCGATCTGCAGTGGGATGTCCCGCCGTACGCGCGATTCCTCGAACGACTCGCCTCGTTCTCGAGGTTGATCCTGATGGACCGGCGAGGGGTCGGGTGCTCGGACCGCCTTCCTCCGGGACAGGCGGCAACGCTCGAGGAGCTGGTCGCCGACGTGGTCGCGGTGATGGACACGGTCGGCGCGCGGCGGGCGACGGTGTTCGCCGAGCAGGAGACCGCGTTCGTCGCGATGCTCCTCGCGGCGACACGCCCTCTGCTCGTCTCGCGGCTCGTGCTCTTCTCCGCCACACCGAGTTGGTCGCGGTCCGAGGAGCTCCCCGACGAGTGGTCGCCCGAGGACTGGGAGTCACAGATCCGCTGGATGGGGGGAGTAACGTCGGCGATGGAGCACGAGGAACAGCACGTGCGCGGGACCTCCCTCGAACGTGACCCGAGCATGTGGCGGGCGCTCGCGTCGCTCCTGATCAATACCGAGGGGTTGGGCGCCTCGATGGCGGACGCACGGATGTTCAGCGAGGTCGACCTCCGCCACGTGCTCCCCTCGATCGCGGCGCCGGCGCTCGTCATGCGCCGGCAGGGCGACCCCAACTCGGAATCGACGAGCGGTCGCTACCTTGCCGACCACGTGCAGAACGGGCGGTTCGTCGAGCTCCCCGGCGCTGACGGTCTCTCCTGGGTCGGCGAGCACGATCCCGTCTTCGAGGAGCTCCTTCCGTTCCTGGGCACGGAGACACCGGCGAGCCAGGGAACGCGACAGCTCGCGACCGTCCTGTTCACCGACATCGTCGACTCCACGTCGAAGGCGGCCGAGCTGGGCGACGCGCGCTGGCGAGAGACCTTGCAGCGTCATCACGACACCGTGCGTGTGTGCCTGTCGGAGCACGGCGGCACGGAGGTGGATACCGCGGGCGACGGCTTCTTCGCGACCCTCGACGGGCCGGCGGCCGCGGTTCGGTGCGCGACGGAGATCGTCGACTCGGTCAAGGAGATCGATCTGGAGGTCCGCGCGGGCGTGCACACCGGCGAGGTCGAGACGATCGACGGCAAGGTCGGCGGGATCGGCGTGGCGATCGGAGCCCGGATCGCGTCGAAGGCGGGTCCTTCGGAGGTGTTCGTCTCGAGGACGGTGCGAGATCTCGTGGCGGGATCCGGACTCACGTTCGAGGACGCGGGCGAGCACGAGCTCAAGGGTGTGCCCGAGCACTGGCAGCTCTACAGGGTCGCAGGCGCCTAGAACAAGAGGGCACTTCTCGGTCGAAGTCCGGATCTCTCCGAGCAAAGCATGGCTAGTCGTCGGGAGCGTCGGAGGCTTCGCAAGATGGGGAGCCCGTTCCACCAGCTCCTCGGCAATCGCTAGATCGCGAAGCCGATGAGGATCACCGCCACGAGCGTTTCGACGAGCGTCACAGCCACGTGATGCTTATCCCGAAAGTGAGAAGCCGCCGGAACCCGAAGGCTCCGACGGCTTCTCAGGAGACGACTAGCGCCGGGGGATCAGCTCAGGTCGGCTCCTGACCATGCCCAGATGTCCGTGTTGCCGAACTTGGGGAGGCACGCCTGCTGGATCGCGGGCGTGCCGCTTGGGTCCAGCGTCGCCTGCACCTGAGCGCGCCAGACGTTCACCGGACCGCAGACGGCACCGTCTCGAACGTCGTTCCAAACGGCCACGCCATACTCATCCGTGGCGTCGGCGTAGACGTAATCCCCCAAGAACTCGAGGACGACGTTGTTCTGCGCCGAGGCACGGGGGTCACCCGTCACGGCGCTTCGATGGACCTCCGTGAAGGCTCCCGGCGCTCCTGATGCGGTGACATCCGCGTGCAGGACCACGCCATCGAGCCCACGAGCGGAGGTGGTGTCGTTCCGATACGGGGTCGTGAACGCGTTGTACACGAGGTACAGGTCCGTCCCATCCGGTGAGACCGCGACCGCGGAGTAGTACGGACGGTCGCCTGCTGCGATGGGGATCACCTGCTGTGTCCAGCTCGTGCCGTGATCCGTCGACCACGCGATCCTGAGCTGGGTCTGGTTGTTCACCGGCGGCCCGGCGCTGCCGGTCCGGCCGTCCGCCCAGGTGTCGTACATGTAGTCGGTGCTCTCCGAGGCGATATCCAGGCTCGGCGAAGCCGACAGATCATCGCGTGCTCCGGCGATCCCGTCCATCACGCACCGGAAGCCTGCCCCATCGAACTGGACCGCGAAGCACGAGTCGACCGCGTCGAACAGCACCTGCGGACGGGTCCAGTTCTTCCCGCCGTTGAAGGACTTGATCAAGATGTGCTTGCCGACACCGGGGGTCCCGACGGCGAACTGGTTCGCCATCAGGTAGACGACGCCCTCGCTGTCCGTGCGGATCGTGCAGCCGGAGCGCCCGAACCCCTTCTTCGGGTTGAACGGGTTGTTCGTGGCGTCGGTGACTTGCTTCGTCCGCCAGGTGTCGCCTCCGTCCGAGGAGACCCCCACGATCAGCGGCGTCGGGGCGGCGTTGCCACCACTCAGGCTCCGGAACCCCGCCCAGCAGACGTAGGCGTTGCCGAAGAACGGGCTGTCCTCGTTCTGATCGGCCCAGATCTGCTCCTTGTCGCTGAAGGTGGTGGCCGACTGCTTGCTGACGACCACCGGATCGGCCCAGCTGTTCTCGTTCGCGACGAGGGAGCTCGCTTCGGGGACCGTGTCGACGCTCGCCGGAACATCCATCCGCGAGACGGCGATCGCCTCGAAGCCCTTGAACGGCGCGACCTCGTGAACCGTGGATGCGGACGCCAGGTTCGCGTAGTACAGGCGGGACCCATTGGTCCAGGAGAAGTCGCCGTTCGCATCCGGGAGCGGCCCGAAGACCACCGCAGGATCGCCATCGGAGACCATCCCGAGGTCGTCGTAGTGGGGCAGCGTCCCGATAGGGCCAGGGTGGGCCACGCAGGGCGGATCGGTGTCGCCTATGACACCGAGGCAGTCTCGTGCGGTGAGCCCCGTATAGGTGGGCTGGACCCAGCTGTCGCCCGAGTTGAACGAGAACTGGATGCCTGAGCCGCCGACGTCGGTCGTGAAGGGGCAGGTGTTATCGGTGCCGGCGTTGCAGGCTTCCATGTCGATGTTGTCATTCGCGCCTGCGGCGACCAGCCACGTATGGGCCGGGTCGATCGCCACCGCGGGTTCGTTCTGCTTGTTCTGCGAGAAGATGTTGTCGTTGCTCCCCACGGTGACTTCGCTTTCGCCATCGTGGACGGCCAACGCAGGGATCGCCTGCAAGCCGAGGAGCATCGCGACCGCTGCCAGTCCGAGGACTCCGGCGATCAGCCTGGATCTCCTCATGCGGCACCACTCCCTTCCGACGGGGGCTCGGTGGTTCCGGGCCGACCCTTGAGGCTAGGCACGGGCTCGAGGGGACGACATCTGGCAGCGGGAGTAAGACTCCTACGCTTCCCCCGGCCTGAATCGGGCTGTTGGCTACGGAGGCGCGGGGCCCCAGCAGTTTCGCCGCGTTAGGGCGGCAGGGGTAAGCCGTTTAGCCCACGGTCTCCGCGGCATAGTGGGAAACCTGCCAGCCGTACGCGCAGGTCAAGCATTCGACCCGCCAGTACCCCGCACAGTCATGAACCCGCAGTGGTCCTCAACGCGATGCACCGGGACCAGCGGGGGATGGATCAACCACCCGGCGACCAGGATGTGGCGCGACCACGAGCCGGCACTCGTCACGTACGGACTGGCGGTGATCGAAATCTGGACGCGGAAGGGGCGGGCCGACACCGTGCGGGACAGGAGCTTCCCGCACCTGGGCACGGTCAGCCGATGAGAACGCAGCAGCAGCTCGCGGCGCTCGAGCTGCTCCCGCCGTGGCTCGCACGCGACGGCCTGCACCGCGCCTACCGCTCAGCGCCCGACCGGAAGATGCCAGACCACTACGGTCCGTTGTTCCCCGACGTCGAGGAGGATCTGCCCTACGTGTGGCCGGTGTGACGCTCCATGTGCTCAGGACCCCTTGGCTGGCAGCAGGCTCGGGGCTACGATGGGCCCTCGCCTCAGCGAGGAGATCGGATGGCGACGGAACAAGGGGGCACCGCTCTCGGCGCCGCGGCGACCGCGGCGGAGCCGGCTGCGCGGCAAGATCGTCCGGTACGACTGCGGGTGGGTCGGCTGCGACGAGATCCCCATGATCGTGCGTCGTCACCTCCAGGACGTGGAGGTGGGGGACGTCGTCGAGTTCCTCGTCAGAGAGCCATCCTCGAAGGAGGACACGCCACCCTTCTGTCGGATGCTCGGCCACCGCATCCTCTCGACCGATCTGGAAGAAGACGGCGCGCTCGTGATCAGGGTCGAGCGCGCGCGGTGACACGCCGACCGAAGGAGGACGCTCCGTGAGTGATCGGATGATCTTCGTCTGCAGTCATGGGAAGGACGATCCGGAACGCGCGATCGTCACGTTCGCCGCGGCCAGCACCGCCGCGGTCGCGGGGATCCCCACCGCGGTGCTCTGCACGATCGAGGGCGTGTGGCTGGGGACCGAGGGCGGCACCGACGGGTTCGAGAAGGAAGGGCTCCCCTCGCTCCTCGAGCTGTTCGCGAACGTCGTCGACAACGGCGGCGAGGTGTGGATGTGCGGCGTGTGCACGCGTCCGCGAGGGATCACCGAGGATCAGGCGGTCAAGGGCGCGAAGATCGTGGGTGCCGCGACGGTGATCGAGGAGATCGCGAACGGCGCCAAGATGCTCACCTACGCCTGAGCCGCGCCGGCCCGCGGGCTGAGCACCGCCGCGACGTCGCTCCGTCCCACGAAGGTCGCCCGCTCCGGCCGGTCCTCGAGTCCCGCCACGATCCTCGCGAGGATCTCCCGGGCCCGCGCCAGCGCTTCGTCCGACGCCTCCGTTCGTCCGAGGGCGGCCCGGGAGCGTCCCAGCAGCGGCGTGGCAGCGCCAGACGACAGGGGTCTCGGAGACCTCGGTCGCGAGCTCGAGCGCTCGCATCGCGCCCGACTCCGCCCGATCCGCGTTCTCCAAGAGCAGGTCCGCGAGCGCCGTCCCGTACGCGGCCCACGCGGCCAGCGGCGGGCTGCGGTCGGCGGCGGCCTCGCCGAGCATCCCGGCGGCGCGGGCCAGTCGCGCGCCGTCCCCTCGCTCCTCCCAGCACGCGACCTCGAGCCGGAGCGCCAGCAGGAGCTCGCCGGGCGTGTCGCCCGCCGACCGAACGGCCTCGGCGAACGACGCCTCCGCGTCGTCTGAGCGGTCCGCCCGCGCATGCACCCATCCCGAGGCCGCTTCGAGCGGTGGACGCAGGAAGCGGCCGCCCACGAGGTCACCGATCTCGCGAGCGCGCTCGACGTCCTGCGCGAACCGATCGTGGTCGCCGAGCTCCGACAGCGGCCAGAGACGCCACAGGCGCGTGGCGAGCTCGATCCGCGGGGCTGCCGCCGTCGACGCGATCCCCACGGCCTGGTCCGCCTGGTCGATCGCCGCGCCGAGCTCACCGTCCGACACGTCGATCAGCGCCAGCGTCGAGCGGGCGCAGGCCTCGTCGACCCGATTCCCGAGATCCCCCGCGCCGTCGGCGGAGGCCTCGGCGATCTCTCGGGCCCGAACCAGATCGCCGAGCAGCCACTCGACGGCCGCGTTCATGTACCCGTTGTGATGGATCATCGGCTGCTGCCCGAGGTCCCGGAGCAGCTCCTCGACCCGCCGTCCCTGCTTCAGCGCCTCGCCGAAGCGGCCCGTGAAGAATCCCGTTTCGACCAGGCCGTGCCGGGCGAACGCCTCCATCTCGAGGTCGCCCGCCTCGGTCGCGACGTCGAGCGCCTGCTGGTCGAACGAGGCGGCCGCCTCCCAATCCCCCTGGCCGATCGCCATCGAGCCCGCCGTGTGCAACAGCCGGGCCACGAGGTCGGCGGCGTTCATGACGCGCGCCGACTCGAGGGCGCGCGGGAGGAGGGCCTCGCCCTCCTCGTACCGATCCGCCTTCCAGAGCACGTGCACGAGCGCGGCGAGCGCGCGGCTCTCGAGCCATCCCCGGCTCCCCTCCGGGCGGATCAGGGCGGCTTCCAGTGCGCGCTCGTAGTCGGCGTGCGCCTCGTCGAACCGACCGAGCTGCTCGCAGGCCTCGCCTCGGGAGAGCGCGATCTCGAACAGCGTCAGCGCGCCCTCCTCGGTCGGGAGCTCCTCCAGCGCAGCGAGGGCGCGGTCGTACCAGGCGATCGCCTCCTCGGCGGCGAACACGCGGCGATGCCGGTGCCCCGCGAGCATCGCGTACCGGACGACGCGCTCCTGGTCCTCGGCGCGGGTGGCGTGGTTGGCGAGGATCTCGGCGAACTCCTCGTCGCGGCCGGTCGTCGCCTCCTCCAGCCAGTCGATCACCAGCCCGTGCGCCTCGCGCCGCCGGCCGCGAGGGATGCTCTCGTACGCGACGTCGCGCGTGAGGGAGTGGTGGAAGCTCAGCTCTCGCTCGCCGGCGATCGCGGACGCGTCCCGCTCCCGCACGAACCCCTTGTCGATCAGGTCCTCGAGCTGGGCCTCGACCTCGGAGCCACCGAGGCGTTCCACCGCGCCGACCCAGCACACCCGTCCCACCACCGCGCAGTCCTGGATCGCCCGCTTCTGGGCGGTCGCCAGCAGGTCGATCCTCGACGCGATCACGCGTTGGATGGTGTCGGGCAGGGCCGAGGGCAGGTCGCGCGTGCGGGCCCACTCCGTCCCGACCCGCTCGAGCGTCCCGTCCTCGACCATCATCCGCACCAGCTCGCCCGTGAAGAACGGGTTCCCACCCGCGCGTGCGGTGATCTGGTCGACGACGTCGTCCGGGGCGTGCCCGGCGAGCAGTCCTTCGAGCACCGACCGTCCCTCCGAGTCCGAGAGGGGCGGGAGATCGACCACGGTCGCGTCCCGCACGCCGGCGCCCCAGCTCGGACGCAGCTCCCACAGCTGCGGTCGGGCCGTGCACAGCAGGACCAGCGCCCCGGAGGTCCGCGTCGACAGCGACTCGATCAGCTCGAACACGGGGTCGTCCGCCCAGTGGATGTCCTCGATCAGCGCCACCACCGGTCCCTCGGCACAGAGCGACTCGAAGTAGCGGCGCCAGGCGCCCGCGATCGTGCGTCCGGCGGCGGCCGGCTCGACCCCGGCGAGCGGGTCCGACCCCGCCTCGATCCCGATCGCCGACAGGAGGACCTCGATCGTCCCCTGCGAGTCGTCGGACACGATCCGACGGCCGAGCTGCGTGCGGGCCTTCTCGAGGATCACGGCCGGTGCGTCGCTGTCCAGGATCCCGGCGTCGGCCTTGAGGATCTCGGCCATCGGCCGGTACGGGCCGCCGTCGTACGGGAGGCAGCGGCCTCGGACGACGGTGATCGGCTCCGTCCCGGCCCCGTCCAGACCCTGGAGGAACTCGCTCGCGAGCCGGCTCTTCCCGATCCCGGGCGGGCCCACGAGGGTCACGAGGCCCGGCTTGGCCTGCTTCCGCGCCCGACCCATCACGAGCCGCAGGAGGTCGAGCTCGTCGTCCCGTCCGACCATCGGGGCATCGGGGCGTCGAACCTCCTCGGGCCGGCGATCCGGCAGGGCCTCGAAGACCGCGACGGGCTCGTCGATGCCCTTGAGCTCGAACGGCCCCAGGTCGCGGTACGCGATCGTCGCGACGGTGGCATCGCGCGTCCGCTGACCCACCACGACGGCCCCGGACTCGGCCACCGTCTGGAGGCGGGCGGCGACGTTCACGACCTCCCCGGTGACGTATCCCTCCCGGTGGGAGCTGTGGGCCGCGAGGACCTCGCCCGTGTTGACGCCCACGCGCAGGTCGAGGTCACCGCCGGCCCGCTCGGTCACCTCACGGTTGAGCGTCCCCATGCGCGCCTGCATCGCGAACGCGGCCCGGACCGCTCGCTCCTCGTCGTCCTCGTGCGCCACAGGGACGCCGAACACGGCCATCACCGCGTCGCCGATGAACTTCTCGACCGTGCCCCCGAACCGCTCGATCTCCTCGACCATCGCGTCGAAGAACGGCCGGAGCACGCCGCGCAGGTCCTCGGGGTCGAGCCGGGTCGCCAGCTCGGTGGATCCGCTGATGTCCGCGAAGATCACCGTGACGACCTTGCGCTCCTCGGGGGTCACCCCCGCGGCGGGCGCCGGCTCCCCTCCGCTCGGGGACGCGAGCGGCGTGCCGCAGTTCCCGCAGAAGCGGAACGAGGGAGCCCAGGTCTGGCCGCACGAGGGACAGGTGCGCTCCAGGGACGACCCGCAGGCTCCGCAGAACCGCAGGTCGGGCGACGCCGGAGCGCCGCAGTTGGGGCAGGTGAGCTCATCCATCGGGCGTCATCGTGCCATCCGGAGCCACCTCTTCGCGACGGTGGATCTCGGCGGAGGGCCGTCGCGGACTCACCCCGGTGGGGGCGTCCCCGCACCCGGGGCGACATCGCTGTGTCACACGGCCATGTAGAACTCCCACTGCACGTTGTCTGGATCGCGGAACGCCACGTAGTCCTTGTCGAGGACCGGATCGTGCTCGATCCCGGCCGTATCCACGCCGGCGTCCCGGAGCGAGCGCTCGAGCCGCTCGAGGTCTTCGCGCCCATCGACGCCGAAGGCGAGATGGTCGACGCCGATCCGCCGCTCGTTGAAGCGGTCGTCCGGGCCGGTTCCTTGCAACGGTGGCTCGAGGATCACGAACGTGTCCCCAGCCTGCGTCGCGAGGAGCTTCCCCTCAGCGGGAGCGTCTTCCCACTCGGCGATCATCGCTCCCGACACCGGGATCTCCATGAAAGCGAACCCGAGGACGTCTTCGTAGAACCGGCGTGACGCTTCTGGATCTCGAACCCTGATCGCGATGTGATGGAGTGATCTC
>CAVPCM010000006.1:0-139987 GCA_963702405.1 uncultured Actinomycetota bacterium
GTGAGAGCCGAGCGGCGGTCACGGACGCCCCGCGGCGAGGAAGCGCTGGAGCTTCTTGAGCGGCCACGCGTTGATCACATCGTCCTTCGTGAGCCAGCCACGCTGAGCCATGCCGACACCGAACCGGCGGTGGTCCAGATGCGGCACGGCGTGCGCGTCGGTGTTGACGGCGAACCGCACCCCGTGACGACGCGCCCACAGGACGTGCTCGTCGGAGAGATCGAGCCGATCGGGGTGCGAGTTGATCTCCATCGCCGTGCCGGTCCGACCGGCGGCTTCGAATACCGCCTCGAGATCGAGGTCGACGGGCGGTCGCTTCCCGATCTGCCGCGTCGTGAGATGGCCGATGATGTCGACGTAGGGATTCTCGATCGCACGGATCACCCGGGCCGTCATCTCGTCGCGCGACTGCGTGAAGTGGGAGTGGACGGAGGCCACCGTGAGATCGAAGCCCGCGAGGAACTCCCCGTCCCAGTCCACGTCGCCGTCGGGATCGATGTTCAGCTCCGTGCCGTGAAGCAACGTCATCTTCGGGTACGTCGCGCGCAGCTTCTCGATCCGGCGCCGCTGCGCGAGGATCTTCTCCTGGGTCATGCGCTGCATGTACAGGTTGGGGGCGTGATCGGTGATCGCGAAGTACGCGTACCCGAGCTCGGCGGCGCGGGCGACCATCTCCTCCAGGCTCGCGAGGCCATCGGTCAGGTTCGTGTGGGTATGGAGATCGCCCTTCAGCTGTCGCTCCGTCACCACGACGGGGAGCTCGCCGGCGAGCGCCGCCTCGACCTCACCTCGATCCTCGCGCAGGGTGGGTTCGACGTACTGCATCCCGAGGCGCTCGTAGACGCTCTCCTCGGACTCGGCCGCGAGCAGATCGCCCGACTTCGCGTCGAACAACCCGTACTCGCTCAGCTTCAACCCCCGGCGGACGGCCATCTCCCGGATCCGGATGTTGTGCGGCTTGGAGCCGGTGAAGTAGATCATCGCCGCCCCCCATGCCTCTTCCGCGACGACGCGGAGATCGATCTGGAGGCCGAGATCGGTCACGACGGAGGTCTTGGTGTCCCCCTTCGCGAGGACGCGGGCGACCGAGGGGTGGGTCACGAACGCCTCCATCACTGGCGGGGCATCGGATCCTGCGACGAGGAGATCCACATCGCCGATCGTTTCCTTCATCCGCCGGAGGGAGCCGGCGTACGCCGCGCGTCGCGCTTCGGGCATGGAGCCGAGAAGCTCGAGGAAGGTCTCAGCGACCCCGAGCGCGACGTCGATCTTGACGCGCCCGTCAGCGGCCTGCATCTGCCGGATCCCTCGAGCGATGTTCTCCTGCGTCTTCGCCCCGAACCGAGGCAGCGCGGCCACGCGGTCCTGATCGATCGCGGCCACGAGCTCGTCCACGGAGCCCACGCCGAGCTCCTGGTGGAGCACCATGGCCTTCTTCGGGCCGAGCCCGGGGATCGACATCAAGCCCCGGACGCCGGGCGGGATCCGCTCCCGGAGCTCCTCGAGCTCGGCGAGCTCACCGGTGGTCAAGAACTCCTGGATCTTCTCGCCGATCGAGCGACCGACCGAGGGGACCTTCAGGATCTCGGGGAGATCCTTGCCCTCGAGGTCGACGGGGTAGCCGCCCACGGCTCGCGCGGCCTTCTCGTAGGCACGCGGCTTGTAGGGATCCTCGAACAGGATCGACAGCAGGTCGGCGTACTCGATGAGCATCGCCTCGATGGCGTCGTTCGCCCGGGGCATCGCCTCAGGCTACGCCGAAGAGGCGGAGCAGCAGCGCCTTCTGCGTGTGGAGCCGGTTCTCGGCCTGGTCCCAGACCACGGACCGCGGCCCGTCGATCACCTCGTCGGTGATCTCCTGCCCGCGGTGCGCGGGCAGGCAGTGGAGGACGATCACGTCGGGGTCCGCGAGGTCCACGAGCTTCTGACCCAGCTGGTAGCTCGGGAAGACGAGTGCGCGCTCATCCGCCTCGAGGTCCTGACCCATGCTCGTCCAGACATCCGTGGACAGGACGTGCGCACCGATCGCCGCGCCCTCGGGATCGTGTGTGAGCTCGACGGAGCCACCGGTCTCGGCAGCGATCTCCTCGGCCCGGTGCACCACCTGGGGGATCGGCTCGAAGCCCGGCGGTGTCGCGACACGGACGGCCATGCCGGCCTTCGTTCCGGCCAGGAGCAAGGAATGCGCGACGTTGTTCCCGTCCCCGAGATAGGTCAGGACTCGCCCGCGGAGGTCGCCGAGATGCTCGCGGATCGTGAGGAGGTCGGCCAGCGCCTGGCACGGGTGCTCGAAGTCCGAGAGGGCGTTGATCACCGGGACCGTTGCGGTGGTGGAGAGGATCTCCAACCGCTCCTGCTCGAAGGTACGGAGCACGATCGCGTCGACGTAGCGTGACAGGACGCGCCCGGTGTCCTGGATCGTCTCGCCGCGGCCAAGCTGGAGTTCCGCCGAAGACAGCACCAGGGCATGCGCACCGAGCTGCTCGACACCGACCTCGAACGAGACCCGGGTGCGGGTGGAGGGCTTCTCGAAGATCAGCGCGATCGATCGGCCGGCCAGCGCTTGGGCCTGCGCGCCCCGGTCCGCCTTCAGTGCTGCGGCGAGATCAAGGAGATCGGGGAGCTCGGCCGTGGAGAGGTCGTCGACGCTGAGGTAGTGACGCATGACGCCCGAGTCTAATGGGACCGCCGACACGGGGTGGTGCGACCTCAGGCTCGGAGCTTGCCCTCGAGCTCGGACCGGACCCGGTCCACGATCGCGGCTACCACCGGTTCGACCTCCTCGTCCGTGAGGGTCCGGTCCGGAGCTCGGAACTCCAGCGCGAAGGCGAGGCTCCGGTGACCGGCGGGCACTTCACCGCCGGTGAAGAGATCGAACAGCACGACCCGGTCGAGGATCGCCCCGGCGGCCGCTTCCAGGATCCGCTGCACGTCGCCGGCGCTGGCTCCGTCCGGGATGATGAAGGCGAGGTCGCGGCGGAGCGGCGGGAAGCGTGGGACGTCGCGGAACGCGACGGCCCGAGTTCGTTCCACCTCGAGCGCGGTGACATCGAGCTCGGCGACGGCGACGCGTCCGGCGAGGTCGAGACGATCCGCTTCGGCCGGGTGGAGCTCACCCACGACGCCGATCCGACCGTCCCCGACGACCACCGAGCCCGCCCGACCCGGATGGAACGGTCGATCCGCGCCGGGCTCGATCCTCCATCTGACGCCGAGCCCGCCCAGGACGCCATCGAGGATCCCCTTCGCATCCAGCGCGTCCCATCCGCGGTCCTCGGCGTGGAGCCCCTCCCCCGCCCGTCCGGCGAGGAGGATCGCGAGGTGCTCTCGCTCGTCGACGGGGTCGGCGAGGCGGAAGACGTGCCCGATCTCGAACAGCGCGATCGAGATCTGCCCTCGCTGCTGATTGCGACTCGCGGCATCGAGGAGGCGCGGGAGCAGGCTGGTCCGGAGGAACGGTTCCTCCGCGGAAGGAGGGTTCGCCACGCGCACCGGATCCGAGTGCCGCATCAGCTCGACCTCGGCAGACGAGGCGAACGTCAGTGAGGCGGCCTCCCGGAGCCCGGCACGGACGAGCAGCTCCCGGACGCGGCGCCTGGTCCGGTAGCTCTCTTGCTCGCCGCCGACCTCGCGGAGCGCCGGCACGGTGGACGGCAGCCGGTCGTAGCCCTGGATCCGCACGACCTCCTCGATGAGATCCTCCTCCCGCTCGAGGTCGGGTCGGAAGTTCGGCACCTCCACCTCGACGCGGTCGTCGGCCGGTTCTGCGGCGATCTCGATCTTCGCGAGCGCCTGCGCCGCCGCTGCCGCACTGACGGGGTATCCGAGGACGGCCGCGGCGCGACTCGAACGGAGCGGGATCTGACGCCGCGGCGGCGGTCCTCCGACGTCGACCGCGTCCTTCAGCACCGCGCCCCCGGTCCACGCCGCGATCAGCCCGGCGGCCCGCGCCGCTGCGGGACCAACGCCTTCGGGGTCGGTTCCCCGTGAGAAGCGGACCGATGCCTCGGTCAGGAGCTGGAGGCGCCTGGACGTGCGCAGGATCGATCGTGGCTCGAAGGACGCGCTCTCGAGGAGCACGTCGACCGTTCCGGGACCAACCTCCGACGATGCACCGCCCATCACGCCCGCGATCGCGACCGGATGTTCGACGTCGCAGATCAGCAGATCGTCGTCGAGCTCGCGGTCGACGCCGTCGAGCGTCTCGAGGCGTTCGCCCGCCTCGGATCGTCGTACGACGATGCCGGGACCGGCGAGCCGCCGGAGGTCGAATGCGTGGAGCGGCTGACCGAGGTCCAACATCACGTGGTTCGTGGCGTCGACGACCGGAGAGATCGGTCGTACGCCGCATGCGGTGAGCCGCGCCTGGACGAGGATCGGCGTCCGTCCCGGACCGATCCCTCGCACGATCCGCGTGAGGTAGCGCGGGCATCCCTGCGGATCCTTGATCTCGACGGTCGCCACCGTCGAGGCCGGCTCCTCAACCTCCGCGACCGTGATGTCGGGGCGGATGAGTGGCTCTCCGGTGGCTCCCGCCACCTCCCGCGCGATGCCGGTGATCGACAGGAGGTCCGGCCGGTTGGATTCGATCTCCAGATCCAGCACGACGTCGTCGAGCCCGAGCGTCGACCTGAGGTCGGCGCCGACCGTCAGGTCTTCGGGCAGGAGCAGGATGCCGGTCTCGTGCTCGTGGGAGACCGCGAGCTCCCGGGGCGAGCACAACATCCCGTTGGAGATCTCTTCCCGGAGCGGCTTGGCCTCCAGCGGACGGTCGAGCACTGGCACCCGGGCTCCCGGTCGCGCCCACGGGACCAGATCCCCGGGCTTCATGTTCCGGACCCCCACGACGACCTGTGTCGGCCCGTCGCCGCCATCGACGATCGCGATGCACAGCTTCTCGGCGTTCGGGTGGTCGCGGACCTCGAGCACGCGGGCGACGACGACGCCGGCGAGTCCCTCCCACGGACGTTCGATCGTTTCGAGGTGGACGCCCTTCAGCGCGAGGAGATCGCTGAGTTCCTCCGGCGACAGGTCCGTCGGACATCGCTCGCGCAACCAACCGAGGGGCACCCGCATCAGCCGACGGCCTCGAACTGCTCGAGGAACCGGACATCCGAATCCCAGAGGAGTCGGATGTCGGGGATCTGGAAACGGATCATCGCCAGACGGTCATAGCCCCCTCCGAACGCGAACCCCGTGTATCGCTCCGGATCGATGCCGCAGTTCTCGAGCACGACCGGGTGCACCATCCCGGAGCCCATGAGCTCGAGCCACCCCGAGAACGAGCACGTCTTGCAGCCCGCGCCGTCGCACACGAAGCACGAGACATCGACCTGAGCACCTGGTTCGACGAACGGGAAGAAGGAGGGCGTGAGCCGGATCTCCCGTTCCTCACCCAGGAGCGCCCGGTAGAAGACCTCGAGCGTCCCTTTCAAGTCCGCGAACGTGATCCCCTCGTCGACGAGGAGGCCCTCCACCTGATGGAACACCGGCATGTTCTTCGCCGTGATCTCCTCGTTGCGATACACGCGACCCGGCACCACGACGGCGACCGGCGGCTGCTGCGACTCGAGCGTGCGGATCTGCATCGGTGAGGTGTGGGTTCGCAAGACGAGCTCGGGGTGCCCCGGCACGTCGACGAACGTCGTGTCCATCGAGGTCCTCGCCGGGTGGTCCGGCGCGATGTTGAGCGCATCGAAGTTGTGCCATTCGTCCTCGACCTCAGAGCCCTCGACGACGCGGTAGCCCATCCTCGTGAAGATGTCGACGATCTCGTGCTCGATCAACGTGAACGGATGCATCGAGCCCGTCCTCGGACGGCGTCCGGGCAGCGAGAGATCGAGACGGTCAGACGTCACCAACGCTTCCTCGGCCGTGGACTCCAGCTCCTCACGGCGCCTCGAGGCCGCGTCCTCCAGGGCGGCTCGGACCTCGTTCACGATCCGACCCAGAGCCTTGCGCTCCTCCGGATCGAGGGCCCCGAGGGACCGCTGCACCTCGGCGAGACGGCTCTTCCGCCCGAGGACCGTGACCTGCGCGGCCTCCAGCTCTTCGCGCGACGAGGCCTCCGCGAACGCACGGCGGCCACGCTCGCGCGCTTCCTCGACCGACTCGCGCATCTGCTGGACGTCCATGAGGTCCGCGAGTCTACGGCGCGAGAGGTACGGGGCCGGCGGCGGGGAGCTCGACGCGGAGCGTCAGCCGTCCATCGGCGAGGTCACCCGAGACACTTCCTCCTTGGGCCTCGGCCACGCGTCGCGCCACGTACAAGCCGATCTTGGAGCCGCCGCCCATCCCGGGGCGCCGGGCCTCGAACAGAGAGGCGACGTCCACGTCGCCGTGGGCCTCGCGGGAGGCGGACACGGCCAAGCGCCCGCCACGCAGCTCGCTCTCGATCCGGATCGGCCCGTCGCTCGCCCACCACACGAGCGCCTCCGTGAACGCGAGGAGCGTCGTCTTCAGCCGGCCGCCGTCGAGCATCGCCTTGGCTCCGGCCCCTCCGGCCCACTCGATCGGGGGGTGTTCCGGGTCACGAGCCTGCTGCTCGGTGATCTGACGCACGACGTCGGACACGTCCACGAGCTCGGCGAACGACTGGAAGGTCCCGCTCATCACCCTGGCGGCGTCGAGGAGCTGCCGGACGATCGTGTCCATGCGATCCGCGTCGTGGACGATGCCGGTGAGCATCAGGTCACGCTGCTCGTCCGTCATGTCCGTCCACCGCTTGCCGAGCGCGTAGCCGAACCCCTTCATGGCCGTCAGCGGCGACCGGATGTCGTGCGCGGCGGCCGCGACCAGCGCCTCGAGGGTACCGGTGGTCGCACGGCTTCGCCGGACCCATTCGAACAGGCAGACCGTGGCGGCGGCCGCGAGGTTGAGGCTCTCCGCACGGCCCGCCTGGGGCACCCGCACGCGTCGCTCGGCCGTCCCGAGGATCTCGGCGGGGAGGCCGCGCGCCTCGTTCCCGAAGACGAACGCGGGCGAGGGCGGGAGCTGCGCCTCGAAGAGATCATCGTCACCGTGCATGTCCATGGCGACGATGGTGAACCCTCGGTCCCGGAGGGTTGCGATCGCGCCCTCCGTCGAGACGTCCCGCACCACCGGGACGTGGAAGATCGAGCCGGCCGACGCGCGGACGCTCTTGGCGTTGTACGCGTCCACCGAGCTGCCGGCGAACACGACGCCGGCGGCGCCCGCAGCATCGGCCGAGCGGAGGATCGTGCCCGCGTTGCCGGGATCTCGGACCTCGTGCAAGAGGGCGACCGCGCCCGGTGGGCCCAGCGCCTCGAGGGTCACGTCGACGAACGGGGCGATCCCCACGACGCCCTGTGGGGTGACGGTGGACGTCAGCCGTTCCATGACCCGGTCCGTGACGTGGTCGACGGGCACGCCAGCCCGCTTCGCCCGGATCGCGAGCGGATCGAGGTCGTCCTCCACGAACAGCGACTCGAGGCGTCCGTCTTCGGTCAGCGCCTCGGCCACCGCCTGCGCGCCCTCGACGAGGAAGCGACGATCCGCCTCGCGGAGAGCTCGCTTCTTCAACCGGACGGCGGCGACGACCTTCGGGTTCCTGCCGGACGTCAACACGGCGGCTCGCGCACCTCTCGCACGGGCGGAGTGTACGCAGGCCCCAACGGCCCGCTAGGAGTCGGAGGGACCCGACGCCTTCGCGGTCTCGACGAGCTGCGCGAAGGCCCCCGGGTCACGGACCGCCAGGTCGGCGAGGATCTTGCGGTCGACCTCGACACCGGCGGCGTTCAGGCCGCTCACGAAGCGGGAGTACGACAGCCCGTGGGGGCGGACCGCCGCGTTGATGCGCGTGATCCAGAGGCGACGGAACTGTGCCTTGCGGTCCCGGCGGTCGCGGTAGGCGTACATGCCGGAGTGCATGACCTGTTCCTTGGCCACCCGGAGCCGCTTGCGCCGGCTCCCCGTGTAGCCCTTGGCGGCCTCGAGGATCTCGCGGCGCTTCTTCTTCGCGTGCACCGAACGCTTGATACGCGCCATCGATCAGTCCCCCAGCAGCCGCTTGACGGTCTTGGCGTCGGCTTTCGAGCCGACCTCGGCCATGCCCTCGACGCGGCGGCGGCGCGACGACGACTTCTTCGTGAGCATGTGATTGCCCGTGGCCTTGCGGTGGAGCACCTTGCCGTTCCGGGTGATCCGGAACCGCTTCGCGGTGGCACGGTGGCTCTTGTTCTTCGGCATCGGCTATCCCTCGTCCGTTTCTGCTGCGGTGGCGACGGGCTCGGCATCGACGACGGGTGCTGATTCGCGAGCCCGGGCGCGGGCGAGCTGCTCCATGTACCGCTTGTTGGGCGAGATCACCATGATCATGTTCCGCCCCTCCTGCTTCGGCATCGACTCCACGGTCACCATCTCACCCAGGTCTCCCACCAGCCGGTCCAGGATCTTGCGCCCGAGCTCCGTGTGAGTCATCTCTCGACCCCGGAACATGATGGTGATCTTCACCTTGTGCCCGCCCCGGAGGAACCGTTCGACGTGGCCCTTCTTCGTGCCGTAGTCGTGCGCGTCGATCTTGGGGCGGAACTTGATCTCCTTGAGCTCGGTGCGGGCCTGCTTCTTCCGAGCTTCCTTCTGACGGATGTCTCGCTCGTACTTGAACTTGCCGTAGTCCATGATCCGACAGACCGGCGGGTTCGCCTGGGGTGCAACCTCGACGAGGTCCAGGTCGAGCTCGCGTGCCCTGCGGACGGCTTCCTGGGTCGCGACCACCCCGATCTGCTCGCCGTCGGCGCCGACGAGGCGCACCTGGGGAGATCGGATCCTGTCGTTCAAGCGTGGCTCGGTCGAGACCCCGCATCACTCCCTTCGAAAACGAAGCACCGGACCAGCCGGTGCTTGTGGGGGATCAGACGGAACACGTGCGCAGAGTATAGGGGCAGCTTCTGACCCCTGTCGATGCAGCTCACCAGTCCGGCTCGAGTGAGCGTCCGTACGCATCCTGGAGGCGCTGCGTGTCGTCCTCGGTCGTGTAGCCATAGGCGACCTCGAGGATGCGTCCCGGACCGGAGCCGTTGCAGCGGATGCGATGCGCCTGCTCGGCAGGGATCACGAACTCCTCGCCCGGACCGGCGTCGACGGTCCGATCACCGATCTCGATCGAGAGGCCCGGGTCGAGGACCACCCACGTCTCATCGCGCATCCGGTGGTAGTGGACACTCGTCTCCTGACCGGGCTCCACCGTGATGACCCGGACCGACGACGGCTGGTTGAGGGCGTACGTGACCACCCTCCCCCACGGCTTCTCCACGATCATCGCGTGCTCCCTTCCCTCTGTTCCCGTTGGTTCGCGCCGGGCAACCGGTCGAGCAGGTCGGCCATCTCCAGCGCGGCCTCCGCAGCGTCCCACCCCTTGTTGCCGTGGGGGCCGCCGGCCCGGGCCTCGGCGTCGGCCAGGGACTCGGTCGCCAGGACCTCGAAGACGACGGGGATCCCGGTCGTCCTGGTGACGTCGGCGATCCCGCGCGCCGCCTCGCCGGCCACGAGATCGAAGTGGGCCGTTTCGCCCCGGACCACGGCGCCGAGACAGATCAGCGCGTCGTAGGCGCCGGTGGAGGCTAGCCGTCGCGCCACGAGGGGGATCTCGAAGGCACCGGGAACCCAGGCGACGTCGACCGCATCGTCGGCGACGCCGCGGGCACGGAGCCCGCCGAGCGCGCCTTCCAGGAGCTTCGCGGTGACATGCTCGTGGAACCGGGCGACGACGACGCCGACGCGTCGCCCGGCGCCTTCCGGGGCGCCTCTCGACACCGTCATGCTCGCGCTTCCACCTCGTCGATCGCCGGCCCGTCCACCTCGGGGAGATCCAGGAGATGACCGAGCTTCTCCCGCTTGGCCCGGAGGTAGCCGACGTTCTGCGGGGTCGGATCCGTCTGCAGCGGCAGCCGCTCGTTGATCGCAAGGCCGTGCCCCTCGAGGCCCGCCCGCTTCTCCGGGTTGTTCGTGAGCAGTCGCATGGATCGGACCCCGAGGTCGTACAGGATCTGGGCGCCGATGCCGTAGTCGCGTTGATCGGCCGGGAACCCGAGCTCGATGTTCGCCTCCACCGTGTCGCGACCGCGATCCTGGAGGGCGTAGGCGCGGAGCTTGTGCGTGATGCCGATCGCGCGGCCCTCGTGTCCGCGGACGTAGAGGATCACGCCGCGCCCCTCACGACCGATCAACTCCATCGCCCGGTCGAGCTGCCCACCGCAGTCACAGCGGAGCGATCCGAACACGTCGCCCGTGAGGCACTCGGAGTGCACCCGGGTCAGGACGTTCTGGCCGTCACCGATGTCGCCCATCACCAGGGCGACGTGCGTCCGCGCGTCGGTCACGCTCTCGTACGCGATCGAACGGAACTCGCCGTGTCGGGTGGGGATGTTCGCCTCCGCCACCTTGGTCACGAGAACCTCGTTCTGGCGGCGGTGCTCGATCAGGTGGGCGATCGAGATGATCTTCAGATCGTGCGCCCGGGCGAACCGCTCCAGGTCCGGGAGCCGCGCCATCGTGCCGTCCTCGTTGACCGTCTCGCACAGGACGCCGGCCGGGAAGAGACCGGCCAGCCGCGCGAGGTCAACGGCAGCCTCGGTGTGTCCCGCCCGCTTGAGGACACCGCCTTCCCGATAGCGGAGGGGGAAGACGTGACCCGGTCGCGACAGGTCGCCCGGCTCGGTCTCGGGATCGATGATGGCCCTGATCGTGCGTGCGCGATCCGCGGCCGAGATGCCCGTCGTGACGCCCATCCGCGCGTCGACGGACACGGTGAACGCGGTCCGCCGGGAATCGGTGTTCGAGGCCACCATCAGCGGGATCTCGAGCTCGTCGAGTCGTTCGCCGATCACCGGCATGCAGATCACCCCGCTCGTGTGGCGGACGATGAATGCGATCGCCTCCGGCGTCACGCGCTCCGCGGCCATGATCAGATCGCCCTCGTTCTCCCGTTCGGCGTCGTCGACGACGATCACCATCCGACCCTGGCGGATCTCGTCGATCGCCTCGGGGATCGATGCGAAGATGCTCGTTTCGCTCAGCGCGCTCATGCCCTTCGTTCCTTTCTCGGTCGGACGACGGTCGCGCCGTCGGTCGTGAGGTACTCGAGGTTCCGGGCCACGTACTTGGCGACGATGTCGACCTCCACGTTCACCCGGTCGCCCTCGCGGACCGAGCCGAGCGTGGTGGCGTGCAGGGTGTGCGGGATCAGCGCGATCTCGATCTCCTCGCCGTCGATGGCCGCCACGGTCAGGCTCACGCCGTCGAGCGTGATCGACCCCTTCTCCACGACGTGGCGGAGCAGCTCCCCGGGGACTCGCACCGAGAGCCGGACCCCGTCCTCGCCCTCGGGCCGCACGGCCGTCACCTCGGCGACGCCATCCACGTGTCCCTGCACGAGATGGCCTCCGAGGCGCGAGGCGAGCGTGGCCGGTCGTTCCAGGTTCACCGCGTGCCCGGGACCGAGCGAGCCGAGGTTCGTCCGGGCCAACGTCTCCTCCGAGAGGTCGAAGGAGAGCTGCTCCCCCTGAAGCCCGACGACCGTGAGGCAGGCGCCGTCGATCGCGAGCGAATCGCCGATCGCCGCGTCCGCCGACGTGACCGAACCGCGAACGACCAGGCGCTCCCCCTCGCGCGCGACCACGGTTCCGAGCTCCTCAACGATCCCGGTGAACATCGGCCACCACCTTCAGGTCCCGATCGAGGCGTTCCACGGACACGATGTCGAGCTGCGACGCCTTCGCGAGCGTGGGCGCGCCCGCCCCGGCCAACCACCCAGGCGCGTCGCGGCCGCCGATCAACGTGGGCGCGAGGTACAGGACGATCTGATCCACCACGCCCGTCGCGGATCGCGCTCCAAGCGAGCGTCGGGCCGCCCTCCACCAGCACACCCTGGATGTCCCGCTTGCCGAGGATCTCCACCAGCGCCGGCAGCGACACGCCGCTCTCGTCGCGGTCCACCACCGTCACGTCCGCACCGGCGTCGAGCCATTCCTGACGCCTCGACGGCGATGAGAGCTCGGTCGTCGCCACCAGCGTCGGCGCGGCCTCGTCGAAAGCCCGACCCTCACCGGTGACCCGGCCGGACGGATCCACGATGACCCGGAGCGGGGGACGCGCCGACGCGTACGCGGCGTCTCGCACCGTCAACCGGGGATCGTCGGCGAGGGCGGTCCCCGAGCCCACCACGACGGCATCGGACCACGCGCGCAACCGCTGGACGTCCGCTCTGGCCTTCTCGCCGGTGATCCACGTCGAAGAGCCGTCACGGGCCGCGGCCTTCCCGTCGAGCGACGATGCCATCTTGAGCACGACGAACGGGCGGCCCGAGCGCACGTGCGCCGTGAACGCGAGGTTCTGCCTGACGGCCTCGGGCTCGAGCAGCCCCTCCTCGACGGCGAGACCCGCCTCGCGGAGCGCGCGGAACCCGCTTCCGTCGACGATGGGATTCGGGTCGCGACCGGCCGCGATCACACCCTCGACACCCGCGGCGATCAGGGCTCGCGCACACGGCGGCGTCCGGCCGTGATGATCACATGGCTCGAGGGTCACGAACGCCGTCGCACCGGCAGCGCGATCTCCCGCGAGCCGCAGCGCCATGGCTTCGGCGTGCTCCGTGCCGGGGCCCTCATGCCACCCCTCGCCCACCACCCGCCCATCGCGCACGAGCACGCAGCCAACGAGCGGATTGGGTGAAACGCGCCCCCAGCCTCGCGTCGCGAGCTCCAACGCCCGACGCATGTGCCGCTCCCGGTCCACGCTCCTCCGTTCTCCGGGAGCGGGAGTGGACGAGAGGAGGAAGGCGCTGCGAGACCGCACGCGGCAGTCCCTCGCGCCTGTTCCCTCCCATCCCGACTCTCACGGTCGGTCCCGGGATCGCACCGGGTCAACCCTCGCGTGGCTCGCGAGGGGTCGCGGACTGTCACCGCCGGTGGGGAATCGCACCCCGCCCCGGAAACAGGCTTTCGCCCAGTATAGGACGGCGCCTGGGGGTCGTGAGAAGGCCGGGCTTACGGCGCGCGACGGTCGACGGCGTAGGACGAGCCCCCGTCGCGCTTGGCGAACTGCTTCATCTCGGTGGCCACGGCGACGGCCTCGCCGTAGTGGGCGAACGCGCGTTTGGATGTGGTGGCGATCCCCACGGACACACTCACCAACGGGATGTCCTGCTCGACGCCCTTCCGGTCCTCCATCCGGACGAAGCCCCGATCGAGATCGTCGTCCTCGTAGTAGAGCGCGCGATCCGTGTCGAAGCGGTCGCAGACCGCCTTGGCGACGTCTTCCGCGACGTCCGGCTCCACGACCGCGACGAAGTCGTCGCCGCCGACATGGCCGATGAACCCGTCGGGATCGTTCGCCATCACGGCATCCTGGATCATCCGGGCCGTGCCCTGGATCAACCGGTCGCCGCGGACGAAACCGTACTTGTCGTTGTACGTCTTGAAGTTGTCGAGGTCGACGTACAGGACCGCGAAGGGACGGTGCTCGCGCACCTGGCGCTCGATCTCCTCCTGGATGCGGATGTTCCCCGGCAGGCCGGTCAGTGGCGAGAGGTTGCGCATCTCCTTCGCGCGCCGGAGCGTCCCCTTCACGCGGGCGAGGAGCTCGATCGGATCGAAGGGCTTGATGATGTAGTCGTCCGCGCCGGACTGCAGTCCCGTGACCTTGTCCGAGGAGAGCGCCTTCGCGGTGAGCATGATGATGCTGGTATTCGCGGTCTGCGGATTCTTCCGGAGTCGCTGTGCCACCTCGAAACCGTCGAGCCTCGGCATCATCACGTCGAGAAGCACGAGGTCGGGACGGATCTCGGTCGCGCGATCGAGCGCCTCCTCGCCGTCGCCGGCGACGGAGACCTCGTAGCCGGCCGAGCGGAGGTTCACCTCCACGAACCGCGCGATGTCCGGATCGTCGTCGACGACGAGGATCGTCTCCGGCATCAGTCCGCCCCTCTGCCGTGGTCCGAAGATCTATGCGATCCCGCGTCGTCGCCGCGGGCGATCGCGGCGAGCGTGCGGGCGGCCTCCACCTTGTCGGGGGCCTGGTAGATCCCGGACGCGGAGACGAGCACGGTCGCTCCCGCGTCCACGGCTCGCTGCGCGTTGTCCACCTTCACCCCGCCGTCGATCTCGACGTCGACGAGGAGCCCTCGCCGATCCACCTCGGCCCGGACGGCGGCGATCCGCGGATAGACGTCCGGATCGAGCTCCTGGCCGCTCCACCCGGGCCGGATGCTCATCAGCATCAGGTCGTCGAGCTGATCCAGGTACGGGAACGCAGCCTCCACCGGGGTCTCGAGGTTCAGCGTCACGCCGGTGCGGAGCCCGGCGGCGCGAGCCTTGGCGATGGCCGGCTCCGGATCGTCGACCGCCTCGTGATGGAACGACACGACGTCGAGGCCCGCATCGGCGAGCTCCTCGAAGTAGGCGGCCGGCTCATCCACCATCAGGTGGCCGTGGAGCGCACGATCGGTCCATCGGCGAAGCGAGGCAACAACAACCGTGCCCAGCGAGATCGGAGGAACGAAGTGACCGTCCATGATGTCGATGTGGATGATGTCGGCATAGGGCTCGACCAGCTTGACCTCGTCGGCCAGGTGGGCGAGGTCCGAGGACAGGATGGATGCCGCCAGCTTCCCCATGCGTGCGCGATTGTAAGGGGCGATGCCTGTCGGCAGCGTCAAGCGGTCCGCTCGAACGTCGCGACGAACATCCCGTCCGTGCCGTCGCGATGGGGCCAGAGACGGTGACGGATCGCCGGAGCGGCACCCGCCGGGCCTGGAGTGGCGACCGGGGTCAGTTCGGGACGGTGCCTGGCGATCGCGTCGCACGCGGCGTCGGTCTCCGCGCGTGGGAACGTGCAGACGGAATAGACGAGGCGCCCGCCGGGCCGGAGGAGCTCGGCACCGGCGGCGGCGATCGCGACCTGGAGACGTGCCAGGCGTGAGAGTTCTTCATGCCGGCCGCGCCAGAGGAGCTCGGGCCGCCGGCGCGCCGACCCGATCCCGGTGCAGGGGGCGTCCACGAGCACGCGGTCAAAGGAACCTCGCAGGGCCGGACGAGTGGCATCCTGGGAGAGGAGATCCGCGCGGAGCCCGAGCCGCGCGAGGAGGGACGCGATCAGGGCGACCCGCTCCGGACGGAGGTCGGCGGCGACCGTCCGTCCCGCCGCTCCGACCCGGCAGGCGATGAAGGCCGTCTTCCCCCCCGGTGCGGCGCACACGTCGAGGACCCGGTCACCGGCCTCCGGGCCCAACGTGTCCACGACGAACGCCGACGCCTGATCCTGGACGGCGATCCACCCCTCGTTCCATCCCGGGAGCGCGGTGGGGTCGCCGCCGTCCACGACGACGCACCCCGGGTGGACCGTGCCGATCCTCCCGTCGACGCCGGAGGCGGTCAGGGCCGCGAGGACCTCCTCCACGGTCGAACGGCAGGTGTTCACCCGGAGGCTGAGAGGAGCGCGCACGCTGAATCCGGCCGCAGCCGGCTCGACCTCGTCGGGGGGGAGGAGCGTCCGCAGCTCCGCGATCGCCCAGGACGTCATCCCGGTCCTGAGGCTGATCGCGCGATCGTCGCGCCCCGCCGGCGGAACGGGGGGATCCTTCGCGAGCCGGCGCAGGATCGCGTTCACGAACCCCCGCTCCCGGGGAACCACGATCCCCACGGTCTCCCCCACCGCCGCGTGCGCGGGGATGCGCGTGTGCAGGACCTGGTACGCACCGAGGCGGAGCGCGGCGCGCGCGCCCGGCGTCATCCGCGCGACCGGTCTGGCGGCGCGCGCGCCGATCGCGTCGTCCAACCCGGGGGTGTGACGGATCGTCCCGTACGCCAGCTCCGTGGCGAGCGCCCGGTCCCGCTCGTCGAGGCCGGAGCGTGCGAGCGCCGCCGGGAGCACCCGGTTCGAATACGCGCCCTCGTCGGTGACGCGACGGATCACCTCGAGCGCGACCTCCCGCGCGCTCCGATTCATCCGAGGTGCTCGAGCGGCTCGATCCGAGCGCCACGCGCCCACTCGGCCCCCGTCATCTGCTTCCGGCCGGCCGGCGCGACGTCCAGGAGTCGCACGAGGTCCCAGCGCGCATCGACCGTCGGTGTCCCGTCCTCGTCCGTGCCGAGTCGTCCCGGGACGGGGGGATCCAGGTTGACCCGGTTCCCGACGACCTTCTGTTCGGCGCGGAGCACCTTGAGCCTCCCGTGACGGAACGTCGTCACCGCACCCGGCTCGGGCGCCAACGCGCGCACCCGGCGGACGATCGCGTCGGCCGGCTGGGTCCAGTCGATCGTCCGCTCCTCGGGCAGGAGCTTCGGCGCGTACGTGGCCGCCGAGTGATCCTGGGAGACCGGCTCCAGAGACCCACGCTCCAGCTGGCGGAGCGTCTCGATCACCAGAGGCGCCCCAAGTTCTGCCAGCCGCGCCCCGAGCGTTCCCGCATCTTCCCCGGGAACGACCGGGGTCTCCGCCCTGGCCAGGACCGGGCCAGTGTCCAGCCCTTCGTCCATCAACATCACGGTCACCCCGGTGACCTCGTCACCCCCGAAGATCGTCCGCTGCACGGGAGCCGCCCCTCGCCATCGGGGGAGGAGCGAGAAATGGACGTTGACGGCTCCGAGCCGTGGGATGTCGAGGACGTCGGGCGTGAGGATCTCCCCATACGCGACGACGACGATCGCGTCGGGCTCCAGCGTGTCGAGGGCGTCGAACCCCTCGCCGTCGCGCACCCGGCCAACCTCGAGGAGCGGGAGGCCCAACTCGCCGGCGACGTCCGCCACCGCGGTCGGCGTCAGGTGCGAGCCTCGCCCCGCCGGCCGTGGCGGATTCGTGAGGACGAGCTCGAGGTCGACGTCGTCCGCCGCGGCGAGGGCGCGCAGAGACGGTCCCGACCAGGTGTCGTTGCCGAGGAAGGCGACCCGCATGCCGCGAGGATACGGCGGTCATCCCTCCGCGGGCGCCTGAGGCTCGGCGATCCCCATCTCGATCCGGCGCAGCTGCGCCATCACGTCTCGCCGGCCCTCATCGTCGAGGCGGTCGACGTAAAGCATCCCGTCGAGGTGGTCGGTCTCGTGCTGGAAGATCCTGGCGAGGAGGCCCTCGCCGAGCAGCTCGTACGGATCCCCGTCGAGGTCGAGGCCGCGGCACCGGATCCGCGCGAACCGCGGCGTCGCGTGGTACGGCCCGGGGATCGACAAGCATCCCTCGTCCTCCAGCAGCTCACCCACTCCGTCGGAGAGCTCGGGGTTCGCCATGAACATCGGCCCGGTCTCCCCGTCGTCGAAGACGAACAGTCGGCCGGAGATCCCGACCTGCGGGCCTGCGAGCCCCACGCCGGGCGCCGCGACCATCGTTTCGACCATGTCGTCGAACAGCGATCGGAGTGACGGGCCGAACTCGGTGACCGGCCTCGCGGGCTCGCGCAGCACCGGATCGCCGAGCGTTCGGATGCGGAGGATCACGTCGGTCTCCCTCGAGATGGACTACAGGTGCGGCTCGGCCTCGACGCGGTCGACGACGCCATCGGTAGCCAGCTCGCGGATCCGCATCCCGAGCGCCGGAACCCGCCCGGGGTCGAGGGCGAGCAAGCATACCGTCCGGCCTTCCGCCGAGGAGACCAGGAGCGTGGACGGCTCGAACGCCCGGAGCTCGGCCTCGACGTCGGCGGAGCCGGTGATGCGGAACACGGCCACACCGACCGGGAGTCCGGCTTCGTACCGACGCCTCCGCTCATCGGCGTGGAACCGATCCGGGTTCCCACGGACGAGGGCCTGCACGATCGGATCCCCCGGAGCCGATGCCTGAACGATCGCCCGGCCTCGGGGGCGCGCCCAGCCGACCGCTTCCATCCACGTGGCCAGGCTCCGCTCGCGGGCGGCGAGCCCCGGCCGCCGATCCGCGTGATCGACGTCGAGGATCGCCACGAGATCAAGGCCGCCCGGACCGAGGTCGTGGACGTCGTCCGGACCGCCGACGAGGATCTCCTCCTCACCGGGGAGCCGAGCGGGCACGCCGTCCCCGATCCGGCGCACGGGGACCGGTGCCGCTCGTGCCGCCCACTCCTCGACGTGTTCCTCGCCGCCGCGCCGCATCCCGAAGGACGAGGCGCCGCAGACGCGACAGCGGCCCGTGGCCCCGCAGACGACACAGGTGACCGCTCCGCCGGACGCGCGGAGCATCCCCCCGCACGCGGCGCACGCCGCCGGCTCGCCGCACGCCCGACATACCTGCGCGACCCCGGACCCGGGGAGCGGTGAGAACAGGAACCCGCGCCGCACGGTCCCGAGCGCCCGGACGAGCCGCGACGCGCGTCCCGCCGGTCCGGGCCGCACGACCTCCACCGGCGGCCAGCGCCTGACCGTCGGCGTCAGGGTGGGCAAGCCCAGCGCCGACGCCTCCGCGGACGGGCAGGCGGCCGCCAGCACGCAGGCGGCGCCCTCGAGCCGGGCACGGGCGAGCGCGACATCCCGACCGTGGTAGTAGGGGGCGCGATCCTCCCGATGGGCGGCGTGACTCTCGCGCGCCACGTAGAGGAGCCCCAGCCGATCGACCGGTGCGAACACCGCGGGACGCGTCCCGATCACCACGTCGTAGCGCCCCGCGGCGATCTCCAGCCAGGTCCGATACCGAGCGCGCTTGTCGCCGCCCAGGAACAGCCCCGCTCGGTCACCGAACGCTTCGAGCAGCGATGATGCGGTCGCCGGCATCGGCACCGCCTCCGGGACCAGCACGATCGCCTGACGGCCCCCCGCGAGACACGTGACCACGGCCTCGACCGCGGCGTCTTGCTCGTCCTCAGGTGCGGGCCGGAGGACGAACGCGCCCTCGCCCCGCCCGATCGTCCGGAGCAGGTCGGCCCCGCCTCGATACCCGGGGAGCACCGACTCCGGCGTCGCCACCGGGGATGGGCCGCCGGCCGCGTCGTGGGGAGTCCCTTCCGGTCCGATCTCCTCGGAGGCTACGCGCGGGGGGACCGCCCGGCCGATGACCGCCGCCAGCGGTGAGACGTAGCGCTCGCTCATCCAGCGGAAGAGCGAGAGCCGCCGATCGTCGAAGGACCGCACCGGGGAGACGACCTTCGTGACGGGGAGCATCCGCGCAGGGAGGTCGTCCGTCGGTCCCAGGACCCAGCCACGGCTCGCACGACCGTGGAACGGCACCTGGACGAGCGAGCCGACCCCTGCCCCCATCTCGACCGGGAGCTCGTACGTGAACGGCCGATCGAGCGAGAGCAGCGGTCGATCGACGCAGACGCCGACCGGGCCGGAAAGCCGCTCAGCCGACGAGACTGCGGAGATCATCGGCGCGTTCCGTTCCCTCCCAGGGGAACTCCTTGCGCCCGAAGTGGCCGTACGCGGCGGTCTCCTCGTAGATCGGGCGGGACAGGTCGAGGTCCCGGATGATCGCCGCCGGCCGGAAGTCGAAGACCTGCCGGACCGCCTCGAGGATGGTCTCGGGATCCGCGTGCTCGGTCCCGAAGGTCTCGAGGTTCATCGACGTGGGATGCGCCGTGCCGATCGCGTACGCGACCTGCAGCTGCGCGCGATCCGCCAGCCCGGACGCGACGATGTTCTTCGTCGCGTAACGAGCCATGTACGCGGCGGACCGATCCACCTTGGTGGGATCCTTGCCGCTGAACGCTCCCCCGCCGTGCGGCGCCATCCCGCCGTAGCTGTCCACGATGATCTTGCGACCGGTGAGACCGGTATCGGCCTTCGGCCCGCCGATCTCGAACCGTCCGGTGGGGTTCACCATCGGTGGCTTCATCCGGCTCGCGTCGATGTCGGGGAACTCCCGGAGCACGGGGTCGATCACTTCCGCGATGATGTCCGGCCGGAGCAACGTCTCCACGTCCACCTCCTCGCGGTGCTGCGCGGAGATCAGGACGGAGTCGACGCCGACCGGGACGCCGTCGCGGTACTCGATCGAGACCTGACTCTTGCCATCCGGCCGCAGATACGGAACGACGCCCGCCTTGCGGACGTCGGCGAGGCGCCTGGACAGCCGATGGGCCATCGCGATCGGCAACGGCATCAGCTCCTCGGTCTCGCGGCAGGCGTAGCCGAACATCATGCCCTGATCACCGGCGCCGAGCTGGTCCAGCTCGTCGCCCGAGTGGCCCTGCCGGTGCTCGAAGGAATCCTCGACGCCGCGCGCGATGTCGGGTGACTGCTCCTGGATCGCGGTCATCACGCCGCAGGTCTCCCCGTCGAGCCCGAACTTGGCGTTCGTGTAGCCGACGTCCGTCACCGTGGTGCGCACCACGGAGGGGATGTCCACCCATCCGTCCGTGGTGATCTCGCCGGAGACGATCACGAGCCCCGTGGTGACGAGCGTCTCGCAGGCGACGCGCGACGCCGGGTCCCCGCGCAGCATCGCATCGAGGATGGCGTCGGAGATCCGGTCCGCCAGCTTGTCGGGGTGACCCTCGGTGACGGACTCGGACGAGAAGAGGTAGGAGCCGCGCATGCGCGCGGCGAGTCTAGCGGTCGAGACCGACGTCCGGCGGAGCCGGGAGGAGCGCCACGACCCGATCGAAGACGGCCGTCGCGAGCTCGCGCTTGGTCCACGTGCGGAGCGGTTCGGGGTGCCCCGCGGAGCTCACCAGCATCGCCTCGCTGGCATCCGCGCCGAAGCCGGTGCCCTCGCGCCCGACCCGGTTCACGACCACGAGGTCGAGATGCTTCGACACCAGCTTGCCGCGACCGGCTCGCTCGAGGTCGTCGGTCTCCGCCGCGAACCCCACGAGGACCTGGTCCTTCCGCCGCTCCCCCAGCTCGGCGAGGATGTCGGGCGTCGGCTCGAGCATCACCTCGGGGACGCCCACGTCCTTCTTGAGCTTCTGCTCGGAGACCGACTTGGGTCGGAAGTCGGCGACCGCCGCCGCCATCACGACGGCGTCTGCATCGTCGAACCGGGCGAGCACCGCATCACGCATCTCCTCCGCGGTCTCGACGGGCACCACCTCGGCACCCGGCGGCACGATCGCACCAGGGCCGAGCACGACGGTGACGACCGCTCCCCGGGCGACGGCCTCGGCCGCGAGCGCGGCTCCCATCTTCCCCGTGGAGCGGTTGCCGACGTAGCGGACGGGGTCGATCGGCTCGTGGGTGGGCCCCGAGGTGATCAGGACCCGCCGGCCCGCGAGATCGTGGCGCGCGAGCGTCCCTCGAACGGCGGCCACCACGGCGTCCGGGTCCGCGAGCCTGCCGATGCCCTCGTCGCCGTGTGCGAGCGGTCCCGTCACGGGGTCCACGATCACGGCGCCGCGGGATCGCAGCAGCTCGATGTTCGCACGGGTCGCCGCGTGCTCCCACATCCCCGAGTGCATCGCGGGCGCGATCACGACGGGACAGGTGACCTCGAGCATCGTCGACGACAGAAGGTCGTCCGCGAGGCCGTGGGCGAGCTTGGCGATCGTGTTGGCGGTGGCCGGGACCACGACGGCGACGTCGGCCTCCCGCGCGAGCCTGACGTGCAGGACCTCGCCGGGTTGCTCCCAGAGCGAGGTGTACGCAGGCTCTCCCGTGAGCGCGGAGAACGTGTCCGGACCGACGAAGCGCGTGGCCGCCTCCGTCAGCACGGTGGCGACGTCGGCTCCGGCTCCGCGGACCAGGCGGGCGACCAGCGCCGCCTTGTACGCGGCGATGCCGCCGGACACGCCGAGCAGCACCCGGCGGCCGGCGAGGGGGTCGCTACTCGGCCTCGGGCTCCTCGGGTCGCTCGTAGTCGATCTTCCCATCGGCGATCTCCTGGAGGGCGATCGAGAGCGGCTTGTTCGAGAAGCCGGTCTCCACGAGGGGCGGCACGAACTCACCCCGGCCCTCGCCGAGCTGGTTGTAGTACGAGTTGATCTCTCGCGCTCGCTTGGCTGCCACGATCACGAGGGAGTACTTCGAATCCACGGCGGCGAGCAGGTCGTCGATCTTGGGCTCGATCACAGGAAGGCCTTCCTTCTTCACGCTTTGGCTTCACGCTTTGGCTTCACGCTTTGGCTTCATTTGCGCTTCGGTGGCTTCACGCTTCGGCGGGAGTCCCCGCGGCGTCCTCAGGCGGAGCGGGACGACTCGATGATAGCAGCGACCTGCGACGATGCTCGTTCCAGGTCGTCGTTCACGATCGCGTGATCGAACCAATCACGCTGCTCTAACTCCCAGCCCGCGGTCTCGAGGCGGAGCTGGATCCGGTCCTCGGTCTCGGTGCCGCGGCCTCGCAGGCGCCGCTCAAGCTCCTCCATCGACGGGGGCTCGACGAAGATCAGCACGGAGCCAGGGACCCGGTCGCGGATCTGGGACGCGCCGACGACGTCGATCTCGAGGACCACGTCCCGACCGGCGGCGAGGCGGTCCTCCACGAACCCTCGAGGCGTGCCCGACCGGTGCCCGACGATCTCGGCCCACTCGAGGAGCTCCCCCGCCCGGATCATCCGATCGAAGGCGTCGTCGTCGACGAAGAAGTAGTCCACCCCGTCGACCTCTGCGGGCCGCGGCGCTCGGGTCGTCACCGAGACGGAGAGCGAGAGGCCCTCGGGGTCACGCGAGACGAGCTCCCGAACGATGGTGCCCTTGCCTACGCCCGATGGACCGGCGAGGACGAAGAGCTTCCCGGTGCGGATGGCCCGTTACTTCTTGAACCGGTCGAGGAGCTGGGCGCGCTGCTTCGCACCGAGTCCCCGAACGCGACGGCTCGCCGAGATGTCGAGCTCTTCCATCAGCTTCTGGGCGCGCACCTTGCCGACGCCGGGCAGCGACTCGAGGACCGCCGAGACCTTCATCTTCCCTACGGTGTCCTCCGTCGACCGGATCAGCACATCTCCCAGCGTCCGCTTCCCGGACTTGAGCTCTCCCTTGAGCTCCGCGCGCTTCTTCCGCGCCTCCGCAGCCTTCGCGAGGGCCTGCGCGCGTTGTTCCGGGGTGAGGGTCGGGAGTGCCATGCCTATGCTCCTTCTGTTCGGTGGCCGACGACGTGGCCGTCGTCGTTGGCCGTGATCGTCGGCCTCGATGGAGGGCCAGGCCACGATCGACGGCCGGGTCGGACGGTGCGAGGGCGCGAGTATATGCACGGCTCGTGTCGGCGTGGCAAGCGAAGTTTCGCATGTGGCCTGCGGTTTCCCCGGCGCCGCAACGGTCAGCGGAGATCGCGCATGATCCCCCTGACGACGCCCGCAGGGTCGGGAGCTTCCGTCACCGGGCGACCGATCACCAGGAAGTCGGCGCCCCGCTCGATCGCTTCGGCGGGCGTGAGGACCCGGACCTGGTCGTGTCCGTTGGATCCCGCCGGTCGGATCCCCGGCACGACGAGACAGAACTCCTCGCCGCACGTCGCGCGCACGTCCTCCACGTCCTCCCCGGAGACCACCACCCCGTCCAGCCCGGCCGCCTTCGCCTCGAACGCGAGCGACGCCGGACTCGCCAGCCCCTCCCCCGCGTGACTCGACAGGACCGTGACCGCGACCACCAACGGGGGTTCGACGCCCGCGTCGACCGCGCCCCGGCGCGCCCCCGCGACGCCGGCCCGCATCATCGCCTCGCCTCCGAGGGCATGGACGTTCAGCATCGCGACCCCGAGCCGAGCGACGTTGGCGGCCGCGCGCTCGACGGTGTTGGGGATGTCGTGCAGCTTGCAGTCGGCGAAGACCGGCCCGCGCGCGGCGACCCGCCGGATCGCTTCCGGGCCGGCCGACCATGCGAGCTCGAGCCCCACCTTGAGCATGCCCACGTGGGGCGCGAGGATCTCCGCCAGCCGGTCCGCTTCCTCGAGGGTCGAGACGTCGAGCGCCGCGACGATCGGCTCGGTGGGCCGCGGGATCATGGCTCCTCGGTCTCCCGGAACCCGACCGGGACCCGCAGCCGCGCACGGAGATCGTCCGGTGTCCCGAGACCCTTCTCCTTCAGGTATCCCGAGATGCCCCGAGCGATCTCGACGGGGGCGGCCGGGTCGACCAGGACGGCGGTGCCGACCTGCACTGCGGAGGCGCCGGCGATGAGCATCTCCACGGCGTCCTCGGCCGAGCGCACGCCGCCCACCCCCATGATGGGCGCCTCCGGCACGACCCGCGCGGCCTCGAACACGGCCCGGAGGGTGATCGGCTTGAGCGCGGGACCCGACATCCAGCCGGTGACCGGACCCAGGGCGGGCCGGAACGTGCCCGCCACCACGCCGATCGCCGGAGGGGGCCCGCCGATCGTGAGCCCGTGGGCGCCCGCGCGGATGCACGCTCGAGCGAGCTCCGGAAGCTCGGTCGCCGTCATCGGCAGCTTCGCGAAGACCGGCACGAGGGACATCCGCGCGACCGCGCCCACGATCTCTCCTGTCCGGTCGATGTGCTCCCCGAGCACGTCCCGGCGGAGCTCGTCATCGGGCCCGGAGAGGTGGAGCTCGACGGCCACGACCTCCGGTCGCGTCTGCAACGCCCCGATCACTCGCACGTAGTCCTCGAGCGAGCCCCCCGCGATCGAGACGATCACCGGCACGCCGCCGCGTGCGAGCCTCGGGAGCTCGGCGTCGATGAACGCGTGCACTCCGGGGTTCTGCAGCCCGGTCGACCAGACGGTCCCCGACGGCGTCTCCGCGATCCTCGGCGGCGGCGAACCCTTCCTGGCGTCCAGCGTGATCGTCCGGCTCACGAGACCGCCGACCTTCCGCAGGTCGACGAGCCCGCTCAGCTCCTTGCCCGTGCCCCCGCACCCGGACGCGATGAGGACGGGCGTCGGCAGGACCAAGCCCGCCCCAAGGTCCACCGCGAGTGACCGTTTCATCGCGTCGGCCTCATCCGGTCCGTCGTCATCCGGGCCAGGAACGGGTGACGGGCAGCCCCTCGGGCGGCGTCGGCAGCATCGTCGGCCGCTCCCCGAGCCACCGATCCCACAACACGCGCGCGGGGTTGAAGACGGGCCCGTCCACGCACGATCGGAGGTTGTCGTAGCCGCTTCCGTCCTTGCGCCCGATCGGCACCACGCACGTCTGACACAGGCCGGTGCCGCACCCCATCCGCTCCTCGAGCGCCATCTGCGCGGGCAGTCCCCGCTCGCGGCAGAAGGAGGCGACGTGCTCCATCGTGCGGGCGGAGCCCGCCGCGTACACGACCTGCGCGCCGCTGCGATCGGCCGCCTCGGGAAGCGCATCCATCACCGCGCCTCGGTCGCCGAGGGTTCCGTCCGCCGTGACGATCGCGACGGTCTGGGACAGCCGCTTCGCCTCGATCGGCTTGAGGACCTGCTCCATCGTCTCCGCCCCCACCACCATGTCGACACGCTTGCCGGCGGCGACGAGCTCCTGGGCGAGGAAGTACAGCGTGGCCGCCCCGTACCGCTCCGCCACCAGGAGGCAGTTCGTCAGCCGTCGTGGGTGGGCGAATCCCTTCCCGAGCGGGCCGATCAGGTCGAGGAAGGAGTGGGCGCGGGCCGCGGCGAGCCAGGCGGTTCCGGGACCCGTCGGATCGATCACGAACTCGAGCGTCCCGGCCCAACCGCCCCGGCGGGAGGCGTCGTGGATCGCGAGATGCCGCCGGAGTAGGAACTCGCGGCCCGCCGGCATGCGGACGGACACGAACTGCCCGGGTCTCGCCCTCTCCGCGATCTCCGGCGCGACGATCGTGAGCTGGTGGTACGCGCCCATCTTCCGCGTGGAGAGCACCTCCGCGCGGACGCGCTTCACGCGACCCCCTCGCCGGGAGCGCGGACCCGACCCACCTCGAACCCGAGGCGCTCCTGGATCGGCCGCGCCCGCGCGCCCGCGTGATGCTCCTGGATCGAGACGGGCTCGGTGGCTCCGTCGCGGAGGGCCTCGATCCCCCGCACCGCCGCGAACGCTCCCTGCATCGTCGTGAGGCACGGCACGCCGGCCGCGGCCGCCGCCGTCCGGATGTGATAGCCGTCCGTTCGAGGCCCGCGGCCGAACGGCGTGTTGATCACGAGGTCGATCCGCCCGGCGCGGATCAGCTCCGCCACGTTCTGCGTTCCGCCTTCTCTTCCGCTCATCGGCCCGCTCTCCGCTCCGGTCTGTGGAGCTTCGCTCACCTTCGCGACGGCTTCGACGGGGATGCCCGCCCGCCGGAGGACACCGGCCGTCCCGGTCGTGGCGAGCAGTGCGAACCCGAGGTCGGCGAGGCGCTTCGCCGGGAAGACGATCGCGCGCTTGTCGCGGTTCGCGACACTCACGAAGACGGTTCCCGACGTCGGGAGCGCGTGCCCGGCGGCCACCATCGCCTTGGCGAGCGCGGCGCCGGGATCGGCGTCGATCCCCATCACCTCTCCGGTCGAGCGCATCTCGGGGCCGAGCACCGTGTCGACGCCGGGGAACCGGCCGAACGGCAGCACCGCGGCCTTCACGGCCGTGAACGGCAACCGTCGGTAGTGCCCGGCATCCGCCGGCAGCACGTCGTCGGCCGCCAACTCCGCGAGGGTCCGACCCGCGAGCACCAGCGTCGCGACCTTCGCGAGCGACACCCCGATCACCTTCGACACGAACGGCACCGTACGCGACGCGCGTGGATTCGCCTCGAGGACCCAGATCTTCTCGTCCTTCACCGCGAGCTGCAGGTTCAGGAGCCCGACCACGCCGATCCGGCGCGCGAGACGTCGGGTGATGTCCTCGATCCGATCGAGCTCCTCGTCGGAGAGCGTGGCCGGCGGGATCTGGCACGAGGAGTCGCCCGAATGGACGCCCGCCTCCTCGATGTGCTCCATCACGGCGCCGATGAAGACGTCCACCCCGTCGCAGACGGCGTCGACGTCGACCTCGATCGCGCCCTCGAGGAACCGATCGACCAGCACCGGATGCGCACGACTGGCCTCGGCCGCCGTACGGACGAACGTCTCGAGCTCGTCGTCGTCGTAGACGATCTCCATCGCGCGACCGCCGAGGACATACGAGGGACGTACGACCACGGGATAGCCGATCCGACGGGCCACGATGCGGGCCTCGTCGATCGTCCGTGCCTCGCCGTGCGGTGGCGCCGGGATGTCCATCTCCTGGAGGAGCTCCGCGAAACGCCCTCGATCCTCGGCGAGATCGATCGCGTCGGGCGAGGTCCCGAGGATCGGGAAGCCCGCGTCCTGGAGGGTCCGGGCGAGCTCCAGCGGTGTCTGGCCCCCGAGCTGCGCGATCACCCCTGCCGGTCGCTCGGCTCGGCAGACGGCCAAGACGTCTTCGGCCGAGAGCGGCTCGAAGTACAGCCGGCTCGACGTGTCGTAGTCCGTGGACACGGTCTCCGGATTGGAGTTGATCATCACCGACTCGAAGCCCGCCTCCTCAAGAGCGAACGCGGCGTGCACACAGGCGTAGTCGAACTCGATGCCCTGGCCGATCCGGTTCGGTCCCGCACCGAGGATCACGACCCGAGGGCGCGAGGCGGGCTCCACCTCCGATTCCTCGTCGTAGGTCGAGTAGAGATAGGGCGTCCGGGCAGGGAACTCGCCGCCGCACGTATCCACGGACTTGAAGACCGGGACCACACCGACCTGCTCGCGCCGGTCACGGATGGCTCGCTCGGTCGATCCCGTCTCCCGGGCGATCCGCGCGTCGGAGAGGCCGACCCGCTTCGCGTCGAGGAGGGTCTCGCGTCCCAGCGAGGGGCCCGTTGCCCCGGCGAGTCCCTCGGCGCGCTCGTACACCTGGGCGAACTGATCGACGAACCAGGGATCGATCGCCGACGCCGCCGCGACCTCGTCCACGCTGTGACCGGCGGCGAACGCCCGATCGATCAGATGGAAGCGCCACTCGGTGCCGTCGCGGAGGGCGCCGAGCACGTCGTCATGCGCTGTCGCGTACGTCGCTCCGAGGTCTGCACCGGACTTCTCGAGCCCACGCCACGCCTTCCCCCACGCCTCCTTGAAGGTTCCGCCGATCGCCATCACCTCGCCCACGGACTTCATCGTGGACGTGAGCCGCGCATCGGCCTCCGGGAACTTCTCGAAGGCGAACCGCGGGATCTTCACGACGACGTAGTCGAGCGTCGGCTCGAATGACGCGGGCGTTGCGCCCGTGATGTCGTTGCGGATCTCGTCCAGTCGATAGCCGACGGCGAGCAGCGCGGCGATCTTCGCGATCGGGAAGCCCGTGGCCTTCGATGCGAGCGCCGACGATCGGCTCACGCGAGGATTCATCTCGATCAGCACCCGTCGCCCGGTCTGCGGATCGACAGCGAACTGCACGTTCGACCCACCCGTCTCGACGCCGATCGCGCGCAGGCACGCGATCGCGTCATCGCGCATCGCCTGGTACTCGCGGTCAGTGAGCGTCTGCTGCGGCGCAACCGTGACGGAGTCGCCGGTGTGGACGCCCATCGGATCGACGTTCTCGATCGAGCAGACGATCACCGCGTTGTCGGCGTGGTCGCGCATCACCTCGAGCTCGAACTCCTTCCACCCGGCGATCGACTCCTCCACGAGGACCTCGGAGACCGGACTGGCTTCGAGCGAGCGGCGTCCGAGGGCCTCGAGCTCCCCGCGCGTGGACGCGAACCCGCTCCCTCCCCCTCCGAGCGTGAACGAAGGGCGCACGATCACCGGGAAGCCGAGCTGGTGGCCGAGCTGGAGCGCTTCCTCGAGGGTGTGCGCGATCCCGGCCCGGGGGACGTCGAGCCCCGCCTTCGTCATCGCCTCCTTGAAGCCGCTGCGGTCCTCGGCGCGGTGGATCGTCTCGAGGCTGGCGCCGATCAGCTCGACGCCCATGCGGTCGAGGTCGCCCGACTCGGCGAGGGCCACGCTCACGTTCAGGCCGGTCTGACCGCCGATCGTCGGGAGCAGGGCATCGGGCCGCTCCCGCTCGATCACGGCGAGCACCGACTCGGGCGTGAGCGGCTCGAGGTAGGTCCGATCGGCGAACTCCGGGTCCGTCATGATCGTCGCGGGGTTCGAGTTGACGAGGGTGACCCGGTAGCCCTCGCGCCGGAGGACCCGGCATGCCTGCGTCCCGGAATAGTCGAACTCACAGGCCTGTCCGATCACGATCGGCCCCGAACCGATCACGAGGATCGAGGAAAGGTCGGTTCGCTTCGACATCACGGCCCTTCCCTTCGAGAGCTACCGCTCGCAAGCTCGCTGCTTGAGCCCCCAGAACCCGTGTGTTGCTCGATCAGTTCCCGGAACTCCAGGAACAGTGCCGCGGCGTCGTGCGGCCCGGGCGCGGCCTCCGGGTGGTACTGGACCGAGAACGCGGGGACGTCGAGGCAGCGCAATCCCTCGATCGTGTCGTCGTTGAGGTTGCGGTGGCTCACCTCCACCCGGCCGAACGCGGTCCGGGCGGTCCCGTCCGGGTCTCGCTCCCAGCCGGCGGGATCGACCGCGAAGCCGTGATTGTGGCTCGTGATGCGGACCTCGCCCGTCCGCGTCTCTCGGACGGGCTGGTTCACGCCCCGGTGTCCGAAGGGCATCTTGAACGTGCGACCTCCCAGCGCGAGACCGAGCAACTGGTGGCCGAGGCAGATCCCGAAGAGCGGGAGCCGGCCGAGCAGCTCCCTCGTGGCGGCGACGCCGTAGGACGTCGCCGCCGGGTCGCCGGGACCGTTCGACAGGAGGACGCCGTCGAAATCGCCCGCCGTGACGTCAGCGGCGGGCGTCTCCGCGGGGAAGACGGTGGCGTCGAGACCCGCCGCCGCCAGCATCCGAAGGATGTTCCGCTTGATCCCGAAGTCGTACGCAGCGATCCGCCACACCCGCCCTCGGGCGCGATCGGCGGGGCCAACGAGCGTGCCTGCCTCGTACGGCGCGGCGGTCGTGACCGTCCTCGCGAGGTCGGCACCGGCCATCCCGCCGGTCTCCCGGACGCGGGCCACCAGCGAGGTGGGATCGAGGTCCCTCGTCGAAACGGCCGCGCGCATCGCGCCGACCTCGCGGATCCGACGGGTGAGCTTGCGCGTATCGATGCCTTCGATCGCGACCACGCCGGCCGCGAGGAGGGCCTCCGGGAGGGTCGAGTCGGCGCGGGGACTCGACGAACGCCGGGAGGCTTCCGTGACGGCGAACGCGGCGACCTGGATCGCGCCGCTCTCAGCATGCTCGGCGTGCATCCCGTAATTGCCTTGCTGCGGAGCCGTCATCGTCACGATCTGGCCCGCATAGGACGGATCCGTGAGGACCTCCTGGTAGCCCGCCATCCCGGTGTTGAAGACCGCTTCTCCGAACGACTCGCCCTCGGCGCCGAATCCCGATCCCCGGAAGACGGTGCCGTCCTCGAGGGCCAGGAGCGCCGCGGGCGCCGTCACCTCGTGGCCTTCCCCTCCGCGACCGTGAGCTCGCCGTGGAGCATCGTGCAGCGGACCCGCCCGCGGAGCTCCCGGCCGATGAAGGCGCTGTTCCTCGATCGCGAGACGAAGGGCGGCTCGACGATCCAACGCTCCTCTGGATCGAACAACACGAGGTTGGCGGGTCTCCCGGCTTCGATCGGGCCGCCGTGGTCCCGAGCGCCGAGGATCAGGGCCGGTGCGGACGACAGGCTCTCCAGTGCTCTCGTCAGGCTGACGAGCCCCGGCGCGACGAGCTCCGTGAGGGCCACCGCGAGCGCCGTCTCGAGCCCGATCGTGCCGGGAGGCGCCCGGTCGAACTCGGCCTCTTTCTCCTCCACCGCGTGCGGCGCGTGATCGGTGGCGATCGCATCGAGCGTGCCTTCGGCGAGCCCCTCCCGGAGCGCGTCCCGGTCCGCCTCCGACCGAAGCGGCGGATTCACCTTCTTGTTCGTGTCGTAGGTGCGGAGGTCCTCGTCGATGAACACGAGGTGATGCGGCGTGACCTCGGCCGAGATGCGAAGCCCGTCCGCCTTCGCGCGCCGCACGAGCTCCACCGACCTCGCCGACGACAGGTGGCAGATGTGCAGACGACCGCCGGTGAGACGGGCCAGCTCGATGTCCCGGTAGACGATCGCGTCCTCGGCCGTACCCGGTTGTCCCGCGAGGCCCAGGGAGGAGGAGCTGATCCCCTCGTGCATCTGCTGCCCGCTGGATAGGGATGCATCCTCGCAGTGCTCCGCGATCACGACGTCGTCGAACGCCCGGGCGTAGGTCAGGGCGTTCCGGAGCGTGCGGGCGGTCGGGATGCATCGGCCGTCGTCGCTGAACACGCGCACACCCGCGGCCGCCATCTCGCCGATCTCGGCCAGCACCTCGCCCTCAAGCCCCCTCGTGATCGCGCCGACCGGGAAGACGTCCGCCAGTCCGGCTCGAGCGGCGGCGGCCCGCACCTCGGCGATCACGGAGGCGTCGTCGGCCACCGGATCGGTATTGGCCATCGGGGCGACCGCCGTGTATCCGCCGGCCGCGGCCGCCCGGGTGCCCGTCTCGATCGTCTCCTTCTGCTCGAACCCCGGTTCGCGCAGATGCGTGTGGAGGTCCACCAATCCCGGCGTCAGCACGAGCCCGTCGCCCTCGAGGATCTCGGCGGAGGCGCCGTCGAGACCGCTCCCGACGTCGACGATGATCCCGTCCCGGACGTGCACGTCGGCGACCTCGTCGCGGCCGGCGCGGGGATCGATCACCCGCGCGCCTCGGAACAGCAGGTCGGGGCTAGCCACCGCCCGCCTCCTCACCATCGGCATGCCGCCCGCCCAGCAGCAGGTACAGCAGCGCCATCCGGACCGCGATGCCGTTCGTCACCTGATCCTCGATCACGCTCTGCGGCAGGTCGGCGACGTCGGAGTCGATCTCCACCCCCCGGTTCATCGGGCCGGGATGCATGATCAGCGACCCCTGCGGGAGGAGCCCCACCCGCGATCGGTTCAGTCCGAACAGCCGCGCGTACTCGCGCACCGAAGGGAAGTACTCGAGTCGTTGCCGTTCGGTCTGCACCCGCAGCAGGTAACAGACGTCGAGCTTCGACAGGACCTCGTCGAGGTCGTAGCTCACCTCGACGCCCCATTGCGGCGCGTCGGGAGGGATCAGGGTGGCCGGGCCGACGAGCGTCACGTCGGCGCCCATCTTCACGAGACCGAACGAGAGCGACCGGGCCACCCGGGAGTGAAGGACGTCCCCGACGATCGCCACGCGGAGCCCTTCGAGCCGCCCGAGCCGTTCGCGCATCGTGTACAGGTCGAGCAGCGCCTGGGTGGGGTGCTCGTGCGTGCCGTCGCCCGCGTTCAGCACGTGTCCGCGTACCCACCTCGTCAGCTGGAACGGCGAGCCGGAGGACGAGTGGCGGATCACGATCGCGTCCGCGCCCATCGCCTGCAGGGTCAGCGCCGTGTCCTTCAGGGACTCGCCCTTCGACACGCTCGAGCCGCCCGAGGAGAAGTTGATCACGTCCGCGGACAGGCGCTTCGCCGCCAGCTCGAACGAGATCCGCGTGCGCGTGGAGTTCTCGTAGAAGAGGTTCACCACGGTGCGACCACGGAGTGCGGGGACCTTCTTGATCACCCGGGTCCCGACCTCCCGGAAGGACTCGGCCGTGTCGAGGATCCGGATCACGTCGTCCGCGGTCACGTCGTGCATCGAGAGGAGGTGCTCGTTCATGCGCTCTCCTCTTGACCGGCGACGGCTGGGGCCTCCCGGAGCGCTCGTCTCGTCGGCCCGTCCTGCACCACGGCCCCGTCCTCGCCGTCCACCTCGTTCACCAACACGCGCACGTCGTCGCCGAGCTGCGTGGGGACGTTCTTCCCCACGAAGTCCGCCCGGATCGGCAGCTCGCGATGACCGCGATCGACGAGGACGGCGAGTCGGATCCGCCGGGCGCGACCGAGATCGGTCAGCGCATCCATCGCGGCTCGGATCGTCCTCCCGGTGAACAGGACGTCGTCGACGAGGATCACCGTCCGCCCCGTGATGTCGAACGGGATCCTGGTCTCGTGGACCTCGGGCGCCTCCGCCGTCATCCCGATGTCGTCGCGATAGAACGTGATGTCCAGGACGCCGACCGGGATCTCTGCGCCCTCGATCGTGGCGATCTCGCGGGCGAGGCGGAGAGCCAGGTGGTCGCCCCGATCGGCGATGCCGACCAGGACCAGGCCCTCGGTCCGCTCGCGCTCCACGATCTCATGGGCGATCCGAGCGAGCGCTCGACGGACGTCGTCTGGTCCGAGGATCCTGCTCACACGGGAACGCCTCCTCGAGCAGGCGAGGAGGCGCGCAGGTTGTGCCGCATCGATTGGCTCCCTTCCCGGCCTCACGGGACCGGACTTAAAGGGGAAGTGCAGCCGCAGGATACCCCGGTGTCGGCCCGCGGGCAACGAAGCGTGACACCCTGCCCTCGATGGACGTCGGCGTAGACTGTGGGAAACCGAGCGGATAGGAGCGGTTGAGATGCCTGATTGGGGATGGATCGTGCTGGTCGTGGCCGTCGTCTTCGGTGCGAGCAAGCTGCCCGACATCGCGCGGAACCTCGGCCGGTCCTCCGGTGAGTTCAAGAAGGGCCTCAAGGAGGGGAACGAGGGCGAGGAGGACCCGATGGCGGCACCGCCGCCGTCCGCAGGCGTGGATCCCACCGCCGCCGCACCGCCGTTGAGCTCGACCCCGGAGTCGGAGCAGCGCCAGCCGGGGACGACCCCCTAGGCGGTCCCCGGGTCCTCGGCCGCGGCGGGTCGCATCTCGCTCGCGATCTTCCCGAGGATCCCGTTCACGAAGCGCGGTGATCCTTCCGAGGAGAGATCGGTCGCCGCCTCCACGGCCTCGCTGATCGCGACCGAAGCGGGCACGTCGGCACGATGCCGGAGCTCGTGGACCGCCACCCGAAGGATCGTCCGGTCGAGCGCGGCCATCCGCGCCACGGTCCATCCCTCGGTGCGCTCCTCGAGGAGCAGATCGATCTCCGGGAGGTGATCCTGGACCCCTTCCACCAGCTCGGTGGTGAACGCGGAGACGACCCGGCCGGCATCGAGCCACTCCCCCAGCACCAGGCTCGGGTCCGCGGCGGTCACGTCCGCTTGATAGAGGATGTCGATCGCCGTCCGGCGAGCCTCGCGACGCGAGGTCACGCCTTCACGCGCTCGATGTATTCGCCCGAGCGCGTGTCCACCTTCACGCGGTCGCCTTCCTCCACGAAGAGGGGCACCTGCACCACGGTCCCGGTCTCGAGGGTGGCCGGCTTCAGGGCGTTCGTCCTCGTGTCTCCCTTGGTGGCGGGATCCGTCTGCGTGACCGCCAGCGTCATCGACGCGGGCAGGTCCACCGAGATCGGCACACCCTGATGGAGCGCCACGGTCGCCTGGCCGCCCTCGGTCATGTAGCGGGTCGCCTCCCCCACGATGTCGCCGGGGACGTGCACCTGTTCGTAGGTCTGCAGGTTCATGAAGACGAGATCGGGGCCGTCCGCGTAGAGGTACTGCATCTCCTTGCGCTCGACGATCGCGAGGCCCACCTTGACGCCGGCGTTGAACGTCTTGTCCGCGACCGCGCCCGTCTTGACGTTGCGGAGCTTCGTGCGCACGAAGGCGCCACCTTTGCCCGGCTTCACGTGCTGGAACTCGATCACCTGGAAGAGGGTGCCCTCGAGCTCCAGCGTCATGCCGTTCTTCAGGTCGTTGGTGGAGACGCTCATCCCGCTACAGCTCGATCAGCTCTCGCGTGGAGACCCCGAGCGGGTTGGGGCCCTCCTCGCCGACCTCGACGGCATCCTCGATCCGCACGCCCCCCAGGCCGGGGAGGTACACGCCCGGTTCGACCGTGACCACGGCACCGGCGGGCACGACGTCGTCGCCGTCGCGGCGCAGGGACGGGCCCTCGTGGATCTCGAGACCGACCCCGTGGCCGAGCCCGTGGGTGAACCGGTTGCCGTAGCCGGCGTCCTCGATGACGCTGCGGGACGCGTGGTCGACATCGGCAGCGCGCACGCCCGGACGCAGTGCGTCGATCCCTGCCTGCTGCGCGGCCGCGACGACGTCATGCACTTTCCGGAGCTCCGCCACCGGCTCGCCGAACGCCACGGTCCGCGTCATGTCCGTGTGGTAGCCGTCGACCAGGGCGCCGAAGTCCATCTTGATGATGTCGCCCTCGCCGAGTGCGCGATGACACGGCCGGTGGTGCGGTTCGGCGGCGTGCTCCCCGAAGGCGACGATCACGTCGAAGGACGGCGCGTCGGCTCCGTGCCGAGCCATCGCGAGCTCGAGCTGCGCCGCGGCCCGCCGCTCGGTGATCCCGACGACGAGCACCTCGAGGATGTCCTCGAACGCGCCGTCGGTGGCCTCCTGTGCTGCCCTCAGCTCCGCGAGCTCCTCGGGGTCCTTGGACCATCGGAGCCGTTCGACCTCTTCCCCCACACCCGTGAGCCGGAGTCCATCGAACCGCTCCTGCCATCGCTCGAACTGCGCGACGGTGACGGCGTGGCGCTCGAACCCGAGCCGCTGGACGCCGAGTCGGCGGGCGTGTTCGAGGATCGCCACGGCGAGATCCTCCATCGACGCAACGCGGTCGAGGTCCGGGACCTCGTGGCGGGACTGCTCGGCGTAGCGCCCGTCGGTGAAGAACACCGAGCCCGCCGGCCCTACGAGCGCCATCGCCGACGAGCCCGTGAATCCCGTCAGGTACCGAACGTTCGCGAGCTTGCTGACGAGCAGCGCGTCGACCTCCAGGTCGGCGCAGCGCTTCGCCAGGGCGTTCCTCCTCGTCACGTGATCCACGGCATCGCCTCCAGAGCCAGATGATAGCCACCGGCCCCCAGGCCGATGATCGACGCGCGACAGACGTCGCTCACCACGGACCGATGCCGGAAGTCTTCGCGCGCCTGCGTGTTCGACATGTGCACCTCGATCGCCGGCAGGCCGGCCGCCTCGATCGCGTCCCGGAGCGCGTAGGAGTAGTGGGTCAGGGCTCCCGGGTTGATGACGATGACGCCGACGTCCTCGACCGCCGCCCCAAGGAGCCAACCGACCAGGTCCCCCTCGTGATCGGACTGCCGCCACAGGACCTCGTGTCCCATCCCGGTGGCTCGCTCCTCGACCGAGGCCATGATCTCCTCGAGGCTCTCCGATCCGTAGAGAGAGGGCTCCCGCCGCCCGAGCGCGCCGAGGTTCGGACCGAAGAGATACAGGACCTTCATACGGACGCTCCCATCTCGAGCAGGACGGCTGCCACCTCCGTATCGGCCACGTCGTCGACGACGATCGGGCGTCCGACGTCTTCGAGGAGGACCCATCTCACCCCGTCCCGGTACTTCTTGTCGAGGCGGAGACAACGGAGCACCTCGTCCACGGGAGGGAGCTCGCCGTCCGGGGCGAGCCCGAGCGAGCCCAGGAGCCGCTCGGTCCTCGCGCGGAGCCCGGACGCGAGCCCCCGTGCCTCCGCCAGCGCGGCGGCGAACACCATCCCGAGGGCCACGGCCTCCCCGTGGGTCCGTCCGCCGAACGCGTCGAGTCGCTCGAGCGCGTGGCCGAGCGTGTGTCCGTAGTTCAGGACCAGCCGTGCGCTCGCGTCCCGCTCGTCCTCGGCGACGATCCCTGCCTTCGCCGCCACGCATCGTGCGACCACGTCTTCCAGAACGGCCGCGGCGCGACGGACGATCGGCCCCGGATCCCGCTCCAGGGTGGCGAGCAGACCCTCGTCCAAGGTGAGGGCGTACTTGGCCACCTCGGCCAGTCCGGAACGGAAGTCCCGCTCGTCCACGGTCGCGAGGGCGTCGACATCGGCCACGACCGCGAGCGGCTGCGCGAACGTCCCCACGAGGTTCTTCCCCTCCGGCAGGTTCACGGCGGTCTTCCCGCCGATCGCCGCGTCGACCTGCGACGTCAGCGTCGTGGGGACCTGGATGAACGGGAGCCCTCGCATGTACGTGGAGGCCACGAAGCCGGCGAGGTCGCCGATGGCACCGCCGCCGAGCGCGAAGATCACGTCGTCGCGATGGGCCTCGCGACCGGCCAGCTGCCGGAGGAGAGACCCGTAGGCCTGGAGCGACTTCGCCTCCTCCCCTTCGGGCACGAGCAGCAGCACCGTTCCCAACCCCCTGCTCTCGATCGCGCCGGCGATCGTGGCGTGATACATGTCCGCCACCGTGCGATCCGAGACCACGAACGCGGTCGTCGCGCCGGGCAGGCTCGGCACGTGATCGGCAAGGGTGCGCAACAGCCCCGATCCGATCGTCACTTCGTAGGTCCGCCCCGGCACCGGAACGGTCACACGGACCAACGCAGCTCCTCGACGATCGCCGCCGCCACCACCCCCGGATCGCCGGTGCCGTCCACGACGTGGGCGGCGAACTCCCGGTAGAGGGGTCCGCGCGAGGCCAGCAGTCGCTCGAGATCTCCTTCCTGCCGGATCAGCGGCCGATCCGAGGCGGGCCGCACACGGCGACGCAACTCATCGAGAGGAACATCGAGGTACACGGCCACGCCCGTGTTGCGCAACGTGATCCGGTTGGCCGGCTCGAGCACGACCCCGCCGCCGCAGGCCACCACTGACGGATCCTGCATCGATGCCTTCACGAGCGCCGCGGCCTCCAGCGCCCGGAACGCCGCCTCGCCCTCGTCCCGGAAGATGTCGGTGACCGCCGCGCCGGCTTCCCGCTCGATCTCGCCGTCGAGGTCGACGAACGGCACGCCGAGCTGCCCGGCGAGCTCCCGGCCGACCGTGGACTTCCCGGCTCCGGGCATGCCCACCAGGTAGACGATCACGGCAACCCCGCCACGAAGCCGTCGAGGTTGCGGCGGATCTCGGGCAGCGAGTCGCCGCCGAACTTCTCCACGACGGCGTTGGCGAGCTCGAACGCGACCACGGCCTCGCCGACCACGCCGCCCGCGGGGACGGCGCAGACGTCGGTCCGCTGCTTGATCGCGACGGCGTCCTCGCCCGTCACGAGATCGATCGTCGCCAGGGGCTTCGGCACGCTGGAGAAGGGCTTCATGGCTGCCCGCAGCCGGATCGGCTGCCCGGTGCTCATCCCCCCTTCGATCCCGCCCGCCCGAGCGGTCGCCCTGGCGATCTTCCCGTCGCGCCGGACGATCTCGTCGTGGGCCGCCGAGCCGTAGCGTGCGGCGGAGGCGAAACCGTCTCCGATCCCGACGCCCTTCACCGACTGGATGCTCATCAACCCGAGAGCGAGACGGGCGTCGAGCTTCCGGTCGTAGTGGACGTGCGAGCCGAGCCCGGGCGGACATCCGTAGGCGATCACCTCGAACTCGCCCCCGACCGTGTCCCGATCCTTCCGGACCCGATCGATCTCGGCCACCATCTTCTCGGTCACGGCTTCGTCGAAGCACCGGACCGGCGATGCGTCCACGGCCTCGAGGTCCTCCGGGGCGGGCCAGCGGCTCGCCGCACGCACCGCGACCTTCCCGATCCGAACGACGTGGGAGACGATCCGGATGTCGAGTTCGGCCAGGAAGGCCTTGCAGACGGCCCCGATCGCCACGCGGGCAGCCGTCTCGCGGGCGCTCGCGCGCTCCAAGACGTTGCGCACGTCGTCGAAGCCGTACTTCATCGCGCCGGCGAGGTCGGCGTGTCCCGGGCGGGGCCGGGTCAACCGATCGGCCGGATCTCCCTCGCCTTCCACGGACATCAGGTCCCGGTACTTCCGCTCCCATTCGGCGTTCGGGATCGTGATCGCGATCGGTGATCCGAGCGTGGTGCCATGGCGGATCCCGCTCAGGATGTCGAGCGCATCGGTCTCGAGCTTCTGTCGGCCACCACGACCGTGCCCGTGCCGGCGCCGCGCGAGCTCTGCCGCGACCTGCTTCGGGGACACCGGCACGGCCGCCGGCATGCCTTCGAGGACGGCGACGAGAGCCTTGCCGTGGGACTCACCGGCGGTGAGCATCCTGAGCACGGGAGCATCGTATCGGACCCCATCGGCCGGCCCGGAAAAATGCGGGGGCGGCGCGAGCGCCGCCCCCGCGCCGGCGACCGCTCCCCCCGTGGGCGGGTCGCCGGAGCTATTTCTGAGCCGTGATGCAGAGCGTGAACGATTCATCGCCGAACAGGAACGTGGCACAGTTCCCCGCGACCGATCGCAGCTCGAACCTGCCCGCCGCGAATTGATCCCCGATCCCGACGTCGAAGACGGTCCCGTCCACCTCGACCTGGGCGCGGGTCGCGCCGTCCCGCTCGAAGATGTCGAGGAGGACCACGGTCGACCCGCCGATGTTCTGGCTCGAGTCGTTGCCCGGCGCCGTCGGCGAGGGCGTCCCCGACGGCCCGCCGGACGGGCTCCCCGACGGGCTCCCGGACGGACCCACCGATGGCCCTGGAGCTGTCGGAAGCGGAGAAGGCGACAGAGCGGGCGGAACGGAGAAGGGATCCCGCCCGGTGAAGCTCTGGATCGGAGGGCCTCCGTCCGGAGGCGGACTCGGGGAGCTCGTGGGCAGCGGGGTGTCAGGGATCGGCGGGAACGGCTCCTCGCCGCCGCCGAGGACCGAGAAGAGGACGAACCCCGCCAGCAGGACACCGACGACGCTGCCACCGATCGTGACGGTCCGACGATCCCGTTCAGATAGCGCCATCGTTCATCCTCCCGGGACCGCGACGGTCTCTGTCGGACCGGGCTCCGAGCCGGGCCCGGCGCTCAGGTCGCTCGTGTAGAACGTGATCGTCGCCGTGAACGAGAGCGTGGACCCCTCGGTCGGCGTGAGGTTGACCGCTTCGACGGTGGCCGCGCGAGGCAGCGTCTCGATCTCGTGCAGGTACTTCACCATCGCGAAGTACGAACACTCGCCGCTCGCCGAGACCGAGATGGTCGAGAATCCGCCGCTCGGGTCCGCCACGGGCGGCGCCGGCGTGAGGCTGATCACCTGCACACCCGCCACCGAGGCGGCGTTGCGGAGGAAGAGGATCACCGCCGAAAGGTCGGCCGTGGGTGGCACCTGCTGATCGATCCGTCGGATCGTCGCCTCGTTCAATGGCGCTTCGTCGCGCGCCTGCTCGAGGGCGTTCAACCGAGCCTGCAGCACCTGCTGCTCCGCGGTCGTTTCCTCGAGCTCTTTCTCCGCCTCCGTGACCTGGCCCATCTTCGGAAGGACGAGGAAGAAGATGAGGATCAGGGCGAGGATCGCCGCCCCCGCCCCAACGACGATGATGGCGCGCCTACCCTGCATCGGCCGTCCCACCTGCCTGCTGGCCGCGCTCCGTGACCACGTCCGTCGTGAGGTCGACCCCGGACGCGTACGTGATCGGTCCCGTTTCCGGGTCGGCGATCGAGGTCACCCACGGGTTCACCCAGCCGCGGATCCGCTCGAGGCGCATCAACCAGGACGCGATCGTGTCGTAGTCGATGGCCAGGCCGGCCACGTCGATCCGGCCCGTGAGCAGCGTGCTCCCGCCAGTGGTCGCGGTGGGCTCCTGGGACGTCGCGGAGAACGACGTCAACGCCGCGTCGCTCGGGATCACCCTGGAAACGTCCATCAGGATGCCGGAGAAGGAGATCTCGTTCGCATAGACCTGGTTCAGGAGGTCCTGCTTCGCCTGCGCCCGGCTGCGGATCTCCTCGAACTGCTGGAGCGCCTCGATGTCTCGCTGCAGGCCGGCGTTGTTCTGCTCGGCCCTGTCGATGTCCTCACGCACGCTGCCCAGGGAGCCGAGCTGGAGGACGTAGAACACGAAGATCAACCCGATCACCCCGGCGCCGGCGAGCGCCACGACCCCGGCCATGCGGCGCTGTCGCTGGGCGGCGAGGATGTCCGGCGGGAGGAGGTTGACCTGACTCACGAGCCGCCCCAGGGGATGGCGAGGCCGACGGCGGTGGCGAGCACGGGCTCCGCCTCCGCCTGCGCGTCCTCGGACAACGAGAGCTGCGAACCCACCTTGCTGAAGACCCGGCCCGGTTCCACCGTCACCGGGATCCGCTGACGCACGATGTCGATGAATCCCGCGAGCTTGGATCCGCCGCCGGAGATGAGCAGACGCTCGATCCGCGCCCCCTGCGTCTGAGCTGTGTAGAACTCCAGGGACGAGCGGATCTCGTCGACGAACTGAGTCGCGCGCTGCATCGCGACCTCGAGCGCTTGCTCCGGCGTCGCCTGGGACTCCTCGACCATCTCCCCCCGCTTCAACCGCTCCGCGACCTCGTCTTCGACGGTCAGCCCGCGCGCGATCGCAACGGTGATGTCACGACCCCCGGACGGCAGGATCCGCACGAACCGGGTCTCGCCCGCTGCGTGGACCACGATGTTCGTGACGTGAGCGCCGACGTCGACGACGGCCTCGTCCCCGGTGCGCTCGAGCTCCATCCCCGCGCCGGTCGCGCCCACGGCGCGCACCATCGCGAACGGGACGAGATCCAGTCCCATCGGCTCGAGCTTCGCGTTCGTGGCCGACGTGACCAAGGTGTCGACCATCGCCTTCTGGGCGGCGACCAGGAGGAGACGGAGCATCTGGCGTCCGTCGACCTCGAGCTCCTCGATCAGGTGGTAGTCGAGGACCGCCTCGTCGACCGGCATCGGGATGAACTCCTGCACCTGGAACCCCAGCGACTGTCGCAGCTCCTTCTCGGGCATCGTCGGGAGCGCGATCTCGCGGACGACGACGCGCTGGTTCCCCACCCCCATCCACACCTTGCGGGACTTGAAGCCGCCTCGCGTCCAGAGCTCGCGCAGCCCTTCCGACACGGCCTCCACCTCCCGGACCTCACCGTTCTCGACGGCTCCGGCGGGGAGCGGCACCTGGGCCGCCCTGACCACGGTTGGCGGGGATCCCTCCGCCAGCTCCGCAGCGCGAACGGCTGTCGAACCGACGTCGAGCCCGATCCTGGTCTTCGGCACTAGCCGCCCTCCACGTGGACGGACCGTCCCTCGAGGAAGCGTTCGAGATCCGACTCGAAGATCCGGTAGCCCTTCCCGACCCGGAGCGCCGGAAGCTCGCCCGAGCGGATGAGCCGGTAGACCGTCATGTTCGAGACGCGCATCACCTCGGCCACCTCGGCCACGGTGAACAGCCTTCCCGTCACGAACGATGGTGAACCGGTCACCAGGCTCCTCTATTCCGGGTGTGACTCATATGCCACATGAAGCACATCAGTAACATTGAGTGCTCATGAAGCACACCTGCCTCTTTGAGGATGTTCAGGAAACACCAGGTAACAGACCAAGTCAAACATCTCGAGGGATCGGGAACGGAGCACCGAGGGCGCCTCGAGGGAGGTGGGAAGGGCGGGCGAAGACCGGATCAGAGGAAGCGGTCGAGGTACCAGGAGGCGAGGGGCTCCCCCCAGAGGCCCGCGACCACCGCTCCAACGGCCAGGTACGGACCGAACGGGATCGCGCTCTTCCGCCCCCTCCCCATCGCGAGCGCCACGATCGCGCCGAGCCCACCGAGCACGATCGCGGCGGCCGCCGCAACGCCCACGAAGCGAAGCGCGAGGGAGCCGAGGACGAGGCCGATCAACGCGGCCAGCTTCACGTCCCCCATCCCCATCCCCCCGGAGATCGCCGCCACGACGAAGAGCACCCCTCCGTAGAGGAGGAACCCGAGGCCGGCCCCCACGGGATCCGCCGCATCCCCGACGGCCCAAGCGAGCAGGATCAACGGAACGAACAGGAGGAACGCCGGGTAGGTGAGCCTGTTCGGGATGATCCGGTGGCGGAGATCGATCAGCGCGATGCCCGGCATCAGCGCGAGCAGGCCGGCGACGAGCACGGCCTGCCACGGGTCCGGGAAACGGATCGCGGCGAGGACCACCACGCCCGCGGTCGCGAGCTCCAACAGCGGGTACTCGACCGAGATGCGCTCGCCGCACCGACGGCACCGGCCCCGGAGGAGCAGCCAGGAGAACACGGGGATGTTGTCGCGGGCCCCGATCTCCGCCCCACATGCCGGACACCGCGATCGGGGGCGCACGACCGACTCGCCTTTCGGCAGCCGGTACGCGGCGACCGTCATGAAGCTGCCCACGACGAGCCCGAACGGCAGCGCGACGATCGCGCGGATCCACGCATCGTCCACGAGGCCGAACCCTACCCGCGTTCGGTCCGGAGACGGGGAGCCCTCGGCGTCAGAGGCCTACTCGTGGATGTAGGAGATGTCCTGCTTGAAGCCGGTCACGCCCGTGATGCCCGGAACCAGCACCGGCTTGTAGGCCATCTTGAAGTTGTTGCCGAGACCGATGTCTTTCGAGAGCACCTGACCCGAGAACGAGTTCTGGTTGCTCATCGTGGCCCGGCACGGCGTGTAGAAGGAGACGTTCGTGTAGGTGTTGAAGTTCGTGTTGTTGCTCACCGAGATGTCCTTCGTGGTCCCGCTGCACGTCGCCGCGTACACGCTGATGAAGTGGATGTTCTTGACCGTGCCGGCGGTGCCGTTCCAGTTCGACTGCTGCGTCAGGTTGAACCCGCCGTCGGACAGGATCGCGAGGTTGCCCGTGATCGAGAACGTGTCGTTGTTGCTGTTGGAGAACGTACAGGTCGTGTTGATCCTGATCAGCGGGTTCGTGATCCCGCTCGTGGCCCAATGATTCTTGATCCAGTCGCGGGCCTTGGCGCAGAGCGTGGCGCCCGTCGCGGTACTGAGGTCGGCCAGCGTGTAGCCGCTGGCGATCCACGAGGCCGTCGACGACGTGACCTGCGGGAAGGCTTGCGTGGGAACCGCCGGCATCGTGACGCCCTCCGTCACGATGCCGCCGATCGTCAGGCCGGCCGTGACGACGTCATCGGCCGCGGTCGCGTCGTCGTTGATGGACCCGTTGCCCGTGATGTCGTCCGTGGACGACAGCGCGTCGCCCTGGATCGTGGCTGAGTTCTGCAGGGTGACGCTCCCGTTCGCCCAGACGTTGCCCTTGACCGTCGACGTATTCTCGATCTGCGCGGTCCCGTTGGGGACGTAGATGTTCCCGGAGAGGGTCATCGAGTTCGTCACCCGGAAGTTCCCGTTGAGGATGTAGATGTCACCGTCGTTCCCGCTGTTTCCGGTGATCGTGAAGTTGTTCGCGATCGTCGTGCCGTTCACGGCGAGGATCGCGGCCCCGAATCCTCCGTAGTTCGGGGTGAGGCGCACGAACGTCTCGAGGGTCCGGTTCGGTGCCCCGTTGATCGTTCCGGTCGAACGGACCTTCACGTACGACGGGAAGGCGGTGTCTGAGAACGTCGAGCAGCTGACCTCGGTCACGCCGTCGGACCCGTAGAAGGTTCCCACCGCCGAGTAGGCCGCCGCCGACGGACCCGACTGCACCGTGTCCGAGAGCGTGAGCTCTCCGGACGTCGCGTCGCACCCCGGATCCACGGACATGCTCAGGGAGGGTGTGGTCTGGAGGTACGCGTACCACTGGTTGGTTCCCGCCTCCGCCGCGTTCACGGACAGGAGGCGCTCCCGGTCGTAGCCGCTCGAATCGATCGAGTGGATCGACTGGGCCACGACGACCGTGGCGAGCAGGAGCACCACGAACGCCACGGAGACCGCGATGATCATCGCGACACCCCGTTCGTCGTCTCGGAGTCGGGTCAGCATGTCGTTCTCCTCGTCAGATGAGTGGGTCCGGCAGGGTCTCGCACAGCTGTACGGGGTAGCCGAAGGACGTGTTCCGTCCCGTCAGCGACGCCTCGACGACCTGCGTCGCCTGAGGCCGGTCTTGCAGATCAGGGTTCACGGAGAAGCTGACGGCGATGGTGCGGCCGGCGGAGTCCAGCGTGAATGCGGGCTCGTCGAGCGTTCGGTTGACCACACCCTCGGCCACCACCGTCCAGTTCGAGGCGTCCTCGGGAGTGAGGACCGGCCACGTGCGATAGAGCAAGCGCTCCTCGTCGTCCACGAGCCACAACGCACACCGGGCGTCCTGGCTCGCGGTCTGCTCAGCCTGTGTGTAGATGCGGAACATGTAGCCGGTGGCGGTGGCGTCGTACGGGTCGTTGCCCGACTCGTCGACCGGGTCGTAGAGGATGTTGCCTGAGCGGACCAGCCGATCGATCGACTGCACCGCCAGCCGAACCTGGTCGTTCAGCCGGATCCGGACGTCCTCCTCAACCACCGCCCGTTGCACGCTGGACAGCGTCGAGGTGAACACCAGCGACACGATCGACAGGATCGCCATCGCCACCATGAGCTCGACCAGCGTCATGCCGTCCTCGCTGCGGAGCCGTCCGATGATCGCGCGCGTCCTCGTCATCTCACACCTGCGCGGCCGGCGGCGGCTGGTAGATGCCGTGCGTGAACAGGTCGCCCGGATCGAACGTCGCGAGGAGGTTGATCTCGGTGACGCCGTCGACGATGTACTCGTAGCGGATCGTGATCTCGATCGGCTGCACGCTGGCTTCCGCATCCCACCGGGTTTGGGAGTCGGCCGGATCCGCGGTCTGGCTCGTCGCCGTCGTGGCGTGCGTGACGCCGCCCGACGCGACCGTGACCCGCCACGTGACCATCGAGAGGCCGACCAGCTGGGTCCTCGAGCACGTCACGGTCAGCGTGTCGAGCGTGGCGTCCGTGACGGACTTGTTCGAATAGCCGACGCCGTTGTAGTAGTAGAACGTTCCCGCCGAGATCGACGCCGAGGGGTTCGTGGCCTGGCGTTCACCGGCGATCGCGCGCGCCGTATCGGAGTAGCCCACCAGGCGCACGCAGTAGTTCGTGTCGTTGGTCTGGACCGCCGACATGCCGGTCGGCGCGGTCATCCCCGAGGCCGGGAATCCCCCGAGCTGCACGGTCCCGAGCGTCCGGGACGCCTGGACGTCGATCAGCCCGTCCTCCGCCGTGCCCGCCGATGCATCTCGATCGATCGTCGCGGTGGTGTCGGTCGCCGGACCCACGATCCGCAGTAGGTTCGCCGATCCGACGGTCGGCGTGACGTGCGTCACCGGGACTGCCGCCGTGATCGTCCCCACCTGTCGGATGTGCCCTCCGGCGCACGGAAGCAGGTCCGTCTCACGGGCGCCTGTGGTCGGGCACGCGGACGCGTCGGCGACCTTGGCCTCGACGGACGTGGCTCGGTGCTCTTGATCTCCGCTCGGCACGGACACGCTGAGCCCGATCTGGTTGCAGCAGTCCGTGTTCAGGCGCGCGACCGCGTACGGCGTCAGGCCCGTGCTGTTCCCACCGCTCGCCGAGGTCGCGCTCGTCTCCACCTCGTCGTCGGCCTCCGACGTCGCCTGTTGGTTGCCGACGTTCGATGTCCCCGTACTGTCGACGAACTCGATCCCGGACAATGTGGTGGCCGCGTTGAGTTGCGTCGTCTGCTCCTCCTGCGCCGTCGCCGAGATGCCCGGGAGGGTGAGCGCGAGCGAGTCGAAGTCGACCGCGAAGTCGTGGAGCTGCCCGGTGACGTCCAGTCGCGCCTGTGGCGCGTCGACCTGGGCGTAGAAGAAGGGCTGGCAGGGGGCGGCGAACGGATGCGTGTTGGGGTTGACGCATCCGCTCGGCGACCAGAAGAGGCTCTGGAGCCGGACCGAGTTGTTCGGCGCGCTCCTGATCGCTCCGTTCGACCACTCGATGATCACCGTCACGCGGTACGGGGTGGTGGTCGGCGTGTCGTTCGTGACATACGTGTGGTACGTGACGTCGAGGTTGCCGACGGACAGTTGGTCGGTGTGTGGGACGAGCCAGTCGGCCTCGTAGCTCGGGGCGAACGTGGACGAGACGATCTTCTCGCCGGAGCACGTTTCGAACCGATACACGCCCGAGCAACTCTTGATCCTGGTGTCGGAGGTGAGCTCGGTCGAGGAGATGCCGTTCGTGATCTTCGTGTAGGCGAGACCGCGGATGTCCTCCATCACGCGGTTCGCCACGCCGGTCGCCTGGATCCGGTCGCGCCCGTAGCCGACGTAGCGGAAGCCGATCGACGCCGTGTACACGAGGGCCGTGAGCGACGCGAAGACGACCATGATGGCGATGACCGTTTCCAAGATGGTGAATCCGCGCTCGTCGTGCACGCGCGCACGGATCCGCCGGATGGCCTGACGCCTGCTCATGCTCCGCCCTTCGAAGAGACCTTCCCTAAGGGATTCGGCATGCTCGACGCCCCTCTTGAGTGACGTCTGGCTTTGCGCCGTACCCGATATGGGGTGAATGCGAGAAGGGCGGCCCGGGGGGCCGCCCTTCCAGCCTTGCCGTGCTCCGGTGGCTTACCAGCCGCCGGCTGTTGCGACCGCGTTCGTGCCGGTGCACGTCGCGGTGACGCCGATCCCGAACGTGGTGCCGGGTCCGGTCGCATTGTCCGAGATCTCGAAGCAGTCCCCGGACTCGGAGATCGCCGCTCCTGACCACACCTGCTGGTCACCCGCGGCCTGGTTCGTGACGGCGACGCTGACTTCGGTCGGGGTTCCCGACACGACAGCCGCGCCCAGGTACGTCAGGGCCGGCTCGATCGCCGTCAGCTCAGCGGCCGTGTCTGCACCGCTGTAGTCGCTGTCGTCCGTGTAGGCCACCTTGGCGGCGACCAGTGCATTCCGGAGGCTCGACTGAGCCGCCCGGTTCTGCGCCCGCTCACGGGCGCCGAGGAACGTCGGCAGAGCGATGGCGACCAGGATGCCGATGATCAGAACGACCACCATCAACTCGATGAGGGTGAACCCCTCCTCACGCTCACGCATACGCTTGAGCATTCTGCCTTCGCCTCCCTTCCTTTGAGTCGGCGCACCACAGCGGTGCGCGTTCTCCACTGATTTCGGCGTCCCCCGGCCCGAACTGAAGCCCCAGGGAGCAGGAACATCGAAATACCCCGGAATGACTAGGAGGCATGGCAAGCGGAGCGACTGCCGGATCGGTCCTGCGGTGACCGGGCGTCTAGGGTGGCTGGCTCCGCAACGACCCGAACATGACGGGGCCGGCGGCGCCGAAGGCGCCGCCGGCCACCATCTCCGTCCGGCGATGACGGAGCTCTCGTCTACTGGATCAGCTTGATGATGTTGAACATCGGGAGGTACAGAGCTACGACCGCTGCCTCCGACGCAGGCGCCGATCACCGCGATCAGGATGGGCTCGATCAGGGAGGTGAGCGCATCCACGGCCGCCTCGACCTCCTGGTCGTAGAACTGCGCGATCTTCTCCAGCATCTGGTCGACCTGACCCGTCTCCTCGCCGACGGAGATCATCTGCACGACCATCGGGGGGAACACCGGGTACTTATGCAGGGGCTTCGCGATCGATTCGCCGTCGCGCACCGAGATCTGCACCTCGGTGATGGCCTTCCCGATGACCTTGTTGTTGACCGTCTCGCTCACGATCTCGAGCGCCTGCAGGATCGGCACGCCGGCCTTCATCAGCATCGCGAGCGTGCTCGAGAACCGTGAGAGGGCCGTCTTGTGGAAGAGCGTCCCGAACACGGGTGCCCGGAGCTTGATCGCGTCGACGACCTCGCGGCCCTGTTCCGTCCGCTTGTATCGCCGGAAGAAGAACCGGGCGGCGATCGCGCCTCCGAAGAAGACGTACCAGTAGGACTTGAACGCGTCCGACAGCCACATCAGGCCCCGGGTGGGAAGCGGGAGCTTCCCCCCGAGCTGGCTGAAGATCGACTCGAACTGCGGGACGACGAACAACAGCATCGCCGACATGATCAGGATCACGAGCGCCACGATGGCGACCGGATAGGTCATCGCCGACTTGATCTTCCCGCGGAGGCGGACCTCTCGCTCGATCATGTCCGCGAGAGCGATCAGCGTCGAGTCGAGGGAGCCGCCGGTCTCACCCGAGCGGACCATCGAGATGTAGAGGTTGTTGAAGACGTGATCGTGCTTCGAGAGCGCGCCGGAGAGCGAGGACCCCTGCTCCACGTCGAGTCGGGCCTCGTTCAGCACCCGCGCGAGCTCCTTGTTGGAGCTCTGCTCTGCCAGGATCGCGATCGCGCGCAAGATCGGCAGTCCCGAGTTCACCATCGTGGCGAACTGACGGGAGAAGATCGCGACCTCCTTGAGCTTGACCTTCTTGCCGCCGAACTCGATCTGGCCGATGCTCTTCTTCTTCCGCCTGACGTCGAGCGGCGTGAAGCCCTGCTCGCGCAGACGCGCGAGCACGAGTGCCTCGCTGTCGGCGATCAGCGAGCCGGTCGTGACGGTCCCGGTCCGGTCGCGAACCTTGTACTGGAAGGTATCTGCCATCTCAGCCTCCCATCAGCATGCCGCCGGAGCCCTCGTAGGAGGACCCGAAGGCGGCGGGGCTGTCGTAGCCGTCGGACGGACCGCTGGTGAACGAGCCGCCCAGGAGCCGCTGGAGCTCTTCGGGATCGTGGCAGCGCTCGAACGCGATCTGCTGGGACACCCTGCCCGCCTTGATGTGCTGGGCGAGCGACATGTCCATCGTCTGCATCCCGTAGCGACCACCCGCCTGCATCGACGAGTAGATCTGGTGGGTCTTGCCCTCGCGGATCAGGTTGCGGACGGCGGGGGTGCACACGAGCACCTCGACTGCGGCGACGCGAGCGAGCCCGTCAGTGGTGGGGACGAGCTGCTGCGTCACCACGCCCTGGAGTGTGGTCGAGAGCTGGACCCGCACCTGCTGCTGCTGGTGGGGCGGGAACACGTCGATGATTCGGTCGATCGTCTGGGGCGCATCCTGCGTGTGCAGCGTGGCGAAGACGAGGTGACCCGTCTCGGCCGCGGTGATCGCGGTTCCGATCGTCTCGAGGTCGCGCATCTCACCGACGAGGATCACGTCGGGGTCCTGCCGCAGCACGTGCTTGAGCGCCTGCGCGAACCCGTGGGTGTCGGCGCCCACCTCACGCTGGTTGACGACGCAGCTCTTGTGGCGATGGAGGAACTCGATCGGGTCCTCGACGGTCATGATGTGCCCGGCTCGCTCACGGTTCACGATGTCGACCATCGCGGCGAGCGTCGTCGACTTCCCCGAGCCCGTGGGGCCGGTGACGACGACGAAGCCTCGCTGGAAGCGAGCGAGGTCCATGACGACGTTGGGGATGCCCAGGTCGTCCATGTTCTTGATCTCGAACGGGATCACGCGGAACACGGCGCCGACGGCGTCGCGCTGCTGGAACACGTTGACACGGAACCGGGATCGTCCCGGCAGCGAGTACGACATGTCGAGCTCGAGCTCCTGCTCGAACCGTTCCCGGAGCTTCTGCGGCAAGATCGCGTAGACCATGCCCTGCAGGGCCCTCGGTGTGAGCGACGGGTACTCCCCCGCCGGCTCCAGCTCTCCGTGGACCCGCACCATCGGCGGGGAACCCGCCGTGAGGTGCAGGTCGGAGCCCCCCTTCTCCAGGAGCGCGCCGAGCAACTCCGGCACCGGGATCTGTACGTCCTCATCCTGTTGGACCACTGAGCTCATCTCACTTCACCACCCTCGCGACTTCCTCGATCGATGTGATCCCTGCTCGGACCTTGGCCAGACCGTCCTCCCGCAGGGTTGTCATCCCCTGTTGGATGGCGACGGTCCTGATTGCATCGGCAGATGCACGCTCCACCGTGAGTCGTTCGATCTCTTCGCTTCTGAGCATCACCTCGTAGAGGCCGATCCGGCCCCGGTAGCCCGTGCCGGAACAGGCCTTGCAGTCGTTCTTCGCGATCCGGTTGTCGGGTGCCCGGAAGACCTCGCCGATGTCCGCCCACGAGTCCTCCGCGTAGCCGGCCGCCCGGAGCTCGGCCTCGTCCGGGGCGTACGGCTGCTTGCACTTGTCGCAGAGGATCCGCGCGAGACGCTGGGCGACGACGGCGTCGATCGACGATGCGACCAGGAACGTCTCCACGTCCATCTCCACGAGGCGGCTGATCGCCGACGGGGCGTCGTTCGTGTGCAAAGAGGAGAGCACGAGGTGACCGGTCAGGGCGGCCTCGATCGCGATCGTGGCGGTCTCCTTGTCCCGGATCTCCCCGATCAGGACGATGTCGGGGTCGGCGCGCAGGATCGATCGCAACGCCGAGGCGAACGTGAGTCCCGCCTTCGGGATTGACCTGGATCTGATTGACGCCGGCCATCCGGTACTCGACCGGGTCCTCCACCGTGATGATGTTCTTGGATTCCTCGTTCAGGATGTTGAGCGTCGAGTACATCGTGGTCGACTTGCCCGAGCCCGTCGGCCCGGTCACGAGGATCGCGCCGTAGGGCTTCGAGAACGCCGTCGCGAACCGATCGTAGGAGTCCTCGAGGAAGCCGAGGTCGGCGAGGTCCAACATCGCGTTGCTCTTGTCGAGGACGCGGATCACGACCTTCTCGCCGTGCACGGTCGGGAGCGTCGCGACACGCATGTCGAGCTGCCGGGTGCCGACCTTCATCGAGATCCGGCCGTCCTGCGGCACGCGCTTCTCCGCGATGTTCAGATCTGCCATGACCTTGAGCCGGGAGATCAGCCCGCCCTGGAGGTTCTTGGGCTGCGGCCGCATCGGCTCGTGGAGCACGCCGTCGACCCGGAAGCGGATGCGCACGTCGCGCTCCCCCGGCTCGATGTGGACGTCCGACGCCCGTTCGGCGACCGCCTGGGTCATGATCGCGTTGACGAGCTTGACGATGGGCGCGTCCTCGAGGGCGGCCTCGAGGTCGAGCTCCTCACCCTCGCTACCCTCCGCTGCCTCGGCGGCCAGCTGCTCGACCTGGGAGTCCAGGCCGGCGAACTTCTGGATCGCCTGCTCGACGTCGGCGGACGTCGCCACCACGGGCTGGACCTCGCGGCCCGTGATCGTGCGGATGTCATCGAGCGCGTAGACGTTGGCGGGGTCCGACATCGCGACGAGGAGCTTCCCGTCGCGTTCGCCGATCGGGAGGGCTCGGTACCGGCGAGCGAGCGCCTCCGGCAAGAGGGCGGTGGAGGCGGGGTCGATCTGGGTGTCGTTGAGATCGACGAACTCCAGTCCGACCTGCTCGGCGAGCGCCCGGACGAGATCGGCCTCCTTGATCATGCCGAGGTCGATCAGGACCCGGCCGAGCGCCTTCGGGGTCTTCTGGTGCTCCGCCAGGGCCGCGTCGAGCTGTTCGGGCGTGATCAATCCGAGCTCGATCAGGATCTGCCCGAGTTGCTTCGACTTCCGCTTCACGGTGGTCATCGCCGGTCCGTCCGCTCTAGGTCTTCCGCCGGATGGGTGGTGCAGATGCAGCTACCTGCTTGCTTCGTCATCCTCCCGCGGGACCTGAAGCAGGCCGGCGAACTCTTTCGCGAGGAGGATCCGGTCGACCTCCGACTCTTCCTCCTTGCCCCCCTGGGCCTCTGGGACGTCGTCGGCCGGAGGGTCGGGCTCCGCCTCCGGGGGGTCCGCCGCCTCCTGCGTGGGCGTCGAGCCGACCTCGTCCGCGGGTGGCGGTCTCGGCCGCGGCGGCGTCGTCGGCGGCCTCGGCTCGGACGGTCACCGGCTCAGGCTCGGGGGTCGGCTGACGGTCCGGCATGTGCATGCTCGTGCGTGGCTTGCCCGACGGAGCCGAGGGAGCTTCGGGCAGGCGCATCGCGTCTCGGTCGACCACCCGCTCCTGCTCGGCAGACAGGAGGGCTTGCTCGAGCGTGTCGACGAGCACGCCCGGCCGGACGCCGACATCGGCCGACCGCGAAGGCTGCGTAGGAGCCACGTCGGACGAACGCCCAGATCTGGTCGGGGAACTCGACGTAGGACCGCTCGGGATCGCCGACGCCCGCGAAGCGCACCCACGCGGCCCGGAGATCCTCTTCGGGCTCACCCTCGGGATGGGCACCGAGGATCAAGCCGTCGCGAGACAGCATCAGACAGCCGCGGATCCCCGCGATGCTCAACGAGACCCGCTGTGCGAGTGCCGAGTAGTCGCTCATCCCTCCTCGGAGGCATCGACCGTGCGGCCAACGCGCTTGAACTTCGCGGGGCTATCGGTCAGCGAGAACCGCGAGGGCGGCCGCCGACATCACGTCCAGCGGGGCGGGCGTGCCGGTCCACAGCTCGAAGGACATCGCCGCCTGCTCGAGGAGATGACCGAGGCCGCCGACCGCGGTCGCTCCCGCTTCCCGGGCTCGTCGCTGGAGGTCGGTGGTCGGCGGGTCGTAGAGGAGGTCCACCACGAGGACGCCGGGGCCGAGCCGAGGCAGGGCGGGGTGGGTCGGTTCCGCCCCGGGTGCGCCGACCGGTGTGGCGTTCACGACGAGGTCGGCGACCGAGCCCTCCACATCTCTGGGGCGCACCACCGCGAGGGGAACGCCCACCGACCGGACGATCGACGCGAGCGGCGCCGCGCGGGCCTCGTCGCGCGCCGCCACGGTGATCCGTCCGACCCCCGCTCGGGCGAGCGCGAGGGCGCAGGCGCGGGCGGCGCCGCCCGCGCCGTAGATCAGGGCCTCGGCACCCGCCGGATCGAATCCCGCGTCCCGAAGGAGGAACCGTCCGAACCCGGGCGCGTCGGTGTTGTGGCCCTCGAGCACGCCACCGCGCACGACGATCGTGTTGACCGCCCGCAGGAGGCGCGCGTCCTCCGACAGCTCCTCGAGCAGGTCGGCGGTCTCGGTCTTGTGCGGCATCGTGACGTTGACGCCCCGGAACCCGAGCGGGGCGAGGCCCGCCAGCGCCTCCGAGAGCCCCTCCGGGGGCACGGGCAGCGGCACGTAGGCCCAATCCAGCCCGGCCGCGGCGAAGGCCGCGTTGTGGATCGCGGGCGACAGGCTGTGCTCCACCGGCCACCCCACGATCCCGACGACGTGGGTGGAGCCGCCGATCCCGGCCTCAGCCGAGGCACGCATCGACGTTCCGGTTGTGCTCGCCGAGCGTGAGCGCGAACTTGTGATGACCGTCCGCTCCGCAGAGCACGTAGTAGAGGAAGTCCGTGTCCGCCGGGTCGAGGGCCGCCTGGAGCGACTTCTCTCCGGGGCTGGCGATCGGCGTGGGCGGGAGCCCGCCGTTGATCCGGGTGTTGTAGGGGGTGTCGTGGGCGAGATCGTCCGACGAGAGCTCCCCGTCGGGCGTGGGATCGTCGTACAGGAGGGTGGCGTCGATCCCGAGCGCCATCCCGATGCGCAGGCGGTTGTAGATCACGCCGGCGATCAACCTCCGGTCCCGGTCGACCCGAGCCTCTTCCTCGATCATCGACGCGATGATCACGAGCTCGTACGGGGAGACGCCGAGCTGCTCGGTCCGGTCGAACGGCAGGGCGTCCGCCTCGGTCCCGAACTGCTCGAGGAGCTCCTCCGCCACGACGCGAGCGGACAGCCCCTCCTCGATGAACTCGTAGCTCTTGGGGAAGAGGAAGCCCTCGGGCGACGCCGATCCCTGCCGGGAGGTAGGGCGGAAGGACGTACCGCCCGCTCTCCACCTCCTTCAGGAACCGCTTCGCCGAGAGTCCCGAGATCGTCCTGGACCCGTTCCGCGATCTGCGTGAGACGGAACCCCTCGGGGATCACGAGCTCGACGGTGGGCACCTCGGGAGGCGGCGTCGTCAGGACGTCGAGCGCCGCATCGAGCGTCATCCCGGTCGTGAGCTCGAAGGACCCGGCGCGGATCTGGTCCGCTTTGCCGGTGCCCCGCAGGAGGAGGTTCCCCACGAACCCCCCGCACGCGATCACTCCCTCGTCGTGAAGGCCCTCCATGACCTCCTGCGCGGGGGTGTCCTCCTCGACGGTGAACGTCACGGCTCGCTTCGGACCGGGCGGGGGCTCCTGGCAGGTCCGGTAGTGGTTCAGTGCCCACGCGCCGGCACCCAGGACGCCGAGGAACAAGAGGAAGGCGACGACGAGGGACAGCCGGCGAGGACGGCTGCCTCGCCCCGCGCGCCGGAGGCTCGGGTCCGCCGACATGACCGCGAGGATACCGGGCCTCCCGTCTTCAGCCGTTGTGCCCCCGCGCGTCCAGCCACGCCTGGAGGATCACGGTGGCGGCGGAGGCATCGACCACCCGGCGGCGCCCCCGCCCACGGGTTCCCGCGGCGGCGAGGGCGCGCTCCGCTTCCACGGTCGACAATCGCTCGTCCTGCAGCTCGATGGGAACCTCCACGACCCCCCCGAGCGCGTCCGCGAACGCGTCCGCGTGCCCGGCACGGGCCCCGTGCTCGCCCCGGAGGGAGAGCGGGAGCCCGACCACGATCAGCGACGCCCCTCGCTCCCGTACCAACTCGGCGATCGCGAGCAGCTCACCGGGCGGTCGCCCGACGTGCACGGTGCCGACCGGCACCGCGACCCGCCGTTCGGGATCGGAGATCGCGACCCCGATCCGGGCGTCGCCCAGATCGAGCCCGAGGACCGGCCCGGGTGCGGTCACGAGGTGGCCGCGAGGAGCTCCCGGACGCGCGCGGGGATCCCGCCGAGCGCCTGGCCGACGGCGGAGACGTCCCGGCCTCCGGCCATCGCCAGGATGTCCTTGCCGCCGGCTCCGCCGCCGATGACGGTCGCCGCCTCCCGGAGCAGCTCGGGCGCCGTGACACCCTTGGCGACCGCCTCGGGCGTCGACGCCGCCACCAGCTGGGCCTTCCCGTCGGCCCCGCCCCCGAGCACGACGGCGGCCGCGCGGCCCTGGAACCGGTCGCGGATCTTCTGCGCGAGCTCCCGGAGGCCGCTCGCATCCTCCCCCGCCACCTCCGAGACGACGAGGCCGAGGCCGTCGACCTCCAGCACGCCGTCGACGAGGGCCGCGATCGACCGCGTCCCGGTCCCCCTTCTGGAGCGCGCCCAGCGCGCTCCGGAGCCGCTTGTTCTCCTCGATCACCTTCCGGGCGTGGTCGATCGCGCTCCGCGGATCGGTGCTGCCGATCGCCTCCACCAGATCGTGCAGGAGCGCGCGTTCGGCGTTGATCTCCCGGAGGGCGTCCGGCCCGACGAGCGCCTCGACGCGGCGCATCCCGGCGCCGATCGATCCCTCATGGAGGAACCGGATCACCCCGATGTGCCCCGTCCGCGGCACATGGGTGCCGCCGCAGAGCTCGCGCGAGTAGTCCCCGATCTCGACCACGCGGACGACGTCGCCGTACTTCTCTCCGAAGAGCATCACGGCACCGAGGCGCTCCGCCTCCTCCATCGAGGTCTCGAAGTCTCTCGGAGCGTCGTCCGCGGTCAGGCGGCGGTTCGCGATCAGCTCGGCCTCGTCGAGCTCCTCCGACGAGACCGCTGAGGGATGCGGGAAGTCGAAGCGGAGACGGCCCGGCTCGACGAGCGAGCCCGCCTGGCGGGCGTGGTCCCCGAGCAGCTCCCGGAGCGTGGCGTGGACGACGTGCGTGGAGGTGTGCGCTCGGGCGGTCGCCTCGCGACGATCGGCGTCGACCTCGGCATGCGCCTCCGCGCCCGCGCGGACCTCGCCCGACTCCACCACACCCGTGTGCAGGATCGAACGATCGCCCGCGGGCACGGTGTCGTCGACCCTGATCACGCCCGAGGGCGTCCGGATCAGCCCGCGATCGCCCACCTGGCCACCCCCTTCGGCGTAGAACGGGGTGCGGTCGAGGAAGATCCGGACGTCCTGACCCTCCTCGGCAACGGACAGCTCGCGGAACTCCGGATCGAGCATCGTCACGATCGTGGCGTCGGACTCCAGGGTCTCGTAGCCCACGAAGGTCGTGGGAGGTGCCGCCCCTGCGTCGAGGCCGATCGGCACCTTCTTGGCCGCGCGCCGCGCCCGATCGCGCTGCTCCTCGAGCAGCGCCGCGAACCGATCGACGTCGACGGACAGGCCCGCCTCCGCCGCGAGCTCCTCCGTGAGCTGCAAGGGGAACCCGAACGTGTCCGAGAGCTTGAAGGCGTCGTCTCCCGTGATCCGTCCGTCACGGGCTCTCCCCTTCGCGTGGTCGAACAGGACGAGCCCTTGCCGGAGCGTGCCCGCGAACCGTTCCTCCTCGGACCCCGCCACCTGTCGTACGAACGCCTCGTTGTCCCGAAGCGACGCGTACGCGTCGCCGAACGTCGCCACCACGACGTCGATGATCGGATCCATCACGGCGCGCTCGATCCCGAGCGCCCGGGCGTGCGAGACCATCCGGCGCAGCATCCGCCGCAGGATGTAGCCGCGTCCCTCGTTCGCCGGCTGGACCCCATCCGCGATCAGGAACGCGGTGGCCCGGCCGTGTTCGGCGATGATCTTCAGCGACGCGTCGTCGCGGCTGTCCCGGCCGTGCGTGCGGCCCGACAGGGACTCGGCCACCTCCAGCAACGGCCGGAGCAGGTCCGTCTCGAAGACGCTGTCCACGTCCTGGAGCACCACCGCCACGCGCTCCAGGGACGAGCCCGTGTCCACGTTCTTCGCAGGGAGGGGCTCGACGAACCGGAGCTCCTCGTCGATCCGGTCCTGGATGAAGACGAGGTTCCAGATCTCCATGAACCGTTCCTCGTCCACGTCCGGGCCGCCCTCCGGTCCGTACTCGGCTCCGCGATCGACGAAGATCTCGCTGCACGGACCGCCCGGGCCGGCCGCGTGGGTGTGCCAGTAGTTCGCGAGCTCGCCCTCCGCATCCGTCATCCCCCGGCGGACGATGCGGTCGGGGGACAGGCCCACGCCGTCGACCCAGCCCTGCACGGCCTCGTCGTCCTCCTCGTACACCGTCACCCAGAGCCGGTCGTGGTCGATCCCGTATCCCTCGGTGACGAGCTGGTGCGCCCACGCGATCGCGTCGGCCTTGAAGTAGTCGCCGAACGAGAAGTTGCCGAGCATCTCGAAGAACGTGAGGTGCCGGGCATCCGTGCCGACGTTCTCGATGTCGTTCGTGCGCATCACCTTCTGGACGGTGACGGCGCGCGGGTACTCCGGCTGGGCTTGTCCCAGGAAGATCGGGATGAACTGGTTCATCCCCGCGTTCGCGAGGAGCAGACCGGACTCGGGAGGTGGGATCAGGGACGAGCTCGGCACGCGCCTGTGCCCCCGCTCCTCGAAGAACGACAGGAACAGCTCGCGGATCCGCTCCCCCTCCACGGGCCGAGTCTACCGATGGGTCTGCGCAGCCCTCGGACCGGCCTCAGGCCGCGGTGGGCTCGTCGGGACCGGGTTCGCGCTTCGACGCGTCGAGCTCCGCGAGGAGCTCGCGTTCCCGCTCCTCCATCGCCCGCTTGCCCTCCTCGATCGACTCCGCGACGAGCTTGGAGAGATCCATCAGGCCGCCTCGGGCTTCGCGCGCGATGGTCGCCGGCTTGACCTTGTTCGCCTGGCGCCTGGCCCACCGCGACGCGAGGACGGCGCCGGTCGCGCCGGCCCCGAGGCCCAGCGCGACCCAGAAGCTGCGGCGCATGTCAGGGCGCCGGCGCGCCCGGCGCCGGGGATCCCTTCGACCTCTTCTTGCTGAACGAATCGGCCGCCTTCTTCACGCCGGCGCCCACGCTCAGGAACTTCACGATCGGGCTGGAGGCGGCGTGCTCCAGCAGGCCCGTGAACCGCTCGACGCGTCCCACGATGCCGCCGACGGAATCGAGCACGCCGCCCAGGCGATCGAGATGCCCGTTGGTGCGCTCCACGGAGCCCTTGATCTCCCGGAGGAGCGGGACCGTCTCCTCCCGCATCGCATCCACGGTGAGACGGGTCGCCTCGAGCACACGGAACGTGTTCAGGAGGACGAGGCACAGGAACAGGACCAGGAGTCCCCAGAATGCGGCGAGCACGATCAGGGCGGTCTCGCCGCCGGTGAGTGCCAGGAGCGTCATCCGTTACCTCCGAGGTTCCGTGGGGTGGGCAGTTGGCCCAGCATACCCATGGGCCTCGGAGACGCTCAGTCCCCTACTGCGGCCGGCTCCTCTTCGGGCGCACGGTCCTCTTCGGTGCCGGACGCTCTTCGGGCGCAGGTTCCTCTTCCGGTGCTCGTTCCCCTTCAGGTGCTCGTTCCTCGACGGCGGGGTGACTCAGGGGCACGCCGGTACCGGGCGCGACCTCGACGTCGCCGCCCTGGCCCGTCGCCTCGTAGTACACCTCGTCCTCGAATCGCTCCGGCCGGTACTGCTGCTCCACGTGATGGCCCTCGAAGTCGTGGGGATAGTCGTACCCCTCGCCGTGCCCGAGCTTCGCAGCGCCGGCATAGTGCGCGTCGCGCAGATGCGGCGGCACGGGGTCGGTCGAGTCGGCGTCGGACAGCGCCTTGTCCAGCGCCTCCGTGACCGAGTTCGACTTGGGCGCCCGCGCCAGGTAGAGCGCCGCATGCGCGAGGTTGAATCGAGCCTCGGGCATGCCGACGTGCTCGAGCGCGTGGCCGGCGGCCACCGCGACCTGAAGCGCTTGCGGATCGGCGAGCCCCACGTCCTCGGACGCGAAGATCATCATCCGCCGCACGATGAACCGCGGGTCCTCGCCGGCGTGGATCATCCGCGCCGAGCCAGAACAGCGACGCGTCCGGGTCGGACCCGCGCATGCTCTTGATGAACGCGGAGACGACGTCGAAGTGGCTGTCGCCACGGTCGTAGGCGACGATCCGCTTCTGCACCGCATCGGCGACGCGGGCCCCGTCGATCAGCGTCTCGCCGGCGTCGGCCAGCAGGACTGCGGCCTCGAGGGCGGTGAGCGCCGCGCGGGCATCGCCGGCGGACAGCTCCACGAGGTGGTCGAGCGCGTCGTCGGTGAGCGTCACGCCGAGCGCACCCATCCCCCGCTCGGCGTCGATCACCGCGAGCTCGAGCAGCCCGCGGATCTCCTTCGGCTCGAGAGGCTCGAGACGGAGCAGGAGGCATCGTGAGAGCAGTGGGCCCACCAGGCTGTGGTACGGGTTCTCGGTGGTGGCGCCGATCAGCGTGATCGACCCGTCCTCGATCGCCGGCAGGAGGATCTCCTGCTGCGCCTTGTTCCAGCGGTGCACCTCGTCGACGAACAGTACGGTCCGGAACAACGTCGTCTTGGAGTGGTCCATCACCCGTCGGGCGTCCGACACGCCGGAGCTCACCGCGGACAGCTGCTGGAAGTCGGCGCCGACCGCGACCGCCAGCAGGTGCGCGAGGGTCGTCTTGCCGGTCCCGGGGGGTCCCCACAGGATCGTGGAAGGAAGGTGTCCGCCGTCGATCAGCTTCGTGAGCGGCTTCCCCTCGCCCAAGAGATGGTGATGTCCGACGAACTCCTGGAAGGTGCGCGGACGCATCCGCGTTGCGAGCGGTCGATCCATGAGAGAGGAATGTCCTTTCCTGCCAGCCCGAGTCTCCGGCCCCGTCACAGCCGGAAGCCAGCATGATAGGCCTCCGCGGTGGCCGGGGGAACCGTCTTCGGGCCTAGGGCGATGTGCTGGACGACCCCGGTACGCTCAGGAGCAGCTGCCCGGCAAGCTCAGCCGTCGTATCGCCTGAGGATCCGATCCGGCCTGATCCGGTAGATCACACGCTCCTGGCCTTCCTTGTACGTCCATCGCTCGCCGTCGTGGTACCGCTGATGCAGCGTGTCGATGTGCTCCTCGGCCTCCGGTCCGGTCACGAATCCCTCCACGACCCCGTCGACCCGGAGCCACCGGTACGGATCCTCCTCGTCGTGCACCGTCACCGAGACGCGGGGGTCGATCCGGAGGTAACGATCCTTCACACGACCCACCGCCGAGTTCACGAGCACCGTCCCGTCCGCGGCATCGATCCAGGTGACCGTCACGTGCGGCGTGCCGTCCGGTCGAACCACCGCGAGGTGGGCGAAGTTCTTCCCGGTGAGCAGGTCGACGTCGTCGGCGTGCAAGGTCTCCACGGTCACTCCTCTCCTGCCCGAGCTCGCTGTTCCTTCGTGGGCGCCAGCACCTGGAGGCCGACCTCGCGGAGCTGCGCGGCATCCACCGGAGCCGGTGCTCCGGTCAGCGGGTCGGCGCCGGACTGCGCCTTGGGGAACGCGGTGACCTCCCGCAGGGTCTCCTTCCCCGCCATGAGCATCACGATGCGGTCGAGACCCATCGCGATCCCGCCGTGGGGCGGCGCCCCGTAGCGGAACGCGCGGATCAGATGGCCGAACTTCTCTTCGATCTCGGCCTCGGTGAGCCCCAGCACCGCGAAGACCTGCTCCTGCACCTCGGGCCGGTGGATCCGGATGCTCCCACCACCCACCTCGTAGCCGTTGAGGACGAGGTCGTATCCCTTCGACTTGGCCGTCTTCGGGTCGAGGTCGTCGCTCGCCGGCGCGGTGAAGGGATGGTGGTTGGACACCCACTTCCCCTCCTCCTCGCTCCAATCGAACAGCGGCGGGTCCGTGTACCAGACGTAGCGCCACTCTCCTTCGGGGATCAGGCCGAGTCGATCGGCCAGGTGCCGTCGCGCAGCCATCGAGGGCCACGTGCACCCGATCGGCCTGATCGGCCACGATGCAGACGAGGTCTCCTTCGGAGGCGCCGGTCTCCGAGAGCACGGCGTCGACCTCGGCCTTCGACAGGTGTTTCTCCACCGGGGAGCGCACGCCGTCGCCCTCGACGACGATCCAGACGAGACCGGCCGCGCCGCGGCCCTTCGCATCCTGGACGAGCTGGTCGAGCTCCTTGCGAGAGAGCTGGCCGCCCCCGGGCGCCGCGAGTCCCTTGATCGCGCCGTCCTTCTGCGGCGAGCACGGACGCGAACGCGTTGAAGCCCGTGCCGGCGAACACAGCCCCGAGATCGGCGAGCTCCATGCCGTAGCGGAGGTCCGGTTTGTCGCTGCCGAAGCGCCCCAGCATCTCGTCGTAGGTGATCCGCGGGAACGGCGTGGGGACCTCGACCCCGTGGATCTCGCGGACGTAGCGCGCGTACAGGGGCTCGATCACCGCGAACACGTCCTCCTGGTCGACGAACGACATCTCCACGTCGAGCTGGGTGAACTCGAAGCTCCGGTCGGCCCGCGGCGCCTCGTCCCGGAGGCACCGGACGATCTGGTAGTAGCGATCCTGTCCCGCCACCATCAGCAGCTGCTTCAGTTGCTGCGGGGACTGCGGCAGCGCGTAGAAGGACCCCGGCCACAGTCGTGACGGCACGAGGAAGTCCCGCGCGCCCTCCGGCGTCGAGCGCGTGAGCAGGGGCGTCTCGACCTCGAGGAAACCGAGGGAATCCATGTGATCGCGCGTGATCGCGTTGATCCGATGGCGGATCCGGAGCGCCTCCGTCATCTCGTGACGGCGGAGGTCGAGGTAGCGGTAGCGCAGGCGGAGCTCCTCGCCCGCTTCGATCCGATCCTCGACCGGGAACGGGGGCGTCTCGGCCTCCGACAGGATCTCCAACGAAGCCGCCACCACCTCGACCTCGCCGGTGGGGAGCTGCGGGTTGGCCATCCCGGCGCGGGCGGGTGCGCACGCGGCCAGTGACCTGCACGACGTCCTCGGCGCTCAGTCGCTGGGCCGCGGCGTGGGCCTCCGCCGCGTCCTCCGGGTGGAAGACGACCTGCACGATGCCCTCGCGATCGCGGAGGTCGATGAACGTGACGCCGCCGTGGTCGCGGCGGCTCGCGACCCAGCCGCAGAGGATCACCTCGGCGTCGGCGTGCTCGGCGGTCAGCTCGCCGCAGGCGTGCGAGCGCATCGCGGTGCGATAGATGCTCTCGTTCATCCCGTTCCTCCGACCGGCCCCTCCCGAGGCGTCGGAGCGACGGCCTCGGCGAGCGATCCCGCGGCGATCTCCTGCTGGTCACCGTCCGAGAGGCGGCGGAGCGTCACGACCCCGGCCTCGAGCTCACGCTCCCCCACGATCGCCGCGTAGGTGGCGCCGGTGCGGTCGGCCATCTTCAACTGGGCCTTCAAGGGTCGGTCCTCGAACGCGGCGTCCGCGGCGACGCCGGCCGCCCGGAGCTCGCGCACCAGGTCGTGCGCCCGGGCGTGGCCGGCGTCGCCGACGCCGACCACGAACACCGCGAGTCCCGGCTCCTCCGGTGCCTCGATCCCCTCCTGCTCGAGCGCGAGGAGGACGCGTTCCAGACCCATCCCGAACCCGACGCCGGGGACGTGCGGCCCGCCCAGCACCTCGGCCAGCCCGTCGTACCGGCCACCGCCGAACAGCGTGGCTTGCTGCGGCGAGAGGCCCGGGCTCACGAACTCGAACGCCGTCCGTGTGTAGTAGTCGAGACCGCGAACCAGCGTCGGCTCGAGCGTCCACGAGAGGCCGGCGTCCTTCAGCCCGGACTGCACGCCTTCGAAGTGCACCCGGCACGGGTCGCAGAGCCGGTCGGTGATGCGCGGGGCCTCCTTCGCCACCGCCCGACACGCCTCGTCCTTGCAGTCGAGGACGCGGAGCGGGTTGTCCTCGAAGCGGTCCCGATGCTCGTCGTTCAGGCGGTCCCGGTTGGCGCGCAGGAACGCCACGAGCTCGTCGCGGTACGCGGGACGGCAGACCTCGTCCCCGATCGAGTTGAGCTGCAGCTCGATGCGGGCGAGCCCGAGCCCGCGCAGGAACGCGTCGCCCATCGCGATCACCTCGGCGTCGGCGCCGGGCGCCTCGGTCCCGAACACCTCGATGCCGAACTGCCGGTGCTCGCGGTAGCGGCCTTCCTGCGGCCGGGCGTACCGATACATCCTCGTGAGGTAGTACGCCTTGAACGGAGACGGCTGCTCCTGCATCGCGCCGAGGTAGGCGCGCATCACCGGCGCGGTTCCCTCCGGACGGAGCGTCAGCGAGCGCCCCTTCCGATCGTCGAACGTGTACATCTCCTTCGTGACGACGTCGCTCGTCTCACCCGACGTGGCGGAGAAGAGCTCGGTGGCTTCGAAGCCGGGGGTCTCCACGTAGCGGTAGCCGTGGAGGCGGGCGAGGGCCGCCGCGCGGTCGTAGAGCGCGCGCATGCGGCTGCCCTGCGGAGGGAGCAGGTCGAGCGTGCCTCGTGCCGGTCGGAGGTCCATCAGGCCACGTTCACGAGGAACGGGTTGGACGAGCGCTCCCGTCCCACGGTGGTCCGCGGACCGTGCCCCGGAAGGACGTCGTCGGCGTCGTCCCTCGAGAGGAACCATCGGAGGCTCGTCCGCATCGCCTCGGGCGACGAGTTCGGGAAATCGGAGCGGCCGATCGAGCCGGCGAACACGAGGTCGCCGGAGACGACGGTAGCGTCGGTCACGAAGCAGCAGTGACCGGGCGTGTGCCCGGGCGTGTGGCGAACGCCGATCGACATCCCGGCGAACGACAGCTCGTCGCCGTCGACGACGCGGCGTAGATCCTTCACAGGCTCCAGGGGGTTGTCGAACCCGGGGTCCCAGGCATCGATGTCGTCGAACGCGACGGCGTCGGCCTCGTGGACGAAGACGGGGAGGTCGTCGGCGGCGAGCACGCCCGCTGCGTAGGCGTGGTCGAGATGTGCGTGCGTCAGGAGGATCGCCGTCGGTCGTCGGCCGACGCGCTCGAGGACCGCTCGGATCTCGTCCGGCTCGAAACCGGGGTCGACGAGCACCGCATCCTCGCTGCCGTCTGCCCCGAGGAGCCAGCAGTTCGTGCCGAACGGGTTCCGATCGAAGACGTCCTGGTACATCTGGCGCATGCTACCGGGCCGGCGCGGCCGCCCCGACCGGCTCTGCACCATGGCGACGTACGCTGACGCCATGGAGCGACACATCGTGCTCTATGACGAGGACTGCGGCTTCTGCCGATGGTCGCTCGATCGGCTGCTGCGGTGGGATCGGCGCGGTCTACTCCGGGCCACGCCGATCCAGAGCGAAGAGGGCGATCGGCTCCTGGCCGACCTGCCGGAAGAGGACCGGCTCGCATCCTGGCACCTCGTCGCGCCCGACGGGCGGCGGTACTCCGGCGGCGCGGCGGCCGGGCCGCTGGCTCGGCTCCTGCCGGCCGGGGCCCCCGTCGCTCTCCTGGCCGATACGTTCCCTGGCACCACCGACCGCCTCTACCGGTGGGTGGCGCGGAACCGGGACTCGCTCGGCAGGCGGCTCGGGGAAGAGACGTGCGCCGTCGATCCGAGCCGGCGACCGGGGCGAACTACACCGGGCTGAGCGACGCGGCGTCCAGCACCAACGTGAACGGACCATCGTTGAGGAGCTCCACCTCCATCGTCGCACCGAACACGCCGCGTCCCACGCGCACCTCCCGGGCCTCAAGCGCCGTGGCGAGCGCTTCGACCCGCTCCGACGCGATCGCCGGATCCTCCGCCTCCCCCCATGACGGACGACGCCCCTTCGACAGGTCCGCGTACAGGGTGAACTGGGACACGACGAGGACCTCACCGTCGACGTCTGCCAGGGAACGGTTCGTCTTCCCCTGATCGTCGGCGAACAGACGCAGGTTCACGATCTTCTCCGCCAGCCGGTCCGGCTGGTCGACGGGGTCGCCTTTCCGGACGCCGGCCAAGAGCAGGTAGCCACGTCCGATCTCAGCGATGGTTTCTCCATCCACCTCCACGGACGCGCGGCGTACCCGCTGCAACACGACCCTCATCCGGCATCCGTCCGCTTCGCGATCACGTGGAACACGTGCCAGTGCTTCGGTCCCTCGAAGGCCTCGCCATCCTCCTCCTCCTCGACGAAGGACTCGACCTCGAGCCCGTCGAACAGCGCACGAGCGGCGTGGACGTCGTGGAACGTCATCTCGGGATCGGACGCCCACGTGTCGCGATCGCCGAACAGCTCACCCGCGAAGCGTCCACCCGGGCGGAGCGACGCCCGGATCCGAGCCCACAGATCCGGGAACGCTTCCGGCGGGCAGAACGGGAGGCTGAAACTTGCGAACACGAGGTCCGCCCGGGGCAGATCGACGACCTGCATCGGGGACACGACGGTGGTCGACCGCGCGGCCACGTCGTGCGTGAGCCGCGCGCGGAGACGCCGGATCGCGTCGTCCTGGGCGTCTATCGACAACACGTCCCAGCCCCGCTCGAGGAGGGCCAGCGAGTCGGTTCCATCGCCGCATCCGAGATCGACGGCGCTCCCCATCCGCCCATCGGCGTCGAACGCCCGGAGAACCTCCGTCAGCAGTTCCCGAGGTTCGCGACCTTCCTGAGCGTCGTAATAGCCGATCCAGTTCCCGGAGCCCACTCCCCTAGCTCGGGACGACGCGGTAGGCGTCGTAGACGCTCTCCACCCGCTTCACCGCCGCGAGCAGCGAAGAGAGGTGCGTCACATCGGCCATCTCGAACGTGAACCGGAGGCGCGTGATGCGGTCCCGTCCCGTGCTCGAGGTGGCGGCCAGGATGTTGACGTGGCTGTCGGACAGGACGGTGGCCACATCGGAGAGCAGTCGTGTCCGGTCGAGGGCCTCCACCTGGATCGCCACCGAGAAGGACGTGGGTTTGCCCTCCGCCCAGTCCACGTCGATGATCCGCTCCGGCTCACGCCGCTTGAGCGTCCGGAGATTGGGACACGTGTCGCGGTGGACGGAGACGCCCTGGCCGCGGGAGACGAATCCCACGATCGCGTCCCCCGGCACCGGGGTGCAGCAGCGTCCGAGCTTCACCCAGACGTCTCCCAGACCTCGCACCACGACGCCCTTCGAGATGTCGGGCTTCCCGATCCGCACGGGGCGGGCGAGTGGGACCTCCGTCACGTCCTCGTCCGGCGTCCCGGAGACCAGTCGTGACATCCGCGCGACGATCGACTGCGGCGAGACGTGCCCCTCCCCGACCGCGACGTACAGGGCCTCGACGTCCGGATACTTGAGATCCTCCGCGACGGCCGCGATCGTCTCCTCGGAGGCGAGGCGCTTGAACGTCTGATCCTGCCGGCGCACGAACGTCTTGACGGCATCGCGTCCGGACTCCATCGCGTCCTCGCGGCGGCCGCGGCTGAACCATTGGCGGATCTTCGTCCTGGCCCGTGGCGTCTTCACGAACTGGAGCCAGTCCTGGCTCGGTCCCTCGCCCTGTGCCTTCGACGCGAGGATCTCGACGGTGTCCCCGGTGCGGAGCTCGTAGTCGAGCGGGACGAGCTTCCCGTTCACCTTGGCCCCCACCGTGCGGTGGCCGACCTCCGTGTGGATCGAGTACGCGAAGTCCACCGGCGTGGCGCCCTGCGGCAGGTTCTGCACGTCGCCTTTCGGGGTGAAGCAGAAGACCCGCCCGCCCGACAGGTCGATCCGCAGACCCTCCATGAACTCCTGCGGGTCGGCCATGTCCTTCAGCCAATCCATCATCTGGCCGAGCCAGGCCATGTCCTGTGCTTCCCGCGAGGACTTGCTCCCCTCCTTGTAGCGCCAGTGCGCGGCGATACCGAACACGGCCGTGCGGTGCATGTCCTGCGTCCGGATCTGGATCTCGAGCGGGATGCCCTTCGGCCCGACGACCGTCGTGTGCAGCGACTGGTACATGTTCGACTTCGGCATCGCGATGTAGTCCTTGAAACGGCCAGGGATCGGCTTCCAGAGCGCGTGGACGGCACCGAGCGCGCCGTAGCAGTCGCGCAGGGACGGCACCAAGACGCGGAGACCGACGAGGTCGTGGATCTCGTTGAACTCCTTGCCGCGGATCACCATCTTCTCGTAGATGGAATACAGGTGCTTCGGGCGACCCTCGACGTCCGCCTTCACGCCGAGCTCTTTGAGCTTCGCCCGGAGAGCCTCCTTGACGCCCTCCAGGAGCTGCTGCCGCTCTCCCCTGCGGCTCTCGACGAGGTTCGCGATCTCGCGATAGGGACCCGGGTTGAGCGTCTTGAACGCGAGGTCCTCGAGCTCCCACTTCAGCTCTTGCACCCCGAGGCGGTTCGCGAGCGGCGCGTGGATCTCGAGCGTCTCGTTCGCGATCTTGCGCCGGCGCTCCTCCGAGAGCGGCGCGAGGGTGCGCATGTTGTGGAGACGGTCTGCGAGCTTGACGAGCAGGACCCGGATGTCGCCCGCCATCGCGACGATCATCTTGCGGACGTTCTCCGCCTGCGCGAGCTCGCCGCTGCGGAACTCGAGCTTGTCCAGTTTCGTCAGACCGTCGACGATCCGAGCGACCTCGTTGCCGAACTCCTGCTCGATGTCCCCGAGGCCCACCTGGGTGTCCTCGACCGTGTCGTGCAGGAGGGCCGCCGTGAGCGTCGTGGTGTCCAGCTTCAGGTCCGCGAGGATCCCGGTCACGGCCACCGGGTGCTCGACGTAGGGCTCCCCGGAGAGGCGGAATTGGCCCTCGTGGGCCTCCTCGGCGTAGCGGTAGGCCCGCTCGAGCAGCTTCGTGTCGGCCTTGGGGTTGTAGGAACGGACCTTCTTCAGGACGGGGGCCAGGCTGTTCGGGGGTCCTTGCTCGCCCCGTCGGAGCCTGGGGCGAGGGATCCCTGGGAGCAGCCGGCCGCGCTCGGGCGTGACGGGCTGCGGCTCTTCATCGACCCGCTCGACCGGTACGTCCTGCTCGGTGCTGCCCACGCTCGCCTCCTGCACCAAGTGTAGGGGACGCCGTCAGTGGAGCTCGAAAGCGCAGCGATCGCCTGTGCCAGGCTCAGTACTGGATGAACGTGTGGACCTCGTAGTCCTCGAGCTTCGAGCGTCCCTTCAGGAACTCGAGCTCGATCAGGCACGAGATCCCGCGGATCGCTCCTCCACACCGTTCCACGAGCGACGCGGCCGCCTGCGCCGTCCCGCCGGTGGCCAAGACGTCGTCGACGATCAGGACGCGCTCCCCCTGCTCGATCGCGTCCCGGTGGAGCTCGAGCGTGGCAGTTCCGTACTCGAGGGCGTACTCCTCGGACGCCGTCTCCCAGGGGAGCTTGCCCTGCTTGCGGATCGGCACGAAGCCGGCGTTGAAGTGGTACGCCACCGGGGCCGCGAGGATGAACCCGCGGGCCTCGATCCCGACGACCTTGTCGACCGTGCCCCGGCCGAAGTGGACGACGATCAGGTCGATGATCGTCGACATCGCGTCGGCATGCGCCAGGATCGGCGTGATGTCCTTGAAAACGATGCCCGGCTCCGGGAAGTCGGGCACGTCCCTGATCAGCGCCTTGATCTGCTCGATCTCCACGACCTCACCTCCGCTTGCGCTTGGCCGGCGGCTTGCGCCGCTTCGACTTCTGTCCGGGTCGCCCGGTCGTCGCGGTCCGGGCGGTCGCGCGGGCGGCGGCCGCCTCGCCGGTGCTCGCACCGGGCGTCGCCGAAGGTGCGGCCGTCGCCCGTCGCGCCATCACCCGTTCCCGGTCCGTCAGCTTCTGCTCGAGCTGTCGGAATCGCGCCTCTCGCTTCTTCAGCACCGCGAGGAGCGGCGCGGCGAGGAAGATCGACGAGTACACACCGATCGCCGTGCCGATGAACATCGCGAACGCGAAGTCCTTGAGCGTCTCGCCGCCGAAGAGCAGCAGTGACAGGATCGGGAGCAGAACCACGAGGGAGGTGTTCACCGATCGCATCAGCACCTGGTTGAGGGAGAGGTCGATCGTTCCGTCCGACCCGAGCCTCCCCACCAACGACTGCGTCTCGAGGTTCTCCTTGATCTTGTCGTAGATCACGACCGTGTCGTAGAGGGAGAACCCGAGGATCGTGAGCACCGCGATCACGGTCTCCGGTGTCACCTCGCGGCCGGTAAGCGCGTACACGCCGATCGTGATGATGACGTCGTGGATCAGCGCGATGATCGCCCCGATCGCCATCTTCAGCTCGAACCGGAGCGTGATGTACGCCATGATCGCGGCGAGCACGACCACCAGCCCGATCGCTGCCTTGCGCGAGATCTCGCCGCCCCAGGTCGGCCCCACGTCCTCGATGTTCACGTCGACCGGCTCGATGCCCGCTTGCTCGGCGAGCTCGCGGCGGATCGCCTCCGGCTGCCTTCTCCCTTCTCCGAGAGCGAGGGGTGCGGACCGAGATCGCCTCGTCGTTCACGATCTGGACCTCGGCACCGTCGATCCCCTGCTCCTCGAGCGTCGTCTCACGTGCTCGGCATGACCGGTCGCGCGAACGTGTAGCTGATGCGCGCGCCTCCCTCGAAGTCGATCGAGAAGTTCAGGGTCGCCGAACAGGAGGCCCACGAGCGAGACGAGCGACCAGAGTCCCGAGATCGCGAACCAGCTGTTCCGGAGCTCGACCCAGCGCACATGCGGGATCGTGTGGCCGCGGTAGGTATCGAGCGCGTCGTCGGAGGTTCACAGCCCCGCTCCCTGCCGCGTGACTTCGCCGGCGACCCCGCTCGTGAGACCGAACCCAGGGAGGTTCACGAGCCTCTCGTTCTTCGCGATCAGGAACACCGTCGGCCGTTTGAAGAACCACACGACGAACAGGTCGAGCAGGGTCGCCACGCCGAGCGTCAAGCGCGAACCCTCGGACGGAGCTGACGGCCGTCAGGTAGAGGACCGCGGCCGCGATGATGGTCACGAAGTCGGCGGCCACGATCGTCTTGTACGCGCGAGCGAACGCCGGCTGGACCGCGGCACGCGGCGACTTCCCGGAGCGGACCTCATCCTTCAACCGCTCGAAGAACACGATGTAGGAGTCGGCGGTGACGCCGAGCGAGATCACGAGGCCGGCGACACCGGCGAGTGACAGCGCGTAGCCGAACTGGTCGCCGGCGATCGAGATCAGGGTAACGGCGAGCACAGCCCAGATCGTCATCCCGAACCATGCGACCACGCCCAGGAGCCGGTAATAGAAGAGCAGGTAGAGGAACAGCAGGACGAGGCCGGCGAGCGCCGGCGAGGATCCCCTGCTGCAGCGACTCCTCACCGAGCGTCGGGCTCACCGTTCGCACCGACTGCCGCGTGAGCTCCACTGGGAATGCGCCCGCGTTCAGCTGGGTCGCGAGGTCCTTCGCCTCCTGTTCCGCGAAGCCGCCGGTGATCTCGCCGATCCCACCGGTGATGGCGGACTGCACCTGGGGGGATGAGATCACCACCCGGTCCACGACGATCGCGATCTGGTCCGTCGGTTCCGGGGAGCCGACGGCCGCCGTGGTGGCTTCTGCGAACCGGTCGGCGCCGTCGCTGTCCAACTGGAAGTTCACGGTCCAGTCCGACGTCCCCAGCTGACTCTGATTGATCACCGCAGACGCGCTGTCGAAGTCCTCGCCGGTGATCACGGTGGGACCGAGGACGAACTTCGCCACCTGTCCCTGCCCGATCGGTCCCGGGTACACGACCTCCTCGTCTTCCAGGGCATCGTGGGCGCACCGTGGGCGATCGCGCTCTTCCTGCGTGCCGCAGGTGACGGGCCGAGGATCGGAGGCCGGGACGATCTCGAGCACGGGTCGCTCCTCCAGACGCGCCGTCTCCCCGATCACGCGCAGCAGTCGCTCCTGACCCGACTGACGCTGGAGATCGACCGCTTCATCCCGGCGCACCGAGCACCCCAGCTGCTCCCCCACCGAGCTCACGACGCAGAACCGCTCCTCCTCGTGCACGATCTCGATCGCACCGAGCGCCCCGTCGGCCTCCTCGCGGGAGCCGAGTTCGCACGGCAGCGGCTCGGCCTCGGAGAGGTCGAGATCCGCGAACGTGGCCGGGGATGGGGAGGGCGACGCGGAGGCGGACGCCGATGGAGATGCACTCGGAGATGCGGACGCCGAGGGCGACGGGGTCGGCGAGGGCTCGGGTGGGGCCGGGAGGATGCAATACGAACGTTCGGTGACCGTGACCTCGAGCGCATCCTTCGCGTCCTCGGCCTTCGCGCGCGTCTCGAAGCACCGGATCTGCTCGCCGGTCGCCTGTGTGAGGCAGTACGCGCTCGCGGCAGGCGAGGGGCCGGCGGAGGGGGATGCCGTGGTGCTCGGGCTCGGGGTGGCGGACGTGCTCAGCGTCGGTTCCGGCTTCGGTCCGACCTGGATGCCGGCGAGGAACGTATCGGCCTGTGCCCGGCTCGAGAAGCACTCGATCTCCTCGCCCTCCCCGTCGACGACGCACACCTCGGACGGCTGGTCCTGTACCTCGAGGCTCTCGAGCACGTCTCGGACGTCGTCCTCGGCCTCGGAGCACCCGTGGATCAGGTCTTCGCCTTCCAGGCAGAAGAGGTCGGCTGGTCGCCGGCGCACCGTCGCGTCGGCGCTGCCCGGGATCTGCACCTCGATCGTGTTCCCCGACAGCGCGATGTCGGGTTCACCCACCCCGAACGCGTCCACTCGGTTCCGGATGTTCTCGAGCGCCTGTTCCATGACGTCCTGCGGCGTCCCCTCGGGGGCGGTCAGGATCACGGAGGCGCCACCTTGGAGGTCGAGCCCGAGCGTTGGGCGAAGGCTCCCGCCGAGGAATCCCACCGCGGAGGCAGCCACGAGGATCAGGACGAAGATGATGGACGCCCAGAGGGCGCGATTGCGTCTCACGCCAGCTCGGCCCCGTTGATCACCAGTCGGAAACGGGCATCGAGCAACTCCGCGGCGTGACGGCAGAGCTGCATACGTCCGAGGAAGATCTCGAAGTACTCCATGACCTTGCTGATATCGGTGTCGATCGTCAGCTCGAGGCTGACGGTGCGGGGTCCGGAGTCTACCGAGAGGAAGGAACGCTCGACGGCATGGTTCACGCGATCGTGAACGTCGAACTCGATCCGACCGGACTTGCGCACGCGGCTCCTGTGGACATCGGACTTGTCGGCGAGGATCACGGCGGCGGAGATCGGCGACACGGCGACCCCTTCGGTCTCCTCGTGGTTCGCGATCGCCGCGAGGATCGGCATCAGATCCGCGCCGTGCACCGAATCTCGGAGCGATTGGTACACGAGGATGGCGCCGGTCTGGCCGTGCGCGTCTCGGGCGAGCGAATTCCCCACGTCGTGCAGGTACCCGGCGACCGATGCGAGCGTGGCCTCCCGCTCCGTGAAGTCGAGGCGGCTCAGCACCTGGTAGGCGATGTTGGCGACGAGGTTCGCGTGACGGAACCCGTGCTCGGTGTAGCCCATCGCCTCCATGACACGGTCGGCGGACGCGATGTAGAGCGAGAGCTCCTCGCTCCCCTGGACGTCTTCGAGCGTGACGGTTGCCCGATCCTGGGGTCCGGCGGGCGTGGGTGCCGGATGGGTGGGAACCGGCTCAACCGGCATCCGGGGAGCCGGTTCGTCGGGTTCACGAACCGCCGCTGCAGGGTCCTGAGGATCGCGAGGCCGGACCGGGTCGCTCACGAGCCGGGCTCGGCGCCTTCCACCTCGTCGTCGAACTCGTCGTCGTCGGCCAGGCGCGTCGCGACGGCGGCCCGGGCCAGCCTGACTTCGACGCCCGGGGCGACCTCGACCGTCACGATGCCGAAGTCGTCGTCGATCTCGGTGATCGTGCCGTAGATCCCCGCCGTGGTCACGATGTCGTCGCCCACCTCGATCGACGATTGCATCTCCATCTGCGCCCGCCGGCGCTGGTTCTGGGGGCGGATCAGCAGGAAGTAGAAGACGACACCGATGAGCAAGAGCGGGAGGAAGCTCACGATGGCGTTCGGCTGCTGAGCTTGAGCGAGGATGGCGAGCATGCAGACCTCCATTGAGGGGACGAGGGAGTCTACCTCGCCCCCCTAGAGCGGCAGCGTGCCGGGGACCGACGTGCCCAGGTGGCGGTACGCGTGCTCGGTGGCGACACGCCCGCGCGGCGTCCGGCGGAGGAACCCCAGCTGGAGGAGGTAGGGCTCGACGACGTCCTCGACCGTATCGGTTTCTTCGCCGACCGCCGCCGCGAGCGTCGACAGGCCCACCGGCCCGCCCCCGAACTTGTCGATCAGCGTGGCGAGGATCGAATGGTCCAACCGGTCGAGCCCCTGATCGTCCACCTCGAAGACCTCCAGCCCCGCCGCGGCAACCTCGAGCGTGACGGAGCCGTCGTGGCGCACCTCGGCGAAATCCCGCACCCGGCGGAGGAGCCGGTTGGCGATCCGCGGCGTGCCGCGCGAGCGCCGGGCGATCTCCGCGGCCGCGTCGCCGTCGACGGGCACCGTGAGGATCCCGGCCGAGCGCATCACGATCTTGGTCAGGTCGTCCGCCGAGTAGTAGTCGAGGCGCGGCGAGAAACCGAACCGCTCCCGGAGCGGGAGCGTCAGCCGGCCCGGCCGGGTGGTGGCGCCGACGAGCGTGAACCGCGGTAGCTCCAGCCGGATCGAGCGAGCCGTGGGTCCCTTCCCCAGGACCACATCCAGGTTGAAGTCTTCGAGCGCCGGATAGAGCACCTCCTCCACCGGCCTCGGCATCCGGTGGATCTCGTCGACGAACAGCACATCGCCGTGCTCCAGGTTCGTGAGGATCGCGGCGAGGTCGCTGGGGCGATCCAGGGCCGGTCCCGACGTGGGTTGGAACCCCGCGCCCATCTCGTGGGCCACGATCCGCGCGAGCGTCGTCTTCCCGAGGCCGGGTGGGCCGCTGAAGAGGAGATGGTCGACGCCCTCGCCACGCTTGTGCGCGCCGTCGATCAGGAGATGCAGCTGCTCCTTCACGCGCTCCTGGCCGACGAACTCGTCCAGCGTGCGCGGGCGCAGGGCGATGTCGAACTCGCGATCCTCCTCCGTGAGGGCGTCGGGGTCGACCGGACGCTCGGCCGCTTCCGGCATCCGGATCGTCTCGTCGTCGGCAGTCATCGACCCACCTTCTGCAGCGCCTCGCGCAGGATGTCGTCGGCCTCGCGGCCGTCCGCCTCGATCCCGCGCATCGCCTCGCCGGCCTCCGTGGCCGTGAGCCCGAGCGACAGGAGCGCGTCGCGCACGTCGGCCATCGGTCCCTCGGAGGGGAGCTCCGCCTCGCCGCCGAGCTTCTCGGCCAGGTCGAGCACGACCCGCTGCGCGACCTTCTTCCCGACGCCCGGAACCACGGTGAGCGCCGCTGCGTCCCCGTTCACGATCGCGCGGGTGAGGGTGACGGGCTTCAGGACCGCCAGGAACGCGAGCGCGACCTTCGGGCCGACACCCGTCACCCCGGTGAGCAGGTCGAAGAGATCCCGTTGGTCGACCGCGGAGAACCCGTACAGCGTCATCGAGTCCTCGCGCACGACCATCCGGGTGTGCAGCCGCGTCGTCTTCCCCACCGACGGGAGCTTCGCCACGACGGACGTGGGCACGAGGACGTCGTAGCCGACTCCGCCGACGCCGATCACCACCCGAGTGGCGCCCTTCTCCACGACCTCCCCTTCGAGGAACGAGATCACCGCGACCCCGATCGCGCGAGACCCCGCATGCGCGCTCCCACGAGATGGGTGAGCGCCACGGCGACGGCGTCGGCGGCGTCCGCCTGCGATGGCACGTCCTGCAACCCGTGCACCCGGACGAGCGCCCGCCGCACCTGCGCCTTGTCGGCGTTCCCCATCCCGGTCACCGCGATCTTCACCTCGTTGGGACCGTACTCGGTGACCGACAATCCCGCGTCGGCCGCCACCACCATGATCGCGCCGGTGGCACGCGCCACGGTGAGCGCGCTCACCTGGTTCTTGTTCCAGGCCACCCGTTCCAAGGCCATCGACTCGGGCCGGTGGACCGAGACGGCTTCCCGCACGGCGACGCAGATCTGTCGGAGACGTTCGGACTCGTCCGAACCGGCCGCGGTGGAGACGGCGCCTGCCCAGACCAGGGCCGCTTTCCTCCCGTTGCCCTCGACGACGGCGAGGCCCAGCCTGGCAAGGCCGGGGTCCACGCCGAGGACACGACTCTCGAACATCCGTTCGCCCGAGTCTAGGTGGGGCAGGGAGCCCGGGCAACGACCCGCCCTCTCCCGACGAACTCTCAGAGGGAGGCCATGACCTCTTCGGGGATGTCGAAGTTCGCGTAGACGTTCTGCACGTCTTCGAGATCCTCAAGGGCTTCGATCAGCTGCAGGACCTTCTTGGCTTCGCCGCCGTCGACGGGGATCGTGGACTGCGGCAGCATCGTGAGCTCCGCCGAGAACAGCTCGATCCCCGCGCCGCGGAGCGCGTCGCGGACCGCGGCCAGGTCCGTGGGATCGGTCACGATCTCCCACGAGCTCTCGGAATCGTTCATGTCCTCGGCGCCGGCCTCGAGCGCCTGCTCCAGTAGCTGCTCGTCGTCCGGTGACACCGCCTTCTCCACCACGATCACGCCCTTGCGCGTGAACATCCACGCCGTCGACCCCGTCTCGCCGAGGTTGCCGCTGTTCCGTGTGAACGCGTGCCGGACGTCTTGGGCCGTGCGGTTGCGATTGTCCGTCAGCGCCTCGACGAACAGGGCGATCCCGCCCGGGGCGTACCCCTCGTAGGTGATCTCCTCGTAGCGAGCGCCGTCGGCGTCGGCACCGCTCCCCCGTTTGATCGCCCGATCGATGTTGTCGCCGGGAACGGAGGAGGCCTTCGCCTTCTCGACGGCCGACGCGAGCGTCATGTTCGCCGCGGTGTCGCCGCCGCCCTCCCGCGCCGCCACCTCGATCGCGCGGAGGAGCTTCGCGAACTGGTTCGAGCGCTTCGCGTCGTTCGCGGCCTTCTTCCGCTTGATCGTCGCCCATTTCGAATGACCGGACATCGCACCTACCTCGGAAGGGAAAGGAAGTACTCGTGGAGCGCGGTCTCGCCGACCAGCTCAGGGTGGAACGAGGCCGCGAGCAGATTGCCCTGCTGCAGGACGACCGGCCGGCCCTCGTACGACGAGAGCACGCGGACGTCGGAGCCCACGTCCTCGATCCACGGAGCGCGGATGAACACCCCGCGCACCGGGTGGTCGATCCCGTCGACGGCCACGTCGGCCTCGAACGAATCCACCTGTCGGCCGTAGGCATTGCGCCGGACGGTGACGTCCATCAGCGAAAGCAGCGGCTCCCCATCGAGCAATCGCTCCGCCATCACGATCATCCCGGCACACGTACCGAGGATGGGCATCCCGTCCCGCGCGCGTTCCCGCAGGGGATCCACCAGATCGCCGGCATGCGCCAGCTTCGCGATCGTCGTTGACTCACCGCCCGGGATCACGAGACTGTCGACGTCCGCGAGCTCCGCGACAGTCCGGACCTCGACCGGGACGGCGCCCGTGATCGCAAGCACGCGGACGTGCTCACGGAAATCACCTTGCAGCGCGAGGACGCCGACCTTCAAGGGACCGCTCCTTACCAGCCGCGATCTTGGAGCCGGGTCTCGAGCGAACCGATCTCGAGTCCCTGCATCGGCTCTCCCAGCCCGTGGGAGACCTTCGTCAGGATCTCCGGGTCGTTGAAGTGCGTCGTCGCCTCGACGATCGCCCGGGCGCGCGGCGCGGGGTCCTCGGACTTGTAGATGCCCGATCCGACGAAGACGCCGTCGACCCCGAGCTGCATCATCAGCGCCGCATCGGCCGGCGTGGCGAGGCCGCCCGCCGCGAAGTTCACGACCGGCAGCTTCCCCTGCTCCGCGACCATGCGCACCAGGTCAACGGGCGCCCCGAGCTCTTTCGCCTTCGTGACGTACTGCTCCGGCCGGAGCTGGGTCACCTCCGCGATCTGCCGCAGCATCGCACGCTGGTGCCGAACGGCCTCCACGACGTTCCCGGTCCCGGCCTCGCCCTTCGTACGGATCATCGCGGCGCCCTCGGCGATGCGGCGGAGGGCCTCGCCGAGGTCGCGCGCTCCGCACACGAACGGCACGGTGAACGCCCACTTGTCGATGTGGTACTCCTCGTCTGCTGGCGTGAGAACCTCGGACTCGTCGATGTAGTCCACTCCGAGGGACTGCAGGATCTGCGCTTCGACGAAGTGCCCGATCCGCGCCTTCGCCATCACCGGGATCGAGACGGCCTGCTGGATCTCCTCTACCTTCGTCGCGTCGGCCATCCGAGCGACGCCTCCGTCGCGCCGGATATCGGCCGGCACGCGCTCGAGCGCCATCACCGCACACGCGCCGGCGTCTTCCGCGATCTTCGCCTGCTCGGCTGTGGTGACGTCCATGATGACGCCGCCCTTCAGCATCTCGGCCAGGCCGGACTTCACCGTGAAGGTTCCGGTTTCGCGCTGCATTCGCCCTCCTTAGTTCTGCCCTGGCCACTGCCCTGGCGCCTGCGCGGGGTGCGCTGGGATGGCCCGAGTGTACCGCCGCCGACCTGCGGAGAAGCCGGCTCCTACCGCCCGAACGTCGCTCCGTCTCCGTCCTTCGGCATCAGCTCGACGAACGTCGTGCCGGGCGCGAGGGTGATCTCCTCGCCGGCCCGGGTCTCGAAGACGGTCACGTCTCCGAGCGAGTCGCGCCGCCACCGGCCGATGACGAGTCGGCCGTCCCGCAGGACCCACGCGCGACCTTCTCCCAGGAGCTCCACCTCCGGCGACGGGAACCCGGCCACGTCGAGGATGTCGGACTCCGTGACGACGACCTCCTGGATCACGACGTTGTCGACGGCGATCTCTGCACCGCCCTCCGTGAGCATCGGCGCGCCGTCCAGCTGCCGGACCCACCGATCGCCGTCCCAGGCCCACTCGACCACGTTCGAGCTGGAGAACGCGACGGTGGCGGAGGAGCGACGCTTGCTCGGAGTCGGCACGTCCTCGTCGAATGGGAAGAGTGCCTGTGGGGCAGCGACGTCGACGCCGGCCTCCGTGGCGAGGCGGAAGAGCGGCCTGGTCGCGACGAAGAGGTTGTGCGGGGCGGATCGCGCGTCGTCGCGTTCGTAGGCGACGTTCCCGGACGTTTCCGTGAGCTGGAGGAGGTCCGCTTCCTCGAGGGCGGCGGTCACCTTCGGATGGGCTCCAGAGAACGCGAGGATCGGCTGGTCCGAGAGCTGAAGCAGGATCTTGGGATCCGTCGTCCTCGCGCTTCGCACCGGTCCCACGCGCCCCGAGTCACGGCACTGGAAGAGCGCGGCGAACCGGGTGATGCCACCCTCCACGGGCTCCTCGTAGATGACGTCGGCGCGTTCGAGACCCGCGAGCGGGTACGCGTCGCGGGTGTTCTCGACCTTCACCGCGAGGACCGGGCGATCGGGCGGGCCCTCGTCGCCTCGGACCTTCCCGGTGAGGGGGCAAGGGTCCGGGCCGCCCGCCACCACCTCCACGATGTCCTTGAGCGGCCCGGGAGCGTTCCCCGTGAACGCGAGGACCGCCAGCACGCCGACCACAGCGGCGGCCACCACGCCGATCACGACCTTCCCTCGTTGGGTCAATGCCACGGAGAGCCTCCTGGTTCTCGATGTCCCGATGCAGGGAGTTGTGGGGGAAACGGAACGGGTCCCTCACGGGACCCGAGGATCGAGACTATCTCCGGACACCCGTCCGACCAAACACCCGCGGGTATCTCGATGGGAACGTCACATCTCCTCCAGGCGACGGATGCGCTCCGCGAGCGGCGGATGCGTCGAGAACAGCCGCTCCAGCGTCCCGAGCCGCTCACCCTCCAGCCGCGAGGGCTGATTCAGCCAGAGGTGCGCGGTCGCGTTGTTCGCGGAGCGCATCGCGGTGGGCGCTGACTGGAGCTTCTTCAGCGCGCCGATCAGCCCGGGTGGATAACGCGTGAGCATCGCCCCCTGTGCGTCGGCCAGGAATTCGCGGTTGCGGGAGACCGCCAGACGGATCAGCTGCCCGAAGATCGGCGCCAGGATCAGGAGGAGGAACCCCACGGCGAAGATGATCGCGGACGCCGCGCCGCCACCGGAGTCGCCCCCCCGCCTGCCGCGGAACCCGCCCCACCACCACATCCGCATGAAGAACTCCGCCAGCAGCACAGCGGCCCCCACGAGCGTCGCGACGACCGTGCCCACGAGGATGTCGCGATCGAGGACGTGCGCCATCTCGTGCCCGATCACGCCCTCGAGCTCCACCCGGTTCATCGTCTCCAGCAGTCCCTGCGTGACGGCGACGTGGCTGTGCTCGGGATCTCGCCCGGTCGCGAAGGCGTTGGGAGCGCTCTCCGGCACGATCCAGACCTTCGGTTTCGGGGTCCCGGCGGCGATCGCGAGCCCCTCGACGAGGTTGTGCAGCCGGGGCGCATCCTCCTTCGAGACCTCCTTCGCTCGCGTCGAGGCGAGGACGATCCGATCCCCGTAGAAGTAGGACCCCACCGACATCGCGACGGCGACGATCAGCGCGATCACGAGCCCCACCGGCCCGCTGTCCGTCAGGAGACCGAGCGCGTAGCCCACGCCGCCCAACAGGAGGACGGCCAGCACGAACAGGATCGCCGTCTTCCGCTTGTTCGCCGCGATCTGCTCGTACACGGGCTAGGAGAGGTCCACCGAGACGGGCCCGCGGGTCGGTTCGTCGATCTCGAAGAAGGGACGCTCGGTGAAGCCGAACGCGCCCGCCACCACGGAGGACGGGAACGACTGGATCAACGTGTTCAATCGCATCACCTGGTCGTTGTAGAACTGCCGGGCGTAGGCGATCTTCGACTCGGTCGCGACCAGCTCTTCCTGCAGGGCGAGGAAGTTCTCGTTCGCCTTGAGGTCGGGATAGTTCTCCACGACCGCGAGGAGCTGCCGGAGCCCCGCGGTGACCTGATTCTCGGCGTCGGCCTGGTCCGACACCCCGGTGGCCCCGATCGACCGCGCCCTCGCCTCCGTGACGTGCTCGAAGACCTCGCGCTCGTGCGTCGCGTAGCCCTTCACGGTCTCGACCAGGTTCGGGATCAGGTCGGCGCGGCGACGGAGCTGCACGTCGATCTGCGACCACCCGTTGTCCACGCGCGTCCGCAGACTGACCAACCGGTTGTAGATCCAGATCGCGACGAGCAACACGACCACGGCGATCCCGAGCACGATCCACCAGGCGTTCATCGGGACCTATCGTAGTCAGCGCTCTCGATGGCGCGGCCGTACAGCTCCTCCAGGCGGTCCACGACGATCGGCCAGTCGAACGCCCGGGCGCGCTCGCGGCCGGCCTCGCCGAGACGAACCGCCAGCTCGGGCTCCCGCAGGACGCGGACCAAGCCGGCCGCCAGCGCTTCCGGGTCCCGCGGCGGCACGAGGAGACCCTCGACGCCGTCGGTGACGACCTCTCGGTATCCGGGGATGTCGCTGGCGACGAGGGGGAGGCCAGCCGCCATCGCCTCGACCAAAGAGACCCCGAAGCTCTCCTGGCCAACGGCGGGCGCGACGAACGCGTCGCAGCCGGCGTGGATCGCGGGGAGACGATCGTTCGCGACGGCGCCCAACATGTGGACGTGCTCGCGTGCGGCAGGGGTGAGGAGCGACAGAGCCTCGCGATCGCGGCCGTCTCCAGCCACCATGAGGATGGCGTCGGGGACCTCGGCGAGCACCTTGGCGAACGCGGCGACGGCGACGAAGAACCCCTTCTGTGGATCCAGCCGGTGCGCCCAGGCGATCCGTCGGCCGAGCGGCAGGTCGGCTCGAGGTTCGGCGTCCGCGAATGCCCTCACGTCGACGCCGTTCGGCACGATCTCGAGCTCGGCTCGGGGCAACGCCCGGCGGAGGAACGCCGCCGCGGCATGCGAGACCGCGACGCCGATCGAGACCCGGGACCAGACTCGGCGAAGCACGGGAGCAGCGAGCTCCATCGCCCGCGAGCGGTCGAGGTAGGCGTGCACGGTCGCCACGACCGGCGCCCGCGACGAGAGCGTCGCGTACATGGACGCGCTCGGCGTGAGCGGCTCGTGGACGTGGACGACGTCGGGCCGCATCTCGGCGAGGACGGCGCGCGTGCGTCCGGTACGCCAGCGGCGCGATCGGGGCGACCGTGCCACGGTAGGACACACGGATGGGACGCCCGACGGAGCGAACCCATGGCTCGGCGGGCACCGCGACGGTGGGTGCGAGCACGACCGCCTCGTGCCCACGCTCCAGGAGCTGGGCCGCGAGGTTCGCGACGTGCACCTGCACGCCCCCGGCCGCCTGCCAGTCGTACGGACAGACGAGCGCGATCCGCACCGGCCCTACGCGTCCCAACCGGGCTGGAACAGGTGCCAGTCCGAGGGCGCGGACGCGATCGCCTTCTCGAACGAGGCGGCCAGCGCGCGCGTGAGCGCGACGATGTCGTCCTTCCTCCGACCGGTCGGCTCGATCGTGACCTCCGACAGCACCTCGACCCAACCGTCCCGCGTCGTGAACGTCGGACCCGAGATGAGGGGCGCCCCGGAGGACAACGCGATCAGCGCCGGCCCGGCGGGCATCCGTCGGGTCCGACCGAACATCTCCACCTCGACGCCGCCGCCGGAGAGGTCGCGATCGGCAACGAGCGCGACGATCCGGTTCTCCTCGAGCCGTTGGGTGAGCTGGCGGCCCACGTGGTCGCTCGCAAGGTCGATGATGTCCATCTGCATCTGCCGACGGTGTTCGAGGAACAGGGTGAACAGGCGCTCCGGCTTCAGGTGCTCGGCCACCGACACCACCGGAGCGACCCGGATCGCCATCGCTCGCCCACCGACGTCCCAGTTCCCCGTGTGCGGGAGCGCGATCACGACGCCCTTGCCCTCGGCCAGACCCTTCTCGACCAGCTCGATCCCCTCGAACCGGAAGGCGGCGGCGACCGCAGCGTCGTCCCACCCCAGCACGTTGAACGTGTCGAACCAGTACCGGCCGTAGAGGGCGAACGCCTCTCGGGTCGACACCTGCACGAGCGCGTCGTCCGCCGGCCGGCCCAGGACCTGGGCCTGATTGGCGGCCACGACGGCGCGGGGCCCGGCGGCGAGACGGAAGAACAGCCGACCCGCCCGCTCGTAGGCGGACCGGCCGCTCCGCACCGGGAGGAGCGGCCCCAGCCAGCTCATGAAGCGATACAGGAGGTACGTCGCGGTCTCGGTCGCCCACCGTCGCGCGTTCACGCCGTCCGCTCCTCCTGCGCGACCTGCCCCGCGCGGACGACGGCGGCGAGGCCAGACATCACGGCCACCGCCCAGACGGCCCACGTCCAGCCGAACAGGAGGAACGCGACCACGAGGACGTACCGCGCGCCACGCGTGACGTGCCGCTCCTCCACCGAGTAGCCGAGCGCGGCACCGCGCGCTCGGATGTACCCGGCCACGAACGACAGGCTGACGGCGGCGAGGGCCGCCACCGCCAGCGACGCGCTGCCGTCGCGCGCGGCCCACGCGATCGAGGACAGCACCGCCCCGTCCCAGACGCGATCGAGCAGATCGTCCAGCATCCGGTCGGTGGGTCCCCCGGCGCCGTGGTTGGCCCGATGACCCCCGAGCAGGAGGAGCGCGCCCGAGGCGCCGGCCGCCCACGCCGCGGGGCGCGCCTCCCGGGCGACCACGAGGAATCCCGCCCCGGCCGCGAGCGCACCGCCGGCAACGAGGACCGAGCGCGTGATCGCGGTGCCGGGTGGCTGGCGTTCGAACCGCAGCAAGCTCCGCATCGCAGGTCGGGCGAGCGTAGCAACTCTGTAGGATTCCACGACCCTGACCCATCACCCTGCGAGAGGCCAGTACCAGCCCTCGTCCACGAAGGAGCGCGGTTGAAGACCTACGACGCGAAAGACATCCGCAACGTCTTGCTGGTGGGACACGGGGGGTCGGGGAAGACGACGCTGCTGGAAGCGATGCTCTTCGCCTCCGGTGCGATCACCCGCATGGGCAGGGTCGAGGACGGGAACACGGTGTCGGACCACGACCCCGACGAGCAGCACCGCCAGATCTCCGTGTCGCTCTCCATGGCACCGATCGAGTGGAACGACATCAAGATCAACGTCCTCGACGCCCCCGGCACGGCGGACTTCGTCGGGGACGTGCGCTCGGCGGTCCGCGCGGCGGACGCCGTGATCATCGTGGTCTCCGCGGTGGACGGCGTCGAGGTCCAGACCGAGTTCGCGTGGGAGCTCGCGGTCCAGGAGAACCTGCCTCGTGCGGTCTTCGTGAACAAGCTGGATCGTGAGCGAGCGGACTTCCAGGCGACGCTCGACCAGCTCGTGTCCTCGTTCGGGAACCAGGTGGCGCCCTTCGAGCTCCCGATCGGCGCGGAGAGCGCGTTTAGCGGCATCGCCGACCTGCTCCATGAGAAGGCGGACCTGTATCCGTCCGGACCGAAGGCGGAGGAGTCCGAGTGGCCCGACGAGATCCACCAGCTCGCGGATCCAGCGCGGGAGAAGCTGATCGAAGCGGTCGCCGAGTCCGACGACGCCTTGATCGAGCAGTACCTCGACGAGGGCACGCTCCCCGAGGCCGTCATCACACAGGGCGCGAAGGACGGCTTCACGAACGCCCGGCTCGCTCCCGTCTTCGTCGGCTCGGCCTCCAAGGCGATCGGGATCGATCGGCTACTGGACTTCATCGTCGAGGAGTTCCCTTCCCCGCTCGATCGCGCGCCGCTGCAGGTGATCGCGAAAGGTGGCGAAGAGAAGGAGCGGGCATGCGATCCCAACGGACCCCTGAGCGCCTTCGTGTTCAAGACCGTGTCGGACCCCTTCGTCGGGCATATCACGATGTTCCGGGTCTTCAGCGGCAAGGTCCGCCCCGACAGCTCGGTGCACAACGCGACGCAGGGAACCGACGAGCGGATCGGACAGCTGTTCGCGCTCAAGGGCAAGGAACACGAGACCGTGTCCGAGGTGCCGGCCGGCGACATCGGCGCGGTCGCGAAGCTCCCCCACACCCACACCGGAGACACGTTCGCCACGAAGGACGATCCGGTGCAGCTCGCGCTGGTGGAGCTCCCGGAGCCGCTCCTCGCCTACGCGATCGCGCCCAAGACGAAGGGTGAGGAGGACCGGCTCGCCACCGGCCTGGCGCGCCTCCGCGAGGAGGACCCGACGTTCCGGGTGGCCCGCAACGACGAGACCCACGAGACGGTGATCTACGGGATGGGTGAGGCACACCTCGGCGTGCAGATGGAGCGCCTCAAGGCGAAGTTCGGCGTCGAGGTGGAGGCGAAGCCCGCGAAGATCGCGTACCGGGAGACGATCCGGGCCAAGGCGAAAGCGCAGGGAAGGCACGTGAAGCAGAGCGGGGGCCACGGGCAGTACGCCGTGTGCGAGATCGAGGTCGAGCCGCTCCCGCGAGGGGAAGGCTTCGTCTACGAGGACAAGATCTTCGGAGGGGCGATCCCCCAGCAATTCATCCCGTCGATCGAGAAGGGCATCGTCAAGACGATGTCCGAGGGCGTGCTGTCCGGGAACCCGATGGTCGACATCAAGGTCACGCTCGTCGACGGGAAGTTCCACTCAGTGGACTCCTCCGACATGGCGTTCCAGATCGCAGGCTCACTCGCGTTGAAGGAGGTCGTCGAGCAAGCCGGCGTGGCGCTGCTGGAGCCGATCGTCCAGCTCCAGGTGACCGTGCCGGAGTCCTTCACCGGCGACATCATGGGCGACCTCAACGCGAAGCGCGGGAAGATCCAAGGCATGGACCAGCTGGGCGGCGGCAAGCAGGTGATCAACGCGATGGTCCCCCAGGGCGAGGTCGCCCGCTACGTGATCGACCTGCGGTCGATGACCGGCGGCCGCGGAGCGTTCTCGATGACGTTCTCGCACTACGAGGAGATGCCGCAGCACCTCGCGCAGAAGGTCATCGACGAGTACCAGCACGCCCGCGAGGAAGCCCACAAGAAGTAGCGCGACGCGGCTTAAGGCGCGGCGCCGGCGAGGAACGGCAGCACGAGTTCCTCGAACCGCTCCGGTTGGCGCACGTTCACCACGTGGTCGGCGCCCTCGACCACGACCTTGCGCGAGCCCATGATCTCGACACCGAGGAAGTCGCACAAGCGACGCATATCGGGTGGGTCGTACTCGGCTTCGAGGATCAGCGTGGGCACATCGATCTCTGCCAGCCGATGGGCCGCGGGAGGATCGAGCTGCTCCGCGCCGCTCTCGTCCATCGTCAACTCGTGGATGTTGTCGCGCGCGATCTGCTTGATCAGGGCTCCGCGTTCGTCATCGGTCCCGAGCGGCGCCCAGATCTCGAGCAGGAGGTCCTGCGCGCGCTCGAGGTCGCCGGCCTCGAGCGCGGCTTCGATCGGCGCGTCACGCTCCGCCCACCAGTCCTCTTCCTCCTCGGTCGTCTCGAAGCCACCCAGGCCGGTTGCGACGAGCACGAGACCCCACACCCGTTCGGGATGCTCCAGCGCGTAGTCGACATCGATGCCTCCGCCCATCGAGCATCCGACGATCGCGGTCTGCGTGACCTCCTCGGAGGCGAGGAGCGCTTCGAGGTCTCGGACGTGCGAGTAGGGAACGCCCGCCTCGGGCCGGCTCGAGCCTCCGTACCCACGAACGTCGTAGCGGAGCACCCGATAGCCCGCGTCCGCGAAGGACGCGAACTCCCGGTCCCACGAGCGCATGTCCCACAGTCCTGGATGGATGAACGTGACAGTGGGACCGTCGCCCGCGGTCTCGTAGTTCAGGTGGGCGCCGTCCGGCAGCTCGAGCGTCGACATCGCCCGAGCCTAGCCCCAGCCGCTAGGCGGGGACCAGCACGAGCGGGAACAGGGCGAGGAGCCAGCTCGTGAGCGATCCGATCAGGAGGTACTCGGTGACGACGTCGATCGTCCGCGCGGACGGTCCGGCGGCGCCGGATTCGCCGCGCAGGCCGTTCAGCTCCGGATAGCGCAGGAGCCCCTTGGCGCCGATCACGAGGGCGGCCGCGGTGGCCTCTCCGGCGAGCCCGAGGCCGAAGATCAGTACGCGCTCGAGCGGCCCGATCACCCGCCCGCCGCGGAGCCGTTGCTCGGCGTTGGAGAACCTCGTTCCCATCGCGGTCAGCACCAGGCGGACGATCGCGTTGCTCGTAGCGAAGAGCATCGTGAGGACGCCGGCGACGAGAAGCACCCGCTCCAGCGACGCGCCGGCCACGAGCGGGAACGGCAGATGGTGAACACCGCGCGCGAGGATCGGCTCGGTCCGGAAGCTGGAGACCGGCTCCGCCCCGAACAGCGAGACCGCCACGAAGGCTGCGAGGACGAACAACAGCGCGCCCAGTGCGCGGAGCGCGGTCATCCGCGTCGGATCCCGCCGCAGCACGATCCATGCGGCGATCGTGACGCCGGTCAGGAGGGTGAGGAGGAGGAGGCTCGGCGTCGTCGCACCGGCCGCGAGACCGAGGACGAGCGGAGCAGCGAAGCCGGTGACGATCGCACCGATCGTCCTCGGTCCGGCCTTCGGCTCGCCCGCGAGTCCGGCGACGAGGTCCGCCAGACCCACCGACAGCAGCCAGATACCGACCGCGATCACGCGATCGCCTCCCGCAGTTCCTCGTGCGCTTGTCGGATCGCATACAGGCCGCCGCGGATGGCGCGCTGGGAGACGGCCGAGACGCTCACGCCCAAGCGCTCCGCGATCGAGGTGAGCGGCTCGTCGACGAGCAATCCGAGCAGGATGTCGGCGTCTCGCGGATCCATCGCCGTGACCAGCTCGTCCCGGCATTGCAGGAACGCATTGACGGCCCCAACCGGTGGCGACCCGTCGGCCCCCTCGTCGATCCAGCGGGTCCGCAGCCCGCGCGGCCGTTCCCGCCGCTGCTCCAGATCACGAACCATGTCGACCGCCTCCCGCGCCGCCCACCAAGCCGGACCGTCTTGCTCGAACGGGGCCCGCGACGCCTCGTACCCCAGGAGCTCGCCGGACCCGATCCCGAACCGGACGTCGACCTCACCGAGGAGGGCGAGCCGAACGACCAGCGTCGCATCGAGCGCCGACACGAGGTCTCCGTAGAGGCCTTGGAACTCGTCGCCGATCGTCGGCGTCAGCGGCTGCGTCGCCCCGACCCTGCCGTTCGCCAGGTCCAACGCCCCGCCCATCGCCGTCAACCGTCGCTCGCGATCTGGGTGACGGCGTGAAGCGACGACGTCGCCAAGCACCGCCACGAGCCGTTCGGCTCCAACCGATCCCATGATGTGAAGTATATATCTTCAGCTACTAGAAGTAAAGAGAAATACTTCATAGCGCCGGAGTGAAGGTCTGAGCTGTAGAGATGCTCTTCCGAGGACTCAATCGTTCACGAACCGGGGGGTCAATCGAGCCGCGGTCTCCTCCAGTAGTTCCGGCATCACCCGCGTCTGCCCCACGACCGGCATGAAGTTCGTGTCCCCGCTCCATCGAGGGACCACATGCCAATGAAGATGGTCCGGCATCCCCGCCCCGGCGATGCGACCGATGTTCGCGCCGACGTTGAAGCCGTGAGGAGCCATCTCCTGCCGGAGCGCCGAGACGGACCTCCGGATGAGGCGTTGCAGATCGAGGAGCTCGTCGTCGGCGAGCGCTTCGAAGCTGCCATCGTGACGGTTCGGCACGACCATCACATGACCCGGGTTGAACGGATACTTGTTGAGTACGACGTAACCGAGGTCCGACCGTGCGAGGACGCGCTCGGACTCCTCCCCGTCGCGGATCCGACAGAGCACGCACCCTTCGTCCTCGTCGTCCTTGACGGCCTGGATGTACTCCATGCGCCATGGACTCCATAGGCGCCCCGTCTCCGGCGCCGATCCCTGGCCCGAGCGACCCTCACCGGCGCGACCCTCACCGGCGCGACCCTCGCCGGCGCCGGGCATCCGACTAGAAGGCGCTCTGACCGAGCGCACGCGTCCGTGCCTCCTCGGCGAGCGTCGACACGATCCGGTCGAACGGCACGCCCTGATGCTCCTCCCCCGATCGGTCCCGGACGGTGAACGTCCCCGCATCCAGATCTCGGTTGCCCACGACCACCACGTACGGCGACTTCATCAGCTGCGCAGCGCGGATCTTCTTGCCCACCGTCTCCTTCGTCTCGTCGACGTGCACCCGGAGACCGGATGCTCGCGCCGTGACGGCGAGCTCCTCGCAGTTGGGAACGTGCCGGTCGGCCACCGGGACCAGGCGCAGCTGCTCCGGCGCGAGCCACAGCGGGAACGCGCCCCCGTAGTGCTCGATCAGGACCGCGCTGAACCGCTCCAACGTCCCGAGGATCGCCCGATGGATCATCACGGGCCGATGGCGCTGGTTGTCGTCCCCCGTGTACTCCATGTCGAACCGCTCCGGCAAAGCGAAGTCGCATTGCACGGTGGTCAGCTGCCATAGGCGCCCGGTCGCGTCGCGGAAGTGGAAGTCCACCTTCGGGCCGTAGAACGTGCCCTCGCCCTCGGCGAGCCGGTACTCGAGACCACTCTTCTCGAGGGCCAGGGTGAGCGCCTCGGTGGCGCGCGCCGCCGTCTCCTCGTCGACGATCGATTGCTCGACCGGCAGCGTCGAGAGCTCCACGACGGGGTCGGTGAAGCCGAACGTCCCGTGGATCTCGAGCGTGAGATCGAACGCCGCCAGGATCTCGTCGATCAGCTGATCGGGAGTGCAGATGATGTGCGAGTCGTCCTGGGTCCCACCCCGGATCCGGAGGAGCCCATGGAGTGTGCCGGCCTTCTCGTGGCGGTAGATCGTGCCGAGCTCCGACAAGCGCATGGGCAGGTCTCGGTAGCTCCGGACCTGCGATTTGTAGATGAGCACGTGGAACGGGCAGTTCATCGGCTTGACGTAGTAGTCGCCGGTGTCCGCCTCCATCGGCGGGTACATGTTCTCCCGGTACTTCGCCAGGTGGCCGCTCGTCTCCCAGAGCACGGACCGCGCGATGTGCGGGGTCACGACCAGGTCGTAGCCGCGCTCCAGGTGGATGTCGCGGACCCAGTCCTCGAGTTGCTTCCGGAAGATCCCACCCCGCGGATGCCAGATCCACAGACCGGGGCCGAGCTCGTCGGGGCTGGAGAAGAGATCCAGCTCGCGACCGAGCCGGCGGTGGTCGCGTTTCTCCGCCTCCTCCAACCGCAGCAGGTGGGCATCGAGATCCTCCTGGGTCGCCCACGCGGTCCCATAGATGCGGGTGAGCATCGGGTTGGTCTCGACGCCACGCCAGTACGCGCCGGCGGTCGAGGTCAAGGTGAACGCGCCGAGGCGGCCGGTCGAGGGAACGTGCGGGCCTTCGCACAGATCCACCCACCCGTCGTTGCGGTACAGCGACACGACGTCGCCCGTCGCCACCTCGCCTTCGGCCGAACCGATCGACTCGATGATCTCCCGCTTGAACGGCTGGCCCTCGAGTCGCCCGATCGCGTCTTCGCGCGAGACCTCTTCGCGGAGGAACGGCTGATCGTCCTCGACGATCGCGCGCATCTCTGCCTCGATCGCGGGCAGGTCGCCTTCGCCGATCGCGGTGGGCATATCGAAGTCGTAGTAGAAGCCGTCCTGGATCGGCGGGCCGATCGCGTACTTCGCGCCCGGGTGCAGCCGGCACACCGCCTGTGCCAAGACGTGGGCGGTCGAGTGCCGGATGATGTGGAGCGCGTCATCCGAGCCCGGCGCAACCGGTTCCACCGACGCGTCGCCGGCCGGCACGAACGAGAGATCCCGCAGCGTGCCGTCCACCCGCGCGGCGACCGCGTCCGGAGCCAGCACGGCCCCGACCGGCTCCCCCTCGGGGAGCTCGACGTGGGCACCGTCCGGCAGACTCAGTCGAGGCACGCACGCCATGATATCGGCGAGGCTCCGCGCCTCCGACGGACGCTACTCGTACGAGATGGCTTCCAGGACCTTGATCCGCGACGCTCGGATCGCCGGCGCGATCGACGCGAAGAGCCCGAGCAGGCCGGCGATCATCGCGAAGACGACCAGGAGGCCCCACGGGACCGCGAGGCGCGACACGCCGAGGTCGGAGAGCGCCTGCTGCATGGCCCAGCCGAAGAGGAGCCCGATCGCGATCCCGAGCACGGCGCCCAGCAGGGACACGATCACCGCCTCGATCACGATCATCCAGCCGATCTGCGTCCGCTGCATGCCGACGGCACGCAGGAGGCCGAGCTCGCGGATCCGCTCGTAGATCGACAGCGCCAGGGTGTTCGCGATCCCGAAGGCGGAGATGATGACCGACAGGACGAGGAGCACCAGGACGATCCCGAAGACCTGATCGATCAAGCGATCCTGCTCCTCCTTGAACTGCGCTTGATCGTTGATCTCGACGTTGGGGAACTCACCCACGACCTCTTCGAGGGCGGCTCTCGCCTGCTCGATGGAGACGCCGTCGGCTCGCCGGACGAACACCAGGTAGTCCAATTGCTCCGCGACGTTCGCCTCGTACTCCTCCAGCGAGACCGTGTAGTCGCCGAGCAATCGGTTGTCCGTGTAGATGCCGACGATCCTCAGGTCCTTCGTTCCCGTCCGAGCGAACGCCACCGGGAGCTCGTCTCCGATCTCCAAGCCACGAGCCTGCGCGGGACCCTTGTAGATCAGGATCGTCCCCGGCTCGGCCAGAGCGGCCGTTGTCCCGGCCTCCATCGGCACGCTCACCACCTCGTCGACCGTCGTCTCGTCCACCCCGGCGATGAAGGTCAGCCCGCCGCCGATCTTCACGCCGGCCTGCCGGAAGGGCGACACGGCCGCGAACTCGTCGCGCTGCGACAGCGCGTTCGCGATCCCCGGGCTGAAGGGCTGGAAACCGGAGGAACTGAGGATGAAGTCCGCGCGCAGGGTCTCGTCGAGCGTGTCGGACGCCGACGCCTTCAGCGTCGTCATGAAGACGGAGACGAACACGACCAGTCCGAGGCCGATCATCAGTGCCGCAGCCGTTGACGCCGTCCGGCGTGGGTTGCGCTTGGCGTTCTCTTGCCCGAGGCGGCCGGTCATCCCGAGGCGCCGGGCGGGAGCTCCGATCGCGGTCGCGAGCGGCCTCGCCACGAACGGGGACAGCACCGCGACCCCGATGAAGGTGAACTGGGCCCCGAGCCCGACGATCGCGGCGGGCTGCGGGACGTCTGCGAACAGCCCCGCGGCGATCGCCCCGACGCCGGCCGTCGTGAGCAGCCCTCCCACGATCGCTCGACGGCGAAGCGACGCGGTCGGAGCGACGGTCCCCTCGCGCAGCGCCTCGATCGGCGCGACGCGCGAGGCGCGACGCGCCGGGAACACCGACGCCACGACGGTCACGACGGTACCGAGGACGAGCGCCGCGATGATCGTGGTCGGTCGGATCGCGAGCGGGGTCGGTGGCAACTCCAGCCCGATCAGCTCGAGGCCCTGCTTGAGCAGGACCGCGAGCCCGATCCCCGCGGCGAGCCCGAGGGCGGAGCCCAGGAGTCCGATCACCAGGGACTCGATGATCACGGAGGTGAACACCTGCCCGCGGCTGGCCCCCAACGCCCGCAGGAGTCCCATCTCGCGGGTCCGCTGCGTCACGACGATGTTGAACGTGTTGAAGATCACGAAGGCCCCGACGAACAACGCGACGAAGGCGAATACGAGCAGCGCCGTGCGGAGGAACCCCAAGCCTTCTCGAACCTGATCCGTCTGCTCAGCCGCGGCGTCGGTCGCCGTGATCGCCTGGAAGCCGGAGGGGAGCACCTCCTGGACCTGCGCAGCGACCGTTGCCGCCGACGCATCGTCCGCCGCGACGATGTAGATCTGGTCGAAGGTCCCCTCGCGGTCGAAGAGGCGCTGCGCGGTTCCAAGCTCGAACGACGCGACGGTGGCGCCGCCGATCGTCGTCGCGGACGGCAGGGAGATGACGCCGGTGAGTCGGTACGGATCGACACCGAGTGGTGTGACGATCCGGACCTCGTCGCCGATCTCCAGCCCCGCTTCATCGACGGTGTCCGCGTCGATCACGACCTCGTTCTCGGCCTGCGGCGGCTCCCCGGTGAGCTCGAACGGCGTGACGTCCGGATCCCACGAGCTTCCGATCGTCGGCGCGCCGCCGCCCGAGATCACCTCGTCGGTCTGCGGGTCGATCACCTGCGCGAATCCGCCCACGCTGCCGTCCGCCGCGGCCACACCCGGCAGCGCCTGGACATCTCCCAGGACCTCCTCCGGGATCGGGTTCCGCTCCTGACCTCCTCCCCCACCACCGCCGGCGGCGATGTCCTGGAACGCGTTCTCCGCCTGCACGACGACGTCGGTCTTCGCGAAGATGTCGCCGAAGAGATCGTCGAACGCGGACAACGCGGTGTCGGTGAGCACGAGCGTTCCCGAGACGAACCCGACCCCGAGCACGATGGCCATCGCCGTCAGGACGAGCCGGAGCTTCCTCGCGAGCACGCTCTTCAGCGCGGCTCGCCACATCTCAGTGCTCCCTCACCGTCGAACGCACCTCACGCCTCCAGCAACTTCATCCGGTCGAGGACGCGTTCCGCGGTCGGGTCGCGCATCTCGTCGACGACCTGGCCGTCGGCGAGGAACACGATCCGGTTCGCGTAGCTCGCACCGACAGGATCGTGCGTGACCATCACGATCGTCTGTCCGTGCTCGGTCACGGCCGCCTTGAGGAACGTGAGCAGCTCCTGGGAGGCACGGGAGTCGAGGTTCCCGGTCGGCTCGTCCGCGAAGACGATCTCCGGGCGCGAGACGAGAGCTCGCGCTGCCGCGACGCGCTGCTGCTGCCCGCCGGAGAGCTCGGAGGGCAGGTGCGTCAGCCGGTCGCGCAGCCCGATCGTGTCGACGACCTCGTCGAAGCGCGCCCGGTCGACGTCCCGACCGGCGATCGCGCTGGGCAGCGTGATGTTCTCGGCCGCCGTCAGCGTCGGAACCAGGTTGAACGCCTGGAAGACGAAGCCCACGCGATCGCGCCGGATCTCCGTGAGATCGTGATCCTTGAGGTGCGTGAGGTCCTGATCGCCGATCCAGACGGTGCCCGACGTCGGCTTGTCGAGCCCCGCCATGCAATGCAGCAGGGTGGACTTGCCAGAGCCGGAGGCGCCCATGATCGCGGTGTACTCCCCGGCGGCGAACTCCACGGAGACCCCTCGGAGCGCTTCGACGGCGGCCGTGCCCTCGCCGTAGACCTTCCGGAGATCGACCGCGCGTGCGGCCGCCGTCCGGGTTTCCGTGAGCATCGCGACTCCCCCTCGAGACGTGTAAGCCGGGGAGCTTACCGGTAGGAGATGAACACCTGTGGGCGACGGCTCGGTCAGGGACTCAGATCTCGAACCACACCTCGGTGCCGGCGGCCTTGCGCTCGATCCCCCAGTCGTACGCAAGCGTGTCGAGGAGGAACAGACCACCCCGGTGGCCCCTCCAGTCGAATCTCGACGGGTCGAAGCCCGGGCCCTGATCGCAGACGGCGACACGCACGAAGGGGCCGGTGTCGGTGATCGTGAGCCCGATCCAGCTCCCGGATGCTCCCCCTCCGTGGCGCACGGCGTTCGACGTCAGCTCCGAGACGAGGAGGGTCGAGATCTGGAGCTCTTCGTCGAGCCTGAGATGGGCGACGGCAGCGTTCAGGAACCAGCGGGCTTCAGCGGGAGCCTCCGGTCCCGCGATCAGATCCTTCGACCAGGAGGGTTGCGGAGCGCCAGCCGCGAGGCTCATACGGGGCGCATACCCCGCGTTCCAAGGCCGGACACCTTGAATGGCCGTTCAAGCGGGCGACTTGCAAAACTGTCAGCTCTCGGTCTGGCGGTGTCCCCGCCTGACACCTTCCGCGATGAAGCCGGAGGGTGCTTCGGGGTCAGGGATGCGCTCCACCGTCACGTCCGCCCCACCCCCTGGTTCGCTGAGCCCTCCGCTCTCCGCGGCCTTCGCCGCCTCGGCGATCGCCTCGTCGGGCGACTCAGCCTCGACCACGACGTGATAGGTCACCCTGAAGGACGGCATCCGGTCTCCTTTCGTCGGTTCATCGGCCGCGGCGCCATCGAGCGGAAGGTCAGCTTAGGAGCTTCGACCGAGAGGCGGCAGAGCCTATGAGCCGGCAGCGAGAGGGAGTAGCGTTGTATGTGTGGAGGGAGGCGGCGGAGACTGGCTCGGAGGCGCAGAAGGCCACGGCGGCGCCCCTTCGAGTGGGCACGGGTACTTCGCGTCACACGGGCGAGGCGCCGACATCGCCGACGAGCTGAGACGCACTCGGGGACCACGGAAGCCTCGTGACCCGAGACGCCGATGGTGGCGATTCTGGCGTCGCCACGATCGTGCCGACCAGGGATGAATGCCTGCCCTCGTCTCCCAGTCCTCCTATAGGGCTCAGCCACCCTGGAACCCTCGCGTAACGCCCGGGCGGCAGACCCTCAACGGGCACTGGCCCGGTGGTCCAGCGAGTGACAAGCTGACAACGCCCCATTCCCCGCAGTGCGAAGAGAGAAGCGATGGCGGTTCGCATCTTGATCCTGGAACGTCACGCTCTCTTCGGAGAGGCCATCAGGTCCGCGCTCCTCGACGCCAAGATGGACGTGCTTAAGGTGATCCCCACCGGCAGGGCCGCGATCGCGTTCCTCGAACGCGACCAACCGGATGTGCTCCTGATCGGTCTCGACCTCGCCGATTCGCGAGCGAACCTCATGAAGCGCCGACCGAGGAAGAGCGACGGCCTGGCGATCGGGCGCAGGATCCTCACACGTTGGCCCGACGCGAACATGATCCTCATGAGCGAGTGGGACGATCCCCAGGTGATCGACGGTGCTCTCAAGATCGGTTTCCGCGGATACCTGAGTAGGGCCGCCCCCTTTCCCGAGTTCCTCAAGGCGACCAGGCCATCGTGGACGGAGAGACGGTGTTCCCAAAGCCGTTCGCTGACGAAGCGGATCAAAACCCATCTTTCGGAAGCTGGATCCGCGACAAGGGCTCGAAGAGTGACCTAGGGAACTCGGAGGGGCCTTGTTGTGCGCTCGACAGTTGAAGTGCTTGAGCGCATCCACGCAGTCATCGAGGTTCATTGAGGCAAACGCGACGGCCCTTCCCTTCTCGGATGCCGACCATCATGCTTGCAAACATGGTCGCGGCGATCGACTGGATCCTCGTTGCTCAAGCAACGGCAGCCGCTTTCACAGCCCTCGCGGCCGGCGCCGCATGGAGGGCCGCTCGAGCGAGTCGGGACGCCGTTCGAGATCACCAGGTGGGTGTCCTCATCGATGACCTCAACGACCTGCACGAGCGCCTGACGACGCTCGGAGTCGTGCTGGCTGACGACCCCGTCTTCCACCGGTTCGAGCAGAACCGACCTGGGCTCGGCCGCCATCTTGCAGTCATCGACATGCGGCTCCCGCACACCGAGAAGTTGTGGCGGACAACCATCCCTGACGTCATCGAGGACACCTTCGAGGAGGAGCTGCTCTCGACACACGCGAGCGCCCTTCACGAGGTCGAAGATGCTCTCGCCAAAGTGCGCCGCAGGCGGAGCCCATGGTGGCATCGTCATCGCTCACAGCCCGTTCCGCGGAGTGGCCACAAGAAGCCCCTCAGCACCTCGTAGCTGTCCTCGTGCCCAACTCAACGAGCGAGCGATGACACGGGATGCGCATCTCGATCCCCTTCCGTGGTGGGCGCGGGAGGTTTTGAACCTCCGACCTCTTGCGTGTGAAGCAAGCGCTCTCCCACTGAGCTACGCGCCCTCAACTACCTGCGGAAACGCCCCCTATCCTCTTTGAACACCGCTCATAGAGCGCATGAGCTTGAAGCGCTGAACGAGAGGCGGAGGCGATGGCGATGGCGGACCGTTCCACGCTCCAGAGGATAGGCGACGTCGAGCAGATGGTCACGTCGTTTCGGCGCCACCTGCGGGCCGAGAACAAGGCCGACCAGAGGGGACCGCATCGAAACCCGCCTTGCGATGCACGAGTCGGGACAGTAGTGTGGGACTTGCCCTGCCCCAGCCCTAGGTAGGGGATCTGTTCCGGCTCATGCACCCGCCGGCATTCGGGGCCTCTGACCCCCAAAAAGCATCCAACGTTGCTACGCGACGTCCCAGAATCGCGGGTCATCGGACAAATGCCCGCGTCGAGAGGCCCGGGTCGGCCAAGGACCTGGGCCTCTCCCTCATTATTGGCCTTCGGCCCTCCACCCACCAGCCGAAACGATGGCCGCGATGGACGATCACGTCGCGAGTGGTCACGCCTTCTCCCTACCTCAGGCCATGATCCGCAAACCCGTTGGGCCCGCCACGCCCGACGCGTGAGCCTAGACCGCCACAGACGCTCGGAGCCAACGGAGCGTGGCCGGCGCGAGGAGCGCGCCGAGCATCGCGAGCGCGGGAAGGACGAGGAAGGTGAGCCACGTCCACTCGACGTCCAAGCCCTCCGCGGCAGTGGAAACGACCCCCTGGAAGGCCCACGAAGCGATCCCAAAGAGGATCCCCAACGTGACGGCGACGAGCGACACGACCCATCCCCACCGGCGCGACGCGATCGTCCCGATCCCGCCTACCAGCGGGACGACACCGAGCACGATGATCGCGATGAGCACGTCAGCTCCCACGGCGAACAACGCGGGCAACACCCAGACGAGGGCGGTGACGTTGACCACGCCGAACGCCGCGAGGATCCATCCGACGAGACGGACGTACCACGGCGCACGGAGCTCCACGAGCCCATCATCGGCGCGTTCGCTACCTGCCTCAAGGCGGGGGTTAGGAGGGGTGCGACGAGCTCCAGGGATCATCGGAACGCCGCGACCGCTCCGGGAACCATCCGAATCCAAGCCCGGTCCCCTTGTACGAGCCATTCTTGCGAAGGAGGCCTCGATGGGTGCTCGTCGGTACGTGCTCGTCGTCGCTGCAGTTCTCGGGGTGGCGGTGCTCCCTACCTCTGCCAACGCGGGGGGCGGCTGGAGCGTCCCCGGGCGGTCAGCGTACGTGCCAGCCGAGGTCGCAATCGTCCAGGGAACCTTCTGGGAGGGCTCGACGGGAGAGGCGATCGCGGACGGCCCGTACATCGCGTACCTCCTTCCGGCGAACCGTTGGATCCAGGGCCACCGGTTGCCGGAGTCAGCGATCCCCGTCGGTCAGGTCATGATCAGTCGGATCGACGGTCCTGGGTTCCTCGCGCGCGTCGAGTTCCCTGTTCCCGACCTCCCCGCCGGGCTTTACCACATCCAGTACTGCAACGATCCATGCACTGTCGACGGGCTCGGCGACCTGATCGGGAGCGAGTCCTTCGCGATCGGTGCGACCGTGGCGGAAGGACGCCTGCTGATGCTGGCGCACAACCTCCGATCGAGGATCGACGAGGTCACCTACCGTCTTCGCCGGCAGGCCGCCGCTCAGGTCCGCGGCGTGGAACGAGAGCTGACGGCAGCGCGGGGTCTGCAGACGATCGCCGAGGTTCAGGTTCGCGAGCTCACCGAGACGCTCCGGACGACCCGGAGGGCGCTCGAGGCCGAGCGGTCAACCGGCGCCACGGCGTTCTTCATCGCGAGCGGTCTAGCGCTCATCGTGATCGCCCTGCTTGTGATGCTCCTGGTAACGAGGCGTCTCCGTGCTGCGCGACTCGACGCGGAGCTGCAAGCGATGACGCACGTCCCCACGTTCGTCGACTCGACGAGCTAGCGCGGTCGCTTCCTTCGCCGCCGTGTGCTCCACCAGTCCCGCTCGGCCCATGCTCGATAGTTGTCACCCATATGCTTCAGACGTGTAGATCAGTCGAGGCGTTCGAATAGGAGACGACCGATGAAGAGGATGGAACCGCCGTCGTCCGAGGGCTACGCCAGCGCGTTCGGCGAATGGAAGATCTGGTTCGAATGGGGCAGCGCGAGGTTTGACGCCCCTGGAGAAGGCATCCCACCGGCATGGTTCGTCCGCCGAGGGACCGGCTCCGCGGAATCGGTCCCCGCCATCGGCCTGACCGAGGAGGAGTTCCATCGGCGGCTGGGGGAGCTCTTCGACGAGTCGACGGTCGAGGCCGTCGAGGACCACTTCGAGCCCCGCATCGCCAACTCAACTCTCGGGCCGGTACTCGCACCGCGGCCAAGTCGGTAGCGGAATCGCCAGGAGGGGTCGGCGAGCGCGTGGTCGCCGCACTTGGCGAGCCGGCGGCGCGAGAGCTGCTCGAGATCCTCCGTCGATCGGACGCCGACCGAGCGGCGCCAATCCCGCGGACGAGCCACCAGCCGATCGAACGACGGGTCCGAAGGCCCTGCAACCCGCTATCCCTGCCTGAGCTCCCGCCCTCTCAGCATCGGAAGACTTTGATGGCTTTGCTAGGCCCGAAGGTCGTTCCTCCTACGAACTGGGCGATCACCCTGCAGGTGCCTGACCGAGGTCTCCCGAACCGGGTGCGGTAGGTGCTGTCCGTGAACCCATCCCCGTTCAGGTCGATCCGCCCACTCAACCGCGGCCGGCGAGTCTGGAGTCGAACCCACACACCATTCCTCTTCCGGAAGAGCCGCACCACCATCTTGTTGCCGGGTCTGGCGGGACTGAGTCGGCCACGCGCGAGGATGCGATGGGCTCCCTTCGTGACGACGAGACTCGTTCGTGTGTCGTCGTTGACGATGTGTCCCGCCGCCTGCCCGCTTTCGATCGCCGCCCCGACGGAAGGATCGAGCAGGCTGAGGAAGAACGTTTCCTTGCGTTCGAGGCGACGGTCTCCCACGATGGTGACGTCGACCGTCTCGGATGTCTCATTCGCGCCGAAGGCGACGTTGCCACTCCCCGCCAGGTAGTCGGACGGGGCGGTTGCCGATCCGTTCGCCGTCGCGAAGGCCACGTCCACAGCGGTCGTGGTCTCTCCCGACCGCACGATCGTGAACGTGAGGACGCGCGTGGTGCCGAGCGCGCCTTCGCGCACGGATGCCCCCGAGATGTTCAAGACCGCCGAGCCCGGCGGGATCGGATCGTTGCCCGTGATCGTGACCACCGCGGTCGCGTTCCCGAGGGTCGCGTGTACGGGCGATGAGATCTGGACGTCGAACGTCTCATCCAGTTCCACATCGTCGTCGCCGACCACCGTGACCACGATGGTCTGCTGCGTCTCTCCCGGAGCGAAGTCGATCGTGCCCGACTTCGCCACATAGTCCCCGTCCGCCGTCGTCGCCGTGACGTCGACCGTGGCGAACGACACCGATACGTCTCGACCGCTCACCGCCGACAGCGTGACATCGAGGGACGCGGACGGGTGATCGCCGGCGTTGCCTTCCGGCACCGAGATGCTCGGCACGATCGAGAGGGTGGGCGATGCGTCGTCGTCCGTGATCGTCGCCTCTGCGCGATCGTCCGTGATCGTGGCCCCGCCCGGGTTGGAGAGCTCGAGGAAGAATGTCTCGTTCGCCTCGTCGAGGGTATCGCCGACCACCGTCACGGAAACGTTCTTGGTGAGCTTGTTGCCGGCGAAACGGATCTGGCCGGACTTCCCGACGAAGTCGCCCGGCGCCTTCGCCGACCCTTCCCTCGTCGCGTAGCGCACGGTGGACTTCCCCCGCTTGTTCTGTGTGAGGTGGAAGACGGCGGAGACCGTTCCCCCGCTGCCCTCGGTGATCGTCACGTCGTCGATGGAGATGGTCGGCAGGGTGGCGGCATCCGCTTCCTGGCCGAAAGGCGACGTGGGAACGAACCCGATGAGGAAGGCGAGGGCGAGCGCTCCGAAGGCGGACATGCGGGATCGGGATGAGCTGATCACGATCGAGGTACTCCTCTCAGCTGACGGTGATGATTTCCTCTGCTGTAGGTAAATCGGCTGCTCTCCGCCGAGCTTGAGCAGTTCGAGTGATCTCACCATCTCGGAGCCGGAAAGTCCGAGGGTCAGGGCCGGGGAGCTTCGCTGAGGTGCCCGTCGGCCATCGTGAGCACGCGATCGAGGTGCCGGACGACCTCCGGGTTGTGGGTGGCGACCACGACGGCCGTCCCGGCGTCCGCTGCCTTGCGAAGCGCGGAGAACACGCGCGACGCCGACGCCGTGTCCTGATGCGCGGTGGGCTCGTCGGCGAGCAGCACGCTGGTCGGAACCGCCAGCGCACGAGCGATCGCCGTGCGCTGCTGTTCCCCCACCGAGGCCTCCCGTGGGTATCGGGACCGGAGCTCACCGATCCCGAGGACCCCGATCAGGTCCTCGATCTCGTCCGAGCGCTCCTCGAGCGAGCCCGCGAGCCGCGCGGGGTACTCGATGTTCTCCTCGACGGTCAGCTCCTCCATCAGGCCGAGCTTCTGGGGAACGGTCGCGACCGCCGACCACGGCGGGGATCCCGGGTCGACGACCTCGCGCCACCGGACCTCGCCCGACGTCGGCTGCTCCCACCCGGCGATCACGTTCAGGAGCGTGGTCTTCCCCGAGCCGGAGCGCCCGACCAGCCCCACGATCTCGCCTGGACTGGCCTCGAAGCTCACGGCGTCGAGCGCGTGCACGACGTCACCGCCGTGATGGTGGAACACCTTGGAGAGCTCGCGGACCGAGATCGCCGCATCGATCTCGTCGTCCGAGAGGCGCCCAGCGCCGTAGAAGCGCGCGGCCGGCGAGCGGCCCCCGACCGGAGGTCCGTCCGGATGGGTTCCCTTCACACGGCCGTGCTCGAGCTCGATCACGTCGTCGGCGAGCTTCCGCACGGCACCGTCGTGCGTGGCGACCACGAACGTGACGCCCGAATCGACCAGCGCGCGGACACCGTCCATCACGAGCTGTCCCGACTCCGAGTCGAGCTCCGCCGTCGGCTCGTCCGCGACGACGACGGCGGAGCCGGCGACGACGGCCTGCGCGAACGCGGCCCGTTGCTGCTCCCCACCCGACAGCTCGTCGGGGAGATGGTCGATGCGATGGCCGATGCCCAGCCGGTCGAGGATGTCGTCGTCCTCCGGAGCGGCGGAGCCCCGGGACGCCAGGCGCAGATGCTGCCCGATCGTGAGGTTCGGCAGGAAGTTGTCCGAGGGTCGTTGGAACACGTAGCCGACGACGTCGCGCCGGAGCCCCCGGAGGCGGCGTACCGACGCCCGCGCCACGTTCCGTGAACCCACCCAGACGTCACCGGAGGTCGCGCGATCGATCCCGGTGAGGACGCGGAGGAGCGAGGACTTCCCGCTCCCCGACGGTCCGACCACGGCGGTGAGCGCGCCGGCCGGGAAACCGAGCGTCACGCCGCGGAGCGCGTGCACCGCTCCGGTGGGAGTCCGGTACGTCTTCACGAGGTCGACGCAGCGGGCCGGGACGGGCTCACTCGGCAACGCGGAGCACCTCCCCGAGGTCGATCGCCGCGGCCCTCCGGTGCACGAGCCACCCTCCGCCCACGGACACGACGGCCAGACCCACGAGCGTCCAGAGGGCCGCGGCGATCGGCGGCTCGAACAAGGGTGGCGGCGGGATCGTCTGCAGCGGGTCGAGAAGCGGCGCGATGAGGCGACCCGCGATCATCCCCGTCATCGTCCCGAGGACGAACGCGGCGAGCAGCAGCGCCGCAAGCTCGAGCACGAGGGCGGCTCGGGCCTGCCCGTCGCGCATCCCCATCCGCATCGACAGGACGTTCGAGACGGTTCTCGCACGCTGACGCGCCTGGAGGTAGACGACGAGCACCCCGATCACCAAGACCCCGGCGGCGAGCCCGAGGATGTTCAGCATCGAGAACGTGTCGATCGATGCAGCGATGAACGGCACGTCCTTCACCTCGTCCGCGGTGAGCGTCCCGAGCGGGAAGGCCTCGAGCTCCCCCACCGAGGCGAGCGCCTCCTCGGTGGGTCCGGCGATCCAGAACTCGGTTCGGGCGCTCGGTCGATCGAGCGGGTTGCCGCCTGCACCCAACCGGCGTTCGAGGGAAGCAGCGTCCACGACCAGGACCGGGTCGTCGGAAGACACTCCCGGGAACGCGCTCGCCCGGCCCACCACCTCGATCGGCGTCTCGATCTGAGCGATCGCCATCCCGGTGGGTTCGCCCTCGCCCTGAACCAGGATGACCGGGAGCGGACCGGTCTCGGAGGGCAGGCGCGCCACGAGGTCCTCCAGCGGTTCGTCCGAGAACTCGTCGTCCCAGTACGCGGCGCCGACGATCGTGTCCGGATCGATGCCGACCATGTCGAACGGCACGTCCCCGGGGGTCATCGAGCCGGCGTACTTCACCCGCGTCGCCCGCGTGATCGGCAGAGGGAAGTCGTCCTGCTCGGGTGCGTTCGAGTCGATCAGGACCTGGAGGTCGCTCCCGACGAAGACGCCCGCCTTCGCGTCCACGGTCGAACGGAGGGATCCGACCATCGTCTGTGAATCGACGAAGATCCCGAGGCAGAGCGCGGCGGCGCCGACCAGAAGCACGGTCAGCTTCGGCAGGCTCGTCAGGCGGTGGACCGTCAGATAGGGAGCGGGTGACCCGCGCGAGGCCCGCGAAGCCGTCCTCCGGAGGACCTCGACGAGGATCCGGGCTCCGAGCGTGGCGAAGCCGGCGACGAAGAGCACAGGGAACGCGAGCAGGAGCGCGCTCGGTCGCAGGATATCCAGGCGAGGGTCTTCGATCAGGGCGCCGCCGGCGTTGAGCCGCCGCAGCACGAGCAGTGCCCCGACGATCGCGAGGATCTCCCACGGCACCCACGCGAGCCTCCGCTTCAGGGAATGGACCTCGAAGGTCCGGATGAACGAAACGCCGGACGTGACGCCGAGGACGACGAGACCGGCGGCGGCGGCGGCCACCGCCCACGTGATCGATACGGCCCGCGCCGAAGGGGCCGCCTGCGCCGCCGGCCCGAACGTCGCGATCAGCCAGGACGCTGCTCCGAACCCTGCGGCCGCCCCGAGGACGATCGGGATGAATGCCTCGACGGATGCCTTCGCGGCGAACCGGAGAGGTCCCCACCCGTGGGCGTGGAGGAACGCCGCCTCGGTCCTCCGACCCGCGACGGCGAACGCCGCGGCCGCGGCCACGACAGCGGCCGCCACGCCGAGGCCCGCGATCAGGAGCAACCGGAGCGGACCTTCGACGGTGGCCGTCCTTCGATCGACCTCACGGAGCACCAGCGGCATGGACGAGCGGAACTCCGCGTCGCGTCTGAAGAAGAAGAAGCCTCCGTACGCCCGGCCGCAACACCTGAAGAGGCGACCCAACCGGCTCTTCCGATCCGTCACCTCCCCGAGGATCCGAGCGGCGTACGCCCTCACGTCGCGCGCCTCGTCCACGTCGAGCGACGGGTCATCGATCGGCGCGACCCACGCGTAGTCGAGGTCCCGCTGCTCCGGGTCGCGGAGGTCACGCGAGAGTCGAACCGCTTCATCGCGTCCGACGAGGATGAACTGGGGTTGCTCGGGGCAGTCCGGACACTGACGAAAGATCTGCTCGCTCCAGGGTGACCAGTATCCGGACGTCGGCGACTTGTAGAGAGCGCGGTAAACGCCACCGATCCGGAGCACGGCCGTGCCGCTCAGCTGGATCTCGTCACCGGGCCCCACGCCGAGCGGCTCTGCGACCGAGTCGGGCACTAGGGCTCCATTCGACCCGTCGCCGTCGATCACCTCGACGTGCCGTTCCGCGTTCGTCCCTGAGAAGATCCGGCCGGAGACCGGTCCGGACTCGGGGTCTCCCTGGCCCGGGAGGGTGGTGAGCACGTCTGCTCCGAGGACGAATCGGATCGGGGATCCCAGCTCCGGCCCTTCGGCGGCGATCCGAGTGAACTCCTCGTCCAATCGATCGGTCAGGAGCTCCTGGCCATCCCTGGCTTTCTCGCGGAAGCGGACGTTCGTGACGCTGTAGAAGAGCCCGGCGCCGTTCCGACCGATCGTGGGATCCATGATCCTGGCATGCAAGAGCTCGCCCTCGGTTCGTGAGAGGAACAGGGGGAACGCGGCAGCGACGAGCGACAGGAGCAGCGCACCCACGACCACGGCTGCGAGGAGCCCCGGGTACCGGACGAGTGCGAGCGGGGCTTTCGCCCAGAGAGGATCGCCCCTCGCTCGGCGTCCCCGGACCCTGCCCGTCAGTGCCCCTCCTCCCCGATCGGCTCGATCGGCCCGCGTACCCGATACCTACGTCGGTGCATGTCGTTCGGTTGCGAGGGTATCGGGAAGCGCTCGGCGGTCCCTGTCGGATTCCTGCCCTGATCCGGTCGGACACGTGCGGGTAGAGTCAGAGGCGTGAGGGGCACGAGGCAGGAGGCGATCGTGCGCGGTCGGGCCGGCCGGCTGCTGAGCTCTCTACCCTCCATCGTCGGCGCCGCCATCGTTCTCGTCGCCCTCGGCGCGGGGCCGGCCGCCGCCCAAGAGGACGACGCCGCCGATCGGGATCAGATCGTGCTGACGGGTGAGCTCCTGATCGCGGCCGAGGACACCGTCGATGCCGCGGTGATCCTCGACGGCCCGGCGCGGGTGGACGGGACCGTCCGCGAGACCCTCGTCGTCCTCAACGGTGACGCGGAGATCTCGGGGACCGTCCAAGAGGACGTGATCGTGCTCAACGGCGATGTGGTGGTCCGCTCCGGCGCCGAGATCGGTGGCGACCTCGTCACGCAGTCCACACCGGAGGTCGAGGAAGGCGCCACGATCCGCGGGGATCGGACCAACGTGATGACCCGGTTCGACTTCGATGTCGCGGGCGGCTTCGCCGGACGCATCTGGTGGTGGGTCGCCTACTCGGCCTCGGTCCTGATCCTCGGCCTGCTGCTCCTCGCGTTCGCCCCGCGGCTGTTCCCCGCCGTCCGCGAGGCCGCGACCAACGGTATCGGCTCGTCGATCGGGTGGGGCTTCGGGCTCTTCTTCCTCCTGCCGATCGGGTCGGTGCTGCTCCTCATCACCCTGGTGGGCATCCCGCTCGGTCTCTTCACGCTGCTCGCGCTGGCCTTCCTGTACACGCTCGGCTACGTCGTCGCGATCGTCGGGCTCGGGAGCCGGCTGCTCAGAACGACCCAGTCTCGGTTCGTGGCGTTCCTGGGCGGGTGGGTCGTCCTCCGCCTCCTCGCGTTGATCCCGTTCGTCGGCGGATGGCTCTGGTTCCTCGGCAGCGTCTGGGGACTCGGGCTGCTCGCCGTCGCGATCCGTCGCGGCCACGCCGGGGACACCACGGCTCCCCCGCAGCCGATGCCTCCCATGCCGGTCGGCGTGGCCTAGCTCGTCGCTCCTTCCGTCGCGACCACGGAGGTCGGTGGCGGCCCGGCCAGATGCGATCGACCCGTGAAGAAGGCCGCCGCGTACAGGATCGCCACGACGATCAGCAGCGCCCGGTATCCGACCATGAGGGCCCCGTACTCGAGCACGCCTCCGACGATCGCGCCGAGGAGGTTCGTGCCGAACGCGATGCCCGACGCCGCGACCTCGCGGAACCGATCCGCGAATACCAGGTTGGCGATGAAGACCGGCGTGAAGCCGAGGACGATCGCGGCCACGAACCTCGGGACGAAGTCGAGCCCGAGGAGCGATTCCGGCGGCACCGCCCACGCGAGCACGACCGCGGCGAACAACGGGAGGTAGAGCCGACCGGGATGGCGGAACCGGACCCGCCGCGCGACCTCGATGGCCAGGAAGACCGACACGAGGATCCCCGCGAAGACGAGCGCGTTCACGAACCAGGTCGTCCCGAACAGCAGCGCGAACCGGACGACGTTCGAGGTCTCGAGCAGCAGGAACGCCGCACCCATGAAGAAGAGGTCGACGTACGGCCGCATCTGCCCGAACGGGCCGGCCGACAGACGCACCGCCGCGAGCGAACCCAGGAGGATCGCGAGGAGCGTCACGAGATAGAACCCAGGGATCCCGTGCCCGACGAGGTAGGCGAACGGGTGATCGTCGGTGACGGGTGCCGGGAGCTCGGCCGGCCGCGACCACCGCTCATCGCACTCCAGATCGCCCGGCCGCATGCTCGCGGTGAGGACGGTCCGCGGCCTCGGTCCGGAGCCGGCCGCCAGCTCGAGGCACGGCGGATCCCCGAAGACCCCGGTCAGGGCGTCGGCGTACCGATCCACCACCACCGGCAAGTAGTAGTGGTACATCGAGATCACGCCGTTCGGCTTCAGGTGGTCCCGGACCTCCTGCATCGCCTCGCGGGTGAGCAGATAGCTCTCGAGCCGGAGCGACGACTGACCGGCGAGGACCGTGAGCGAGTCGGGGATCGCGTAGAGGACGAGGTCGTAGCGGCGATCGGTGTCGTGGAGGAAGGACCGGCCGTCCTCGATGTGCACGGTGACCCGCGGGTCCTGGTACGGATGATCCGGATGGCGGTCGCGGCCGAGCCGATACAGGAGCGGATCGATCTCCACGGCGTCGACGCGCTCGGCGCCGTGCGCCAGCGCGATCGTGACGTCGTTCCCGCTGCCGGCGCCGATGATGAGGACGTCCGTGAGCGGGTTCGTAGGCGCGTGCCGGTACGGCTCGAACCGATGTTCCTGCGTCGCCTCCATCAGCGCGAGGGGCATGATCCGCTGGTGGGGACGGCCGTTCACGTTGATCGACACGGTCCCGTCGTCCACGCCGGCCCGGGTGGTCACCCGGTAGTACGGCGACCACAGCGTGTCCGGGGCGAAGGAGAGCACCGCAAGGACGACGACAGCGACGGCGAGCGGCACGAGCTGCATCGCCCGCCTCCCGGCACCGACCGCGACCACGATCGCCGCCGCGATCACCCCCCACACGAACGGCGAAGCATGGAGGAAGGAGAGAACGGAGAACGCCGCGATCCCCAGGATGCTCCCGAGGATGTCCCAGCGGTACGCCTCCAGCGGCGGGAAACGGACGAAGACACGCGCCACGCCTTGGGCGATCGCGGCCATGATCAGGAAGGCGAGCAAGAAGACGATCCCGAGGGAGAGCCACTTCGGGAGCGCCGGCCACCCGAACCCGCCGACGAACTGCAGCCGGCCCGCCACGCGGCCGCCCTGCACGGGGAACACCGCCAGGAACAGGACGAGGGCCGCGAGCAGAGCGGGGAACAGCCGGAAGAGATCCCTCCGGGCGCGGGCGCGCAGGAACCCGATCCCCACGCCGAGGAAGCTCGCGAGCAGCACGAAGTTCGTGAAGAAGGACAGGTAGACGACGTAGGCACCGCTCCACCTGATCAGCCCGAGCTCCACGAACAGCATCAGGAAGCTGAGGAGCACGAGGCGAGCGGGCGAGGGTGCGTCGACGCTGACGTGGTCGGGCTGCTGGGGCTCGCGCTCGACCATCCGAGGGCGGATGCTAGCAGCGAGCCGGTGTGGTCCCTGGACGGCCCCGAACCACGACGCGCACGTCCATAGACTCCGCGCGCGTGGCACAGGGTCTGCGCGTCGGCGTTCAGCTCCCGGAAGTGGAGCGCGAGGTTCGGTGGGCCGAGTACGCGTCGATGGCGCGCGCCGCCGAGGAGGTCGGCTTCGACTCGATCTGGGTCGGCGACCACTACCTCTACAGGGACGACGGCCGTCCAGAGCGAGGGCCGTGGGAAGCGTGGACGCTGCTCGCCGGCCTCGCAACGGTTACCGAGCGAGTCACCCTCGGCCCCCTCGTCGCGTGCCTCAACTTCCACAACCCGGCGGTCCTCGCCAAGACGGCGGCGACCGTGGACGAGCTGAGCGGCGAGCGGCTGGTCATGGCACTGGGCGCCGGGTGGAACCGAACGGAGTTCGACGCGTTCGGGATCCCGTACGACCATCGCGCGTCGCGCTTCGAGGAAGGCTTCGAGATCGTGCGACGGCTCCTCGAGGGCGAGCGCGTGACATTCGAAGGTCGCTTCCACCGGACGCGCGACGCCGTATTGCTCCCTCGCCCGGCGAGGCGTCCCCCGATGATGGTCGGCTCCACCGGCGCGCGGGTGCTCGCCGCTACCCTGCCGACCGTGGACGTTTGGAACACCTGGTACGACTGGTACGGGAACACGGCGGAAGGGTTCGGCTCGAAGATCCGGGAGATCGACGACGCATGCGAGCGGACCGGACGCGACCCTGCAACCCTGGAACGGAGCGCGTGCGTCCTCGTCCGCCTCGGCGATACCGGGGAACGGCCGGACGAGGCCGGCGTCGCGCCGCTCCACGGTTCCCTCGACGCGATCGGCGTCGGCCTCCGAGAGATCGCGGCTGCCGGCGCAGACGAGCTGATCCTGGTCCTCGATCCGATCACCGAAGGATCGATCCGAGCCCTCGGTCCTGTGGTGGACGCGCTTCAGCGCGGTGCTATCGTCGCTCGCCGACGCGCGTGAGGGGGTGAGCGGCGATGGCGGGCGGCGGCACGGTCGAACGATGCGAGGAGCACCCCTGCTGCTTCAGAGCGCCCGGCATCCTCGCCGCTCCAGGCTTCGAACACCTCGCCGGCGACTGGCACCTCCAGTGGTGGCCGGACGACAGCGCCTGGTTCCTGGTCCCGCCTCGAGGCAACGTGCGCGAGGTCCGGGTCCTCGGGGGAGCCGACCCGCCCGGCGAGCTCGCCGTGGAAGGCGCGCACTTCGACGACATCCGCGCCGAGATCGCTCGTGGAGGCCTGTTCCCTCCCTGTTGATCCCGCCTGGGGATCGATCGTCGGACGGTTACCCTCTCCGGCGCATGAGGATGACCACCACGACGATGATCACGATGAGCACGAGCGATCCCCCAGTGAGGAGATTGTCGTTCCCGGGGTTGTCCGCGTCCTCGCATGCCGTGAGGAGTGCCGCGATCGGTACCAGCGTGAGGAACCTTCTCATCCCAGACCTCCATGATCGGTGCGTTCGCTACTCGCCTCTGGTACCCGGGTGGCAAGGTCCCGAACCGCGAACGGGCGACTTTCCTCTCCGACCGATCGGCGAGAAGATGCAGGCATGGCCTCGTACTCCGTGAACACGCGCGCCGTGGCGCGGGCGAGGGAGCTCATCGACGCCCACCAGTACGTCCTCGAGAGCACGTGGGGCGACGTGCAACCGAGCGCCGAGGACGAGAACGCGTATCTGGAGTCGCACTCGTGGGACGACTACGCGGAGTGGTTCCTCGGGCTCACGGAAGGCGCCACGGATGAGACCAAGGCACGGTACGGGTTCGTCTACGGGGACTTCCGGCGTCTCCATCGGAGCGGCTTGATCGCCTGTCAGTACCGAGCGGCCGAGTGGCGACACAAGGACGTGGAGCTGGCGGCGCACAACCTCCTGCAGCATCTCGACAGCACGCGAGCCTGAGCTCCTTCACCCGCCGAACCGCTCCTCGTGCCGGAGCTCCCCGACCGGTCGGCGTCCCCCGCGCGAGCCGGGCGGCGCCAGGGACGCGGGGTCCTGTCGGGTAGCCGAAGGACACCACCAGGTCACACGTCATCTCCGGCGGGTACCCGAGCAGGTCGCGGATCCGAGGTTCGTCGTACACCGAGCCGTGGCAGGAACCGATCCCGAGCTCCCACGCCGCGAGCATCGCGTTCTCCACCGCCTGGCCCAGGTCGAAGGCGATGCTCTCCCGCTCGGCGACGTCGTCCGACTTGGGAGTGAGGAACGCGATCGCGGCCGCGGCGCCGGCGACGTGGTCCGTGTAGTCACCGACGCGTGCGAGCTCGGTCAGCCGCTCCCGATCCCGACATACGACGAACGCCCAGCGCTGCTCGTTCATCGAGCTCGGCGCGAGGGCCGCCGCGGCGATGATCCGCTCGAGATGCTCGTCGGGGAGCGGTCGGTCGTCGAAGGAACGGACGTTGCGGCGGGTCCTGATCGCGTCCCAGGTCTCCATCGAGCTCCTCTCTCGTCGTCCGGAGGAGCGTACGCGCACGCGAACCGAGGAGGGGCCAACTATGCTTGGCCGTTCCTGAGGGAGCCCAACGATGCGAGTGGACCCCATCATCCCTGCGGTCAAGCGCACCTCGCCTCGGACCGCCGTGCGTCGGCTCGCGCTCGGCCGCTTCATCTCCTACACGGGGACGGTGGCATCCGGCACCGCGCTGAGTTACTCCCTGTATGCGGAGACGGGCTCCGCCGCCTGGGTTGCCGCCGCGATGATCCTCACGTGGGGTGTCATCGGACTGCTCGGACCGATCAGCGGTGCGATCGGCGATCGCTTCGACCGACGCCTCGTGATGATCGTCGGGGAGTCGGCGGCCGCTGTCTGTTGGCTCGTGATGGCGTTCCTCACCGACCTGCCCGTCATCGTGCTCGCCCTCGCCTTCATCGCCTCGGTGTTCGAAGCACCCTTCCCGGCTGCGTCCGGCGCGGCGATCCCCAATGTCGCAGGAGCGGAGAACCTGTCGTGGGCGAACAGCCTGATCTCGATGGGCCGGTACGCCGGCCTCACCCTAGGACCGCTGCTCGGCGGCGTCCTGGTGGCGTCGGTCGGAGCTCCTTGGGTCTTCATCGGCAACGCGGTCTCCTACCTCGTCTCGGTGGCTCTGGTCGCGAGCGTGCGAGCGGATTTCGCCGATCCCGAGCGTGTCGAGGAGGAGACCGAAGCACACAAGGGCCTCGCCGCCGGCTTCCGGTTCATCAGGCGGGACCGGGTGCTCACCTGGCTGCTCCTGTCCTGGGTCGTCTTCATCGTCGGGATGGCGTCGACGATCATCGCCGATCCGGTACTGGCGGACGAGTTCGGCTGGGGCTCGCTCGGGTACGGCCTCATCACGTCGTGTTGGGGGGCGGGGACGATCGTGGGCGCGTGGCTGGGGCGGAACATCTGCGAGGACCGGGAGGCAGTGTGGCTCGTCGGGGGGAGCGCCATGATCGCGCTCACGGGCTTCGCGGTCTTCCTGTCGCCGTGGTTCTGGCTCGTGCTCGTCTGGGTCGCGCTGTTCGGTCTCGCCGACGGACCGACACAGGTCGCCGAGCAGAACCTCCTGCAGCGAAGGACGCCCGACGTCGTGCGCAGCCGCGTGATGGGCGCGTGGGAAGCCGCGAACCACGTCTCGCTCGTGATCGCGTTCCTGATCGGCGGTGCGGTCGTACCTGTGATCGGGCCGAAGGCCGCCTATCTCCTCGGCGGGATCACCGGGGTGTTGGGAACGGCACTGCTGGTGCCGTTGCTCCGGCTGCTGCCTCAGCGCGCGGCCGGCGCCGTCGATCCGAGCATCTGACGAGCGACCGTCGTCAGGCCTGGCAGGCCTCGGCGACCGAGCTCCAGGGGTGCCACCCGTACTCGGCGACGGTCCAGGCAGTGACGGCGACGTTCGCCCGGGCGTCGAACACGGACGCGCCTCCCCGGCCGGCCAGCTCGGAGAGATTCACCCAGGTGGAAGGGAGGAACTGGAAGACACCGGCCGCCCCGGTGCTCGGGTTCTCGGCCAAGGGATCGAAGTTGGATTCGGCTTCTGCGACGCACAGGGCCACCGCTTCGGTCTTGGAACCGAGGGGGGCGAAGTGATCGCGGATCAATGCCATCACGGCCGCTCGCCCCGGGACCACGCTCGGAACGGGGGGACCCTGAGGAGGTGGCGAATGGGTGGGATCGCCGGAACCGCCGTCCGACGGGCTCTCGGGCAGCGCTCGAAGGCGGGCGTGCTGCTGTCGCAATCTCTCGACGAGGCTCGCGGCGGTCGCTTCCAACCGCTCCTGCTTCTCCCGAAGCTGCTCTTCGAGCGTTTCGAGGCGGACCCATTGCCGCTCAACCTCTTGCTTCCGTTCCTCCAGCGAAACGAGCACCTCGTGGTCCCGCTGGGAGACGGCGTCGAGGAACTCGAGGGAGTCCTGGAGGTCCGTGAACGAGCCGGCACCGAGCACCGAGTCGAACCCGACCGCCCGTTCACCCATGTACGCCTCGGCGGCGCGTCGGTTCAACAGTTGCTGTCGCGCCTCGATCTGTCGTGAAAGCACCGAGATCCGCTCACGGACCCACGCCGACTCCGCCTGCACGCTCTCGATCGCCTGCGTCACCTCGTCGAGCTCCTCGAAGAGACGAACGACCTGCTCGTGAAGGTTCTCGGGTGCGCGAGCTGCGACCTCCATGTGCGGTGTCGCGGGGGCCCGCACCGCGGGCATCAGGGACGCGAGCACGATCGCCCCGAGGGCGAGCACGACTCCGAACTTCGGGGTGCTTCTGCGATCGTTGCTCAACGGGTCGCAGCCTATCCGAACGGGCGACCTTCCGAACGACCCCGTCCCTGGACGAGGGAGCATCGGCCTTCGGCCCTCGGCAGGCGTGGCATCCCGCTCGATCCGTGATGGGTTAGGGGATGCGGCGTCTCTTCTCGCACTGGTCGGCGGAATCGAACGGCCCACGTCCCCCGTCGCACTTGTCGGATCCCGGGCCGCCGTTCAGGGCGTCCGTTCCGACTCCACCGGATAGGCCATCGTCCCCTCCGTTGCCCCAGAGATCGTCGTGCCCTGCGCGGCCCAGGATGATGTCTCGGTCGGGGCCTCCGAACAGGCGGTCGTTGCCGTTCCCTCCCCCGATCCTGTCGACACCTTCACTGCCGAAGATGTCATCGGAGTCGTCTCCGCCGACGAGGACGTCGTCATCGCTTCCGCCCTTGAGCAGATCGTTCCCATCACGGCCCTCGAGGGTGTCGTTCCCCTGATCGCCGTAGAGCTGGTCGTGACCCTCGCCCCCGGAAAGCTCGTCGGCGTCGAATCCGCCGAGCAGCTCGTCGTTGCCATCACCGCCGCCCACCAGATCGATCCCCGCATCGCCTGACAATCGGTCCGCACCGAAGCTTCCGCGAATCCGGTCGTTCCCCTCATCGCCGCAGATGATGTCGTCGCCGAGGCCGCCGTTGATCTGATCGGTCCCGCCGAGACCGGAGATCACGTCGTTCCCGGGGGACCCGAGCAGGATGTCATCCCCAGGGGTCCCGGTGATCGTCGCGACCTCCCCGAGACAGGTGGCGGGTCCGGCGTGCGCGGCCGGGGAAGTGGTGGCTACCAACGCCATCGCCGCGAGCCCGACGATGAGCCCGAACGTGCTCCTGCGGGTTGCCGACGTCGTCCGTCCGATCGTAGGTGTTGGCACACAGACCTCCTCGGGGGGTTTCATCGACCATTTCAGAACGGCACCGAGTCGTTCAAGTAGCCCATTCGACTTACGCGTTCCACACGAATCGCGGATCGGACACGGAAGGTGCATCGACGATGAGACGATCGCCGTGCCCTGTGCACCCGTCGTTTGCCGTCTCCAGGCGAACCGGCCAAGATGCGCCCGTGAAGGGTGCCGGAACCACCCCAGCTCGCGCTGGGTGGATCGAGAACGTGGTTGCACGGCTGGCCCGGATCGGCGCGAATCCCAGGGACGATGGGGATCTGCGTCAGAAGAAGTCGCTCCTCGTGCTTATCGCGGTGCTGATCCTGCCGGTGTCCGGCGTGTGGGGCGCCCTCTATGTCGGCTTCGGTTCGTGGGCCGGCATCACCGCGTTCATCTACTTCGCCGTCTCGCTCGGGTCCCTGGTGGTCTTCGCGCGGACCGGCAGATTCCGACTCTTCCTCGTCACCCAGCTCGTCGACATCCTCCTCTCCCCGACGGCCGGGCAGATGTTCGTGGGCGGGTTCCTCCCGTCCGGGGGGGTCGCACTGTGGGCGATCCTGGCTCCGCTCGGCGCCCTCGTCTTCCTCGAGGTGCGGCGTGCCATCCGCTGGTTCGTCGCCTTCGTGCTGATCGTCCTCCTCACGGGGGTCGCGGGCGAGCTGTTCTTCCTTGACGCGGGATTTCCGCCCTGGTTCCCCAGCACGATGTTGGCGTTGAACATCGTCGGTGCCGGGGCGATCTCCTTCACCCTGCTCGCCTCCTTCGCGAAGCAGCGCAACGAGGCGCTGGCGGCGCTCCGCGTCGAGCAGGAACGGTCCGAGTCGCTCATCAAGAACGTCCTGCCGAGCTCGATCGCGGACCGCCTGAAGGCCGCGACGGGGTCCATCGCCGACCACGTCGAGGCAGCTTCGATCCTGTTCGCCGACGTCGTGGACTTCACGCCGTTCGCACAACGCCTCTCTCCGGCCGAGGTCGTCGGCACCCTCGATCACCTGTTCTCCCACTTCGACACGCTCGTGGAGAGGCATGGGCTCGAGAAGATCAAGACGATCGGCGACTGCTACATGGCTGCGGCGGGCGTGCCAGATCCGTGCGCAGACCACGCGAGCAGGGCGGCGTTCCTGGCGCTCGATATCCAGGCCGCGGTCGCGTCGTCCGCGATCGCCGGCCAGGACGGGCTCAGGCTGAGGATCGGCATCAACTCCGGCCCGGTCACCGCCGGCGTGATCGGAACGAAGCGCTTCCTCTACGACCTCTGGGGCGATGCCGTGAACACCGCGAGCCGCATGGAGTCGAACGGCTCGCCCGGTGAGATCCAGATCACGCGCGCGACCTACGAGCTGCTCAAGGATGAGTTCGACTGCAGGTCGCGGGGAACGATCGAGGTCAAGGGGAAAGGCCAGATGGAGACTTGGTACCTGGAAGGGCCGCGCTCGGACGGCGGCCGAACCGACCAGGGCGCCGACTCGGAAGCGCCGGAACCGTCTCAGTCTCCTGCGTGAGCAGACGCGATCGGAACGTTGACCCGAGGACGGACTCGGACAGGTGGAGCGTCACTCTGAGGGTTCGAACGCGTAGAGAAGTCCGCCCCACGACCCCTGGAAGAGGCGTCCGTTCGCAACCACGGGTGGAGCGAACACCGCCCCTCGGATCGCGTCCCCACTGTTCCACAGCGCTTGGCCCGTCACGGAGTCGAACCCATAGACACGCTGATCCCAGGCCATGGCCACGTACACCACACCTCCGGCGACGATCGGCGGCGACCCGATGAGGTTGTTCCGCCCCATCGTCTTCTGCCACGCAAGTCGGATCATGCAGTTCGGTCGGACGTCGAACGCGAGGAGTCCGTGACGATAGGCTCCGTCGCTCGAGTCCGACGGGTTCGTGACGTAGAGGAGGCCGGTCGCGGGCGAGTAGGCCGGAACTCCCTGCAGCTGCTGAACCTCGGCATCGGCGATCTGCAGTCGCTGCGCGGGCCCTTCGCTGATGGCCTCCCGTCGATAGATGAAGAGTTCTCCATCCTTGTTCACCGCGGCGAGCTGCGGCGGACACCCCGGTGCCCGGAACAGGGTGGGCGTGGCACCGAAATCCGAGTCCACTCCGGTGACGCCGGGATAGTTCGACGATCGAACCTTCAGGTGTCGAGTCAGTCGGATCACCGCCTCGGAGAACCCATAGTGCTCGGGATCCGCCACCGCATTGCCCGTCGCCACGAAGACGTCGCCGGTCGCCGGATCCACAGATGCGCCACCTGCGCCCCAGATGCCGCCGCCGCTCGGTCCGTCCTCTCCCGTCGGGTAGAAGGTGGCGACTCGGCGCTGGGTCCTCACATCGATCGCGATCGCCTTGCCCTTGAAGGGCGGGACATCGCAGACACCAGCCAGGGTCACGTAGAGGAGCCGTCCCGCGAGCGTGAGCGCCCCGAAGACGTGCTCCAGTGCGGGCTCACGGGTCACAGGTATCGGCCAACCCGTCGCGACCGCACCCGTCGCGATATCGAGCGCGAACACCTTGCCCGTGCCGCCGGCCACGTGGACGAGGCCGGCCGCGAGGTCGAGCACCGCCGACCCCGTCACGCCATGCGTGCCATCGGGGAACTCCTCGCAGTCTGAATCCACGGAGCCCACGTGCCTTCGCCATACGACGTGGCCGTCACTCGCATCGAGGGCGAAGAAATCACCCGCCGCCGTTCCGACGAAGACCAAGCTGGCGGTCTGCCCGTCCACGTCGACGTCTCCGGCGACCACCGGCGGGGCGGTCACCGCTCCACCGAGCTCGGTGCTCCATGAAACCTGCAGCGTCGGAGCGGAATCGACATCGAGCACGACCTCGTTCGGATCGATCCCGCTCCGCTCGTTGTCGAAACCGAAGGTGGTCCAGTCATAGTTGGCGATGGGCGGCGTCGCCGGAGAAGTGGTCGCAGAGACCGACGCCGGGGATCGAGTCACCGGGGGGTTCGCGTCTCGCGGGGTCGAACATCCGGGGAGGATCGCGGCCACGACGAGCCCCACCACAGCCTGTCGGTGTTTCCGTCCACGCTGGCTCATGCGTGGCCGTAGGCGTGACTCCGGCGGAATCGGCCATGCTCCTTGACGAAGACGATATCCACCTGAGCGAGTGCTCCGTCCAGGGGCCGAACGTGCCCACCGAAGAGGTCGTACGCGACGAACCCCTTGTCCTTCATGTACGAGACCACATCGTGCAATTCCGGACCGTCCTCCACGAACTGGAAGAGCGAGACCTCCAGGATGACGACCTCGGCATCCGCCAGACTCCGAGTTGCCCCGGACATCGCTTCGATCTCGCCACCCTGGACGTCGATCTTGATCAGATATGGCCCGGCCAGGTCGTGCTCGTCGCACAGATCGTCGATCGTGACCATCGGTACTTCGCGGGCGACGATCCCAGTTTGCTCGCCTCGCTCGCGCAGGAGTGAGGACCCCTCGAGGTAGGAGTGGACGAACATGTCAACGCTCCCTCGCTCTCGTCCAGCTGCCGCCACGACGAAGTGGCCGCGGTATCGATCCGCGACTTCCTCAAGGACCGGCCGGAACTCCTCCAAAGGTTCGATCAGCAACAACGTCGCGTCGGGGAACGCGGCATAGAGGTCGGATGTGCCGTTCCCGACCCCAACGTCCACAACGGTGGCAGGCCGGAACCCGGAACCAGCGAGGTGATGGAGTGCCTCCGCCATCGACAGGTGCATCCGATGCTCACGACGACGGGACACCTCCAACCCTGCAGCAGCGAACAGCTTCTTCGCGAGCTTGCGGAGGGCGCGCTTCCTCTCGGTCACGTCAGGGCAACGTATGTGCTGGCCTGACCGGGCACAAATCCCCCTCGACGAGCCGCTCTCCTGTTACCGACCCAGACGTGCGACCGATCGAGACGTGGATGGAGCGAATCCGGAACCCATTGCCAACGAACGACGTCTTCTTGTCCAAGCGGCCCCAGGGTCCATACTTCGAACGCGGGGAACGAGGTCTGTGGCGAGCCCTTGATGCTGGCCGTGCGAGGTAGGGAGGTCGGCGGCGCCTACGGAACGATCTGACGAAGAGCAGTCGCCCTCGCGATGGGCGGGCCAGGGCGGAGGGCGTCACCGCCCGGCCCAGGGGCGGGCTTGGTGGCTGATGCTCGGTCGGCTCGGTGGCGTGGTCCTGCCGATCGCGATCGTCGGCGGGCTCTTCCTGTGGCCGGTCGCGAGCGGAGCCCGACGCTATCCCGCCGGATTCGACACCACCAAGTACATCTACCGAGCGAACGCCGTGGCGGCCGACGGCATCGACTCCCTCGACGACATCGCTCCGCCCACACTTCGCCTCGGGACGAATCCCGAACGGCCGGGGCATCCGGTGATCGTCTCGCTCACGGGAAGCGTCCTCGACATGGACACCCTCGAGTTCGCGACGGTGACTCCGGCGGTGTTGGCGGTCGCCATCGCGCTCAGCGCCGGCGCCTTCGCCGTGGTTCTGCTTCGGCAGCCGTGGTGGGCCTTCCCCCTCTTCGCGGTCGCGACCGGGGCCTCGATCCTGGTCGCGCGCACGGCGGTCGGCAGCGCGGACAACATGATCATCGACTCGATCGTGTTGGGGTTGTTCGTCTGCTCGCTCGCGTTCGCGGATCGACAGACCGGATACGCGGGAGCGCTCGTGCTGGTTGCGGGCGCCACGCTCGTGCACTGGAGCTTCACGTTGCTCGCACTCGCCCTGTTGGGCGGTGTCGGCGTCGTGTTCGTGGTCCCGTCCCTACGACACACCCGGAGCGGAGGGTCCTGGTGGGAGACGCCTTCGCTCCGGCTCGCCGCGATCGTCGGCGGGAGCGTGGCGGTGGGGACCGCCTCCATGTTCGTCGCGCCGGCGCTCCCGCGGAAGATCCCCTGGGTCGAGGCCGAGAGGATCGAACTGAAGAATGCCCTGCGTCTCCCCGCGTCTACGACTCCCGGTGTGGGCGGTGGCAGCGACGGCCGGTGCGGCCGTCTCGCTGTCCGCCACGGACAACCGCCGGCGGATGACGAGCGTGCTCCTGATCGGATGGAGTGCGACCGTGGTCGTGGCAGCCCTCCTGTTCCGGATGGGCTGGAACGTACCCCCGTACCGGTACGCCACGTTCGCGCTGTCACTTCCGATCCTGGCGACATTGCTCGTCACGACGCTGGTGACGTTGCTCGCCCGCAGACTGCCGGTCCTCGGCACCGTCGTCGGCGTGTCGGTGGCGGTCGCCGCGGTCGTGTGGGCGACCTCGTGGAGCGTCGACTACTGGCAGAGCCAACCATCCATCCCTGAGGAGCAGTTCGACCAGTCCCTCGCCGCCGGGCGGTATCTCGCCTCCACCGGCGAGGAGCGCCCCGTCGTTTACGTCACCTCACTCGCGCAGATCGTGTTCCCCGACCACATGCTGCGTGCCGGCGTGCCACCCGCGTTCGTCGATGACGTGTACGTGTTCCCCGGCACGATGAGAGAGCTCCGCTTCCTCCAGGAGAATCCCGGGGAGGAGCTGCTGAACCCAGGGGCCAATCGTCGTTCCCAGGCCGCGCGTGAGCTGATCGCCGATGTGTTCGTCCGAGATCCGATCATGCTGTTCCTCAGCGCCTTCAACGAGGGTCGGCGGGCGCCCCCGAGTCCGGAGGTGCAACCTGGCGTCTTCGTCGTGCAAGGACCTTCCGGCGTGATCGAGCCGGCTGCAACGCCGAGCACGAGTGACGTCGTCGTCGAGGCGCTCGCGCTCGCCGCCCTGCTCGCGGTGGTGGGGATCGGCTGGTCCGTCGCGCTCGCACCTGGGGATCTGCTGGCGCGGGCAGGACTGGCGATGGCGTTCGGGTTGGCCCTCCTCGCGGTCGTCGGCACGGTCGCGGGCAGGCTTGGACTACCGCTGCGCGGAGCCTCCGGGACGGCGCTCGTCATCGCCACGGCTCTTGGTGGGTGGGTCGTGAAGGCGATCGGCCACCTCCGCACGGGTTCCGGCCGGCATCGCCACACGCCGTCGGGTCCTTGACCTGGGGTTGATGGTCGTCGCATGAAGAAGGCCGCGGGCCATCGCCCGCGGCCTTCCGGTCTCCTCCGTTGCGGTACCGAGCGACTACGGGCAGATCCCGTTGGGGTCGTCCGTACCGCCGTTGTTGTTGGTCCAGGTGTTGGCGGTGCCCGATGTGCCCGAGCCCGACGAGTCGTCCTCACAGTCGCGGTTGCCGTTCCCGGATGCCGTGTTGCTACGGATCTGGTTCCCGTTGGTCAACGACCCGAAGAAGATGCCATCCCTCGGTGCGTCGGGTCCGACGCCGTTGTTCCTCAGCGTGTTGTTGCGGGCCGAGACCGCAGCGAAATCCGCCGCCGTGACGTCGATCCCGCTTCCCTCGGCGCCGGTCACGGTGTTGCCCAGCACGTCGACGTTCCCAGCGGGGCTGGTCCCCAATACGTCCCGGATCGCGATCCCCGCGAACCCCGGGTTCAGCAGCACGTTCCGCTGGATCAGGATGCCGGCGGAGTCACCGCCCACGAAGATCGTGGACCCGAAGTCGCCGAGGTCGATCGTGTCGTCCGTTCGGTTCGCCACGACCTGCGCGTTCGTCACGTTGAAGAGCGCAACGAACGTGTTGTCGTTCAGGCTCCGGTTGTTCTGGACGGTGATGCTGCTCTGCTCGAACGCGGTGTCCGTGAAGATGATGCCGGTGTTGACGTGGTTCCGGAAGGTGTTCGCCTGGATGGTGATCCCGAGCGCTCCCTGGTCTGAATAGATCCCGTTGCCTGATGCAGACCCCGGCCGGTTGTTACCGTCCAGCAGATTGCGCCGAACCAGCGTCGTCGCGGCACCGTTCCCGTGCAGGTAGATCCCGAAGACGTTGTCCTGGATGATGTTGTTGAGGACCCGGTAGCCAGAGAACGCGGGGCTTGTCTGGATCCCCGCGTTGTTCGAGTTGTCCTCGACCAAGAATCCGTTCAGGGTGATGCCGTTCGCCGCCAGCATGAAGATCGGCTGGCTTTGGTCCACTGCATGTACGACCGACTCGTTGGCTAGAACCTGAGCGCGCGTGCCGTTCACGCCCGCCTTGGGTCCGTTGAGGGTGAGTGCCTTGCTCACGGTCACGTTCTCGTTGTAGTTGCCGGGGCAAACCTTGACGGTGTCCCCCGGGGCTGCTGCATCCACGCCGGCCTGGATCGTGAGATGGGCCGGGGTGGCCGCGTTGCAGTTGGTGAGTGACGCGGACCCGTCGTCGTCGACCGCCTGCGTGACGGCCGCGTTAGCCGGGACGCTCCCGACCATCATGAGACTGGCGGTGAGCGCCAGAGAAACTCCTATTAACCTCTTCATGCAACTCCTCCTCATCTTCGTTCCGGGGTGGGCTCGGATCGCCGACTCCCGATGCGATCAAGTGGATGTCGAACGGCCGACGTTCTTGTCGCCCGATCTCACGGCCTCTCTCGTCCGGTCCACGTGCCGGCGAGCGGATACTCTTCGTTGCGAGAGAAGCTATCTCGTGTGGTTCGTAGGTCCCTTCCCCCTTCTTACCCCACGATATCTACGAGCCGAAGGCTCCGACCGATTGCGCGAACGGGCGAGATGATCCAGCACGTGAGGAAGCCCTCACGAATGCCTTCAGGGAAAGTGCGCGGTCTCCGCCATTTCGCGCACGCGAAACTCAAGTATAGCGGGCGGGCGGAGCGATGTCTCGGCGGCCGATCCGTCATCGAGGGTGGGCGCTACTAGGGAGAAGCCGACTGCAGCACGCTCGCGGCGTGATCGGGCACGTACGTGTAGATCTCGCGCGGAGGCCGTACGTAGCCCTCGTCGTCTTGCCGCTCGGGCATCTCCAACTCCTTGAGCGTCTTCGGAACGTACGGGAGTCGGCTCAACAGGTGCGCCATGCAGTTGAGGCGAGCCCGACGCTTGTCGTCGGCGGGGACGACGAACCACGGTGCCTCCGGGATATCGGTGTGCACGAACATCTCGTCCTTCGCCCGCGAGAAGTCGACCCAATGCGTGCGCGAATCCAGGTCCGTCTCGGAGAGTTTCCAGCGGCGCATCGGGTCGTCGATCCGAGCCTCGAAACGCCGTTCCTGCTCTTGGTCGCTCACGGAGAACCAGTACTTCGTCAGGTGGATGCCGTCGGCGACGAGCAGCCGCTCGAAGATCGGACACTGTTGAAGGAACATCCGGTGCTCCTCGGGTGTGCAGAACCCCAGCACCTTCTCGATGCCGGCGCGGTTGTACCAACTGCGGTCGAACAACACGATCTCGCCACCGGCAGGCAGTTGCTCCACGTACCGCTGGAAGTACCACTGGGTCGTCTGTCGTTCCGAGGGCACCGGGAGCGCGACCACCCGCGCGATCCTGGGATTCAGATACTCGGTGATGCGCTTGATGGCGCCGCCCTTGCCCGCTGCGTCTCGGCCCTCGAAGATCACGACCACGCGCTCGCCGGACGCCTTCACCCACTCGGCCATCTTCACGAGCTCCTCCTGGAGCCGGAGGAGCTCGGCCGCGTAGACCTTCTTCGGCACCTTGGGAGGCGACGACGTGGTTGCATCGCTGTCGGATCGCCGTCGAGATGACTCACGAGCCGCGTTGCTTCGCCTTGACCTTCGAGTCGCCCACTCTCACGCCCTCCTGGGAATACCGTAGAGCATCGACCGCCTCGGCGTGGTTGGCGGAGTCGGTCGACCACGGCTTGTACCTCGGGTGTGATCGGAGGAGGCTCGTTGGTGATGGCATCGGTCGACCAACCGCGACGCAAGCGCGTGATCCGCGTGATCCAGGCTTCCCTGTCCGCACTCGTCTTGGTCGCCATCTTCGGACTGATCCTGCCGCAGATCGCCAGCTACGCAGATGTGTGGGCGACCATCAGGGCACTGACGTGGATCGAGATGTTCTCGCTCATCGCCGCCACCGTCTTCAATCTCTTCACCTATTGGTGGCAGATGCAGGCGGCGATGCCGGGACTCACGCTCGGACAGGCGGCCGTGAGCAATCAGACCTCGACGACCGTCTCGAACCTGGTGCCGGGGGCCGGCGTCGTCGCGACCGGCCTCATGTACGGGATGTTCCATTCGTGGGGGTTCACGGGCTCCGAGGTGGCCCTGCTCGCTTCGACGACCGGCATCTGGAACACGTTCTTGAAGCTGGGTCTCCCGATCATCGCGGTGGCGCTTCTCGCGATCGTGGGCCGGGCCACGAACACGCTGCTCGCGCCGGCGCTGATCGGCCTCGTATTCCTCGCCGGCAGCGTCGTGCTGTTCGCGATGATGCTGTGGAAGAAGTCGTTCGCCCGGGCGATCGGAGCCCGGCTCGGCAAGATCTGGTCGTCGATCCGAGGACTGTTCCACAAGCCCCCCGCCGAGACGTGGGGAGAAGCCGCCGTGCGGTTCCGCAAGCAGACGATCGGGTTGGTCGTCGCGCGGTGGCCCGCGCTGACGATCACGACCATCGCCAGCCACCTCGCGCTGTGGTTCGTGCTGCGTCCTCTCGCTTCGTCACGTCGGTGTGTCCGCGCAGGAGGTGAGCACGATCCAGGTCCTCGCGGTCTTCGCCTTCGTCCGGCTGATCTCGGCGATCCCCATCACGCCCGGTGGCGTAGGCGTGGTGGAGCTCGGGCTGATCGGTGGTCTCTACGCCGCCGGCAGAGCCCACGCGGATGTCCCGCTCGACGAGTTCAAGGTCCAGGTAACGGCTGCCGCGCTCCTGTTCCGGACATTGACGTTCGGGGTCCAGATCCCGCTCGGCGGCTTCACCTATCTGATCTGGCAGCGCAAGAAGAGCTGGCGGAAACCGCAACCCGATGCCCCCCAACCTTCCGTCGTTCCCGCGGGATCCCCGAGATGAGGGCGCGGATCCGGGGCTCCGCTCCCCGCGTCTTCAGCATCCTCGTTCTGCTCGCCGCCTGCACGGAGGGCGCTCCCGCGCCGACAGCTCGCCAACCCGACGCCATCCAGGTGGCCGCGTTCAGCTTCACCGAGAGCGAGATCCTCGCCGAGCTCTACTCCCAAGCTTTGGAGGCCGAGGGGTACCCGATAGACCCGGTGCTGAACGCCGGCCCGAGGGAGCTCGTGCAACCGGCGCTCGCGGAGGGGCTGATCGATGTCGTTCCCGAGTACGCGGGCTCGGCCCTCGCCTTCCTCACACTCGGTGCCCTGGAGGGAACCGCGAGCGTCAGGGAGACGCATGACGCACTGACGAGGGTGGTCACGCCCTCAGGTGTGATCGCGCTGGCGCCGGCCCCCGGCCAGGATGCGAACGCGATCGTCGTGACGCAAGCGACGGCCGATCGGTTCGGCCTGCGCGACATCGGTGACCTCGCTGCCGTGGACTCGCGGCTCGTGTTCGGCGGCCCACCGGAGTGCGCGCAGCGGCGCCTGTGCCTGGTCGGTCTCGGGGATGTGTACGGACTCGCCTTCCGGGAGTTCATCCCGCTGGACACGGGCGGGCCCCTGACGCTCCAGGCGCTGCGCTCGGGGGGCATCGACGTCGCCCTTCTCTTCACGACCGATCCTGCGATCGTGTCCGAGGGACTCGTCGTCCTGACCGACGACCGAGGACTCCAGCCGTCCGAGAACATCACGCCCCTCCTGCGTCGAGAGGTGCTGTCCACGCACGGCGAGGGAGTCGTCCAGACCTTGGATGCCGTGTCCGCGCTCCTCACGACTTCGGACCTTCGAGCGATGATCGGTCGAGTGGTGGCGGGAAGCACCGCGCGCGAAGTGGCTGGCGTCGTGGCTGCAGGAACACCGATCTGCCCTGGAGGGTTCGTGACGAACGATCCCGGAGTCGTCTCGCCTGGCGCCGCCGAAGCTTCTGAGCTCGTGACCGTGCCCGATCACGAGGACACGATCAGGCGAACCCGGAAACAACGACGTCCTACGGGCGCTCCCCCGCCCCTGCGGCGGAGGATGGGTGCGAGCGGTCGATTCTGGCTCGGGATGATGGCGTACGCCTCCATCGCGACCGTCCTGGTGCTTCAGATCGACGCGGTGCTCCACTTCTCAGACCGTGTCGAGACGTGGTGGTTGGTTCGGGTCGCGAACCTCCGTGTGGACTGGCTGACGCCGATCATGCGCGGGATCAAGGCCGCCGGCTCCGATTGGGGGATGACCGTCCTCGGCCTGGGGATGGTGTGCGCGCTGATGATCTTCCGCAGATGGCGTCACCTGCTGGTCTTCTTGGGCAGCCTCTTCGCCATGCAGATCGTCGGAGAGATCGTGTACGAGCTGATGTCCCGACCGCGTCCCTATGGCGTGACGATCATCGGTGGATGGGGTGGGTTCGCGTTGCCGTCGGCGCCCGTCGCCGCGCTCACGGCGGTCCTGATCGGCATCGTGTATTCCCTGGTCGTCCCGGGTCGGCCCCGGTGGTTCGCGAAACTCGCGATCGCCTTCTTCATCGGCCTCTTCGTGTTCGCGAGGATGTATCTGGCGGTCGACGGACCGCCGGGCGTGGTCTACGGCCTGATCCTCGGCGTGGCGTTCCCGCTGACGGCGTTCCGCTGGTTCACCCCGAACGAGGTCTTCCCCGTCGTCTATCGGAAGGGCAGCACCGCGCACCTCGACGTGACCGGTCCACGTGGAGAGGCGATCCGGGAGGCGGTGCAGGAGCAGCTCGGACTCACGGTGCTCGAGATCAAGCCGGTCGGGCTGGAGGGATCGGGAGGTTCCACCCCCCTTCGCCTCAAGGTCGCGGGCGACCCCGACACGTATCTGTTCGCGAAGCTCTACGCGAAGAGTCACGTACGTGCAGATCGCTGGTACAAGCTGTCGAGGATCGTGCTGTACGGCTCGCTCGAGGACGAGGCTTCGTTCCAGTCCGTCCGGCGATTCGTGGAGTACGAGGACTACACGCTGCGACTGATGACGGATGAAGGCATCTCGGTGCCGACGCCGCAGGGGATCGTCGAGATCTCGCCCGAACGCGAGTACATGATCGTCATGGAGTTCTTCGAGGGTGCTCGCGGAGATCGGCGATGTCGACGTCGACGAAGGCATCGTGGACGACGGACTCTCGCTGGTCCGCAAGCTGTGGGATGCGGGTCTGGCGCATCGCGACATCAAACCGGCGAACCTTATGGTCAGGGACGGACGCGTGCTCCTGATCGACGTCTTCTTCGCGCAGGTGAAGCCGTCGCCCTGGCGGCAGGCGGTCGACCTCGGCAACATGATGCTCGTCCTCGCGGTCCGCTCGGACGTCGACCTCGTGTACCGGTGCGCGCTCAGATTCTTCACCGCCGACGAGATCGCCGAAGCGTTCGCCGCCACCCGTGGGATCGCCAGTCCCACGCAGCTCCGGGCCTTCATGAAACGGGACCCCCGCGACCTCGTGGGGCAGTTCCGGGCGCTCGCGCCCGAGCGCCGGCCGATCTCGATCCAACGATGGAGCGTTCGCCGGGTCCTCCTCGCGCTCGGGATGCTCATCGCGTTCGCGATCGCGGTCTCTTCCAGCATCAACGCCTTCCTTCCGGCACAGAACCTGGAGATCGCGAGGGCGCCCGAGTGCGGGGTGAGCCGTGCGTCCATCCTCTCGGCACAGTCCGTTCCGGCTGCGGCTGCGATCCCCTGTCTCGACGCTCTTCCCTCCGGGTGGACCTATGGGGGCGGCGACATCCACAGCGGTGAGGCGATCTTCTGGCTGAACTCCGACCTGGCCGGGATGCGAGCGGTCACGGTCACGCTCAAGTCCGCGTGCGACGTGTCGAGCGCCCACGAGGTCCCTTCCGATGAAGCCGGCACGCGGAGGTTCGAGGCTCCGTCCACGCTCACGCCGGAGCTGCTCAACGTTCGCTCCTACGTGTTCCCGGGGGGATGCGCCACGTATCGGTTCGCCTTCGCCCAAGGCGCTCCCACTGCGTTGGTGTTCGACGTGGACGAGGCCGTGTCGTTCGTCCCCAGAGCCGACCTGGTGGCCCACCTCAGGGAGACAGAGGGTCTGGCCCTGTGCGGCCGGGGCGCGCCGTGTTCGCCGTGAGCCGCCGGCCTCTCGAACCCATGGACCTCGAGGACGATCCGGAGCATCCACTTCTCGGGATGCCGCGACGAGACACGGTGGTCACGGCGGTTCTCGCGGCAACGACCGTGGCCTTCTTCGCTCTCATGGCCACTGATGCCGGCCGCAGACTGATCCAGCCGATCGACGATGCGTTCCTTCGATGGATCGTGTCGCTCCGGACCGGATGGCTGACCGTGGTCGCTCATCTCTTCAACGTGGTCGGGCTGACCTTCGTGATGGCGCCGATACGCCTCGGGATCGCTGTGTGGCTGGCCATCCGGCGGAGGTGGTGGCACTTCGCCGCGTTCGTATCCGCGATCGTTGTCTCGGAGATCTCGATCGGGACGCTCAAAGCGCTGTATGACCGGCCGAGAGCGCTCGGTTCGCTCGTCGAAACGAGTGCCGCCTCGTTCCCCTCAGGGCACGCCGTGGCCGCCTCGGTCACCGCCGTGGCAGCGGTGATCGCGCTGGTCCCCGAGGGGCCGCGCCGCTATCGGTGGGGAGCGGCGGCCGTCGGGTTCTCGTTCCTGATGGGCCTCTCGCGGACCTACCTGGGAGCGCACTGGCTATCCGACGCGATCGGGGGTGTGCTCCTCGGTACCACTATCGCGCTGGGGACCGCCTTGATCGTCCACCGGATCCGCGAACGTCGAACGTCAGGTGACGTCACGCCGCTGGAATAGCACCATCCCCACCACGATCAACAGCGCGGTCCACGTCAGGAAGAGTGCGGCACCCACGCTCGGATCGAGGGGCGGGCCCTCCGTGGTGACCGCGTAGAGCTGCGCGCCGGCAGTGAAGGGCAAGTACGTCGCGAGGTTGGGGAGGAACGATCCCAACGCTTTCTCACCGAACAAGGCCCACGGCATGAGGATGCCGATCGCGATCGTCGGCTGGCGCACAAGGACACCCGCACCCACACCGACGATCGCGCAGATCCCGTAGAACGCGACCGTGCCGGCGATCGCCCGTGGGATCTCTCCGTCGAACACCGAGACCGGCTGTCCGACGATGGACAGCACCGTGAGCCCGGTCACGATGGAAGCGACCGTCACGACCGCTCCCAGGAGCAAGCCGAAAGCTCCCAGCACGACGAGCTTCGCGCCGAGGAGCTCACCACGGATCGGAGCCGCAGCGAGGCTCGGGATGATCGTGCCGTAGCGGTACTCGTTCGAGAACGCCATGATGCCCAACACCAGGATGAAGAGCCGCACGAGCAAGGGAGCCGGTGTGAGCAAGAGGTCGACCCGTTCGAAGGCGCTCGTGTCCGCCTTGATCGAGCCTGTCGCGGCCCCGGTGATGGCCATCGCCGTGAGGACCGCGAGAACAGCGAGGATCCAGGTGGTCCTCAACGAGCGGAGCTTTATCCACTCTGAACGGATGAGCTTGTTCACCGGTCCTCCTCGGCGACGACGACCGGCACATCCTCGTCCGGCATCGTCACGTATTCACCGGAACCAGCGGTCGCATCAAGGAAGGCCTCCTCAAGGGAGAAGCTGACGACGGTGAGCTCGTGGAGCGCGATCGAACGTTGTGCAGCGAGGTCGCCGATGGCCGAAGCCTCTGCGCCGGAAACCGTGAGACTTCCGTCTCCTTCGAGCGTCGTCGTCGCCCCGAGCCCTGCGAGCAGGCTCCCGAGCTCGTCGAGCTGCGGGCTCCGAACCCTCACCCCTTGTCGGGCGTGGCCGATGAACTCGTCGAGGGCTGCCTGCGCGATCAATCGACCGCGACCGATCACCACGAGGTCATCCACGGTCTCCGCCATCTCTGCGAGGAGATGACTCGAGACGAATATGGTCCGGCCGTCGCCCGCCAGCTGCCTCAGGAGTGACCGGATCCAATGGATGCCCTCGGGGTCGAGGCCGTTCATCGGTTCGTCGAGGATCAGCGTTCCAGGGTCTCCCAACAGCGCAGTGGCCAGGCCCAGCCGCTGGAACATCCCGAGGGAGAACCCTCCCGTATGGCGATCCGCGGCGTCGGTGAGCCCCACCAGCCCGAAGACGTGGTCGATCCTGCTCTCGGGGATCCGGTTGGCGGCCGCGAGCGCGCGGAGATGGTTCCTGGCGGTGACCTTGGGGTGCACGGCGTGAGCCTCGAGCAGTGACCCGACCACCTTCGTTGGGTACTGGATGTCGGCGTACCGCTGTCCGTCGAACAGCGTTTGTCCATCACCATGGTCGAGCTGGAGCATGAGCCGCATGGTGGTCGACTTCCCGGATCCGTTCGGACCGAGGAAGCCGGTGACGCGGCCAGGTCGCACCTCGAAGCTCAGATCGTTGACGGCGACCTTCGATCCGTACCGCTTGCTCAGTCCCTTCGCCTCGATCATGCTTCGTCCAGCCGTCGAGCGAGCGTCTCACCGCACGAGCGCTGCTCGCTCTCAGTGGGGGCGCCGGTGATGCAGGTCCAGAAGCTCTGGAAGTCGCCGGAGTGGTCGTTGATGAACGTGCCCAGCCGGATCGCGATGGAGATAGCCAAGACGAATGCCAGCGCCCCGCACACGAGGCCGGCGAGCGCGTGGCCCCTGTTGTTGGCCTCGCCTCGGTCTGTACGCCTGATGCCGACGAACCCGAAGATGACGGCGAGGATGCCGAGGACGAACGCGATGGGGAAGAAGATCAGCAACACCGCGAGCACCAGCGCAACGACGCCCACGACGAGCGCTGCGGTCCCCATCCCGTTCCGGTAGGACGACGTTCCGACCTGCTCACTCGCCGGCGGAGGCGGCACTCGATCCTCAGCTGTTGAGCTCACGGTGTTCCCTCCTCACGCAACACTCTCGACACCTTCCATCAGTGACTGGCTCTTGGCAAATCGGGGAGTGCCGGCTCCACTCAGAGACAGAGATCAGATATCGAGATCGATACCGCCGAAGCCCCAGCCACCCGTGTCGTCCTGCTTCAACGCCGTGTCGATGCCGGTGGCGGAGGCGAACATCAACAGCCGCAGATCCGCCGGAACCTCGGCTGCGACGTGAAGGAGATACCGATCGGCCGTCGTGAACCCTTCCCGAAGGATGCCTGCCCATCGCTTCGTGATGCGGCCGACCTCGCTGCCACGGGAGTCTTCGATGGCGAAGTCCCAAGAGCGCCAGTTATCGGCGTTGATGGACCCCAGGCGGTCCCCTTCGGTTCCCTGGAGCCCGAAGCGCTTCTTCCCCACCACGTTCTCCTGCACGATCCATCCACGCTCGGTGCCAGCACCGTCGAGGACCTGCAGCCTTGACTTGAGGAACTTGGCTGGACGAACGATATCCAGGACCTTCGCGCCTACTGCGTCATACAAGGAGAGGCGGTGGGTGAGGAACTGATCGATGCTGCTGACAAGCCGGAGGAGCTTGCGCGCCTTCGACTGGCCCTCCTGACGGATCACGCCGATCTCGTTCCCTGCCTCGTCCAGGACCCTGTACTCGTTGGTGAGCTCGACGAACTTCGGTTTCTGCTCGATAACGAGCACGTTGCGGCCCAACAATCCCGACGTCGATGCGTGCTCAGTTCTGTCCGACACCACGAGCGAGTCTAGTCGGTACCCTCCGAGTGGACCCCCGGGAGGGAGCGATGCTCGGGGTGCTGGTCTCGTTGCTCCCTTGAGATGCGTGCCGATCGCGCCACCATGCCGGCCGCCAGGACAGCTGCGATCAGCATCGCCGGCATCGTGAGCTCGAGCGCGAAGCCGATCCCGAAGGCGGTGCCAACGACAGCGGTGGCCACCCCTGCCGTCGCGATGACGGGCTCCCGCCTCTCTTCGAAGGATGGGCTCGCCCCCTCGTTCCGTTCGGTACGACGACTCACGATCAGCAACGGGATCAGCAAGGCGGGCTTCAGGAGGTTCCCGATGTTCTGGATGGAGTTGCCCGGGGCAAGGTTGCCTTCCTGGATCATGTCGATCACGTGCACCACGGTCGCGCCCACCCCCACGATCGTTACGGCGATCACCGTGGCTTCCCGGAAGCCGTCCCTTCGCACCGCCGAGATGAATCCCAGGACCCCGAGTGGCGAGGTTCGCGAAACCCATCTCCTGCTGGAACGGATTCCCCTTCGGCCAATCGATCGACTCCGCGACGATGTCGGGCGTGAAGACATGACCGAAGAAGCCACTGAGCCCGCCGCCGGCTACCCCGAGCACGAACAGATAGATCAGGTAGACCTCGGTCGTCCAGAGCCGATCATTCGACCTCGCGGTCGAGTCGAACGTGCAGTGTGGCCAAGAGCACCGGAAGGACAGAGAACGCGAACAGTCGCACGGCGACCGGTGTCCACTCGGAGTTCTCCATCTCGCAGCCAGGCTGGCTCCCTGGTGCGGAAGATGCAACCAGGCTCCTGAGAGGACCTCTGCCGTTCAGAACGGTAAGCGCTCACTCCCTGGTCGTCCGCTAGGCTGCGGCGAATGACCGCGACGCTGGTGTGTAGCGGGCTCCGCAAGTCGTTCGGCGACCGGGTTGCGGTCGATGGCGTCGAGTTCTCCATCGCCGCCGGCGAGACCTATGGATTACTGGGGCCCAACGGCGCCGGCAAGACCACGACCATCTCGATGGTGTGCGGTCTGCTGACACGAGACGCCGGGGAGATCCTGCTCGAAGGCCGCTCCTTCGATACGACGAGCATCGACGCGAAGGCGTCCATCGGCCTCGTCCCCCAGGAGATCGCGATCTATCCCGACCTGTCGGCGAAAGAGAACCTCGCGTTCTTCGGCCGCCTGTACGGGCTTCACGATCCCGAGCTCAGCGAGCGGGTCGCAGAAGTCCTCGAGACCGTCGGGCTTCAGGACCGGGCCAACGATCGAACATCGGAGTTCTCAGGTGGGATGAAGCGCCGGCTGAACATCGGCCTGGGACTCCTCCATCGCCCGCGTCTCCTCGTCCTGGACGAGCCGACCGTCGGCGTGGACCCACAGAGTCGCAATGCCATCCTCGACTCCGTCGAGCAGCTCGGCGCGGGCGGCCTGTCGGTCCTGTACACGACGCACTACATGGAGGAGGCAGAACGCCTCTGCGACCGTGTGGGGATCCTCGACGAGGGGCGACTGCTCGCCGAGGGCACCCGGCGAGAGCTCGTCTCGAGCATCGGGGCGCACGATCGCGTCCGGATGATCGCTCCGGGGATCTCCGAGCCAGAACTCGTTGGCCTGCGCGGCGTGCCCGGCGTGGTCGAGGTGTCGGCACGAGATGCTCAGGTCGACCTCCTGGTCGATGACGCCAGGGGTTCACTCGGACCGATCGTTCAGACCGTCACCAGCGATGGCGGGACCGTTTCCTCCGTGGAAGTTCAGGAGCCCGATCTCGAGGCGGTGTTCCTGTCGCTCACGGGCAAGGCGCTCCGCGACTAGAGCCGATGGGCACATCCCAGGGCCGGGCATCTCGAACGATCGCGGAGAAGGACCTTCGGCAGCGGATACGGGACCGGACCGCCCTCTTGGTGGGCGTGCTCCTCCCGTTCGCGCTGGCCTCGATCCTCGCCCTCACGCTGGGCGGCGCCGCCGAAGGCGACCTCGATCTCGACATCGGGCTCGTCGATCTCGACGGAGGGGCTGTCGCAGACCGATTCGAGCAGACGCTCCGAGCTGCTGACGTCGGAACCGTGCACCCTCTCGGCGATCGAGATGTCGCAGAACGACGAGCCGAGGAAGGCTCCCTCGACGCCGCGTTCGTGCTTCCGGTTGGCCTCTCGGCTCGGTCCACATCCGGAGGCGGGGGGTCGATCGAGGTGATCGGCTCGCCCGACTCCGATCTCGGCCCTCTGGTCGCCACCTCGATCGCTCGCTCCTTCGCCGCGCGACTCGACGGCATCGCGATCGCCGTTGCGACGGCAAGCGAGACACCCGAGGACGGGCCGGCCATCGCCGATGCGGCGGCGCAGCTGTCGCCCGCTGCCTCTCTGGACATCAGCGTGACCGCTGACGAAGGCGTCACTCCCTCGACCTTCACGGCGATCGGCATGGCGGTGTTCTTCCTCTTCTTCACGGTTGAGTTCGGCATCCGCAGCGTGATCGAGGAGCGTGAGCAGGGCACACTCGCGCGACTGCTGGCCGCCCCCATCCGTCCTGCCTCCGTGCTGATCGGCAAGGGTCTCGCCAGCTTCATGGTGGGCGTACTCTCGACCGGCCTGCTCGTCGTGAGCACGACCCTGTTGCTCGATGCGTCGTGGGGTCCGTTGGTCGGCGTCGCGCTGCTGGTCGTGACGGGCGTGGCAACGGCCGTGGCGGTCACCAGCTTCGTCGCGACCTTCGCCACCACGTCGACGCAAGCCGGCAACTATGCCTCGATCGTTGCGGTCGTCGGCGGACTCCTCGGAGGAACCTTCTTCCCCATCTCCCAGGCACCCGGACTCCTCGCGTCGGCTCGCTTCCTCTCCCCGCAGGGGTGGCTGATGGAAGGATTCACGGAGCTGGCGACGGGCGGCGGACTGGTCGGTGCATTCCCTGCCCTGGCCGGCACGCTCGCGATCGGAGTGGCGTTCGGAACCCTCACGTGGGTTCGAGCACGAAGGATGCTGAGCCCATGAACTCCGCCCGCAAGGCGCTCGCGATCGCTGCTATCAACGTTCGGCGGCTCACGAAGGACCGCACCGGCTTGTTCTTCGTGGTGATCTTCCCGTTCCTGCTGATCTTCGTCCTGGGAGCCACCTTCGGCTCGGGATTCACACCGCGCGTAGGCGTCGTGGCGGCGCAGGCGCCACTCGCCGGCGAGATCGTGCAGCGTCTGCGCTCGGTGGAAGGGATCGACGGTCCGAACGTTCGTGAGCGCAGACGCCATGCGCGAGGCGGTTCTGCTCGGCGATCTCCAAGGCGGGTTCGTGATCCCCCGCAGCTACGACGCCGACATACGCGACGGACGGTCGGTCGAGATCCCGTGGGTGTCTCTGCCCACCGGTGCCGGCGGTGACCTCTCGCTCATCGTCGCCTCGGTGATCGATCAGCAGAGCTCGCTCGTGAACGCGGCCCGCCTGGCGCATGAGCGGGGGGCAGCGGACTCGTTCGACGAGGCCCTGACGAGAGCGCGGGCGGAGAGCGGAACGATCCCGATCGTTGCGGTTCGCACATCGACGGCAGGGAACCCGGAAGGAAGCGGACTCAGCACGGCAGCCGCCCAGGAACTGACGCTCTTCGTGTTCGTGACCTCCCTGTCGGCTGCCTCGATGCTCGTCGAATCGCGCCGACTCGGCGTCTCCCGTCGGATGATCGCCTCCCCGACATCGATCGGGACCGTTCTCTCCGGGGAAGCGCTCGGTCGCTTCGCGATCGCGCTCCTTCAGGGTCTCCTGATCGTTCTCGGATCGACGGTGCTCTTCGGGATCGACTGGGGGAACCTGAGCACCATCCTCCTCAGCGTGGCATTGCTCTCATTGGCGGCGACGGGAGCGGCGATGCTGTTCGGGGCCTTGATGCGGTCGGAACAGCAGGCAGGCGCCGTCGGAGTGTTCGTTGGGCTGGCGCTCGCCGCGCTCGGAGGCTCGATGGTCCCGCTCGAGATCTTCCCGCCGGTGATGGCGCGGATCGCGCACCTGACGCCGCACGCCTGGGCACTGGGCGCGATGGACGATGCGATCACGCGCGGAGCCACCCCTGCCGAGGCGTGGCGCGATCTCACCGTCCTCGCGGTCTACGGTGTGGTGCTGTTCGCGGCGGCGGTACCGCTGTTCCGGCGCTCGCTCACCAGCACGCCAGCAGCTGCCTGATCCATTCTCGAGAGCCGTATCAGGTGAAGTCACGTTCGGCAGCGCCGGGCGGCGCCTGCCACCGCGAGATGAAGAAGCTCACGAAGTACAGGATCGGTGCGCCGGCGTAGATCCACAGGCTCGCCGTCGCAACCGCTCGGCGATCAGGATCGCCACGCCGCACGGCGCCATCGGCAGGCGCTCGTCCCTCGTCTACCTTCGCATCAGACGAGAAAGCAACACGACCAGGAACCCGATGCCGGCACCCGCGGCGAGAGACATCGGCGAACTCAGCAGCACCCGCCCGCCCTCCTCGATCGTGACCTTCGGCGACGCGACGACGCCGACGAAGGCCTTCCGGCCGATCGTGGCTCCCCCAGCCGCGAGGATGGCTTGCGTGCCCCCGTTCTCGATCGACGCGTCCCCTTGCGCGATCACGGGGCCGCAACCGCCGTTCCGGATCGTGATACTCCCTCCCGTCAAGACCGGATCGCAGCCTCCGTTGAGGACCGACAGGTCCCCTCCGGCTGCGACGAATCCTGCAGCGGAACCGGTCAGCCGTACGTCGCGTGCCTTCACGAGCCCGACGAACCTTCTCGAGACGTGCTGCGCATCAGGCTCGAACCCAGGCGTGACGGCAGAGGCGTGCCCTCCTTCATCCATGACAACCTCCCGTTCCCCTCCGTCGCCGCTCTCCGCCGCGTTCCCTCTTCGCCGGATCGCAACAGGCGGTTGGACCCGCGGCGGGTCAGCTAGCTACGGGCATCGGCGGCGGCGCGGCGGCGGCCGTGACCGTCTGCGGCGTGCGCCCAGCGCGGATCGCGACCGCGAGCAGCCCGAGTCCCCACACGCTCGCCAGCAGCCAGAGGACACCCCCGAGGATCGGGATCAGAGCGAGTCCTCGAAGGATCACCAGGCCGATCAGGAATGCGACGTACCTCGAGGAGGATCGCATCACCAAACGCCCGACCCCGTGGGTCGCCACGGTGTATCCGATCGTGTAGATCAGAGCCAGCGCGAACAGCACGAACAGTCCCAGTGGGATCCCCACGACCGTCACGAGCAGGAACACCGCGACGATGGGCAGCAGGAAGAAGAGGGCGACGCCCCACCCGATGCTCGAACCCAACCGAGCCCGGATCGCCTCGACGACGGCCTCGTCCAGGTGCGGCGCGAATGCCAGCAACAGGAGACCCAGGATCAACACCGAGACCGTGTAGCCGAGCCACCACACGAAACGGCCGGCGAATCCTCCCATGTCGTAGTCGAACTTCGTCGTGACCTTGGTCTGCGAGCCGCGGATCGTCGCGCCGTCCTCAACCTGCGGAGTGCCCTGGGTAACGAGGTCGCCACCGATCTCCGCGCCGGATCGCACTGCGACGTCGCCGTTGAACACCACCACGTCACCGTTCACCGTTCCCGAGATCTCGGTGTCGCCGTTCAGCACGAACAGGTCCTCCCGGACTATCCCCTCGATCGTGGCGCGCCCGTTGAAGATCACGGCTGTGTCCACGGTCCGATCCGCCTCGATCAGGAGTTGTCCGGTGAGGACGACCTGGTCGTTCTCGTCGTCGCGCGAACCAACGTCCTGCGCCGATGCGGGACCCGCGATCGACAGAAGCAGTACCCCCGTCGCTGCCAAAGCTCTGATCAACCTGCGCGGATTGGATGCGCGTGCCATCGCCCCTCCGATCGTTGGCTTCCCTCGACCCTACGCTTCGGTTTCGTCTCGCGCCAATCCCGGGGTGCCCATCCCGCTAGGTGGTCGAGCTCCGTATCGGCCACCCCTTGTCGGCGTGTCCGCCTTCAGTGGAACGGATCCCAGCTGGCTTCGGAAAATCCCTGTCGATTCGGACCCGTGGACCGGATCGGGCGCGATTTGACTGCTGTTGCCCATCTGAGTTAGCAGTAGAGAAACCCGTTGGCCCCGAGGAAGGAGTCCCCCAGATGAACCCTCGGAATCCGCAAACGATCGCACGGATCTTCGGCTGGCTCTTCGTCGCCACCTTCGTCACATCGATCCCGGCCTACTTCATCTTCTACGCGCCGGTGCGAGATGACCCCAGCCTCATCACCGGGGGCGGAACCGACCCCACCGCGAGCGTGGCGCTGGGCGCGACCCTCGAGGTCCTCCTCATCATCGCCAACGTCGCCACCGCTGTCGTGATCTACCCGATCCTCAAGCGGCAGAGCGAGATCGGCGCCATCGGTTATGTCTCGGCGCGGCTCGTGGAGGGCATGTTCATCGCGATCGGGATCGTCAGCCTCCTCACGTTCCTGTTCATGCGGCAGGAGGCCTCGGCGGGCGCGGACTCCGCTCTCGGGGAGGCGTTCGTCGCGATCTACGACCGGGCGTTCCTGATCGGGCCGGGCTTCTTCGCTGGCTTCGCGAACGGAGTGGTTCTGGGCTATCTGATGTACCGATCCGGCCTCGTGCCACGAGGGATGGCGATGCTTGGGCTCATCGGAGGTCCGCTGCTCATGGCGACGGGGATCGCCATCATGTTCGACGTGACGGAACGCGGAGGAGCCCTGCAGGCGATCGCGACGATCCCAGAGTTCTTCTGGGAGCTGTCGCTCGGCATCTACTGCATCGTGAAGGGATTCAGATCCTCGTCTCCCATCCTCGCAACGGATGAAACGGTCAGGGTCCCCGAGTCGCCGAGCGCCGAGCGAGAAGGGGTCTAGGGTCAGCTACCCATCACACCGGCCACTGATGCCCGAGGCGCGGTGCTCATCGACGCGGTATCAATAGGCTTGCTGGGCGGAGCGGTGTCAGGTGGCTGGTCGGTCATCGCCTCTCGATGCCCAGTTCATCCGTCAGGCGTCAACCTTCCCTGCGAGCTTGGTAGAGATCCAAGGGGTTGGCGAGGCCCTTCAGCGGCACCGCTCCGACAGGGTCGAATCGCACGCCCTCGACTTCGCAGCGACGAGCCGTATCTTCGCTCGTCAGGACCTGTCCGGCCGTTGCGTGCGAGGCGATCCGGGAAGCCACGTTGACGGTGCGCCCATAGACGTCGCCGTCCTGGAAGATCACCGGCCCCGTGTGGATCCCGATGTGCATCGGTGGCAGTCCCGCACGTGGCGCTGCCTCGACCATGTCGAGTCCGGCCAGGACCGCTGGAGCGGGATCCTTGAAGTGGAACATCCCCCCGTCCCCCAACCACCGGATCGGCCGTCCTCCGTGCCGTCGTGACGTGTCTTCGACGAGCGTCCCCAGGTTGGAAGCGAGCTGTGCCGCTACCTCGTCACCTCGCTCTTCCGTGAGCCTCGTGTACCCGGTCAGGTCGACGAAACAGATCGCTGGGGGCCTCTCCACCTTCTCGAACAATCCCGCACGCTCCATCGCGATCTCTGCGTGGTTGATCGAATGCTCGATCCACACGTGCTCGCGATGGCGGGAGTAGATGTCGATGATGGCGCGCTCGATGAGCCCGATCACCTGATCTCCGAATCGACCTCCGAACTCGAGCAGCTGCCGCTCATCCTGCCCGGCTCGTCGGAGCCGCTCTTCGATCTGCACCTCGTAGAGCTCAGCCTCGGCCTGCGCGATACGACGGAGGCTATCCGCGTAGACGCGGAGCAATCGGAGCGTCGGCCCCTCGTCCGCGCCAACGCCGACGAATGCCGAAACAAGCTCCACGAGCTCACGGTCGCCCTCGCGGACACGATCGGTCGGAGACGGCGGCGCGAAACCGACCGCCTCGTAGATCGCGTCGACCATCCCTTGTGGCACGTCCAGCTCTCGGCAGAGATCGAGGAACGTGGTCTCCAGGCGCCTGGCGCGGGTCATCACGGGCGTGTTCAACCACGCGACCGAGAGTTCGCCCTTCCGGACGAGGTCCATGATCCCTTCAGCTTTCAGACCCGCGTCCTCCCAGGCGCGAAGGAGGCGAGCGCGCCGGACGTCCATAGCCCCGAGCGCGTCGGCCTGAGCCTCCCCCAACGCGCCGATCTCGATCAGCCGATCGATGAACGCAACGTCGACTTCGGCGTGCTCGGCGAGTTCTGCGCGTGACAGGGACGGTCGTTCTCCAGGTCGCTCGGAAGACATGATGGCGAGGATAGCCCGAGCGGTCCGCCTTGACTTCAGGTGCGCTCCGGCGCACTCGGGCAGGATCTCGTAAGGGGAAGAGCATCTGTCGCGGTCGAGCCGCGCCTCAGGAGCCCTGCAGGGCGGACACGTTCGCCGACGGCTCACGAACGGCGATCACGTTGAAGGCCGGGATCGGGCGCCGGAACCCCTTGAGCGTGAGCTCACCGACGGGTTCCACGTCGACCGCTTCCTCGACCTCCGCGTGGAGTCGCTGGGTGATCAGCACCTGGCCTGCGGCCGCTTCATCGGCGAGCCGCGCTGCGAGGTTGGTCACCGCGCCGATCGCCGCGTAGTCGGATCGGCCTTCGAAGCCGACCTCGCCGCATGTCGCGTGGCCGAGCGCGATGCCGGCACCCGCATCCAGCTCGTACCCACGCTTGCGCCACGACGGCGTCAGCGTCGCCATCTCTTCCCGGAGCGCGCACGCGAGCCGAACAGCGCGAAGGGCCGCGTCGGGAACCTCGTGGGGGTCGTTGAAGAAGAGCTGGACCCCGTCGCCCTCGAGGAACCCCACGGTCGCGTCGAACCGTTGCACGAGACGGCCAATCACCGAGTGGAACTCCCCGAGCACCTACATCAGCTCCTCGGGCTCGACCGCGTCGACGAAGCTGGTCCATCCGCGGAGGTCGGCGAAGAGCATCGCGACCTTCCGACGATGGCTGCGGAGGATGGCGTCGTCACCCGAGGAGACGATCGCGTCGACGAGCTGCGGAGAGAGGAACCGCCGGAGCTTCCCCACCCGCTCGAGCTCCACGACCTGGGTCTGCACCCGCTCCTCGAGCGTTCGATTCAGCTCGGTCAACTCCGCGGCCTGCGACGTGATCGTGTCGTGGAAGCGCTTAATCCGCAGGAGCGACCGGACCCTCGCCAACAATTCGTCCTGGTCGAACGGCTTAGCGATCAGATCGTCCGCACCCGCCCGGATCGCCTCCGTCCTCTCCGACGTGCGGCCGTAATCGATCACGGCAACATCGCGGTCTCCTCGCGCTCTCGGATCGTGCGACACACCGCGTACCCGTCCGGCTGCGGCATCACGACGTCGAGCATCACCAGGTCCGGCTTGGCCGACTCGACGAGCTCCAGCGCCCGCGCGCCGTCGGTCGCGGAGACGACGTCGTAACCGCGCGGCACGAGCACGGCTTCCAGCAGCCGCACGTTGGGAGCAACGTCGTCCACGACCAAGAGCAGGGGCCTCGCCGCTCATCCGAGCCTCCCTCGCAGTGCTGCCGAACGTCCGATCAGCTCCCGCACGTTCACGGGCTTCGACAGTAGCCGTCGAAGCCCTCCGCCAGGAACCGCTCACGGTCCCCATGCATCGCCTGTGCGGTCAAAGCGACGATCGGGATCGTCGCGGTGGCGCGTCCGCACGCAACCGATGGAGGGCCTCCACGCCGTCGAGGTCCGGGAGCTGGATGTCCATCAGCACGAGATCCGGCGTGTGCTCCGATGCCATGTCGACCGCCTCGCCGCCCGTCGTCGCCTCGAGCGTTCGTATCCCGTCGCGACCAGGACATCGCGGAACAGCTTCATGTTCTTCTCGTTGTCTTCGACGACCAGGATCCGCTCGCCCGTCATGACGTGGTCGACCCCGCGGGCAACGCGAACGTGAACGTGCTCCCGTGTCCAACCTCGCTCTCCACCCAGATCCGGCCGCCGTGGAGCTCCACGAACCGCTTCGAGAGCGCGAGGCCCAGGCCGGTCCCCTCGCGCAGTCCGACCCCCGTCTCGCTCTGCTGGAACTCCTCGAAGATGCGTTCGCGATCTCGGGAGCGACGCCCGGGCCGGTGTCGGCAACGGAGACCCTGACCTCGCCGTTGACCCGCGTCGCGCTCACGTCCACCTCGCCGCCGGCGGGCGTGAACTTCACCGCGTTCGACAGCAGGTTGAAGATCGACCTGCTTGATCCGGCGCTCGTCACCCTCGACGACGTCGACCGCGCGGATCGGCGGCGAACGCGACGCGGACCCCGTCCTCCGTCGCGCGCTCGCGCACCATCACGACGCCGCGCTCGAGCGCCTCCCGCAGGGAGAACGGGTGCATCTCGAGCTCGACCTGTCCCGCCTCGACCTTGGAGAGGTCGAGGACGTCGTTGATCAGGGAGAGCAGATGGTTGCCCGGAGGAGCTGATGTCGTCGAGGTACTCGGCCTGCTTCTCGTTCACGGGCCCGACCATCTCGTCGCGCAGCACCTGCGAGAAGCCGATGATGGCGTTCAGCGGTGTCCGGAGCTCGTGGGACATGTTGGCCAGGAACTCCGACTTGTGCCGACTCGCCGCCTCGAGCTCGGTGTAGAGGCGCCGCAGCTCGTCGTTCATCCGGTTGACGTTGGCCCCCAGCGCGCCCAGCTCGTCGCGGTTCTCGACCTCCACGTGACCCGAGAAGTCGCCCGACGCGATCTCGGCGAGGCGAGTGTCGATGTTCTCGATCGGCCGATCAGCGACCACGAGAGGACGAATCCCAGCAGTAGCGCGAGGACGATCGCCCCTGCCGCGACGCCGATGAAGAGGGTCCGTGAGCTCGCGAACGAGCTCTCGTTGCCGGGCGATCAGCTCCCTGACGTCCTCCCGGATTCCGTCCGACAGATTCGTTCGCGTACTGCCCAAGGTCGCTTGCGAGCAGCTCGGCTGACGCTCGAGTAGCCAGCATCTCCTTGGTCGGCTTGCCGCTGTAGCGATAGGACGGGATCGGGTCCTCACGCATCATCGTCGCGAGCTGATCGGCCGCATCGCGGTCTATGCTCCGCAGGTCGTCCTGGTCTT